>JBFNJI010000024.1:0-332757 GCA_040793985.1 Candidatus Thiodiazotropha sp. | reverse complement strand
ATTCCCTCGGTGGATTACCACCCACCGTTTACGCCAATCAGGACCGGAAAAACTCTAGTTTTGAACTGTCAACTTGACGGGGAAGCTTACGCCATTATTTATTTTAATTCTATTGATTTCAGTATGGCTCGCCGGATTTGACGTTAATTATTATAATTATTATGCGGTTTTCTGTGCTACAGCCCTTTATATGGTTATGTTTATAATAGCCATAAAGACAGCTAGACGCAGTCGGAAATAATACAACTACTTTAGGGATTATGAACCGAGTACATCTATTCCCTGGATTTGAATCTCCTCGCGCTTTTCAGCGCGTTTTTGTAAAAGCGTCCCAAGGCCCTGTCATTGCAACGGCGTTCGGCAAGGGACTCGCTGTTACGTAGCTGTTCCGCCAGCAACTTCTTGTAGTTGTCGAGGCGACGTTGCTCAAGCCCGCCTGTTTTGATTTCCTCGATAATTGCACAACCAGGTTCTGTTGTATGCCGGCAGTTTGTAAACCGGCATTTTTTTGCCAGGCTGTCGATATCCGAAAAAGCCGCTTTGATTCCATCTTCACTGTCGACGATCTGCAACTCCCTCATGCCCGGATTATCGAGCAGCAGCCCGCCACCGGGCAGACAGTGCAGGCTTCTGGATGTCGTGGTGTGGCGCCCTTTACTGTCACTTTCGCGAATGGCTGCCGTGGCCTGCTCCTGATTCCCCTTCAGACCGTTGATAATGGTGGACTTGCCAACGCCGGATGACCCGAGTAGTGCCACCGTCTGGCCATGTTCAATCCATTTTTCCAGTGCGTGTAGTGTCGAGGTGTCCGTGGCATTGATCATCTCGACCGGCAGGTATGGGTGACTGCGTGCCATTGTCTCAGAATAGGCAGTAGTATCTGAGCGAAGATCAATCTTTGTTAAGACCACTACACAGTGTATGTCGGACTCGGCAGCTATCGATAAATACCGCTCTATCCTATTGATGTTGAATTCATCATTGCATGAGGAAACGATGAATACGGTATCTATATTTGCCGCTATGAGTTGAATCGATGATTCCCTTCCCGCGCTTCCGCGTTTGATCAGGGATTTCCGTTCAAGTAAATGAAGCGGTTTAAGCTCAAGATCAAGCAACAGCCAGTCGCCAATTGTCGGATGTGCTTGCGGCGGGTCGTTTCGCCAATGGTAGGTGGACAGCTGGAGCTGCTTGTGCCGGTTTTCCCTGTCGAAACCGATGCACTCGATGAGATTGCGTTGCACGGAGACTACGCGGAACGGTAGTTGTGAATGAAGCGAGTCCAGCTCCAGCTGAGACTGAAAATAGTTGCTCCAGCCCAAGCCAGGAAGGTTGTGAATTTGCATTGTCGGTATCCCAAAAAATAAACATTACTGAACAGCATGCGCGGATTATCGGCATGCGGAATCTATTGGGATTCTTATGAACCCCGGCATACAGGCCGGGTAATTACAGGAGGGTTAGGCGAGAGGATTCGTGGCAGGACCCATTTCGATTAGGCAACTAACCCTGATTACTGGCCTGTAAAGGGTGGATAACAATCATGCAAACGCCTCCTTCTTGAATCTACCGTACGTGGCCCAAGTATAGCATCCTGGATCGGAGATGAATAAACAAACTGGCAAGAGGTCGGTTTCACCGGCTTGAGTCAATTTGCAACAGGCTTGCACCCCATTCGAGCGGCTGCACTCATAAAGGGTGCATTCTCCGGTCCAGGTGGCAATGCCAACCGCTGCATTGCGTACAGGTTCCACGGGCTTTTCTCTTATCTGTTTAACTCCAGCAGGGCAGTTTCGTACCTACTCACAATGTCGGCCACCGGCTCTATTTGCTGAATCCCCGCAACACTCTTCCCCGCCTGCCAGAATTCAGTTTCACCTTTTTCGTCGAGGGAAGACTTACGCAGCTGGAATGCTGAACGCAGGGTGTAGAACATGCGCATCCAGTGCTTGGTTTTACTCCCTTGCAACATCCGGCGGGCGAATGCCCCGGCCTTGGTACCGATCTTTTCAATATAGGGTGTCTTGATGATCGATACCGGGACCCCGGTGATGCGGTTGCTGAGTACGATATCGCTTTCACCGGCATCGAGTATGGCCTGTTTGTAGGGCATTGCCGCGCTGCACTCCCTGGTGGCGATGAAGCGTGTGCCCAACTGGCAGCCTGCATAGCCCTGCTTGATCGCTTCGGCGAACTGCTTTTCGTCGCCTATGCCACCGGCACAGATAAGCGGCACTTCGAGGTCGCCGAGTTCATCCAGCAGTTGCAGTTGGGAGAGGGGACCGGCGTGTCCACCTGCGCGGTTGTTGACGGCTATCAGGCCGTCGACGCCGCCGTCGAGGCCCTTCAACGCCCATTTGCGTTCGGTGACATCGTGATAGACGATACCGTCACAGGCCTTGACCCGGTCGACAACCCAACGGGGATTGCCCAGCGAGGTGATGAAGAAGCGCACACCCTCGTCGAGGGCGATGGAGACCCACTCCACCATCCTCTCGTGATACTTCTTCGAGGACTTTTCGATCAGGGCATTCATGCCGATCGGTTTGTCGGTGAGACTCTTGATCAGCCTGATCCCTTGACGAAAATCGTGGCCGTGGACAAAGGTCATGGAGACCGGCTGGACGATGCCGATGCCGCCGGCCTCGGATGCTGCGGCGACCAGCTCGGGATTGGAACAGGGATACATGGGGCCGCAGATCAGCGGCACCCGTATACCGGTCTCCCTGGTGAAGCTTGTCTCCCCGGGAGCGTCAGGACTCACACCGGCTCCCTTGGACTGAGCAGCCAGTGCACGTTGAGTGTTGCGACACTTTCACCTTCGTGGTTCCAGATCGTTGCGCGAGCCATCAGGGTGGTGGGCTCATTGATTGTCTCCGGCACTTCCGCCTCGCCGATGGCGGTGAGGGTGCCACGGGCCTTTTTCAGGTAGTCGATCTCGAGTCGGGTGACTATGCCTTTTGCCGATTTCGGCATGGCCGCGATCAGCGCCAGGCCGCTGGCAAGTTCACCGAGGTTTGCCAGGGCGATGGCGTGTATCGAGTTGAGATGATTGCGTACCGCGCGCCTGTCGCGCAGGGTTACCCTGGCACGGCCCGGGGAGATCTCTTCGATCATTGGCCGAATGGTGCCGGTATAGGGCACCAGACGCCCGAACAGCAGGCTGTAGATGCGGCGACCGACGGCACTTTTGCCGAAGCGCCTCCAAAGCGTAACCACACGCTCTTCCGGTGTGGTGTCCGGTGCAATCATAGATTCACTGCTCATGCAGTTTACTCCTTCAAAAAGCATACTGAATAGGGAGTACAGGGTCGTAATAGGACCGACGCAAACCGCATATCGTCCCGCTGGCAGCCGGCAATTGTGTAACAGGCCCGGTTGCGGCTTTTTGCTATCAACAGCGTTCGAACAAGCCGGCGGCGCCCATGCCGGTACCGATACACATGGTCACCATGCCGTAGCGTTCCTTGGTACGTTGCAGGCCATGGAGCAGAGTGGCGGTGCGAATGGCACCGGTCGCACCCAGTGGATGTCCCAGGGCGATGGCGCCACCGAGGGGATTGACCTTTTGCGGATCCATCTCCATCTCCCGCATCACCGCCAGGCTCTGTGCGGCGAAGGCTTCGTTGAGTTCGATCCAGGCGACCTCGTCGAGCTTGACCCCGGTCTGCCGCTCCAACTTCGGTATCGCCTCCTTGGGGCCTATGCCCATGATCTCCGCTGGCACCCCGGCGACACTGTAGCCCACGAAACGCGCCAGGGGCTCCAGGTTCAGGGCACGCATCTTGCGCTCGCTCATCACCACCACGGCACCGGCGCCGTCACTCATCTGTGAACTGTTGCCCGCGGTCACACTCCCCTTGGCGGCAAATACCGGACGCAGCCTTGCCAGTCCCTCGGGCGTGGAATCGGCTCTCGGTCCCTCGTCACTGGTTACCACGCTCTCAACCAGGCGTATCGCATTGCCCTCATCGGGAAGATGCTGCCGCACCCTGTAGGGCAGTATCTCCTTGTCGAAGTGACCGGCGCCGATGGCGGTCAGTGCCCGTTGATGGCTCCTCAGGGCGAAGGCATCCTGATCCTCGCGGCTGACCTTCCAGCGCTCCGCCACCTTTTCCGCGGTAACCCCCATGCCGTAGGCAATCGCGACATTTTCATCCTCGAATACCGCCGGGTTCATCGCCACCTTGTTGCCCATCATCGGCACCATGCTCATGCTCTCGACACCGCCGGCGATGACGATGTCGGCCTCGCCGAGGCGGACTCTGTCCGCCGCCATGGCGATGCTCTGCAGGCCGGATGAGCAGAAACGGTTGACCGTTACACCGGGTACGCTATCCGGCAGTCCGGCGAGCAGGGTGGCGATGCGGGCCACGTTGAGACCCTGTTCGGCTTCCGGCATGGCGCAGCCGATGATCACATCGTCGATCTGTTCGCCCTGCAGTCCGCCGCTGTCGTCGACAACCCCCTGGATGACATGGGTGAGCAGATCGTCCGGACGGGTCTGGCGGAAGACGCCGCGGGGGGCCTTGCCGACGGGTGTGCGTCTTGCTGCCACGATATAGGCCTGTTCACTCATAGTCTCTCTCCTCAATCAGTTGCGCAGGGGCTTACCGGTATCGAGCATATGTTTCACCCGGGCATGTGTCTTTGTATTTTTCAACAACGAGCGGAAGCCCTCCCGCTCATGGCGCAGGTACCAGCTCTCCGGAAGATCGGTGCCTGCATCGACGGCACCGCCGCAGAGCGTCTCGGCGACGAAGTTGCCGATCTTCATGTCGTAGTCGGAGATAAAACCGCCGGCATGCATGTTGGTCATCGCCGCCTTGAAGTTGGCGATGGCGGCGCGTCCCCCGGCCCGAATCGGGGTTTTTATGGGTGGGCGGTAGTTGGCGGCGCTGAGCGCTCGCACCTGGGCGATGGCGGCATGCAACAGCTCCTGGCGGTTCATCACCACAACGTCGCTTTCGCGCAGAAACCCGAAGGCCTTGGCCTGGATGGCGCTGGTGGCCACCTTGCCCATGGCGACGGTTTCGAAAATATCCTTCAGTGATTCGAATGTGTCGCCCCCCGCCGCCTTTATCGAGGCGCGTCTGGCAAGCTCCATGCAGCCGCTGCCTGCGGGTATAAGGCCCACACCCACTTCGACCAGACCTATGTAGCTTTCGTGTGCGGCAACGACACGGTCGCACTGCATCATCAGCTCGCAACCGCCGCCGAGGGCCAGTCCCTGTACCGCGGCTACCACCGGAATATTGGATTTACGCATGCGGATGCAGCTGAGCTGGAATTTCTGCAACAGGTCGTCCAGGGCGGTATTTCCCGGCAGTATGCTCTTCAGCGCAACCGGCATGAACGACTTCAGATCGGCCCCCGCGCTGAATGGCTCATCCGGGTGCCAGATCACCATCCCCGCCAGTTGCTGCTCCGCCAGTTCGGCGGCCTGGTTCAGGCTATCGAGGACACCGTTGTCTATGGTGTGCATCTTGGTCTTGAAACTCAGTACGCCAACATCCCCGTCGCTGAGCCAGAAGCGCGCTGCATCGTTTTCGAACAGCACCTCCTGGCGCTCCGCTTGCTCGCCCACCAGTAGTTCGGGGGCGCGCTGACGCCTGTAGACCGCTAGCTTGGATCGGGGGTGATAGGCATTGTCGCTTGGCGACCAGGATCCCTGGGGGGTGTGTATTGCGTCGATCTCCCCGACCCATGCCGGCAGTGGTTCACTGGCAATGGTCTTGCCGCGTTCTATATCCTCTCGGATCAGATCGGCGATGGATCGCCATCCGGCCTGTTGCCAGATCTCGAAGGGACCCTGCTTCCAGCCAAATCCCCAGCGGATCGCCAGGTCTACCTCCCTGGCATTGTCGGCAATGGTATCCAGCAGATAGGCAGCATAGTGGAATGCATCACGTTGAATGGACCAGACAAACTCTGCATGGGGATCATTGATCTCGCGAAGTTTTGCCAGGCGGTTGGGATTTCTGTAGTCCTTCAGAACCTTCTCCACCTTGCCGGGTATCTTGACCTTGCTTTTGCGATAGCTGCCGTCGGCGGGCTCATAGACGAGGATTTCACCGTCCTGTTTTTTATAGACACCCGCCTTGGTCTTGGCGCCAAGGGCACCGTTTTCAACCAGGGAGTCGAGCCAGGCCGGTATCCCGTAGACCGATACCCACGGATCGCCGCTGAGATTCTCCGCCGAGTTGCGCAAAACCTGGCGCATGGTGTCGAGCCCGACCAGATCGGCGGTACGCAGGGTCGCGCTCTTCGGGCGACCAATCGATTTTCCGGTGAGTGCATCGACAGTCTCGAAGTTGAGGCCGAGCCGTTGCGCATGGTGAATGGTCGACATCATGGAGAAGAGCCCAAGCCGATTGGCGATAAAATTGACCGTGTCCCTGGCCCTGACTATTCCTTTGCCAAGCGTGGAGACGCAAAAGCTCTCGATACTGTCGATAACCTCAGGCGAGGTCTCTGCCTGGGCGATCAATTCAACCAGCGGCATGTAGCGCGGTGGATTGAAAAAATGGATACCGAGAAAGCGTCTGCGCAGGTCGCCGGGAAGCGCTTCTGCCAGTTCAGTGATGGAGAGGCCGGAGGTGTTGCTGGCGAGAACCGCCCGGGGATCGAGGTGGGGTGAGATCTTTTCATAAAGAGCGGTTTTCCACTCCACTCTTTCCGCTATCGCCTCGATCACCAAATCGCAGGTTGTGAGCTTTTCCAGGTCATCATCATAGTTACAGGGGGAAATTCTCGAGGCATAGTGGGCTATGGCCAGGGGTTCCGGTTTCTGTTTCGCCAGGGCCTTTATCGCCTGCTTGGCAATGGCGCTTTTGTCCTTACCCTCCTTGGGCAGGTCAAACAGCAGGGCAGGTATGCCGGCATTGGCAAAATGCGCGGCTATCTGCGCTCCCATGACACCGGCGCCGAGCACTGCAACCTGCCCGAAGACGGGTATGCCGATAGTCGGTTTACTCACGTCCCGGACACTCGCTTGAGCAGTTGAATTCATCAGTCTATCTCCTTCGCTACCTTTCCCTCTATGGGGATTTGTTCACCCTGTGATCATCTGCAGATCGTCTTGCTCATGATATGGCGTGCGTATCAACTCCGACTCGTCGAAATCATCGACGTGGATGACAGCCATCAGGTGACGATCAAAGCGTCGCAGCTGCTCAGCCTCGTGTTCGGTGACCAGGGCGGTACGCAGGGCCGCGCCGGCGAGGTCGCCGTCATCCGGCATTGTCAATTCACCCGAGCGTAGTGCATGCTTTACTCTTTTCAAGATCGGTTGCAAAAGCAGACTCTCGAGAAAGACCTGGTTGACCTCGCCCAGGGGATTGTTTGCCCCGGCCTCCATGAAGAGTCCGCCGGTTAATTCGCTTCTGGTAGAACTGTCCGTGGTGATCAGTTCGACAATCCTCTTTTCCAGCTTGTCCATCGGCGCCTTGAAGCGCCCACCAATGGGAAACGCAAGCCGCTTCAGAACCATGGGGACAAACCGGTTGGGCCAATTCTCCATCAGCTGATCGAAGGCTATCTGATACTGATAAAGCAGATGGTCGAGGGCCCACTGGGCCACCGGCCACTCCTCATCCGCCTGTTGGCTCTCTTCATGCTGTTTGATCACCATGCTGCCCAGAAACAGCATGCTCAACAGATCGCCCAGGCGGGCCGAGAGCATCTCCCTGAATTTCAACTTCGCATTCAGATTGAGAAGCGCGACATCGGTTATCACGGCGAACAGGCTGCTGAGTCGGTTGATACGCCGGTAGTAGGGGAGCAGATGCTGTTTTTGCGTCGCCGCAGCCTCACGGGAGAGGCCGAGTCCCATCACCAGACTCCGGGCAAAATTGCTGATTGTCTTACCCATATGGGCAGCCAGGGTGGCATCGAACTTGGCCACCACCTCCGGACTCTCCTCGGCGTGGGCCAATGCCATCTCCTGCATCACATAGGGGTGCGAACGGGTGGCACCCTGGCCGAAGATCATCAGGTTGCGGGTGAGGATGTTCGCACCCTCCACAGTGATGGCTACGGGCATCGACTCATACATATCGGCGATATAGTTCTTGGGTCCCTTGATGACTGCTTTACCGGCGTGGATATCCATGGCATCGAGGACACACTGCCTGGCCATTTCCGTGGTGTGGTATTTCAGGATCGCCGAAGGGACGCTTGGTTTGTTACCCTCGACGATCGACTGAATGGTCTGCAGGCGTGCGGCATTGATGATATAGCTTAGACCCGCGATCCGGGCCAGTGGTTTCTGAATACCCTCGAATTGAGCGATCGAGACACCGAACTGCTGACGCAGACTGGCGTAGGCGCTGGAGCCGAGCAGCGAGCGCTTGCTCACTGCCACCGCTGTGGTGGGGAGGGTGACCGCGCGTCCCACGGAGAGGCAGTTGACCAGCATGCGCCAGCCCTTGCCGGCCATTTCGGGACCGCCGATGATGAAGCTCAGCGGCACGAATACATCCTTCCCCTGCAGGGGACCGTTGAGGAAGGCATCGCCAACGGGGAGATGGCGGCGTCCTATCCGCATCCCTTTGGTGTCCCGGGGAAGCAGTGCACAGGTAATGCCGTAATCCTTGGTGTCACCGATCAGACCATCGGGATCTTTGAGCCTGAATGCGAGCCCAACGAGTGTCGCGATGGACGAAAGGGTGATATAGCGCTTGGAGAAGTTGAGGCGCATCCCGATCACCTCTTCCCCCTCCCATTCACCCATGCAAACCGTGCCGGTATCGGGTATCGATGTGGCATCGGATCCGGCGGTGGGGCCGGTCAGGGCAAAGCAGGGGATCTCCGTGCCGTTGGCGAGGCGGGGCAGGTAGTACTCCTTTTGTGCATCGGTGCCGTACTTGATCAGCAGTTCACCGGGACCGAGCGAGTTGGGGACGCCGACCAGATAGCTGACACCGCTGCCGGTATTGCTCAGACGCAGCAGGATTTCGGATTGCGCAATCGGTGAGAATTCCAGGCCTCCATAACGTTTCGGGATGATCATGCCGAGAAAGCCGTTGTCGCGTACATAGTTGATGATGGGTTCAGGCAATCGGTTCAGTTGATGGTTGATCTGCCATTTGTCGACCATTCGGCAGAGCTCGGTGACAGGTCCATCGATGAAGGCCTGCTCCTCGTCAGTGATGCTGGGTTTGGCGCCGGAGAGCAGACGCTGCCAATTCGGTTTGCCGCTGAAGAGTTCACCATCCCACCAGACACTGCCGGCATCGATGGCCTCTTTTTCGGTTTCCGAAAGCGGCGGCAGCAAACGCTTCATGATGCCGAGGGTGGGTTTGGAGAGGAGTTGTTGGCGCAGTGAGGGGAGGGTAAACAGCAGGCATACAATAAACGCAGCGGCGAATAACCAGGTCATGGGGCCAAGCCCGGTGAAGAGGGCAGAGGCCAGGGTGAGAATGGCCATGGACAGGGTCGTAGCGGTGATCCCGCTGCCGCGATAGGCAAGTGCCAGCAGGGTGACTAGGGCGACTGCTGCTAGGACTAGATTCGTCATCATTTTACTTCTCCCGCCGGATACTGAAGAAAGTGGTTAATCGTTTAGACCCAAAAAAAGAGCGAGCGTTCGTTTTTTATTATAAATTAGTTATGCTACAATTTTCTGTCAAGAACTATTTTCGACAGACCACCAGCAATGGCTGCCATGACACAAGAGTGCGTTCCTTTGAGGGCGTTGACATTTGCCGATTTCAAAAAGCGCTTTGCCTATGGCGAAGACCGGCTCTACGCTTTGCTTTTCCTGCGTAATCAGGCGCTTATAGGTATCAGAAGAGAAAAATTCGCGGTTAGGAACCTGAAAAAGATCTTCCGTGCCACCTTCAAGCTGGTGCCGAAGATCGGATTTCAGGCGATGTCCCTGAGAGATCTCCTTGCAGAGACCGGTTTGAGCATGGGAGGGGTCTATCTGACTATTACCAACAAGGACAACATCGCGATCATCGTCAAGGATGCGGTAACCCTGGTGTGTGAGGATATCGTGGAGGCGGCGAAGGCGGAGCCGGACCCTGCCCTTGCCCTGGAGGTCTTGATCAAGGGGTATCTCTACTCGTCGTTGCTGCTGCAACCCTGGTTCTATTTTCTCTATTTCGAAACCCGTAGCCTGCCCCTGGAACATCAGAACGATTCGAAGAACCTTGAACGCTCCCAGGTGGCAGAGATCGGGCGATTGGTTTCGCAACTGCAGGATCAACCTGAGCAGGGCTATCCGGCTGAGTTCATCGCAACCATGGTGTTGACAATGGTCCAGGAGCGCTACCTGAAGCCTTGGAAGTATAAGCATCCGGCGGCAACCATTGATGCATATGCCGAAAACTGCCTGGGTTTAATCCATCGCTCGATCCATCATTAGATGGACGATGGGCATTCACAAACCGGCAGGCGGCATGGGTCGCATCCGGTTCGAGACAGTGTGTCCCCTGTCAATCCCTTGCATGACTCTGCGAACTTTATGCTTCCGGGGAATGACTAATCAGGGGTCGGTGACAAGTTCGAGACAATAGACACTATCGAATCTGATGAGAGGATTGATCAGGCAATGAACAGGTTTTCAGCAGTCGTGGTCTTCGGCTTGATGCTGGTTTTGGCAACGGAGACCTACGCCTTCGATCACACGCTGTGGAATGGCTTGCTGCAACAGCATGTCGTACCGCAGCGAGATGGCCTGACAACAGCGGTGGACTATCATGGCCTGCGTAAGGATCGTGCGCGGCTGAAGCAATATTTAGACTCGCTGGCGGCGGTCGACAAAGCGTCGTTCGAAACCTGGTCGGCTGCCGAGCAACTGGCCTTTTTAATCAATGCATACAACGCCTGGACAGTGGAGCTGATATTAACCGCCGATCCGCAGATTGCATCCATCAAGGATTTGGGGGGATTTTTCAGCTCTCCATGGAAGCGGGATTTCATTCAACTGTTTGGCAAAAAAATATCACTGGATGACATTGAACACGGAATGATCCGCAAGCAAGGGGAATACGAGGAACCGAGGATTCATTTTGCCGTCAACTGCGCCAGTATTGGCTGCCCGGCGTTACGCGCGGAGGCCTATAGCGGCGAGCGTCTTGAAATACAGTTGGCAGAACAGACCGAGCTGTTCCTTGCAGACAAAACGCGCAACCGTTTCACTGCAGATCGACTCGAGGTGTCATCCATATTCAAATGGTATCGGGACGATTTTGAACAGGGCTGGAACGGCTACCATTCGCTGGTTGATTTTATCGCCGACTATGGCCGAGAACTCGGGTTGTCGGTTAAGGATGTGCAACGGCTTCGCAGCGACGAAATCGATATCTCATTTCTCGATTACGATTGGCGCCTGAATTCCCTTGGCAGCAAATAGTTTATATTGAACACGGCAGGTGCAAGGTACCATCGATTACGCCAGTGCTGCCACAGGTTGCAAGATGACAACCCGATTGCACTACCAATGACGGATATCACCCTTGGCATGGCGATGGTATTAATAACTCTGCAGTTGTATGGTAAACGACGGTCCAGCCACCCTGGCCCTAGGTTGATGAGCTACCCCCCATGAATAGAAGAAAGAGATACAAGAAGAGAGCCGGCGCCAGCATATCTGCGATCAGGCTCGATCTGGATACCGAAGGATTCAGCTATCGGAAGTGGGGCGGTATACAGCGGTGTAAGCCAAGAGATTGGTTGGTCGACAACGGGGGTGACATCTATACGGTGGACGCGGATACCTTCGACGGCACCTATACCGAGGTCAGCCCTGGCCGCTACATCAAAACCACCAAAGTCTGGGCGGAAGTCGCTGAAAACGATGGCGTCATCAAGACCCTCGAGGGAGAGACACACTACTCGGCCGGAGACTATATCGTCTCCAACGATGAAGCGGGCTTGGACGCCTATGCGGTCAGCAGGGAGGTGTTTGAGTCGATGTATGAGCCCTGTTGAGCGAATGATCTGAAACCATGTCTGCGGCAAAAAACAGACAGGGCACGCCACGCAAGCGCTTGCTAGCCCGATTCACGACTCTTCTCTCTGTTGTCGTTGCCTTGATGCTGATTCATTTCTGGCAGACCCGTGGTCTGGCCGATGGACACGCACCAGCGCTCTCCGGTCAAACCCTGGAAGGCGAGTGGTTTGATCTGCGTCACCAGGGGGAGCGACCGCTACTGGTCCATTTCTGGGCCAGCTGGTGCCCGGTTTGCAAGCTTGAATCGGGTGGCATCGCATCCTTGGCGATGGATTATCCGGTGGTTTCTGTCGCAATGCAGTCTGGAAGTGAGAGTGAGATCACAGAGTTCCTTCGGCAAAATCAGCTTCAGCTCCCCGTGATCAATGATCCCAATGGTAAACTGGCGGCTGCCTGGCGGGTCAGCGGAGTGCCGACCAGCTATATCATCGGCGGTGACGGCAGGGTTAAATTCTCAAGCGTCGGATATACCCTCCCATTTACCCTCCGCGCGCGTCTATGGCTGGCGGAATTCTGGTAGACTATCAATGGCATGGCAGGCAGTCGATGCCAAACGACTGCGAACACGATGCGCCTTTCTGAGGAGAAGTGAGCTATGGCGATAAGGTTGAGGTTGTTGTCTCTCATTTTGCTGAGTCTGTTCTATCATGGGTGTGCCACGACTCCGACCCTCTCGAAATATCAAGTCCTCGAAGAGTATGAACAGATAGCAATTTTCCAAGCCCGCCTCAATGAAGACAGGATGAACGACCTGTTCGATCTCGCCCCGGTGGGATTTGCCGCCGCCGAGGCAAAACTCGCTGAGGCGATCGCCTTTGGACAGAAGCGGAACGATGACCAAGTGGCGCTGGCGATCATCGAGCTGAACAAGATCCTGGATAAGGCGGAGGCGGATGCCACACACTCCAAGCGGCTGATGCGAGAGGTACTCGATGCCCGTCAGCTGGCAATCGCCGCCGGTGCCGATACCATGATGCAGGAGCGCTTCGGCAACCTCGATGAAAAGCTGCGTAAAGCCTCGACCCGGGTTGAACAGGGTGACATCGAAGCTGCCAAGAAGTGGCGTCCCGAGATGCTGCAGGGTTATGCGGATATCGAGCTGGAAGCGCTGAAGCAGGATGCGACTGAAAATGCCCGCTACGACATTGCTCAGGCCACCGAAAGTGAAGCGGATGATTTCGCACCGAAAACACTGAAGCTGGCCCATGAGGAGCTGGCTCTCTCGATTGCAGTCCTGGAGACCAACAGGACACAGAGACACAAGGCCAAAAGCCATGCCCTGCGTGCAAGCAAGCTGGCGCAACGCAGCGTCGAGATCACGGAGATGATCAAGGACTTCGAGCGGCGTGAATACAGCATGGAGGATATAGTTCTCTGGTACCAGAAGCAGATTAGCCTGATCAATGAGCCCACCGGCGAGGAGCTGCCCTTTGACAGGCCCAATCACGAGGTGGTCACCGTACTGCGGGATAAATTGGTCAATTATGCCGAGATCCAGCAGGCGGAGTTGGCGACCAGGATGGATCTGCAGAGCCGCCTTGAGGCCGTGGAGCGTGAAAACCGTGAAGCACAAGCGCGCTTCGACAAGATCCAGGACCTCTTCACTTCGGATGAGGCCAATGTCTACAGGCAGGGACACAATGTTCTGCTGGAGTTGCGGGCATTCAATTTCCCCAGCGGTGGGAGCGAAATCCAATCGGAGAATTTCGCCTTGCTCGACAAGATCGTGACCTCAATCAAGTCTTTTCCAAATCCGGATGTTGTCGTCTCCGGACATACCGATTCGGTGGGGGGAGCGGAGGTCAATCTACAGCTCTCTCAGCGACGGGCAGAAACGGTGGCATCATTTCTGGAAAAGGTTGGCGATATGAATAGGACTCATTTGACTGCCATAGGCTATGGCGAATCCAGACCTGTGGCGAATAACGAAACTGAACGGGGACGAAAGAGCAATCGACGCATCGAAGTGCTGATAATTAATGAATAACGACAATAAAGCCTCACAAACGACGGGCAGTTATTCGGTAGCAATCACGGGTTCCGGGGGCAGCGGCGCGGTAACCGCGGGGCGAATCGTTTTGGAGGCTGCCGCCCATTGCGGCTATCTGGGGCTGATGACGCGATCGGCCGGGCCGCAGATACGGGGTGGTGAATCGGCTGCAATGGTGCGCTTCAGCGCCGGCCCTGTAGAGTGCATGGGTGACCACTACGATCTGTTGGTGGCGCTCGACTGGTTGAACATCGAGCGTTTTGCCGACGAAATCCCTCTCTCGGAGAAGAGTCTGATCATCTGTGATCCGGCGGCGGGCGAGGTGCCGGCGCAACTTCGCAGCAACGGCGCAGAGATCAGGGAGGTCCCCTTCAAGGTTTTCGCCTCCGGCCTGCCCGGGGGGCGAATCAACATGGTTGCCCTGGGTGCAATGGCGATGGTCTGCGGCCTGCCCTTGGAAGCCTTGGATGCGAGTGTCAAAGGTGTATTGCAGAGCAAGGGAGAGCAGGTGGTGGAGTCTGCATTGCGTGCATTGAGTCTGGGGTATAACCATGATCGGCATGCCGTGAATCCTCCCTTGGCGCCAGTGGACAAACGCCAAGTCTGGAGTATTACCGGCAACCAGGCCTGCGGAGTCGGTGCCTTGCGCGGCGGGGTAAAGTTCGTCGCGGCCTACCCAATCACACCGGCAAGCGAGGTGCTCGAGTGGTTGGCGCCACGACTGGAGAAGCTCGGAGGCTCTCTGCTGCAGGCGGAGGATGAACTGGCTTCGATCAACATGATTATCGGGGCTTCGTTCGGCGGTGTGCCTTCACTCACCGCCACTTCGGGACCGGGTCTGAGCCTGATGGTTGAGGGATTGGGATTGGCACTGATGAGTGAAACCCCGGTGACCGTGGTCAACGTGATGCGTGGTGGACCCTCCACCGGTATTCCCACCAAGTCCGAACAGGCCGATCTGGACATTGCACTCTACGGTCTGCACGGTGACGCGCCTCATCTGGTGTTCGCACCCCTCTCCATACGCGATTGCGTATTCACCACTCAGTGGGCGGTGCAGCTGGCGGAGCATCTGCAGACTGTCTCGCTGGTGCTGTCGGACCAGTCCCTGGGCCAGTCCCAGGCGATAATCGAGGCACCGCCCGAGAATGAAATGCCCTGGAGACGCCTGATCGAGGAGTCTCCTGACGCCGGCTACATGCGCTATCGCATAACTGCTGACAATATCTCTCCCGTGACGCTTCCCGGAACCCCGAATGGCATGTATACCGCGGATGGGCTGGAACACAACGAACACGGCACGCCATCGAGCATGGCAGCCGACCATCGCGAGCAACTGAACAAACGCTTGAACAAGCTTGATGCCTTTGACTATGGCGATGCCTGGGCGGAGATCGAGGGGCATGGGGATGATTGTATTGTCACCTGGGGCTCCTGTGCGGGTGTGGCCAAGGAGGCCGGTGACCGACTGAGGCAGCAGGGCAGGGAGGTCCGCATCGTTGCTATCCGCCTGCTTGCCCCGTTGCAAAGAGAGAGACTGGGTCAGGCAATAGCGGGGGCAGATAGGATTCTTGTGGTTGAACAGAACCATGGGGGCCAGTTGTTTCGCTACCTGCAAGCCCAGGGTGTATTGCCTGAGCAGGCGAAATCCCTGGCGCAACCCGGACCCTTGCCGCTGCGTTCGGGACGGATCATCAGGGCGTTTACCGCGGCGGATGAGTGAGTTTTAGCAACGGCTTGTATGAATTTATCGATCGGGATTGCCGAGTCAGAAGTCGCGGCTTCCATTAACCACTCTCATTGAGGAGGGCAAGCAATGCCGGTACCAGCGTTGAAGGCGAAGGACTATAAATCCGGCATCAAGCCGGTTTGGTGTCCGGGTTGCGGTCACTTTGCCGTCTTGGCGGCACTTACAAAGGCAATGGCCCATCTCGGACTCGACAAAAAGGATGTCGCCGTCGTGTCGGGGATTGGTTGCTCCTCCCGGCTGCCCGCCTATATAGACAGCTACGGTTTTCATGGCATCCACGGACGTGCGCTTGCCGCAGCCTCGGGGCTCAAGGCGGCAAGACCCGACTTGACCGTGGTGGTTGCCGGGGGTGACGGCGATGGCTTCTCCATTGGCGGCAACCATTTTCTTCACGCCTGTCGGCGAAACATGGATATGACCTACATCGTGATGGATAACGAGGTCTACGGCATGACCAAGGGTCAGGCATCCCCAACCACGAGACCCACCTGGACCGAGAGTAAAATGACTCCCCACGGTACAGGCATTCCCCGTTTCAATCCGGCTGCCATAGCCCTGGCGGCAGGTGCGGGTTTTATTGCCCGGGGATACTCCGGTGAGCCGGCGGAGATGACCCGGTTGCTGGTTGAGGCAATCGAGTATCCGGGCTTTGCCTTTGTGCAGGTTTTGAGTGGCTGTGTGACCTATCGGCCTGATCAGCGAGGTTGGAAAGAGATCGTTCAGCCCTTCATCAACGATGTGCCGACAGACGACAGGATCAAGGCTGCGCAGATTATTCAGGCAGACGATGGCAAAGCGACCGGGATCATCTACGCTTCCCCTTTTCCCGTTTGGCAACCTGAAAATCTGCAGGTTACAGAGCTGAGTCTCCTGGAAGAGGAGTTTTGTCTATGAGCGACAATCCCGAGGTGGTGATCGAAACAGTGGGGGAGTTCCTGGTGCATGCCCTTGAGTTGGAGGAGGCCTCCAGCGACCACTACGACGAGCTGGCGGACAGCATGGAGATACACAACAACCTGAAGGTCGCGGAGCTGTTCAGAAAGCTGGGGGACTTCAGTCGCCAGCACGCGAAAGAGGTACATATACGCACCGAGGGTATTGAGCTGCCACAGATAACGCCTTGGGATTTCAAGTGGAAGTGTCCCTCCTCACCGGAGTCCTTCTGTATGGAGGAGGCGAGCTACATGATGACTGTCGCCCAGGCTATGGAGATCGCATTGTTCAATGAGATCCGTGGCAGGGATTTCTATCAGCAGGTTGCAGACAATACCCCGAGTGAGGAGGTGAAAAGGATCGCGTTGGAGATGGTCGAGGAGGAGGGTTGGCACGTGGAAATGCTGCGGGAGTGGCAAACCAGTCTGCAAGAGGAGCCGCCGCTGGACGATCTTGATCCACCCAATATGCCAGAATGAGGGAGAGCCCTTCCCCTCGACGGGCGTCGCTGTATCCAGCGTCGCCACTGCCGCTTCACCGTATCTACAGCCGCTGCCTAGCCGATTTCGAGTCGGCTGTTTTCAACCGACTTTTCGCGTTCACTCTGTTGCTGCTCTTTATCTTCCATCTGCTTGACCAGCTGTGCGAAATAGTAGGCAAGATAGGTCGATGTATTCAAAGTGAACCATATCGCACAGAAGATCCAGGCGTAGATCTTGACTTCGTACAGGGCAGTGTCATTCGACAGTTCCAGCATATTGGCGATATGAACAGGGTCGATGAAGGTGAAAAATATGACGCTGAGAAGACCCGCTGCGATCGCGCTGGTCCATAGATATCCGAACAGACACTTATACTTAAGCAAATTGAACATTCACTTTCCTCCAGGTGGTCGTTAAGGTCCCGGCTTGACCGGGTTTATAGTTATCTTGCCTGGGCTTAGGTTAGCAGACAGGCCGCGCCATATTACCATCCCCCACCTCCGGGAATCGATGCACCTGTACTCTTTTTTTTAAGCATGCCTTAAGTATTGTCCGCTAGGATTCTACTTAGCTTGTTTCAGCGCTAGGGTGGAGGAAGGTCATAATTCTAATAATCGACGACAGTGGCGTAGTTAATAAGTGGTGTTCCCGGCTTATCTTGTGAAAAGGAGTGAACTGTAAAAATGTTCAATTTCATGGAGAAAAACCTGGTCAAAGGGCTTCTCGGCAGCCATCTCTCGTCGTTTAATCTGACGCTGAGCGATCTGCAGCCGTCGGTTTCAAAAAAGATTCTGCAGCTATTGCATCGACGGGTCATGGCGGTAACGCGAAAGTATAATAAACCGATCTACATAGTCTCCGAGAATATTGCCTGTTCCGCGGCCTCCGGTATCGCCTACTGTCTATTGGGGCCAAACAAACTGCTTGATGTCTATCCCGAGTTCAAGGACAGGACTGAAGAGACCGAGATGGAGTTGTTGCTGCTGGTGGGTGGCGAGGTCACGGAGAACAATATCTATCAACAGATCTTTTCTATTTTACTCGATTCACCTCATTGTCATCCGGAGGTGAGAAGCCTGCATAATCAAGCCCGCGTTGCTGCAGCAAGGCCGGTTCAACCACTGTTCGCTAAGCGTTCAGTGGCTTTACGCTGAAAGCGGAGTGACACTCCTCCTGCAACTGCGATGCGCTTTCCTGGATGCTGGCAGGAGCTTTACTGTTTGAGGCTCAGTGTTTCTCTTTTGCTCAGGAAAACAAGTGCAGGGATGATGAACAGTGAAAGCACTGGCGCGGTCAGCATACCTCCGATTACCGGTGCTGCAATGCGCTGCATTACCTCCGATCCAGCGCCATCACTGAGCATGATCGGCATCAGGCCGAAGACAACCACCAACACGGTCATTGCCTTGGGGCGTACCCTGAGCACCGCACCCTCAAGGATCGCAGCCTTGAGGTCCTGGCGCTTGCGCAATAGGCCTGCTTCCTCGTAGCGTGCAATCGCACTGTTGATGTATATCAGCATCACCACACCGAATTCAGCCGCGATACCGGCCAGGGCGATAAAGCCGACACCAACCGCCACCGAGATGTTGTAATCCATCAACAACAGGAACCAGAACCCTCCCACCAGGGCAAAGGGTATGCTGAACATCACCACCAGGGCCTCGGAGAAGCGTTTGAAGATAAGAAACAACAGGGAGAAGATAATGATCAAAAGCATCGGTATCAGCTGTTTCAGCTTGTTTTGCGCCCTCAGCATATACTCGTATTGTCCGGTCCAGGTTACCGCGTACCCTGGTGGCAGCTGGAGCCTTTCAGCCAGCAATTGCTCTCCCTTGTTGATATAGCCGCCGATGTCCGCATCCCGGATATCGATGAACGTCCAGCCGTTCAGTCTCGCGTTTTCCGTTTTGATCAACGGTGGTCCATCGACGACCCGTACAGTAGCAACCTGGGAAAGGGGGACCTGCGCAGAGGAGGGTGTGACGATGGGGAGTTCACTCAACTTCTTGATATCGTCCCGCTGTTCACGGGGAAAGCGGATATTGATCGGATAGCGTTCCAGGCCCTCCACCGTTTCCCCGATATTGATACCGCCTACCGCGGCGCTCACCATCAGGTTGATGTCATCGATGTTGATGCCCAGGCGCGCGGCTTCGAGTCGATTGGGAACGATCTCGATATAGCGCCCGGCCACGACCCGGTCGGAGAAAGCCGATCGAGTCTCCGGCAAGGAGGAGAGGAGCTTTTCGATATCGCTGCCGATGCGCTCAATGGTCTCCAGCTCGGGTCCTGATACCTTGATGCCGATCGGTGTCTTGATACCGGTGGAGAGCATATCGATTCTTGTTTTAATCGGCATCAGCCAGGCATTGGTGAGGCCGGGGAACTGCACCTTTGAGTCGAGTTCGCCGATGATATGTTCCAGGTCGACCCCCGGGCGCCAGGCGGATTTCGGTTTCAGGCGAATGATGGTCTCGATCATGGTCAGCGGGGCGGGATCGGTGGCGCTCTCGGCACGGCCGATTTTACCGAATACCCGTTCCACCTCGGGCACCTGTTTGATCAGCCTGTCTGTCTGCTGCAGCAGCTCTTGTGCCTTGCCGATGGAGAGCCCTGGCAGTGTCGTCGGCATATACATCAGGTCGCCTTCGAACAGTTCCGGCATGAATTCCGAGCCGAGTCCACTGCCCAGTTTCTGCATCAGCGGGGAATCGGGGAAGCTGTTGTGCCAACCCCTTTTGATGTCGTGTTGGGCATTCTCGACTGATACAAGCAGGGAATTGCCAAATTCGAAGCCTATCGCCGAGCTGAGACGCAGGGGCCACTTCAACGGCTCCAGCAGCCCACCTACGCCATAGATGGGGATCACAAGCGTCATCATTAGCAGCAGTGCCAGCAGGATGGAGGTGCGGGGCAGCCAAAGCACGATCTTGAGCAGCGGACGATAGATGAGGATCAGCGACCAGCTGAGGGGGTTTGTGTTTTCGGCGGGAATCCGGCCCTTTATAAGATAACCCATCAGCACCGGTACCAGGGTTACCGCCAAACCTGCCGCCGCCGCCATGGCATAGGTCTTGGTATAGACCAGTGGACCGAACAGACGTCCCTCCTGTCCCTCCAGTGCGAGTACCGGAAGAAAACTCAGGGTTATGATCAGCAGGGAGTAGAAGAGCGCCGGTCCCACTTGCAGCGATGCCTGCAGGATCACCTGCCAATGCGCTTCCCTTGAGAGGTTGTCGCCGGCTTCCTGCAGGCGGCGGTGGGCATTTTCGATCATCACGATGGCTGCGTCCACCATGGTGCCGATGGCGATGGCGATGCCTCCGAGTGACATGATGTTCGCGTTGATGCCCTGTTGCCTCATGATGATGAATGCGATCAGGATACCCAGGGGAAGGGTTACCACCGCTACCACCGCTGATCGCAGGTGAAACAGAAACAACAGACAGATCAGGGCGACGACGAGGAACTCCTCCAGCAGCTTGTCGTTCAGGTTGTCCACGCTCTCCTGAATCAGCGACGAGCGGTCGTAGGTCTCGACAATCTCCACACCCTCGGGCAGGCCGTTTTTCAGCTTTTGCAGTTTTTGTTTCACCCGTTCAATGGTCGCCATGGCATTCTCGCCGTGGCGCATGACGATGATTCCGCCGCTGACCTCCCCCTGACCGTCAAGGTCTGCGACGACGCGGCGCATCTCGGGACCGATCTGGACTTTGGCTATGTCCTGAAGCAGGATCGGAATGCTCTCTTCGGTGATGGCGATGGGGATATGGCGTATCTCCTGTTCCGATTTGAGATAACCCCGTGTGCGTACCATCAGTTCAGCTTCACCCTGTTCGATTACCGAGCCACCCACTTCGTGGTTGGCATCCTTTATCGCATCGATGACCTGGGAGAGGGGAATCCCTAAAGCCCGGATCTTCTCCGGACTGAGGACGATCTGGTACTGTTTGACCATGCCGCCGACAGTGGCGACCTCGGCCACCCCGGGTACGCTCTGCAGCTCATATTTCAGAAACCAATCCTGCAGTGAGCGCAACTGCGCGAGGTCGTGACGGTTTTCCCTGTCGACTAGGGCGTAACTGTATATCCAACCGACCCCGGATGCGTCCGGCCCCAGCTTCGGTTGTACGCCATTAGGCAGGTTTTCGCTCGCCTGATTGAGATACTCCAGGACTCTGCTGCGTGCCCAATAGATATCGGTGCCATCCTCAAAGATGACGTAAATATAGGAGTCGCCGAAGAAGGAGTAACCGCGTACTGCCTTAGCGCCAGGCACGGAGAGCATGGTTGTGGTGATGGGATAGGTGACCTGATCCTCCACAACCTGTGGTGCCTGGCCTGGATAACTCGTCTGAATGATAATCTGGACGTCGGAGAGATCGGGCAGTGCATCCAACGGTGTGTCCCGCACTGAGTGCCAGCCCCAAATGGCGATAATCAGGCTGGCGAGCAGAACCAGGATCCGGTTCTCGATCGACCAGCGAATCAACTGCGCAGGCATTTAGCTTGCTTTCCGATGGGTAGGATGCATATCAGATGTCTGCCGCTATTCCATCATGCGCAACAGACTGCTTTGGATGTTGGATTCGGAATCGATGAGGAATTGACCTGAAACCACAATCTCGTTTCCCTCTTCGACGCCGGTGAGAATCTCAACCCTGTGATCGCCCCAGACCCCGCTCGTTACTTCTACCGGTTGAAAGTGACCCTTGCCCAATGACTTGACCACTATCTCCCGCTCTCCAGTCAGGATTATCGCTTCCCGCGGCACCGTTACGGCATGCTTTTTCGACGAACCCTGGGAGAGATCCACCTGGACAAACATATTCAACAATAGCGCCTCATCGGGATTGGGGACCTCGATGCGTGCCCGTAGTGTGCGGGTCTTGGGATTGACTTGCGGATAGATGTAGTCGACCTTTCCTGTCCAGATTCTGCCAGGTATCGTAGCGGTGGTGATGGTTACTTCCTGGCCCTTGCGGATCCATGGCGCCTGGTGTTCGAAAATATCCACCATAACCCAGACCTCGCTGAGATCAACAATGGTAAACATCGCCTGGTAGGGTTCCACATAGGTGCCATCGGTGACATTCAGATCGGTGATCCAGCCCCCCTGGGGTGCCTTTATCTGAATGGTGCTCAAGACCTTTCTGCTCTTCTCGATACGCATCAGCTCCATGGGTGTGACGTTGAGCAGTCTCAATCGGTTGCGCAACGAATCCACCTTGGCGTCCAGTTCAGTCTTGCCGGTCGGGTCATAGGATATAAGGTCATACTCCTCGAGGGCGGTAATGAATTCGAGTTGAACCTGGTTGGTCCATGGGGAGTAAAAATCGACCAGTTCCTCTTTTCTCTCCACCCGATCCCCCTCGGTGATCGGATAGAGGCGTTCAACCCAGCCCCCGGTTCGCGGATGGATATTGTGGATCCTGTCATCATCCGCGGTCACTATGCCCTGGGTCTTTACTGACTTTTCGATAGCGCCACGCTTGGCCATAGCCGTGCGCACCCCCATGTTTTGTATCACATTCGACGGCAGAAACACCTGGGGTTCGCCACCCTGGTGCAGGGCGGATGATTTGCGGACCAGATCCATACCGCATATTGGACAGCTCGCATCCGCGTCCTTGCTGGTGATTTGCGGGTGCATGGGGCAGATATAAATTGAGTCGTCATGGCTGTGCGCGGCAGCCCGGTGATCCTCCGAAGCCACATCCGGTCCGGCTATCCGGCTGGGTGACGCTTCGGGACGCTTTGCAATCTCGAGCAGACTCTCCCCCTTGTCGCGGTGCTGCCGATCGTTGATCGTCGGCAGGGTCTGAGCTGCCTCCCAAAATCGCTTTGGCTTGGGTTGTGCCTGCATCTCACCAGTGCCTGGCATGGGATGATTCATGCCCATCGAGAACGCACCACCCGATGTTGCGGTGGGTTGTTTCACTGTATGCATGCCGGGTGTATGTTGCCTGGGCCCGGTGTCTAATCCTCGATGCTGATTCTCCTCTTCGCTGCCCGATGGCCGCTGCACCAGAAACATGCCGCATTGGGAGCAGCGTCCGGGTTGATGACTGGTCTCCCCGGGATGCATGGGGCAGATATATGTCATAGCCGATGCCTGGTGCCGGTGTTCCCGATGCGAAGCGTCTTCGTGTTGCACAGGCGCGCCCTTTACCCCTGCCAGCGGATTCCCCTGCCCATCGGGGGTCTGCTGTTGCACCAGAAACATGCCGCATTGGGAGCAGCGTCCGGGTTGATGACTGGTCTCCCCGGGATGCATTGGACAGCTGTAGAGACGATTGTCATCGAGTCGGCTTGTGGAACCGCCAGGCATGGCCTCATTGTGGCCATGCTCATTCACCTGGGAGTGGTTGTCAGGTGCGGACCATGCGGCCTGACCCCACAACAGCAGGCAGCTGATAAGCGGTAAAAAAAAAGGTGAACGCTTGTCGCTGATAAAAATATCCATGGTCTTTCCTGCACCGGGCCTAATGCCGCTGTCTGTCTCTATACATGTCGTCTGTCAGTTGCGCATCGACTCGCCAGACAGTGGTTATCACCCATTTCAATTGTCTATTGGATGGATATGAGCTCCACATCGAATATCAAAGAACTGAAGGGCGGTATGTTTGGTGACATGCCTTTCGCTCCATAAGCAAGTTCGGGTGGTATGAAGAGCTGCCAACGATCACCCTGTTTCATCAATTTCAGTGCTTCGGTCCATCCTTTGATTACCCTGTCTACGCGAAAGCTCGCGGGCTTGCCGCGGTTGAAGGAGCTGTCGAAAAGGGTGCCGTCTATCAATTTGCCGCGATAGTGCACGAGTACCTTGTCGCTTACGCTCGGATGCCTGCCACGCCCTTCTTCGATGACCTTGTACTGCAGACCGCTCCCGGTTGTGACTATACCCGGTTTGTTTTTGTTTTCCTCGTGGAAGGCCTCGCTCTGTTGTTGCAGCTCTGCAATGCGCGCTTTTCTGATCTCTCTTTTTTTCTCTGCCAGTCGTTTCCCCAGCAGGGCCATCATCTCTTTCATCTCGGCAGCAGACATCTGGCTCTGGTTTTCGTTCAGTGCATCCCGAATACCCTGAATTACGGCCTCTGGCCGAACATCTATATCCTGAAACTTGAAATCGCTACCGATCTGATAGCCGACGCTGTAGTTTATCTTCGCGGTGTCATCGTGCAGTGACGGCGTCTCTTCCCCTGCTGCGGTGAAGGGGAGGAACAGGACTGGCAGTATGAAAAGGGCATGTATCTTCATCGATCAGATTATCATGGTATCTGTTTGTGATTAGCCATTGTCTATCCATGGAGTATCCCTTGTATGGGTAGTAGTGGGTATACAGCTACAGGTAACTGTGTATATCCGCCCGGCAGGGTGGAAACAGGCCAGTATCTGATTGATTCATGCAAATGGATGCTGTATTGATGCGGATGAAATCACTTATCCAAGTGTCACGGTTCGATCGATGGAGACGTAGATGTCTGTCTATTCAAAGAGTATTTCGATAGCTTTGGGTTGTTGCCTGATTGGTTCTGCATATGCAGATTCGATACTGACATTCGAGAAGATCGGTTCCGCAGGTCAAAAAGAGACCAGGACTGTTTCAATCTCCGGCCGCTGGTTGAGAATCGATAGCGATGCCAAATCCGGTCCGGACTACACACTGATGGATACCGGTCGCATGCTCATGTTCGAGGTCGATGAAAAAAACAGGCGTTTCAAACAGACCCACATGGGTAAGTTCTATTGGCCCAAAGATGTCATAGCGAAATTAAAGCCTATGCGGGAGAAGGCT
This sequence comes from Candidatus Thiodiazotropha sp., assembly GCA_040793985.1. Classification (GTDB taxonomy): domain Bacteria; phylum Pseudomonadota; class Gammaproteobacteria; order Chromatiales; family Chromatiaceae; genus Thiodiazotropha. Next base: position 307,839 of record JBFNJI010000024.1, on the reverse strand, counting down.
GTAGTCTCCGGTGTGCGGTGTCGCAAGGTCGAAGAGATAGATAAGGATTCGACCATTGCCAAACACTGTATGGTTGCGGGGGCCGATATCGGCCTGAACGAGCGCAAGACCAAATCCCTGTCACGGTTGTATCTTGTCTCCAGACGGATGAAGTTGGACTGGGGCGCGGCGACTACACCGGATGAGCGTCAGATCTCTATCAGTAGTCATAATCCATCGACTGGTGACAGCCTGAAATTTGTCTCGGTGGTACACAAGGCGATTCCCGACAACCGGTTGAAAATCCCCGATGAATTCCAATCGATCCTGGTGAAGCATGAGAAACACAAGCACACAAAATAGGCTGTTGCGGAAGCAAGCCAGAAATCAGTTAGCATGGAAAGTTCGCAAATGAACGCGAAGAGACGTGAATATGGTCTGTTTTTCCCCGCTAATGCGTGCCAGGCCAATCACCTATGGATATGACATTGTCCATGCCGACAGGATCAGGATAAGCACAAGCCGCCGGGTATGGAGCGTGCGGTACCCTGTTGCAGAGCAGACGTTCTGCAACTACTGATCAGGCAAGTCGTATTGTGCGCATCTGCTGACTAATCGCTAAACCGCGATTGATCTGTCCGGGCGGTTTCCGCGGGAAGAATCTCGAGCAGCTCCACCTCGGCAATGATCGCCTCGTGGGCGTAGGGGCCCCTGCGGCCGTAGGCCAGCTTCGGGGGCAGGTAGAGTTCCCACTTCGCACCGGGCCGCATCAGCCTGATGGCTTCGGTTGCCCCGGGTATCATTCCTGTGACGGGAAACACCCCAGGTCCACGCTTCAGATTGGAGCTATTGATCACCTTGCCGTCCAGGCGGCTCGACTTGTAGTGGATTCTGACCCTGTCTGTGAGTTTCGGCGGATCACCCTCACCGGACTTGATAATCCGATACTGCATCCCGCTCTCCGTGGTGACGATGCCGGGTTTTTTTCCATTGGCTGCGAGGAACTCCCTGCCCAGCTGGTGCTTATGCTTCATCTTCGCCTGGCGTTTGTTGAGTCGCTCCAGGGCCTTGGCCTTGGTCTCATCGGTTATCTTGCGCTTCAGCTCCACCAGGCGCATGTTCATCTCCTTGGGTGGCAGTAGCGGGTGGCTGCCCCGGTGTCCATCCACTATTCCCTGGGTAATGGCTGCGCTGTCCAGATCCATTTTCTGTTTCCTGAAATCACTACCTATCTGATGACCGATGGCATAGCCGATACGGTCTGCTTCATCGACCAGGGTCGGTTTCTCGTCCGCGATGACGGGGGTGACGATCAGGTAAAGACCGAGGATGAGTGTTGCTTGGTGTCGCATGTTGGGCCAGACCTCCGCTCATACGCTGTTTGGGGAAAGGATATCGCGTTTGTCCAAGAAAAAAAGGGCCGCACAAGGCGGCCCAGTCAGTTGATGCTTAGTGTTGTTGTTAGAACAGCTTGTCCGGACAGACACCACCTTCCGCTTCGGATCCGCCGACGCAGAAGGGTACCATCATCTCATTGTCTTCATGCTCGACGATATGGCAATGCCAGACATAGAGGCCAGGCAGATCGAACTGCGCCTGGATGGTTGTGACCTCGCCGGGATAGGCGTTGACCGTATCCTTCCAGCCATACTCCCAGGCCTCCAGGCCGTTCGGCGTGGTGACCTTCTGGCTGGGCCCGCCACCGATGGAAGTACGTCCGACCACCTTGTGCTTGACCAGATGCACATGGATCGGATGGGCGTCGGCGGAGATATTGGTCATGTTCCACAGCTCGGTGGCGCCAAGTGCCGGATCGGTGGTGATCGGATCGGACCAGAGCGTCGCCGACTCGTGACCGGCGGCATCCAGGTTACCCAGTACCGCCGCCTTGGGACCGAAGGGGGCTGCCTCCGGTGTCTGGCAGACACCGTTTTGCGGGATCTCACCCATCAGTTGGATTACGTTACCGGCGAAATCCGTAACGGCACAGACGATGGGTGACTCTTCCTCGATCAATAGCAGCTCGCGGGTCAGGCTGGCCGGCGGCAGCGTATTGCCCTCGACCGGACCGAGCATCAGGTCCCAGGGCGAGGTGGCCGCGGTATCCGCATTCCTCAAGCGGCCGCTGGGAGCGCGGTCCTCGTCGCTCGGGCTGGTGCCCATCAGGGCGTGGTTGACCACGAACTGCATGACCTGACCGGTGGTTTCCGGGTCGGCCGGTGGATCGTCGGCCTGGGTACCGCCAAACGGGGAGTCGGGAGCCCTGTTGATCATGCGGATCACGGTGCCGTCCGGCAGGCCGCGGAAATCGACGATGACGTCGGCACGCTCGGCCGGTCCCATCAGCAGACCCTGGGTATCAAAAGACTGGTCGGTTTCGCCGACGATCAGCTGATTGTTGATCTCCATGTAGGGCGGCTGCTCGAAGGCCCAGGCCTGGGAATTGTAGTTCAACTGGGTGGCAAAGCCTTTCCTTACCGCGGTGACCTTGGGCAGGATCGCCTGTTCGGTACCGATTTGATACATATAGAGCTCATCCACCGGGACCTGATAGGGCTGCCAGGCGCCTTTGTAGCGACCATTCCGAGTGTTGACCTCGCGATACCAGTGATCCTTGATCACGCTCACCTGCAGTTCCGTGTCGGGATTTATGATCGGTAGTGACAGGTCGAGCCAGCGGGCATTGGTGCCGTTCAGCAGGCGGAAGCGGTAGAGCGAGGGCGCCACCTCCAGCTGGGGCCAGGTGGTGCCGTTGACCACCATGGTGTTGAAGAAGGCCTCCGGATTCCAGATCGGGGCGATGTCGGAGATCTTGTCCTGGGCGTTGTTACCGGCGAAATTGATATGCAGCTCAGGTTCGCCCGGAAACTGCGCATTGGGGGTGCCGGCCGTACCCTCGACGTTCAGACCTTCGAAGAATGCCCGGTTGTCGGGATAGTAGAGGGAGCCGTCCGCGTTGAAGGAGCGGTCCTGGATCACGATGGGGATCTCGCGGTACTTCTCGCGGGAGCCTCCAAGATCGGCAGGGAAGTTGGTGGCCACCAGGTCTTCCCCTGCGACCGGGGCGGGATTCGGCAGGTTGCCCTGTTGCAGGCCAGTCTCACTGCTGACACCACTGGGATCGCGTACCAACCAGAAGCCGGCCGGTCCCGCATAGACGTTCAGGCGGGTCATGCCGAGGGCGTGGTCGTGGTACCAGAGGGTGGCGGATGGCTGGTCGTTGAGGTACTCGAAGTGCCCTGTGCCGTTGGCGATATTCTGATCCGGGTTTCCATCCCGATCGGTCAGCAGGTTGGCAATGGTGCCTTCACAGACATATTCACCCGGACCGGGACGCCAGCTGGGATTGCCATTGGCGTCACGGGGCACACAGCTTACATTGGAGGCATTGGGCAACCACCAGCCCTCGGTATAGCCGTCACTGCTGGCCCCGGTGTGGGCACCGTGGACATGGGTGACGATGGGTACAGGACCCCTGTAGGCCGCTTGGCTCTGGCCATGGCAGTCGGTACGCAGCTCGCCCTTGTCGCAGCGTGCCTTGGGATTGGCCCAGTGCAGGGTCTGATCCAAGGGCAGGAGATGGGGTATGTACTTACAGTCGTTGGCCCGTTCTGTGCCGATGTTACCGCCCACAGCGCGACAGCGGTCGGCACGCCGTACCAACTGGTTGATCCAATCCACGCTGATATTGCTGTCTTTGACAGCCTCGATGGTATAGGCGGGGTAGTTGAACTGGGAGTTGGGCGCCGGTGCGACATTGCGGCCGCCACCCAGGGCCCGGGAGTCTGGGCGGGGATCGGTTGCCGGACCGTAACTCCATACAGTGGTGGCTGGGAACGAATCGTTTCTGCCATTCAGCGTGTTCCAGATACCGCCGGGCAGGATCTGCTGTTTGAACTGACGCATACCGATATCGTAATCACCCTCAGTACCGGTATTGTTCATCACCGGCGGGATAACCAGTGGTGTGACGTATTTCGGAATTGTTGTCGGGTCCAAGGTACCACCCGGTGCGTACTCGGCATGTGCGGCCGTCGCGGTCAAGGCACCTAGGACCGTCGCGCAGGACAGTCGCTTGAGTTTATGCTTATTCATTGTTTTCCCCGTTTCGATTTCTTAAAAGTGCTCGATATGCAAGGGGTTAAATGCAATCACTCATAATTTGCCGCATCCGTTAGACGAAGAACCCAGTCTCCAAACTATGAATACATTTCATATGCATGCCCCTACGCGTAACCTGAAGTTTTGGCTCACCCATGACCCTGAACACCGGCCGGGTCTTACCAACGGCAGGTTGTCAGTTTGTGCGTAGTGGCTTCCCCATTGTTTGAAAGCTGGGACTCGATGGAGATGATCGATCGAAGAATCCTTGTTGTTGTTTATCCAGTCCGCACCAACCTTGCGGCACTGGAATTTTTCCGATCGCTTAACAAGCCCTGTTACCAGGTTTCCCACCTTTTAAACCTGGTGAATATTCTAAATATGTGTCATATGACACATAAATGGGAATTAACGCCCATATTTTCCCGGGGTGAAACCCTACCTTTATGGGTATAAAGGGGTAGATAAAGTAGTGATTCAGCTAGGCGGCGGGCCGCTGTCGAGGATCTGCAGCGGTGCTGTAATCAGTCCATAACGTGTCCGCAACAGTGGCGAGGTTGCAGCCTAGACTTTTCGCATGGTCACCAGCGGTGGGGTATTGAGCAGTGACCGACTGGCGAGGGTGCCGGCAATACTGACACTGAGGGCACCGGTCAGCATGGCGGAGAACCACATCGACAGGTCGAGTGCCCAGGGTAGATTGAATACCGTTTGCGCAAGGGAATAGCTGATTGCGCTCGCCAACGCGGCTGAGATCAGGCCCGCCAATCCACCGAGCAGGGCGAACTCCAGCAGCGTGGAGAGCAGCAGGGTGGTGCGCTTAACGCCGAGGGTGCGCAATACGGCGGTCTCCTGGACCTTCAACTCGTGACTCGCCTGTATCCCTGCATAGAGCAGGATCAATCCCGCGGCGAGGGTAAAGAGAAATACCGACTCCACCGCCAGGGCACCCCGGTCCATGATGGCACGCACCTGGGTCATCAACGCAGTGACATCCAGCGCTGTGATGCTGGGGAAGCGCTGGATCAGGTCATGCAGCAGGCGGCGCTTTTCGTTGGGCAGGTAGAAACTGGTGATGTAGGTGGCCGGCCTCGTGCCCAGCAGCCCCGGGGTACCGATGACGAAGAAGTTGACATTGAATGAGTCCCACTCCACCGAGCGTAGATTCTCGACCCGTCCCTTGATCCGGCTGCCGGCAATCTCGAACTCGAGCTCGGCGCCGAGGGGGATGCCCAGGGTCTCGGCCAATCCCTGTTCCACCGAGAACCAGGGTTGATGGCGCTGTGATTCGGACCACCAGTTGCCGGAGACGATCTTGTTGTCGACCTGGGGTCGGGCTGCATGGCTGATGTTGAAATCCCGGGTGGCCAGCCGCTGTGCCCTCGGATTGTCATAGCTGTCGCGGCTGATCGGTTGACCATCGATAGCGACGAGACGACCGCGGATCATAGGAAACAGGCCGTTGCTTTTGATGCCGCCCTGGGCCAGCAGTGCGTCTACCCCATCCACCTCCTGGGGCTGGATATTGATAAGGAACTGGTTGGGACTCTCTTCCGGCAGCGTGCTCTGCCAGCTTGCCAGGAGATCGACCCTGACAATCGCCAACAGCAGTAACACTGTGAAGCCGAGGCCGAAGCCGGTCAACTGAATACTGGTTGTGGCGGGATTGCGTGACAGGCTGGCCAATCCGTAACGCCAGGAACCGCTGGCGATGTTACGCAATGGTGCCAACAGATAGACCAGCAGTCGCGAGATCAGGAGCAGGATTACCAGCCCGGCAAGGAGTCCGCCGATCAGGCGCAGGGCGAGTTTGTCATCACCGATCTGCCATATCAGCAAGATACCCAGGGAGAGCAGGGCTGTCGCCACAGAGATGAGGTAGCTGACGGGGGGAGCGTCGAGATGGCGCCTGAAGACCCGCAACGGGGAGACTTTACCAAGACGGATGATCGATGGCAGGGAGAAACCGATCAGCACCAGGATGCCGGTGATCAGACCCGATACCACAGGCCAGGCCGTTGGCGGTGGGATCTGGTTGGTGAACCAGTGGCCGATCAGGCTTATCAGCAGGGTCTGTACACCCAGCCCAATCAATACGCCAATGAGGCTGGCGGCCAGTCCGAGGCCGAGGAGTCTAAATGTAAAGATCCGAATCACCTGGCGGCGACTGGCACCGAGGCAACGCAGCAAAGCGCTGCTGTCCGACTGCCTTTCGACGAAACGGCGGCTGGAGAGAGCCACCGCTACCATGCAGAGGAGGATGGCGGTTGCCGCGGCGAGGCGCAGAAAACGCCCGCCCTGGTCCAGTGCGGAGCGCAGTTCCGGACGCGCCGAGCGGATGTCATCAATCTCTATTCCAGCAATGTCGAGTGCTTCAACCCACGCCCGGTAGTCGTCCATCTGAGCAGGAGATCCCGCCACTAGCAGATAGTGTCTGACCCGGCTTGCAGGCCCCAGCAACCCGGTCTCCCCGATGTCGCCAATGGGAATCAGCAGCCTCGGCGCCAGGCGAAACAGGTTGGCCGAACGGTCGGGCTCATAGCTGATGATTCGACTCACCTTGAAGCTGCGCTTGCCCAGTTTGAGGCTGTCGCCGATCGCAATGTTCAGCAGCGGCAGCAGGCGCTCTTCCAGCCAGACCTCGCCTGTTGCCGGTAGGTCCAATGCCACCCGGTCCTCACTCTCGACCCGGTCGCGCACCCGCATCTGGCCACGCAGGGGATAGCCGGATGAGACCGCCTTGACCTGGACCAACTGGGTTTTCTCGCCATGCAGGACGACACTGGGGAAACTGAGGGTCTTGGCGTGGCGCAACTGACGCCGTTCAGCCTCCTCGACAAGCGGATCGGGAAGCGGTCGATTGCTCTCGATCCTGAGGTCGGCGGCCAATACTTCGCTGGCCTGACGTGCCATGGCGCGTTCGATACGATCGGTAAAGAAGCCAACCGAAGTCACCGAGGCCACGGCGATCACCAGGGCAGAGGTGAGCAGCCTCAGCTCTCCGGCCCGCCAGTCCCGGCGCAGCAGGCGAAGGGCAAAGTGAAATATGTTCAAACCCCGCTCTCCAAAACGCCGTCGCGCAGATAGAGCCGGCGGTCGCAGCGCCGGGCAAGCATCTCGTCATGGGTGACCAGGATCAATACCGTATTGCTCTGCTCCTGCAGTCTGAACAGCAGTTCGGCCACCCGCTCTCCGGTATGGGCATCGAGGTTGGCGGTGGGTTCATCGGCGAACAGCACCTTGGGGTCAGGTGCGAATGCACGGGCCAGGGCCACCCGCTGCTGCTCACCCCCCGAAAGCTGGGAGGGGTAGTGGTGGAGTCGCTGTGCCAGGCCGGCCGCCGAGAGTGCGGTCTTAGCCACCGCCTCGGGTTTGCTGATTGCTGCCAGTTCGAGGGGCAGCATGACATTTTCCAACGCGGTCATGCCGCTGAGCAGTTGAAAGGATTGGAAGACAAATCCAACCTTGCCGGCACGCAGCGCGGCGCGACCGTCCTCATCCAGATCGTTGAGAGAGGTGCCGAAGAGCCTGACCTCGCCGGAAGAGGCCTGGTCCAGGCCGGCTAGCAGCCCGAGCAGGGTCGATTTGCCCGAACCCGAGGCGCCGAGAATCGCTACCGCCTCTCCCGGGGACACCTCCAAGTCGATCCGTTGCAGGATGTCGATCCTGCCCGTTGCGGTCTCGACGAACTTCACCAGACCGCTTGCGGTCACAGGATGTTGATTGGATGATGTGTGCAACATGAAAAAGATCCTACTGCTGTTGTTTCTCTTTATTCTCTCTGGACCGCCGCCACTCAGCGCGGCTCAGCCCGGTCTGCTGGTCGTCGGCGACAGCCTGAGCGCCGGCTATGGCGTCGCCAACGATCGGCGCTGGGTGACCCTCCTGGCACAACGCCTGCAGCGCCATTGTGGCCCGTTCACCGTGATCAATGCCAGTGTCACCGGCGATACCAGCATGGGCGGTGTCAGCCGACTCCCGGCCCTGCTTGCGATGCATCAACCGAAGATTGTGATCATCGAACTTGGCGGAAATGACGGCTTGCGTGGTATCGGTATCGCGACCATCCGGGACAATCTGCAACAGATGGTGAGGCTGGCCAAAGAGGCCGAGGCTTCGGTACTGCTGCTGGGTATGCGTCTCCCGTCAAACTATGGTGCGGACTTCGTCAACGCCTTCCATCAAGTCTATTATGATGTCGCGAAGGCCGAATCGGTTCCCCTGGTACCCTTCTTTCTTCAAGACGTTGCCCTGGATGTACGGCTGATGCAGAGTGATGGCATCCACCCCAATGATGAGGCTCAGCCGATCATGCTGGATAACGTCTGGTCAGAAGTGAAAGCGCTTGTCCAGGGAAGTGTAACGGATTGCGAAATCCTCTAACGCAGGCAAGATTCAAGCTTTTTTGGCATGGAATAATCGGTATAATCCCCAGCTCTTATGGCGGTAGGTATCGGTCCCCCCGCAACGAGAAGCTGTGAACCCCGTCAGGCCCGGAAGGGAGCAGCGGCAGCAGTGGCATCGTGTGCCGGGGTGTGGCTGGTACTTCCCGCCGCCCAATTATTGACGATATCGGTAGTGATTCGGTGGTTTTTCAGGCGGTTATGTAGGCCCGCTTGTTGTCGTTGTAGGTATCGACAATCGCCTGCATGGCATCGTCCTGATAGGGCTGCAGTCCACGCAGGGCCATGTATTTAGCACCCTGCCCAATCTCTGCACCCGCTTCAATAATGCGGAAATCAAGGCGCACCAATCCCTTTTTTCCCTGTACATCCAGGCGTGAAGCCGTGGATTCCAGTTCGGGATCCCTGAAGGCGAGATGCCGCAGATTGATCTCCATGCTCTGATAGATGACCAGGGGTCGTGCAGGATTGATCATCACCCCCTGCTCCGCCATCAGTGGTACCAGAATGTGCGGGAACGCCCTGCCCGAGAAGGCGACGTAGCGGTTAGTGAGGCGATCGATCAACTGGGGCTCACGGGTGATCTCACCCTCCCGGTCGATGGAGAGATACTGTTTCCCCGTCTCATCGGTTATTTCGATCAGCGGGGCTCCACTCTGAGGCAGGATAACCGCGTTGTCGGTCACCATGCTGGAGAAGTTGAAGCGCATACGTTGACTCAGTCCCAGGTGATCGAGGGCAACGGAAAACAGCAGGTCGCCCGGGACGCAAAACATTTTTGCATCCGCGTTGTGTATTGGATTGAAATCCTTTGCAATTTCTTTGGCAAAGCGACTGGCTTGGTCACGGCTAAACTGAACCTGGTTACCCTTTGCGGTGAAGTAATCAGCCAATACCATAATATTGATCCCGTATCTTCAGACGTGCGCGATGATAACAGGAGGCGCAGGGCCAGCATAGCCGGAATATAGTCATCCCTGTGATCAACATGGAATTATGCGGAAATACATTCCAACCCTGTCAGGCATGGCACTCGTCGCCAGTCGGTTTGCTTGGCGGTTATGCTAGAGTAGGTTTACCACGCCATCCGGAGTACACCCGATGTCCACAGAAATCGAGACCACCAAAGCGAAGTTCAGCGTTGGCGAACTCATCTATCATCGACTGTTCGAATATCGCGGTGTGATTGTGGATGTGGACGCTAGATTTATGCTCAGTGACGAGTGGTACGATCAGGTTGCCCGCTCCCGACCACCCAAAGATCAGCCCTGGTACCGGGTCCTGGTCCACAGCTCCGATAGTGAGACCTATGTGGCAGAACGCAATCTGACCCTCGATACCAGCACAGAACCGGTTGATCACCCGTTGCTGAAGGAGTTCTTTGACGACTTCATCGGTGGCAGGTATGTCGCTGGCAAGCGGGTCAACTGAATCCGGAGATTAGCGGTTTGTCACTGCCAAACAAGGCCATTGCTGTTCTTCTTGTGCTGCTCGCCGGATACTACGGTCTGCAACAGCGTGACCAGGGACCGTCCGCGGTTCCCGCGAGCCCGCGTCAACACGCGGTTGAGGATCTGATTTCCAAGGCGTTCCGGCAACGGGCCAATGACCTGCCGGTGACCGGTGAGGGAGAGGTCATCAGACTGCTTTCGGATGACCTGGAGGGGAGTCGTCATCAGCGCTTTATCATCCGCCTCAGCAGCGGACATACGCTGATGGTCGCCCATAACATCGACCTTGCGCCGCGACTGAATGCCCTCGATAGCGGTGACAGTATCGAGTTTTCCGGTGTCTATGAATGGAACGAGCGGGGTGGGGTGGTGCACTGGACCCATCACGATCCCCAGGGCAGGCGACCGGGCGGCTGGATCAAACATCGGGGCAAGAAGTACCGCTGATGAATCAGACTTCACCCTTGCTGGTTTCACCACAGTCGGCCAGATGGTTGCGCTTGCTATTGCTGCTCGCCAGCTGCCTGTTGCTGGCAGGTCTCTATCTGCCGATGCTGACGCTCACCAAGTTCCTCTTTATCGCCAGTTCGTTTTCCGTCATTTCCGGGATCATGGAGCTGTTCCAGAGGGATCACTGGTTTCTCTTTATCATTGTGGGGTTGTTCAGCGTGATACTGCCGATTGTGAAAATAGTGTTGCTGTTTCTGTTGCTGCAGCTGCACGGGCTCAATTCGACACGCTATACCCGGTTGTTGAAGTTGATGCACGACTATGGGCGTTGGGGAATGTTGGATGTCATGGTGGTCGCGGTAATGGTCGTTGCGGTAAAACTTGACGTAATAGCAGAGATAGAAATCCACATCGGGCTCTATCTGTTTGCTGCGGCGGTATTGCTGATCATGTTCATCACACATCGTGTCGCGGGTTTGCGGCAAACTCAATGACTCCGGCAATCAGTGTCGCGAAAAAGGCGGGGATCGAGTTCCAGACCCACAGCTATCGACACGACGCGAAACACCCCTCTTATGGATTGGAGGCGGCGGAAAAACTCGGGATTCCCCCGCAACGCGTATTCAAGACCCTGGTGGTCACTCTGGAGGGCCGGGAGCTGGCTGTTGCCGTGGTTCCGGTTTCGAAGCAGCTTGACCTTAAGGCCTTCGCGAAGGCGGCGAATGTGAAGAAAGCGGTCATGGCAGAGGCGAGGCAAGTGGAGAGCTGCACCGGTTATGTCGTCGGTGGTGTCAGTCCCTTGGGACAGAAGAAGCGATTGATGACACTGATCGATCGTTCCGCGGTCGATTTTCCGACACTCTTCGTCAGTGCCGGACGGCGTGGGCTGGAGATCGAGTTGGCAGCCGACGACCTGGGAAGACTGTTGAATGCCAGGTTTATCGCAATCGCAAAATAATACTTTTGTAACTGAAAGTGTTTTATCCTTTGCTGCCTGCCGGCCATGATCTGAGCCATCACAGGCTTAATTCCAGCGCCGTCAATCCACACAACCTGATTCTCTATCGGCGGTCTATAGTCTTTGTTAGGGAGAGCTTTTTTGCAGGGGATTTGTAATGACGGGTAAACAACCGATGCCTGACAGCCGGGTTTCAAACACCCGGGTATCTTCAACTCACAGATTGATCCGCCCACTGGACCTGCTGCATGAAATGCCTGTGAGTGACGCTATCTATGAACATGTGCTTAAGGTACGAGAGACCATCCATGGAATTATCAGTGGCAGCGACACCCGTCCATTGGTCATAGTCGGGCCCTGCTCTATCCATGATCCGGTAGCGGCAATGGATTATGCGCGTAGGCTCAAACCCTTGGCGGACGCTGTAAGCGACCAGCTCTATGTCGTGATGCGGGTCTACTTCGAAAAGCCTCGAACCACAATCGGCTGGAAGGGCCTGATCAATGATCCGGAGATGAACGGTTCCTTCGATATGGGCAGGGGATTGCGCTTGGCAAGACAACTGCTGCTTGACATCAATGGTTTGGGCTTGCCTACAGCTACTGAAATTCTGGAGCCGTTTACGCCGCAATATATCGGTGATCTGCTCGGCTGGGTGGCCATAGGCGCGCGTACCACTGAGAGCCAGACCCACCGCCAAATGGCATCCGGTCTATCGGCGCCGGTGGGATTCAAAAACTCCACGGATGGCAATACCAAGGTGGCTGTTGATGCCATGCTGGCAGCAGCCAGCTCGCACACATTTCTCGGGATCAACGAACTCGGAGAGACATCCATCGTAGAGACTTCGGGCAACAGTGATACCCACCTGATTCTGCGGGGTGGCAGCCGCGGTACCAACTATGATCAACAGGAGGTGCTAAAGGCGGCGCAAATGCTGTTGTCAAAAAAACTTAATCCCAGATTGATGGTTGATTGTTCACACGCCAATAGTGGTAATAATTACTCTCGCCAGGTCTCTGTTTGGTGTAACCTCGTGGACCAGATCAAAAGTGCAAGAAGCGCCCGCGAGCCGTCTTATGTGCTTGGAGCGATGTTGGAGAGCAATATCAATGCCGGCAGGCAGGATATCGACGGTGACCTAGCCTACGGTGTATCGGTCACAGACGCATGCATTGATTGGCGTACAACGGAGGCGCAATTGCTCAACGGTTGCGAAGAACTAAGGCGAACAGGAACGGTCTTAGGTCGTGAATGACTATTTAGCGGAGAGAGATTTCAATGATGAAAAATGTAATCAGTCTGGTTTTGCTTCTATTTTTTGTACCATATATCGCTGGTTGCCAATCAAGCAGTCAAGAGGGGGTAAAGGTAATGCCAATGGATGTAGCGAGTGACTTGGAAACACTTGCTGGTGCAAGGGTTTTTTTCGGCCATCAATCGGTTGGGAAAAATATAATACATGGGTTGGAAAAACTCTCGAATGATATAGAGGATGTAAATTTAACCATTGCTGATTACGAGTCATATCAAGCTGATGGAAGCGGATGTTTCCTGCATACAAGGGTCGGGAAGAATAGGGAGCCCGAATCAAAATGCCTCGATTTTGGCCGTATCATCGACCAGGAGCTGAACGATAAAATCGACTATGCACTGCTTAAATTTTGTTATGTGGATATAAACAAGGATTCGAATGTGGCAAAGGTGTTTGACGACTACCGCAGGGTCATGGACGATCTCATCGAGCGGCATCCAGATATCATCTTCGTGCATACAACCATGCCGCTTATGCAAAATCGTGGCGGCATAAAAATCAAGATAAAAGAGCTGCTTGGTGATGTTCATGCCAACAAGCTGGACAATATCAAGCGCAACGAATTCAACAGTCTTCTTAAAGAAACCTATAGCAATGCGCCGATTATCGACATAGCGGAGAGTGAGTCCACCTATCCCGACGGCAGTCGAGAAGAGTTCAAGATGGACGGCAAGACCTATTACTCATTAATCGAAGGCTATACGAATGACGGTGGTCACTTGAATGATCAGGGGCAAATCAAGGTGGCGTCGACATTTGTCCAGGGGATGGCGGATATAATCCGCAACAGACCTTCCGCAATAGAATAAGAGAAACCTGTTTGGAACGGCGCGAGCAGATAGCGGGGAGAGGCCCTCTGTCTGCTTGATGCATATGGCGCTTCCCATTTGCAGACAGTTCGGGGACGTGGCCGGTAATCCTCTCTATTGATTCCGGTCAGCCGTGCTGCTCCGTATCAGATCCAGTCTCTACAGGATTGACGAAATCCGTTGCCCCGGGATTGGGGTTCCAATGCCATGAAACCTCAAATTGGCTGCTGCTGTTGAGCCTGAGGCAGCTCTTCCGAAGCTTGATATCGGCAATGATACAAAATGGGAACACAAACCCTTGGTTGTTCAAGCGATACAGGACCGTGCCGCTATTCACTCATAGGCAAGCTGTCAACTCGACTATGTTGCGAGGGCCCGCTCAATACCCACGGGACAGATGAGATAAAGACGCCTTGTAATCAGTGATTTTTCCTCCGAGGTAATAAACAGATATGGCAATTGAGACTTACAGCGATGCCATGCAGGCTGACATCTCCTCATTGGAAAACAAGCGACAGATACTGCAGCAGATCGTCGAGATCACCAAGGCTATCGAGAATATGCAGGATAGCCTCAATGCCATGTTGGTGCTCGGTGTCGACTCCAAGGAGATGCCGGAAGACGCGTTGAGTCTGTACAGCTCCTTGAGCGACAGCCTGCGTAACCTTCCAGTCAACAGGATCAAACAGTATTTCAACAATCTGGAATCGATTGTTAAGGGACAGTTGGAAAGAATCCTCAGCTACTCGGGACTCGACTATGCCTCAGACGAGAGTATCGAGTTTATCACTCTCTCCAGTTCAGAGAGTGCAGAGAATCCATGCGAACTCCTGGATGAGTTCAAGCGTACAGCACAGACCGCGGTCTCCCTGAGGGTATTGTTACGCAAGCGTGGTGTTGCCACTCCAGGCTCACCGATTCCGGTCGCACCCAATGTACTCAAACAGCAACTGCAGCGCTTGGAGGCACAAGAGAAGCAACAGCGGACCAAGGCCAAGGAGAAAATTTTCGAGATGCAGGAGGATGTCAGGTCGATGCTTGAAAATCCAAGCTATCCCGACGCCATGAAGCAGGTACTCGAAGGCGTTGTTCAGAATCTGCACCGAGATGGCGAACTGCTGGAGAGAGGCGCACCACTTAGCAGACTCAGCTTTGTCATGGAGTCAGAAGGGCTTGTCAGTGTTGAGGAAGATATTGTGATAGAAGAGATCGGGATCGGCGGTGTGGAGGACGAGCAACCTGCTGATATGAGTTTTTCCACCACAGCGAGCCGCTGGCTCAACTCTCCTTGGGATGTCTCCTGGGCCGACATAGCCGACCACAAGAAATCGTGACTGGCGGCAACCGTTCACTCTGCCAATAGAAAGCTCTCCCCACCGCTGCAGGCTGTTCATAAGGATGTTGCGAATGGTTTGCATTAATTCTGGACATTCAGGTGCACTGCTGTTTTAATAGGCATATTAATAGTACTTGGTATGAGGATTGATTTTATCAATAATAACTATAGTTGAACGATAAGATCGACCCTCGGCTACACTCTACTGAATCACTGACCATCTGAATCGAGGACCACCACTCTATGCCTGAAGAGTTGAAACAGGCTGCACTCGACTATCACCGTTCACCAAAACCAGGCAAGCTTGAGATCAAGGCCACCAAACCGATGGCCAATCAACGGGATCTTGCCATGGCCTATTCGCCTGGGGTGGCCGCCGCCTGCCAGGAGATCGAACAAGATCCCAACAAGGCAGCCGACTATACCGCGCGTGGCAACTTGGTGGCGGTGGTTACCAACGGCACCGCGGTTCTCGGCCTCGGTTCCATCGGCAGTCTGGCCTCGAAGCCAGTGATGGAAGGCAAGGCGGTACTGTTCAAGCAATTCGCCGACATCGACGTCTTCGATATTGAGATTGACGAACAGGATCCCCAACGCTTCATTGAAACGGTAGCCAGGCTCGAACCCAGTTTCGGTGGGATCAATCTCGAGGATATCAAGGCACCTGATTGCTTTGTCATCGAGAAAGCGCTCAAGGAGCGCATGAACATACCTGTCTTCCACGATGATCAGCACGGCACCGCAATCGTGGTCTGCGCAGCGATTGTCAATGGGCTGAAGGTGGTAGGCAAGGCTATGGAAAATGTGAGGCTGGTAACGGCAGGTGCGGGGGCCGCAGCCCTGGCCTGTCTCGACCTGTTGATCGAAATGGGGATGCAGCGGGAAAATATCATTGTTACGGATCAAGTAGGCGTTATCTACGAGGGGCGTGACGAAGCCATGGATCCCTACAAGGGGAAATATGCGGTGAATACGTCGCATCGCACCCTGGAACAGGCCCTTGACGGTGCGGATATCTTTCTCGGGCTCTCCGCAGGGGGTGTGCTGAATCCAGAGTGGCTGCCGAAAATGGCTGCCGATCCCTTGATCCTGGCATTGGCAAACCCAGACCCGGAGGTGCTGCCGGAAGCGGCGAAGGCGGTGAGGCCCGATGCGATTCTTGCCACCGGTCGTACCGATTACCCCAATCAG
The DNA here is from genome assembly GCA_040793985.1 of Candidatus Thiodiazotropha sp. Taxonomy (GTDB): domain Bacteria; phylum Pseudomonadota; class Gammaproteobacteria; order Chromatiales; family Chromatiaceae; genus Thiodiazotropha. The sequence goes on along the minus strand of JBFNJI010000024.1, from coordinate 291,846 downwards.
GTCAACAATGTCATCTGCTTCCCGTTTCTCTTTCGCGGTGCCCTCGACGTGGGAGCGACCGAGATCAATCGAGAGATGAAGCTGGCCTGTATCCACGCGATTGCAGAGATGGCCCAGGTCGAACCCTCTGAAGTTGTGCGTTCGGCCTATGGTGGCCAGCATCTCCATTTCGGTCCTGAATACCTGATCCCGAAACCCTTCGATCCCCAGTTAATGGAAAGCGTTCCCTACGCGGTTGCACTGGCGGCGATGGAGTCGGGTGTTGCGCAACGCCCCATCGATGACCTGGAGGCCTACAGAAACCGCCTGCAGCATACGGTCTTCCGCTCCAGCATCCCCATGCGGCCTGTTTTTGAGCGGGCACGCAGCGACCTGCGGCGGGTGGTCTATGCCGAGGGTCAGGAGTCGCGGGTTTTGGAGGCGGCTCAACAGGCGGTGGATCAGGCTATTGCGCGACCCATACTGGTTGGGCGTCGAGGTATAGTCGGTCAGCGTATTGAGACCCTCGGCCTGCGCATGCAGGAAGGGATCGATTACGAGCTTCTCGATCCCTTCGACATCCCCAACTTCGAAAGCTACGCCGAGACGCTATTGCAGCGTGTGGAGCGCAGGGGCTACTCCCCCAAAGAGGCCAGGGAAGCATTGCGCAACAATCCCACTGTGTTGGCTTCGGTGGTGGTGGCGATGGGAGAGGCCGATGCGATGATCTGTGGAACGGTCGGACGCTATTGGAAGCATCTCGATTATGTGCGTGAGATCGTCGGTACCGAGGCTGGGGTGAAAAAGCTGACTTCGATGAATGCCCTGGTGTTGCAGTCGGGTACCCTTTTCATAGCGGATACCTATGTCCAGGAAGATCCCACCGCAGAGGACCTTGCCGAAATCGTCGCTCTCTGTGCTGAAGAGGTATTGTGGTTCGGTATCGAACCCAAGGTGGCGCTACTCTCCCATTCCAACTTCGGCAGCCACAATTCGCCTTCCGCGATCAAGATGCGTAAAGCCCTGTCACTGGTGCGCGAGCACATGCCCGATCTGGAAATCGAGGGCGAGATGCATGCTGATCTGGCGCTATCGGAACCATTGCGCGCCACCCGCTTCCCCAACTCCCGCCTCAAGGAGCGGGCAAACCTGCTGATCATGCCAAATCAGGATGCTGCCAATGTGGCGTTCAATATGTTGAAGGTATTGGGGGACGGTATCATGATCGGTCCTATTCTGATCGGCTGCGCAAAATCGGCCCACGTGGTGACACCCAGCGTCACGGTACGCGGATTACTGAATATGACTGCACTTGCATCGGTGCGCGCCAGTTGCATGATGCAGAAGGAGTGAATGATGACGTTATGTTTGCTTGAATGAGGTTGATGCAACATAGCAGTAGTGACTCTCAGAGCCTTTTAGCAGTTTGACTCTGATCCCATTTTAAAATCGAACAGTATTGGAAAAGAGAAACATGCAAGAGACTAATCCGAGGCCGGTCTTTCTCAATCTATTCAAGATACGGCTGCCCATGGCCGGCATCATGTCGATTATCCATCGCGTTACCGGCGTGGTGATGGTGTTGGCGATTCCACTTCTAATCTATCTTCTCGATCTTTCCCTCAGCGGCCCAGAAGGATTTGCGGATGCCAAAGGGCTTTTTGCCAGCGGCTTTGTCAAATTGATTCTGTTTCTCTTTCTCTGGGGCCTGATGCACCATTTCCTGGCAGGTATCCGCTATCTCTTGATCGATATTGATATCGGCGTCGAAAAGCCGTTGTTTCGTCAAACCGCGTGGGCAGTGACGATAGCTGCTCCCCTGTTGGCGCTGGTCTTGCTGGGAGGTCTGTCATGAGTCGTCGGGCGTCTGGTTTGAGGGCCTGGTTTCTGCAACGAGCCACGGCAATCTATCTATTACTCTTCATCCTCTATTTGCTGCAGCAGATGATTTTTAATCCGCCGCAGGATTTTGCCTCCTGGCAGGGATGGGTGGCACAACCTCTGGTCGGGCTTGGCCTGATCCTCTTTTTCGCCTCCCTGCTGGTGCACGCTTGGGTCGGTTTCCGTGATGTATTGATCGACTATGTACACCCCACAGCAATACGCGTGACCCTGTTGACATTGGCCGGCTTCACTCTGTTCGGCTGCGCGTTTTGGGTCCTTAAGATTATCATTACCGCGGCTACCGCCTGAGAAAAAGGTTAACTATAGATGGCACTGGAAAAGCAACGATTCGATACACTCATCCTGGGGGCCGGCGGTGCCGGATTGAATGCCGCCCTGCAACTGGCCAACGCCAATCTAAAGGTGGCCGTGGTCTCCAAGGTTTTTCCCACCCGTTCTCACACAGTTGCGGCACAAGGAGGGGTGAACGCAGCCCTGGCCAATGTGCTGCCCGATAACTGGCACTGGCATATGTTCGATACCGTCAAGGGGTCCGATTATCTCGGTGACCAGGACGCCATCGAGTATATGTGCCGTGAGGCTATCCCCACAGTCTACGAACTGGAACACAACGGCGTACCTTTCTCCCGCTTGCCAAACGGCAAGATCTATCAACGGGCGTTTGGCGGCCAGAGTCAGAACTTCGGTGGCGAGCAGGCGGCGCGTACCTGTGCCGCGGCCGATCGTACTGGCCATGCCATACTCCACACGCTCTATCAGCAAAATATACGCGCCAAGACCCACTTCTATGATGAGTACTTCGCGGTCGATCTGATCCGGGACGACGAGGGGTATGTACTGGGGGCTCTGGTATTGAACATCGCCACCGGTGAGCCGTTGCTGATTGAATCCAAGACCACCTTGCTGGCTACAGGTGGATGCGGCCAGGTCTTCAGGACAACCAGTAACGCACACATCAACACCGGTGACGGAATGGCGATGGTACTGCGTGCCGGTCTGCCTCTGATGGACATGGAGTTCTTTCAGTTTCACCCCACAGGCATCGCCGGCAAGGGTATGTTGATCACCGAAGGTGTGCGGGGCGAGGGTGGTTATCTGATCAACAACAGCGGCGAACGCTTCATGGAGAAGTATGCGCCCAACGCAAAGGATCTCGCCAGCCGCGATGTGGTGGCGAGGTCGATTATCACCGAAGTGCGAGAAGGGCACGGTGTCGGACCGGAAGCAGATCATGTACTGCTCAAGGTCAACCATCTCGGCGAGGATGTCATCGCCAAGCGTCTCCCGGGTATACGTGAGAGCTCAAAGATCTTCGCCGGTGTCGATCCGGTGAAAGAGCCGATTCCGGTATTTCCCACCGCCCACTATGTGATGGGCGGTATCCCCACCGACCGCTTCGGCCGGGTGATGCCAACCGCGGACGATGATGGCGACCACCTGCCGGGCCTGTACGCGGCAGGGGAGTGCGCCTGTGCATCGGTTCATGGCGCCAATCGGCTGGGAGGCAACTCACTACTCGATATCCTGGTGTTTGGACGCCTCGCGGGACACAACATCATCGACTACGTCAAGGAAAACAGCGCCCACCGCAGTCTCGACGAAGCGAGTGTGGAACAGGCGATGTCGCGGCTGCAGAAGTGGGATGCCACAGGTGACGGCATCACCGTCAGCCAGTTGCGCAATGAGTTCCGCAAGACCATGGAGGATCATGCCGGTGTATTCCGCGTCGAGGATATGATGGTGGAAGGGGTGGAGAAGGTAAAACAGATCCGGGATAGGCTGAGCGAAGTCCGTCTCACTGACCACTCATCAACCTTCAATACCAACCGTACCGAGGCATTGGAGTTGGAGAACCTGATCGACGTCGGTTTGTCGATCGCGGTCTCGGCACTGCACCGCAAAGAGAGCCGTGGCGCCCATTCGCGTCCCGATTATCCCAATCGGGATGACAAGGAGTGGATGAAGCACACCCTCTATTGGATGGAGAACGACAGACTCGACTACAAGGGGGTGCGGTCACAACCCTTGACCGTGGAAAGCTTTCCGCCGAAAGAGAGGGTTTATTGATGCTGAATTATGAATTCAACGTATGCGCGGTGCGCGCACCTGGGTTGAAAGCGGTTGTTGCCAGGTTTTTTATAGCCAACACCTAAATTCAAAATTCTTAATTATCCGAATCTACTGAGGTTTTGAAATGAAATTCAGTGTTTACCGTTACAACCCGGAAACCGACAGCGAGCCCTATATGCAGGATTTCGACATCGAGCAGCGCCAGGGGATGATGCTGCGTGATGCCCTGTTGGCGATACAGGCCCAGGACGAGTCGTTTACCTTCAGGCACTCATGCGGTGAAGGGGTTTGCGGATCTGATGGAGTGAATGTCAACGGCAGCAACAAGCTCGCATGTATCACGGCCTTGAGCGATCTCAAGGAACCGGTGGTGGTCAGACCCTTCCCCGGACGGCCGGTGATTCGTGATCTGGTGGTCGATATGAGTCAGTTCTATGCCCAATTCAAGCAGGTCGACCCCTGGTTGATCCGCAAGGAACCTATGCCCGAACAGGAGATCCTGCAATCCCCCGAGGAACGGGACCAGCTCGATGGCCTCTATGAGTGCATTATGTGCGGCTGCTGTTCCACCTCCTGCCCCTCGTTCTGGTGGAATCCGGAGAAGTTTCTCGGTCCACAGGCGTTACTCACCGCCTGTCGCTTCCTTGCCGACAGCAGAGATCAGGCCAAGGAGGAGAGGCTCGACAAGCTTGAAGGCCCCTACAAGCTGTTTCGCTGCCATACCATCATGAACTGCGTGGAGTCGTGTCCGAAGGAGCTCAATCCCACCAAGGCCATTGGCCACATCAAGGCGATCATGCTCAAGGATGCCATCTGAGTGGCTGCCGATCAGATGAATCTTGGATGAGTGGCATGGTTATCCAGGAGAGTGATCTGTCGAATATCGAGAGACTGCGCTGGCAGTGTCGTCGCGGCATGCTGGAACTGGACGTGCTGTTGGAGGCGTTCCTGGATCAGCGCTATGCCGACTTGCCAACGCATCTGAAGCGCCTATTCGTTCAACTGCTGGAATATCCCGATCCGGTTATCCACGCCTGGTGTGTAGGCGGTGATATTCCGGAGGATGCTGAGTTAAGGGAACTGATCACCGACATTCGCGCGACCAAAGTCGCATGATGATATGGCCCCGACATCAAAGCAAGTTGACCGGGATCTAGTTCGTCAGATTCCTGCCCGGTCGAACTGCTAGTGATTGCCGCGACTCATGGTGTCGAGTTTCATCAGTATATCCACCAGTTTCGCCGATAGCTTGAACATCTCGGTCATGGCTTTCTCCATGCCGATCTTGTCACCGCTTTTCTTGCAATCCAGTGCTTGTCGGCTTGCCTGGTGGAACTGCTGATGCGGCTCCAGGATTGAATCGAATACACGGCGCGCTTCATCGCTGATGGCAGAGGACTGGGCAGGGCCATCACTATCGAGCCATGTTCCCAGTTTGCATGAATGGTGGTCGCTGCCCTGGAAATCTCCCCGATCTTCCAGGGTGGCCTTCAGTTTGCCCAAATACTGGATATGGTCATTCATGCGTCTTAGAAAGAATGCGTTTTCACTCATAGCCGCTGTCACCTTAGATCAATTTCTCGATACTCTCGGCTGCCCGCTTGACATCCAGGAAGATCAGTCCCAGTTTTGCATTTGTCTTTGCCAATACGGTTACAACCGCCTCGGGACCCGCATGAGCCATCAATACATAGCCTTTGCCCCCTTTCACCAATACCTGATCCAGTTCACCCCGTGCCAACTCCTGGGCTGTACGATCACCTAGGGAAAGCATCGCCGCGCTCATTGCGCCGACCCGGTCTTCATCCAGTGATTGGGGTAGTTGAGAGGCCATGATCAGGCCATCGGTCGAAATGACTGCGGAAGCCTCTATGTCTGCCGAGGTTCCATTGAGTTCACTAAGTACTGAGTTGAGCATATCTGCGCGCATGAGGCATCTCCTTTTGAGGTAAAGCAAATTGACTGTTCATTTCCTGTCCACAGTGACAGCGCATTCATTCGACCGGCAGCGACTGGGGTTGTATCGAACCGTTTTTCACAGATCAGCCTGGTGGACCGGGTGGTTCTGTTCAGTAAGCCGGCTTTCATTGTCAACCCCGGTCAGCGCCGGCGTAGCGTGTACTCAGGGCCCACACGAGGAAAGTGAAGGCAGGTTGATTCAGATGGGGAACACCCTGAAGCACCAGGGCAAAGCGTTGATCGTCGATGTACAGCGGCCAAAAGCCCAGCTGGCTGTTTCCCGCCGCGTCAACCAGTGCCCATGCGCTGGTCGATATACGCAGGTTGTTGTGAGTCAGGGCCTGGTGGCGGTTGTCGAGGGAGGCGAGGTCCGCACTCAAGGCCGACAATTCGATCGCGGCTTCATGGGTAAATCCAGAGGCTGCAATGTGAAACCCATGGCTATCCGCAAGCAGTGCCTTGCCGCTATCGGAGAGGGGAGGCAACAGATTGGGGAGCAATGCCTCGAGAGAACCGGGTTGGGCGCTACGCGCCTCCTTGAAACCCTCCACCCATCCAAGATTCTGGGCGCGAAAAAGGATCTCCTGCGCATCCTCACCAGAAAGGCCGGTCCACTGCTCCAGTGCCTGTTGCGTCAGTGCCGGAGTGGTCTCTTGTTGCAGCAGTGCGCACAGCAGCCTGTGTAGCGAGTCGCTATTGCGATGTGAGGCTGCATGGAATGCCCCAGCCGGGGATGGTAACGCAAAACGTCCCTCGATCAGTTGGTAGTCAGACATATCAATCTTCCAGTCCGGGGTCGATTGAATAGAGCAGGGCCTCGAGCAGCAGGGAGATGTCCCTCTTGACCCTGGCATCGACTTCGAAAATCGGGATCTTCAATCCATTGTCCTCGAGTTGCAGATAGTAGTCCTCCAGACGCGGTTGATCGCTCAAGTCCATTTGCGTCACGCCAATGACAACCTTGGTCCGGGTGATGAAGGTCTTGAAGGCGTCGAGGAAAAAGTGCATGTCGCTGAATGGATCGGGGCGGGCATTGCTGACCAGGAGAATCAAGCCGATACCGCCCTGAGTCAGAATCTCCCACATAAAGTCGAAGCGTTGTTGACCCGGTGTGCCGTAAAGATGGATGCGTTCCCGCTCGCCGAGGGAGATTAGGCCGTAATCCATGGCGACAGTTGTGCCAGGTTTTTGGGTTTTTGTCATATCGCTGGCCTTTTCGTCGGTGATCACGGGTTCGATATCACTGATCGCGCCGATCGCCGTGGTCTTTCCAACACCGACTGGTCCGCTGAAGATAATCTTAAAATCACTCACTTTTTTTCCCTCTTCTGAGCCGATCCAGCAGGCGCCCAAACACTCCCCTGTTTGTCGAGCGCTCTATCGCCGGTGGTTGGATCAGGGTATCCACGGCACGTCGTGTTTCGCCCACCAGCTGGATTGCATGGGCGGCACTGTAGAAGGCAAATACGTGACGCTGCGGGATCTCAAGGGCGTTGGCTGTATCGAGCAGGGATCTCGGCTGCTGCGCCCATAGCGCCGCAATGGCCATGGCATGGGGAGTTATCACGAGTCGGGTGAAGTTGGGCCAGCGCCGAATGTAGATTGGCTGGTGAATATCTGTGCCATCCGGTAAGCGGCCCCTGGAAGCCCATAGCGCCAGTTGCCAGATGAAGGCCTGAAGCGGGTAGCATTTGGCATTGGCCGCTGGATTCCACCCCGCTGCCAGGGGAGTCAGTTCCACCTCAAGGGTTGCATCGGGCAGGGTGCAGAAGGGGCGTAGTTGTCTCTCGCTCGCCGCGACCCACATCTTGTTGTTGATGATGTCCAGGGTTAGTGCCGGCCATGGCCCCTCAATGTTGATGGCCTGGTTGCAGAGAACCGCTTGATTCAGCGCCTGCTGGGAAAACCCCTGTAGATAGTGCGCCGGGTCGTAATAGATTCTCTCCACATGGCCGGGATCCGCAGGGTCGATGTCGGGCGAGGTTCCCACGAAAGCCTGCTCCACGGATGCGCTCATGAGTGACGCGGCCCTGCGGGTGGTGGCTCCCTTTTTCCCTGTCGGGTCTTGTCGCGGTAAGGGTTTGGCGGTTGCAGCCTGGGGAGTCTCGACCGCTGGATGCCCGGGCGGCCGCTTCGATCCGGAGAGATTGCCACGAAGGGTTTCGATTGCTGAAATCAGGCCTTCGACCGGGATCGGTTTCTTAACGAACAGGGTGTTTCGATCGGAAGTCTGCTGATCCCTAATGGAGACCAGTATCAGCGGCCACTCCGGGTGACGGGCCCGGAACTCCTGCCGTTTTTGCTCGCCGCCAAAGCTGTCCAGATCGAGAATGCATATCTCCGATGAGGCCTCCTCGGTAAGGATGTAGCGCTTGTTGCAGTGACTTGAAAAGAGTATGCGCAGTGCATTGCGCTGGCGCTGGTCCATGCCGATTGCGGCCAACCTTGTCGGGCTGCGACATGGTTCAGACAAGTTTGTCTGGGTCTTCATCGAGTTCATGGATAAGTTCCTGCCATGCTTTGCGGGCCGGGTTCACACTGCCTGCAAGACGTCGCAGAAGCTGTGTGGTGCGCTTTCTGTCCCGGATATGGTGATGGATCTCGAGTAGGGCTTGATGGAGATCGAGTCGCTCTGGCTCGGCTAAAATCCCATTTTCCAGTGTCTCCTGCGCCTGATCTGTCTGTCCAAAGGCGAGCAGCTCCGATGCGATCTGCAATGGATCGCCGGGGGCGTCGGCTGCCGACTCAACCGGCCGGATGAGTTGCTCATCGCCAAGCTGACCCGAGCTGAGCATGGACCCGGGTGAGCTGAGGCAGACCATCGGTCCGCCCTCGGCAAGCCGATATTCCAGGAGTTGATGGGTCTCGGCCGGAAGCAAGGGTTTGGCCAATGACAACAGGCGCTTGCACAAGGCGCTGCCTTTTCCATCGAGCACCAGAAAGAGATCGATGAGCGCGCCCTGGACATCCCGGTCCCCCAGGGTCGCAAGCAGATTGATCCGTTGCACATGAAGCCAGAGTGTTTGCGGCGACCTGGCAACGGCATGGGCATAGTACGACTTGGCCTTTGCCTCCCAGCCGAGGGCGTCGATGTGGAGATGACCCTGATAGGCGATGCGGAAAATGGGTTCGAGGGGATAACTCCCAAGCAGCTCAATCACCCGAGACGTCACCATTGGGGGCGATTCAATCAGTGCTAGCGATAGGGGTTCAGCTTTCCATGTCATTGCCGGTCCTTGTGGCAAACAAACGAATCTCTTAGAGGGTGAATCCTGTCTTCAATCTGCGCATCGGCCCCTGCCGGAGAGCGATGAACCACAATTTCTTTACCGGATCCCCGTCCTTGTAGACTTTTTAGCGCGTGTCGATAGGGATCCTTTAATCGTTTTGTTAATCAAAACATTGCTTTCACCCGGGTTGGCGAACGGCAGTGATTCCACTGCTGATTCAGGTTAAACTCCCAGTCCTCACTCTGCGGATGACAGATTGTTTAAATGTCTTATCAGGTACTTGCACGTAAATGGCGTCCCCAGCTGTTCAGTCAGTTGGTGGGGCAACAACATGTGGTGAAAGCGCTTACCAACGCTCTCGAGCGTGGACAGCTGCATCATGCCTATCTGTTTACCGGTACCCGGGGTGTGGGCAAGACCACCCTGGCACGGATCTTCGCCAAATCGCTGAATTGTGAAAAGGGAGTCAGTGCGGCCCCCTGCGGTGTATGTGATGCCTGCCGTGAGATCGACGAGGGGCGGTTTGTCGATCTCCTCGAGGTGGATGCCGCCTCGAGAACCAAGGTGGATCAGACCCGGGAGTTGTTGGAAAACGTTCCTTTCGCGCCGGTGCGTGGACGCTACAAGGTTTACCTGATCGATGAAGTTCATATGTTTTCAGCAAGCAGTTTCAATGCGTTACTTAAAACTCTTGAGGAACCGCCTCCGCATGTGAAGTTCATTCTTGCCACCACAGACCCGCAAAAGGTGCCGGTTACAGTGCTCTCACGCTGTCTGCAATTCAACCTCAAACGACTCAGCAGGGAGCAGATCGAGTCGCAGCTGAGACATATCCTGCAGCAGGAAAAGATCCTCTTCGACGATCAGTCGCTTGCACTGCTTGCCAGGGGTGCCGACGGTAGTATGCGAGACGGCTTGAGCCTGCTCGATCAGGCCATCGCCTTTGGCGGAGGCGAAGTAAAGGGTTCCGATGTCGCTGTCATGATCGGCACCATCGGCGCTGACCAGATCTATCTCCTGATCGAGGCTTTGGCGGCGTCGAACGGGGAGCAGGTGATCGCCCTGGTGGCGGAGATGGGTGTGCGGGCGGCTGATTTCGGCAATGCCCTGCAGGAGTTGCTTGCCATGCTGCATCAGATCGCCATGTTGCAGGTCGTGGGGGAGTATGAACCCGACGACACCTATGACCCGCAGCGTCTGCAGGCTCTCGCACAGGATCTCTCGCCGGAGGATGTGCAGCTCTATTATCAGATCGCATTGATGGGACAGAAGGAGCTCGATCTGGCCCCCGATCCCCGCAGCGGTTTCGAGATGGTTCTCCTGCGCATGCTGGCCTTCAGGCCGGTTTCAGCGGAATCAACACCGCAATCCGCGGGTGGTGCCAAGCACAACACCCGGAACGAAACAAAGCAACCGGCCGCTCCGGCTGACGGCCAGGTCGAGGCAGTTGCTGCCTCTTCAGCGACTACTGGGGATTCGCCAACCAGGGATCCCGCCGACTGGGGCGCCTTTGTAGAGGCAATGAAGCTCGGGGGCATTACCAGCCAGCTGGCCAACAACTGCGCCTTCGTGAGTTGGGATGGCGGGACCTTGAGCCTGACCCTCGATGCCTCGATGCGGCAGCTGCGGGTCGGGCAGTCGGAAAAACGCCTGCAGCAGAGCATTGCCGGACTCCTTGGAGATAGAGTCAAACTGGTGATATCCGAAGCGGTACCCGAGAAGGAGACGCCGGCGATGCGTCTGCAACGGGAACGCAACCAGCGTCAGAAAGAGGCCGAAGCGGTAATGAAGAGCGATCCCCTGGTGCGCGAGATGGAGGAGCGATTTTCCGCACGACTGCTGACCGATTCCATCAGGCCCATGGATGAGCCTGGCAATTGAAGGCAGTCGCTACGAAATATGGGTTTGATAGATGTTGAGGAATTGAGTGTAAATTGCTGAATTCATAGCTTTTTGGTAGGCAACCTTAAGTCAATTCTCGGATCTACAATTTTGGTATACATTTGAGTCCGTACCCCGCAAACTGAGGGGTCGTGACAAGCTTGATATGAGGGTATTTCCATGAAGGGTGGTATAGGCAATCTGATGAAGCAGGCCCAGAAGATGCAGGCCGAGATGCAAGAGGCGCAAGAGCGGCTGGCGCAGGAAGAGGTGACCGGTGAGGCTGGTGGAGGTTTGGTTAAAGTGATCATGAACGGTAAGCATGAAGTGCGCCGCGTGGAGATCGATGACAGTCTGATGTCGGACGACAAGGAGATGTTGGAGGACCTGGTCGCCGCGGCGCTGAACGATGCCGCGCAACGGGTGAGCCAGAAGATGCAGGAGAGCATGTCCGGTCTGACAGCAGGCTTGGGACTGCCGCCAGGCATGAAGCTGCCGTTTTAAATATTATGTCCCTCATTATCGGGATCCGGCATGCCTAGCCCCTCGTTGCTGCAGCAATTGGTTTCTGCCTTGAGGTGTCTTCCCGGGGTTGGTGACAAGAGCGCACAGCGCATGGCCTATCACCTCCTGGAGAGGGATCGCGAGGGTGGCAGGAAACTGTCGAGCGTGTTGACGGAGGCGATGGAAAGGATCGGCCACTGCTCCCGCTGTCGAACCCTGAGTGAAACCGATCTCTGTCAGCTGTGCGCCAATCCGGAGCGCGATCCGACCCAGCTCTGCATCGTGGAGACGCCGGCGGATCAGGCCATGATCGAACAGGCCATTGACTACCGGGGTTGCTATTTCGTGCTCGGCGGGCATCTCTCGCCACTCGACGGCATCGGTCCGAGGGAGATCGGGCTCGATCGTCTGGATGAGCGTTTTGCCGAGGGTGATGTCAAAGAGATTATTCTTGCCACCAACCCGACAATCGAGGGAGATGCCACGGCTCAATATATCCATGACATGGCGCTGACCAGGGGGATAAGGACAACAAGGATCGCCCAGGGTGTTCCGATGGGCGGTGAACTGGAATATGTGGATGGTGCTACATTGGCTCATGCCTTTCGAGGGCGATCTGAGTTTTGAGGAGAACCTATGAGCGACTGCCTTTTCTGTAAGTTTGTCAATGGTGAGATACAACCCGACAAGGTCTATGAGGATGACGATCTGCTCGCCTTCCGGGATATCAATCCACAGGCTCCGACCCATATATTGATCATTCCCAAACGCCATATCGCCACCCTCAATGAACTGGACCCCGGCGATCAGGCATTGATGGGCAAACTCACCCTGACGGCGCAACAGATAGCCAAAGATGAGGGAATCGACAGCGGCGGTTATCGACTGGTGATCAACTGTAACAGCGATGCGGGACAGAGCGTGTTTCATATCCACATGCATCTGCTGGGCGGCCGCAACATGAGCTGGCCTCCCGGATAGGGAATTGGGTCCTGCTGCCTGACGAGATGCCAGTATCCCATTCACACCCATGTGTTGAGGCTGAGACGAAATCGCCAGCAGGGACCTACCGCTTGGCGATTCAAGGCATGTCATGCCAACACTGTGTGGCGGCGGTGGAAAAGGCGGTCGCCTCGCTGCCAGGTGTAGCGCTGGTCGAGGTGAATCTCGAATCCAACAGCGCACAGATCACCGGGGGTAATCCCGATCATGCCATCGCGGCGATCAAGCAAGCCGGCTATGACGCCCAACCCCTGAGTGTATCACCCGCACAATGTGCAACCCCGGCCACCGGTCTGCCAACCGCGGCGACAGATAAACCACTGATCCTGACCGATGGTTACATGCTGGTCGTCGATGACATGACCTGTGCCAGCTGTGTCGCCTCGGTGGAGCGGGCGATCCGTTCGGTGGAGGGTGTATCGGAGGCGGTGGTCAATCTGGTGGAGAAGCGCGCCCAGGTGGTTGGCGGCGACCCGCAAAGGGTGGTTGCGGCGGTGATCGACCAGGGTTACGACGCGCGCCTTGATGCCCCTCGTCGTAGCGTCGATGAACTGGTACTGGAGATCCCTTCTGCTATCGAAGCAGGAGATGATCAACTGCGCCGACTTCTGGACAAGCTAGATCCTGATGCCAAGATTAGCGGCTCTGGGGAGCATTGGCGTATCCGCACCGATATGCACCCGGCGCAACTCTTGCTCCAACTGCAGCGGGCCGGCCATTCGGCGAGGCTGGTAGAGCCCTTCACCGATCCTTATGCAGAGGAGGCGTCAGCGGCAGCTGTCGAGATCAGGCGCTCCTGGCAGCGGGCATTGCTCGCGGGAGTTGTTGGGTTGCCGCTGATGGCTGCGGAAATGGCCGGATATACACCGCGCCTGAGCGATCCCGGTGGCGAAAGCTTCTGGTTGGGGATCGCGATCCTCTGCCTCCTGGTGATGCGATTCAGCGGTGCCCACTACTACCTGGGGGCCTTGAAACAGGCCAGACACCTCTCTGCCAATATGGACAGTCTGGTGGCGCTGGGAACAGGAACGGCCTGGGTCGCTTCGCTGTTGGTCGTGATCCAGCCGGAGGGCCTGCTGTTGCAGACAGAGAAGCTCTATTTCGACGCCTCGGTGCTGATACTCGCCTTTCTCCAGGTTGGACATGTCCTGGAGACCCGTGCAAGGCGGACCACGAGTGAAGCTGTCGGTAGTCTTGTGGGGCTGGCGCCAAAGACCGCCCGGGTATTATATGAGAGAGAGGAGGTGTCGGTCCCGGTTTCACTGCTGCGGGTGGGGGACGAGATTCAGCTGCGGCCCGGGGAGCGAGTCCCCATCGATGGCGAAGTCATCGCAGGGGAGTCGAGCATCGATGAATCGATGTTGACCGGCGAATCGCTGGCGGTGAGCAAACACCCTGGCGATTCCGTTACCGGCGGTACCATGAACCGCAATGGCAGCCTGCGTTTTCGGGTTACCCGGCTGGGTGATGAGACAACCCTGGCCCATGTTATTGAGATGGTGCGCCAGGCACAGATGAGCAAGCCTCCAATAGCGCGCCTCGTGGATAGGGTGTCCGCGATCTTTGTCCCTGTCGTGGTAGTGATTGCCTTGGTCACCTTCGGTGCCTGGCTGATGCTGGGTTCGCAACCGGCACTTGCCCATGCACTCACCGCCAGTATCGCCGTACTGGTCATCGCCTGTCCCTGTGCCCTTGGGTTGGCTACACCGATCGCGATTATGGTCGGTACCAGTCGTGCCGCTCAACTGAATGTCCTGATCCGAAACAGCGATGGGTTGCAGCGGGCAAGCGGGCTTACCCACCTGGTAGTCGATAAGACCGGTACCCTCACCCGGGGAAGACCGACTGTCACCTCACTCTACCCGGTTGCCGGGGTTAATGAGACAGAACTCATCACCTTGGCTGCCAGTGTCGAATCCCAGGCCACTCATCCCCTGGCGGAGGCGATCATCGATTATGCGGATCAGCTAGGGATTGAATGCCCTGCCGTGACCTCGTTCAGCTCCCATGCGGGTCGGGGGGTAGAGGGACGGGTCGATGGCCTGCTGGTGGAGCTGGGAGGGGATCAGTTTCTCAAGGCGAACAAGCTCGCACCTGCTGCAGGATTACTCGCGCATGCCCGCAAAGAGGCCACGCAAGGAGGCACCCCGGTGTGGGTTGTGCGCGACAGTGAGATCGTCGGTCTGTTGATTCTCAAGGATCCATTGCGTCACGATAGCCGGGCAGCGGTGGCGTCACTCAGGGAGCAGGGTGTCAGTCTCGTCATCTGCAGTGGAGATAACCGCGCGACGGTTGAGGCGGTGGCTGCTGCTTTGGCGGTGGAGGATTTCCACAGTGAACTCCTGCCGGCGGAGAAACTCGAAGTAGTGAAGGGACTGCAGGCACAGGGCTACCGTGTGGGTATGGTGGGTGACGGCGTCAACGACGCTCCTGCATTGGCACAGGCGGATACCGGTTTCGCCATTGGCAGCGGTACCGATGTCGCCATTGAAAATGCGGATATCACCCTGGTCGGCGATTCACTGGTCAACCTGACCACCGCAATTGCACTCTCCAGGGCGACCTTGAGGAATATTAAACAGAACCTTTTTGGTGCCTTTATCTATAATGTGATTGGTATCCCGATGGCGGCCGGCGTCCTCTATCCGCTTACGGGATGGCTGCTACCGCCCATGTTCGCCAGTGCAGCCATGGCACTGTCTTCGGTGACCGTGGTCACCAATGCCAACCGCTTGCGTTTTTTTCAACCTGTTAAGGAGGCCCCTTTGAGTATTACGCTGAAAGTGTCCGGCATGACCTGCCCCCATTGCGTGAAGAACGTTACCCAGGCTTTACGAGCCCAACCGGGTGTGGAGACCGCGGACGTTTCCCTGGAGGATGGCCAGGCCGTGGTCAGCGGCTCCGCGGATCGGGACTCCCTGGTCAACGCGGTGCAAGAGGCGGGCTATGGCGTGGAATCGGTCTCCAGTTGAGAACAGGCCCTAGATGCAGATCTCCAATCCACTGACACTGCCCTCACTGACGCTATCCCTGGAACAACAGCGGGATAGCGCGGCGCGTATGATCCATACGCTACCGCTGGCATCGCAGACGGGGCAGTCTGCACAGATACTGCGTGGCGTGGAGCAGGTAAAACAGGCGGAGCAAATGCTGCAACGTCAGCGCTCGAGACCAAGTCTCACTCAGGTGAACGACGATCCGCGTAAACAGCGCGCACTCTCTTCCTATCAATCCGTACAGGCTGTGCAGGAGAGAGACTATATCAGTGAAATCCTCGGCATCGATGTTTACGCCTGAGTGTTAGTCCGCCAAAAATAAATCGACCCTCTGTTTCACCAGGATGCAGGCTGCATTGCATTCCTGATTTTGGCATGGGCCACAATGCTCTCATCCTGCCTTAACGAGTGCTCGATGATATGCTCACCTCTCATCGCACGGGCGTGGATTCCGGTATTTTTCAGTGCGTCATAGCTGTCGAAGAAACGCTTCCAGGTAATCTTACGTACCTGAAACTTAGCCCGGATTTCAGGATTGTTGGTTTCGAGAAAGAGGCGGTCGATCTGTTTCCACTCCCGATAACGCGGTGGATTCTCCATCCCCAATTGATCGAGTCTGCTCTGGGCCTCCACATGACTCATGCCACTGGAAAGTTTTCCTTCCATAAAAAGCAGGCCCTGGCGTACGGTGGTGGTGGGTGGACGGTTGTTCCACTCCTCGACCTTTGCGGGATCCTTGAACAGCTCCCGGATCAGATAGTAGGCCATGGTCTGGTTCATCTTGAATGAGTAGGGAATATTGAAGTGCTTCAGTATATCCACCTGCCTGCCATCCGGCGGTGAGAAAAGACCAAGGATGTTCATGGCCTGGCCTTTGGTCAGCTGCTGATCCAAGCAAATACCGCGATCCGCAAGCTCCTGCAGCATGCTTTCTGTGGCGGGTTCATTCTGCCAGTCATCCCTGGAATCCCTTGGCAGATTCAGGGCTGTTTTGATCTGCTCCTGGAAATCCTCGATGTTGATTTTGTTTTTTTTGTTTGATGTGTAGAGGGTGATTTTGTAGATAAAAAACAGGCCGATGACTAGCAGAATGGTAAGCGTTGTGACTATCTCCATGACACTTCTCCCTTGTTGTTTCTTAATTTCAACCTTGAATTGATGTAGGACTCTCAGCGGTAGTGCTGTTTCAATCTTGAGCATCAGGAGGGAGTTTTCCACAGATATGAGAACCACTGCCCAAACTATGGTTTTTATCTCAACATGCGGGAATTAAAGGAATTTTTATGAATTTTAATACTTGATTCAAGGGCTGGTCCTGACCTGTTCCAGGTGATGAGAGACGTGTGTCCCGGTATTGCAGGGACCCCTGGGCGATGGGCCAAGGCGGATCAGCCCTTAATCGCTCAAGGTGTAAAACGATCAGCGTCGAAGTTCAGGGTGGCGAAGAGGTCATCGTGGGTCTCTTCCCGGCGAATCAGCTCCACGCTGCCATCACTGCGCAGCAGCAGCTCTTTGGGTCTTGTCTTGCCGTTATAGTTGAAACCCATCGCATGGCCATGGGCGCCGGTGTCGTGAATAACGACGATATCCCCATCCGCAATCACCGGCAGTGGACGCTGAACCGCAAACTTGTCATTGTTTTCACATAGCGAGCCAACCACATCCACTGTCTCCGCTGCTCCGTTCTTGCCGTGAATCGTGACGTGGTGATAGGCGCCATACATGCCGGGTCTCATCAAAGACGACATACAGGCATCCACACCCACATAGGTGCGGTAGATCTCCTTACGGTTTATGGCACGGGTAACCAGTATGCCATAGGGTCCGGTGATGTAGCGGCCGCTCTCGAGAAAGAGTTTGGGTGCGTACCCCTGATGCTCTTTGAAGCTGCTGAACAACTCCGAGATCTCTTGCCCCATACTGACGATATCCAGAGGTTTCTCCTGGGGACGATAGGGTATCCCGAGACCGCCGCCTATATTGATGAACTCAAACTCAATACCGAGCGCATCAGAAATCCAGCGAATCCTGTCCAGGAGCATACGGGCGGTTTCAACCATATAGGCATGATTGAGTTCATTGGAAGCCAGCATGGTATGCAGACCGAAGCGACGGGCTCCCCGCTGCTTCGCCAGCCTATAGGCATCGAGCAGCTGATCGTGGGCGACCCCATATTTCGCTTCCACCGGATTGCCGATGATACTGTTGCCACTGCGCCTCTCGCCGGGGTTGTAACGAAAGCAGATCAACTCCGGCATCTGCGGTACCTTTTCGATCAGCGAGATATCGTCAAGGTTGAGTACGCAACCTCCATCGGCCTCGGCGACCGAAAACTCGGCCGCGCTGGTGTTATTGGAGGTGAACATGATCTCTTCACCCCTGGCTCCGATCCCACGGCTCAGTACCAGCTCTGAAGTGGAGCTGCAGTCGAAGCCGAAACCGAGATCCTGCATGATCTTCATGATCGACGGATTGGGCAGAGCCTTGACAGCGAAATACTCCTTGAAATGCTCGACACCGGCAAAGGCGCGAATCAGTGCTTCGCCATTATCGCGAATCCCCTGTTCGTCATAGAGATGGAAGGGAGTGCCGAAATGCTCGACGATCTGTTCGAGGGATCCCGCGATACGGCTTGCAAAATCTGCTGATTGGGGCACTAGAGAGCTCCACTGATTCTGGTCATGGCATCCTCAACATTTTCAAAACTGTTGAATGCGCTTATACGAATGTAACCTTCTCCGCACTTGCCGAATCCGGCTCCCGGCGTACAGACCACACCTGCCTTGTTGAGCAGCATGTCAAAGAGGTCCCAGGAGTCACCCTTGGCGTTTATCCAGATGTAGGGTGAGTTCTCTCCACCTATGCAGCTATAACCCAAGCCCTCCATTTTTTCACGGATATACTTCGCATTGTTGAGATAGTAGGCGACCAGCTCACTGACCTGCGCACGGCCCTCCTCGCTGTAGACCGCCGCAGCGGCCCGCTGCACCGGATAGGAGACGCTGTTGAACTTGGTTGTGTGGCGGCGGTTCCAGAGGTCGAGGATAGAGACGGTCTCTCCGGAGGCGGTGTAGGCCTTGCACGCCTTGGGGACAACGGTATAGGCGCATCGTGTCCCGGTGAAACCGGCGGTCTTGGAGAAACTGCGAAATTCCACGGCGACCTCCCGGGCTCCCTCGATCTCGTAGATGGAGCGCGGCAGATCCTCATCCTGCACAAAGGCCTCGTAGGCGGCATCGAACAGGATCAGGGCCTTGTTCTCTTTGGCGTAATCGACCCACTGCTGCAATTGCGCCTTGGTGGCGGTCGCTCCCGTCGGGTTATTGGGGAAGCAGAGATAGATCAGATCCACCGGCCCGCTGGGCAGGTCCGGAATGAATTGGTTCTCCTGGGTGCCTTCCAGGTAGGTAAGACCGGTGTAGCGTCCGGATTCGGCTTCCCCCGTCCTGCCCGCCATCACGTTGGTATCCACATACACCGGATAGACAGGATCGGGAATGGCAACCCGGATATCCGTGGCGAAGATCTCCTGGAAGTTCCCGGAATCGCACTTTGCGCCATCGCTGACAAAGATCTCGTCTGCCTCGATGTCGCATCCCCGGGATTGAAAGTCACCTTTGGCGATAGCCTCGCGCAGGAAGTCATAACCCTGCTCTGGACCGTAACCGTGAAACGTGGCGTCACTGGCCATCTCGTCGACGGCAGCATGGAAGGCCTTGATACAGGCATCAGGAAGGGCGCGCGTGACATCACCTATACCCAGACGGATGATGTGCTTGTCGGGATTGGCCTGCTGGAAAGCGCTAACCCTTTTCGCAATATCTGAGAACAGGTAGGAGGCCTGGAGTTTCTTATAGTTCTCATTGATTTTGATCATGCTACACCTCTGGGAATCGAAAAACGGGCCATTATACAGAGTTTATGGGTGAGTAGGGGAGCAGGGGGGCTAGGCAAAGAGTTTCGAATAGAGGTCTTCATTGAATCCCACATACACGTTCCGGCCCTGCTCCAGCACGGGTCGTTTGATGATTGTAGGGGTCTCGAGCATGATGCGGATTGCACTGGGCTCGTCGATTTCCGCCTTCGCGCTTTGATCCAGCTTTCGCCACATCAGGCCGCGTCGGTTCAGCAAGGTCTCCCAGCCAACGATGTTCACCCATTGCCGCAACTGTCTCTCATCTATCCCCTGTTTCTTGAAATCGTGAAATCCGTAGGCGATACCCTGCTCATCCAGCCAGCGGCAGGCCTTTTTCATCGTATCGCAATTTTTAATACCGTAGAGTTTGACCATTTAAAAAATCTCACATGGAGCTTGAATGCGCTCGCATTGAATATTGGGTTGTGGACACAATTTTCCAATCCAAACAGTATGTTGAATTAGCAGTTTCGGTGAATTACCAAGTTTCGGAGTATAAAGTAGTGATCCACTGTCAACCAGCGGAGTTTGCTAGGGTTTTTTCGATTCGACCCCAGTTTCCCGCGGAGGAGATATCCGGCTTGTTACGCTGATCGCAATCGACAGAACGGCAAGATCCGACAGACAGGGCTGTACACAAATCACTTTATCCTTTTTTTTCCTACCGTTTAGAGGATAATTGCCTTGAAAAATGGCCTTCTTTACCATTCTTGGTGTTACCATTGCGCAAGCGGCCATTTGTGTTTTTTCTCTCTGAAAAGGATTTTCTCGATGATCAAGTTTGATAGGAACGATGGTTGGGAAATCGATGCCAAGCAGAGGCTGATCAGTCACAGTTGTGGTTTTGAAGCCGAATTCAAGGGGTGTGAGATCTATGGAATCAAGCACTTTCCAATTGAGGCAACCATCAGCGACATCAGGAATATGGTCGTAAAAGCGGAAGAGATACTCTCCAACTCATCCAGGCATTCCTGAGGTTCGGGCCTAACCGGCCTCTATCGCGGGCTCAGCCTATTGAATCCTGCAGATCAGTCACCCTCTCTCGGTTTACGGGAGGGGTATGGGTCGGACCGGTCTAGGGTATTCGTGGGGCAACCTGCGGAAATGATCCGAGGTATTCAATTCGCCACCATTTACCGCTCTGCGCTCTCTCCTGAGGCGAGGTAAAGCTGTAGCTAAAGCTGTCCACGCGCAGATATCTTGGGGGTTTTTCGGGAAACGGATTGTTTGCCAACAGCGCGGTGACACTCTCGGATCCCTGGTGCAATCGCTCCATCAGCCGACCGAACCAATGCAGCTGCAGGGGTTGTTGTGTGGGTACGAACCATACCATCCAATCGAGGCGTGGCTGGTGTGGGATGATAATCGCCGGTGCCGTCGATGGCTTACCCGGTTTATATTTAAAATCATAGGTTTGCCATGTCCTGCCGTCATTCGATCCCTGGATTACAAGCTCCTGTCGCTGGGTCTGCATGGTGGGGAAGATGTGAAAGATATGACCGATGCCGAAGCGCTGTACCGATTGGCTGAATCCCTGGACCATTGAAGGCGCAGGTTGACCTGCAACCCGGCTGGTGAAAGCGATCAGGCTCGCTGGCAGGATCAGCAGCAGTGCGATGACGATGAGTGCTGAGCGGATAGGGCCGGGCGTGGTGTCGGTCGCCTCAATCCGCTGCACCAGTGAATTGGGAAGAAAACGTTTCAGCAGATCATCATGCAGCAGGAACAGGCACAAAATAATGGTCAGCAGATTGATGAAATTGTGGTTACTGGTGGCGATGATCAAGAGTTGCATCAGAATGGTGATGCCGGCCGCGAAATAGCGAAATCTGCGGGGAAAGAAGATGAGAAAGGGTACTAGCAACTCGCTGAAAAGGGTTAGGACGACACCGGCCTTAAGCAGCAGTTCCGGTAGCTGATGGGCGTACCATGCACCAATATGGGGTAGCGGTTGGGTCTCGAAATAGTAGCTCAGCGCACTTAGATCCGACCATGACGGGTCACCGCTGACCAGCTTGAACAGGCCCGACATAAAACGCAGCCGAAACAGCAACCAGTCGAAGAGAAAAATCAACAGGAGATTACCGCCGCCGAGCAGAAAGATGGCAAGAAATCCCGCCTCCAACAGCAGAGTGTCCCACTGGAAGTTGGTAAAGATCTGTGCAGCATGATACAGCGAGAGATAGAGCAGAAAGAGCAGCACCAGGCTGAAGCGTTGCCAACGTGCGAACAACAGCGTCAGTGAGAAGAGGATCCCCAACAGGGTCGTGGCCTGCAGCATGGTGTCACTGCTACCGGTAAGCCAGAATATGGAAGGGAACCAAAGCCAGGAACGCTCTCCGTAATGTTCCATGGCAAGGTTAAAATGCTCCCTCACCGGCAGTATACCCTCATCTCCCACCAATCCGGTTATCTGCACTGCCAGGGAGGCAAAAGCCACAAGGTAGATAAGCGCCAGCAGGCGCAGAAAAAGCCAGCTGATCAATCGCTGTTCTGTAGCAGGCTGAAACAACCGGGAAATAATGAGTTTGAGCTGGCTCATCATGGTTTGATTGAAAATAATCAGTGGCTGAGTTGATTTTAACAACAGGGCGATAGGTCTACGATGATAGGGAGCAAGGTAGTTCCAATTAGTGTCAATAGGCCCTATATTTAATCTCACCATGAAAATAGAGATTACACCCTTAGAAGCACGTGTTATCGGTTGTCTGCTTGAAAAGGAGATAACCACTCCGGAACAATATCCACTCTCTCTGAGTGCGCTGACAAACGCCTGCAACCAGAAGAGCAGCCGTGATCCGGTGCTGCAGCTGGATGAGACAGAGGTGCAGGATCTGCTTGACGAATTGAAGAAAAAACACCTTGTAAGCGATCGCACAGGATTTGGCAGCCGGGTGGCTAAATATCAACATCGATTCTGTAACTCGGGGTTTGGCGCCATCGAATTCTCCCCACAGGCGCTGGGTATTCTTTGCTTACTGTTGCTCAGGGGTCCTCAAACACCCGGTGAACTGCGCAGTCGCAGTCATCGTCTATGCACGTTTTCAGATGTGGCGGAGGTCGAAAGCACACTGCGTGAACTGATGCAGCGTGAGGATGGACCTTTTGTTGTGCGCTTGGCCCGTGAACCGGGGAGGCGTGAGTCACGTTATATGCATCTGTTTTGTGGTGAGATTGGCAACAACAGCGATATCGACACTGCGGATAACAACGAACCCCATCCTGCGGCTGAAAAACCCGGAAAGACAGAGCGGCTTGAGTCGCTGTTGAACGAGATGGCCGGCGAGATCGCCGAGCTCAAGGCTCGGGTAGAAGCGCTGGAATCGCGCGACGACTGAGTCTGAAACGGTTGGCCAATTACCAGGCAATTGGCTCGCCGAAACGGAAGAAACCACCGCTTGGGCCATCCTCATTGAGGGTGGCGGCCCAGATAATGCCCTTTACACCTTCAGCAATCGAAAGTGTGGCTTCCTCGCCACCCATATCGGTGCGCACCCAGCCTGGACATATGGAGTTCACCTTTATCTGGGTCTGTTTCAACTCTTCGGAGAATATCCGGGTCAGTGCATTGAGGGCTGTCTTTGACAGGCGATATGCCGGGCAACATCCTCCCATTTCGCTGAGTTGCCCCATACCGGACGAGACATTGACCACGCAACCCCTTCCATCCATCAATGGAATGAGTGCCCTGGATACCCGGAATGGACCGAGTGTGTTGGTTTCGAAACCCTTGAGAATGGTTTCGGTTTCGGCACCGAATATGGAGCTCTCTTCTTCCTGAGGCGATGGATCGGGGAAGATCCCCGCATTGTTGACCAGGATCTGCAACTGTTGGTGGTGTTGCTTGAAATAATCTACAAACACCTCGATAGAACTGGCGCTGCTGACATCAAGCTGCTGGTAGGAGACATCCAGTTGCTCCTTTTTCAGCATCTGCAAGGCAGCCAGTCCCTTTTCTTCGTTACGACTGGTCAATAGAACATGGTGACCGAGTTTTGCCAGTTGACGGCTGGTCTCCAGACCGAGTCCGCGGTTGGCGCCGGTGACAATAGCGACAGATGCATCTGACATGGTTCCTCCAACGTGTTGATCAGGATAGTGCGATAGCAATGGATGGAGAGCGCTACCGTGTTCACCAAATACTTTTAAAATGCAGGCATAAGGCGCAAAATCTGCCCTTGCCGACCAGCTATCTTCAGGAGACAAGTATGATTCCCATCAATTATCAAGTCACGGGTGAAGAAGAGTATTCGTTTCACATTGAAATAGACAGTATTGGAAATTATACAGTTCACACAGGCACTTATACGACACAAAAACCACGTGCCGGGAAGCTGTCTACAGAACAAGAAGCGGAGCTGCAGGAAGCGGCAGCATCGCTAGGGGACATAACCGACCATCCCCAGCCTGGCGGTGGCCAGGCGTTTCAGGCCAAACTTGTTGTTGGTGAGGGTGAGAAACAGGTAGTCTACACATTCTGGGAAGGTGCTCTGGAAGAAGATGAAGGGCTTGCGGCGCTGGTCAGGCGACTGGAAGTTATCTGAGTCGGTTTCCTGCCAAGTTAGACACAATCATGGTTTATTTTCTAGGTGAATCAGGGATTCATGGTTTACGGCGGCGGCATAAGATCCAAGTGAAAAAGTTGGACATTTCTGAAATAACTGCTAGGAAAATAGTTATTGCCTAAGGGCAGAATTCTTGTGACAAATGTGTGCATGTAAGGTCAAATTTTCAGTGCTGCTGATGTTGGGAAGTACAAATGCATAGCCCAGACAATATACCCAACGGCAAAATCAAGGATATTGATGGGAAGACGTGCATCTTCTACGACGGCTATTGGATTAAGTACTACGTGCCGATGGAGGATAGTCTCGAGACAAAAAAACACCTGATTGAAGCACTTACCCGTCGTCTCTTCAATCATGTAGAGCATGGAATCAACATCCCGGGGGACAGGCTGGAAGAGGCAAGAGTGGCCTATGAGGAGGAGAGTGACGATGACCTGAAACGTGTCAAAGGTGCAATGTTGGCCGGCGCCCTGTTCAATCGCGGCACTGACATATTCAGGGAGCTGGTAAAACTGGAGGATCAAAATATAAAGAGTGGTAGAGGCAGGGAGATGCTACATGAATGTGGTCAGTATCTGCTTGAGGCCCTTGAACTAGGTAGTCTTGTAAGGCATCGCAGCGGTGAAGAGGGTATCGACGAGCTCTGGGGAGAGCCCTTCCGCGCATTCACTATCCCCATAGAATCATTTTATGAGAGCCGCTATATTAAAATCGCCCAGAGCATGCACGATATTGATATCATCTCGCATGCAATGAGCGAGGCATTTCATGCCAGTCATTTCTTCAAGGGTGTGGATGTGTTGATCCGACAACTCGCTGGGACTGCCAAACTCAAGTGTGAAACCCTGCGGACTGACCCGGTTATTTTCGATGTCTGGCCAAAATTTGCGGTTGCTTGTGAAAAACTTAGACAATTCGGTCCTTTAGAGAAGAACAATGACTCTTGTCTTGCCTGCTGGGAAGTTGACGAGGGGCATCAACTGATCAAGGATGGTGCTGACTTAATCACCCATATCGCGAGGGCGAGGGTATCAATGCCGAAAAGTACCAGGACGTATATAGATCGCTGCCACTCCTACATCGCCTGTCGGGGGAGTGCTCCCGGTCTCTCCAGGGTCGAGTTAAAATCCCTTTAACAGCATATATTCAAGCTGGCAGTGTGCAATGCAGCTTTCATGCGAACTTCCTGTTTACTTTGGAAGACTGTATATCAGGGGCTTACTCCGATACGGTGAGATGTTTTAAATCGGATATGTTTAGACAATAAATGTTTGAATCCTATTATAAATTAAATGCAAACCCTTTCCGGTTGAGTGCCGATGAACAGTTCAGGTTTGCACACAAAAACTACCTCAAGGCGTGGACGCACCTGAGATATGCCTTACAGCAGGGTGAAGGCTTCGTCATGGTTACCGGGCGGCCCGGTTCAGGTAAGACAACCCTGATACGCGATATCCTATCGGAAATAGACAAATCGGAAATATTGGCGATAAATCTGGTTACCAACCAGCTGCAAGCCGAGGAACTGCTGCGAAAGGTTGCCCTGGAATTCGGCCTGCCAGCTGAGAGTTACAACAAGGCCACGCTGCTTACCCATATTGAAGATTTCATCACCAAAGAGTATGAAACCGGTAGACGGGCCGTCATTGTGATCGACGAAGCCCAGAACCTGACCTTGAATGGGTTGGAGGAGTTGCGACTGCTTTCCAACCTGCAGACCGGCAGTCACCCCCTTTTTCAGTTTTTCCTTGTAGGACAGGATGAACTTCGGTCGCTGGTACTGAGTCAGGGAATGGAGCAGATTCGTGCTCGGCTAATCGCCAGTTGCCAGCTCGATTCAATGGATCTTGAACAGACCCAAGGTTACATCGAGCACAGGCTTGGTATTGTCGGTTGGAATCACGACCCGGAATTGGATGATGTGATCTACCCACTCATCCACTATTTGACTGAGGGCATTCCAAGAAAGATCAACCATGTTGTGAGTCGTTTGCTTCTCTATGGCGCGCTGGAAACCAAGCATGATTTCACTGAAGAGGATGTGTGGATTGTAGCGAAAGAGCTGTTCGATGAGGAGCGGCTGTCCATCAAAAATGGAGAGTCCTTTACTGAATTCAAGGAAAATTACACTGAAGTAACCGCGCAAACGGATGAGTCCGCCGACAGTACAGGGAGCGGCGAGAGTGAAGAAACCGCGGAAGCGGTGGCAGAAGAGGTTGTTGGTGATTACCGGCTTACAGACGAAGATACTGAGCATGGTGAAATCGCCACAGATGCGGATGACGAGGTACTGACCGGGATAGAGGCAGAAGATCATACTGAAGTGGCCGCCCGGCCGGTAACAGAAGAGGAGAGAGGAAGAGAGAAGGAGACTGACGATGTAGCGCCTGTTGCGGCGTTCTTCCCATATGGCGAGGAACTGGTCGAAATCGATGCCAAGGATGAGGGCGCGGGCATCGTGGAAGAGCAGGTTTGTAGCGATACAATACCGGCGGACCAGGCTGATGTGCCAGAGGCAGAGTTAGATTCATCAAGTGAAGAGACCTCATCAGCAGTGGATGCTGCTCCCCCCTATGATGATAAGGAGGAAATAGATGTTGCAACCTCGCAAGTTCTTGACGTGACCCGTCCAGCCGAGTTTAAAGTTGCTAAGTCGCGCGGCGATGAAAAAACTGAAGAGATTTTGAACCTGCCATCAATGCAGGCGGAAAGACGTAAACATGAGATTGATGAAAAAGGCGGTCTGATCAATACCGTCGAGACTTTTGACGTAGACGGGCTTTTTACCGGAACATTTGGGAAGTCACTACGTAATGTTTTCTTCATTGTACTTGCAGGTATTTTCTTTTTGACACTGTTTGTCATAGAGCCGGGACGCATTGAACGTACCTTGGAAGGCCTGGCGGCCAAGTGGCAGGAAATAACCGGCAATGAAGCGGAAGACCAAGATCCAGTCACAGTTACGTCAGAGAATGAGCAACAAATGGCTGAAAATACAGATCATGAGATTCAGTTAAAAACTGAGCAGTTGGCAGATTCCTCAGTCGATGCATCGCAACAGACAGTGGAGACAAGTGAGGAGCCGGGGTCAACAGATGATGATACGGCGCTAACCGATAGCGATACAGATCGTGCCACGGTGACCGCATCGATTGCAGAACCGGAAGTTATCGATTCAAGTCTCGGAACCGATCCCGTGGAGATGGCAAGCAAAGACTACATTGCAACACAATCAAAATATCAGAAGGTTGAAATCGGTGAGGATGCCACTGAGTCGGGACCAGCGGTCAGCGCCTCTATCGATATGAAGTTTCAGATATACTTTGAGTTCGATAACCCCAATATCCCAGAACAGTTCAAGGAGATGTTGAACGACCTCTACATCGTCCTTTCGCTGAATAAGAAATCGACAATGACAATAACCGGCTACACCGATGCGAGTGGCGATCCGGTTTACAATATGAACCTGTCCATTGCCCGGGCAAATGCCGTTTCCAGATACTTTACCGAGAGAGGTATCGAAGCTAAACGGATTATTGTCGAAGGAAGAGGGCCTGTTCCTAAACTGAGCAGTGAAGAGCATGAAGAGTTTGAGAAGAGGTTTGGCAACAGACGGGTTGAGATCATATTGAGCAAAGGTGACAAATAGGCGGTTTAAAGATTACGCAACCCGCATCCGGCATGATGCTTTTGTCACGTCTCGGCTACACCGCCTCTGTAGGAATTACATCAACAGCAACAGCGTCTCAAGCAGTACGTCTAGGTATGCTCCGATCTTTCCGTTCTCCGTATCGGTTGCGATATCAGTATTTTTTTCCTTCATTGCCATAACATGCCTGAATAGATCAGTCGCTGGCGTTTGTTCATTGAACTATTCAGGGGATCAGTAGGCATTGCCTTTTTTCAGGCAGAATGGGGTTCTTATCAGGATTAAAAGATCGAGCCATAGGGACCCGTTATTGATGTATTCAAGATCGTACTTGATCCGCTTTTCCATCTGGTCCAGTTCCCTGGTTTCACCACTAAATCCGCGAATCTGTGCCAAACCGGTAACCCCAGGTATGATGCGGTGTCTGGTCAAATATGCCTCGATTCGCTTCGAAGTGGGATACCATATGGCGCTGTACCCATCTTACACCGAAGTGAAGGCTTACCTGGGTCAAATAACCCAGTACAAACAGAATTATCACCACGGCCCTGGAGTAGGTTTCCGTATATTTTGTAACGAAGGCCGAGAGCAACAAAAAGGCAAAGGCGCTGCTCCATGCCTTTAAGAGATTAAAAGCCCATTATTCTGGATACCTTGGGTTGGGTGCATGTCAAGCGGGGTGAGATCGATAAGGCACTGCCTATCCTACAACGGGCGGTGAGCAAAGGCACCGGGTTTCCGGACATCGATTACCATCTTGGATTTGCCTATTTCCAGCAGGGTCAGCTTGAAAGTGCCAGGCAGCATATCAATACAGCACTGGCGGCAGAACAGCCCTTTGATGGCATCGAGGAGGCGAGGGCACTGTTGGCTAAGATCCGGTAACTCCCCGGAATAGTGGCGCTACACCGGCACTATTTTGGTGGGTAATAATAATTATCAAAAAAAACATTATGTTAGGAGTACCGGCACTCTGTATAATGCCGCTTTGATACTCTCTGGGTATCTTATTTAACCCATTGTATTTATTGGCATATTGTAGAATGCAGAGAATAATTGTTACCGGTGGGGCCGGTTTCATCGGCGGAAATTTTGTTCATCACCTGCTGACTGGGAAGGATATCCGGGTGGTGAATCTCGATGCACTTACCTACGCCGGAAACCTGGATACACTGCAGACTATCTTACAAGATCCCCGGCACCAGTTTATCGAGGGCAAGATTCAGGACAGGGAACTGGTCGCAGGTCTCTTTGAGCGCTTCAAGCCTACCGCAATCGTAAACTTCGCTGCTGAAAGTCATGTGGACCGCTCTATAGATGGGCCGGCCGAGTTCATTGACACCAATATAGGTGGTACCTTTAACCTGCTGGAGTGCGCACGCAGCTATTGGGATGGCTTGGCGCCGGACGAGGCGGAGAGATTTCGTTTCCTCCACGTCTCGACCGATGAAGTATATGGCTCTCTCGGGGATGAGGGAAAGTTCACAGAAACCACCCCCTATGCGCCCAACTCTCCCTATTCGGCTTCCAAGGCGGCATCGGACCATCTGGTTAGGGCCTGGCACCATACCTACGGTTTACCGGTGCTCACCACAAACTGTTCAAACAACTACGGTCCTTATCAATTCCCCGAGAAGTTGATTCCATTGTTTATTCAAAAGGCATTGGCCGGGGATGCGCTGCCGATCTACGGAGATGGCAGCAATGTGCGTGACTGGCTCTATGTGGAGGACCACTGCAGGGCAATCCAGCGGGTGCTCGAGGCGGGTAGATCGGGCGAGGTCTATAACGTTGGCGGTGACAATGAATTGAGCAATCTCGAAGTCGTCGAATTGCTCTGCGGGCTGTTGGATGAGCTGGTTCCCGGTTCACCCTACCGCCCCCACGGTCAGTTGAAGAAATTTGTCACGGATCGACCGGGACACGATCAACGCTATGCCATTGATGCGACAAAGTTACAGCAGGAACTGGGATGGAGACCGGATGAGACCTTTGCCACAGGTTTGAGAAAGACCGTCTCCTGGTATTTGAATAACGAGGCCTGGTGCCAAAGAGTCATGGACGGCAGCTACCGTGGTGAGCGGTTAGGAAACGCATAATGTCGGATAAATTGATAAACAAGGGTATTATTCTGGCCGGCGGATCAGGTACCCGACTTCACCCGCTTACCCTGACGATCTCAAAGCAACTGCTGCCTGTCTACGACAAGCCGATGATCTACTATCCGCTGACAACACTGATGTTGGCGGGGATTAGAGAAATCCTCATCATTACCACTCCCGAGGATGCAGCGCTTTTCAAGGGATTGTTGGGTGACGGAAGCCAGTGGGGAATCACCCTGAAGTATGCGGTGCAACCGGAGCCCGGCGGCTTGGCCCAGGCTTTTATCATTGGCAGGGAATTCATAGCTGGCGAACCATGCTGTCTGATTCTTGGTGACAATATCTATTATGGCCATGGTCTGGTGGAGTCACTGAGACGTGCCGCCAGGGTCGCCAGCGGCGCTACCGTTTTTGGTTATTGGGTTAAAGATCCTGAACGCTATGGAGTCGTGGAATTTGATCATCAGGGTCAGGTGATAGGCATAGAGGAGAAACCAAGCAGGCCGAAATCCAATTATGCTGTAACCGGCCTCTATTTCTATGATGAGCAGGTCAGCGAGCTGGCAGCCTCGCTGCAACCCTCCTCACGTGGAGAACTGGAGATTACCGACCTTAACAAAATCTATCTACAACAGGGCAGGCTGAAAATGGAGAAGATGGGGCGCGGTATCGCCTGGCTTGATACCGGAACACATGAAAGCCTCATTCAAGCCAGTAACTTTATTGAAACCATTGAGCAGCGCCAGGGTTTGAAAATAGCCTGTCCGGAGGAGATAGCATTTACCCAGGAGTGGATCGATATCTCTGAGCTCAAGCAGATGGGTGAAGCACTCAGCAAGAATGGTTACGGACAATATCTGCTGAGCTTGTGCAATAGAAAGATGTAGCTATGGATGTGATCCCAACAAAGATACCTGATGTGGTGATGTTGAAACCGCAACGTTTTGGCGACCAGCGCGGGTGGTTTATGGAAAGCTGGCAGGCTGAACGTTACAAGCAATTTGGCATACCCGGAGAAGGTGAATTTGTACAGGACAATCAGGCGTATTCTCAGAAAGGGGTATTACGCGGCCTGCATATTCAGAATCCTTTCGGTCAGGGGAAGCTGGTTCAGGTTGTTCGAGGTGAAGTTTTCGACGTTGCTGTGGATGTGCGCCGTGGATCACCCTGGTTCGGTCAATGGGTTGGTGTGAACCTGTCAGAAGGTAATCACCACCAATTCTATGTGCCGGTCGGATTTGCCCATGGTTATCTAGTGCTGAGCGAGGATGCTATCTTTAGTTATAAATGCACCGACTACTATCATCCGGAAACGCAATTTTCGATCCGTTGGGATGATCCGCATATCGGTATCGACTGGCCTGGGGGCTTGAATCCGATGCTTGCGGAAAAAGACCGCGACGCGCCAATGCTCAACGAGATCGAGGTTGAGCAGCTGCCGCTCTATCAACCCAAGGGAGTTGTACGCACATGATGAGAGATACCAAGCCGAAGTTTCTTCTCCTGGGTAGCGATGGCCAGGTTGGCAGAGAACTGCAACGTACATTGGGGCTTCTCGGTGAAGTAATCCCCACCACCTTATCGGGGCATGAAAGCCTGCGCCTGGATCTTTTGGATACCAAGACTGTCATCGCGACTGTGGAGCAGACACGACCGGACTACATTATCAATGCGGCAGCCCATACCGCGGTGGACAAAGCTGAAACCGAGATTCAACTGTCGCGGCAGTTGAATGCCGATGTGCCAGAATTACTTGGTCAACTGGCCGTGGATATGGGTGCCGCGGTGATCCACTACTCCACCGATTTTGTTTTTGACGGTGCCAGCGACCGGCCCTACCGGGAAGAGGATGAACCTGCTCCACTCAGTATCTATGGAAAAACCAAGCTTGAGGGCGAACAGCGACTGCTGGCGACAGGAGCTGATGCTTTGGTGCTTCGAACCAGCTGGGTTTATGGCAACTATGGCCACAACTTCATGTTGACCATGATGCGTCTGTTCAAGGAGAAGGGACAACTCTCGGTTGTGGACGATCAGATCGGTGCTCCAACCTGGAGCCGGATGATTGCGGAGGCAACCGCACAGATCATCCATAAGGCACCCAGGCTTTCACCGGACTCACCGTCTCCCTACGGGCTCTATCACTTGACTGCCGCAGGTGAAACAAGTTGGTATGGTTTCGCTTTACGCATATTGGCGCTCATGGGAGAGAGCTGCACTATTCAACCGGTGCCTACGGCAGACTATCCGACTCCAGCGAAACGCCCAGCCTATTCTGTACTCGACAACAACAAATTGAAGCGCACCTTTGGTCTGCAGTTACCCGATTGGGGGCTCTCATTGCAGCAGTGTATCGCCGACCGGGCATCCTGACCCGCCATAGACTCTCCTTACCATAACCCCGCCTGTTTATCATTCCCACTATTTTGGGTTCGGTCGCAGTTTCGCAAATAATATTTTTTCACTGCTCGATGATGAGCTTGGCAAGCAATGCAGGGGATTGCTCGGTATTGCGATGGCATGAGACAGCATTCCCGATTGCCCCTGCGCGGAAGCCAGATTGTTAAAGGGACTTTGAAACGGATGTATGAGTTTTTTTTAAAGAGTTAACCGAAAAGCCATTCAGTCTACTCCCGGATCCGGATTTTTTGATTCCAGGCAATAAGCACAGTGCAGCCTATACGGCATTGGAGTATGGCCTGGTCAGCCAAGCCAAGCAGGCTTTAGCGTGGTTACCGGAGAGGTCGGCAGTGGCAAGACAACCCTGATTCGTCACCTCCTGAATCAGGTTGCCGAGGATATCACGGTCGGGCTCGTCAGCAGCAGTCATCAGGAGATGGGTGAACTGCTGCAATGGCTGCTCTTCGCGTTCAACCTCGATTACCGGGAAACCCAAAAGGTCGGTCTCTACGATCTCTTTACCAAGTTCCTCATTGATCAATATGCCAACAATAAACGTACTGTATTGATCATCGATGAGGCGCAGAACCTCCAGCCCGGGGTATTGGAAGAGTTGCGCCTGCTGTTCAATATCAATGCCGATAAGCATCAGGTACTGCAGATTATCCTGGTGGGGCAGCCACAGCTACGGGCACTGCCTGCCCCATTCCGTCTTGAACCCGCTGGAGATTGTCGATTTTCGTGGCAGCGGTTATCGAGGCCGGTTTGACAGCATCGGAGTATCCGCTGAATGTGGAAGAGGCAAGTCGTCGAGTAACCCTGACCCATACCGATTTGTTCTGTGAAATTGGTCACACAATCGTTCGATTGTCGTCATTCGTGCGGGGGACCTTCAGCAACTCTTAAGGTTCCTTAAGTAGTTTGACTCCCACTTTTTATCCACGAAAAAGACAATCTGGAGGCGGTTATGAATTTTGTAAAACTCTTCGCAATCTCATCAGATGACCGACGGGATTACTATAAACAAAAGATCTCTGAGCATACGCCGCCTATCAACGATCATGACCGGGAGATGATCCGTATGTACCAGCGTTTTCTGGACATCAACAAACTGGAGAATGTGCTGGTTACACGTCACTGATGCGATCCCTGCGGTAGCTTGATTCTAGTGAGTAGGAGGGTGTCGAGTCGTACAGCCCTGTGCTGGATGGCCGACGATTCCAGCGAGACAGAATGGTGATGTTACCGGTACGGTGCTGACCAGTCCTGTTTGCCGGATTGATGTGCCGGGTGCATTTCTGGGTTATGCCGGTGATCTCGGCGATGGTGCCCGAGCAGACGGTTGCTCCGGTCGGTGAGGAACACGATCTCACGTCCGACAATGCCGCATGAGCTCGCTCCATCCGGTCTTGGGTGACTATCGACTCCGGCATTCCGCAACCTGTCACTACCGAGACCACACAGATAAGGGCGAGCAAGATCCTGAAAAGGTTGCTGGATTTTAAAACTGGCTGGTTATTATTCCTTGCTTTGGGCTCTACA
Source organism: Candidatus Thiodiazotropha sp. (assembly GCA_040793985.1). Classification (GTDB taxonomy): domain Bacteria; phylum Pseudomonadota; class Gammaproteobacteria; order Chromatiales; family Chromatiaceae; genus Thiodiazotropha. The sequence goes on along the minus strand of JBFNJI010000024.1, from coordinate 258,143 downwards.
ACTTCTGCGCTGGGTATTGCTTTTTAAGCACATCAACATATCTACTCTCAAGTAATCGCTTACTTGTGATAAATCTTAAGGCTGGCCAGTTTTGCTATGCCAAACCGGTACAGTGACGCTCACCTGCTTGTCTCTGGGTTGGGGGTAGGAATTGAATAACGCGTGGTTAGCGGGAGAGGATGTGACGGGGATGCCCAGTCCATGCCGGCTCGCCAGTAATTGGATAAGCGCTGTAAAGTTAGTTGTTTGGTGGAGGCGGGCGGATTTGAACCGCCGTCCGCGAGTCCTCTGCCTAGAGGTCTACATGCTTAGCCCTGTCTATTGTGTTTAACCGGTCACTACCCGATGGGCAGGGTATATGACAAGCGATCCCGGTAAGGTTTTAACATCTCCGCCCCGGTCGAGCTTCAATGCGATCCCATGAGATATGACGCCTGAAAAGCTGGACGCATAGGCACGGCTCCAGTCAGACGGCACCCTACTGGGTATTAAGCAGCGAGTGCGTAGTTGTCGTCGTTGGCAACTATAAGTTTGCAGCTGGATTTACGAGGTACTCTGCGCCTCGGCATGCACTTCAGGTTTTGTAACCCCCGTCGAAGCCTACGTCGCCCCCATACGGTAAGTGAATAGACATTATATGTGAGAGGTTAGTTCCTTGTATAGACTGGCCGTTTGGTCAGTATCATCCCTTCTTGAACAGGCGCTCCTTCTCCCGTTGCCAATCGCGATCCTTTTCGCTGGCCCGCTTGTCGTGCTGTTTCTTGCCCTTGGCGAGCCCGATTTCCACCTTGGCCATGCCTTTCTTCCAGTACATGGCGGTGGGCACCAGGGCATACCCCTTGCGTTCCACCAGGCCGATCAGTTTGTTCAACTCGCTGCGGTGGAGCAGCAGCTTCCGGGTGCGGGTCGGATCCGGATGGATGTGGGTGGATGCGGTACTCAGGGGCACGATATGGGCGCCGAAGAGGAAGGCCTCGCCCTCCTTGAGGATGATATAGCTCTCTTTGATCTGTCCCCGTCCCTCGCGCAGACTCTTGACCTCCCAGCCCTGCAGGGCGATACCCGCCTCGTAGCGCTCTTCGATGAAAAAGTCGTGCCCGGCTTTTTTATTCAGGGCGATGGTGGCGCCGCCGGAGTTTTTCTTTTTTGCTTTTTTGGCCATCCTGCCATTTTAATCGCGACGGAAGCTTCTCACCAGAGGTGGCTTGTTAAACGATGGTATTTTACGGAAAATAGGGCGGTTTCGTACAGATAACATGATGTTGGTTGTACGCTGTATCTGATCTGCAAGGTAGGTTTCATGGCTGAAAGACAATCCATCCACGGTCAATGGTCCTCGAGGCTGATATTCATTCTTGCCGCAACAGGTTCGGCTGTGGGCCTGGGTAATGTCTGGAAGTTCCCCTACATTACCGGTGAGAACGGTGGCGGCGCCTTTGTGGTTTTCTATCTGTTCTGTATCGCCGTTGTCGGCGTCCCCATCATGATGGCGGAAATCATGTTGGGTCGGCGGGGCAGGCAGAGTCCCATCAACACCATGACCACTCTAAGCCGAGAAGAGGGGGCCAACAAGCAGTGGTCCCTGGTCGGTTGGAGCGGCGTCCTCGCCGGTTTTCTGATTCTCTCCTATTACAGTGTCATAGCGGGATGGGCGCTGGCCTATGTGGTGAGGGCGGTAGGCGGTGAATTCAGCGGTGTGGACGCGGCGGGTGTTCAAACCCTGTTCAACGGTTTGGTAGGGGACCCCGAGCGGCTCATGGCCTGGCATACGATGTTCATGCTGATGACCATGTTCGTGGTTGCCAAGGGCGTCAAGGCCGGCCTGGAGAAGGCGGTGACCTACCTCATGCCCACGCTTTTTATCCTCTTGGTCGTGCTCGTCGGGTATGCCATGAATACGGGCTTTTTCGCCGAGGGAATCGAATTCCTGTTCACCCCCGATTTCTACAGGTTGGTACACAGTTGCGAGGTGGTGGACGGTTTGGAACAGTGTGAGGTTAGCGGTGCTCCCCTGCTGGTCGCCATGGGGCATGCCTTCTTCACCCTCAGCCTGGGTATGGGGGCGATCATGGTCTACGGCTCCTATATGCCGAAGAAGTCGTCGATTGCGGGTTCGGCCATTTTGATCGCGCTGCTCGACACCCTGGTGGCCCTGGTCGCCGGGATGGCGATATTCCCGATTGTATTCGCCAACGGTCTGGAACCGGGCGCTGGTCCAGGTCTCATCTTTCAGACGCTTCCCATCGCCTTCGGCGCCATGCCCGGCGGCCACTTTTTTGGCACGCTCTTTTTTGTACTGCTCGTCTTCGCCGCCTGGAGTTCGGCGATCTCACTGATAGAGCCCGCTGTGGCCTGGTTGGTGGAAAATCGCAATATGACCCGGATCAGGGCGGCCGTGTGGCTGGGGCTGATAACATGGGTATTGGGTCTTGGGACTGTCTTCTCTTTCAATATCTGGTCAGAGGTTAAGGTCTTCGAGAAGACCTTTTTCGATCTGCTCGATTATCTGACAGCCAATATCATGCTGCCGCTGGGCGGTCTGCTGATCGCCATATTCAGCGGCTGGTTGATGAAGACAGAGTCGAGCAAGGACGAGTTCGCAATGCGTCCTCTCGGCTACCGGGTCTGGTGGAATCTTATTCGCTACGTCTCGCCCCTGGCAGTCATCGTGGTCTTCTTCAATGCGATAGGAATAATTTAGGCGTGCCGGTGGTGAGCAAAAGTGCGCTGGTGCTCCATTCGGCACAGGAGATGTATGAGCTGGTCTGTGACTTCGAGACCTATCCCGATTTCCTCCCCTGGTGCAGCAACAGCCGCCTGATCTCGCGCACAGAGGAGAAGCTGTGTGGTGAGCTTGAGGTATCTCGGGTCGGCATTCGGCAGCGTTTTGCCACCTGTAACATGCTGGTGAAGAACGAGCGCATGGAGATTACGCTGTTGGAAGGACCGTTTCGCAAGCTGCACGGTGCCTGGCAGTTTACCGAGCTGCAGCCCGGGGCATGCAAGGTGGAGCTGCGGCTGGAGTTCGAATTTGCCGGAAAGATGATCGATGCCGCGTTTGGACGTGTATTCAGCCAGGTTGCCAATACCCTGGTGGATGCATTCTGTAAACGGGCGGACGAAATCTACAGGAATGGTGAAGCATGAAGTTTGAAGTCGCTTTCGGCAAGCTGGATGAACAGGCGCTTTTGACGGTTGAGTCCACCGATCAATTGACCGCGAAACAGGCCATAGAGGCATCTGGCATCCTCGAGAGGTTTCCGGAGATAGACCTCGAAACCAATAAAATAGGGATCTTCGGCAAGGCGGCAAAGCTCGATGCGTTATTGTCGGAAGGCGATAGGGTGGAGATCTATCGGCCATTGATCGCCGATCCGAAAGAGGCACGTAAAAAACGGGCTGCCGAGGGTAAGACAATGCGCAAGGGCGGAGGGGAAAAGGGGTGATCTTCGATGCTTGGCAACGCAGTAAATCGTATCTGACTTAAGCGCAGTCTGGATCGTGAAGGTCGGTTATTTAGTCAATCATCCTCACCGAAACCCAGCGAATACCAAAGCCGTTCCAGGATTCCCAGGTCGCCATCGTAATCGGGTACACTGACCAATAGCTCCTTTTTCTCCTGGCTCGACTCCGTCTCCTCTGCGGGCTCTATCTCGCCGCCGAAGCGTGCCAGGCTGTCGCCTTCGAAGTAGAGACTGAAACGCTTGATCTCCATGGGTTCATTTCGCCGTTTGACCGCGAACAGGTAGTCCCAGCGTTGTTGGTGGAAGACGTCGACGAGCATCGGCGTGCCGAGGGCAAACCGAACCTGGCGCTTACTCATGCCGGGTTTCAGCAAGGCGACCATCTCAGGTGTGACGATATTGCCTTGTTCGATATCCGGTGAGTGGACCAGGGAGAAATCCTCCCAGGAGCTGCAGGCGCTCAACAGGGGAAGAATTGAGAAAATGATGATGAGAATCTTTTTCATTACAAGTACAATCTGAGTTCAATCACAATAGTAACCCATTCACCGACTATCAGCAGCCCCGATTTTTTACCGGCTGGAGAGCACGGATGGATAACCAAGATATACGCAAAGCAGGACTCAAGGTCACTCACCCCAGGATCAAGGTCCTGGAGTTGCTGGAAAACAGCACCCAACGTCATGTCAGTGCTGAAGATGTCTATAAGATGCTTCTCGATAACGGGGAGGAGATCGGCCTCGCCACAGTATATAGGGTGTTGACCCAGTTTGAGACAGCCGGTTTGGTCACTCGTCACAATTTTGAGGGTGGGCATGCAGTCTTCGAACTCGATAGGGGCGGCCATCACGACCATATGGTCTGCGTGGTTTGCGGTAAGGTTGAAGAGTTTATCGACACAACGATTGAAAAGCGTCAGCGGGAGATCGCCAAGGCCCATGGCTTCGAAATGGTGGACCACTCGTTGATTATCTATGGTCACTGCAGCAATCCCAAGTGCAGTCTGGGGTGAGAATCGACGGGGTCGATTGACTTAGGGCTGACCGGCCCTAGTTTGGGCTCGATGCCAGATTGATCATCTCCTCCGCATGGGCCAGGGTCTGCGCGGTTATCCTGACACCGCCTAGCATCCGCGCGATCTCCTGAATCCTATCCTCCTCATGCAGCTTGGCGATCGCTGTCCAGGTCCTCTTTTTCTCGGTTGTTTTTTGCACCTGGAAGTGATGCATAGCCTGCGCGGCCACCTGGGGCAGATGGGTGACGCAGAGTATTTGCCGGCTTGTGGCGAGGGTTCGCAGCATCTGGCCGACGATTTCTGCGACACCACCGCCGATACCGACATCCACTTCGTCGAAAACCAGGGTGGGGGTCGTGCCACAGCGAATGGTCGCAACCTGGATAGCGAGGCTGATACGTGACAACTCACCGCCGGAGGCGACCTTGCTCAACGGCTGCAGCGGCATGCCTGGGTTGGCGGAGACCGTAAACTCCACCTGTTCCAGTCCATGTATCCCGGCTCGCTCCTCTTCCAGGGCATGCAGCGAGACGCTGAAGCGTCCCCCCGGCATACCGAGCTTGCCCATGGCAGCGCTGATTTCACAGTCCAGACGCGCTGCGGCATCCTGGCGCTGCTGGCTCAGCATCTCCGCCGACTGCAGAAATGTGCTGCGCTGTCTCTCCACGAGCCGGGTCAATTCATCCAGTTCGAGATCACTGTCTTGCAGCTGCCGCAGTTCCTCTTCGATTTCCCGCTGTTTATCAATCAACTGTTCTGGCTTAACGCGGTATTTTCGCGCAATGTCGAGGATCGCGCCCAATCGTTCCTCCACCTGTTGCAGGCTTGCGGAATCGAGCTCCATGCCATTAAGGTAGTCACGCAGATGCGCCAGGGTTTCATCCACCTGAATCAGCGCGCTGTCGAGCATCTGTTGCGCATCATCGAGTCTATCATCGAGACGCGCCGCCTCGTTGAGATGTTCAACGTAGCCCGAGAGGCGACCGCGCAGTGCGAGCTGCTCCTCATCCAGGCCGTTGATCACTGTCCTGCAGGTGGCGGCCAACTGCTCCTGATGGCTGAGACGCCGCTGTTCATGTTCCAGATTGACCCACTCATCGGCGGTGATATCCAGGTCCTGTAACTCATTGGCCTGAAAGTGCAACAGATCGAGGCGCGATGCACGATCAACGGCGGATGCGGTCAGGGCCTGCAGGCGTTGCCGGTCGGCCTGGTAGCCTCGGTAGTGTTCTTCAACCTGTTTCGTCAGATCCTGCAGACCCCCATAGGCATCGAGGAGGTCACGCTGGTGTCCGCTCTTGAGCAACGATTGGTGGGCATGCTGTCCGTGTATCTCAACCAGGTGGCCGCTCAACTCCTGAAGCTGTTGCAGAGGAACAGCACGACCGTTGATAAAGGCCTTGGAGCGACCTTGCTGGGAGAGGCTGCGGCGTAAAATACATCCATCCGCTTCATCCAGCTCCTGCTCTCGCAGCCAATCGCTTGCTGCTGGAAGATCCGTCAGGTCGAAGACTGCCGTGACCTCCGCGCGTTCACTCTCGGCCCTGATCATGCTGTTATCCGCCCGTTCTCCGAGTGCCAATCCCAGGGCATCGATCAAGATCGACTTGCCAGCCCCGGTTTCGCCGGTCAGGGCGGTCAGACCATCCAGCAGTTCGAGTTCCATACTGGAGACTATTGCCAGATTGCGGATCTGTATCTCGGTCAGCATCTGTTACTTTTGGGGCTCTCCGACCAGCCGAGTTTGGCGCGCAAGATACTGTAGTAGTCATAGCCTTGGGGATGGATCAGACGCACCTGGTGCTCTGCCTTGCGAATCCGTATCACCTCTCCCTGCATTGCAGGAAAGCTGGCCTGACCGTCGCAGGTGATTTGAACATCTTGAGCATGGGCAGGGTGGAGGTGGATCTCGATTTCACTGTCGCCGTCCACCACGATCGGTCGGTTGCTGAGGGTGTGGGGGCAGATGGGTACCATCACGATCGCATTCAACGAGGGGTGGAGCAGGGGGCCGCCACCGGAGAGGGCATAAGCGGTAGATCCCGTGGGGGTAGAGACGATCATTCCATCGGAGCGCTGATCATTGACCAGCTGTTCGTCCACATAGGTCTCGAACTCGATCATGCGCGCGATATTCCATTTATGCAGCACCACATCGTTGAAGGCGAGAATCTTCTGCTGCGAGGAGGATTCGTCACCCATGCTGACTTCGAGGAGAAAGCGGGCCTCCTGTTCATATTGACCGTTGAGGATCTCCTCGAGTCTGCTTGTCATCTGATCGGGGGAGAGGTCGACGAGGAAACCGAGCCGGCCCAGGTTTATTCCGAGAATGGGTATATTCTGGCTGGCCAGGGTGCGTGCCGCATGCAGCAGGGTACCGTCACCGCCAACCACTATGACCAGTTCACTCTGTTTTGCCAACTCGATATCGGGAACACCACTTACCGGCAAGCCCTTGAGCAGGCGGCAGGTGGCCTCTTCGAAGATAACCTCCCGCTTTTGTTCCAACAGGTAATCGTAGAGACGCAGCAGCGTCTCTTTGACCATCGGGTCGCCATGTTTACCGATTAATCCGACCTGTTGAAAGCGTTTATGCATGCCGTATGGTATCGAATTAAAGTAGTACTTGAGTCGGGCGATTGGGGTAAGGGTGATAAAAATCCAACGTTAGCATGCCAATAAGGGCAATCCAAGCACCCCATGACCGGGATCGGAGTGCTTGACTAGCCAGAGGCAAGTTGCTAATTTTTCCAATCAATTGGCACTCGGCCTAACAGAGTGCTAATAATCGTCCCGGAGAATCCCCCAGGTGGCAAAGAATTCGTTCAGTGATACTGTCGTCAGCGATCGCGCCCAGCACTTTCTCAAAGCGCTGATAGAGCGCTATATCCGTGATGGCCAACCGGTGGGATCACGCACCCTGGCCAAGGATACCGGTCTCGATCTGAGTCCCGCGACGATACGCAACGTGATGGCCGACCTGGAAGAAATGGGCTTGGTCTCGTCGCCTCACACATCGGCCGGTAGGGTACCTACCATTACCGGATATCGCATGTTCATAGACTCCTTGCTGACGGTGCAAAATCTTAACAATCAAGAGGTTGAGAAAATCCGCAAGGAACTGATGCTGGGCGGGGGAGAGAGTGCTGAAGTATTGAAGTCGGCTTCCCAGCTGCTCTCCGGTGTCACCCATATGGCGGGGGTGGTTACCCTCACCCGACGGGACAAGACCAGCTTCCGCCAGATCGAATTTCTGCCACTCTCCGATCGCCGCGTTCTCGCCATTCTGGTTACCGAGGGTGGTGAAGTGCACAACCGGATTCTCCATACCCACCGCGACTTCAATCGTGCGGAACTCGATCAGGCAGCCAACTTCCTGAATAAATCCTTCGCCGGCTTCGACATGGAGGTCGTTCGTCAACGGGTGTTGCAGCAGCTCAACGATGCAAGGGAGCATTTCGATCAGGTCATGACCAATGCCTTGACCATGGCGGGTGAGATCGTAAATGCCAGCGAAGCCAAGGAGGATTGTGTCATCGCCGGGCAGACAAACCTGATGGAGTTTGCCGAACTATCCGGTCTGGAACAGCTGCGCAAGCTGTTTGATGCCTTTACCGAGAAGCGGGAGATACTCCATCTTCTGGATCAGTTCCTGGACGCGGAGGGAGTGCAGATATTTATCGGCGAGGAGTCTGGTTATCAACTGCTCAACGGGTGTTCCGTGGTTACCGCGCCCTATCAGGTCAACGAAGAGGTCGTTGGAGTGCTGGGCGTCATCGGCCCCACCCGCATGGATTACGAACGAGTTATCCCGGTGGTGGATATTACCGCAAAAATTCTTAGCGCTGTCTTGAAAAAACACTAACCATCCCAACCTATAGAGGATTGCACACCGCAGGTGTAGTCCCAATCTATCCATTCAGAGGTCAACAGAAGTGAGTGAAAAGGATCAAGCGCAAAAGCAAACAGAAACCGTAGAAGAGGCGGCGGCAGACGAGATCGAGTCAAGCGGCGAGACGGAGATTGGGGAGGCAGCGGCCAGCACGGACGAGGAGAGCCAAGAGCTGACCAAGTTGCTGGAGGATGCGCGGGCCAAGGCTGACGACCATTGGGATCAGCTGATTCGCACCCGTGCGGAGCTGGAAAATATCCGCAAACGCAACCAGCGGGATCTGGAGAACGCGCACAAATTCGCACTGGAGAAGTTCTCGGTCGACCTGCTGCAGGTTTGGGACAGCCTCGAACTCGGGCACCAGGCTGCGCAGGATGAGCAGACCGACCTGGATAAGCTGCGCGAGGGCACGGAACTGACCCTCAAATTATTGGTTGATGTGATGCAAAAGCATGGCATCGAACAGGTCAATCCCAACGGCGAAGCCTTCAACCCGGAGTACCATCAGGCAATGTCGATGCAGGAACGCGATGATGTTGCCCCCAATACGGTAGTCGCCGTGGTGCAGAAAGGCTATCTGTTGAACAATCGTCTGCTGCGTCCAGCCATGGTGATGGTGTCCAAGGCAGGCTCCGGGGCCGCGATCGACGAAGAGGCTTGAATCACAGGCACTTGACCCCACATTAGGATCAGTCAGTCAGAAAACACAGTTTTACAAGATTTCGGAGAGACAAATATCATGGGCAAGATCATCGGTATCGACCTGGGAACAACCAACTCCTGCGTAGCAGTGATGGAGGGGAGTTCCACCAAAGTGATTGAAAACAGCGAGGGTGACCGCACCACGCCCTCCATCATTGCCTATGCCAATGATGGTGAGATCCTGGTCGGGCAATCCGCAAAACGCCAGGCGGTCACCAACCCGCAAAATACGCTATTTGCCATTAAGCGCCTGATTGGACGCATGTTTAACGACGATGTGGTACAGCGCGACGTCGACATGGTGCCCTATAAAATCGTCAAGGCCGACAACGGTGACGCCTGGGTCGAGGTGAACGGCAAGAAGATGGCGCCGCCGGAGATCTCCGCCAAGATCCTGCAGAAGATGAAAAAGACCGCTGAAGACTACCTCGGCGAAGAAGTGAAAGAGGCGGTCATCACTGTACCGGCCTACTTCAACGACTCCCAGCGTCAGGCCACCAAGGATGCGGGCCGTATCGCCGGTCTGGATGTGAAACGCATCATCAACGAACCGACGGCAGCGGCGCTCGCCTACGGCATGGACAAAAAGCGGGGCGACCAGACCCTGGCGGTATACGACCTGGGCGGCGGCACCTTCGACATCTCCATTATCGAGATCGCGGAGATCGATGGCGAGCATCAGTTCGAAGTACTCTCCACCAACGGTGACACCTTTCTCGGTGGTGAGGATTTCGACATGCGCATCATCGACTTTCTGGTGGATGAGTTCAAAAAGGATCAGGGATTCGATCTGCGTAACGACCCCCTGGCCCTGCAGCGTCTCAAAGAGGGAGCTGAAAAGGCCAAGATCGAGCTCTCTTCGAGCCAGCAGACCGATATCAATCTGCCCTATATCACCGCGGACGCCAGCGGTCCCAAGCATCTGAACATCAAACTGACCCGCTCCAAGCTGGAGTCGTTGGTGGAGGATCTGGTGACCCGTACCATCCAGCCCTGCAAGATTGCCCTCAAGGATGCCGGGATCGATGCATCCAAGATCGATGAGGTGATCCTGGTCGGTGGTCAGAGCCGGATGCCGAAGGTACAGGATGAGGTGAAGGCATTCTTCGGCAAGGAGCCGCGCAAGGATGTCAATCCGGACGAGGCCGTGGCCATCGGTGCCGCGATTCAGGGTGGTGTGCTGGGTGGCGACGTCAAGGATGTACTGCTGCTCGACGTTACCCCACTCTCCCTCGGTATCGAGACCCTGGGTGGGGTAATGACCCGGTTGATCGAGAAGAACACCACTATCCCGACCAGTGCCTCCCAGGTCTTCTCCACCGCGGACGACAACCAGACGGCAGTGACCGTGCATGTGCTGCAGGGTGAACGGGAGCAGGCGGGAGCCAACAAATCCCTCGGCCGCTTCGACCTCAGCGACATCCCCCCCGCACCGCGGGGTGTGCCGCAGATCGAGGTCAGCTTCGATATCGACGCCAACGGGATTCTAAACGTCTCCGCCAAGGACAAGGCGACCGGCAAGGAACAGTCGATCGTCATCAAGGCCTCATCGGGTCTTAGCGATGACGAAGTCGACCGCATGATCAAGGATGCCGAAGCCCATGCGGATGAGGATCGCAAGTTCCATGAACTGATCGGCGCCCGCAACCAGGCGGATACCATGATCCATGCCACCAAGAAATCGATGGAAGAGCTGGGTGAGGACAAGCTCGAAGCGGGTGAAAAGGAGGCCATCGAGAGCGCCATCAAGGAGCTGGAAGAGGCCATGAAGGGTGACGACAAGGAGGCCATCGAGGCTAAGACCAAGGCCTTGGCCGAAGCCTCTGGTAAGATGGCGGAACGACTCTATGCCCAGAAGGGTGCAGAAGAGGCCGGTGCAGAGACGGCGGCGGCCGATGCCGAGAACGGTTCGGGTGCTGCGGCCGATGATGATGTCGTCGATGCCGAGTTCGAAGAGGTTAAGGACAACAAAAACTAGTCCTAGAACCTGATCGGATAAACCGCGCATTGGCCTCCCGACCAATGTGCGGTTTTTGGCGTTATGCGAGCTGAAAACAGATAACCGGCATTTGCGTAATCGGGTGGATGATCTGAGACAACATATAACGGTAGTAAAAGATAATAACCATGGCTAAACGCGATTATTATGAAGTTCTTGGCGTCAACAAGAATGCCAGTGAGGCCGATATCAAAAAGGCCTACAGACGCCTTGCCATGAAATACCATCCGGATCGCAATACCGGAGATGCAGCAAATGATGCCGAAGAGAAGTTCAAGGAGGCCAAGGAGGCCTACGAAGTATTGACCGATGCGCAAAAGCGGGCAACCTATGACCAGTTCGGACACGCCGGTGTGGATCCGAGCATGGGCGGCGGCTTTGGCGGCGGCAGCGCCAATTTTTCAGATATATTCGGTGATGTGTTCGGCGATATCTTCGGTGGCGGACGTGGCCCGGGTGGTGGCTCCCGTGTCCATCGCGGTGCCGATCTACGCTACAACCTGCAGCTTTCACTGGAGGATGCGGTAGCGGGTACCACAGTCAAGATCAGGGTGCCGACCCTGGTGAAGTGTGATCTCTGCGGCGGCAGCGGCGCCAAAAAGGGCACCACACCCAAGACCTGCGATACCTGCGGCGGCCATGGCCAAGTCCGCATGCAGCAGGGCTTCTTCTCCGTACAGCAGACCTGTCCGCGCTGTCACGGCAAAGGGACCATAATCGAGGATCCCTGTCCCAGTTGTCACGGTCAGGGGCGTATCCAGGAACACAAGACCCTCTCGGTCAAGGTACCGCCCGGTGTCGATTCCGGTGACCGGATCCGTCTCGCCGGCGAGGGTGAGGCGGGGGAGAGTGGCGGACCGCCAGGCGATCTCTATGTGCAGGTAGCGGTGAAACCCCACGAGATCTTCTCCCGGGAGGACAACCACCTCTATTGTGAAGTGCCGATCAGCTTCGCTGTCGCGGCCTTGGGTGGAGAGCTGGAGGTCCCTACCCTGGATGGCAAGGTGATCCTCAAGATTCCCGCGGGCACGCAGACCGGACGCCTGTTCCGTATGCGTGGCAAGGGTGTCAAGCCGGTACGCGGCGGTCCCCTGGGTGATTTGCTGTGCCGGGTATTGGTGGAGACGCCGGTCAAGTTGACAAGCGAACAGGAAGAGCTGTTCAAACGCCTTGACGAGACCATGCAGAAGGGTGGTGCGAGGCACAGCCCGCACTCCACCACATGGGTCGACGGGGTGAAAAAGTTTTTCGAAAACATGGGTTTTTAAAGATCTCTTAAGGGGCGGATCGAATGACAAGAATCGCAGTGGTTGGTGCAGCGGGGCGCATGGGACGATCCCTGGTTACGGCTGTGCATGAGACCGGGGGATTGACATTGAGTGCGGCAACAGAGCATCAGGAGAGCAGTTTTCTTGGACATGATGCCGGCGTACTGGCGGGTGTCGGCCCGCTGGGTGTAGCCCTGGTCTCCGATCTGCAAGCGGTGGTCGATGATTTCGATGTGGTGATCGATTTTACCGCGCCCTCTGCCACCCTGAAGCACCTGTCGATCTGCCGCGAGGCGGGGAAGCGCATGGTGATCGGCACTACCGGTCTCAGTGAAGTTGAAAAACAGACCCTGAATGACGGCGCCGGGGATATAGCGATCGTTTTCGCGCCAAATATGAGCGTTGGGGTCAATCTCTGCTTCAAACTGGTCGAGATGGCCGCAAAAACATTGGGAGATGATGCGGATATAGAGATTATCGAGGCGCACCACAGGCACAAGGTCGATGCCCCCTCCGGCACCGCATTGAGGCTGGGTGAGGTAGTAGCCGATACCCTCGGACGGGATTTGAAGACGTGTGCCGTCTATGGCCGGGAGGGTAAGACCGGCCCGCGGGATGGCAAGACCATCGGCTTCGAGACCATCCGCGCGGGAGATGTAGTCGGCGAGCACAGCGTCTGGTTTGCCATGGAGGGTGAGCGAGTTGAGGTTGCGCACAAGGCATCAAACCGGATGAATTTTGCCCGCGGCGCCATGCGCGCGGCCGCCTGGGTGGTGTCTAAAGAGACGGGGCTGTTCGATATGCAGGATGTATTGAGTCTGAGATAGCCGTGGCCATCTCTCCAAGTCGCCGCCCCACCATTCTCCTGCTGTGTCTTGCAATGCTGGCTGCTGCCTGCAGTGATGACCGGCCGTTGAGTGCGGAGGAGCAGCTGAGGGACCTGTTGAATCAGGCCGAAATCCATCTCGAAGCCCGCGATCTCTCATCAGCCATGGCCTTGGTTGATCCAGCATACGGCGATAAGGAAGGGCGTGATTTCAGGGCACTGAAGGCGATGCTTGTCGGCTATTTCATGCGCCACAAATCGGTTCATATACTCTCCAAGATAGATAAGATCAAATTGCTACCCGAAGCGGCTGCGGAAGTTGTTGTCTTCGCCGGACTGGCCGGCTCTCCCCGGGAGGTGGAGGAAGGGCTCTCGCAGTGGCGCGGAGATCTGCTACGAGTACGGCTCCTCTTTGTGGCGCAGAGCGAAGGTGAGTGGCTCCTGCGCACGGCGGAGTGGCGTCGTGCGACCCCTCAGGATCTGACTCTGTAAAAGCTGGCCCGGAACCTGCATTCCTTATTGTCGACTGGATGCGACAACGACAGGTTTAGCCATGATACAGATAGCACTCATGCCCCAGGCACAGGGGGATAAGCCAGCAACCGCCAATCCCGCCGAAGCAGGTGATCTATTCGCCCAGGCCACGGCTAATGGGGAGATTATCGGGGTATCGTTCGATCAGGCCTTAAACGAGCTGTTACTGGCCCAGGGTGAAGAGACCGTCCTGCTTCTCTCCCTGCCAACAGGGCCTGGCGAGTCCATGCAGGGCCAGGCAATGCAAGCCGGTGATGGCAGAGTCTTGCCGTTCTCACTCCTTGTGGACGGCAAACCCTTGCCGTTTCCGCCGTCGCAGCAGCAATCCCTGTTGACCGAGTCCGGGCTGGCGGAGAGTGCGCTGCTCAAACCCATGCAGCCACTGTCACAATCGCAATCGTTGCAACCCGGGTTGCTGATCCAGAAGCTGGCCGACACAGGTCAGGCCCGGGAGTTGACGCTGCAGCTGACCGATTTCGGGAAACAGCTGGTTGAAGTGGGGAGGTCGATGGAGCCCTCGGGGCAGTTGTCGCTCCTCTCACCGCAGGCGTTGGCAAATTCGTCCGCCGGGATAAGGCCATCGATCGTTATGCCGCTGGATATACCGCTGGGTCAGCCCGGGTGGGACCGGGCGATGGGTGAACGAATCCAATGGATGGTCGGTAATAATATCCAACAGGCCGAGATCAAGCTCAATCCTCCCAACCTGGGACCGCTGGAGATTAGGATATCGGTGCAAAATGACCAGACCAGCGTCACCTTTGTTACTACGCAGGCCCCCACGAGGGAGGCCCTGGAGGCCTCGATTCCACGCTTGCGGGAGCAGTTCGGCGAGATCAATCTCAATCTTGCCAATGTCGATGTGGGCCAACGGCAGGCCGGCGAATCTCAGCAGGATGAAAAAGCCCGGTCAGCAAGCAATGGACATGTCAGCGGTGATCCGCTACTCCATGAGCAAACACCAACAACCCATCGACTGTGGATTGCAGGCAGCGATGGCCTCTTGGATATCTACGCCTAGCATCCGCCCATTCACGGCTGTCGGGCAGGGTCCGGCTCTATATCAGCACCCACCGGGTTAGCGGCGATATCCGTTGTTGATTCCGCCTTGGTGCAGAACGCACATCGCCGATCTCCCATCGACCGTCCCTGAATTGCGCAATGACAGGGGCAAATTTCGATGAAAACAATTGTGACCTAGGCAAAAACTCCGCCTTCTCTACCCCCGATCCGCCATTTTGGCTATTTCAAACTGGACGGCAGTAGGCGAGAATGGTCGTCTGAGTGTGAAATACGGTTGATCCGATGCGATTTATTAAACTCGTAATAATTTTTCTGATCATGATTTTGGGCGCGGTTTTCGCTGTTCTCAATGCGGATCCTGTCGGGTTTAACTACTATTTCGGCAGTCGGGATCTTCCTTTGTCTCTGGTCGTGACAATTGCCTTGGGCTTGGGTGTGGTGTTGGGGGTCTTGGCAGGGACCGGAAAGGTCTTGGCACTAAAAAGGGAGATCCATACCCTCAAAAGGCGCAGTCAAATGGTAAGTGAAGAGGTTAACAATCTTCGTGCCCTGCCATTGAAGGAGCAGTGAGAGTCTTCATATGCGCTTTATCCTACAGGTAAAATTCTGTCGCCATGGGGAATCGATTCTCATAACAGGAGGTCGTGGTCGAGGTGACGGGTGATTGAGCTACTGCTTCTGTTGCTGCCTGTGGCTGCCGCATCCGGATGGTATACGGCCCGGCGTGGTATGGTGAGAAAAAAACAGAAGCAGCCACAACAGATCGCGCCTGTCTACTTCAAGGGACTCAACTATCTGTTGAATGAGCAGCCGGATAAGGCAATCGATCTTTTCATCGAATTGCTGGATGTGGACAGCGACACCGTGGAAACCCATCTCGCCCTGGGTAATCTGTTTCGTCGACGCGGAGAGGTGGATCGTGCCATCCGTATCCACCAAAACCTGATAGCCAGACCCAGCCTGAACCGTGAACAGCGTGCCCAGGCCCTGCTCGAGCTGGGACAGGACTACATGCGGGCGGGCCTCTTCGATCGCGCCGAGAATCTGTTTCTCGAATTGACGGAGCTGCGACTCTATAACGAGCAGGCCTATACCTACCTGTTGGAGATCTATCAGCAGGAGAAAGAGTGGCAGCGATGTCTTGACGTTGCCGAGAAGATATCGGTATCGCAATATCCGTCACTGCCGAACGCAGTCGCCCATTTCTATTGCGAATTGGCTGAGCAGATGTTGAGCGAACAGAATATCTTGTCGGCAGAGGGATATCTGAAACGGGCTCAGCAGGTGCAGCGGAGCAATGTGCGTGCGTTGCTGTTGCAGGCGGAGATCGATTATACCCGGGGGGATTGCCGATCAGTGGTCAAGCTGTTGCAGCAGGTTGAGGACAACGACCCCATCTACCTTTCGGAGGTTCTGCCAAGATTGGTCGAGTGTTACAGAAAACTCGGCAGACAGTCTGAACTCTTTGAATATCTGCAGCAGTTGTACGAACGCCACCATTGCACGGAAGCGATGATGATACTCTCCGAGATGATTGTGGAAAAAGAGGGTGCAGGCGCCGCTGTGGATGCCATGTTGAGACATTTGGAAGAGGCACCCGACTTAAAGGGCCTGGAGCGCTTGGTCAGATTGAATCTGCAGCGCAGCGAAGAGAGTCCCAGGGAGACCTTGGAAGTGCTCCTGCAATCAGTCATGAAACTGCTGGAGAGACAACCGGCCTATCAGTGCGAGCACTGTGGCTTTACCGCGAAAAAACTGCATTGGCACTGCCCAAGCTGCAAGACCTGGGGAGAAATCAAACCCCAGCAGGGGCTTACCCGCAGCATCAAGGCCAATGCTCTGACATAAAACGCATCCTCCAGACCCAGCTAGCAACATAAGGGGAAGAAGATATGAACAGCAGTGATTCCAGGGTCATTGTCGCACTTGACTATGCAGATCAGGGGAAGGCCCTGGCCCTTGTTGAACGCCTGGACCCTTCGCTCTGCCGGCTCAAGTTGGGCAAGGAGATGTTTACCCGTTTCGGCCCTCCCCTTGTCGAGGCGCTGAGAGATCGCGGTTTCGATCTGTTTCTCGATCTGAAGTTCCATGATATTCCCAATACCGTGGCCGCGGCCTGTGATGCGGCCGCGGATCTCGGTGTGTGGATGATCAATCTGCATGCATCCGGTGGCCGCAGAATGATGGAGACAGCCCGCGAGCGCCTGGAAGGCAAGAGTCATCGGCCATTGCTGGTTGCGGTTACCATCCTTACCAGCCTCTCAGACGAGGAGATCCACGAGATCGGGTTTTCCGGCGATCCGGCGGAGAATGTCTCACGACTTGCCGGGCTGACCCAACAGGCGGGTCTCGATGGTGTGGTTTGCTCCCCCAGGGAGGCGGCGATGCTGCGTCGGGATTTAGGGGATGGGTTCCTTCTCGTGACTCCCGGCGTGCGTCCAAAACAGGCAACCCAGGACGACCAGCGAAGGGTGATGGCTCCCGCAGAGGCAATCAGCGCGGGATCGAGTTATCTGGTCGTGGGCAGACCGATTACCGGGGCGGCAGATCCGGTGGGGGCACTGCAATCGATCAATCGGGAGATTGCCGCCAATTTATAACAGTGTTGGGATACCGGCACAGTGGGATGATCAATGATAGGGACCTGTTTCAAGGAAAACTGTATGCTGAACAGGATCAATTTCGAGGCGGCCGATGCGTCCGCATGCGGGCATCAATAAGGCGCCGTTGTTACTAGGCTTGAGAGGAGTTGTGATGGTTAAAAAGATAAGAAAGGCAGTATTCCCTGTTGCGGGCATGGGGACCCGTTTTCTTCCCGCGACCAAGGCCAATCCCAAGGAGATGCTGCCGATTGTGGACAAACCCCTGATTCAATACGCCGCGGAGGAGGCGGAAGAGGCGGGTGTATTGTCACTGGTATTTGTCACCGGCCGTAATAAGCGCTCCATACCAGATCATTTCGACAAGGCCTATGAGTTGGAGAGTGAACTCCAGGAGGCCGGGAAGTCCGAACTGCTGCAGAAGGTGCAAAACGTGCTTCCTCCTGATGTCAGTTGCATCTACTTAAGACAAGCGGAGGCCTTGGGATTGGGACATGCGGTGCTCTGCGCCGAGCCGGTTGTGGCGGATGAGCCGTTTGCAGTCATTCTGGCCGATGACCTGATTCGCGGTGAGGCGGGAGTCGGTGGCGCCATGGCGCAGATGGCCAAGATATACGAGCGCTATCAATGCAGCGTGATCCTCGTTGAAGAGATACCTCACGAGGAGACATACAAATACGGCATCGTCGAGGTCGAGGAGGATGATGGCGAGTCGGCGGTCATCACTTCCATCGTGGAAAAACCGAAACCGGAGGACGCGCCCTCCAATCTTGCGGTGGTGGGTCGGTATATCCTGACCCCGCGCATCTTCGAGCTGATCAAGCAGACAGAACGCGGTGCCGGCGGCGAAATACAGCTCACCGATGCCATCGCGGAGCTGCTGAAATATGAGAAGGTCAGGGTCTACCGGGTCAAAGGCAAGCGCTACGACTGTGGAAGCAAGCTTGGATATCTCGAGGCCAGTGTTGAATATGGCCTGTCACATGAGGAACTGGGAGATGATTTTCGTAAATATCTCAGTGAGTTGTCCAAGGACCTGTAAAAAAAGGCCGCAAGTTTGCGGCCTCTTCTCGAAATGGTACTCCCTAGGGGACTCGAACCCCTGTTACCGGCGTGAGAGGCCAGCGTCCTAACCACTAGACGAAGGGAGCAGTTTCTTACGAAAGGCGGTATTATACTGACTTGGTTGCCAGGCTCAATCACCTGGTTAAAAAAATAGTTCAGTGGTCGTACCTTTGAAACAAACTGCCAAGTGGCTGAAGTCAAAATTCTCCGGCTTGATCCGTGGTTCCACTCCTCCAGGCGGATCGGAAAGCAAATACGTTGCGACGCCTACAGTCATTGCTCGGGATGATCACACAATCTCCCGTGCCAATATCAGCAGAAATGCGATAAGAGTCCTCACCCGGCTGAACACTACCGGGTATGAGGCCTACCTGGTGGGTGGAGGTGTGCGCGACCTGCTGCTTGGCCGTGAACCGAAGGATTTTGACGTGGCAACCAGTGCCCTGCCGGAAGAGGTCAAATCGGTCTTCAGAAACTGCCGTTTGATAGGCAGGCGCTTCCGTCTCGCCCATGTCTATTTTGGTCGGGAGATCATCGAAGTCGCCACTTTCCGCAGTAACAGGCAGGTAACGGAAGAGGGCGAACGTCATGTGGAAAACGGCATGATCCTACGTGACAACGTATACGGTACGCTGGAGGATGATGCCCAGAGACGGGATTTCACCATCAATGCCCTCTACTACAACCTCAGTGATTTCACGGTAATCGATTTCGCCGATGGCATGTCGGATCTGCGCAATGGCGTGATCCGGTTGTTGGGAGACGCGGAGAGTCGTTTCAGAGAGGACCCGGTCCGTCTCTTGAGGGCCGTTCGTTTTGCCGCCAAGCTGGGATTCATTATCGATCAGGAGACGGAGTCACCGATGCTGCGCCTGGCACCGCTGCTCAAGGAGGTTCCTTCAGCCAGGCTCTATGAAGAGGTGCTGAAACTCTTTCTTGGTGGTTCGGCGCTGGAAACCTTTGAGAAACTACGGCACTACGGGCTTTTTGGACAACTCTTCCCGGCAACCGAAGAGGCCCTCTCCCACGAAGATCACGACTTCCCCATCACCTTTGTCAACCGGGGATTGGCCAACACCGATACCCGATTGCAGCAGGATAAATCGGTTACCCCCGCGTTTCTGTTTGCAGTACTGCTATGGGAACCGGTAAGACTCCGCTATGAAGCGCTGGTAAGCAAGGATATGCAACCCCTCGAGGCCCTGCAGAGCGCTGCCAGCGATGTCTTGAGTGAACAGACCAGACACATCTCGATTCCGAAACGGTTCAGTTATCCGATGCGTGATATCTGGCAGCTGCAACCACGGTTTCAGCAACGCCAGGGTAAACGACCCTATCGTCTGTTGACCCATCCCCGATTTCGGGCAGCCTATGACTTTCTCTTGCTGCGTGCCGAGGCGGGGGAGGTCGACACCGAGCTTGGGAAGTGGTGGACCGATTTTCAGCAGGCCAACGGTCAGCAAAAGCAGAGTATGACCGACCAGGGGCGCCGCGGCAGAGGCCGTCGTCGAAAAAGACGCAGCCATAGAAACAAGGGCAATAAACCCAGCGATGAGTAAGGATCGATCGCTGACTGCCTATATCGGCTTGGGCAGCAACCTGGACAATCCAAGACGCCAGATCGAAACCGCGCTGCAGGAGCTAAGTGCATTGCGCCATATCGATCTGCGCAAGCATTCCGCGCTCTATCGTACGCAACCCCTTGGTCCGCAGAACCAGCCACACTTTATCAACGCTGTCGCCTCCCTTGAGACTACACTCGATCCCGAGGCGTTGCTGGACCAACTACAGGCGCTGGAGCGGGCACACCGCAGGGAGCGTGGAAATGGACGTTGGGGGCCACGTACCCTCGACCTCGATCTGTTGTTGTACGCCGGCCGGAGAATCGCCACGCAGCGCCTTATCGTACCCCATCCCGAGATGGTCAACAGGGCATTCGTGCTGCTGCCCTTGAGTGAGATCGCCCCACCCGATATGGAGATTCCCGGCATGGGCAGGCTGCAGGATCTGTTGCTGAAACTGTCGGGAGAGGGCGTTGAACGAATCGATCGATAAGCCGAACTTCATCGTTGTTGAAGGGCCGATCGGGGTAGGCAAGACCAGTTTGGCACATCGGTTGGCCGACCACTTCCGCAGTGAGGTGCTGTTGGAGGGGGCGGAAGAGAACCCCTTTCTGCAGCGTTTTTACTCCAATCCCAGGGAAGCCGCGCTACCGGCACAGCTCTTCTTTCTGTTCCAGCGCAGCCGGCAATGGAATGATCTATCCCAAGGTGATATGTTCCGCCAGCACCTGATTGCAGATTTCATGCTTGAAAAGGATCGCCTGTTTGCGCAGATCAATCTCGATGCCGATGAACTGCGTCTCTATGAACAGGTCTATGAGCGCCTTACCCTGGATGCACCGCCACCTGATCTGGTGGTCTATCTCCAGGCACCGGTCGATGTATTGATGAAACGCATCAAGCAGCGAGCGCGGCAGGTGGAGCGCAGTATCGAAGCGGAATATCTACAGCAACTATGTGATGCCTACGCCGACTTCTTCCACCATTACGACCGCTCACCGCTGCTCATCGTTAATGCGGAGGAGATCAATCCGTTGCAGCGAGAAGAGGATTTCCAGCTGCTATTGACGCACATATGCGAAACTGACGCCCAGCGACGTCGCTATTTGAATCTCACCGGTTTCAGCCTCTGAAGCCTTGACCGCCAAATCGGGAGTGTGAACGAGTGTCAACTGTGGGAAACCCATCGCGATGAGTGAAAACAAACTATATACTGAATGCCAGTTATATATACCGTCCCTGGGCATGAGATGCTGAATTCCCGAAGCTGTTGGAGTCCCCGCATTCCTTGCTCACGGTTTTTAAATACGCTAAGGCGATCAGCTGATGTTCCACGTCTGCGGTGCTGAACAGCACGGCCGAGTAGCCCGTTTCCCGTTTTGTGAGATGACATGAGCAGAAAAAACATAACCGTCAGAAGCTTGCTGGAGATGAAGTCCGCTGCTGAAAAGATCTGTGTCTTGACCAGTTACGATGCCAGCTTTACCCGTCTTATCGAAGAGGCGGGAATAGAGGTGATTCTTGTCGGTGACTCCCTGGGTATGGTGATCCAGGGTCAGGAGAGCACCCTGCCGGTCACCTTGGACGAGATGATCTACCATACCCGCAATGTGGCTAGAGGCAGAGAGCATTCCCTGCTGGTGGCGGACATGCCGTTCATGAGCTACCGTTCACCAAGTCTGGCCATGGAGTCCGCAGGCAGGCTGATGAAGGAGGGTGGTGCCCACATGGTCAAGCTGGAGGGGGGTGCGGCCCAGCTCGAGGCGATACGTCAACTCGCCTCTCAGGGGATACCGGTTTGCGGCCACCTGGGTCTGCTGCCGCAATCGGTGCACAAGCTCGGTGGCTATCGGGTACAGGGGCGGGAGCAGCGGGATGCCACGCTGATTCGCGAAGACGCCAGACTGCTGCAGGAAGCAGGGGTCGATATGCTGGTGCTGGAGTGCGTACCGAATCAGTTGGCGGCACAGATAACGGCCGAGTTGTCTGTCCCCGTGATCGGTATTGGCGCAGGCCCCGATTGCGATGGGCAGGTGCTGGTTCTCTACGACATGATCGGGCTCAATCCCAATCCCCCCCGCTTCGTGAAGAATTTTCTGAAATCCGGCAGAAATATCCAGGAGGCGCTAAAGGCCTATGCGGATGCTGTCAGGACGGGTGAATTCCCCGCGGCCGAACACTGTTTCAAGTGAGTTTGATCATGGAGACACTATCCGATGTGGCGCTTCTGCGCCGACGCATCAGCAGTTGGCGCAGGGCAGGTGAGAGGATAGGATTTGTACCCACCATGGGCAATCTCCATGAAGGGCATATGGCGCTTGTAGAGGCGGCCAAGAGCCGCTGTGATCGCTGCGTTGTGAGTATCTTCGTAAATCCGATGCAGTTTGGTGAGGGTGAGGATTTCGCCAGCTACCCGCGCACCATGGATGAGGATCAGGATAAGCTGCGGGCTGTCGCCACCGATCTCCTCTTCGCTCCCTCGGCGGCAAGTGTCTATCCCCAGGGGGATCAGACGCAGACCCGGGTCGAGGTACCCGGACTCTCCGATATACTCTGCGGTGCCAGCCGTCCAGGCCATTTTGTCGGTGTCGCCACAATTGTTTGCAAACTCTTCAACTATGTACAACCGGACCTTGCGGTGTTTGGGGAGAAGGACTATCAGCAATTGATGGTGATTCGACGCATGGTTGACGAATTGGCGATACCCGTAGAGATCTTAGGGTTGCCCACGGTCAGGGAGGCGGATGGACTGGCGAAAAGCTCCCGAAACGGCTATCTCAGCCCGGAACAGAGGCAACAGGCACCAAAACTCTACGAAAGCCTCAGAAATACAGCCGAGGCACTCAGGTCTGGTGAGCGAAATTATGCGGACTTGGAGGCGAAAGGCATGGAAATGCTACGATCTGCTGGGTTTCAGCCTGACTATTACACCATTCGTCGGGCACAGGACCTACAGCCACCGACCGCGGATGAGCAGAATCTGGTAATCCTGGCGGCGGCCTTTATGGGAACTACGAGGCTGATAGATAATCTAAATGCTGCATAGCAACATTTTTTTGTTGCTAGACTGGACAAGATCACGGATAATCGGCTGCTACATAATCTGGCTGGCAGATTTCCGGTCGGAACCATGGCAGCAGTCAACCGCTACAACCATCGAAAATAGGGCACGATATCCATGCAGCTGACAGTACTCAAGTGCAAGCTACATCGAGCATGTGTGACTCACTCCGAGCTTGATTATGAAGGCTCCTGCGCCATTGACGCAGAGCTGATGCGGTTGGCGGGAATCCATGAGTACGAACAGATCCAGATCTATAACGTGACCAACGGAGAGCGTTTTACAACCTATGCCATATTGGCGGAGGCCGGGTCCCGCATAATTTCCGTCAACGGCGCAGCGGCACACAAGGCCGATCCCGGTGATCGCGTGATCATCTGTGCCTATGCCGGCCTGGACAGTAGCGAGATGGAGAGCTTCAAGCCCTCCCTGGTCTATCTCGATGAAGAGAACAGGGTCATCGGGACTGGCGACGCCATACCGATTCAAGCCGCTTGATTGAATCCGCTCTCGTACCCGGCCGAGGCGTTCTCCTCGACGGCATTAGCTACAATCCGGGTTCATCAAGTGCTGTCTGGTAGAGTTCCAGGTAGTGTTGGGCACTGGCCTCCCAACTGAAATCCTGTTGCATCCCGGTGCGGGCAAGAATCTCCCAGTCCGTCGTTGAACGCCGATAGAAGTTGATGGCATGCTCCACCGCTCCCCAGAGGCTGCCGCCATCCGCATTATCGAAGACGAAACCCGTGGCACTGCCTTGAGCGAGGCTTGTTGGGGTTACGTCAACCACCGTATCCGCCAATCCCCCGGTACGCCTGACAATGGGTACTGTGCCGTATCTTAGGCTGTACATCTGATTCAATCCGCATGGCTCGAAGCGGGAGGGCATGATGAAACAGTCACATCCTGCCTCGATACGGTGCGACAGGCCTTCATCGTATCCGATGAAGACACCGACACGACTGTGATAGCGGTTGCTTATCTTCTCCAGCGCATGCTCAAGGTCCTTGTTTCCCGAACCCAGCATGACCATCTGTGCCCCGGCGTCCATGATTCCCGGCAGCACCTGCAGGATCAGATCGATCCCCTTTTGATCGACCAGGCGTCCGATGTATCCGAACAGTTGGATGTGTTCGTCCTCGGGGAGGCCATACTCACGCTGCAGGGCCAGCTTGTTGTTGCGTTTGTCGGCGAAACTCTCCATGGAATAGGGCGTACTGATATAGCGATCGCTGCGCGGATCCCATTCGTGGTAGTCGATGCCGTTGAGGACACCGCTGAAGTGGTCTTCGCGATGGCTGAGCAATCCCTCGAGGCCATAACCGAACTCCGCTGTCTTTACCTCGTCGGCGTAGGTCGGGCTCACCGTATTCACCCGGTCGGAGAGGGCAATGCCCCCCTTGATGAATGAGAGCTGGTCGTGAAACTCCAGATGGTGGTAGGACCAGAGATGGTCGGGGAGTCCCAGGCGCAGAAATGTTGCGTGGTCGAAGAGTCCCTGATACGCCAGGTTATGGATGGTGAACAGGGTTGCTGGGCGTGCCGTCTCGGTGGAGAGCAGGGGGGCTATCAATCCGGTCTGCCAATCGTTTGCATGTACTACATCGGGTTGCCAGTCAATACCGATTTGGTTCAAGGCCAGGGCAGCCACAGCGCGGCAGAAGAGGCTGAAGCGTTCCGCGTTGTCTGGCCAGTTTGTACCTTCCGGTGAGAGATAGGGGTTTCCCGGCCGATTGAACCAGTAGGGTGCATCGACCACATAGAGCGGAACCTTGTGTGGACCACTGCTACCCTGTAAGAGGTTGACGGGTGAGGTTTCTCCCGGGATTTCCAGCCGTGCCAGGTTTGTCAGGTCGTCCGCATTTTTCAGGACATCTGGATAACCGGGGAGAATCAAGCGACAATCCTGGCCGATATGTTCGAGTGCGACTGGCAGGCTACCTGCAACATCGGCCAGGCCACCGGTTTTTATCAACGGCGTGGCTTCACTGCTGGCAAATAGGATTTTCATGGACTTTGTTATCCTTATTTTTTGAGCATGAATTCGTGGATTAGGATTATGGACTCGGATTCTCGCACAATTTTATCGTTTACTTATACAACTGCGTGATAGATTGTGTGGTATCTTGCACCGCCTGCAGCCAGTTTTATACAAACTGAAACCATTATTCAAACTAGCGCATTTTGACCATGAGCGAGATAAATCAGACAGAAGAATGGCTGGCCCTTGAGAAACACTGGGCCGAGGTCAAACAACTACAGATGCGTGACCTGTTTCGGCAGAGCCCGGAACGTGCTGAACAGATGTCTATTCGACAGTGCGGGATCATGCTCGACTATTCGAAGAACCGGGTAACCCCGAGATCCATGAACCTGCTGCTGGAGCTCGCCCGGGCTGTGGATGTGGACGGTTGGCGCCGGCGCATGTTTTCCGGTGAACGCCTCAATATCACCGAGAACAGGGCTGTACTCCACGTGGCTTTGAGGAATCGTTCCAACCATCCCATCTGGTTCGATGGTGAAGACGTGATGCCGGGAATCAACGCGGTGCTGTATAAGATAGAGGCGTTTTCCGAGTCGGTGCGAAGCGGTGACTGGAAGGGCTATACGGGGAAAAGGATCAGCGATGTGGTGAACATCGGTATCGGCGGCTCCAACCTCGGTCCGCTGATGGTCTGCGAAGCGCTGAGGCCCTACCAGAAAGCCGGTCTGCGCATGCATTTTGTCTCCAACGTGGATGCCACGCATATTCTCGAAACGGTAAAAGAGCTTGATCCGGAGACCACCCTCTTCATCATCGCCTCGAAAACTTTTACCACTCAGGAGACCCTGACCAACGCACTTACCGCGCGCAGATGGCTACTCGGTAGTCTGGGAGATGACGCGGCGGTTGCACGCCATTTTGTGGCTGTTTCCACCAATGGGGAGCTGGTCGCCGAATTCGGCATAGACACGGAGAATATGTTCGAATTCTGGGACTGGGTTGGCGGTCGCTATTCACTCTGGTCCGCGATCGGCTTACCGATCGCCATCGCCATCGGCATGGAGAACTTCTACGCGCTGCTGCAGGGCGCACATGAAATGGATCAACATTTCCTGCATGCCGATCTCTCCGAAAACATGCCTGTGATCATGGCCTTGTTGGGAGTCTGGTATGTGGATTTCGCCAAGGTTGGCACCCATGCCATCCTTCCCTATGACCAGTATCTGCGTTATCTGCCCGACTATCTGCAACAGGCGGATATGGAGAGTAACGGCAAGCGCGTGACCCGTTTCGGCCGACCGGTGGATTATCGCACCGGGCCTGTCATTTGGGGGACCGCGGGTACTGACGGGCAGCACGCCTACTATCAACTCATCCATCAGGGCACACAAATCGTCTCCTGTGATTTCATCATCCCGGTAAACAGTCATAACGAGACCGGGGATCACCACGAAAAGCTGTTTGCCAACTGTCTGGCGCAAAGCGAGGCGCTGATGCGGGGCAAGACGCGTGCGGAAGCGCGTGAGGAGATGGAGGCGTCGGGTATGGAGCCCGACCAGATCGTTGATCTGCTGCCCCATCGCATCTTCCCCGGAAACAGGCCTTCCAACACCCTGTTGGTGGATAAGATGACCCCGTCACGCCTGGGTTCGCTGATTGCCCTGTATGAGCACAAGATATTCATCCAGGGGGTCATCTGGCGAGTCAACTCATTTGACCAGTGGGGGGTTGAACTGGGCAAGCAGCTGGCCGGCGTGATCCTGCCTGAGCTGAAGGACGGGCAACATGCCAGCGATCATGATAGTTCCACCACCGGCCTGATTACCTATTTTCAGCGCCATCGAAAGGGGTGACACCTTACTGGTGTAACTTCCTCACCCCTCTTCCCTGTGAAGCATGATTGTGGCCAGCGGAGGGAGGGTCAGGACAATGGATAGGTCGCGACCCATCCATGGAACCTCCTCCGCGAGCAGTCCGCTGCCATTACCCATGTTGCTACCCCCGTAAAACTCCGAGTCGGAGTTTAAAATCTCCCTATATTTGCCCGGACGACTGACTCCGATCCGGTAGTTGTTGCGCGGCACCGGGGTGAAATTGAGAACAATCAACAGTTCGTTGCCTTCTCGATCTTTACGCAGATAGCTGAGAATCGACTGCGAGCTGTCGTGACAGTCAATCCATTCGAATCCAGGGTATTCGAACTCGATCTGGTGCAGTGCCGGCAACTCCTTGTAGAGACGGTTCAGATCGGTCAACAGTGTGCTTATACCCTGATGAAAGGGGTGATCCTGGAGGATCCAGTCGAGGGCTTCACTGTCGTTCCACTCGCGTCCCTGGGCGAACTCGCTGCCCATGAAGAGCAGTTTCTTTCCGGGATAGGTGAACATATAGCTGTAGAGAAGGCGCAAATTAGCGAACTTTTGCCAATCATCACCTGGCATCTTGTCGATCATCGAGCCTTTGCCATGGACAACCTCATCGTGAGAGAAGGGCAGGACAAAGTTCTCGGTAAAGGCATACAGAAGGCCGAAGGTAAGCAGGTCGTGGTGGTAGTGACGATAGATCGGATCCTGGGAGGTGTAGGAGAGCGTATCGTGCATCCAGCCCATGTTCCATTTCATACTGAAACCGAGTCCCCCCAGCCAGGTGGGACGCGACACCTGAGGCCAGGCGGTGGACTCTTCCGCAATCATCAGTGTTCCGGGGTGGAAGTCATGGGTGACGCTGTTGAGTTCGCGCAGGAAATCAACCGCTTCCAAATTCTCCCTTCCGCCGTATTGGTTGGGTAACCAGTCACCCGGGTCGCGGGAGTAATCGAGGTATAGCATGGATGCCACCGCATCCACCCGCAAGCCGTCGATATGGAACTCCTCGAGCCAGTATATGGCACTGGAAATCAGGAAATTGCGTACTTCGTTACGGCCGAAATTGAAAATCAGCGTTCCCCAGTCGCGATGTTCGCCCTTGCGTGGATCCTCGTGCTCATAGAGCGCGGAGCCGTCGAATCTGGCCAGGGCGTAGCGGTCGCGGGGAAAATGGGCGGGCACCCAGTCGAGAAGTACCCCAATACCCTGTTGATGCAGATAATCGATAAAATAGCGGAAGTCATCGGGTGTGCCGAAGCGACTGGTGGGGGCGAAATAGCCCGTTGTCTGGTAACCCCAAGAGCCGTCCAGGGGGTGTTCGGTAATGGGCAGCAGCTCGATGTGGGTAAAGCCCAACCGTTTGACATGGTCGGTGAGTTGATGGGCGAGATCGCGATAGTTGAGGAAGCCCCCATCCTCATCCCGGCGCCAGGATCCGAGGTGCACCTCGTAAATGGACATAGGTTCCTGCTGCCAATTCGCGGTTGAGCGGTTGTTTATCCACTCGCCGTCGTCCCATCGATAATCACTGTCGGAGACCACGATCGCCGCAGTCTCGGGCCGGTATTGAAAAAAGTTGCCGTAGGGATCGGTGCGCAGAGAGACCTCTCCCTCCTGGGTGCGTATCTCGAATTTATAGAAGCTGCCGTCATCGAGTTCGGGAATGAACAGCTCCCAGACACCTGAGCCGCCCCGAGATCGCATGGGGTGAACCCGGCCGTCCCAGGTATTGAAGTTACCCACCACCGATACCCTGACGGCGTTCGGCGCCCAGACCGCAAACAGAATGCCGCTGATGGTTGCCGCTTCATGCCGGTGCGCGCCAAAAAAGCGATAGGCGTGCCTATGTCTGCCCTCACTGAAGAGGTGAATGTCAAACTCCGGCAGTTGGGGTGGAAAGCTGTAGGGATCGTAGCTGTTTCGGGTATTGCCCGATTTGTCCTGCCACTCGAGCCGGTAGTGCTCTGCAACCTTGTCGGCGGCAGCCTCCAGTTCAAAAAAATCAGTGCCTTCAACGCGTCTGAAGGGGAGTGTACCCCTCTCAAGCGTGACGCTCTCCGCCTCGGGCATGAATACTCTTATCCGGCAGTCATCCCCATGGAGGTGACGACCCAGTACTTCGAACGGGTCATGGTGGCGGGCATCGATGATCCGCTGAAGTGCCTCTGGTATTTTACTCTTCATAAACTAGGGCCTGTTAACGCTAAGAAACCCTCTAAGAACGGTACGCCTCGAAGGGTACATGATGTTAACATACCAACACACCCTTCTCATGAACAGGCTCGATCTCAGATTGAGGGGGGGTTACGCAATCAATCTGTCTACGCCCAAGTAGAGTTTGTCGTGGTATTTGGCATGTTTTAGCCTTGGAGGTGTGTTCGATGACTGACCAGAGTCCGCGTTTTGTTAGCCGGCTGACTCGTAATACCCTGGCCTTGATCCTGGCGGGGGGGCGCGGTTCCCGACTCAAGCACCTGACCAAGTGGCGATCGAAGCCTGCTGTACCTTTCGGCGGGAAGTTCAGAATTGTCGATTTCCCACTCTCCAACTGTATCAATTCCGGGATTCGTCAGGTTGGTGTGCTGACACAGTACAAGGCCCACTCTCTGTTGCTCCATATCCAGCGCGGGTGGGGTTTCCTCCGCGGTGAATTCGGTGAATTTGTTGAGTTGCTGCCGGCCCAGCAACGTATCGAGAGCAGCTGGTACGAGGGGACGGCGGATGCGGTCTACCAAAACCTCGACATCCTGCGCAGTCACAATCCCGACTATGTATTGGTCCTTGCGGGTGACCATATCTACAAGATGGATTACGGCACCATGATCGCCGAGCATGTGGAATCCGGCGCGGATATGACGGTCGGCTGCCTCACGGTTGATCTTGAGAGCGCCAAGGAGTTTGGCGTGATGACCGTGGACAACGATGGATGGGTGGTCGATTTCCACGAAAAACCCGCCGCTCCAAAGCCGATTCCGGGCAAGGAGAATGAGGCTCTGGCTTCGATGGGCATCTATGTCTTCAATCGTAAGTTTTTATTTGAACAGCTGATCAAGGATGCGGACACACCCAACTCATCCCACGATTTTGGCAAGGACATCATACCCAAGGTGATTGAGCGATACCGGGTGCTCGCCTACCGGTTCAGGGATGCCACCAGTGGCAAACAGGCCTACTGGCGGGATGTCGGCACCGTCGACGCCTTTTGGAAAGCGAATCTGGAGCTGATCGGCGTCACTCCGCCGCTCAACCTCTATGATCGTAGCTGGCCGATCTGGACCTACCAGGAGCAGTTGCCGCCCGCCAAGTTCGTCTTCGATGATGATGAACGCCGGGGAATGGCGGTTGACTCCATGGTCTCGGGGGGGTGCGTCATATCGGGCGCAAAGGTTACCAACTCCCTGCTGTTCTCCAACGTGCGTGTCAACTCGTATAGCGAGGTGAACGAAACCGTGGTTTTGCCCGATGTTAATATCGGACGCAACTGCAGGATCAGTAAAGCGGTAATCGATCGCGGTTGCGATATCCCAGAGGGTACCATCATCGGTGAAGACCCCGAACTCGATACTGAACGCTTTTATGTCAGCGAGAAGGGTGTGGTACTGGTGACACCGGAAATGTTGGGTCAGGTTATTCATCATGTCCGCTAGGTCCGTCAAGTCCGAAAGGGACAACCAACTCCAGGTTGTCTTATGCTGGCACATGCACCAGCCATACTATAAGGGGCCTGAGGATAGTGAATATCTTCTACCCTGGGTCTATCTCCACGGGATCAAGGACTATGCCGACATGGCGGCCCATCTGGAGAACACGCCGGATGCCAAGGCAGTGGTCAACTTCGCCCCGGTCCTATTGGAACAGATCGACGACTATACCAAGCAGATCGAGGCCTGGGTGAAGCGGGGCAGACTGATTCGTGATCCGCTGCTTGCTGCGCTTGCAGGCCCCGGGTTGCCGGTCGACACCGAGTCTCGCGGTGCGATCATCTCCGCCTGTCTGAAGGCCAATGAGAACCGCCTTATCAGTCGCTTCAAACACTTCAAGGAATTGGCGACGCTGGCCAAGCATGCCTTGGAAAACGAGGCCATGATCCCCTATTTCAATGACCAGTATCTGGTCGATCTGTTGGTTTGGTACCACTTGGCCTGGATAGGTGAATGCCAACGTTTGAACGACATTCGGGTAAGATCCCTGCAGGCCAAGGGTCACGCATTCACCCAGGATGACCGTCGCCGCGTGATGGAGATGATCTGGGAGACCTTAAGCAGTCTTACACAACGTTATGCCGAGCTGGCAAAGCACGGACAGGTGGAGCTGTCGGTAACACCCTACGCCCATCCGATCATTCCCCTGCTGGCTGACATGAATGCCGCCAAGGAGGCCTTGCCGACGATCAGCATGCCCGATATGGAGGAGTATCCAGGGGGTGAATCCCGTGCCCGTTGGCACATGCGCAAAGGCATCGAAGTGTTCAAGCGTCATTTCGGTTTCACCCCCAAGGGGTGTTGGCCATCTGAGGGCGGGGTCAGTGAAGCGACGCTGAAAATGATGGAGGAGGAGGGATTTGATTGGGCCGCCACCGGCCAGCAGGTGCTGAATAACAGTCTGATGGCCGGCGGTGGCGACTCTCCGCTACCCGACAACTGGGTGCATACGCCCTATTGTGTGCAGGAGGGCCATCTGAATATGTTTTTTCGCGACGATGGACTCTCCGATCTGATCGGCTTTACCTATGGCGAATGGCATTCCGATGATGCCGTTGGCGATTTGATCAATCATCTGGTGAATATTGCCGATGCCTGTAAGGACAATCCGGACGCCGTAGTCTCAATCATCATGGATGGAGAGAATGCCTGGGAGTACTACCCCTACAACGGAAGCTACTTTCTCCATGCCATGTACCAGAGGCTCTGCGAACACCCCAGATTGTGCCTCACCACCTTTTCCGAGGCGCTGGGTTGCCAGAAAGAACCACCACCCAGGCTCTCCAAGCTGGTGGCCGGCAGCTGGGTATACGGTACCTTTACCACCTGGGTGGGAGACAAGGACAAGAACCGTGCCTGGGAGCTGTTGGGCGAGGCCAAGAAAGTCTATGACCGGGTCTTGGCCAACAAAAAGTTCAGCAAAAGGAAGTTGGCGGAGTTGGAGAAACAGTTGGCAATCTGTGAAGGATCGGATTGGTTCTGGTGGTTTGGGGATTATAATCCGGGTGATACGGTAAGTGATTTCGAACAGCTGTTTCGCAGCCAGCTCTCCCACCTGTTCGACCTGCTGGGTGAACCCAAGCCCGACTATCTTTCTCAAGTCTTTGCCGTGGGCAGCGGTAACCCATCCCTTGGCGGAGTAATGAAGAAAAATGAATAATGCGATGAGATACGCGGATGAATGAAGTCACAATAAAAGACTTTCGTTCTATCCATCAACTGTTAACACGCCGTCGAGCAGGTATTCTGCTACACATCACATCGCTTCCCGGACCGGGTGAAGTCGGGGAACTGGGCAGTGACGCCTATCGCTTTGTCGACTTCCTGGTCTCCACGGGCATGAGTGTATGGCAGATTCTTCCCATCGGCCCGACCATGCACGACAACTCGCCCTACCAGAGCAGTTCCGTATATGCCGGCAATCCCCGCTTGATCAGTCTGGAACTGCCCCTGCAAAAGGGGTGGCTGGAGGCCTTGCCCGAGAGCGACGGCTGCACTACAGACGCCATCAAGAGCTATGCCATCAAATTGGCCTGGGAGGGGTTCAAGGAAAGGGCCGATGAGGCGGATCGAGACGCCTTTCAGCGCTTTGTTGCAGAGCAAAAGCACTGGCTGGAGGATTATGCCCTGTTTCAGGCACTGCGCGATCGCGATGGAGGCTGTTGGTGGGACTGGCACCCCACCCTGCGAGACAGGGAGCCACAGGCAATTGCTGAAACCCGGGCCCGCTTTACCGAAGCGATTGACGAGATTCGTTTTGAACAGTTTCTGTTTTTTACCGAGTGGATGAATCTCAAGCACTATGCCAATGAGCGTGGGGTGTTGCTGTTTGGCGATCTTCCCATATTTGTCGCCCATGACAGCGCCGAGGTATGGGCTCATCGGGCGTTTTTCGATCTGCATGCTGACGGTCACCCCAGGGTGGTGGCCGGTGTGCCTCCCGACTATTTTTCCGAAACCGGACAGCGTTGGGGGAATCCGCTCTATTGTTGGGATAAACT
Organism: Candidatus Thiodiazotropha sp.; assembly: GCA_040793985.1. GTDB lineage: Bacteria > Pseudomonadota > Gammaproteobacteria > Chromatiales > Chromatiaceae > Thiodiazotropha. Next base: position 225,084 of record JBFNJI010000024.1, on the reverse strand, counting down.
CGAGGCGGATGATTTTTCCTTCTGGATCGAGCGTCTGAGGGCCCAATCAACCCTTTTCGATTTTCTTCGCATCGATCATTTTCGAGGTTTCGAGGCCTACTGGGAGATCCCGGCTGAGGAACAGACGGCGGTGAACGGTCAGTGGGTGGAGGCGCCGGGTGAAAAGTTGTTTCTCCGGCTCTACCATGAACTCCCGGAGCTGGAGCTGGTTGCGGAGGACCTTGGTGTAATCACGCCGGAAGTGGAGGCGTTACGCAAGGCCTACCATCTGCCTGGCATGAAGATCTTGCAATTCGCTTTTTCCGGTGGGGCTGACAATCCCTATCTGCCGTTTCACCATACCCGCGATTCGGTGGTCTATACCGGCACCCACGACAACGATACCACCCTTGGATGGTACAAGGGACTTGATGATGCGACCCGTGAATTCGTCGATGACTACCTGGGTAAGCCGCGTGAGGTTATGCCCTGGCCGTTGATCCGTACTGCCCTCTCTTCAAGGGCGAACCTGGCGATTCTCCCGTTTCAGGATGTTTTGGGCTTGGATAGTGCCCATCGCATGAACACGCCCGGTACCACTGAAGGCAATTGGGGATGGCGTTTCGAATGGAATCAGATCAAACATGGAACCGTGGAACGACTTTTACGCTATGTGGAGATGTATGGTCGGTAGCGGACACATGGCGTCGATTCATTGCCCTGGGTGGATAAAAAAAACCACTTCGACACGAGGTCGAAGTGGCTATACCAAAGGAGGATGGAGGAGATAAGCCGCCGTAACACGAGTGTTTCGGCTGACTTGGGGTTATTCCATCATTCCCAGGTATAGGATTCATTGAGAAATATCAATCCAATAGAAAGATTCAATCGATATCACTGAATTATTACTTTTCTTTTGTTGGGTCGTCTTCGGATGAGGATTTGTGGCTGCCACCTGCCAGAAAGAGCGCGGCCACGCCCAATGCAAGGAGTATGATCAGCGAGATGGCTATCAGGAAGTTACTCATGGTTTTCAGCTCTCTATGTGGGCATTTTTCGAGTATCATTGTGCTTTTTTCGACCTGCAGGATAAAGGGACAATGTTGATTCTCCGTGGCGCGCCAGCTCTCTCCGATTACCGTCTCAAAAAACTTGCTAGGCGTCTCTCCGATCGTCTTGGCGGAAGTGTCATGGTGACTTCGGAGTATCTCCATTTTGCCGATGTCGACCAATCGCTCGATGAGAGGGAGAGGGCGGTGCTTGACGACCTCTTGCGCTACGGTCCCGCGATGCCCGAAAGCGGGCATGACGGCACCTTGATGCTGGTTGTGCCTCGGCCGGGCACGCTCTCGCCCTGGTCCAGCAAGGCCACCGATATCGCACATCATTGCGGATTGGAAAAGGTACAGCGTTTGGAGCGCGGCCTTGCCTACTATGTGACCCTGGATGGAGCGGTACTCGACAGCGAACAGTATGTGGTGGCGGCCGAGCTGTTGCATGACCGGATGACCGAAAGCGTACTCGCGGATGCAGAGGATGCGGCCTGTCTATTCAGCAGGGCTGAGCCCACACCCTATATTCAGGTCGATATACTCGGTGGTGGTTTCGATGCATTGCGAAACGCCAACACCGAGTTGGGTCTTGCGCTCTCCGATGATGAGATCGAGTATCTGGTAGAGAGCTTTCAATCCCTACAACGAAATCCCACCGATGTTGAATTGATGATGTTTGCCCAGGCCAATTCGGAGCATTGCAGGCACAAGATTTTCAATGCCGACTGGATCATTGACGGAGAACATCAGCAACACTCGCTGTTCCAGATGATTCGCAACACCACCAGCAGTTCACCGGACGATGTTCTCTCCGCCTACAAAGACAATGCCGCCGTGATTCACGGTAACAGCGCGGAGCGCTTCGTACTCGACCCGGAAACCGGTATCTACGGTTTCGGACAGGAGGATATCCACATCCTGATGAAGGTGGAGACCCACAATCATCCGACCGCGATATCACCCGACCCCGGTGCGGCGACTGGTTCGGGGGGTGAGATCCGCGACGAGGGAGCGACCGGAAAGGGCGCCAAGCCGAAGGCGGGGTTGTGCGGTTTCTCCGTCTCCAATCTGCGCATCCCCGGATGGGAGATGCCTTGGGAGGTCGATTACGGCAAACCCGGTCGTATTGTCTCTGCACTGGATATAATGCTGGAGGGGCCGATTGGCGCCGCCGCCTTCAACAACGAGTTCGGGCGTCCCAATCTGTGCGGCTATTTCCGCACCTATGAAGCCGAGGTGCCTGGCCCTGACGGCCTGGAGCTGAGGGGCTATCACAAACCGATCATGCTGGCCGGCGGTGTCGGTAACATCCGTTCCGAACATATAGAGAAAAATGGCTTCCCCAGCGGCTCCCCACTGATCGTGTTGGGTGGCCCGGCGATGTTGATCGGTCTCGGTGGCGGTGCGGCGTCGAGCATGGCGAGCGGTACCTCTGCGGAGGATCTCGATTTTGCCTCGGTACAGCGCTCCAATCCTGAGATGCAACGCCGCTGTCAAGAGGTGATCGATGCCTGTTGGGCGAGGGGCGATGCGAATCCGATTCTGTTTATCCACGATGTGGGGGCGGGTGGACTCTCCAACGCACTGCCGGAGCTGGTGCACGATGCTGCCCTCGGTGGACGTTTCGAACTGCGCACGGTGCCGAATGACGATCCCGGAATGTCGCCGATGGAGATCTGGAGCAACGAGTCCCAGGAACGCTACGTGATGGCCGTGGATGTCAATCGTCTGGATGAGTTCAAGGCGATCTGTGATCGGGAGCGGTGTCCCTATGCCGTCGTCGGCGAGGCGACAGACGAGGAACAGCTGGTCCTGGGCGATGCCCATTTTGACAATAATCCCATCGATATCCCGATGAGCCTGCTGTTCGGCAAGCCCCCCCGCATGTTGCGTGATGTGAGACGCAAGACCTTCAAAAAGCAGGAGCTCGACTTCTCCGCGGTGAGCATCAAACAGGCAGCGTTGAGGGTGCTGCGGCTGCCGACCGTGGCCAATAAAACATTTCTGATCACCATCGGGGATCGCTCGGTCACCGGAATGGTGACGCGGGATCAGATGGTGGGGCCTTGGCAGGTTCCGGTTGCGGATCTGGCGGTGACCTCATCCGGTCTCATGGGTTATACGGGCGAAGCCATGGCGATGGGTGAGAGGACGCCGTTGGCACTGCTCGATGCACCTGCATCGGGGCGTATGGCGATCGGCGAGGCGATAACCAATATCGCGGCGGCAAGCATCGATAAACTATCGGACATCAAGCTCTCCGCCAACTGGATGGCGCCCGCGGGACACCCGGGTGAGGATGTAAAACTCTACGAGACGGTAAAGGCTGTGGGCATGGAGTTGTGTCCCGCATTGGGAATTGCCATTCCGGTAGGCAAGGATTCGATGTCGATGAAGACGGTGTGGCAGGAGGGGGATAGGGCACGGGCCGTGACTGCACCCCTTTCGCTGATTGTCTCCGCATTCGCTCCGGTGAAGGATGTCCGTTTAACCCTGACACCGATGCTGCGCGACGACGCGGGGGATTCCGATCTGATCCTGATTGATCTGGGTAAGGGTAAGAACCGTCTCGGCGGCAGCGCGTTGGCCCAAGTCTATCGACAGATAGGTCACCATGGTGCCGACCTCGATGACCCGGATGCCCTGGGGCGCTTTTTCGCCCTGATCCAGGAACTCAACCACGGTGACCTGCTGCTGGCCTATCACGATCGTTCGGACGGTGGTCTTTTCGCCACCCTTTGTGAAATGGCCTTTGCGGGCCGCTGCGGGGTGAGCGTGGAGATCGATGATCTGGGCGATGACGACCTCTCCTTGCTCTTCAACGAAGAGCTGGGGGCCGTTATCCAGGTGCGCCACAATGATACCGATGATGTCCTGAAAATGTTGAACGACCAGGGCCTCGGACGCTGCAGTTACGTCATCGGAACGCTCAACAGCGACGATCGCATCGAGGTTATGCGTGCAGGAAAGGAGGTATTGAGCGGCAGCCGTGTTGAATTCCAACAGGCCTGGTCGGAAACCACCCGGCAGATGCAGGCAATGCGTGACAATCCTGTCTGTGCTCAGGAGGAGTTTGATCGTATCGCCGAGAATGATCCGGGTATTCAGGTTGTGCTCAGCTTCGATCCCGACGATGACCTCACCTCGCCGATGATCGCCACCGGGGTACGCCCTGAGATGGCGATTCTGCGCGAACAGGGGGTCAATGGCCAGCTCGAGATGGCGGCAGCCTTCCATCGTGCGGGATTTGAGTGTGTGGATGTCCACATGTCTGACATCATCGAGGGTCGAATCAGCCTGAGCCGCTTCAGAGGACTGGTTGCCTGCGGGGGATTCTCCTACGGTGACGTTTTGGGTGCGGGTGAGGGCTGGGCAAAATCGGCTCTCTTCAACAGTCGGGCAAGGGAAGAGTTCGAGGCCTTTTTCAATCGCCTGGATACCTTTGCCCTGGGTGTCTGCAATGGTTGTCAGATGCTTTCGAACCTGCATCGGCTTATCCCGGGCGCCGATCACTGGCCACACTTCGTACGCAACCGCTCGGAGCAGTTCGAAGCGAGGCTGGTCACGGTGGAGGTATGCGAGTCGTCATCGATACTGATGAACGGCATGGCGGGCTCTCGACTGCCTATCGCGGTGGCTCATGCGGAGGGTCGTGCGGAGTTCAACGATCAGCCACATCTGCAAAGCGCCGGGGATGTAACGGTGCTGCGCTATCTGGAAAACAGCGGTGAGGTGGCGACACGCTATCCAGCCAATCCAAACGGATCGCCTCTGGGTATTGCGGGGCTCTGCAACAGCGACGGTCGGGTGACCATCATGATGCCGCACCCGGAACGTGTGACTCGAAGCGTCCAGCATTCATGGCACCCGCCAGGGTGGGATGAGGATGCCCCCTGGTTACGCCTGTTCCGCAACGCCCGTCTCTGGGTGGATTGACGCCATAGCCCGGATATACCTCTGCAACAGGTCGAGTTCAGCGCGAGTTCTTGTTTCCCAGTTCTCGCGCTGTCTTATGCGTCAAACCAGGATGATTCTTGATCGCGTAGCCGGCAAAGTGGAGTTCCAGTATCGCATCCTGGAGGCTGTTGCGTAGCGAGGGATTGGGTGAGTCAAGATGTTGCGCCAGAACCTTCAATGACACCTCCAGATGGTGGGTGTGTACCGCCACCGGCAGATTCAGACGGGCGGCAAGATTGAGAAACGGATCGAGGGGAGCGACATCGGGTTGCTTGTGATGATGTGGGCGGTCGGAGTAGACGAGTTCGGCATCTTCAGGGAAGACATTCAGATGATCCCTGTAGTTTTCCGCAAGGGTTTCACTGATCCCCGATTCGCCGTTGATCACTCCGCGCACAATCTGGGTGATGGCGCGGGCAGATTGGAGATTTGGTTCACATGCAAGTATTGCGGCCATGAGATGGCGCTGCTGTTTGCTCAGCTTGTTGGCCTGATATCCCGACATGTTGAATTGGCGTTGATCCGCAAGGTTCCTTAGAAACGCCTCGGTACAGGCGAAATACCTCGAGGTGTAGTGGAACAGCTCTTCGGCACAACCGCCCCAACCGGTGTGGAATTCCGGGTAGTAGAGGCCATCAACACACTTTAGATTACCGTTCATTACCTGATTCTCGTCTATAAATTGGCAGGGGTGCAAGAGACAGAAGCCTTTCTGGCTGCATGGATTGGTTCTTTAGAAGATTAAAATAGTTCTTTATATACAATAGGATACGTCTGATATGGTGAATTGGATTCAGCACTTGGAAACCAATTGCATATACAGCGGTTTTTGCCTGGTATTCTATCCTCAGCAAGCCTGAGGAAATTACCCAACTGTCTGATATATATAATAATAAGAGAGACTGGGGATTCTGCCTGCCGGGGTTTGGATTGTCGTTTGTGCACCGCTCCATGCCATGCCTCTCCTGGATCGGGGGGCATCTACCACAGGGTTTGTCTCCATCACCCCCGGGTCGGTTGGCCAACCAATCGGTTTGCGAGTTTACCGAAGGCTGGATTAGCCGTGAGGGAGTATATAGACTGAACCTACGGATTGAATCACTCATGTAGAGGAAGCTTAAAAGGTACCCCTATATTCAATACAACCATCAGTCCAGGATCGATTCCAAATACAATTAGCTATAGCCAATTCAACAAAGTAAATGAACGAAATTATTTTACAGATAAAGAACTACCTTCGATCAGCATGGCGTTTCAGATGGCCGGCGGTTGCGCTCTCATGGGCCATCGCCTTAGCGGGCTGGGCGGTAGTGTTTGCGAAACCCGATGAATATCAATCGGAAGCTAAGGTCTATGTCGATACTGAGAGTGTACTTCGGCCATTGCTCGAAGGTTTGGCGGTGCAAACCGACATGAACCAACGGCTGCATCTGATGACCAGAACCCTGCTCAGTCATGAGAACCTCCAAAAACTGATTCTGCAAACTGATCTTGACCATCTGGCTGCAACCAATCAAGAGCGGGAACAGCTCATTGACTGGTTGAGAGAAACTATAGTTATCGATGTGGATCGCCGACGTATTCCCGGCACCCGGGAGACGGAAAATTTTTACACAATACAATACACCTATAGCGACCGTTTCTTGGCGCAAAAGGTGGTGCAGGGATTGCTTGATATCTTTGTCGAAAGTGCTTTGGGTGATACCCGTATCGAGTCGGACACCGCGCAAAAATTCCTGCAACAGCAAATCAACGAATATGAGACAAGACTGCTAGAGGCCGAGAACAAGCTCACCGAATTCAAGCGTAAAAACGTTGATACGCTGCCACAGGAAGGGGCTGGCATATTTCAAAGGCTGGAAACGGCCAGATCCGGTCTGGATGAGATTCAGCTGGAACTCAAAGAGGCCCAGATACGTCGCGACGAGCTGAAGCGACAATATACGACAACACTTGAGGAGGAGGAGACAAGAAGGGCTAGCCTGGGTGTGGCGGCCAATGCGGATTCGCCGACAGCTCAACGCATACTCGCTATGCAGACACGACTCGATGAACTGCTTCTCAGATATACCGATCAGCATCCGGATGTGCAGGAATTAAAGGAAACAATCGCGGAACTCCAAGCGCAGGCAGCGGCTGCCCCGGCCATGGTGACAACGAGTGCAACTTCGGCAGGCACGATATCAACAGCCTTGGAGCAGTTGAAGCTCTCCTATCGCCAGTCTGAAGTCGACTTAAGGACGATTCGGTTACGCTATGATGAATACGTCGCGCGAATCGAAGAGCTGAAGGAGAAGTTGGATACACTGCCCCAGGTTGAGGCGGAATTGACCCGACTGAACCGTGACTACGACATCAATCGGGAGAATTACCAGGAACTCGTAGCGCGATTGGAGTCGGCTAGGATGTCGGAACAGGCCGACGAGGCGGGAGACAACCTAAAATTCAGGATCGTGGAACCGCCCAAGGTACCCTTACTTCCCATCGGGCCTAAGCGCCTCTTTTTGACAGCTGCTGTGCTGATGCTGGCTTTGGGCGTGGGTGGTGGTCTGGCGTTTCTGCTGTCGATAATAAAACCGGTCTATTTTGATATGCGCACCCTCAGGGCAGAGTTGGAGTTTCCGGTTCTGGGGCAGGTAACCCGCGTCATGACGGATGATGTCAAGGTGAAGCGTCGCCTTGAAATTGGCGGCTTTGTCTCTGTTGTATTGTTGCTGTTTCTGCTCTTCGTCGGCATCGTCCTCATCTATGTCATGGGGGCGAGGGAAGACATCATTCTGTTGATAAAGCAGTCGGGCATTCTTTCGCTAATCGGCAGGTGATCGTTTAAGCCGGTGTCCGGTGAGGCCTGATCTGATTGAGATCCCCAGAGCACAGGACTCGGCCCCGATATTTTGATATATTCCCGCCCTTCCACTATGGCCGGAGAGAACGATATGTTCAATAAAAGCATGCAGATTCAGGGTTATGACGATGAGCTTTGGAAAGCCATGGAGGCTGAAGAGCGACGACAGGAAGAGCATATCGAACTGATCGCATCGGAAAACTACACAAGCCCAAGGGTTATGCAGGCGCAAGGCGGTGTGATGACCAACAAGTATGCGGAGGGCTATCCGCAGAAACGCTATTACGGTGGTTGTGAAAATGTCGATGTCGCCGAGCAACTCGCCATTGACCGTGCCAAGGCGCTGTTCAATGCGGACTATGCAAATGTCCAACCCCACTCCGGTTCCCAGGCCAATGCGGCGGTCTATATGGCGTTATGCGCACCGGGGGACACCATACTTGGGATGAGCCTTGCCCACGGTGGCCATCTCACCCATGGCGCCAAGCCCAATTTCTCCGGAAAGATCTACAATGCGATCCAGTATGGCCTAAATCCTGATACCGGCGAGATCGACTACGACGAAGTCGAGCGCCTGGCCAGAGAACACAAGCCGAAGATGGTAGTAGCCGGCTTCTCCGCCTATTCACGGATTGTGGACTGGCAACGATTTCGTGAAATCGCCGATGCTGTGGGAGCCTATCTATTTGTCGATATGGCCCACGTGGCCGGTCTGATCGCGGCTGGTCACTATCCCAACCCGGTAGGGATAGCGGATGTCACCACTACCACCACCCACAAGACATTGCGCGGGCCACGCGGTGGCCTGATTCTCGCCAAGGAAAATCCGGAGCTCGAGAAAAAACTAAATTCACTGGTCTTTCCGGGTATACAAGGCGGTCCGCTGATGCATGTCATTGCCGCCAAGGCAGTCGCCTTCAAGGAGGCGATGGAGCCGGAATTTGTGGAGTATCAGCGGCAGGTTATCGAGAATGCCCGCGCCATGTCGAAGGTCTTTATGGAACGGGGATACGATGTTGTCTCCAAGGGTACGGATGATCATCTGTTCCTGGTCAGTTTTATCGAGGCGGGTCTTACCGGCAAGGATGTGGATGCCTGGCTGGGGGCGGCGAACATCACGGTGAATAAGAATGCGGTGCCCAATGACCCCCAGTCGCCATTCGTCACCTCGGGGATCAGGGTGGGTACCCCTGCGGCCACAACCCGTGGTTTCGGAGAGGCGGAGTGTGTGGAATTGGCGGGTTGGATGTGCGATGTGGTTGACAGCCGGGGCGACCAGGCAGTCATCGATTCGGTAAAGAGCAAGGTGTTGGCGATCTGCGCCGAATACCCTGTTTACAAGGGCTGATTATGAATAGTGGATTGTGAGTTCAGCTTGCTTGCTTTCTCGGAAGTTATCAGGATAAGGGTGTGTTTAAAGTGAGTCTGAAAATTCAGAATTCGGCATTCATATTTCAAAACTTATAAGTCATGCGCTGTCCATTCTGTGGAGCTCAGGATACAAAGGTAATCGACTCCCGCTTAGCCGGCGAGGGTGACCAGATTCGCAGACGCCGTGAATGCACTGTCTGCAAAGAGCGTTTCACTACCTACGAAACGGCGGAACTCAATCTTCCCTGGGTGGTGAAACAGGATGGCAGCCGGGTTCATTTCGATGGCCGTAAGCTTCGAGCCGGAATGACCCGTGCGCTTGAGAAACGCCCGGTAAGTGCCGACCAGGTCGATAGTGCGATCAATCACATAACCCGGAAATTGATGGCAGGCGGCGAGAGGGAAGTGGCCTCACTGGAAATCGGCCAGTTGGTAATGGATGAGCTGAAACGGCTTGATCAGGTAGCCTATGTCCGCTTCGCATCCGTTTACCGTAAATTTGAAGATGTAAACGCTTTTCGCGAAGAGATAGAAAAACTGGAGCAACAACCGAGCCCGGAACAGCACCGGCGTCAGCTTGATCTGTTGAACGATGAGGAAAAGAAGCGTTGAACGCAGTCCGCGATCAGCGATTCATGGCACGGGCAATTCAGCTCGCACGGCGAGGCTGGTACACAACCCATCCTAACCCACGGGTTGGCTGTCTGATCGTCAAGGATGATGAGATCATTGCCGAGGGTTTCCACCGCAGGGCGGGTGAGCCCCACGCGGAACGCAACGCTTTAGCCGTCGCTGGCGCTTCCGCGAGGGGCGCGACAGCCTATGTAACACTCGAACCCTGCTGCCATCACGGCAGAACACCGCCATGCGCCGATGCCCTTGTCGAGGCTGGCCTGGAGCGTGTGGTGGTGGCGATGACGGATCCGAATCCGCTGGTGGCGGGGCAGGGTCTCGAGCTATTGCGCAATGCGGGCATAGCGGTAACGGAAGGCGTGATGAGGCATCAGGCGGAGCTACTCAATCCCGGGTTCATCAAGCGTATGACCCATGGGCTTCCCTATGTACGCTGCAAGATGGCGATGAGCCTGGATGGCCGTACAGCGATGGCAGATGGCGAAAGTCAATGGATAACATCCCCCGCGGCGCGTGCCGATGTTCATCGCTTACGTGCCCAAAGTGCAGCCATAGTCACCGGCGTGGGTACCCTGCTTGCAGATGATCCCTCACTCAATGTTCGTTTATCTTCAGCTGAACTGGAGCTCGAAGAGGGGGTTCCCGTTCCACATCCGCTTCGTGTGGTGTTGGACCCAGGGTTGGCAACGCCGAAGCATGCCAAGATGTTGGGATTGCCGGGACCGACGCTGATTGTATGCAATGACGAAGACCCGGTTCACGGCGCCGCGCTGGAGGCTTCAGGAGCACAGATTATCCGCCTTCCTGGGGACAGGGAACGACTAGATCTACACCAGGTGATGCGCTTTCTGGGGGAGCAGGAGATCAATGATGTGCTGTTGGAGTCGGGGGCAACCCTTGCGGGAGCAATGATGGAGCAGGGTCTGGTGGACGAGTTGATTGTCTATCAGGCACCCCACTTGATGGGAAGCGATGGGCGAGGTCTCTTTCTCCTTCCGGGCATATCACAGATGGCTGACAGGATTGATCTGCGGGTCACCGATCTACGCCAGGTAGGTCAGGACATTCGCATAACCGCGAGGCTTAGGTAGCATCCGAGATTGAAGCATGTTGCGTGAATACCAATGCGAATTATGAAAAGCAAAACCAATATGCAATCGGGTTGGATCGTCCACTGCCTTGGACGTACCGATCGAGCCAAGCAAGGCCGTTTAGTGGAATCATTGTCAAATTCGCGATAGCTTTACGCGAATTGCGTACATTTACATTTCTCTCGCCAGCAGTAACCCACCTGTATTCGAGAAGCAATCAAGAAACGCGTAGATGGGAGTTGAATATGTTTACCGGTATCATCCAGGCTGTCGGGAGTATCACTGGCATGGAGTCCAGGCAGGGCGATCTGCGGTTGACGATACAGAGTGGCGAGCTCGATCTGCAAGGTGTGGTATTGGGCGACAGCATCGCCACCAACGGTATCTGCCTGACTGTGATCGACTTGTCAGGCGCTGGATTCAGCGCCGATGTTTCGAGGGAAACCCTTTCACTCACCACCCTTGAAAAAATGCATCCGGGCAATCAGGTGAATCTGGAAAAGGCGTTGACTCTGAGTACACCGCTTGGCGGACACCTTGTCAGTGGACATGTTGATGGCGTGGGACGCGTGGTTGAGCGGCGGGATGATGCCCGATCCATACGTTTCAGGATCGAAGCACCTGCGGCACTGGCACGCTACATCGCCCACAAGGGATCGATCTGTGTCGATGGCGTGAGTTTGACGGTAAACGGTGTGGAGGGCGCCAGTTTCGAGTTGAATATCGTACCGCACACACTGAAACAGACCATCATCGGCAACTACCGGGTTGGCAGTGAAGTCAATCTCGAGGTCGACCTGGTGGCCCGCTATCTGGAACGCCTGGTGCTGGGTGGACAGGAAACAAAAAACAGTGACCCGGGTGTAACCGAGTCACTGTTGAAGGAGCATGGTTTTATACGGAATTAGCAGGTGAGCTGTAGACTCTCCGTTGTTTAATCGTCATCGTTTACACGTATGACCAGACGCGCCACGGGTCCCTGCCAGGTGTGTACTCTGGCATCCAGGTCACTCTCACCGCCCGTCGGGTCATTGTCTCCCGAAATGCCCCGATGGAGATGGACTGTCTGGTTGTGGTCCTCTGCAACCGCGGATACGCCGCCGCTACCTGCGTTGCCGCCGGGATCGGCCGGAATACCCAGCGTTCCGGGCGTGCCACCGCCGTTTATAATCTCATCATTTGCCTCGGTACCGGCATCATAACCGTGCAGATAGTAGGTGTATGTCCCCTTCCTTTTGGGGATTCTCAAGCCGTCGAGGCCGACAAATCCATCGTTTGTGGGAAGCAGCATGGCCACGATCGAGAGATAGCGGTTTCGTTTGCGAGGCCTGTCGATCATCGCCTCAGCGCTGGCCCCCGGGGCCAGCAAACCGGATGCCGGATCGGCGACGACCTCACCGCCAGCAGCTATCACATCGTCCATCAGACCGCTGATATTGCCACCCTCGGCCATCGCCTGCAGGTTAGCCGATGCCGTGGTGCTGACCTCGAAAAGGTGGGTGTTGCGATCGTGGGTGGCGACCAGCAGGGGGGTGAAATAGATGGCATTGGTCAGATTTGTGATCTCCACACTGACATCCCGGTCACTCGCAAGGCCGTTAGCCGAGAACAGTATACTCACAGATGCCGCCAGGGCAGTCAGGCTCTTTTTCATGATCTTCTCCTCAATTGGGTGTTGCTTGGTGATTATTGCCGTGTTTGTGAGTCTGAACCGCCGAATTCCCTTTCCGATCACGAAACAATCACAAATGAATCACGTCCGAAGGCCTTGTATCGGTAGGTGAATTTCAGATGCCCCGAACTATCTGCTCTGTTAGAATAAACGGTTAACTTTGTACATAATTCATGGGTAGTACATGGCGCTTAACACCACAGAAGAGATCATTGAGGACCTGAAGCAGGGGAAGATGGTCATTATCATGGATGATGAAGATCGTGAAAACGAAGGCGACCTGGTCATGGCGGCGGAGTGCGTAACCCCCGAAGCCGTCAATTTTATGGCCCGATACGGACGCGGTTTGATCTGCCTCACCCTGACCAAGGAGCACTGCAGCCAGTTGCGTCTGCCATTGATGGTGACCACCGATGATGAGCTCTCCGCCACCAACTTTACCGTCTCCATCGAGGCGGCAGAAGGCGTTACGACAGGCATCTCGGCAGCCGATCGATCGACTACCATACTCGCCGCCGTGGCCCCGGAGGCAAAGCCGCAGGATCTGGTCCAGCCTGGACATATCTTCCCCCTGATGGCGCAGCCCGGGGGTGTTTTGGTACGTGCCGGACATACCGAGGCCGGTTGCGATCTGGCTCGTCTGGCGGGTCATTCGCCGGCTGCGGTGATCGTTGAGATCCTCAACGAGGACGGTACCATGGCGCGTCGGTCCGATCTGGAAAAATTCGCCAAGGACTTCGATCTGAAGATCGGCACCATCGCCGATCTGATCCACTACAGGGTTAAGAACGAGACCACCATCGAGCGTGTGAGCGAATGCAATTTTCCCACCAGGTTCGGTGACTTCCGCCTGGTGGCCTACCAGGACATGGTTGACAACGAACTCCACCTGGCACTGGTCAAGGGCCATCCCTCCGCTGATCGACCCACCCTGGTCAGAGTGCATATGCAGAACAGCCTTTGCGATCTCTTCGAAACCAAATTCAGCGAATGTGGATGGCCGCTACGCAGCGCCATGAACATGATCGGTAAGGAGGATGAGGGTGTTATCGTGGTATTGCGGAATCACGATACAGCCAGAGAGATCGTGCAGCGAATGATGGATATGCAGACGGCAGAGGCCTCACAGAAAAAATTCCTTAAACGGGACAACAGCAAGGAGCTGCGAACCTATGGTGTGGGGGCACAGATCCTGTTCGATCTCGGTGTCAGGAAAATGCGTGTGCTCAGTGCGCCGAAGAGCATACACGCACTGTCAGGATTCGACCTGGAAGTCACCGAGTATGTGGCGGGCGAATAGCTTGCCAATGTCAGGAACCCGGTAAAAATGTACCATGGACAGGTGAAGAACAGTCGGTGCAATGATGAGACACTGGCTATAGTTATTGTTAAATAGAAACATCGATTTAATATCAGGGTAGTGATTGATGAGTATTAAGACAATCGAAGGGGCCATGACAGTCAGCGATGCGCGCTTCTGCTTGGTAACGGCTAGATTCAACAGTTTCATCGTTGAAAGCCTGCTGGATGGGGCGATAGATACCTTGAAGCGTCATGGCGCGAGCGAGGACGATCTAACCCTGGTGCGTGTGCCGGGTGCGTTTGAGATGCCGCTGGCACTCGAAAAGTTGGCGGCGAAGGGGGAATATGACGCGATCATTGCGTTGGGTGCGGTGATACGTGGCGGCACACCCCATTTCGACTATGTCGCCGGTGAGTGTGTAAAGGGCATGGCACAGGTGACCCTGAAACACGGTGTCCCGATCGCATTTGGCGTTTTGACCGTAGACACGATTGAACAGGCCATAGAGCGCGCCGGTACCAAGGCTGGCAACAAGGGTGCGGAAGCAACCCTGTCGGCCATCGAAATGGTCAATCTGATACGCCAGATCGGTTGATGAGTGAAAAACGCAGCCAAGCGCGCAAGCACGCAGTACAGGCTATCTACCAATGGCAGATGGCGGGCCAGGATGTGGCCGACATCATCAATCAGTTTCTCGAGGAGCAGGATCTCAACAGCTTTGAGATCCCCTACTTTCAGGACCTGATGAGGGGAGTGCCTGGCCACCTTGGGGAACTGGATGAGCTGCTAAAACCCACCCTGGATCGGGCGATCGAGAGCGTGGATCCGGTGGAGCGTGCAATCCTGCGCTTGGGGACATACGAACTGAGCCACAGGCAAGAGGTCCCCTACCGGGTGGTGATCAACGAGGCCGTGGAGTTGGCCAAGGTGTTCGGTGCCGAGCAGGGCCATAAGTTTGTCAACGGTGTACTCGATCAGGTGGCGAAAAAAGTACGCACCCTTGAAGTCGGGCTTGGTAAACGCGGCTAAGCACCACCCACTATCCCAGCGCAGATCCCTGCGTAGTTCATCCCCTGTCAGCGAATCACCGCTCAAGATGGTTCGGTGACATCTCCCTTTTTCTTCAGCGGCCGGAAAGATACACTGACCTTTTCGAAGGGATAAGTGCCTGTGAGCCAATGAGCAAGGATAACAGCATCGCGGAATTCGATCTGATCAGCAAATACTTTAGCGGCATGACCCAGAAGCGTCACGATGTGCTGTTGGGCGTGGGTGACGATGCCGCCCTGATACGGGTGCCGAAAGGCATGGATATGGCGGTGAGCGTGGATACAATGGTCGCCGGCGTACATTTTTTACCTGAGATTTCACCGGCAGATCTGGGTTACAAGGTATTGGCTGTCAATCTCAGTGATTTAGCGGCGATGGGAGCCGAGCCGGCCTGGGCTACCCTGGCGCTCACCCTGCCGGAGATCGACGATCAGTGGATCAGAGGATTCTGCAGCGGTTTTACCGAGCTTGCGACACGCTTTGATCTTCAACTGGTGGGTGGGGATACCACTGCGGGCCCATTGAGCGTGACTGTCCAAGTCCAGGGCCTGATACCCGCGGGTGAGGGACTGCGCCGCAGCGGCGCCCGGGCCGGGGATGCTATCTATGTGACCGGAAGCCTTGGAGGTGCCGCCCTGGCGCTGCGGTGCAAACAACAAGGGGTGGACGATGGTGAGGTTATGGACCGACTCAGGATGAGACTCGACAGGCCTGTTCCCAGGGTGGAGGCGGGGTTGGCCCTGCGTGGAATCGCCTCCAGCGCGATCGATGTTTCCGACGGTCTGGCGGCGGATCTGGGACATATTCTGAAGTCGAGCGGTGTAGGTGCCTCTGTCGATCTCGGGGCACTCCCCCTGTCGCAGCCGGTAGCGGACGCACTCAGGGAGAGCGGCGATTGGTCGCTGGTGGTTGCCGGCGGTGACGACTATGAACTCTGTTTCACCATGCCCCCGGATCAGCAAGATCAGCTGACGAGGCTCGTTAAGCGAGCCGGGGTGACAATGACCCGAATCGGCGTGGTGGAAGAGGGAGAGGGATTGCGTTGTCTAAGGCAGGACGGTTCGTTGTGGCATTCTGAACACGCGGGTTTTGAGCATTTCTCGAGCCGGAGCGGTCGGAGTTGATGGTGGAAATGGCTGTAGTGCGGAGGATAATCAAGGCCGATGAGTGAGGACGGAACGGCTCCGGATTTGCGCAAACCGGTCCATCTGCTGGCGTTCGGATTTGGCACCGGTATGTTGCCGAAGGCGCCTGGCACTTACGGCACACTGGTCGGGATACCCCTCTACCTAATGCTACAGCCACTGCCGCCGGCACTCTATCTTCTGTTGCTGGCGCTGGCGTTTATCGCCGGTCTCTGGATCTGCCAACGAACCGCGGAGGATCTGGGGGTGCACGATCATAGCGGTATCGTGTGGGATGAGATCGTCGGATACCTGGCTGCGATGGCGTTTGCCCCTCCAGGCTGGGTTTGGATAGTGATCGGGTTCCTGCTGTTTCGGCTGTTTGATATCTTCAAGCCATGGCCGATTCGCTGGATCGACCACCGGGTTGATGGCGGGATGGGCATCATGCTCGATGACTTGATTGCGGGGCTCTATAGTGCGGGTGTTATCTCAATCCTCGACCTGACAGGGTGGATCTCATGAAAAAAGGCTTCTTCATCATGTTTTTCCTGGCGCTCAGTTACCATGGCCAGACCCCCGCAGTTGAACGCATTGTGGTGGAGGCGCTTTTCACCGGTAAGGCGATGGTCTCAATCGACGGTGTGCGAAGACTGCTGAAGCTAAATCAAATATCTCCGGAGGGCGTACGGCTCATCTCCGCAAGCAGCAGTGAGGCAGTGCTCGAGGTGGATGGAGAGCGCAGGAGCTATCCCCTGGGTGGACACATAACCACCCGTTTTTCAAAACCGGAGCTGGTGACAGCAAAGGTCTGGCGAAATCAGGCCGGGGCCTATACCACAGTGGGAACTATCAATGGACGCACGGTCAATTTTCTCGTCGATACAGGTGCTACTGCGGTAGCCATGCATGCCAACCAGGCCAAGCGTCTTGGCATATCCTACCGCCTGGAGGGCAAGCAGATCTATGTCAATACCGCGAGCGGTACCGCAGCGGCCTATGACGTGGTCCTCGATAGAGTTCAGGTCGGGGACATCACGCTCAACAATGTCAGGGGATTTGTTGTCGACAACAACGGCCCCAGCCGTGTGTTGCTGGGAATGAGTTTTCTCAACAGGGTCAAGATGGAGGATCAGGGTTCAGTGCTGATTCTGGAAAAGCGTTTCTGAACTCACCGCACGACTGCTGGGCTAAATCCGCTTAGAGGCCTGGCGCAGACGAAGATTCATGGACCGGAAGCGGCGTGGCCCAGTACGTCGTATCCCGGGCGGGAGCGCGATCCAGGTCATGGCCGCCAAGTCAGCCTTGCAGGGTAATCAAATATTTCAAACAGGGTCTTTCGTCTTATCCCGCTCAATCAATGCATAGGCGGAGTGGTTGTGAATCGATTCGAAGTTTTCCGACTCCACGATGTAGCCACTGATGCGCTCTTCCTTGTTCAACTGCACGGCGATATCGCGCACCATATCCTCAACGAACTTGGGATTGTCGTAGGCATGTTCGGTGACGAATTTCTCATCCGGCCTTTTCAGCAGGCCGAAGAGTTCGCAGGAGGCCTGTTTCTCGACCATATCGATGATCTCCTCGATCCAGATGAATCCCTTGGTCCTTGCCTGCACGGTAACGTGGGAGCGTTGGTTGTGGGCACCACGGTCGGAGATCTTCTTCGAGCAGGGGCATAGGCTGGTTACCGGAACCACCACTTTGATGTCGATAACAGGTTTGCCACCGTGGATCTCTCCAATCAGGGTAACATCGTAGTCGAGCAGGCTTTTAACACCCGATACCGGTGCCGTTTTATTGATGAAGAAGGGGAAATTCATCTCGATATGGCCTGATTCCGCCTCCAGCCGCTCAGTCATCTCCGCGAGCATATCCTTGAACGATTCAACCGTAAGCTCGGTCTCGTGACTGTTCAGGATCTCCACGAACCTGGACATGTGCGTGCCCTTGAAATTATGGGGCAGATTAACGTACATATTGAAGTTGGCAATGGTATGTTGTTCGCCTTCGCTGCGGTCCCTGATTCTCATGGGATGGCGGATGTCTTTTATCCCCACTTTGTTGATGGCGATCTGGCGCATGTCTGCGCTGTTCTGCACATCAGCGATTTGTGAGCCGCTAAGCGGTGTCTTATCGAGCATATTCATCTTTCCTGCCCAACCCGTTGGGCATGGGCGTGTAATGATCTATTGATTCCAGGGTATCGTCACCACTGATCGGGGACAACGGATAGAACATCAGGTATTTACAGCGTGAATCATCGGATTCATGGCCGGCTTGTGATCATTCCCCAGAAATCAACCGGGTCGAACGCTTAATTATCTCCAAAACAGAGGGCCTGAGTCAATCAACTGTGGCTGGGCCGGCTGTCTGGTTTTTTTTTAATAATTAAATAAAAACAATTGGTTATTATCTATATCATGGGACATTTCTGGGAGGTGGATGTTGAATCCGTTCAGTGATTTCTCTCGGTTATGTAGCGGGCGATCCAGCGCAAGGGGTCGGCCTCGTCACTGAAGGTGTCAAGGCTCTGAATTGCCTCTTCGACTAGTTGCCCCGCCTTATCCTTGGCCGCTGTCAGGCCAAGCAGTGAAGGGTAGGTCGGTTTTTCCTGGCTCAAGTCCTTGCCCTGTGTCTTGCCCAGGGTCTCCGTATCGCCCTCGATATCGAGGATGTCGTCCTGAATCTGGAATGCCAGTCCGATGCATTTGGCATAGTGGTCGAGACGCTGGCTGAGGCCCTTGTCGGCGTTAGGGTCGAGCAGTGTGGCCATATGCACCGCAGCGCGGATCAAGGCACCTGTCTTGTGAATGTGCAGATTCTCCAACTCAGCCAGGTTTAGCTCCCTGCCCACCGCCTGCAGGTCGAGGGCCTGGCCTCCAGCCATGCCGCGGGATCCGCTGGCCCTTGCCAGAGACTCGACCATGGAGAGCCTGATCTCTGCATCCGCCTGCATACAAGGGTCGCAGCATAGGGCCTTGAAGGCCAGGGACTGCAGGGCATCGCCCACCAGAATCGCCGTCGCTTCATCGTAGGCCCGATGGCAGGTTGGCTGGTTACGCCTCAGGTCATCATCGTCCATCGCAGGCAGATCGTCATGCACCAGGGAATAGGCGTGGATCAGTTCAACCGCGCTTGCAGGGGCATCAAGCCGCTCCCTGGTGATGCCGAGCGCCTGTCCGGCTCCGTACACGAGCATGGGCCGAATGCGTTTGCCGCCATTCAGGGTGGCGTAGCGCATCGCCTCATGCAGCCGTTCCGGGTGGGTTGTAGGGGGCGGGAGAAGCCGCTCCAGCGCCGCTTCGACATGCTGCTGGGAACTGAGGGTGAACGCCTTCAAGGCATCAGTCATTGTCATCGGAGAAGGGTATCAGGTCGGAGGCCTGGGTGTCACCGTTGAGCATGCGAACCTTCTGTTCCGCATCTTGCAGCGATGTTTGACAGATTCGGGTCAGGGCCACACCGCGTTCAAACGACTTCAGTGACTCCTCGAGGGAGAGGTCGCCCTTCTCCAAAGCCTCAATTAGGGCTTCCAGCTCCTTCATCGCCTCTTCAAATGGGGGTGTTTTCTGCTTTCTAGGCACGTTTTTCGTCGCAGTTAATGGGTGTCGGGGATTCCGCAAGCTACTGGGTAAACTAACCTACCCCCGCTGCGGCGGTCAATGATGATGACAACCCGGGTTGGCCGTAGAGGCTGTGGTGAGAGTAGGCCACGAGACTCGCCAGCACTCTCTGAGGTGTGTAAACTCCCCGCCGTTGAAAACCCAATTGCATAGGATCGACAGAGTTAAGATGAGTGGCAGTTACGACGCTTCTGATATAGAAGTCCTCAGTGGTCTGGAGCCGGTTCGCAAACGACCGGGGATGTACACTGATACCTCCCGGCCCAATCATCTTGCCCAGGAGGTCATAGATAACAGCGTGGACGAGGCCGTCGCCGGCTTCGCAAAATCGATTGAGGTTACCCTGCATAAGGATGGATCGCTGGAGGTGGTGGACGACGGTCGCGGCATGCCGGTGGATACCCATCCGCAACAGGGGGTTCCGGGTGTCGAGGTGATTCTCACCAAGCTCCATGCAGGGGGAAAGTTTTCCAATAAAAGCTACCGTTTCTCCGGTGGCCTGCATGGGGTGGGGGTCTCTGTGGTCAATGCCCTCTCCAAGCACCTGGAGGTGTGGGTGCGGCGGGATGGCAAGGAGTTCAACATGGCCTTTGCCGACGGTCACAAGGTCTCGGATCTGGAAGTTGTCGGGAAGGTGGGACGCAACAATACCGGTACCCGGTTGCGCTTCTGGCCGGATGCAAACTATTTTGACTCGGCACGCTTCTCCACCCGCCAGCTACGCCATGTCCTCAGGGCGAAGGCCGTGCTCTGTCCGGGACTCAAAGTCTGCTTCTTCGACGAGAAGAGCGGTGAAAAGGAGGCATGGGTCTATGAGGATGGTTTGCGAGACTATCTGCTGGATGCCCTGCAGGGACTGGATAAGATACCTCAAGAGGCATTTGTCGGCGAGATGTCGGGGAATACCGAAACAGCCGCTTGGGCGGTGGTTTGGCTGGCTGAGGGTGGAGAACCGGTAACGGAAAGCTATGTCAACCTGATTCCGACCTCACAGGGTGGAACCCATGTTAACGGTCTGCGTACAGGCCTCACAGACGCCGTCAGGGAGTTCTGCGAGTTTCGGAATCTACTTCCCCGCGGCGTCAAACTGACCCCGGAAGATGTTTGGAATCGGGTCAGCTATGTGCTCTCCGTCAAACTACAGGACCCTCAATTCTCCGGCCAGACCAAAGAGCGTCTATCTTCAAGGGAGTGCGCCGCCTTTGTTTCAGGGGTGGTCAAGGACTCGTTCAGCCTCTGGTTGAATCAGCATACAGACGTGGGTGAACAGATTGCCGAGATGGCGATTTCTTCCGCCCAAAGCCGCATGCGAGCGGGTCGCAAGGTCGCCAGGAAGAAGGTGACACAGGGACCGGCGCTGCCGGGAAAACTGGCCGATTGCAGTTCGGTGGATCCAAGCAGGAGCGAACTCTTTCTTGTTGAAGGTGACTCGGCCGGAGGATCGGCAAAGCAGGCGAGAGACAGGGAGTTTCAGGCAATCATGCCCCTGCGGGGCAAGATCCTCAATACTTGGGAGGTGGAACATGGCGATGTCCTTGCGTCTCAGGAGGTGCACGATATAGCTGTTGCTATCGGTGTTGAACCGGGCAGCGATGATCTGTCGAACCTGAGATTCGGCAAGATCTGCATCCTTGCCGATGCGGATTCCGACGGGCTGCATATCGCAACCCTGCTGTGTGCCCTGTTTCTGCGCCATTTCAAGCAACTCGTGGAGCATGGGCATGTCTATATTGCTATGCCCCCGCTCTATCGTATCGATGTTGGAAAGAAGGTTTTTTATGCCTTGGATGATTCGGAAAAGCAGGGTGTGCTGGACCGAATTGAGGCGGAAAAGCTGCGCGGCAAGGTCAATGTGCAGCGCTTTAAGGGCCTGGGTGAGATGAATCCGCTGCAACTGCGTGAAACGACCATCCATCCGGATACTCGCAAGTTGATCCAGCTGACGGTCAAGCACGGTGATGACACAAACCGAGTCATGGATATGATGTTGGCGAAGAAACGCTCATCCGACCGAAAAAAATGGCTTGAAGATAAAGGGGATATGGCAGAAATTTAATCAATGATGTGGAAGGTGCGATGATTTGTAATGATGAAAGCCTTAGCAAGGCAGTGTCGGTTTTGATGCGTGGCCTGATGTTTTTGATCCTTGTGCATGTCCTCGGCGTGTTGCAGCCGGTTTACGCTGCGGAATTCGAGCCACTGGATGAGGTCGCCCTCATGAGCCTGGCTGAGCACCACAAGGCGATGCAACAGCTAGCGCCGCAGCTGCGCGTACAGCTGAGAACTGTGCGCATGAGCATGGCGTTCGATGTCAGGGAGATTCATAATATTGAGCGCAGTACGGAAAAGGCGCTAAAAAATATCGAACGCTTGATCGCCATGCACAAGACGAATCGTGTCAACTCGACCAGGGTGCACTTTCTGGTGGATGATCTTCGGCGTAAGCGCGCAGCCCTTGAGCAAGGACTGACTCATGTTTCACGACAGGTCGCGAAGAAATATGGTCTGGCTGAGGAAGCGGAGCTGCAGAAAAGCGTAACCAGCGAGGAAGATGCCCAGCTGCTCTCCCTGCTTCAGGACTATAATTTGTTGCTGAGCCAGTCTATGCGACTGCTTTCTGCCGAGGCCCAATAAGTCATTTACCCGGTTAGGGTCTGACAGCGGAGAAAGTTGCAACGATTTGCATTATATCAATGCTTGTCCCGTTAACTCCATGCAGGATAGTCCCCTGTCAACAACTTGATCTGGTCAGTATGGCGTCCTTCGCGTTATATCGTTATAACGGGCCTGGGGCCCGTATCGCTGCCAGATTTCGGCAATAGATTTTGGAATGCAAAAAACAGCTCTCTACATCGCCATCCTAGTGGCGGCCGGGATACTCATCTGGATGCTCTTCTTTTGGCAATACGAAGCAGGCGATGGGCATGCGACAAGCATCCAAGGCCTCGCCCCACAGCCTTCAGGGGGTGATTTTTCCCTAATTTCAGATCGCGGGCCGATCAGCCTGAGTGATTATCGCGACAAGATCGTGCTCCTCTATTTCGGCTATACCTGGTGCCCGGATATCTGTCCAACCAATCTTGCCCTGATTGCATCGACCCTGTCCGAGATGGATGTCGTCGAACGTCTTCAGGTTCAACCGCTGTTTATAAGCGTCGATCCCGAGCGCGACACACCCCAGCGGCTGAAGGAGTATGTTGAGTATTTTCATCCATCATTCATAGGACTCACCGGAAGTAAGCCTGACATTGACGAAATCGTTGGACGCTACGGGGCTGCCTATCGCATTGTCGAAAAGCGTGCTGATGCCCCCTATGTCGTCGACCACACGGCAGATACCTATATCATCGATAAACAGGGCAAGTTGATACGCAAGATGCCTCACGGCACCAGTGTCGAGGAGTTGCTGGGGGCGTTACGCCCGCTGTTTCAGGAGAATCTTAGCAGATAGCCCCCTGTCCCCAGGTACTCGGCCTCTTGCTCCAGCTCCTTGCGGGTCAGTGGGTGTTGGGTGATCCACTCCTCGGGAAATACCAGGGATATTCTATTCTCTTCCACCTCGAGTCGAGGTATGGGCTTGGCGACGGACGACCTTGCACGATGGCTCAGGATCGAGAGTCGAAGCAGGATGCAGAGCTGCTTGGTACAGTTCACCACCTCGTTCGGCAGGGCCTCGAACACATCACTGGGGAATTTTCGTCTATGCCCCCTGATCATGGCAGCCAGGACCTTCTGCTCCTGTAGCGAGAAACCGGAGAGATCGGATTTCTCCAACAGGTAGGCGCCGTGTTTTTGAAACTGGCTATGGGAAACCGTGAGTCCGATTTCATGCACCTTGGCAGCCCAGGAAAGCATTGCGAGGTGGCGCGGTTCCTGGAGATTCCAGCTCCTTTTCGCCTGTTCCAGGAGCGCCAGGGCCGTCGACTCCACGCGTTCGACCTGTTTACGGTCCACATCGTAGCGACGCATCAGGGTCTTGAGCGTGCGCTCACGGGCATCCTCCTGCTGATTGCGTCCGACCATGTCGTAGATTAAGCCTTCCCGTAGCGCCTCGGTGGAGACTTCCATGTGCTCGATGCCGACCTGATCGAAGATCGCCGAGAGTACGGCAAGGCCTCCGGCAAATACCGGCTTTCTTGCATCGGATACCCCTTTCAACGCGGCTTTGTCGACGCTACCTGCATCGATCAATGTACGCTTTAGACGTTCCAGGGATTCGCCACAGATACCGGTATCACTCCAACCCTGTTGCAGGATGGTGTTACCGATCGATTTTATACTGCCCGAGCTACCGATTGCCCTTGTCCAGTCCCCATCCCTGAATTCATACCTTACCGGTCGGATCTCCAGGCTGCAGGCAAGCTCTGCATCGCGCATTGCCTGTGGGGTGATCTTGCCGTCGGCGAAGAACCTGCGGCTGATACTGACACAGCCCATGTGCAGACTCTCCCGTTCATGGGGTTCGTAACCCTGGCCGATGATCAACTCGGTACTGCCGCCGCCTATATCCACAACCAGGCGCTTTTCATCCCCGGCGGCGAGCCCATGGGCGACGCCAAGATAGATAAGTCGTGCCTCTTCGCGTCCTGCGATTATCTCGATGGGATGCAGCAGCGCCTTTTCGGCCTGCGCGTGGAAGTCGTCGTCAGGGTGGATCTGGCGCATGGTGTTGGTGCCGACAACGCGGATGTTCGCCGCCGGCAGGGGACGCAGTCGCTGCCCATATCTGCGTAGACACTCAAGGGCGCGTTCGGCAACCAGGGGTTCGAGATGTTTGTCTCCGGTCAGGCCCTCACCCAGTCTTACCATCTCTTTCATCCTGTCGATGATCTGTAAATGGCCTTCAATGACCCGTGCAACTATCAGGTGAAAGCTGTTCGAACCGAGGTCAATCGCGGCGATAGCCTCATCGAGATTGACCTCCGTGGTCTGTTCAGTCATCTTCTTTTTTGACTCCGTAATTCAATGAGCGCGACATCATATCAGGAATCAATACCGCCAGCCTGTTGTCGTACATTTGACTGTCGGTCACGAGGTGTATACGGGCAGCGTGGGCGGGCTGTGGCAGGTTCCTGCATGGCTCTATCATTGACAAACAAATGAGTACAGGCCCGGGAATGATAGACTGCTGGAGCGGGTTTCAACAACTGCAGGCAATATTGTCTGCCAAGTCGATAGGTTCTGAAGAATGAAGTATTGCAGCCAGTGCGGGTCGGAGGTCGGGGTTAAGGTTCCAGAGGGCGATAACAGGCCAAGATATGTATGCGAAAGCTGTTGTACTGTGCATTATCAGAATCCGAAGATCGTAGTCGGCTGCATCCCTGTGTGGGAGCAGCGGATTCTCCTCTGCCGCAGAGCCATCGAGCCTCGTTATGGTCTATGGACCGTGCCGGCTGGATTTATGGAGAACGGTGAGACCAGTCAACAAGGTGCGGCAAGGGAAACCCTGGAGGAGGCGTGTGCCCGTGTGGAGATAGAGGGGCTTTACACCCTCTTCAATCTTCCACACATTAATCAGGTCTACCTGTTATTCCGCAGCCGGCTTCTCGACCTCGACTATGCCGCGGGTGACGAAAGCCTGGAGGTCAGGTTGTTCGACGAACAGCAGATACCCTGGGATAGACTTGCCTTTCCGGTAATTAAAGAGGCATTGAAACTCTATTGTGCCGACCGCGAAATGGGCAGCTATCCCCTGCGTGGCGGCACCTTAATTCGTGCCACAGAGAATACCGTCGGGTATCGGGTCATCCTCGATCATTGATAACGTACTTATCCTTCTAATGTCAGGGGTTTCTATAGCCCCGTGCTGCCATAGCTGGGAACCAAGCGTACGTTGTTTGCCACAAAGCCATCGTCTTTGTCGCTCTTCTGGATATAGAATTCGAGTATGGAGTCTCGATTCGACATCACCTCGTCGGTAACCTCATCGGCGAGTTCGTTGGCGTGGCAAAAGACACTTTCGTATGGGGAACCCTCCTGGCGTGGATCGATGATCCACATATTGGGATCGATGCGTTTGAGAAAACGTAAGAAACCGTAGCCTTTTTCGGGAAACCATTTTGCACAGACACCGCGGACACAGGAACCCGGCTCACCCCATTCGTTTCGAGGTTCATAGGAGATCGGCAGCAGGTCGGGGATAAGGAAACCGGCATAGTAGTCATCGACGAGCCGGCGCAACTCCTGAGATACATTACGAAAACCGAGCAGTTCGACGCGACAGCCGCGATCCTGGAGGGCGGTGACGACTTGCAGAAAATCACCATCGCCGGTGACCAACAGCAGAAGATCGAGTTTGTCGGCTTGCAACATGGCATCGACGGCCATATCCAGGTCCGCATTCGCCTTGGTGGTGACATTTCCCTCGTCATCGGTATAGCGACGGACATTCTTTACTATAACCTTCCAGCCATATTCTCTGACCATCTGCTGATAGGTCATCGCGCGACGTCGATACTCAGGGTCTTCTTTGGCACGCTCCTGGTCGAAGGCTATATAGGTATTGAGCCTGAGAAGTGAGCCTCCATAACGTGCCGCAAACATCCTCAGGATGTCATAGCGCAGTTGGTATCCACCGTTGTAACGAACATTTTCGGCATCGACAAAAACGCCAATCTTGATATCTTGATGCAATGTGTAATTCCTGAAGCAAATAATAAATAAAAAACAGTGTTTGGGTTTGATTGATGAGACAACAAACACCGGGGTTTTGCTGTTGATAGGTTCAATGAGCAATCCATACGACTTCGATTGAGTCACCTGCATGATCGATGGTCATATAGCCGGATCTGTAGCCATATTGCTGTAATGATGGAATGCCAACCAACTAATTTAGATACCCGAGTAGTGAAAATCGTTTCATTCGTCTTATTTTTTTTTGTAAGGTTATTATACAACGGATTTGGGAATAATTTTAATTGCGAGCTACACTAACTCCTACGAAATTGTGGGATATGCATGGTCTTGCACAGTGTTTTCAGGTTACCCACAATAATCGGCATAATTCACGTACGTTTTGTCATAAAACGTAGGATAAGATGGACAAGAACAATAATAGAAACCCAAAGGCGTGTTATATGACTGTCACAGATCTTCCATCACATCAACGCATTAACGCGAGTGAGCTGTTTCTGCAGGCGGACCGGTTGGAGCCCTGTGTCTTGGTGATTTTCGGTGCTGCCGGTGATTTGACCCGGCGTAAACTGATACCCGCGCTCTATAACCTGGTCCGGGAAGAGGCACTGGATGACCGCTTTGCTGCAATAGGCTATAGCCGCAGTCCCAAGAGCGATGATCAATACCGCGATCTTCTGTTGGACAGCCTTGCGAACTACTCCCGAACCCAGCCAATCGACAACAAGCTGTGGCAGGAATTCAGCAGACGTATCAGCTACGTGGAAGGTGATTTTGAAGACCCTGAGGGTTATGTCGCGCTACGCAATAGCCTGGAGAAGGTGGAGAAGCTGATCGGCAGCGAGGGCAATCGTCTTTTCTACCTGGCCACGCCTCCCTCCGCCGCCCCCGTTATCCTGCATCGCCTCAGCGAGGCCGGTCTGTTGCAATCGGGAGGTGCGGATACGCCCTGGACCCGGATCATCATGGAAAAGCCCTACGGTCGCGATCTTGAGTCGGCGAGCGACCTGAACCGGATTGTCGCCGAGGTGTTGCAGGAGGATCAGGTTTATCGCATCGATCACTATCTGGGCAAGGAGACGGTACAGAATATATTGGTTGCGCGTCTGGGCAACACCATATTCGAGCCGCTGTGGAACCGCAAATATATTGACCATATCCAGATCACCGCGGCCGAGTCGATCGGCGTTGAGGGGAGGGGACGGTTCTACGATAAAACCGGTGTGGTGCGGGACATGGTACAGAGTCACCTGCTTCAGGTTCTCTCCCTTTGCGCCATGGAGCCACCGGTCTCCTTCGCAGCCGATGATATTCGCGACAAACGGGTTGAAGTGCTGCGCTCCCTGCGCCAATTCACCTCTCAGGAGGTGTTTGAGAATGTGGTCTTCGGCCAGTATCGCGGCTACCGTGACGAGGAGAATGTGGATCGGCAGTCCAGGACGCCGACATACGCCGCCATCAGGTGCTTTGTCGACAACTGGCGTTGGCAGGGAGTCCCCTTCTTTCTTCGTGTGGGAAAACATCTTTCACGGCGTCTGACCGAGGTCTCGGTGGTATTCCGCCCCGTGCCCTTGTGCCTGTTTGGTCGTGACGATGTCTGCCAGGATCTCGAGCCGAATGTGTTGACCATCCGCATCCAGCCCGATGAGGGCATGGCGCTGAAGATTTCCAGTAAACAGCCTGGTGGCGAGATGGAGGTCGGGTCGGTGGAGATGGACTTCAGCTACTCAGATACCTACACCCATCCGATCAAGGATGCCTACGAGCGGCTTCTGCTCGATGCGGTAAAAGGCGATGCCACGCTGTTTGCCAGGCGGGACGAGGTGGAGTTTGCCTGGCGCTTCGTGACGCCCATTCTGAGCAGTTGGGAAGCGGCGACAAAAAGGCAGCCTCAATTTTACGCCGAAGGCGGTGAAGGCCCCACGGAGGCAGAAGACCTGATGGCACGCTACAGTCGTCAATGGCGGGAGATCAGCTGATGGAGCGTTTCATCGTCGATGAAGTGGAGTTTGTGGAGCAGGCGGAACACTGGATAACCAGCAAGATCCACAAGGTGCTGGAGTCATCGCCGCGTTGTCATCTGATGCTGGCGGGTGGGGCCACGCCACTGCCTGTCTATCAACGCCTGGCTGAATGCAAGGATATTCCCTGGTCCCGCATCAATCTCTATTTCGGTGATGAGCGCTGCGTGCCGGTGAATACCTCGGAGAGTAATTACTTCTCGGTGATGAACAGCCTGTTTCCGGATGGCGATCGTCCCGAAGGCATGAACGTCTACCGTATGTGCGGTGAAGAGAATCCCGACAGGGCGGCGAAGGCCTACGAACTGGTTCTGCCGCAGCGCATCGATATCCTGCTGCTCGGTGTGGGGGACGACGGACACACCGCATCGATATTTCCCGGATCGGTGGTCATGGATGAAGTGCAGCGGCGGGTGATGCCGGCAATTGCCGTCAAACCGCCGCTGCAGCGTTTGACGATTACCCCACCCGTGATCCAAAGCGCCACGAATCTTTTGGTTTTGGTGCAGGGGGAGGAGAAGGCCGATGCGGTTCGCAGTGCCCTGGTAACCCGAAGTGTTCCAGCCGCCCTCGCACTGGGCGGGGACTGGTTGATGGATACAAAAGCCGCACGATCGCTGCCTGAGGATCAACGCTTGGGATTTTAGCGGTGGCTGCAGGCTTAATGAACCACGAATACCACTGATAGGAACAGACAATGCCTGGAGAGAAGCAGTTTCATATCGGCCTCATCGGATTGGGTGTCATGGGACGCAACCTGGCCCTCAACATGGAGGACAAGGGTTTTCCGGTTGCGGTATGGAATCGCCGCAGCGAGACAATCACGGAGTTTTTGGCGGCGAACCGGGATAAGCGGTTCGGCGGCGACCCGGATATGGCAAGCTTCGTCGCGATGTTGGAACGGCCGCGACGCATCCTCCTGATGATCAAGGCGGGTGATCCGGTGGATCAGGTGATCGATAGGCTGATTCCGCTCCTGGAGCCTGGTGACATCATCATGGACGGGGGTAACTCCTGGTTCGAGGATACCCGGCGCAGGGAGCGCTATCTTCGCGACAAAGGGCTCCATTTTGTCGGTGTCGGCATCTCCGGCGGTGAGGATGGGGCACGCCTGGGTCCCTCGATGATGCCTGGGGGGTCAAGGGAAGCCTATGCTGAGGTAAGTTCGGTATTCGAGGCGATCACTGCCCAGACCGAGGCGGGGCCCTGTGTCACCCATGTGGGACCGGACGGTGCCGGCCATTTTGTCAAGATGGTGCATAACGGCATCGAATATGCGGATATGCAACTGCTGGCAGAGGTCTACGATCTGATGGGTCGTGGCCTCGGACTCGACGAAAGTGAGATGGCAGCACTGTTCGAGCAGTGGAACCAGGGACCGATGGAGTCGTTCCTGGTTGAGCTCACCGCCCAGGTGATGAAAACCCTGGATAGTGACTCCGGTGCACCGCTGCTGAGCCTGGTGATGGACAAGGCGGGACAGAAGGGCACCGGGCGTTGGACCGTTCAGGCAGCCCTGGAACAGGGTGTGGCCGTGCCCGGTATCGCGGCCGCAGTGGATGCACGTCTGCTCTCATCGATGAAGGAGCAGCGGGTTGCGGCATCCCGACTGCTCCAGGGACCGGCAACGACCGCTGAAGCGGATAGGGAGTCCATGCTTGCGGATCTCCATGGCGCAATCTATGCGTCGAGGATCACCGCCTATGCACAGGGACTGGATCTGATTCAGAGTGCGTCGCAAGGTTATGCGTGGTCGATCGACCCGGCGGAGATCGCACGAATATGGAAGGGGGGATGCATTATCAGGGCGAGGTTGCTCGATCCCATCCGCGAGGCCTATGGAGATAACCAAAGACCACCGAACCTGATGGTCGATCCCGCATTGGGAGGGGAGCTACTGGGGTTGCAGGGGGCTTGGCGAAGGGTGGTCGGTTTTTCCACAGTCGTCGGGATTCCGGTGCCGGTGATGAGTGCCTGCCTCAACTACTTCGATAGCTACCGTACGGAACGCCTGCCGCAAAACCTGATTCAGGCGCAACGCGATGCCTTCGGCGCCCACACCTATGAACGCGTGGATCATCCGGAGTGGGGTTTCGTCCACTCGGAGTGGGAATGAAATGGAAATCGCTGCGGCGTTGCGGCTGGGTAATGCCGTTGTGACCTGACAGATAAGTTTAGCCGTCATCCAAGCTGTACATCTCCCTTCCTTCCGAGAGTCTCAGCCAGCCCTTGATGATGCGGTAAATCAACCAGACGGTATTGGCGAACAGCAGCAGATAACCGACGAGGATAAAGGATGAGATCAAGCCGATGCTCATCCACAGGAGGCCGAACCAGAAGCTGCGCATCTGCCACCTGAAATGTGATTCCAGCCAGCTGCCCCTGACATCGTCATGCTTGATGTAGTTGATTATGATGGCAATTAGGAAGGTGATCACGAACATGAACGAGAGCGCCTGCAGTGCGTAAACCGCCATCGTTATGGTTTTATTGCGATCACTGTTTTTCGCAGCGAATTCGTTTGCCGAGGTGTTCATCCCCACATCATGGCACTGTTCTACTCCATATGCCAGCGGGCCGATCGAGACCTTGGACAATTGCATCCTCAGCTATCAAATGGATACCTTTTGGTGCATTTATTCCATACTATAATTAACTTGCAGGGGGATGAATAAATGTTATTTCCCTGTTCAATCGTGGGTCATCATATAACCTTAAGAACAGCACGCGTGACAGCTATGCGATTTGACGCTTCATGAAAGGCACCTATGTAACGCGCGCCGTGCGCATACCCGATCCGCTCCGAATCAGTCGCTATCATAAGAGCCCTGAATTTGGTCCCAGGATGCTCTTCTTCAGTGGAGGCAGTGCTCTCAATGAAGTGAGTAGGGTACTGAAAAACTACACCCACAACTCTATTCACCTGGTTACTCCCTTCGATTCCGGTGGCAGTTCAGCAAAACTGCGACAGGCGTTTGGCATGCCATCGATCGGTGACCTGCGTAGCCGGCTGATTGCGTTGGCGGATGAGACGGTTACCGGACATCCGGAGGTCTTCAAGCTATTGACCTACCGCTTTCCCAAGCAGCAAGGCAAGGGCGAGCTGTTGCAACAGCTGGGCTCGATGATCAGAGGCACACATGCGCTGGTGGAACCGGTAAGCAATCCGATACGGCGTATCATCCTTAACCAGTTGGGCTATTTTTACGATGCCATGCCGGAGAAGTTCGACCTTCGCGGTGCGAGCATAGGCAACCTGGTTCTGACCGGCGGTTATCTCAACAATCATGAGCATCTCGATCCCATAATATTTCTTTTTGAAAAACTGGTTGGCGTGCAGGGAATGGTACGGGCGGTGGTGAACGACAATTATCATCTTTCAGCAGAGCTGGAAGACGGTAGCCGCATCGTCGGGCAACATCTGCTGACCGGGAAGGAGGTCCCTCCCCCGGAGAGCCCGGTAAAGCATCTCAGTCTTTCACAGCGGATTGACAGCCATGCACCGGTGGAGTCCCAGTTACGGGAAAAAAATCATAAACTCATTCAGAAAGCGGATCTGATCATCTATCCACCCGGCAGTTTCTATTCCAGTCTGGTGGCCAACCTGCTGCCACGGGGTGTCGGCGAAGCGATAGCGGAAACCGGTTGCCCCAAGGTCTATGTGCCAAACCTGGGAACGGATCCGGAACAGCAGGGGATGAGCCTGGAGGACTCCATCGGTCAGTTGTTGCACTATTTGGGGCGTGGGCTGAATGACAATGCAAGCCTGTTGAATTTCATCCTCCTTGACACCACGAACGGCCACTATCCCTCGGGCGTTTCTGCCAAGCTTGCGCAAGAGTTGGGCATCCAGGTCATCGATACAACCCTGGTCACTGCACAAAGCGCCCCGTATTACGATTCGAATATGCTGGTCTCGGCACTTCTCTCTCTCACCTGAGGCCGGAGAGGCTCAAGGCGCGTGATAAAGGCGTTATTGAATGCGCCAGGTAGCAGCAGCGACTTTGGCAATTCCATGCGGGGTCCAGGGCGGTGGGATTAGCAATATCCCGTATATACTCGGATGATCGTCGCACTGTAAGCTGGACTTGGCGACAAGCAGTTGCCTAACCGGGGTTCCCTCAATCCAAGATGGCCTTGTCAAACTCGTCAAGACATCACCAGTGCCAATAGGTTATTCATGATTTTCAATGGCTTAGTCGATTTATCCCTGTCTGGATTCATCCTCCTTATCCTGCTCCTCACCCATGTCACCATTGTTTCCGTGACCGTTTTTCTGCATCGCCACCAGGCTCACCGGGCGCTCGACCTCCATCCGATACTGAGCCACTTCTTCCGTTTCTGGTTGTGGCTGACCACCGGCATGGTGACCCGCGAATGGGTTGCCATCCATCGTAAACACCATGCGAAGTGTGAAACCGAGAGCGATCCCCACAGCCCGCAGACAAGGGGACTGAGCAAGGTGTTGTGGCAGGGGGCGGAGCTCTATCAGGAGGAGGCCAGGAATCAGCAAACACTGGAGCGCTACGGCAAGGGAACCCCCGATGATTGGCTCGAACGCACGCTCTATCAGCGCCACAACTATTCAGGCATTGTCCTGCTACTTCTTCTCGAGTTTCTCCTGTTCGGTCCTGCCGGTATTACGGTGTGGGCGATCCAGATGATCTGGATACCATTCTGGGCGGCTGGCGTTATCAATGGCATCGGACACTATTGGGGCTACCGAAATTTTGAAATTCCCAATTCCGCCACAAATATCCTTCCCTGGGGCATCTTCATCGGCGGCGAGGAGCTGCACAACAACCACCATGCCTTTGCCAGTTCAGCCAAGCTTTCGAATCGCTGGTGGGAGTTTGATCTGGGCTGGTTCTATATCAGGCTCTTCTCCATCCTGGGCCTTGCCCGGGTACTCAAGGTCGCCCCCAGACGCGCTCTTGTCGAGGAGCGTCCCCAGCTCGATATGGATGCGATCAAGGCGCTCACCGTCAACCGTCTGCAGCTCTTCAGCGACTATCGCCGCAAGGTCTTGAAGCCGGTTTTCCGCGAGGAGATGAGGCGGGCCAAGCGCCCAATACGGCGCCTCTACCGCAGTGCACAGCGATTGGTGCGCCAGGACAACATGCTGTTAAGTGATAGCGACCAGGTGCAGTTGAAAGAGATTCTCGACACGAACGCGGCACTGAACAAGGTCTATGAATTCAAGCTTAAGTTGCAGGCGATCTGGGAGCAGCAGACCTCAAGCCATGAAAAACGCCTGGAGGCGCTGAGCCAATGGTCCGTTCAGGCGGAGGCAAGCGGCGTGGAGGCGCTACGGGAGTTCGTCTCGATTCTCAGGTCCTATGCCATGACTCCGGTGCGGTGACGCCTGGACCGGTGTCGATAATGCTCACCAAGTGAAACTGAAACGGGCTGGTATCGAGCGCTTGTGTGTGATGGCAGACATATCGGGCAATGGCTGGAGGTGATAAATGGCCGACTCGCTCAATAAGCTATGGCTCAAGGGACAGGCGGAAGAGGATATATACTTTGCCGAGCGTGATCGTGAACTGATTGCTGCGTTGCGTAAGAAAAGGGCACGAAATGAGTCCGCCGATGCAGGGCACAGGGAAGGTAAGGATGCGACCAGCGCCGCATCTACGCCTGCAACAGACAGTAAAAAGGGATCTGAAAACGATTCGGGAAACGGAACTTAAGCTCGCTGCGGCAACACTCTGCAGTCGCGCAGAGGGATGAGGCCTAACCCTGACTCAAGAGATTTCTCAGGTCGATCACCGCTGCATTTGCACGTGATATATAGGAAGCCATTACCAGTGAGTAATTGGCGAAGACACCAAATCCGCTGCCATTCAGAACCATCGGGCTGCTGATCGATCCCTGGGTGGCTTCAAGTTCGCGGATGATCTGACGCAGGCTTACCAGGGCGTTCTTTTTTCTCAGGATCTCCTGGAAGTCGATCTCCACCGCATGCAGAAAATGGATCAGTGCCCAGGTGGCGCCGCGTGCTTCATAGAAGACGTCGTCGATCTCAAGCCAGGGGGTCTGTACCCTGACATGGTCTGATGTGGTGGTGGATTGTGCCGCCGCGGGGTCCCCGGCCAGATCGGTGTTGATTCGCTCCTGTCCGACACTGGCACTGAGACGCTGGGAGAGGCTGCCAAGGCGCTTTTCAACCACTGCCAGCCAGTCACGCAGATTATCCGCGCGGGCGAAGAACTGGGTGCTCGCCTGACCCTGCTGGGAGAGGCCACTGAGATAGCGTCTGAGCGCCTTCAGGCCCTTGTTGTACTCCCCCTCGGTGGAGGGGAAGATCCAGGAGTCGTTGCTGTAGTTGAACTGGGGTTCTGCAATGGCGAGATCCTCGTTCTCCAGGGATTGGGATTGAGAACGGCTGATGTCGTTACGCAGTGACCGCGCAAGGTCGCGGGTCTGGGTCAGGGCTCCGTACTCCCAGTTGGGGACGTTGTCGAGAAAGACGCTCGGCGGCATGATGTCGTTGCTCAGATAGCCACCTGGTTTTTGCAGCAGGGTCTCCATGACGCTGATAAGGCTGGCAGTGGTATAGGAGCCGGTTACCGGTTCCAGGTTCATCTCCTTGAGTATGCTGCGAGTGTTGTCACGCACATCGAAGGGCTCCGGCACGCTGCTCCAATAGAGGCCGAGGAGAAATAGCATCACGGCGAGGGTAACCACAGCGAGGCTGCTGCCCCAGATCCAGCCTTTCTCCCGCAATGTCTGCGGATGATAGAGACGGGCAATTCGGTTGATCAATTGTTTGGTGCCGTGGAGCAGTGTTCCAAAAAGCGCTTTCACCGGTTTCAATCCCTAGTCTGACGTCTGCCGAGCGATTACCTATGGTAAACGCGCGATACCACTCAATACCACCGTTTCCAGAAAAAAAATATGAATCCTGGACTGATTTGTCGGCGCCAGGCAAGCAAAGCTCTGGAATTGTTCCCGCCAGTGCCTGCAGGGTGCGGCAAGCCGCCCCCCGGGATTGTCGATGATATGTTTAAAGGCGTCAGCTTGCGGTTACTACAGGCAGCAGCAGGCTCAGATAGTGATCGACCAGCAGCAGGGTAAAGAGCAGGCTGAGATAGAGAATGGAAAACGCGAAGGTCTTCATGGCGTGTTCGCGACCATCGCTGCGCAACAACTTGACAGCATGATAGATGAAGAGACAACCCAGTATCAGGGCGCCGCATAGGTAAAGATAGCCGCTCATCTGAATGGTAAAGGGGAGCAGGGTGACTGCCAGCAGCATAATGGCATAGATCAGTATCTGCTGTTTGGTGAAATCGATACCGTGGGTCACGGGGAGCATTGGCACATCGGCCTTGGCATAGTCGTCACGGCGGTGGATTGCCAGCGGCCAGAAGTGCGGTGGCGTCCAGACAAATATGATCAACAACAGCAGAAAGGCCTCGATGGTGACCTCACCGGTGATGGCGCACCAACCAAGCAGTGGCGGTGAGGCTCCGGCCAAACCACCCCAAACGATGTTTTGCGGGGTGTTGCGTTTCAGATAGAGGGTGTAGATGACGGCATAGCCGATCAGGGCGAAAAAGGTAAGCAGCGCAGTCAGCGGATTAACCAGGAAGTAGAGCAGCAGCATTGAAACCGCACCCAGTACCAGGGCAAAACTCAGCGCATGAGGAGTGTCCATGTGGCCGCTGGGTATGGGACGCCAACTGGTTCGGTCCATCATTGCGTCGATACGTTGATCGATGACATGATTGATCACCGCCCCCGAAGCCGCTGCGAGGGAGATGCCCAGCAGCCCGAAGAGCAGTGGCTGCCAGGGCGCGAGGCCATCATGGGAGAGCAGCATACCAACCAGTGCGGTGAAGGCGATGAGCAGAACGACCTTGGGTTTGGTCATTTCATAATAGTGGCGCCAGGCAAAGCCGACGCCCTGCTGGGTCGAAATATTACTGATGGCCATAGCGACCTCCTTGAGCCCAGTTTTCAGAGGCTTTGAGTAGTTTTTCCAGATCACTGAGGATCTCTTTGGAACTGTTCTTGGTGGTATCCTGTTTCATCATCAGATCACCACGCGGATCGATGAGAAAAACAGGAATCGCCTGTTCCGACAGCTGCAGAGGAAACAGGGATTCGATATTGCCGCGTTGGCCGCTCTCTGCGATCAGCAGCTCAGTGCCTTCGAGTCCTCCCAGATTGGGCAGCTCGAGTCGGCCGTTGGCATCGGGCATGAGAATCAACAAGCGGGCAATGCGCTGTCGGTTCGCCCCGGTGGCACGGCGGAGTTGGCGTACCTGGATCAGGATCTCGATACAGGCTGCGTCGCAACCACCCTCGCTGACCAGGGTCATGCTCCACATATCCTGCAGCGACTGCCAATCGAACAGGTTGCCGTCCGCGGTATACAATTGCAGCGACCCGACTGGTCTCGGTGGGTCGATCAGTTCACCGTGGTTGGTACGTCCCGCTGGCAGCCATTGGGGATTGAGGAAGAAAACCCATGCGGCAATCATCGGCAGGGCGAAGAGTGCGATCAATAACCACAGGGAGACAAGGGAGCGCGGCCTGGCGTTGTCGACAGCACTGCTCATCGGCTGACTCCTTTCTCATCCGGCTTGTGCAGCGATAGACGCAACCAGACCAGCAGGGTGATGAGGGCAAAGGCAAACCATTGCACTGCATAGCCGATATGCATCAGGTCGCTGACCCGGGGGTGGGGCCATTGGCGGACGAAGCCGTGCCCGTCTTCTGGTGACTGCAAGACGACGATGGGGAGAATCTCGAGGCCTGACCAGTCACTGAAATGGTCGATGGTGAGAAAGGGCCATTTGGGATACTTGGCGTTTGTCTCTTCATCGGTCTGCTGCAGTTCGATGGCCGGGGGCTGTGGAATCCTGACCTCGCCAACTACCGTGACCGTCTCTTCCATCTCTGCCACGTGCAGCTCCCGGTCGAGTCGATCCTGGGCGATCCAACCCCGGTTGATCAGTACGATTCCGGCGTTCTCATTGAGTTGCAAAGGGGTTATGAGATGGTAGCCGGTTTTACCCCGGTGCTTACGGTTTTCGATCAATACGCTGTTCCGGTTGAGGAAGCGCCCACGCGCTGCCACCTTGCGGTAAACCAGCTCTTGTGCATCTGGCAGGGGACCGTTCAGTGACAACTGAGGCTGCTTGCGCCGTATCTCAAGGGCGGAGCCCTGACTACGCTTCTGTTCCGCGCGATCGAGTTGCCACAATCCCAGGCCGAACAACAGGGGTGCCAGCAATACCATGATAACTGTAGGGATGGCCTGGGCATGAAATTGACGGGTGCTGCTGGTCATAGGGACTATAGTGCTATTATCTGTTCCTGTTATTGCGGTATTGACAGACTGAACCTTTCAATTCCGGACCAGGGGATATCATGGACATCATTTTCAAACTACCGGTGCTGCTGGTCTTGGCCTTCATTCTGTTTTCCCTCTTTCAGGGGATGTACTACATGGCCAAAGATGACGGCAGGAACGACAGTACCCGCGTGGTACGTGCATTGACCCTACGGGTGGTTTTGTCGCTTCTACTCTTCATCCTACTCATGGTGGGTTACTTCTTCGGTCTGTTGCAGCCTCACAGCCTGATGCCGCAATAGACGGCACTCAGAGCCAGTATACGAAGACAAAGAGCCCTAGCCATACCACATCGACAAAGTGCCAGTACCAGGCCACGGCCTCGAAGGCAAAGTGGTTATGGGCACTGAAATGGCTCTTCATGCTGCGTCCGAGAATGGCCATTAGCATAACCGCACCCATGGTGACGTGGAAGCCGTGAAATCCGGTCAACATGTAGAAAGTGGAGCCATAGGCACCGGTTTCCAGGGTGAGGTTCAGGTCGGAGTAGGCATGACCGTATTCGTAGGCCTGAAAACCGACAAAGAGCAGCCCCAATACAATGGTTGCGATCAGGCCCCACACCAACTGTTTCTGATTATCGAGCTTCAATCCCCAATGAGCCCAGGTGATCGTTGCGCCGCTGGTGAGCAGGATCAGGGTGTTGATTGCAGGTATGCCCCATGCTCCCATCGGTTGAAAATCACCCCCCAGCTCACCGGGGCCGTGTGAGGGCCAGACAGCCTCGAAACCGGTGTAGAGAATCTCATTGGTAACGCCGAGATAGCCGTCACCGCCAAGCCAGGGCAGGGCGATGTTGCGGATGTAATAGAGCGAGCCAAAAAAGCTGAGAAAGAAAAAGACCTCGGATGCAATAAACCAGAACATGCCCATGCGGAACGAGGTATCGACCTGCTTGTTATAGCAGTCGTTCAGGTTCTCGCCGATAACATCCCGGAACCAGCCGTAGAGCAGGACGAAGAAGAGCAATAGACCTGCGACTACGAGGTAGTTTCCGATGGAGACTCCATTCATTGCCAATGCGCCACCGAACAGGGTGGTGAGCAGAGAAGCCATGCCAATGATCGGCCATGGACTGGGATCGGGTATGAAATAATCCCCGCTGTGTTCCTTTACCGACATGCTGATACTCCTCTGGTTGTAGATCTTATTGTCATATTCAATCTATTCGCTTTATGTTGTCTGACGCTCACTGTTTAGCGTTTGCCGCGATCAGTTTTGCAGCGTCGTCGCTCTCCTTCTTGACCTCTTTCAGGCGCATGAAGCTGTATGAGAGAGTCAAAGAATTGATCTCCGGCGGCAGGTCAGCGGAGACCATGAAACGCAGCGGCATGGTCGTTTCCTGGCTGCCTTCGAGCTGTTGCTTGTTGAAGCAGAAACACTCCATCTTGCTGAAATAGGGTGTCGCCTGCCAGGGTGCAACACTCGGTATGGCCTGGCCGGTTACCGAGGCACTGCTGCGGTTGAGGGCGTGAAAGTTGACCTCGTATGTCTCGCCGGGACGGACACGCATCTTTGCGGTCTCGGCGCTGAACTCCCAGGGCAGGTTGGGATTGACCGTGGTATCGAACTTCACCGTGACCCAGCGGCTATCGTCTACCCGGTCCGAGACCATGGCATCCTGTCCGATCTCACTGCGCTGGGCGAGGGATTGGGTCCCGGTAATCTGGCAGAAGAGATTATAGAGGGGGACCAGGGCAAAACCGAATCCGAACATTCCCACCACCACCAGGGAGAGCAGCAGCGTGGTACGGCGATTCTTGCTTCGGTTGTCTGCCACGGTTTCGCTCATTGCAGCGCCTGGGTACCGACGATGCGGAATATTCCCGACCAGAAGGGGAATGAAGTGATGAGAAAAAAGAGTGCAAGACCGGCCAGTCCCCAGGCCAGTCGTACGTTCTTCCGCCGCAGTTCGGGGGTTTGGTATTCAGGTATACGCATAGCCTCTTATCTCTCTTACTTGACTTGAGGGGCCACGGTCCAGGTGTGGAATGCGGGAGGGGAGTCGAGTTCCCATTCGAGGCCTTTCGCCCCTTCCCAGGCCCGCTTCTCAGCCTTCTTGCCGCCACGCATGGTCTTGATGACGATATAGAGGAACAGCAGATGGCTGAGACCGAAAACCATCGCACCGATACTCGATACCACGTTGAACTCGGTAAAGATCATGTTGTAGTCAACGATCCTTCGCGGCATTCCGGCGAGGCCGAGAAAGTGTTGCGGAAAGAAAGTGATGTTGAAACTGATTACATTGACCCAGAAAAAGAGTTTCCCCAGCTTTTCGTCATACATATGACCGGTCCACTTCGGCAGCCAGTAAAAGACCCCGGCGAAGAGACCGAATACCGCGCCCGGCATCAGCACATAGTGGAAGTGGGCGACCACGAACATACTGTCGTGATACTGCATGTCTGCGGGTACCACCGCCAGCATCACGCCGCTCAAGCCACCAAACGTGAACATCAGGACAATGCCCACCGCGAACAGCATCGGGGTTTCGAAGGTCATGGCGCCGCGCCACATGGTGGCGATGAAGTTGAATATCATCAGTCCCACCGGAATTGAGATCAGAATAGTGCCGATCATGAAATAGGTAACCGCGCCCAGAGACATGCCGATGGTGTATTGATGGTGCGCCCATACCACCATGCCGATGGTGGCCACAGCAAGCATGGCGCCGACCATCGATTTATAGCCGAACAGGGGCTTGCGGGAGAATGCCGGGATGACATGGGAGAGCACGCCAATGGAGGGCAGCAGCAGGATGTAGACCTCGGGGTGACCGAAGAACCAGAACAGGTGCTGGAACAACACCGGATCGCCGCCGCCCGCGGCATCGAAAAAGCTGGTGCCGAAGTGGCGGTCAAACAGCAGCATGGTGACGCCGCCAGCCAACACAGGTACCACCAGGATCAGCAGGAATGCGGTAACCAGCCAGGTCCAGCAGAACATCGGCATCTTCATCAGGGTCATCCCCGGTGCCCGCATGTTGAGCAGGGTGACGATGATATTGATCGAGGCCAGTACCGAGGAGATACCCAGCAGGTGGATGGCGAAGATCAGGAAGTCCATCGACATGCCGACCTGCACCGACAATGGAGGGTAGAGGGTCCAGCCGGTATTGATTTGGGTGCCGCCACCGGGAAAAAAGGGTACCACGAAGGAGAGGATCAACATGGTTGCTGCGGCGGGAAGAACCCAGAAGCTGAGGTTGTTCATCCGCGGCAGGGCCATGTCGGGGGCACCGATCATCATCGGAATCATCCAGTTGGCAAGACCCGCTGCCGCCGGCATAACCGCGCCGAAGATCATAATCAGCGCATGGTTGGTGACCAGGTTGTTATAGAGATCGGGATCGAGCATCTGGATACCGGGCATAAACAGCTCCACGCGGATCAGCATGGCGCTGGCGCCGCCGAGGAATAGCATGACCAAGGCGAAGAGCAGGTAGAGGGTGCCTATATCCTTGTGGTTGGTGCTGAAGAGCCAGCGTTTCCAACCTTTCGGTGCTTCGTGGTGATGGGCCTCATCGTGAGTCAGAGTCGTTGTACTCATTGTATGGTTCTCCTCTATCTGGCCTGTTTGACGTCTGCAGGCTGCACGACATCACCCGTGTTGTTATCCCAGGCATTGCGTTCGTAGGTCACGATGGCCGCGATTTCCAGGTCATTCAGTGAATTCCAGGGCTGCATCGCCGTGCCCTCCTTACCGTTGAGCACTATATCCAGATGGCCGGCGATCGGTCCGACAGTGAGGGCTGAACCCTTGAGTGCCGGGAAGGCGGGAGGCAGACCCAGGCCCGTTGCCTGGTGGCAGGCACCGCACTTTGTTTCGTAGAGGGGCTTGCCCTTGGCCATCAGTTCATCCATGCTCCAGGTCTTGTCGGTGCTGGCCTCGGCAGCGGCGGCCACCTTGATCGCCTTCTGTTCACCGACCCAGGCGGCGAACTTTTCCTGGGAGACCGATTCCACCACGATGGGCATGCGTGCATGCCAGGTGCCGCAAAGCTCGGCGCATTGGCCGCGGAAGACGCCTTCCCGGTTGAGCTCGGCCCAGGTCTCGGTGACGTAGCCGGGTATGGCATCCTTTTTAACTGCCAGCTCGGGAACCCAGAAGGCGTGGAGGACATCAGCCGAGGTGTGGAGGAAGCGGATCTTCACCCCGGTAGGCAGCACCAGGCGGTTGTCGACCTCCCTTAGATAGAGATCGCCGGACTCCTCCTTCGGCACATAGCGACTCTCCACCTTGATATCGTGATCCAGGTAGTCGAACTCCCACCACCACTGGTGGCCGGTTACCTTTACATCCATGATGTTCTCTTCCTTGGGCACATCCCAGACCTTTTTCAACACCGCATCCGCTTTTCCGGCAATGGTCAGATCCACACCCAGCACCATGACCGGCACTATGACCCATGACCAGTTGCCAAACCAGGAGTTGTGGAACTCCTGGTCGGCCTCGAAGCCGCGGCTCTTGCGATGGAAATAGAGTGAGTAGAAGACGATCGCGAACACTATGACCAGGAGGACGGTGGCTATGCCCATGGTCAT
This sequence comes from Candidatus Thiodiazotropha sp., assembly GCA_040793985.1. Taxonomy (GTDB): domain Bacteria; phylum Pseudomonadota; class Gammaproteobacteria; order Chromatiales; family Chromatiaceae; genus Thiodiazotropha. The sequence continues at coordinate 182,813 of JBFNJI010000024.1, read as the reverse complement.
CATATGGATGTTGTAGATCTCCTGGGCGACATTGGCTGCGGGTTCGGGGAAATTGAGCCCATATTCGGCCGATGCGCCAGCCGTCGCCAGCAGCAAAATGGTCGCCAATACGCCATTAATCCCCAGCAACGAACGGTTGGTCTGTTTTATTTGATTCTGCATAGCGATCAGGCGCCCTCAATTGCGTTTTTTAGTTTATTTGCGAGCATCTCCCGCTCCTCTTCCAGAAGGTTTTTTCCTATCTCCACATATTCGCCGTGAGATCCGATCAGCAGGCGGCTTGGATACCAGCCTTTTGGATCATGGTTTTGGATGATCTTCAGCCAGGCCTTGTGAAAGCACTTCTCTCCCACGGTATTGCGGCTGTCACACACCCTTACATGGGTGGCGTCTATATGAATAAGCTCCTGTCGATGGGCGCAGCAGCTTTGACAGTAGATGGCAATGCCGACGATGAGGATCTCCAGACCGGTGAAAGGGATCACCAGCCAGGCGCCGAGGGACAGGAAGTAGAGACCAACCAGTGAAATGCAAAATGCAAGCAACAGAAACAGCCATTTCGACTGATTCCAAGTCAGGTTTCTGTTGGGTCGGACAACGAGTACAGCTTCCTCGCCCTCCCTTTGTTGGGGTGCCCCTAGGACCATTTGACATCCTGCAGTTTGCTCTGACAGCCGATACTGCGCGGCGTCGATTTGTTGATCCAGATCAACTGTTATATTGATCTGGATCAAAAGAATATGACAAACCTGGGGCCAAAGGCAATAACTAAGTTTATTTCTCAGCTATTTACAAGGTATTGATAATTAATTAGAAAAATTGAATATAGCGAATTTATAAAACAGCTGGTCGGCTATTTGGTCTGATATTCACCGCTGGATGGTCTGCGCATGACTTTAGCCTCAACCATGGGCAGAGAGAGGGATGATCCCCTCATGGCCGTGACCTCTCAATAGCGTGTAAGTAGTGGATTCGGAAAGGCTTCTTCGAGATCGAGTGACCAAATCTCCCGCGTCATTCCCTGCTTAAGGGATTCCAGGCGTTCAAGCTGCTGTTGACCGGCCTCGTTGCTGTTGATCCTGTCAAGCAGTTGGAGGAACTCTGGCGAGACAATGCCCTGGGCCAGCCTGAGCTGCAGACGCCGAGTACCGTCACTCACCTGCCAGCTGTAGTCCATGTCGCTCACGCAACGGGCATCGGTGGCGGCGCAGGTCAATACGAAACGTCCAGCGGAGACGCAGCCGGTGACATACTCGATGGTGTCTCTGACCCCTGGCCCCGGATGTCCGCTTTCAATGATCAGGTCCTGCCGTTCCCATCTCTTCTCCCTGGATAGCAAGCCGGCGGCATATTGCAACATCCTGAAGGCGAGGGCGCAGCCCCAATAGGCGTTGCCCTGATGAAACTGCAGTGCATCCCTATAGTTCAGTGTCAGGGAGGTACCATGGTCATTGATGTGTATCTCGTCGTTTCTCATATCCATCCAAACGCCCCTCGGATCAATTATAATTTATTATTGGACTGAGGTTTCAATGCAAGTGAGCCTGCCGACGACTATCTCGGCTTGGACGCGGTGCCGTCGCCTTGGCAAACGTGCGATGCCAACACGCTTGTCTGCCTATCGACAGCGGCGAAAGCGCCTTCTCTATCAAATTCACATTGCCCTCATGGTTCATACAACCCATCCATGGCGTTGGAGCACCGATTGTTTTGCGCGGGATCATGCTGGGGTTTGATCAGCTTCCGCTGAAACCGGGCAACAACCGCATCTTTGGCACTGCTGGGCCTGTGGCGAATAGGCGTTGTTGTCACTTTCTTGACGGTTGGTTGGCACCATAGGTTTCTTCCGTTTGGTGAGAGAGCAGGGGGCGAATATCATGGAGGCAAGTACGGTTGCCGTCAATGCGCTTCTCATGTTCAAGCTACTCTACCTATTCGATGCACGCTACATAACGGTATCTGTGCTCAATTGGGAGGGGAGCGTTGGAAAACGATATATGCTCTAAGCCATCTGGCTGCTGTTGATTTAAAAGGTCGGGTATACATGTCAACCCCATTCGCAGAGGCTCTTCGACACAAGGGGTTCGATGTTGCGGTTTGGATACGAACTCTATTTGTCTCAAGCTTCGCTCTCCTGGCGGCGGAGATAGAGAAATGAATTGTTCACGCGATGCATGAAAGAAGAGAGGGTAAAATCAACGATGGAGGATCCCCGCCTTGATTCGATGGCCAAGGCAGGGATGGTGAGAAAACTAGGCAGCAGCTTTCTTTTTGCTTCTACGACGGCGGCGGGTCTTATCTACAGCCTTCTCGACTGATTTGGCCGCTTTTTCGTACTCTTTGACCATCTTTGCACGCGCTCTCTGCATGGCGGCATAGAGTCCTTTAGCCAGGCGTTCGGCCTTGCGTTGTTCGCCGACTGCAGCGGTGCGGGCTGCTCTACTCTCTTTTAGTTTGGCTTGCGCGGCGGCTAGACGCTCTCTGGCCTTTTCCCTGCTGGCCGGTGTCTTTGCCTTGGCAACGGCGGCACGGGCTTTGGTAACCCTTTCGCTGCTGGTTCCCACTGCTTTATCCTGGCGCTCGACAGCTTTGTTTGCCGCGTTTAATCTGCTCAGGGCGCGCTTGTTGGAAGTGGATAAGCTGACTTCTGCCTGTAAAGCCTCGACGATCGTATCCATCGATATAACTTTTCTTTTTACTCTACGGCGCTTTTTCACTGTTTTCTTTAAAGCCATTGGTACTCCTTAGTGATTGAAGAAACATGCACAATATAGTTGCTGATTGGTATAAGAACAACTCTTATCTAAGATTTTCAAGTATAAAATTACATTTTTTAAGTTTTCTATCTCAATTTAGTGCCTTTTGACATTATCTTAAAGACAGCATCGGTTGTTTTTGAACCGTTAACTTTTTCACTCAAGTCTGTTTGTGGATAAACAATTCAGAAGGATTCAATTGTCATATCCAGTTTTTTCAATTCCATTGAGTCCCGAGAGGAATAATTCTGCGGCAGCGATTTCAAAAACTTGAATGCATGGGCCGTATAAAGATGCGATCAGAATCAATCTGAAGGTCGCTGTCGTTGAATTCAGGGTTATAAAATCTATCTTCGATCCTGCTATCTTTTAAGACAGCATCTGTTATTCACCATTCTTTATTTGAACTAAATTGACAAATCTCCTTGTGAATTAGTAGCTATACTGGCCTAAAAAAGGCGTTTCTCATGATTGAAGATGGAGTTACCGGTGCGCACACCCTGGCGGTCTTAACGCTGACTGTTGTTGCTTTAATATTGTTCAGTCGTGAGAAGATCCCTCTTGAGACGTCATCGCTATCGGTGTTGATACTGCTTGCAGTGGGATTTGAACTCTTTCCCTATCGGGGCGCAGCCGGCGAGATCGGCGCTATCGATTTTTTTCGTGGCTTCGGCCATGAAGCACTGGTTGCAGTCTGTGCCTTGATGGTGGCTGGTCACGGCCTGGTACGCTCCGGGGCGCTTGAACCCGTAGGCAGAACCTTGGCGGGCCTTTGGCGTGCCAGTCCGAGTCTTTCGTTTCTTGCGACACTATTGATTGCTGGGATTCTTAGCGCATTCATCAACAACACACCGATTGTAATATTGTTACTGCCAATATTGGTCAGTGTTTCATTGCAAACAAAATCCAATGCCTCATCACTGCTCATGCCGATGGGGTTTGCGACGCTGATCGGCGGGATGAGTACCACCATCGGCACCTCTACCAACCTGCTGGTGATCGGTGTCGCCGCAGACCTCGGGCAACGCCGGATGGAGATGTTCGATTTCATCGTGCCTGCGGTGATCGCCAATGGGATCGGGCTGCTCTATCTCTGGTTGATTGCGCCGCGCATGCTGCCTAAACGCGAGCTGGTGTTGGCTGACAGCTCGCCGAGGATTTTCACCGCCCACCTGGTGATCAAGGAGGAGAGCAGGGTGGCAGGCATGAAACTGTCTGAAGTGATAGCACTTACTCAGAATGTCATGAATGTTGAAAGAATACGACGCAGCGAGACTACCTATATCATGCCGCTGCCGGATGCGGTTATCAATTCGGGTGACCGCTTGCTGGTACACGACACGCCAGCCAACCTGAAGGAGTTTGAGCAGCAACTCGGTGCTACCCTTTACTCGGCTGGTGATGAAGTCGATGAAGATCATCCGCTGAAGGCAGATGACCAACAGCTCGCTGAGGCGATCGTGTTTCGCGGTTCGCCGTTACAGAACAGAACCCTCAATGAAATACGCTTTGCCGACAGCTATCAACTGGTTGTGTTGGCGATTCATCGTGCCAACGAACGCATAAAGACGATGCCTCATGGCTTGGGGAATCTTAATCTGAGAATAGGTGACGTGTTGCTGGTTCAGGGCAAGCGGGACCAGATTGACGAATTGAAGCAACAGTCGATCGTGATGGTCCTCGACGCTACCACGGATCTGCCTCATACCAGGAAGGCCCCCTATTCACTGGGGATCATGCTGGCTATCATTTTATTTGCCGCGTTCGGTATCCTTCCCATCTCTGTGAGTGCCTTAGGTGGAGTGTTGCTGATGTTGTTGTGCGGTTGTCTCTCCTGGCGCGATGTCGGCAGTGCCCTTAATGCTCAGGTGATTCTAATCATCGTGGCAAGCCTGGCATTGGGAAATGCCTTGCTGATGACCGGGGGCAGTGATTTACTTGCGCATCTTTTTCTTCAGGTAACCGACGGCGCATCATCGACCTTGATACTGAGCGGACTGATTCTGGTGATGGCGATCTTGACCAATGTCGTCTCCAATAACGCTGCTGCGGTAATCGGGACTCCCATCGCTATCAGTATTGCGAACTCACTCCAACTACCGGTTGAACCCTTCATTCTTGCGGTGCTGTTTGGTGCAAATATGAGCTATGCGACCCCTATGGCGTATCAGACCAATTTGTTGGTGATGAGTGCAGGAAACTACAAGTTCTCAGATTTTGTGCGCGTTGGTCTGCCGCTGATTCTTATCATGTGGTTGGCCTACAGCTGGTTGTTACCGACCCTCTACGGGGTTTGATGCGTCGCTGTCGCCTTTTATCGCGGTAAATAGCGGTAGTGCCCGGTTATCGGGTAGTGGAAGAGCATATCCTCGAGCTTGGGGCCGGCGCCGATGTTATGGACGATCAGCGGCACCCCGGTCTCCGGGTTAAACCTGTCGGTGACTATGCCGATGTGGGGCAGGTTACCGGGCAGTATCCAGGTTACGATATCGCCGCTTTTGTAAGCGCTGCCAGTGCGGGTTATCGGCAGACTCCGGCCATGGCGGGTGAAAAATCGCTGAAGATTGGGAACCCGTCGATGATCGATATTGCTGTCGGCCCTTGTCAAGCCCCATATCCGCCGCGAGGGATAGCTGTCGAAATTAGCAGCCATATCCTCATGAACAAGCTGTTGCAGGTCTATATCGAGGGCACGGTACGCGCGGATCAGGAGATCGGTGCAGACACCTGTATTGCTTGGAACGTCACCTCCCGGATAGGTGAGTGGGACGTAGGAACCATCGTATCGGACACTATGCTTGGTACGATCCAACGCCGCTGACACGAGTCTATCCTCCAGCGTCCCCGCCCATGCGCATGAGGATAGCTGGATCAGCAATAAAACGAACGCTATTTTTGGCATCCATTAAGGGTATCAAATTCAGTACGTTTTGCCGCTATAAAAAAGTATGGCACCCATGCCAATCTTCGAAAAAGGGTTGAAATAGGTAGCTGTTTTCGATCAAATCAACGAAAAACAGTAAAATTGAAGCACTTGTAACCGTACTTATCAATGATCCCACCAAACCACCTGGTGAGAGACCAAGAAGTCAAAAAAACCCAAGCTGCGTATAAAGGCCCCGGTCACACCGACAATGATAGGGCCGGGCAGTCCGAAGCTGCCACCATTCATCGGGGTAAGGACTAACCATCCTGCAACAGCACCGAATCAACGGCCGGGTTATGAATTGTAATCCGTAATTGATGCACATCCATAGACGGTGTCACTGTTATAAAGTTAATCATCCATGCTAAACCTACATGTAATGGCTGAAGCACAAATCGGTGCAATGCCACATGATTTGCAATCGCCTCCACATCCACCAGGCTTTGTTATGAACAGTGATGAAATAGATCGACTTATCGATTTCTGGTTTTCCGATAGGGTCAGGCCGCTACGTTTCAATTCAACTGCTGCGTTCGATCAGGAGATAAGGGATCGCTACATCGCGCTTTGGCAGCAGGCGCGGAGAGGGGAATTGGAAGTCTGGAAGGCCTCGAAAGAGGGTTGCCTTGCCCTGGTGATCCTGCTCGACCAGTTTCCCCTGCATATGTTCCGTGACCGCCCCGAGTCCTTCGCCACTGAACAGCAATCGCGGGACATCGCCGATCACGCCATAGAGACCGGTTTCGACAAACAGATGCCAGCCGCATGGCAAGCGTTTCTCTATTTACCTTTCATGCATAGCGAATCCCTCTCCGATCAGGAGAGGTCGGTGGCGCTGTTTGCAGCGGCCGGCCTGCAATCGAATCTGAAATGGGCGAAACACCATCGGGAGCTTATCCGGCGTTTCGGCCGCTTCCCCCACAGGAATGATATCCTGGGCCGCGAGAGTAGTGCGGACGAGATCGACTATCTAAAATCGGACCAGGCCTTTACAGGCTGAGCTTCTGTAACTGCTAACGCCCCAGCGCCTTCATTATTGCGGGTGCGACTGCTGCATAGTGGTCTATTTCCATGGTGAACGACCCTCGGCCATGGGTTGCGGAGCGCAATTCCGTGGCATAGCCGAACATCTCGGATAGTGGAACCTGGTTGCGAATCGCCTTGATCTGCCCCGGCTTGTCCGAGACGTCTTCGATTTCGGCCCGGCGATTGGCCAACTGTGCCAGCACGTCGCCCAGATGTTCTTCGGGGGTGATCACCTCGCAACGAACGATCGGTTCGAGCAGAACCGGGATCCCTTCCTCCATACCGTTGCGCAGCGCCATACCCGCTGCCACTTGGTAGGCCAGTGGATTGGAGTCCACGTTGTGTTCAGAGCCGCCGACAAGCACCACCTTGATATCGGTTACGGGATAGCCGCCGATGACACCGCTTCGGGCCGCCTCGCGTATACCCTTCTCCACCGCGGGGATGTAGGCGGCAGAGAGGGCATTGCCGCTGATCTTGTTTTCAAAGCGCAGTCCCGTGCCGACATCTCCGGGGAGTATGTCGACGATGACGTGACCATACTGACCATGACCACCGGTCTGCCTGACAAACAGGCCTTCAACTGCCATCGCGGGCTGGGTCACCGTCTCCTTGTAGGCGACCTTGGGGTTGCCTGTGCGCACATTGACGCCTTGCTCGCGCTTCAATTTTTCCAACAGTACTTCGAGATGAAGTTCCCCCATGCCGGAGATGATTGTCTGTCCGGTTTCGTCGTCGGTTACCGTTTTGAAGGTGGGATCGTCTTCCGCGAGATTGTGCAGGGCGTCGGCCAGGCGTTCATGGTCCTGCGCGGTGACCGGCGCCACTGTAATCTTGATGACCGGTTCGGGAAAATTGATCGACTCGAGGACGATCGGATGCTTCGGATCGCAGAGGGTGTCCCCGGTCATCGCATCCTTCATGCCCAGCAGTGCGGCGATGTCACCGGCGTGGACGGCATCTATATCCTCACGGCGCTCCGCATACATCCGCTCCAGGCGTCCAATTCGTTGATTGCGCTCGTGGCGGGGGTTGAGCACGCTGGCGCCCGATCTCAAGCAGCCGGAGTAGACACGCACATAACAGAGACGACCGGCATAGGGATCGGTGACGGTCTTGAAGAGCAGCGCGCCGAGGGGTTCATCGTCATCGGGAGAGCGTAGAGAGGCTTCTCCGCTCCGTGGATCTGTTCCCCTGGTCTCGCCAATGTCGAGGGGGGAGGGTAGATAGCTGACAATGGCATCCAGCAGGGGTTGAACGCCCCGGTTTCTCAACGCGCTGCCGCAGAGCACGGCTACTATCTCATTGCTCAAGGTTGCCCGACGCAGGGCTGCATGGATACTGGATTGATCCGCATCTCCATCCTCCAGCCAGAGCGATAGCAGAGTGTCATCCACTTCGGCGAGCCTTTCAATCATTACCGCGCGGGCGCCCTTAGCGGCATCCAGGTATGGCGTTGGTATCTCCTCGTACTCCCGATGCGCGCCGAGTTCATCACGCCAGCGTATGAGCTGCATGGTGATCAGATCGATGACCCCAGCGAAATCCGATTCCGCGCCCAGCGGCAGCTGAATCGGTATCGGATTGGCGCCAAGCTGTTCGCCAATGGAGGTGACCGCATGTTCGAAGTCGGCGCCGATGCGATCCATCTTGTTGATGAAACAGAGACGTGGCACCTGGTAACGGTCCGCCTGTCGCCACACCGTTTCGCTTTGGGGTTCCACGCCCTGGGAGGCGTCGAACACGACCACGGCGCCATCCAAAACGCGCAAGGCCCGCTGCACCTCGGCGGTAAAGTCGATATGTCCCGGGGTGTCGATCAGGTTGATCTGATGTTCCTGCCAAAAGGCGGAGACGGCCGCGTCGACAATGGTGATGCCGCGTTCACGCTCCTGGTCCATCCAGTCGGTGACGGTAGTGCCGCTATCAACAGAGCCCAGCTGATGGGTACGGCCCGCGTAGTAGAGAATACGCTCCGTGGTGGTGGTCTTACCGGCATCGATATGGGCGATCAAACCGATATTACGCAAGCGCTCAATGGGAACGGCTTTGGCAGTCATAGCTCAAGATCTTATTGTTGTTACAGCCTGAAGTTCAACAAACACAACTCATTTTAGTCTACCCGAGTGCGTTGCGGTAATGGGTGGGGGATTTAACAGGGATTCGGTGGTGAATCTATTAGGGAGGCTCTGATTAATGCCATCCTTAGGTATTCAGGCTGCAAATGGACGCAAATCAACGCAAAGCTACGCGAAATTTTTCTTCATTTCCATGCTCCCGCGTGGGAAACAGATTGTAGGGTGCGGCTTGCCGCACCGTTAGCCTTCTGGATACACCTGTACCATGCTGATGAATATGTGAAGGTGCGGCAAGCCGCACCCTACGCATAGAAATAACAGTTGCGTTTATCAGCGTTCATCTGCGGCTTGAATCTTAAAATCGCAGATGGCTCGAGGCGTTCAGGCTCTTTTGCTGGCCGCGCCAGTTGTCGATGTGGAATTTGGTGAACGGCAGTTCGGTCAGCTCGAAGAAACGGGGCCAGCCGATGCGTTCCACCCAGTCGTTGATCCTTTCCCAGTCCTGGGCATCCCGCTTATAGACGCTCAATATCCGTTTTACAATGGCGGTGGCCTCTGGCCAACGTGGCGGATTGTTGGGGATGCCTGCGGCTACCAGTTTTTGGAAGCTCGGTCTGCCGCGGGCATTGGAGTGGTTGCCACCGATCCAGACGGCCAATTTCGAATGCTCCGGGTCGTTGATCTGCATCGGAGGGCATGGTGGGTAGCAGGCGCCGCAGCAGACACACTTGCGTTCATCGACTTCAAGTGAGGGCTTGCCATTGACCATCGCCGGTCTGATGGCGGCGACCGGGCAACGGGCTACCACCGATGGTCGCTCACATACGTTGGCCACAAGGTCGTGATTGATCTTCGGCGGCTTGGTGTGTTGGATATTGATGGCGATATCCCCCTGGCCACCGCAGTTGATCTGACAGCAGGAGGTGGTGATATGGACCCGATTCGGCATATTCCAGGCACGGAACTCACCGATCAGCTGGTCCATCATCGATTTCACCACGCCGGAGGCGTCTGTGGCGGGGATGTCGCAGTGGAGCCAGCCCTGGGTATGGGAGATCGAAGTGACAGAATTCCGCGTGCCGCCGACGATAAAACCGTTCCCCTCCAGCTCCGCGATCAATGGGTCCACTTTGGCGCCGTCCGCAACCATGAATTCAATGTTGCTGCGAATGGTGAAGCGTAGATAGCCGTCCGCGTAGCGGTCGCCGATTTCGCAGAGTTTGCGCAGGGTAAACAGATCCAGGATACGCTGGGTGCCGGCGCGCACCGTCCAGATTTCATCACCGTCATGGGCTACATGCTTCAAAACCCCCGGCTTTGGGTCTTCATGATATTTCCACTGGCCGAAGTTTCTCTTCATCACAGGATGCATATATTGCATGCCGTCGGGACAACCGCTCTCGATGGGGACTCTTCGCTGTGTCGCTGGCATCGAATCGACTCCTATTGTGTACAGGGCTTAAGCCGCACTGTTTCTACGCTCAATCCACTTCGTGGCTTCTTGCTCCCAGTTGTCGGTTCTGACATAGGAGTTCTCTCGAGGATGAACAATCATGTTGGGATCCATTTCGATGTTCATCGCTTCGAGAAAGTTGACCATGCCGATGCGCTCGATCATCTCTCCAATGCGTTCGTGCTCAAGGGCGTTCTCGGCGAAGAAATCGATCACCTCTTCCGCGAGTTCCACCAGGCGCTCATAATCCTCTTCATTCTCCACCTTCATGAAGGGTACGATGACAGTGCCGAAGCGATCGCCTATCTTCAGCGTGCGCTTGCCGCCGATAAGTATGCTTATGCCTCTGTCTTTCCCCGGTGATAGGGCCTTCGGCATCACATTCAGGCAGTGCATGCAGCGTACGCAGTTGCGGTTGTCCACACTCAGGGTATCGTCCTCGTTCAACGACAGGGCGTGGGTCGGGCAACGGGAGATGACGTTGTCTACCAGGTAGCTGCGCCCTTTCACGGCGACATACTCCCTGACCGCCTCCTGATCCACCTGCATCTCGTCGCGCCAGGTGCCGATCACGGCAAAGTCAGCCCGCTCAATGGCGTTCATGCAGTCATTGGGGCAACCAGAGATCTTAAATTTGAATTTATAGGGAAGGGCGGGGCGGTGCATCTCGTCGAGAAAATTGTTGACCAGCCTGCGGTGAATGTCGTGTTCATTGGTGCAGGACTGTTCGCAGCGGCCTGAACCAACGCAGGATTGCGCCGTTCTGACACAGGGACCGGCCCCGCCAAGATCGAATCCGTAGTCGTTGATCTCGTTGAAAAAGTGCTGGGTGTTCTCTGTGGTGGCGCCAATGAACATGATGTTGCCTGTCTGGCCATGAAAGGTGACCAGGCCCGAGCCCCACTTCTCCCAGCTGTCCGCCAGTTGTCTCAGGCAGTCGGTGGTGTAGTAGTTGCCAGCGGGGGGTTGAACCCGCAGGGTGTGGAACTCCCTTGATTTGGGGAACAGCTCCCCGATTTCCGAAAAGCGGGGTATGATCCCGCCGCCATAACCATAGACACTCACAGTCCCGCCTTTCCAGTAACCCTTGATGGTTTCGTAGGAGTGCTCCAACTGCCCGAGCAGGTCATTGTTTGTATCGCGAATACGTCGATCCTCGTGATGGTCGCGCAAGCGTTTTATGCCACTGATGAAACTGGGCCACTCGCCACTCTCAAGCTGGTCAAGCATAGGTGTCTGGTGCTTATTCATGTCGGCCTACTCAATCGGGTAATTGGGAATAAAAATAGAAATAATTCTCATCCCTGCTTTCTATAAAAATAGTTGATGAAAATAGTATGTTTATATCACCAATGGAATAGAGAGGATTGATGTTTGTTTTTATTTTTTCTATATTTTTCAGTTGAGTGTAGAAAAAACTTCAGATAATCATATAATAGCCGTAATTTAATAGTGGTTTTAGATTGCGCATCAGTGATGAAGCGAGCGGGTTTTAGCAAACGCCATCCGGGCAGATGAAGATGAAGACAACCGGGGACTCACACAATCGGCTTCTGCAGCAACAGCTCCCTGAAATCCTCGCCAATATCGAGGTCAACTGGCCCGTATTGCCTTCGGGCATGTGGAACGGATCAGGTGTCAGGTCGGTGTTACGCCATCTCCATGAATTGAACAGAAAAAGCCGACAGGCTGGCCTGGTCAATATCAACAAGCTCACTCAGCTGATCGACCGGGCGATCAACGATATCTACACGGAAAACGCCCAACCCGATTCGGAGGAGATAGGTCGCCTCAATCAACGCCTCGGCGAGCTCAAGGCTGCAGTAGCCGCCACCCAGGCAACCGACGGTACCGGGTCAGTGGTAGCCACATCTTTCGAGGTGATATATCTCTATCCCGAGAATCGGCCTGAGGCTCAGGTCATAGAAGCCATACAGAAAAACGGATGGCGGGTTCTCAGTATCCACAGTGTCGAGAATCTTCGCACCGCATTGGTCGGTGATAGGGTAAGGGTGTTGATCGTGGAAACCGAGTACATGCAGCAGATGGGCGAAGTCAATCAGCTCCTGGATACGTTGCGTGCGCAGAAAAAACGGCGTCCGGAGCTGATCTTTCTCTCCAATCAATGCGATATCGAAATCCGCCTGGAGGTATTGCGAACAGGTGCCACCCAATGTTTCTCGAAGCCGATCAACATCAACGATCTGATGTTGAGTATCAAGCAGATCATCTCGCCGGAAGTGCAGCCCCACCACCGGGTTCTGATCGTCGAGGATGATGAGTCACAGGCTCAATTCGCAAGCGCCCTGCTGCGCAAGGGCTCATTGGAGACCCTGGCCATTACCGATCCGCTGAATGTGATGCAAGCCGTAGAGCGTTTTCAACCCGACCTTATCCTCATGGATCTCTATATGCCAGGTGCCAACGGTATCGAACTCACTCAAGTCATCCGCCAAAGGGAAGATGCCTTGACCATCCCCATTGTATTTCTCTCCGGCGAGGACGACCTGGATAAAAAGCTGTTGGCACTGCACTCGGGTGCGGATGACTTTCTCACCAAACCGGTGAGACCGCAGCATCTGCTGGCGACGGTGAAAACCCGTATCAACAGAGCGAAGACCTTATTTGCCGCAGGGATACAGGGCCATATCGATCAGACGACAGGCCTGCACAACCGAAGGCAATTGTTACAGCAACTCGACCTGGGTAGCCATGAGATGCGCAGTAAGGACGCGATTTGCGCACTCTTTACCGTCACACTCGCTGACCCGGAGAATAACTCCAACGACATAGACACCGATGAACTCAATACTCTGTTATTGGATATCGCCGACCTGGTTGGAGCGCTCTTCGACAAGCGTGACTTTATTGCCAGAACAGACGAACACAGCCTGGGTGTGCTGGTTCAACGCAAGGGTGAGGAGGAAGTTGAGGCGCTTGTCAGATCACTCTGTGAACAACTCACGGAGGCCCTTGACGTAGACGGGGCGTCCCAGGATGGGCAGGGCTTCGGTGTCGGTTTGGAGTTGATTGGTGGTGATCCGCTGAGTGCCTATATACACCTCTCCCATGCGGAGACAGCTGCCCTGCAGGCATATCGAAGTGAGAAGGCGGATTATCTGCGCTACCAGGAGTTGAGTGACAAGCCCGAAGCCGATAAACCGCAAACCGACGATTTTCAGAAACACCAATTTACGACTGCGCTGCAGACTGGTTTGATCGAATTCATTGAACAGCGCTTCATGGCATCCGGCGATTTTGGCAAAGAGATAAGGGAGCTGATGCCGATTCCTGCACCGGCGACCGATATCGTGCTGATCTCCGACGACATCTATGTTACCGCGGAGCGGCACGGGTTAAGCGATAGCTTCGACGAATATATCTGCAAGAACGCGATCAAGAGGTTGGGGGACAATGCCCGGCAGGGGGATAAAACCCAAATTATTTTCCGCCTCACCACGAAAGCAACCAATGATGAGAAGATTCTCGAATTCATAAAGTCCGAATTGCGCAGTCTCCAGCTGGTTGGCACCGGTTTGATGGTGGAGTTCAATCTCCCGGCGCTGGCATCGAATCTGAAACAGGCACGACACTTTCTGGGCGAGCTCTCCGCCATGGGTATTACAAGTCTGCTGGGTAACTTCGCATGCAATGAGACAGCCTACAAAGTACTCGCCTATTTGAAGGCCGATGGTGTGCGCCCGCATGTCTCCCTGATGCAGACCAGCCACGAAAAGATCGAGGAGATCGCGCTCCAGGTCCATTCGCTGCATGCCAAGATCATATTGCCGAGAGTGGAACGATTCGGTCAGATCAGTCTGCACTGGTCGGATGCCGCGGATTACATACAGGCAGACTACGATGATTGACAGTCGATGCTCAGTCGACATGCTTCAGACCCTGAGCGGATCAGGTGCCGGTATCTGCTAGTGTCACCTTTGTGGCAGCGGTTTCCCTGTCAATCTCCAACTGCAATTCGCAGCACTCCGTTACGCTATCCTGCGGGGTGGGATCATCGGCGCAACTGCAGCCGGCAATGATCCCGGCATAAATGATGGAGACCCGGCTGCGAATCACCGCCGCATTCTCCACACTGTCGATAACTATCACCTTGAAGGGCTCAGGACTGACCATGCTGCTTAGGGAGAGTCCCTGTTGCAGGGGTAGTTGTTCGGCATCGCTCGCCTCCAGTTCAGCCTTCAGTACCTGATCGAATCCCGGACTGTTCCAGGCATTTCGCGCTTTGGGGAGATGAATCATCGTTGTTTCCTGGGTGGCTTAGCTTCTGTTTCTACCGTATTCTCTTTGATCATGACTATGTCGCAAGAGTTTCGCAATCGTCCACGCCGATGACAGAGCAGCAGCTTCCCCCAACGCAAAAGCGTCTGTTACGCCTGATCCTGCTGGTCGCACTGCTGTTTCTCGCCCTGCTGGCGCTGCTGCTGGTGTTGCAGCTGACCGAATCCGCGCTCAGTGTGTGGCAGATCCTCGATCAGCTCTCCCCGGTGCTGCTTGTTGTCTACGTCATCGGGTTGTTCGGTTTTGCTCTGCTGGTAGCGCTCCTGAGTTGGTTTCTGCTGCGAAAGCCAAAGCGAAAAAAAGCCGATCCCAAGCTGGGGCCCTCGTTGCCGAGGGACAGGGAGGCATTCGCAGAAGCGTTGGCAGATGCGAATGCCAAGGGGGTTGACACCTCGGCGGCGACTAAGGAGCTACAGGAGCTCGAGCGGCGACGGGACCAGTTGACATTCTATGTGGTCTTCTTCGGTACGGTCTCCGCGGGTAAGAGTGCGCTGATCAAGGCGCTTACCGGCGTCGAGGGCATAGAGATCGATGTGCGAGCCGGCACCACCCGGGATATTGCCCACTACCGCTACGGAGATGCCGTGGATCTACGCCTGACCGATGCACCGGGTATCCTCGACATCAATCCCGAACATGTGCGCATCGCCCGCGAAGAGGCGCGACGCGCCCATCTGGTGATCTATGTCTGCGAGGGTGAACTGACCCGGGATCAATACCGTGAACTGGTTGAACTGCAATCCCTGGAACGGCCATTGATTCTGGCCTTGAACAAGCAGGACCGCTATAGCGACCAGGACCTCGAAGCAATCCTGAACCGGCTTCGTGAAACCCTGCCGGGAATCGAGGTCGTCCCTGTTCAGGCGGGGGGCAAGGAGGAGATCATCCGTATCGACGCCTCAGGCGGTGAGCGCCGCGAGGAGCGCGACAGAGAAGCGCGTGTCGATGGATTGATGACCGCGATCGAGAGACGTATTGAAATGGAACGGGAACGGCTCGATGCGCAACGGGATGAGAGCCTGGTGCGCCTGGGCGGAGAGAAGCTTCACCTGGCGACCCAGGCGCATCGCCGAAAGCAGGGGGAGAAGCTGGTTAGAGAGTACACCGGCAAGGCGATGCTGGGCGCGGTGGCGGCGGTCAGCCCGGGTACCGATGTTCTGATCCAGGGCTACCTGGGGGTGAAAATGGTAAAGACCCTTGCCGCGCTGTATGAGGTCAAGGCCAAACAGGTCGATGTTGAACATTTCATCGACCTCGCCAGTCAGAATCTGGGCAAACGCATGACCCTGGTGCTGGCCATGAGCGGCAATGTACTGAAGGCCTTTCCCGGGGTGGGAACGGTAACTGGAGGATTGATGCATGCCGTCGCCTACGGTTTGATCTTTGAAGGTTTGGGCAAGGCCGTCTTGAAGACCCTTGAGGAGAGCGGTGCGCTCCAGACCCATCAGGCGCTGGACTATTTCGAGGAGGTTATGAGTGGAGATCTGGAAGGCCGTGCAAAATATTTTGCCCGCCTGGCTGTGGAAGAGTTCAGAAGAAAGGAGTGATGCCGGCGACAATGCGATGGATGAAGGTCATCTCCATTTAGCGCGGGAGAACCTGCGTGAACTGCTGGAGGATGAGCGCCTGCCGGATAGCGTTCGCGACAGCCTCAAGGACGACTTCATGCAGGTCGAGGCAATGCTCGATAAGCTCGAACACGGCCATCTCCATATCGCCGTCTTCGGTCGGGTCAGCGTGGGCAAGTCGGCACTCTTGAATGCCCTGCTGGGGGAGGCGCGTTTCGCGGTCAGCGCCCTCCACGGTGAGACGCGCCACAGCGAGATGGCGCCTTGGCAAGAGGTGGAGGTCGGTGGCGTCTATCTGATCGATACCCCGGGTATCAACGAGGTAAGCGGCGAGGTACGGGAGAGGATGGCCGAGGATGTGGCGGGTCGTGCCGATCTGGTGCTGTTCGTGGTGGATGGCGACCTGACCCAGACTGAATTGGATGCGATTAGAACACTGCATCAGCGCAATCGTCCGATCCTGCTGATACTCAACAAATCCGACCGCTACACTGCGGAGGAGTTGTCACAGCTGCTCTCCAGTCTGCAGCAGAAGCTGCGGGAGCTGGTTTCACCCGCCTATATCGTGACCGCTGCTGCCGATCCGGCGGAGCGCATCTATCTGCAGAGTGACGAGACAGGTCGGGAACGTGAGATCCGCAAGCGGCCGGAGCCCGATGTGAGCCAGCTCGCAAGCAGTCTTTGGCAGCTGATAGAAAAGGAGGGCATGACACTCTCCGCCCTCAATGCCAGCCTCTTCGCCGGAGAACTCAGCGACGAAGTGGCGAGTCGCATCGTCACCGTGCGTCAGGAGGTGGCGGAGCGGGTGATCGGGGGTTACTGCCTGGGCAAGGGCGTGGCGGTGGCACTGAATCCGATTCCGCTGGCCGACCTGGTGGCGGCCCTTGCCCTGGATGCCTCGATGGTCATGCACCTGGCTCGTGTCTATGGCATGTCGGTGTCCCGGGGCGAGGCGGGAGAGCTGATCAAGACCATCGGTGCGCAGATGGCGTTGCTGATGGCAACCGTATGGACGGTGAATCTGGCCGCCAGCGCCCTCAAGGCGGGCAGTGCGGGCCTCTCGACCCTGGTGACGGCCGCGGCCCAGGGGGCGATGGGCTACTACACCACCTATATCGTCGGCAAGGCGGCGCAACGCTACTTCGCCCAGGGCCGCTCATGGGGCAGCGGCGGACCCAAGACCATCGTGCAGCAGATCCTCGAGTCGGTGGACAAGGACTCCATCCTGGAGCAGGCCAGGGAGGACATCCGGCAAAGGCTGAGGGCTTAGACATATGGTGGGGCCCTGCCCCACCAATTAGGTTGAATAGAATGTAGGGTGCGGCTTGCCGCACCAAATGGTTTCATGATCAGGGGTATAACTGTGCGGCAAGCCGCACCCTACACAAGATATTCCGTGTTTCCCACGCGGCAGCGTGGGAACAGGAGAAACATTTGCGTTTATTAGCGTTCATTTGCGGACTTTTTAACAATGCGGCTATGGAACATCAGTAGTTGACCTCCACCGCCGCGCAGAGATAGCGCATCAGCGAATCGGTCTGCTTGAAGCCCCGGGTGACAAAGTTGCAAAACGACGGCTTGTGGATCTCATCAGGGTCAAAGGCCCTGATGGCGATGAAATCCTTGCGTTTCAGATCCTCGATCAGCGGGTGATCGGCGGCATAGCCCCGCGGCGGCCTGACCAGGGAATCCCCCGCCAGCTGAAAGTGCTTGCGGAAAGGCCCCTCCTTCAGCGCCGCCTGCCAGGCGGCAGGATTGTCGGTAATGAAGTTTCTGATCTTCGCCAGGGTCTTGGCTTCAGGGTGCCAAATGCCCGCACCGATGAAACAGTCGCCGGGTTCGATATGGAGATAGAAGCCGGGGGCGTGTACGTCCTTGCCCAGATTGTGTCTGAATTGGATGCCGATGTTGGTCTTATAGGGCCGCTTGTCCTTGGAGAAACGGGTGTCGCGATAGACCCGCATCAGCGAACCGCCGGTCTTCTTGGCGACGGCGCGAAACTGATCGGATATGCCGCCCAGCTTTGGTACCATTTCATCGATGAAGCCGAGCGCCGGCTCCCTGATGTAGGATTCGTAGTGGTGCTTATTCTCTGCAAACCAGGCGCGATCGTTGTTCTCGGCCAAGGCTTGAAGAAAAGGGAGTGTCTGCTGTGGGAAACCCTTGAATCGCTCCATCTGCAGCCAATTCAGACGCCGTATTTGCTGTGAATTGCATGTCTGACCGGACAGGTACAGACCAGTTCCTTACCCAGCTGGGAGCTGTAGGGACAGTTGCCGTCTTTGCCGCAGACCATTCTCGAAGTATTTTCGGAGGTCAAACGGATACCGCACAGCTTGTACTGCCTGTCTGTGAGACAGGCGTGATGTTTGGTGCACTTCTTGGCTTCCAGCAGGATTTCCAGTGGAATGTTGAATCGTCTGGGACTATGCATCTGTCTAGGTTATCGTAATAACCCCGTTATTATCCAGTTTAGGTAGGGGGCGGCGGAATCGTAGGATTCCCCCAGGGCAGTAGCCAACAGTGTGCTAAATACCGCCGATCAGTGATGCGTGTACCCCGCTTCGGGAGAAGTGCGAGAGCAGTTCCCTGGAGTGAATTGTCTGCGGGTCGTAGTCAACCACCATCAGATGCGGGGTCTTGATGTGGGCACAGGCACTCACGATCCCACTTACACCGGAGAGGCTTTTTTCAATATCATGTATCTGTTCTTGCGACAAAGACTCGTTGATATGAACCACGGCATTGGCATCATAATGGATCATCTTATCCTCCGACATGGGATATCCTTTAAGATTGAAATTAGCTCAGATAGTGGTGAATACAATAAGGGATTGTCCCAACAGCTTTTAGGGTTAATAAATTTAACAAACAGACGGACCTGGCCGGCCAAGGGGTAACGAGGCTCTATGCATCTCGATACATTTCTCTTTTCCGCTTTACTGTTGCTGCTGGCAACCTCAATAGCCGTGACCCTGTTCAAGCATCTCGGGCTGGGCTCGGTGCTTGGGCTGCTGGTGGCTGGAATTATCGTCGGACCTCACTCTCCCGGCCCGTACGTAACTGAACACGTCGGTGATGTCAGGCATTTCACCGAGCTGGGTGTGGTGCTGCTGCTTTTCATCATCGGCCTGGAAATGAGGCCAAGACGTCTCTGGGCCCTGCGCAGGGAGGTATTCGGCCTGGGGCTTTTACAGATCCTTGTCACTGGTTTGGTATTGGCCATCTATTTCTACCAATGGCAGTCTTCCTGGCCGCTTTCCTTGCTGATAGGCATTACTTTTGCCCTCTCCTCCACCGCCTTTGTGATTCAGATCCTGCAGGAGCGGGGCGAGATAGCAAGCAAGCACGGTATGACAGCGTTTTCCATCCTGTTGATGCAGGACCTGGCCATCGTGCCGTTGCTGGCGCTGGTACCGCTGTTTTCCGAGACCGGCGGTGTTTCGGCCGAAATCCCTGCCTGGCAACAACTGATGATTGAGATCGGGATGATTGCCATGGTGGTAACGGTCGGGCGCTATGTGCTGCCGTATGCGCTCAACCATTTGGCCAAGCAGGGTAACAGGGAGGGTTTTCTCCTGGTGGTCATGTTGGCGGTGTTCCTGGCTGCCTGGGTCATGGACAAGGTGGGCCTGTCGATGGCTCTCGGGGCATTTGTCATGGGGATGCTGTTATCCGGGTCGAGCTATAGGTTGCAGATTCAGGCCTTCGTCGAGCCCTACAAGGGTCTGTTGATGAGCCTTTTCTTCGTCGCCGTGGGCATGTCGATCGATTTCGCGGCCATCTCGCAGCAACTCCTGCTGTTCGTGCAGCACGTTGTGGTGATCGTACTGATCAAGCTGTTGATCCTGTTTCTGCTTGCGCTCAGTTTTGGTGTTTCCAAGCAGATAGCGATGAGGGTCAGCTTTTTTCTCGCGCAAGGGGGGGAGTTTGGCTTTGTCCTCTTCGCAGCAGCCAAAGCGCTGGATGTTATCGACGATGGCACATTCGTCATCGCCGTTGGTGTAATCTCGGTCAGCATGCTGATAACCCCCCTACTGATCCGTATCAGCGATCATTTGGCGCATCGACACGACAAGGCTGCTTCAAAGACCGATGATTTAAAATATCCGACAGATCAGGGTGAGGATAAGAGACGGCGGGTGGTCATAGGCGGTTACGGGCGGGTAGGACATACCGTGGCTGTGCTGCTGCATACCAGCGGCGTACCGGTGGTGGTCTTCGATGTCAGTCCTGAACGCGTCGCTCAGGGGAAGAAGGATGGTCTGCCGGTCTACTACGGCGACATCAGCGATCCGGATCTGCTCGATGCCGCCAATCTGGGCAATGCCTCGCTGCTGGTATTGACAGTCGACAGCAGTCCTATCGCCATGCGCACGCTCTCACATGTGCGCAACACCTATCCCAATATCCCGGTGATCTCGAGGGCGCGAGATCTGGAGACTGTCGGTCATCTTATAAGTGCGGGCGCAAGCCATGCCTTCCCTGAAGCCTTGGAGAGCAGTCTGCGCCTCGGGGCTATAGCCCTGCAAATGGTCGATGTACCACAAGACAATGTTGATCTGCTGTTGCAGGGAGTTCGGCAGGACAACTACACCTTGGTGAAGTCGGAGGATGATGTGGTAAGGAAAAAATAGAGTCTCACTGTTCCGTTGGGCTGATTATATAACTTATTCTGTTGATTACTACATACTGATAATTAATTATTTCAGTAACTAATATGCATAATCTCGTCTGTTTTCCCTTACAATTAACATAGTTTCACACTCGGGTATTACATTTGAAATATTTCTTGTCTAAGATTGATTCTACCGGGAGACATTCCGTGTGAAGCAATAACAAACAGGTTCTTGATGACCGGCCGGGAAAACCCGATACCTGTCAACTGAACCGGATTTCAAAGGAATTGCATGCTTGGTTATATGGCTATAACCATTCGGGGAGAAATCAGATGCCAAAATTAACCAGTGGGCTCACCCAGAAGGAGCGACTTAAGGTGATCCAATCGATCGACATGATCAAAAATGCCCAGAACGCTCATGAGCGGCAGGTGCTTCTGCACTATCGCAATGTGGTCGCCAGAGAGTTTCATGATGTCCAGTCGACGGCCATGATCAGGGGCTGATCCGGATCCTTTTTTACTATACAGACCGATCTTAATCCCAATCCGCCCATTCCGATCCAGATCGGGATGGGGCGTTATCGGTTTCAGCAGTAATCGATGGCAGGATCTCTATCGTGAAGTCGTCAGTCAGCACCATCCGCGGCTATCGACAGCGCGCGGCCGTTGAGTGCCTTGCTGTCCGGCCCCATCAGATAGAGATAGTCACTCATGAGGCTCTCGGGCAGGGGTAGGGTGCTGGGATCCTCACCCGGATAGGCCCAGGCCCGCAACGAGGTCTGCGTCGGGCCGGGTGCGATACTGTTGACCCGTATCTGACTGTTTTCCAGCTCCTCTGCCAGCGTCTGCATCAAGCCTTCAATGGCCCATTTGGAAACGCCGTAGGCACCCCAGTAGGCTTTGCCTTTTCGCCCCACCTGATCGGATGTGAACAGGATCGAGGCGTCTTCCGCCTTGCGCAGCAGGGGCAGACAGGCCTGTGTAAGGAGAAAGGCTGCATTGAGATTGACCTGGATTACACTGTTCCAGGTTGCGGCATCGAAATCGTCGATACGACTCAACAGTGCCAACTTTGCAGCATTATGCAGCAGGCCGTGCAACCGTCCGAACTCCTGGTAGAGACTCTCGCCGAGGGCATAGTAGTCCTCGTTGGGCGCCTTCTCCAGATCGAAGGGGATAAGCGCGGGTGTCGGCCAACCGGCCGCTTCGATCATATCGTAGGTCTCCTCCAGCCGGCCTTGATTGCGACCCAGCAGCACGACGGTTGCGCCATGCTCGGCAAACGCCTTGGCGGCTGCCTGGCCGATACCGCTGCCGGCCCCGGTTACCAGGATGATGCGCTCCCTGAGGAGCTCTTTATCGGGAATATAATCTTGCATGAAATAGCTTGGTTATGTACGGGCGTGCATTATAACGGGCGCGGGCCGCTTGGGATATTGAAAATCATCAAAGCCACTCAAGTATCTCCAAGGGATGGTTAATCTGTCCATCCGCCTGCCATTCCGTTGGATTGTCGCTTGCATCGAGATAACCGAAGAGGGCGACCAGGGTTTTGGTACCGGCGTTACGGCCCGCCTCAATATCCCGAATTGCATCACCCACATAGAGTGCTTGCCCTGGATCGGCGCCGGCCTGTTGGCAGGCATGGAGGATGGGCTGGGGATGCGGCTTCGCATGAGGGGTAGTGTCACCGCTGACAATGGCGCAGGCTCGCTGATCAAATCCCAATCGCCGCATCAAGGGGTCTGTCAACCAGGCAGGTTTGTTGGTGACTATGCCCCAGTGGATGCCTCGTGCCTCGAGCTCATCTACCAACGGCACCATTCCGGCAAAGGGTTTGGTGAAGAGGGCGATATTGTCGGCATAGATGCGCAGAAACCGCTGCTGAAGTTCAGTATAGCCCGGGTCTTCGGGGTCGATGTCAAACGCCACCTTCAGCATCGCGCGGCTGCCATGTGATACAGCTGGCCTCAGTTTTGCGAAAGGAATCTCTTCCCGGCCTTGCTGAACCAGTACGCGATTGAGGGCGTAATGAAGATCGGCGGCGGTGTCTGCAAAGGTACCGTCAAGATCGAATAGAACGCATTTTATCGCCATCTCAGTCAGCAACCGACGGCCTGTATCTCAGGTGTCATCCTTGACGGCGGCAACCAGATAATTGACATCTACATCATCACTCAGTTTATATGTTTGGGAGAGCGGATTGTAACTCAGGCCCGTCATGCCGAGGGTGTTCAGCCCGGCCTCCCGCATCCAGGTGTGAAGTTCTGAGGGGCGTATGAACTTGGCATAGTCGTGGGTTCCTTTGGGCAGCAGCTTCAACAGATACTCGGCACCCACTATGGCAAACAGATAGGATTTCGGATTGCGATTGATGGTGGAGAAGAAGAGCCTGCCGCCCGGTTTGACCAATCGGGCACAGGCAGAGACCACCGATGTGGGATCGGGTACATGCTCCAGCATCTCCATGCAGGTGATGAGGTCGAAACTCTCCGGCTTTTCTTTTGCCAGGCGTTCGACAGGAATGCGTTCGTAGTTGATTTCCAACCCCGACTCGAGCAGATGCAGCCTGGCGACCTGGAGGGGTGCCTCGCCCATGTCGATGCCGGTGACCTGGGCGCCCAGGGCCGCCATGCTTTCGGAAAGAATGCCGCCACCGCAACCGACGTCGAGTACCCGTCTGCCCGCAAGGGGCGTGAAGCGCTGAATATAGTCGAGACGAAGCGGGTTGATTTCGTGCAGGGGTTTGAATTCGCTGTGTGGATCCCACCACCGGGATGCCAGCTCTTCGAACTTGCTTATCTCGGCATGATCGACGTTGATCTGTTCAGTGCTCATAATATAGGGCCAAGAGGATTAGTGTTGACAGTCTAGATTACAGATCGCAGAGCTGTTTTACGAGGGATACAGCTCAGCTCCCGGCATCCGTGGCCTGTATGCGTTGCCGCCATTCACCGCTGCGACTTGTCAGTGGCTGCAGATTCATGGTCGTCAGTTCGCCCTCGCTGACGAGATGACGCCCCGCCACCCAAACATGGCTGACTTGTTCCCGCCCCGCGGCATAGACAATTTGCGAGATCGGGTTGTAGACCGGCTGGGTATTGATCCTGTTCAGATCCACGGCAACCAGGTCAGCCGACTTGCCGGGCTCGAGCGATCCCGTTTCCTGTTGCAGGCCGAGGGCGCGGGCGCCGTTGATGGTCGCCATCGAGAGCGCCCTGGCGGCGGGTAGGGCGCTGGCGTCATTCGCCACCCCTTTGGCGAGCAGAGCGGCACTGCGCATCTCGCTGAACATGTCCAAGTCGTTGTTGCTGGCGGCGCCATCGGTCCCCAGGGCCACGTTGATTCCCGCCTCGATCAATGCTGCGACCGGGCAGAAGCCGCTTGCCAATTTCAGGTTCGACTCGGGACAGTGGACCACATGGCCGCCAGCGGCGGCGAAAAGTTCGATTTCGGCCTCTTCGAGATGGGTCATATGGACTGCCGCCAGTGAAGGTGAGAGCAGTCCCAGGTCATTAAGTCTCGCCATCGGCCGCCCGCCATGCTGCTGCAGACCCTGCACGATTTCGTCATGGGTCTCATGGACGTGCATATGCACAGGTATCTCGAGCTCATCCGCCAGGGTGCGTATTCTTTCCAGTATGGGGTTAGCCACGGAGTAGGGGGCGTGGGGCGCAAATGCGGTGTGGATAATCGGGTTGGTGCGGAAATTGTCGTGGACCTGTAGTCCTTTATGCAGGTAGTCGTCACCATCACTGGCCCAGGCGGAGGGGAAGTCGATGGCGATCAGGCCAAGTACGGCACGGATCCCCGCACTGCTTGCAACCCGACCGGTGATATCGGGAAAAAAGTACATGTCGTTGAAACAGGTGGTACCGCCAAGGAGCATCTCGGCAACCGCCAATTGGGTGCCATCATGGATGAACTCCTCGTTGACCCACCTCGCCTCTGCGGGCCAGATGTGCTCGTTCAGCCAGGTCATCAACGGCATGTCGTCTGCGAGACCTCTGAGCAGGGCCATCGCCGCGTGGGTGTGGCTGTTGATCAATCCGGGGATGAGCGCATGGCCGGGTAGCCTGATCTCTTGGGCAGACTGGTATCTTGCCGCCGCCTGATCGGTGGGGAGGATGGCGTCGATGCGCCCACGCTTAACCACCAGGCTATGATCGGTGAGGAGCGTGTTTTCCGGAACTACCGGGATGATCCATTCCGCATGGATGAGTTGATCGACAGCTTCTGGCATCGTCATCTCTCTGTCATTGGTACATAGGTATGAGACACTACACTCGCAACCTGAATAAATGCAACGCCAGCTTTAGAGAAGTCTGTCTATGGATCCGTCACAAGATATGAATCGAATAACCGGCGATGACGCTATCATCTGGCGGGAAGGGCAACTCCATCTGTTGGATCAGCGCAGGCTGCCCGACGAAATCGTCTTTCTCGAACTCAATACCGCCGCGGAAACCGCCCAGGCGATCACCGACATGGTGGTGCGTGGTGCGCCGGCGATCGGAATCACCGCGGCCTACGGTGTGGTCCTGGCGGGGATGGCGGCGTATCGCTCTTCCGCTGCGCAGTGGCAGGCAGCGATTCGGTCTGACCTCGAGCGTCTGAGTCAGGCCAGGCCGACTGCGGTCAATCTATTCTGGGCGCTACGGAGAATGGAGCGGCTGCTGAACGGTCTGCCACGGGACAGGGATCCCACCCATGCCCTGTTGAGTGAAGCGGTTGAGATCCATCAGCAGGATATCCGGGCAAACCGGAAAATGGGCGATCTCGGGGCGGCCCTTCTCGAAGCGGGGAGCGGTGTCATCACCCATTGCAATGCCGGCGCCCTAGCCACCGGTGGTTACGGCACCGCTCTGGGGGTGATTCGTTCTGCGCATGGACAGGGACTGATCCGCGAGGTCTTCGCGGACGAAACCCGTCCCTGGCTCCAGGGTTCCCGCCTCACTGCCTGGGAATTGCTGCAGGATGAGATTCCGGTCACCCTGCTGGCGGACGGGGCCGCCGCTCATCGTATGGCCCAGGGAGGAATCGACTGGGTCATTGTGGGATCGGACCGGATAGCGGCGAATGGAGATGTGGCCAACAAGATCGGTACCTATAGCCTGGCGGTGGCGGCCAAGCATCACGGGGTAAAGGTGATGGTGGCCGCGCCGACTTCGACCATCGACATGGATCTCGCCAGCGGCATGGAGATACCGATCGAGGTGAGGGGCCAGCAGGAGCTGCTCGGATGCGGCGGCCGGCAGGTCGCTGCAAACGGAGCAGGGGCATGGAATCCGGTTTTTGATGTCACCCCCGCCGGTTTGATCGATGCTATCGTCACGGAAAGGGGTGTTGTAGCCCCGCCAAATCGGAAAAAGATAGAAAAAATGATGGTGGATGTGCCTGAGAGCCCCTGAAATTGCTTTTCAGGCGCTTTTTATACAGCACAGTGTCAGGGGGCTGTGGTACAATACTCCTTTTCTGACGCCCCGCAGTGATGGCGAGGGTGATAGCGGAAGACCAGGAGTCCAATGACCGAATTCGCCAAAGAAGTTCTCCCTGTCAATCTCGAAGACGAGATGCGGCAGTCCTACCTGGACTACGCCATGAGCGTTATCGTGGGCCGGGCCCTGCCGGATGTGCGTGACGGACTCAAACCAGTCCACCGTCGCGTCCTCTACGCGATGAACGAGCTGGGCAACGACTGGAACAAACCCTACAAGAAATCAGCCCGAATCGTGGGTGATGTGATCGGTAAGTACCATCCCCATGGCGATACC
Source organism: Candidatus Thiodiazotropha sp. (assembly GCA_040793985.1). Classification (GTDB taxonomy): domain Bacteria; phylum Pseudomonadota; class Gammaproteobacteria; order Chromatiales; family Chromatiaceae; genus Thiodiazotropha. Next base: position 156,312 of record JBFNJI010000024.1, on the reverse strand, counting down.
GCCGTCTACGATACCATCGTGCGTATGGCCCAGCCCTTCTCCATGCGCTATATGCTGGTCGACGGCCAGGGCAACTTCGGCTCGGTGGACGGCGACTCCCCCGCGGCGATGCGTTACACCGAAGTACGCATGGCGCGCATCGCCCACACCATGCTCGACGATCTCGACAAGGAGACCGTCGACTTCATCGCCAACTACGATGAGACCGAGCGCGAACCCGCGGTACTTCCCGCACGCGTACCCAACCTGCTGGTCAACGGCTCCGCGGGCATCGCCGTGGGTATGGCGACCAACGTGCCGCCACACAACCTCACCGAGGTGGTCAACGCCTGCGTCGCGCTGATCGATGAACCCTCTATAGATATAGATCAGCTGATGAGCCACCTGCCCGGGCCCGATTTTCCCACCGCGGGCCTGATCAACGGCGCCAGCGGCATCCAGGAGGCCTACCACACAGGACGCGGCAGGATCTACATGCGCGCCCGCACCGAGATAGAGACCGACGAGAGCAATGGCAAGCAGACCATTATCGTCAACGAGCTCCCCTATCAGGTAAACAAGGCGCGGCTGATCGAGAAGATCGCCGAGCTGGTGAAGGATAAACGCATCGAGGGCATCACCGAGCTGCGCGACGAGTCGGACAAGGACGGGATGCGTATCGTCATCGAACTGCGTCGTGGCGAAGTGGCGGAGGTGGTGCTCAACAACCTCTATCAGCAGACCGCCATGCAGAGCGTCTTCGGTATCAACATGGTAGCCCTGGTGGATGGCCGTCCACGCCTGCTAAACCTCAAACAGCTGCTGGAGTTCTTTATCCGCCACCGCCGCGAGGTGGTGACCCGGCGTACCCTATACGAGTTGCGCAAGGCGAGAGACAGGGCCCATGTGCTGGAAGGCCTGGCTGTGGCGCTGGCCAACATCGATGAAGTGATCCAGCTGATCAAACAGGCTGCCAGCCCCGCGGAAGCGAAGAAGAGGCTTCTAGAGCAACAGTGGCAGTCGGGTACAGTTGAGTCAATGCTGGAGCGCGCGGGAGCGGCCTCGACCCGGCCAGAGGAGCTGGGCGATGAGTTCGGTCTCACCGACCAGGGTTACCGCCTCACCGAGGTCCAGGCCCAGGCCATCCTCGACCTTCGCCTGCATCGCCTCACCGGCCTGGAGCAGGACAAGATCATCAAGGAGTACGAGGAGCTGCTGGATAAGATCGCCGATCTTCTCGACATTCTCGGCAGTCCCGACCGCCTGATGCAGGTGATACGCGACGAACTGGAGGAGATACGGGATCAGTACGGCGATGCACGCCGCACCGAGATCATCGAGAACCGACTCGACCTCACCCTGGAGGATCTGATCACCGAGGAGGATGTGGTGGTGACCCTCTCCCATGCGGGTTATGCCAAGGCCCAGCCGATCAGTACCTACCAGGCCCAGCGCAGGGGCGGCAAGGGCAAGATCGCCACCGCGACCAAGGATGAGGACTTCGTCGACAAGCTCTTCATTGCCAGCACCCACGACACCATTCTCTGTTTCTCCAACATGGGCAAGGTCTACTGGCTCAAGGTCTACGAGTTGCCCCAAGCCGGGCGCAACGCCCGTGGCAAGCCAATCGTCAACCTGCTGCCACTGGACGGGGAGGAGCAGATCAATGCGATACTCCCGGTGCGCGAATATGATGCCGATCGCTATGTCTTCATGGCGACCAGCTCCGGTACGGTGAAAAAGACCTCGCTGGAGGCCTTCTCCCGGCCACGGGCAAACGGCATCATCGCCGTCGATCTGCGCGATGGGGACAAGCTTGTCGGGGTCGCCGTCACCGATGGCAAACAGGATATCCTGCTCTTCAGCAGCAACGGCAAGGCGGTGCGTTTCTCCGAGTCGAAAGTCAGGGCGATGGGACGTACCGCCTGTGGCGTGCGCGGCATACGCCTGGAAGAGGAACACCAGGTCGTCTCCCTCATCGTTGCCGCTGACGGCGATATCTTGACCGTCACGGAGAATGGCTACGGCAAGCGCACCCCCATCGATGAATATCCGGTACATGGACGCGGCGGACAGGGTGTCATCTCCATCCAGACCTCGGAGCGTAACGGCTCGGTGGTCGGAGCCGTCCAGGTAGTCGAAGAGGATGAGGTGATGATGATCTCCGATGGCGGCACCCTGGTACGCAATCGGGTCAGCGAGATCTCACAGATGGGGCGTAACACCCAGGGCGTGATCATGATCCGTCTCAACGGTGACGAACGCCTGATCGGCTTGGAAAGGATTGAGAATCTCGACACCGATTCCGATGAAAACGGAGAAGATGATCTGGATAGCGCAAGTGAGTGAGCCTGCACCTGGAACAGATGCGAGCTTCAAGCTGATTCGCGACCTGACCGAGGCGATTTGATTGAGGTACGCCGAAGACTGCTTGGACGCTGTCCATCCGGGTTCTGTCTACAGCATATTTTTTGATTGATATTCCTACACCACCTATTTGAGAGGCTATAGATGTCACGAGTCTTTAACTTCAGTGCCGGTCCCGCAATGCTACCGGAAGAGGTTCTGCAACTGGCCAGGGAAGAGATGCTGGATTGGCACGGCACCGGGATGTCCGTCATGGAAATGAGCCACCGCGGCAAGGAGTTCATGTCCATCGCCGAGCAGGCCGAAGCCGATCTGCGTGAATTGTTGCAGATACCCGGTGACTATAAAGTGATGTTCCTGCAGGGTGGTGCGTCGAGCCAGTTTGCCATGGTGCCGATGAATCTGACTCGTGACAATGCGAAAGTCGACTATATCAATACCGGATCCTGGTCGAAAAAGGCGATTGCCGAGGCCGGGCGCTTCGTTGATGTCAACATCGCAGCAACCACAGAAGGGAGTAAGTTCACCACCACGCCGACGCAATCCGATCTCAACCTCGATCCCGCTGCCGCCTATGTGCACTACACGCCCAACGAGACCATTCAGGGTGTGGAGTTCCCTTATGTTCCGCAGACCGGGGATGTGCCGCTGGTCGCCGATTTCTCCTCGACCATTCTCTCGCGCCCGATCGATGTGGGTAACTACGGGATCATCTACGCCGGTGCGCAAAAGAACATCGGACCGGCCGGCCTGACCCTGGCCATCGTTCGTGAGGATCTGATCGGTAACGCCGTCGACGATACCCCGGCGATGTTCCAGTATGCGACCCACAGCGAAAATGGATCGATGTACAACACGCCACCGACCTATGGCTGGTACCTGGCAGGATTGGTGTTCAAATGGCTCAAGGGGAAGGGGGGATTGAGCGGCATGGCTGAGATCAACCGACGCAAGGCGGATGCTCTCTACAGTGCCATCGACAGTTCCGGTTTCTACGCCAATCCGGTATCACCCGAGAGTCGTTCCTGGATGAATGTGCCCTTTACCCTGGCCGATTCCTCGCTGGATGCAAAGTTCATCGAAGAGGCGGGTGCGGCTGGGCTCAAGACCCTCAAGGGGCACCGCTCGGTGGGTGGTATGCGCGCCAGTATCTATAATGCCATGCCCGAATCAGGGGTAAAGGCGCTTATCGATTTCATGGCGGAGTTTGCAAGGGTCAACGGATAAGCCAGAGAAGAAATATGTACAAGATTCTGACATTGAACAACATCTCCGTGGCGGGCCTCGATCGTCTGCCCCGCGATAACTATGAAGTGGCCTCTGAAATCACCCACCCGGATGCGATCCTACTGCGTTCCCACAAGATGCATGGGATGACGATTCCGGACACGGTAAAGGCGGTTGGACGTGCCGGCGCCGGGGTTAACAATATTCCGGTCTCCGAGATGACCGAAAAGGGGATCCCCGTGTTCAACGCTCCGGGCGCCAATGCCAATGCGGTAAAGGAACTCGTGCTTGCCGGTGCGCTACTGGCGGCGCGAAACCTGGGACAGGCCTGGCGTTTCGCCACCAAGCTCTCCGGTGACGATGGCGTCATATCCAAAGAGGTCGAGTCCGGAAAGAAGAACTTTGTTGGCTTTGAACTGCCTGGGCGAACCATCGGGGTCATCGGTCTCGGCGCCATCGGGGTAAAGGTTGCCAATGCCTGCCGGGCACTCGGCATGAATGTAGTAGGCTACGATCCGACTATAACTGTGCAAAGCGCTTGGAAACTCGCCTCCGAAGTGGAGCAGGCGTTGAGCGTCGATGATCTGCTATCCAAGTCGGACTTTGTCACATTCCACGTGCCGTTGACGGATACTACCGCGAATATGATCAATGCCGATCGATTGAAGTTGATGAAGCCCGGGTCGGTGCTGCTCAATTTCGCCCGCAACGGCATCATCGATGATCAGGCCACAGTCGCTGCTTTGGACAGTGGTCAGCTCTATGCGTATGTTTGCGACTTCCCCAGCAATCTGCTTAAAGATCATCCAAGGGTGATCACCCTGCCTCACCTGGGTGCTTCCACCAAGGAGGCGGAGGACAACTGTGCAATCATGGTCGCCGATCAGGTTCGTGACTACCTGGAAAACGGCAACATACATAACTCGGTCAATTTTCCCGAAATCAATCTGCCGAGAAACGGAGGCTTTCGCATCGCTGTTGTAAACAACAATGTACCCAATATGGTCGGCCAGATCTCAACCGATTTGGCCAACGAGGGTTTGAACATCCTCGATATGCTCAACAAGTCCCGTGAAAACATCGCGGTGACGCTTCTCGACGTGGACAAGGAGCCCACTGCGGAGCTGCTGCAGACCCTGGCTTCCATCGATGGCGTATTATCGGTACGCTCCCTGTCAGGGAACAGTACGGATTAAGCGCCAACAACCCCTGGATCAATCGATGAACGATGATGCGAAACTGAATGTCATGCGTGATCGGATCGACGAGATCGATCTGCAGCTGCAGCAGCTGATCAACGAACGAGCGGAAGCGGCCCAGGAGGTTGCCCGCATCAAGCTGGATGAGAATCCGCAGACTGAGTTTTATCGCCCCGAGCGCGAGGCCGAGGTATTGCGTCGGGTCAAGGAGCGTAACCCGGGGCCTTTGCAGGATGAGGAGATGGCAAGGCTGTTCCGGGAGATCATGTCCGCCTGCCTGGCCTTGGAACAGCCCTTGAGTATCGCCTTTCTTGGTCCGGATGGAACCTACACCCAGGAAGCCGTGCTCAAACACTTCGGCCACTCGGTCCGCACCATGGCGATGGGGTCGATACCGGATACCTTCCGCGAGGTCGAGGCAGGGGCTTGTCACTATGGCGTGGTACCGGTGGAGAATTCAACGGAAGGTGTAATCACCCATACCCTGGATACCTTCGTTGCCTCGCCGTTGCGAATCTGTGGCGAGGTGTCGCTGCCAATCAATCATCAGCTGCTCAGTAATGAGGGGAACAGCGCACAGATCAAGGTGGTCTACTCCCACGCCCAGTCCCTAGCCCAGTGCCGGGGATGGCTCGATCAGCATCTGCCCCATGTGGAGCGTGTCGCGGTGGGCAGCAACGCCGAGGCGGCCAGGCTTGCCACCGAGATAGACCATGCCGCAGCCATCGCGGGCGAGGCTGCCGCTGAGATCTACCGACTCAAGCTGCTGGCATCGAACATCGAGGATGAACCCGGCAATACAACACGCTTTCTGGTAATCGGTAAACGGGATGCGCCGCGCAGCGGCAACGACAAGACCAGTATCATGTTCTCCACCCATAACAGAGCAGGCGGCCTGCATGCCATGTTATCCCCGTTCGCCGAACACGACATCAGTATGACCCGCATCGAGTCGCGGCCCTCTCGTCGGGGGCACTGGGACTATCTCTTTTTCATCGATGTGGAGGGGCATAGAAACGATGACAACCTCGCCATGGCCCTGCGCGAGATCGAACAGGCGGCGACCCAGTTCAAGGTTCTCGGCTCCTATCCGCAGGCGGTCATATAGCGGCAGAATTCTCTCTCCGCACAGCCATGGTTGAGCACTATGAGCGATCAGACAAATCCATACCTTGAGTTAGCGGCACCGGGGATCGAAGGGCTGAAGCCCTATCTGCCCGGAAAGCCGATTTCCGAGTTGGAGCGCGAGTTGGGTATCAGTCACTCGATAAAACTGGCATCCAACGAAAACCCATTGGGCGTCAGCGACAAGGTCATCGAGGCTATCGCCGGTTGCAGTTCCGAGTTGTCGCGCTATCCCGACGGCGGCGGCTTTCGGCTGCGACAGCGTCTTGCTGAAAAGCATGCTGTCGATCCAAGCTGTATCACCCTGGGCAACGGATCCAACGATGTCTTGGATATGATTGCCCGGGTCTTCCTTTCACCCGATGTGGAGTCCCTGTTTTCGCAATACGCCTTTGCTGTCTATCCCATAAGCAGCCAGGCAACGGGCGCAAAGCTGATGATCGCACCCGCCAGGGAGTATGGTCACGATCTCGACCGTATGTTGCAGATGGTGAGCTCCAGGACAAGGGTGATCTGGATTGCCAATCCGAACAACCCCACAGGGACCTGGTTGACGAGGGACGAGCTGGTCGCTTTCATGACTCAGCTGCCGGAACATGTCATCCTGGTTCTGGACGAGGCCTATATCGAGTACGTCGGTGAGAGCGACTACCCTGATGGCACTGCCTTTTTGCAGCGTTTTCCCAACCTGATAGTGACCCGCACCTTTTCCAAGGCTTACGGTCTCGCCTCGCTGCGTATCGGGTACGGGATATCAACTCCTGATATTGCCGATCTGTTGAACCGGGTCAGGCAACCATTCAACGTCAACAGCCTGGCACAATCGGCTGCACTGGCGGCACTGCAGGATCAAGCCTTCATCCAACGTTCGATTGCGCTCAACGACAGGGGTATGCAACAGTATCGCCAAGGCTTTGAGAAGTTGGGGCTTGAAGCTATCCCCTCAGTGGCGAATTTTGTCACCGTAGATTTGGCAGAAGATGCAGCCAGGGTCGATCAGGCACTTCTGCTCGAGGGATGCATTACCCGCCCGATTGCTAACTATGGACTGCCCGGACACCTGCGTATTTCAATCGGTTTGGAAGAGGAGAACGATCGTCTCTTGGCGACATTGGCAAAGGTGCTTAAAAGGTGATTGAAAAACTTGCGATAATCGGTGTCGGCCTGATCGGGGGCTCTGTCGCCTTGGCCCTGAAAGAAGAGGGTGTTGTGAAGGAGGTGGTTGGTTGCGGTCGGGGCAAGGACAACCTACTCAAAGCCCAGTCTTTAGGCGTGATCGATCACTATACCCACGACGTGGCGAGTGCGGTCAAAGGTGCCGATATGGTTTTGCTCGCGGTTCCTTTGGGGGCGATGCGCGCCACCCTTGAGGCCATGCGAGGTCAGCTCGCGGACGATGCGGTGGTGACCGATGCCGGGAGTGTCAAGGGCAGCGTGGTAAACGATGTACGGGCGGTGTTTGCTGAAATGCCGGGTTTCTTTGTGCCCGGCCATCCCATTGCAGGTACTGAACGCAGCGGTGCCGAGGCGGCTTTTGCAGAGTTGTATCGTAATCGGCGGGTGATACTCACCCCCGTTGCGGAAACAGACAGGCAAGCCTTGCAGCGGGTTGAAAGAATGTGGCGGCATTGCGGGGCGGAGATCGTAGAGATGACGGTCGAGCACCATGACGAGGTATTGGCGGCCACCAGTCACCTGCCCCATATGTTGGCATTCACCCTGGTCGACAGCCTGGCGCAGCTGAAGGAGAACAATGAGATCTTCAGTTTCGCCGCTGGAGGCTTCAGGGACTTCACCCGGATCGCATCGAGCAATCCGCGTATGTGGCGCGACATATGCATCGCCAATCAACGATCCTTGAGCGAGATGCTGACACGTTTCGCCGGTGAGCTGCAAGAGTTGACGGTATTGCTGCAACAGGGTGACGAGAAAGGTTTGCTGGAGATATTCGAGCGCGCAAAACAGGTGCGTGACAGTTATGTGGATGGTGTGGATTCGTGATTATCGAGTGGTACTAACTTGCAGAACAAACTTAATTATCAAATTCAACCTGGTGGAAAACTGAGTGGCAACCTGCGTGTGCCGGGTGATAAGTCGATCTCGCACAGATCGATCATGCTCGGCTCATTGGCTGATGGCGTGACCCGGGTCAAGGGTTTTCTCGAGGGCGAAGACAGCCTCGCCACACTTAATGCCTTTCGCCAAATGGGAGTGATCCTAGAGGGGCCTGAAGCGGGTGAGGTTAGGATACAGGGTGTAGGTATCGATGGACTGCGTGCGCCTCAGAGTCCATTGGACTTGGGGAATTCCGGTACCTCCATGCGTCTGCTGACCGGTCTCCTGGCGGGGCAGGATATGGACGTCACACTCACCGGCGACAGCTCGCTCTCCGGCCGGCCGATGAAGCGGGTTATCGACCCGCTTTCTCAGATGGGGGCTGAGATCGGTGCAGCAGCCGGGTTTACGGCGCCATTGCGTATCCGTCATGGATCCCTGTTGAGAGGAATTGACTACTCGTTGCCGATGGCCAGTGCCCAGGTAAAATCTGCAATCCTTTTGGCCGGGCTGTTTGCACGGGGCGAGACCTGTGTCACCGAGCCTGCGCCCACCCGTGATCACACCGAGCGTATGTTGCAGGGCTTCGGTTACCCGGTGAGACGCAGTGGCAATAGAATCTGTCTCACGGGAGGTGGTCGCTTGAATGCCTGCGAGATCGATATACCCGCGGATATCTCATCGGCAACATTCTTTCTCGTCGGAGCCGCGATCGCGGAAGGATCCGAGATGGTCCTGCAACATGTGGGGATCAATCCTACCCGTGACGGTGTGATTTCCATCCTCAGGCTGATGGGGGCCGATATTGCGCTGAGCAACAAGAGGGATGTCGGCGGCGAACCGGTGGCCGACATCCGCATCAGATCGAGCCGTCTCCAGGGCATCGATATACCCGAGGAACTGGTGCCCCTGGCCATCGATGAATTTCCCGCCCTCTTTGTGGCTGCGGCCTGTGCCCGGGGGGAGACACGCCTGCGTGGCGCAGAGGAGTTGCGGGTCAAAGAGAGCGACCGCATCCAGGTCATGGCCGAAGGTTTACAGAGTTTGGGCATCAAAGCCGATCCAACCTCCGATGGCATCCTGATTCAAGGAGGAACCCTCCAGGGCGGGAGGGTGAACAGTTATGGTGATCACAGAATCGCGATGTCGTTCGCCATGGCCGGATTGAGAGCGGTGGATGCTATCGAGATTAGCGATTGCGCCAATGTGAATACTTCGTTCCCCGGATTTGTATCCGCTGCCACAGCCGCGGGGTTGCAGATCCAAGAGGTAGCAAACTAGTGGCCGGGGTAGCTGTGGTCACTGTGGATGGGCCTTCGGGGTCGGGTAAGGGTACCCTTGCCCAGCGCATCGCTGAGGCCCTGGGGTGGCATTTTCTCGATAGCGGCGCTATCTATCGGGTTCTGGGTCTAATGGTAGAACGTGCTGATATCAGCAGTGAAAATATAGATAAAATCAGTGAAATTGCGGCCAATATGCCATTGGAGTTCGACCGGGGCAAGGTGCTGCTGGACGGGGAGGATGTCTCCGATCTGATTCGCACCGAGACCATCGGCAACCAGGCCTCGAAAGTGGCTGCAATTCCCCAGGTTCGCCAGGCGTTGCTCGCATGGCAGCGCAATTATGCCAAACCGCCAGGTCTGGTTGCCGACGGACGCGATATGGGAACGGTGGTTTTTCCTCATGCCGAGGTCAAGATATTTCTCACGGCAAGCGCCGAGGAGAGGGCACAGAGACGCTATAAACAGTTGAAAGAAAAGGGGTTAGGTGTTAATCTCGCCCGTCTTACAGATGAGATCAGAGAACGGGATGAGCGCGACAGCAAGCGTGCCGTGGCGCCGCTCGTTGCCTCGAATTCAGCATACCAGCTGGATTCAACGGCACTGACTATCGATGAAGTCTATCAACAGGCGATGCAAAAGATAAGCGCTAGCCTGCCAGACCTTCAGCTTTAGACAACTCGCTCAACAGGTAAGATTGGTGGCCGGTTTACCGGCTTTGTTTTTAACCCTTAACGACCTGGCGGACAAAATAAAGACATTTATCTCGTCCTGCCTGTGCAACCTTGAGTTGCAGGAAATTCAATCCCATGACCGAAAGTTTTGCAGAATTATTTGAGGAGAGCCTCTCCAGTACCCAGCTTCGCAGTGGCGCCATTATCATAGGCACCGTGCTCGATATCACGTCGGAAGCCGTAATAGTCAACGCCGGCCTGAAATCGGAAGGCGTTATACCTCGCGACCAGTTTCTCAATCAGGATGGAGAGATAGAAGTCCAGATAGGCGATCAGGTTGAGGTCGCATTGGACGCAGTCGAGGACGGCTTTGGCGCAACCAGGCTCTCCCGCGAGAAAGCCAAGCGCGATCAGGCTTGGAAAGTTCTTGAAAAGGCCCATGAAGCCGAAGAGACCGTGATCGGTCGCATCAACGGCAAGGTTAAAGGTGGCTTTACCGTTGAACTGAATGACATCCGTGCCTTTCTACCCGGTTCGCTGGTCGATGTGCGACCGGTACGCGATACCGCCTATCTGGAGGGCAAGGATCTGGAATTCAAGGTGATCAAACTCGATCGCCGGCGTAACAACGTTGTGGTGTCACGTCGTGCCGTGGTGGAGCAGGAGTACAGCGAAGAGCGTGACAAGCTGCTTGAGAATCTGCAGGAAGGACAGGAGATCAAGGGTGTCGTCAAAAATCTCACCGACTATGGTGCGTTTGTCGATCTTGGCGGTATCGACGGTCTGCTACACATCACCGACATGGCTTGGAAGCGCGTCAAACACCCCTCCGAAGTGGTCGAGATCGGCGACGAGATCAACGTCAAGATCCTGAAATTCGACCGCGAACGCAACCGTGTCTCACTGGGTCTCAAGCAGATGGGTGATGATCCATGGGTCGCGCTGGCGCGTCGTTATCCGGAGAGCACACGTCTTTTCGGCAAGGTGACGAACATTGCCGATTACGGTTGTTTCGTGGAGATCGAAGAGGGCGTAGAGGGTCTGGTGCATGTCTCAGAGATGGACTGGACCAACAAGAATGTTCATCCCTCCAAGATAGTCTCCCTTGGTGACGAAGTGGAGGTTATGGTGCTGGATATCGATGAGGAGAGACGTCGCGTCTCGCTCGGTATCAAACAGTGCAAGCCAAATCCGTGGGATGAGTTTGCCGCAACCCACAAGAAAGGCGACCACGTGACCGGAAACATCAAGTCGATCACCGATTTCGGTATCTTCATCGGCTTGGATGGCGGTATAGATGGCTTGATCCATCTCTCCGATATCTCCTGGGACGACGAAGGCGAGGATGCAATCCGCAACTTCAAGAAGGGTGACGAGGTTGAGACCGTCGTGCTTTCGGTCGATCCGGAGCGTGAGCGCATATCCCTGGGAATCAAGCAGCTTGCCCAGGATCCCTTCTCCAGCTTCGTGGCTGCCAATGAGAAGGGCAGCTTTGTCAAGGGCAAGGTTGCTGAAGTCGACGCCAAGGGTGCTGTGATCAATCTGGCCGAGGGTGTTGATGGATATCTGCGGGCCTCTGAACTGTCACGTGACCGTGTCGAGGATGCACGCAGCGTATTGAAGGAAGGCGATGAGGTAGAGGCGAAATTCATTGGTGTGGATCGTAAGAACCGCTCCATAACGCTCTCTGTCAAAGCCAAGGATGCCGATGAAGAGGCAGCTGCGATCAAGGGCTATGCACGTGATGCGGCGACCAGCGCCCCGACATTGGGTGATCTGTTGAAAGAGCAGATGGATAATCAAGGGGAATAAGACAGGAGTCGAAAGCGATAGATTCCGAAACTGGAAATCAGGGCCCGCACATTGAAGTGCGGGCCCTGAATTATCGGCAAATTGGAGAACTGACAAGAATGACAAAATCCGAACTGATTGAGATTATTGCCAAGGAGCAGAGCCATCTTGCCTATCGTGATGTGGAGCTGGCTGTAAAGTGTATGATTGAACACATGAGTCAATCTCTAGCATCTGGAGAGAGGATCGAGATCCGAGGGTTTGGTAGTTTTTCACTCCACTACCGACCACCGAGAATGGGTCGCAATCCGAAAACCGGTAAGACAGTCGCGCTATCCGGTAAGTATGTTCCTCACTTCAAACCCGGCAAGGAGCTGCGGGACAGAGTGAATCAGTCCTACTCGGAAGGCATCGTGGAAGCGGCAGAGTAACTAACGAATCTGTGGTGACAAGGATAATTAAAGAACGACAGCTTGGAATCAAGAAGTCTCACCACTTAAGTATTTCGTTGTTTTTGTCAGTATCACTTCCTTGGGAAAAGCGCAGATAAAACTGCTGCCAACTTCCAACTGGCTTGAGATTCTCAACTCGCCGTCGTGACGGCTGATGATATGTTTTACAATTGCCAGTCCCAGGCCCGTACCCCCGGACTGGCGTGAGCGGGCCTTATCGACCCGATAGAAACGCTCGGTCAATCGCGGTATGTGGCGCTCTTCGATACCCGGTCCCGTATCAGTCACTGTCAGACACGCCTCATCTTCCAGACACAGCCAAGTCACGGTTATCTCGGTACCGGGCGGTGTATGTACAATGGCGTTGAAGACCAGATTTGAGAAAGCGCTCGTCAATTCACCCTCTTCACCGAGCAACCATAGATTGTCGTTGACATCCAGGGTTATCTTGTAGCCGCCATGCTGTTCTGCAAGCAGTTGAGCCTGATCCACGATTCTGCGCAGCAGGTCCGGAACCGCGACTGGTTTGTCAGATGCTGGTGCATGGCCCAATTCAAGCCGGGAAAGGGTGAGAAGATCGTTAATGATACTGTTCATCCTTTCCGCTTGTTGTTGCATCAGCGCAAAAGGGCGTTCCTGAAATGGCAGCATTTCGTTGTCGTTCAGATTTTCCAGGAATCCTGTGATCACAGTGAGCGGGGTGCGAAGCTCGTGGGAGACATTGGAGACGAAATCCCGTCTGGTCTGGTTGAGTTTGTAGACCTCGGTGATATTCCTCGCCACCACAAGACGTTGTGCCTTTTTGCCACCGAACGGAGTGATGCTGAGAGAGACGATCAATGCCTTGTTGCTCGGGGATGGCAGTTCTATAGGCGTGGAGTAGTCGGGATTTTTTAAATATTCGCTAAGTCCCTCGTGATTGATGCGCTTGGTGAACGGGGTACTTTCATCACGCGGCCAGCTAATGTTCAATAATTGGTTGGCTGCGGGGTTGGCCCACTCGATGCATGCCGATTTATTCAACAATATAAGCCCATCGGGAATTGAGCTGGTTACTTTTCTGAAGCGCGATGCAAAACGGCTCAGGGTGCGTTTGCGTTTGCGACTCCTGGTACGGTGCCGGGCGAGCTCTTTATAGATCAAACCCCAAACGTCCGCCGGGTAGGGGGGCTCTATCCGTTCCCGCTGATTAATCAGCATGGCGAGCCTTATCAGGTAGTAGCCATGCTTTGAGAAGTAGGCAAGGAGTGCGGACACCGCGGCTGCTGGAACCTGATGCATCAGATAGCCGATCGGCATGCAGATCAGCATACTGCCGAACAGGTGATTGAGCTCGATTTTAAGATAATCCCTCACGATCGCGCCCGCTGTTGCGGCTTTTTGGTCGGGCTAAAACGATAACCGACACCACGCACCGTTTGCAGAAACTTGTCATGTCCTGTCGGTGACAGCTGTTTTCGCAGACGCCTGATGTGTACATCCACGGTGCGTTCATCCACGTAGACCGAATCGCCCCAAACCAGATCCAGGATCTGGTTTCTGCTGTAGACCCGATCCGGGTGGGTCATGAAAAAGTGGAGCAGGCGGAATTCTGCCGGCGAGAGATGCAGGGGGTTGGTTTCGACGGCGACAAGATGACTGGCGGGATCGATGCTCAAGCCGGCGAATTCCACTGCCTTGCTGCTGCCACTGCCGCTTCTGCGGATAACTGCCTTGATCCGTGCCAACATCTCCTTGGTCGAAAAGGGTTTGGTGATATAGTCGTCGGCACCGCTCTCCAGACCGTTGACCTTGTCTTTCTCCTCTGCGCGTGCGGTCAGCATGATCACAGGAGGGGTATCCTGGTGGGTATTCCGTTTCAACTCCCTGGTCAGTTCCAGGCCCGATCTGCCGGGCAGCATCCAGTCCATGAGAATCAGATCGTAGCTCTGCTGGGAAAGCTGCAGACGGGCCTCCTGGGCATTGCCTGCTTCATCGACCAGGTAGCCTTTGGGTTCGAGTACGAAACGAATCATCTCCCGGACCTCAGGTTCATCTTCTACAATCAGTATCCGTTGCATCTCTCTGTGTGCCAAGTTAAAAAAATGTGTGTTGAGCCTGCCCCAAATTGCCATCTCAGGCGGCCGCCAAACTCATCGGCGAGAGGTACCTCCATGACTGTTTTGCGAGCTAGTGAAATTCCAGATGGAGAGGCACGGAAACCCTTTCAGCATCTGTCTATAATGTCTATGCTAATTATTAAGTAAACATGGACTAGATCAACTTACACATGATGGACGGGCAAACGGGGCTGTATTGAGCCATTAAACATAAATATAATGGAAATATTATATACTTTCATGCTGGCCTTGTGATTCAATGGCTTAACAGTAATAATCATGAACTGGGCCATATCTGGCGAAACTAATATAGACACTTCGTGGAAAGCTACCTAATTTTGGCACTGTTACTGGTGCTATCCGGCGTTTTTTCTGGTTCAGAGACCGCACTAATTAACCTATCGATGGCTCGGGCTGAGGCATTGTACAGGGAGGGCAGACGTGGGTCTCATGCCCTCTATCTGCTGAAGAAAGACCCAAGCCGGATGCTGATTACCATTCTCATCGGCAACAATGTCGTCAATATCGCCGCATCTGCAATGGCCACTGTCATCGCAACCGACTATTTCGGCAATACCGGCCCCGGCATTGCCGTAGGCGTTTTGACTATCCTCATCCTAGTCTTCGGCGAGATAACCCCGAAGAGCCTGGCAACCCGTTTTTCAGAGCGGATCTCCCTCTTCATCTCTCCCATCATCTTCGGCTTCATGCGTATCATCTATCCGTTGGTATGGATTTTTCTCCAGGTAACCAACCTTGTGCAAGCCTCGACCAGGGCAATGGACGATCCCCTGGTGACGGAGCACGAGGTTATCACCATGGTCGAGCATGGCGAGGAGGAGGGTGTAATCGATACCGGCGAGCGGGAGATGATCGAGCGTATCTTCAACTTCAACGATCTGAAGGCCGAGGACGTAATGACTCCCAGACGTCAGGTGTTTCGTCTCGACGGCCGACGCTCATTGCGGGAAGTGCTGCCGGAGATCATGCAGGAGGGCTATTCGCGGATTCCGATCTACAAGGAGGATCCGGACGAGATCGTCGGCATGGTGCTGTTGCGCGACATGATCAATAACATAGTATCCGGCGAGTTGGACATTGCCATCTCCGAACTGGCTCAGGAACCTCTCTACACCCCTTCCAATGCCACCATCGATGAGTTGATACGTACCCTGAAGTCCAAGAGCATCCACTTGTCGGTCGTGGTCGATGAGCACGGTGCCATGATCGGCGTGCTCTCGCTGGAGGATATGCTGGAAGAGCTCGTGGGTGAGATCTACGACGAAACCGACGAAAAACCCAATGACCTCATGGTGCTGAGTGAAGGCAAGGTATTAGTGCAGGGGACCGCGGAACTGCGGGTGGTGGAAGAGTATTACGACATGGATCTTCCGGGTAAGCCGACCGATACCATAAACCGCTGGTTGCTCGAACATACAGAGAGGATCCCGGTAAAAGATGAAATGTTCGAACTGGACGGTTTCGAGGTGCAGGTGCAGGACGCCTCCTCGCGACGCATCCACCAGGTGATTATACAGAAAAAGATGGCCGATGAGAGCGGGATCCCGGCCGACGCTCAGGGCTGATCCTGACTGCTGTTTTTCAGACGCTGCTTGAAGTGATTCATCAGCTTCTCACGCATGCGTTTTTCCCGATGCTTCTTCGCCGCGTTCAAACGCCGTTCAACGACGCCTATCAGGGTCTCCTGGCAGTTGAGTGAGGTGTCATCCGCTTCGGGTTGACGTCTGATATAGCTGCCGTCGGGCTGCATATCCCAGGCATTGTGCTTGTCACCCAGCTGCACATCGAGAATCAGGCGCAGTTCCTGGCGCAGCGCCGGTGATTCCACCGGTGTCAGCACTTCGACGCGTTGTTCCAGATTACGCTGCATCATGTCGGCGGAGCCAATGAAATACTCCTCATCGCCGCCGTTGAGGAAGTAGGTGATGCGTGCATGCTCGAGAAATCTGCCGATGACGCTGATCACGCTGCCGCTCTCACTGAGTCCGGGAATGGCGGGTCGGAATCGGCAGGTGTCCCTGACGATGAGTTCGACCTTGAGCCCTGCCTGGGTGGCTCGGTAGAGGGCCTTGACGATATCGTGGTCTTCGAGGGCATTCATTTTCATCTGGATATGCCCTGGCTGACCCTGGCTATGCAGTCTGATTTCGCGCTCGATCTTCTCCACCAGTGACTGTTTCAGGTTATAGGGGGCAGCGAGGATTTTACGATAGCTGGGAGGAGGGGAGTAACCGGTCAGATAGTTGAACAGCTCGGTCAGATCCTTACCTATATCCTCATCGCAGCCAAACACACCGAGATCGGTATAGAGTCTCGCGGTGCCGGCGTGGTAGTTGCCGGTGCCGATATGGTAGTAGCGGCGAAGCTGAGAATAGTCCTTGCGGATCACCATGATCAGCTTACTGTGGGTCTTCAGTCCCAGCACCCCATAGGTGACATGGATTCCCGCCTGCTCCAGATGCCTGGCCCAGCGAATATTGGCGGCTTCGTCGAATCGCGCCTTCAGCTCCACCAGAACCGCCACCTGTTTACCGTTACGCGCCGCCTTTCTCAGCGAGTCGAGTACATTGCCCTCGGCGGAGGTGCGGTAGAGGGTCATCTTTATCGCCAGCACCTTTGGATCTTCCGCCGCGGTGCGCAGGAAGCGCTCCACCGTGGTGTTGAACGATTCGTAGGGGTGCTGCAGCAGCAGGGAGTCATGCTCCCTGATGATGTGAAAGATGTTGCGCCGGTCATGGGCCAACTGCGGGTGGTCGGATGGATAGTGAGGCGGATCGCGCAGTTCCGGAATATTCAGGTTAGCGAGTTCAAACAGGTCGCGCAGGGCCATCATGCGGTCGATTTCAAATACGTCCTGCTCTTCGTTGAGCCCGAGCTCGGCTGCCAGCATCCCCCGTTGGGTTGGGTTCATCCCCGCCGAGACCTCGAGGCGCACAATGGGTGCGAAGTGGCGTTCTCGCAGTTCGGTTTCAATGGACTCCATGAGGTCGTTGGCCGACTCCTGGTCCAGCTCCAGATTTGCATTTCGTGTTACCCGGAAGAGGTCGCAGGACTCTATTTTCATGCCGGGGAAGAGCATGTCGAGGCTATTTGCGATCAGGTCGTCCAGGGTGACATAGGTGTAACTCTCATCGACCTGGATAAGGCGTGGTGAAACATCCATGCTGACCGGTACCTTGACCCTTGCCATATGCAGGTCGTAACCGCTGGGAAAACGCAGGGTGACCAGCAGGTTCAGGGTTTGATTTGAGATAAAGGGGAAGGGGTGGCTAGGGTCCATCGCCAGCGGGGTCAGCATCGGAAAGATGTTCTGCTGGAAGTGATCGCGGAGATTTTTTTGCTGGGTCGTGTTCAGGGCCTGGTATTGGGTTATGCGAATACCGGCCTGCTCCAGCTTGATCTGCAGCTCGTGATAGATGCTCTGTTGCGCCTGTTGTATCTCGGATATCGCCTGATGGCACTCGGTCAATTGCTGCAGTGGGGTTCTGCCGTCCACGGTTGTCGTAGTGAGGCCGGCGGCAAGCTGCTGCTTCAGACCGCCAATGCGTTTCATGAAAAACTCATCCAGATTGCTACTCACGATGGCGAGGAACTTGACCCGTTCCAACAGGGGATTGTGGTCAAGTTCGGCTTCGTTAAGCACCCGGCGGTTGAAGGCGAGCCAGGTCAGCTCTCTGTTCAGATAGAGGCTGGGGTCGTTGAGGTCGACCTCCTTTACGGAGGGGTTCTCATCAACCGCTTGGTCACTGGGTTCTATGACTATCTGGTCGGCTTGGGACATGGCATTTGCAAACCTTGATTGATCGGGGTTCTATTGGTGCGACGATCCTTCAAGTATAGATTCAGCAACCGACCTTGTCAGGTATCGTGCCAAGTATCCGGTTGGCACATTATTTTGCAGGGGATTGGATACTTTCTTCCTGGTGGTGCGCCATCGGCGTGTTGAACTCAGGAGATGAAATCACTGTCTTTCGGCCTGAAGTTTTCCAAGAGGTTCATCTGATCCAGCATGGTCATGATAAAACCGCTGCTGTTGATTCGCCCCATGCCGCCCTGGCTGCAGGCCAGTTCGGAAAATGTGCGGCAGCTGTCCACTCTGCCCCTGGGATTATAGATAAGACTGGGTATCGGATCGCCGGTATGGCGGCCGGTATTAGAGTCGGTTGAATGATCCGCGGTAATGGCGATTACCAGAGAATCGTTGATCAGCGGGGTGATAGCGTCGTCGATCTTCGACAGAATATCGCATTTGCCGGTTGGGTTGAGGTCATGGGAGTGGATGTCGGTGGCCTTGATATGCAGATAGACGAGGTCGTGATCCTCAAGCGCCTGTATCGCCGTTTTTACCTTGGCGTGTAGATCAGTATCGTGATTGGCGGTAAAGCGCTCATTCTGGTACAGGTCATAACCGAGCAGTCCTCCCAGTCCAAGCACCGTTCGTTCGCCTGATATCACCGCAGTCTTGAGTTTGAGCTGATTCATCAGGGGTTTGACTCTGGGCAGTTTCCCCGGTCCCCTGCAGATGATGCCGTTGGCGGGCAGTTGGTTGTTCTCGACTCTGTTGAGGTTCAGCGGGTGCTGGGAGAGCCTCTGGTGGACGATTTCCATCAATCGATTCACCGCCCCGGCTGTTTTTACTGCGGCGGCATCGGAAGGATCGTTGGGCTGGCAGGTGAGAAGGCCGATGGTTCTGTACTGATTGCCCGGGTCGGTATTCGATACGTCGTGGGAGAGACCCTTGCCTTCGAGTTGCAACACCACCCGGTGCTGGGTGGCTGGATGCAGGCTGGCGGTAATCTCGTCACCCAAGTCGACTTGACCGACTGCAGCGGCGAGTGCTTCGGTGCCGGTATTGATTCGGCCCGCTCGGCGGTCGAGTATTTCGTAGCCATCCTTGTGTTGCTTCAGAGTGGCGAAGTTACAGCGGAAATAGAGGGCCTGGTCGTTGCCGTTCAAGCCCACCCCCGAGGCCTCGATGGGGCCCCGTGCCAGTTTCACGGTATCTTGCTTGGAGAGTCCGAACAACAGACAGATCCCGGTGTGGGTGCCGACAGGCATGCCGGGGGAGAGCGGGTCGACCAGGCCGCACTGTCCGGCACTTGCCAATCTGTCCATGTTCGGTGTATCCGCCACCTCGAGGGGTGTTTTGCCACCAAATCCGGGTATGCCTCGATCGCCAAGGCCGTCGAGGATGATCATTACGCCTTTATGGGTGGTCAGCAAGTGTTCGCTCCGCGAGGTCGCATGGTGAGGTTACAGGCTTAGTCTGTTCCAAATACGTCTTCAACCTTAGCATGAAAATCCTTCTGCAACACCTCGATTATGGAGCGCATAACACGGTCGGTGGTCTGGTCTCTATCGTCGTTGGAAATGATTGGTATGGCGTTGTTGTCAGCTTCGGAAAGCAGATGGGATTGCAGCATCCAGATCGATTCGAAATTCGACAGGTAGTCGCTTTGCGCATTCCGTTCCGGTGCGGTGACCCCACGGTCTTTCAGGTGGAGCTTCAGCCTATCCTGTTTCAGTACCGCCAGCATGATCGGAACAATGACCGCGCTTGACTCCTCCCTGAATCTTTTCACCAGTGCCGCTGAGACATGGACGCCTTCGACAATCAAGGATACCTGTTCATTCAAAGCACGCTGTATCACCGCCTCACAGGGAACGGCTACCAGTTCGGCCTGGTGCATGTAGCCGTGAATCATCTTCTCTTCGGTTGACTCCTTGGATTCGCTGGAGCCTGGAATTTTGCGCCAGGCATTGAATGATGAGGTATGCAGTTCGGGAAGGAGCTTTTCCGGCACCATCATGCGCATCACTTCCCTGAGCATGTCGGTGGACTGGGTGCGGATGATATTCAGACGATGGGCCACTTCCGTTGCGATGGTGCTCTTACCGCAGCCGGTTGTGCCGCCGATCAGAAGTATCAAAGGTCGATGAGTGTTTTTGTAGTCAATCCAAACCAGGTAGCGCTTCGCCGCCTCTTTGCCATAGTGCTGTTTCAGCTTCTCATGGGTCAGTTTGCCTATCTCCCTGCTCTCGACAGCGTCGCTATAGGATTCTGCCACTTCTTTATAGACATTTTGAGAGATATAGGCGGCCTTGTCCGTACCCAGCCCGCTGGATTCCAAGCTGCGCCGATGCTGAACGATGGAAAAGGGTATCAAATTGTTTTTACGGTCTCTCACCATTACCTTTGTGGCGGCTGGATAGATAGTCTCGTAATTCTCCAATACCTCCTTTTCATCCATCTTCTTCAGCTCGGCGACGACAATACGCCGTAACTCGTCAGTGGTGATCTCATCAGCACTGTTGATCTGCTCTCGTATATCGGATGAGAGTTTATAGGCTATATCAAAGGCTAGCCCGGCATCTGTGAGCGAGCGCGTCAGGATCCCTCTGAGAAAAGGTGTCCTGATGTTGTCCGATTGATCGAATACCTGAGTTTTTGCCATTATTTAAACCTGACGCTCTAAGTCAGTTCTTACAGGTTATTATCCCATACATAAATCGCTTCTGCCTTGTTCCCCGGTTCAAAGAAGCGAAGCTGTTTTACCAGCGATTTTACCAGGATTAAACCACGACCACTGTATAACGTCTCACTTGCCTCACTCTTGGACAAGACCTTAAAATCGAAACCGTGACCGCTGTCTTCCATTGTGATGACGATGTATCCCCCGTCGCTATCCTGGTGAATTCTCAAGGCAATTCTAATCTGTCCCGACGTCAAGGCCTGCAGGCGTTGTTCCCGCTGTTGGAAGTAATTGGTAAAACCGTCTTCTCCCTGCTTGAGCAGGGAATCCAGCTTTAGCACGCCATGATCCAGGGCATTGATATAGAGCTCTGTGAGTATGGTGAACAGGGGGCGTCTGTGCTCGTGCAGACCGGCGGTCTCCTGAATGTAGTTGATAAGTATAGGCACGGGATCGGCCTGGCGCAGTTGTGTACCGTAGAGTACGAGTTGAAATTCGATACAGTCGGGTTGCGCCGGGGTGGAAAGGTTGTAGGGTATATCCCCGCTGCGAACAATGTGGTGCACCGCCGACTCCGGCACGGGCATAAGTTCATGGATAAGGGGTATCTCGACAACACTGATATCGTCGTCCTGGGGGGCTTCCTGGCAAAAAGTCTCCAAATCCTCGGCGAGAGCCTCCAGAATGTATGAACTGCTGTCCTGTTTGTTGATCGATGCGATGAATCGCGTTTGGCCAAACAGTTCACCCTCCGGGTTTCGGGCTTCGGTAACCCCGTCGGAGGCAAGAATTACCCTGTCCCCCTCATCCGCGGGGAAGTGGTGAAAGCTGTCCTTGAAGTCGATATCCGGGGCTATACCCAATGGCAGCGACTCCGAGGCAATCTGATGCTTGATGTTCATCTCCTCTTTCGATATGAGAAAACAGTCTGGCATGCCGCAGTTTATAATGGATATATGATCGAGCTTGTGGTCGACCTTGACGAACTGGGTAGCCAGGAACATGCCGGTCGGTAACAGATTGTAGAGTTTGTTGTTGATGGCGGAGAGTATCTGTTGCGGCGCGAAACCCTTCGCTGTCATGGAGCGAAAGGCCTCGGAGGTCGGCAGTGCGCCGAGAGCGGCCGCCAATCCATGGCCGGTGAAATCGCCCAGCAGGACGTGCAGATCGTGCGATGGTGCAAATGCCGTCAACATCAGGTCACCGCTGAAGACACTGGCCGGTTTTAAAAGGCTGTGAATTTGGTCAAGGGCCACATTGTCGGCGACTACCGCATTGCTGAACACCTGTTCCGCTATCTCCTGATCACGTTGCATACGACTGTAGAGCATGCGGGTATCCCTATGCAAAATGCGTATACGCTCCATGGCCTTTACCTTGGCTGACAGAACGGTAAAGCTGTAGGGCTTGGAGAGAAAATCATCGCCGCCGACCTCGACGCAGCGGGCCAGGGCCTCTTCATCAGACATCGCAGTGAGGAAAATAATGGGGGTAAACTGATCGCCAGCCAACTGTTTGATCTCGCTTGCAGCTTCATAGCCATCCATGACAGGCATCATCACATCCATGAAAATCAGGTCGGGGGAGTGCTGCTTGAATTGCGCAATTGCCTCTACTCCGTTTTCCGCCTCGATTACTTTGTAGCCACGCTTTTTTAACAACGCCTTCAGAATCATGCGGTTTGTCACTTCATCCTCGACAATGAGTGCGCTACCGTTTTTTTCAGGTTTAGATGAACTTGATGGCATGGCGGTTACCGATGATTATTGTTTATATGCGAATAGCGTTAACAATCCCTAGCCAGGAGTTGCGTAGAGGATCTGGGATATCATCCATTGTTCGATAATTTTCACAAACATAAATGTGTCAATTTTTATGCCTGATGTACACTAGCAGATAATTCTACAAAGTTAGCGGCACCGCTTTTAAAAAAATGAGTTTTTACGTATTACCTCTAAAGGGGCAGGGTTGATCTTTATAACCCAGCACTGGTTGCTGATACGAAGATACGCCAAAATCTAGTGGAAACCTATACGTGCTCGATGATTCATTGACAATCTCATATCCTTCGAAGGGCAGGGTTGTGCTGGCCTTTAAGGGTGCCTGGACCCTGCACGAGACAGAATTCGACTGGCAGGGCCTGAAACATGAGCTGCGCTCCCATACAGGCCTTAAGGCGATTTCCCTAGATACCGGAGAGCTCGCGCGCTGGGACAGTCAATTTCTCAATCTGCTGCAGCATTTGTTCGATTTCGCCAGTGAACATCGGCTGCAGCTGGATACCGAGGGCCTACCCAAAGGTGTCAGCAGACTGCTTAAACTCGCCCAGGAGGTGCCGGAACGTAAAGGTGCACGGCGTCACCAGGAGACACACTCCTGGGTCTACCGTATCGGGGCCAAGGCCCTTGTGGCATGGCGGGAATCGGTGGCGTTCACCGAATTCGCCGGTGAGTTGCTGCTCTCCTTTTTGCGCCTGCTCGGCGGACGGGCAAACTTTCGCCGCATCGATCTGCTGCACTTTCTCCAACAGGCAGGCCCCGACGCCCTGCCCATTGTCAGCTTGATCGGGGTGCTGGTTGGTGCGGTGCTGGCGTTTGTCGGTGCCGTGCAGTTGCAGCTGTTCGGTGCCGAGATCTATGTCGCCAATTTGGTCGGGTTGGGATCGGTAAGAGAAATGGGTGCCATGATGACCGCGATTATCATGGCGGGTCGTACCGGATCGGCTTATGCCGCGCAACTGGGCACGATGCAGGTCAATAACGAAATCGATGCACTGAAGACCTTCGGCATCTCAGTGGTGGATTTTCTTGTACTGCCGCGCTTCCTGGCGCTGTTGATTATGCTGCCCCTACTCACACTCTGGGCTGACGCCCTGGCGATTCTCGGCGGCTTGCTTGTCGCAATCTCGATACTCGACATCTCGTTGATCGAATATCTGTTTCAGACGCGGGATTCGATAGGCTGGAGCGACCTGGCCAGTGGTATGATAAAGAGTGTGTTGTTTGCCATCGTGATTGCCATGTCCGGTTGTTTGCGCGGGTTGCAGAGCGGCAGGAACTCCTCGGCTGTAGGACATGCCACGACATCGGCTATGGTGACGGCGATTCTGCTGATTGTTGTCTGGGATGCCATTACGACGCTGATCTTCAATCGGCTGGGGATCTGAGTCATGCCCATAGACACGTCAGTGACAAGCCGTTCCGCAGCTGCCCATATCGAGGTCAGGGACATGACTATGGCTTATGGTGATTTTGTCATCCAGCGCGATCTGAATTTCACCATCCGGCAGGGTGATATCTTTGTCATCATGGGGGGTAGCGGCTGCGGCAAGAGCACCCTGTTACGCCATTTGATAGGCCTGATGAAGCCGGCCAAGGGCGAGATCTATTATCATGGTGACGCCTTTTGGCAGCTACACGAGGCGCGACGGATGGAGCTGATGCGCCGAATGGGTGTGCTCTACCAGAGCGGCGCGCTCTGGAGCAATATGACATTGGCGGAGAATGTCTCCATGCCTATCGAAACCTATACCGATCTCTCCCCGACCCAGGCCAAAGAGCTGGCTTCCTATAAACTCTCACTGGTCGGTCTCAAGGGTTTTGAGGGGTATTATCCCGCCGAGATCAGTGGCGGCATGCAGAAACGGGCCGGTCTCGCCCGCGCCATGGCCCTCGATCCGCAACTGCTCTTCTTCGATGAACCCTCGGCCGGGCTTGACCCGGTCAGCGCCAAACGCCTGGATGATCTGATCATTGAGCTGAGCGAGAGCCTGGGAACAACAATTGTCGTGGTTACCCATGAATTGGCGAGTATCTTCGCGATCGGAAACAACTCGGTGTTTCTCGATGCGGAGCGTAAAACCATGATTGCCCAAGGTGATCCGGGCGAGTTGCTGCAGGGTTGCAGTGATCCCGGGGTACAGGCGTTTCTAACCCGGGGCGCCGATACAAGATCAACTTCTGGAGAGTGAAAGCCATGGAGTCAAAGGTCAATCCCACTCTGATCGGCGTTTTCATTCTCGCCACCCTGGCCTTGGGCCTGGGTGGGGTCTTCTTCCTCTCCGATGGCACCCTGTCGCATCAGTCCACACGATTCATTCTCTTCTTCGAGGGTGATGTAAAGGGGCTGCAGGTGGGTTCGCCGGTCAACTTTCGGGGGGTCAAGATTGGAAAGGTCGAGTCGATGTCGATCACCTATTTCAAGGAGAGCAAGGAATTCAGGATTCCGGTAATCATCGGTATCGATGATAGGCGGGTTGGAATCGATGGCGTGCATACAGGAAGCGGTGTATTGATCGGATTGGGCGACCTGATCAAACAGGGTCTCCGGGCGAGACTCAATCTGCAGAGCCTGGTTACAGGCAAGCTTGAGATAGAACTCGATTTTCATCCCAAAACCCCGGTACGACTGGTCAACAGCAACTCGGAATATCCGGAGATTCCCACCATCCAGTCGAGTTTGGAGAGAATAGCCACCGCCCTCGAGGCCATGCCTATCGAACGTATCACGCAACGGCTCTCCGGGATCCTGGACAACATTGACAAGATGGCTGCAAGTGGCGAATTAACACAGTTGAAGGATTCCCTGGTCCAGACCATCTACCGCCTCGATAGCGTTAGCCAGCAACTGCAACAGGTTGCTCCCAAGCTTATCGATAGCAGTGTCAATACCCTTGCCGATACGCAACAGATGCTGACCGAGATAACCAAGACCGCCACCCGGTCACAGCAACTGATAACAGAGACTGAAGGCAGATTGGTCGAGGCGTTCGCCAGCTGGGAGCGGACCATGGCCGGAGGCGAGGCGACATTCTCGCAACTGGAGGAGGTGGCCTCGTCTGCCAAGAGGGTGCTGAACCAGGACTCTCCGATAATGACCGAGCTGTCGGTTACCCTGCGTGAACTGGGTGCGGCGGCAAGGGCAATTCGGCTGATGTCTGAGTACCTGGAGCGCCATCCTGAAGCCTTATTGAGGGGGAAACAGTGATGCTGTCTCTAAGCCATGTACGTATTACGATCTTCGCGTTGATTATTTCCCTGCTCTGCATCGGCTGCGCCGGGCCATCGCAAGCGACGCGATTCTATCGACTCGACGCACAGCTTGAGCGGGTGGAGAGCATCACTGTAAAGCCCCGGGCAGGACAACAGTTGATCGGTATCGGACCTATATCCCTCGCCGATTATCTCGACCGGCCGCAGATTATCGAACGTCAATCGTCTCATCGTTTGCTGCTCCATGAATTCGACCATTGGGCGGGCTCCCTGAAGGAGAATATTGTCCAGCTTGTCACCGATTTGGTCAGGCGGAAGCTTGTTGATATGCAGGTGGTCTCCTACCCCTGGCACGGTAGCTTGAGGCCGGACTACGAAGTCCTGATGAAGGTTAACCGATTTGAGCGCGAAGGCGACAGGGTCTGGCTGCAGTTGAACTGGAGTTTGATCCGCAGTCAAGACAGACGGCTGGTAGAGATGCAGCAACTCATTCTGCATGAGCCGATCGCGGACGCCGGTATCGACGCGACTGTGGCGGCAGCAAGCCGTGTCATGGGACAGCTTGCGCAGCGCATAGCCGAGGCGATACCCGCAGCAAAGCGCTAGACCGAGCCCATACGCCAGTTATCTTTCGTCGCCTGGTCCCGGAGTGGGAGCACTGATCCGGCAGACAGTTCTGGAATCCGCTACTGCCCTTGCGGCGGGGTTGGGGCGATTCTGTCCGTGGGCACGATCGTTGGTACCGGGACTGGTGTTTCGATCGGCTCCGGTTCCGGTGGCACGTACCGCTCGGCGACAGCCAGCAGGCCGATTACCGGATGATCGATGTAGTGGAGCTTTCCACTGCGCATGCGTCGGCTCTGTTGCATGCGATAGTGTCTGAAACCTGCCGTATAGCCAAGGTTGTCATACTCGGGGCTGTCTTTCCCGCTGGCGAGCTTATGCAGCACGATGTCGGCATCCAGATGAAGATAGCGCTTTATGCTGAACTTCAGGGAGCCTTCCAGCTTCGGTGGATTGAATTCAGAGATTTGACCTCCGTCCGCGGGTAGCAGCGAGAAATATATCTGCTGTGCCTCGTCGGGGTGATTCACCGGCTGACGCCATGCCACATGATAAAGGGGACGATAGTCCCGTGATCTGCGCATCTGCCCCCAGGCGCCGCTCAACGACTTTTCCTCAACGGGGAGCGCGCGGAAGGCGACGGGTTTGCCTCCTTGCAGAGGGTCTCCCTTGGAGAACCAGGTCCCCTCGTTCGGGTCAGGCCTTCCCGGATCCTCGGGCCAACCCTCGGTAGAGCCCGCTCCCGGTGCAATGCGTTCAAAGATCAGAACCTCGAATTGGTACCAGGGCGGTGAGTTGTCCTGGGCGTCGTCCTCGGCCTGTACGAAAATGGGGTGGAGGAGGAGGGAGCAGAGCAGCAGAGCGTTGTATTTATCCCGCATTAATCTCATCCGGTGAACCTGAACTGTTGGTTGTTCTCAAGCCTAACATTATATGCCTTGGATTGCGCAGGAGAGAGACCCAGTGCCGGTTTTGCCATGCTTTGGCATCATGCTGTCAGGGTGTCGAGCAGACTGTGTATTTTTTCAACGCGTCGATCAGCGGCTTCCAGGTCGGCTGTGTAGCGCAGTTTATCCACCCCATCCATTTTGTAGGTGTTGGGACGGCTCTGAATCAATCCGATCAGTATGGCGGGATCGAGATTGGGGGTCTCCTCAAATAACAGTCGCGCGCCCTTGGGGCCGGCCTCGATTTTGCGTATCCCCAGAGGGTGGGCACGAAGCTTGAGTCCGGTGATTGCAAACAGATTCTTTGTCGCCGCGGGTAGCAGGCCAAAGCGATCGATCATCTCAACCTGAAGCTCCCTGAGTTCGGTCTCGTCCCTGGCGCTGGCGATACGCTTGTAGAGTACCAGGCGTGAATGGACATCGGGCAGATAGTCCTCGGGGAGCAGGGCGGGGATGTTGAGTTCGATCTCGGTCCCGTGATCCAGCGGTCTGTCCAGCTCCGGTTGGTGGCCGGCCTTGAGCGCGGCCACCGCCCGTTCCAGCAGTTCGGTGTAGAGGGAAAATCCAATCTCCTGTATCTGTCCGCTCTGTTCCTCACCCAGCAGCTCACCGGCACCCCGGATCTCCAGATCATGGGTGGAAAGTGTGAAACCGGCACCGAGATCCTCAAGGGATTCGATCGCTTCGAGACGTTTCTTTGCGTCGGCTGTCATGCTGCCTGGCGGCGGTGTCAGCAGATAGGCATAGGCACGATGGTGGGATCGACCGACACGGCCACGGATCTGGTGCAGCTGGGCAAGTCCCAGCTTATCCGCCCGGTTGATGATCATGGTGTTGGCGCTGGGGACGTCGATACCGCTTTCGACAATGGTGGTGCATACCAGCAGGCTGAAACGTTGATGGTAGAAATCACGCATGATCCCTTCCAGTTCACGCTCACGCATCTGGCCGTGGGCGATCTGCAGACGGATCCCGGGGAGCAGCGACTCGAGCCGTTGCGCCATGTTTTCAATGGTATTGACCTCGTTGTGCAGAAAATAGATCTGGCCGCCGCGTTTCAATTCACGCTGGCAAGCCTCGACGATAAGGCTGTCGTTCCATTGGCTTACAAAGGTCTTGACCGGATGTCGCAGTGCCGGCGGCGTGGCGATGATGGAGAGGTCACGCATCCCTGACATCGCCATGTTGAGGGTGCGTGGTATTGGCGTGGCGGTGAGGGTCAGCAGGTCAACCTCGCTGCGCAAGGACTTGAGTCGCTCCTTGTGGCGTACACCGAAACGGTGCTCTTCGTCGATGATCACCAAACCGAGGTTTTTGAATCTCATCTCCCGGGAAAGGAGCTTGTGGGTTCCGACCACGATATCGATGGTGCCGTTGCCCAGGCCATCGATGACCTGCTGCTGTTGCTTGGCGGTACGGAACCGAGACAGGCTCTCGACCTTCACCGGCCAGTCGGCAAAGCGGTCACTGAAGTTCTGGTAGTGTTGTTGCGCGAGGAGAGTGGTTGGCACCAACACCGCGACCTGCTTGTTACCCTGGGTCGCCATGAAGGCGGCGCGCATCGCAACCTCGGTCTTGCCGAAGCCAACATCACCGCAGACCACCCTGTCCATCGGTTGGGTTGTGACCATGTCCTCAATCACCGCGTCGATGGTCTGGAGTTGATCAGGCGTCTCCTCGAATTCGAAGGATGCGGCAAAGGCCTGGTATTCGGCGTCGGGCGCGGGGAAGGCGACTCCCTGTCGCGCGGCGCGACGGGCGTAGATCTCCAGCAGTTCGGCTGCGACATCGCGTATCTGTTTGGCGGCCTTGCGTTTTGTCTTCTCCCACAGGTCGCCACCCAGGCGGTGAAGTGGTGCGTTCTCGGGGGACGCGCCGGCATAGCGGCTGATCAGGTGGAGCGAGGAGACCGGAACATAGAGCCTGTCCCCCCGTGCATACTCCAGGGTCAGAAACTCGGTCTCCATCCCTCCCACCTCGAGGGTTTGCAGTCCCTGGTATCGTCCCACGCCATGATCTTCATGTACCACCGGGGCCCCGATGTGCAATTCGGTGAGATTGCGTACGATCTGTTCCGGGTCCTGGCTCGTTTTGCGCCGTCGCCGCTCCTGTCGCACCCGTTCGCCATAGAGCTGGGTTTCGGTGATCAGGGCAATCCCCGGCAGATCCAGCCACAATCCCTGCTCTATCGGTGCGACACAGAGTGCTATCCCGGTCTCGCTGTTGATAAAGTCATTCCAGCTTTCGACCACCTTGGCATCGATGTCGAGATCACGCAGGGTCCCGAGCAACATCTCCCGGCGTCCAGCTCCTTCGGCGATAAACAGGATTCGCAGCGGCCTGCTGTCGAGGAAGCGCCGCAAGGCGGAGGCTGGATCCCTGCTCCTCGCCTGGAAGGCCACTGGCGGGGGCAGTTTAGTGTCATAGTTGACAAAATCGGCGTAGCCCTTGCTGCGTGATGCAATTTCATGGTGGGAGAGAGTGACCGAGTTCCCCGTCTTCATATGGGATACGAGTTCGTCCGCGGCGAGATAAAGGAGTCGGGGCGGTAGCAGCGGACGCTCGATATCGTGACGTCGCTCATTGAAACGCTCCTTCACTTCGGCGAAGAAACCGGCTGCCTGTTCCCTGACTTCTGCCAATTCGATCACCATGTGCCGTTTCGGCAGGTAGTCGAACAGGGTCGCGGTCTCCTCGAAAAAGAGCGGCAGGTAGTACTCCAAGCCGCTGGGAATTCGGCCATCTGAGACATCCTGATAGATCAGGCTCTGCTGCAGATCCCCTTCGAACTGGGTGCGGTAGTTGCGGCGAAAGCGGTTGATTCCCTCTTCATCCATCGGAAATTCCCGCGCGGGGAGCAACTCAATTCGCGATACCTTGTCGTGGGAGCGCTGGTTTTCAGGATCGAAGGTGCGGATGGTATCGACTTCGTCATCAAACAGGTCGATCCGGTAGGGTAGCTTGCTGCCCATGGGGAAGATATCGATCAGGGATCCCCTGACCGCGAATTCACCGTGGGAAAAGACTTGAGAGACACACTGATAGCCACCCTGCTCAAGACGCCGGCGGGTCTCGTCCAGGTCGATAGGCTGAGCTCGCTCCACTATCAGGCAGTGGGCGTCGAGAAAACGCTGCGGGGCCAGACGCTGCATCAGGGTGGAAACAGGCGCGATAAGCACTCCCCGCTGCATCTGCGGCAGGCGGTAGAGGGTCAGCAGGCGCTGGGATATCAGTTCAGGCAGTGGTGAGAAGAGATCGTAGGGCAGGGTCTCCCAGTCGGGAAAATTGACCACCTCCAGATCGTCACTGGCAAGGAAAAATCCCAGCTCACGCTCCAGGCGGGTGGCAGACTGCACGTCATGGGTCACCACCAGCAATACGCCTTGATAGGCGCTGGCGGCGTTGGCGATCGCCAGCGCCGAACTGCAGCCGTGTAGCCCGCCCCATTGCAGCCGTTCATCCTCTGCCTGAGGCAGTTTTGGTTGGAATGGGGAGCGTAATTGTGCGGATTCTCTAGCCATTTGGCACGTTTGACGACAGGAATTGAAAAGCTGGCGATTCTCTCACATCTTACTGTGCCGCGGCTAATCGTTACCGCCGCGGATCGATCCTCGCCGCGCGGAAATCTACCTGAGATTTGTTAGCGTGTCCTTGCAAAACAAAGGGATATTGTAGATAACCGGGTCTATGCAGCGACCTCAGAGAATTTCGTCTTAGCACGACTGCCCCAGATAGCCGTCTCCCAGCTTCCGAACCCTCTATCCACTGCAACCCGTGGAGTCTGCAAGGGGCTAATAAATGGGATAAAAATAAAGAATCTGCATGAACCTGACGATAAAGCATGTATGTCGAGACATCGTTATGGACAAGTTTTATTCCTGCTGTTTTGCCTGTCGCTGATTTGCCAGCCGCCAGCGCAGGCGAGCCCCAATGCCCGTATCCTGATCATCCACTCCTACAGCCAGGAGTATCCCTGGACCCGGGGGCAGCACGAAGGATTTATGGAGGCCTTGAGGGCGGGTTACGCGGGCGAGCTGGTAATCGAGACCGAGTATCTCGATACCAAGCGTATCGCCATGACGGCAGAATACACCAGCGCCTTCAACGACTACTTGAAGATCAAATACCGGGAGTTCAATCCGACTGCCATCTATGCCACAGACGACAACGCCCTCGGATTTACCACCCGGTTGGCGGCATCCCTGTTCCCAGATACCCCGGTCTTCTTTTCCGGTGTCAACGATCTGCAGGTATTGAAACAGATTCAGGATACGAATATCACGGGGGTGATCGAGCATAAGGAGATACTTCCCAATCTCAAGCTGTTGGCGGAGATGGATCACAATCGAGGTATCCCTGTCGTGATAGGCGATGCCTCACGCACCTATCGGGCCATCGAACGGGAGATCCGCAAGGCACTGCGCGATCTTCCCTCATCACAGTTTATCTTTATCGCTAGCGAGGACATTAATGAGATCCTCGATAGGCTCTCGCATTATCCCGACAGCGATGCCTTTCTCACCACGCTGGGTCAAGTCAGGGACAGCAGCGGTAACAATCTCACCTTGCAGGAGACGATCGGCCAGATCGTCAACAGCGGCCATCGTCTGGTTGTCAGTATGGAGGATGCCTATGTTCTCGAGGGTGTACTGGGTGGCTATGTCACCTCCAGCAGTGGCCAGGGCGCCACGGCAGCAGGGCTGTTGATCCGATATCTGAACGAAGGGGTACTGCCTGCGCCGATAGACAAGAGTCCGAATGAGTACCTGATCGACCACCGTGAGCTCACCAGGCATGGACTGAAGCTCCCATCCGCTATCCAGGACATCGCCACCTTACTGAATTCACCGGAGAGCTTCTATCAGCGCAATCGACAGATTATTTTGGGCAGTATCTATATCTTGTTGGGACTCCTGCTGATATCCACGGTCAGTTTCCAGCTCTTGCTGGCGCGTAAAAATCACCTGATCCGCAAACATGCCGTCAAATCGAAGCAGCAGGCGAAACTGGCCCTGCGTGCCAAAGAGGGCTTGGATGAGGCGCAGAGAGTGGCGAGACAGGGCAGTTGGGAGTGGGATCTGGAGACAAGGGAGTTTCACCGTTCGAGAGGCCTGAAACTCCTCAGCGAGATCTGCCTGGAAGAGAACAGAGATGTTCTGGGGCTTTTCAAGAAAGGTCATGGCGAAACCAGAAAGCAGCTGCTTGAGGCAATCCTGCTTGAGATACGCAGTAGCGGGCAGAGGATCGAACGAGTCCACCATCTCAAGTTGTGTGACGGTCGGGAACTTGTCATGCAGGAGACGATTCGGCTGTTGGAGGAGAGGGAAGGCAATCCGGGACGCCTGATCGGCACGGTACAGGACACAACCGAACAGTACAGGGCCGAGGCCCTATTGCGGGAGAACGAGGAGAAGTACCGGCTCCTGTTCGAGATGTCGGAGGATCCCATGGTGCTGCTTGTCGATAGTTGCATCGTAATGGCGAATCGCGCAGCCGCACGCACCCTCGGTTTTGAAGATGAAAATCAATTGACCGGCGTGAACCTGCTGGCGATGGCACCTCAACGACAACCGGATGGTCAGAGTTCGAGTCAAAAGGCCTCCGAGATGATAGAACTCGCCGTCGAGCAGGGCTATCGCCGATTCGAATGGGAGTATCTCGATCAGAAAAGCGGACGCTCCCAGGTCGAAGTTTCGTTGACCCGGATACCCTATGACGGCAGGGATGCCCTCTACTGCATCTGGCACGATATCATGGAGATAAAGCAGATCGAAAAGGCGTTGAAGCAGAAGTCGGCCTATCTGGACGGCATCCTGAGTTCTTCCGAACGCGTGGCCATCATCGCAACGAATCCCGACGGAGTCATTCAATACTACAATCAGACTGCGGAGAAGATCTTCGGGATGCCGGCGGAGCGGGCGGTCGGCGTCAATCTGGTTCATATTCACCGTGGACGTGGTGTGGATGACGAGCGCAACCAATTGGGTCTGGAGCGGGCGAGAGAGGAGGGGGAATACCGTTTTACCCTGGATATGAATCGAAATGACGGCCTGCACAATATCGACGCCCGAATCTCCCCTATCTATCAGGAGAATCAGGAGTTCGCCGGCTACATGCTGATGTGCGAGGATGTTACCGAACAGCTCCGGGCCTCTGAGCTGATCGCCTATCAGGCCAGCTACGATGCACTGACCGATCTGCCGAACCGCCGCATGTTCCTCGACAGCCTGCACAAGGCACTGGCGCGCTGCCGGCGTCATCAACACAAGGCGGCGGTGCTGTTTTTCGATCTGGACAACTTCAAGAACATCAACGACTCCTTGGGACATCAGGTGGGAGACAGTCTGTTGCGCCAAGTCGCCCAGCGTATGCGTTCAGCGATTCGCGAGGAGGATACCGTGGCCCGCCTCGGTGGCGACGAGTTCGTCATCCTGATGCCCCA
This sequence comes from Candidatus Thiodiazotropha sp., assembly GCA_040793985.1. Lineage (GTDB taxonomy): Bacteria > Pseudomonadota > Gammaproteobacteria > Chromatiales > Chromatiaceae > Thiodiazotropha. Next base: position 122,626 of record JBFNJI010000024.1, on the reverse strand, counting down.
TCTCGACAAGGATGCCGACGAAACCGCGAGTGAGGTGCAGTTGCTGGCTGACAAGATACGCCAGGATATGAACAAGCCCTATCATGTCGATGGACACGATCTGCATATCACCACCAGCATAGGTATCGCGATATTCCCTACCGCCAAAGAGACCCCCGACGATATCCTGCGGCAGGCCGACACCGCCATGTATCGGGCCAAGGAGTCGGGACGCAATGCGGTCCGTTTCTTTCTCCCCAGCATGCAGCGAGCCGCCGACGAACGTCTCCAGACATTGACCGAGCTGCGTCAGGCGATACCGAAAAACGAACTCTGCCTCTACTATCAGGGCCAGTTCGATGCAGAGAAATCCCTCTGTGGAATCGAGGTCCTGGTGCGTTGGGACCACCCCACCCGGGGTCTGGTCATGCCCGGGGATTTCATTCCCCAGGCGGAAGAGAGCAGCCTGATCCTCGATCTCGGTGATTGGGTCCTACACCAGGCGCTGGGTCAATACAAGACCTGGCACAGCAGCTACCCGTTACAACAGCGCGCACGTATTGCCATCAATGTCAGTGCGCTGCAGTTCCGGCAGCAGGATTTTGTCCATCGAATCGAGCGTGCCCTCGGCAATACAGGTGCCGATCCCTCCTGGTTGACCCTGGAGATGACTGAAAGCGTACTGCTTGAGGATTTTGAGGAGACGGTCGTGCGGATTAATCACCTGCAGCAGCTTGGCGTCCGTTTCTCCATCGACGATTTCGGTACCGGTTACTCCTCGCTTGCCTATCTCAAGCAACTGCCGGTAGACGAGATCAAGATCGATCGCTCCTTCGTCCGCGACATCCTGGATGATCCCAATGACGCGGGCCTGGTGGAGGCGATCATCACCCTTGCCAGGCAGATCGGACTGGATATAGTTGCGGAAGGGGTGGAGAGTCAGCAGGTGTTCGAATTTCTGACCAAGTACGGACGTCTTATCTATCAGGGCTTTCACCTCGCCCATCCATGCGATGCTGAAAGGTTTCGCAAGCATTACCTGAGTGCGGAGAACGAGCCAGTGGAGGTTTAATAAGGTATTTATGCGTTTTGTTTATACCTTGTTTATTGATAGCTCATACTTGTCAGTGATTTTAAGCGGGTAATTTTGAACAACTAGCTTTTTTCATCGTAGGCTTCGCGCGAACGTTTGATTTCATGATGGTGTGTTTCTGCCCAAGAAACCAACTGATATAAAGGTTTAACTAAACCTCTGCCCATTTTTGTAAGCTCGTATTCCACTTTCACTGGCACTTCAGGGTAGACGGTTCTGGTGACATATCCTTCACGCTCCAGATCGCGGAGTGTTTTTGTGAGCATACGCTGTGAGATGCCCACCACTCTCGATTTCAAGGCGTTAAACCGGTCGGGGCCTTCGACAAGTGCAAATAGTATCAGCACTGACCATTTGTCGCCTATTTGTGCCACCACATTGCGAATGGGGCAATCTTCGGTGTTATAAAACACCCGCTTTTCGGCTTTCTCTTTGCTTTTTTTAGCCACAACACAACCCTCTTGTCAGTATTGATTCATAGGTTACCAAAATGTGCCTTGATGACATTCTAGTGCCTTCTTGTCATGTAGGTTACTATAATATACTATCATGTTCAAATGATACTGAAATTAACCAATGACATGAAGAGGAATACGTTATGTGGAAAATCATTGCATCGACACTGCTTCTATCGGCAAGTGTAACTGCCTCTGCACAGAATTCTGACAAGCTGGTTATAGACCTGCAATCATTGCAAAAAGACAGCTGGACAGAGCAGGAACTGGCTAACGCCACATTGATTACGGATTTTGTTCAGAACCTGATGAACAATCATAATTTCGACTACATACTCGAGCGTTATAACGATAGTTCGTACGTTCAGCACAACCGTAACTTACCCGACAAAATCACTGGATTGGCGGGCTTTCTGAAAGAGTTTGTTGAGGACTATCCCGACTACACCTATGACGTAAAACACATTTATGCCGATGGCGATTACGTTATCTTTCACTCACATGCAACCCTGAACAAAGATGACAGGGGCAACGATAAAAAAGGCATGAATATTATCGATACTTGGCGCCTTGAGAACGGAAGAATCGTTGAACATTGGGACTCAATACAGGCACTTGATGGTTTTATGCGACTTTATTCGCTAATTAAGGGTGGCAGTATCAAAAATAGCAATGGAGTATTTTAAACTAATAAATGGTATGTCTTTCTGTCGTAAGCAGAAAGACATAAGGCATTGAGGACTAAAAATACTTTTTATCAGGTGCTTGTTGTTTAACTGTTTAGCACACGCCAAATTTATGGGGCGGCCGGCAAAGCCGGACGTCCCAGCCTGAAGGGCGACATGATGTACTTGTATGCGCTTCTCATTGCTTTGGGAAATCCGCTAGGCAACATTTGCCCGAGGGATTTCTGGTTTCGCAAGCGCATTGATGCTGCTTTGTTTCTTCAGTGACGAATTGGCGTGTTCGAGGATTATTTTCTGCCTCTGATTTCGTGATGCCGTAGCAATAGCAGACAAGCGCATTTTTTGATTTTTCTTTCAGCCCGACTTCAGTACGAATCTGTGATTTTTCGATTACCGAATTATCCTGACCGAAATACACCACTGAACAATCAGGATCAGCGCAAAAGTAATAGCCCTGGTCTTTTTCCGCCCATGACCACGGAGCATTGATGTGGTGTTTTATGGTTGTAGAAGAAACTTGGTTATATTCCTTTCCATTGGCAGGACAGACATGCCTTTGGGGAAAGGACTTTGAGCTACAAGTGGTCGGGCAACAATCTGACATGTCCTGATCCTTTTTGTGCTAACGGCCCGGCTCAGTGGTGCGAGCGTCAACGAGCATCCAATGGAGCCGATGGTTAGCCATGCTCTGTCCATCGAAATGTGAAGATTGCCTTTTCATATGGGCGGTACAAATCAGTATATTCTGTTATTTCCTCGCCTATCGATCCATCACAGGATGTATTTTCAGTAACAACTAAGAAATCCACTTCACATCCAACATTCTCGAGAATATTTAGCATCTTAATGCCTTCGACAATTACTGGTCTGTTCATGTCATGACGCCGTGCGATGAGATTAGCGATGGTTTCGTAGTCGTGACGCATTGGGGTAGCATTTTTAACTAGGTGATAATCTGTATAAATAACCGGAATAGAATACTGCCACGCAATAAAGCTTGCTATCGTTGTTTTTCCGCTGTGATCTCTACCATCTACAGCAATCAACAATCTACGCCATGGGTATAAAACGCCTTCTATTTTTGTACACAGTTCAGCATGTTGTTTCGTGATTTCTTGCATGGCTAACAGGCGATTATATTACCAGCTCATATTTATCATGTTATACCGCCGCCTCTAAATATCGTATTATGCTGCCAAAATTTCTATATATGTTCTCTAAAGAGCCTAATCGCATGGAGCGACCCATCTCATGGAAAAAAGAGAATCTCACACAAACTCCAGAATTAAGATTTTCTGGAGTATATACAGCGATGTCCTGAAACTCTTGTATCCCCGAGTGTTCGATTCCCTGGTATCGGTAGCACGTTGACTCCTTCATCCACGACCATCCCAATACGCGATTCAAAGAACATTACATTACCTCCGTTAACGCCTGGTCGGGTAAAATAGGGCGAAACCCTCATATCACTGAATGGCTGTTCAGGAAAAAAGTTGATGAGTTTAGACAGCTTTTTTGTCACTGCCTGAAACTGCCTTGGGCGAACCAGATTGAGTGGGACACTGGTATTCCGGTTCTAAAACCCTTGGGAAGGATCATCCTGCCGTGGCAAGACGCTACCAAATGATCGAGAAGGCTGTGAAGGATCCTGGAAACAGGCTGGGAAAGAAATTCCCGGATATTTACCGGAAAAATCTGATATCCACGAAAATATCTGCTTAACCTGCGAACACCGAGAAAAGCTATCTCATTTGGATCAACCGTTTTCTTGCGTTCCATTCAAGAAATCATCCCTGTGACTGCGGTGAAATTGAACTGGCTTCTTTTTTAGAACATTTAGTGATAAACCGCAAGGTTTTTGGGGTTACGCAGGGACTTGCCCTCAATGTCCTGGTCTTTTCTCATCGAGCAACCCAGAACGTCCATCAGGTCAACTTGGACCCTGTTGGTGTCCAGACAAGCCGAAATGCCTATCGACCAACATGGCGATGGCTATACCTCTAAATGGTAATATTCGATAAATGGTAAGATGTTTAGTATTCGGCGAATCGTTCATAATGTTATTTGTTTGAAAGTTTCAATCATCCATAACAGTTTAAAAGTGCTTAAAATAAATCTGATTTAATCAGAGGGGGGAGAGTTGGTCCGTTTTGTATTTATATTTGGGAGTTTCATAGGCACACTGTTCGCCACCCAGCTTCCGGCAAGTGAACAGGCCCTGCAACAGTTACTGGAAACGAAAAGCTGTCAAAAGTGCGATTTCAGTCAGGCCGACCTGAGGAATCTGGACCTGAGCGGTGCTGATCTGGGCGGCGCGCGGCTCGACAACGCCATGCTCTACAACTCGGATCTGAGCGGGGCGCGCCTGGAGGGCGCCAGCCTGAAGGGAGCGAGTTTTTCCCGCGCCAATCTGCAAGGCGCTTCACTCCAGGGATTGGATCTCACCCGGGGAAGATTCAGTCGCGCCAACCTGAGTGGTGCCGATCTGAGCGGGGCGAATCTGAGCCAGGCCAACCTGGAGGGGGCGGACCTCTCTGCCGCCGATCTGAGCGGTGCCACCCTCGATTCCGCATCGTTGCTGGGCAGCCGGCTCGATGGCACCCGTCTCGCTGGATCGATCCTTGATCGAGCCAACCTGAGAGGGCTCGATCTCTCGAAAGCGGCCGATCTTGCCAAGGCCAGCTTCAAACGGGCCGATCTGCGCAGGACAAAGCTCTCCGGCCTGGAACTGCAGGGTATAGATTTTACCGGAGCCAGGCTGCTGAAAGCCGATCTGGGCGGTGCTGACCTCAAGCATGCCATATTCATCAATGCAGAGCTGAAGAAAGTGGTATTCGTCGATGCGGACCTGCGCCAGGCAAACTTTCAAGGGGCAAGTATGCATGGATCGAGGCTCACCGGGGCAAAGCTGGAGGGCGCCGTACTGCAGGGACTCGAACTCGGCGGCAATCTGATCGGTGTCGACTTTTCCCAGACGCGGATATCGCGGGTGCGCTTTAACGGCGCAAATCTGAAACAGGCCAATTTTCGGCAAGCGCAACTGGAGTATGTCGATCTTGAAGGGGCCAATCTCTATGGTGCCGATTTTGACGGTGCACGACTGAAGCGCTGTAACCTGCGTAGGGCGAATCTCCGGGAGGCACGCCTGGAGGGAGTGGATCTCAAGGGCAATATCCTCGAAGGTGCCATGGGACTGGCAGCCAGCGCCGATCATTGACAGGCACCGGCCAGCCGCTGGGTTGGCAACGGAAGCCTGGTATGGGGCAAGCTACGCGGGCGTCGGAGACATGGGCGGTCAGGTCTTGAACAGATCCTCTGCCGCCTGGCGCAGGGCATCCTGTGATTGGCCGGAATCGCTGCCCACCGGGTCCGCGGTGGGTTCGAAATAGCCGCAGAAGTTGGACCGCTCCTTGTCCATGACACGATCCGCCATCGGCTCTTCGCACTGATTGGGGCGGTCGGGGGCAAACCAGCGGCAGTTGCGGCAGACCCGGGTCGGTTTGTCGCATGATCGGCAATTGTTTTCACGGCCATAATCGACAGCCTCGAGCTCGCTGCCGCACTTCCAGCATCTGCCGTTAAGGGCCTCGTTCATCGATCTACTCCTCGTGCCCGGACTATCTGGCTTGGTTGCTGATGGCGATGAAATCCTTGGCCATCATCTCGGCGTCATGGGGGGGGCTGAAATAGGCATGGAAACGCCCCTGGGGATCGACCAGAATTATTGATGCGGAGTGATCCATGACATAGCCCATTGCGCTATCCTCGGTTTCGACCCGCCTATAGAGTATACCCAGCGGCTTGGTGAGCTCCTGCAGGGCCTCCTCCGTACCGGTAACGCCGAGAAAAGTGGGGTCGAAATAGGTGACATACTCGGCCAGGCGCGGGAGGCTGTCACGCTCGGGATCGACCGAGATGAAGGTGACCTGATAGGGTTTGTCACTCTTCTGCGCCTGGATCCTGTCGTGCATCTCCGAAAACAGGGACATGGTGGTGGGGCAGATATCGGGACAGTAGGTATAGCCGAAACTCATGAATGTCCACTGTCCCAGCAAGCTCTGATTGTCGAAGGTTACACCCTTGTGAGAGGTGAGGGAGAAGGGTTGCAGTTGCCTGAATTCCGGCATCAGCAGCGCCTGCTGGGTCTGCGGTTGTTCGACAACCGGTGCCTTCGAGGCCTCGGATGCCGTGAGGTACCAGGCAATCAGTCCCATCGCGATAGCCCCGGCGGCAAGCAGCGGTATGCTAATAGGGCGTGGTGTGTCGTTTGCTTTCATTGTGTTGTCATTCACGTCGTCTTGAAATCCATATGAGGGTAACCAACAGTAGCAGCAACAGGGCCGCGCCACCATTGTGGGCTACCGCAATCGATAAGGGAAGATGGCCGAGCACATTGCTGATACCCAGGGTAATCTGTAACACCAGCAGTAGCAGCAAGACGACTCCCACTCTCCTTAACTGGGTGGGCGAGCTGGGACGAGTCAGTTGCCAGGCCAGCAGGCCGAGGAAGACGGCGGTGATCAAGGCGCCGATTCGGTGGGTCATGTGAATGGCGGTACGCGCGCTGTTTTCGAGTACGCCGAATTCGTAATTGATCCCCAGGCCTCGCCACAGCACGAAGGCCTCGCTGAAGTCCATCTCGGGCCACCAGGAGCCGGCATAACAGGTAGGGAACTCGGAACATGCGAGGGCGGCGTAATTTGTACTGGTCCAGCCGCCCAGCGAGATCTGCAACAGCAAAATCACCAGTGAGATGCGTATCCACCGGCGCTGTTGGCTGGAGGTGTCGATGGCATGGAAGGTGCCGACCGGTCGCAGCTTCAGCACCAGCAGTCCCAATAGCACAAAGGTGGCGAAACCGCCGAGCAGATGGGCAGTGACAATGAAGGGTTTAACCAGCAGGGTTACGGTCCACATCCCGAGAGCGGCCTGAAAAATTACCAGCAGCAACAACAATGTGGGTAACAACAGAGGTTGATTGAAGTGACGTCTTCCATGCCAGGCGAGGATTGCAAGCAGCAGGATGGCGATGCCCAGGCCTCCAGCCAGATAGCGATGAACCATCTCTTTCCATGCCTTGCTGCTGTCCAGGGGGCGGTCGGCATAGCTTGGGTTGGCTTCTGCAATCGCCGCCTCGTCGTCGGGCACAATCATCTTGCCGTAGCAGCCCGGCCAATCGGGGCAGCCGAGGCCTGCGTCTGAGAGTCGCACATAGGCCCCGACGAGAACGACACAGAAGGCCAACAGGCAGGTGATCACGGCCAGGCGGTATTGGTGGGGGAAGGGTGATTGGGCTTGATTCCGCATGGTTTCCTCAATCCTCTCGCAATCAATAACAGAAAAGGCCTTTGAGCGGGAGTCTATATGCCCCTATGATCACACCTGGTGAAATAGAGCCGGTTGCCTACGACAAGTCAGCCTCGAGCCTGTCCAGCGCCATCGATTATAACTGGATCCGGGGAATAGGTCCGCACCTGATGCCGGTTTGGCGCTGTCTCATGGTGCTTAACATGCACAGCTTTGGGGGGGATTGTGGTAATTGCATAGCCTGTTGTAAAGACTTGGGTTTCTATTTTTGAAAGGAATTAAATATACATTGGCTGTCTAGGGTTGGAATCCGGAGTAGGTTGTGAATAGAAGACGAAAAGCGGGGTGTTGAATTTTGATCTCAAACGATGACAACGCGCTGGTCGGCGTGGCCACACCGGAGCAGGAGCAGCGCAGATTTGCACTGAAATGGTTGCGCTTGGGGGTGCTGGCACTGGGTCTGGCGGGCCTCTTCGCACTGCTGCTGGTACTTTCCCGGACCCCGGGTAGCGAGGCCTTTTTTCCTTGGGTCGACTTCTTTCGTACCGCCTTGGTGGTGCATGTGGATCAGTCGGTGCTGATCTGGTTTCTTGCCATGTCCGGTGTGATCTGGTCTCTGAATACCCAATCCAGGTCGGGATCGACATGGATCCAGCATCCGGCATATCTACTGGCCCTGACAGGCACCCTGGGTGTGGCCCTCTCGGCCTTTGTCGGCGACGGCTCAGCCTTGATGAACAACTATGTACCGGTATTGCAGAGGCCTCTCTTTTTTATCATGTTAGGCCTCTTTGCCGTCGGTATCGCGTTACAGTCAATGACGGGTTTGACGGTCAGCCGAGGCTTCTCCCGGAACCATGCCCATCTCCCCAGTCTGGCAGGATTCACAGTTGCCCTGGCCTTCCTGGTCTCCCTCGGTGCATTAGTCACGGCCTGGCTGCAGATGCCGCCCGGGGTGGTGGGCCAGAGCTACTATGAGTACCTCTTCTGGGGGGCAGGACACACCCTGCAATTTGCCTATACCCAGCTCATCATGTTGGTCTGGATTTGGCTTGCCCTCCATAGCGGCGTCAGCTTGCCTGGCAATACCCGCTGGTATTTCTGGCTGTTGATTCTCGGTATCGCACCCGTTCTGCTGGTGCCGGTGATCTACCTGCTACACCAGACAGTAACGATCGAATCGAGGAGCGCTTTTACCCAGCTTATGCAGTACGGCGGCGGTCTTGCGGTGACCCCGATGGGAATTTTGATCCTCATCGGTCTGATGCGCGCGGAACCTGCGCAGGCGGCACAGAGAACCCTGCGTCGGAGCCTCTGGATGTCGATGTTGCTGTTCTTTTCAGGCGGTGCGATCGCGCTCTTTATCTCCGGCATCAACACCATCATTCCGGCTCACTACCACGGCTCAATCGTAGGGGTCACAATGGGATTGATGGGATTGGCCTACCTGCTGCTCCCCCGGCTGGGGTATCCACCGGCCAGCGGTCGATTGGCCGAACTGCAGCCCTGGATCTATGGCAGCGGGCAACTTCTGCATATAGCTGGACTGGCGGCCTCCGGCGCAATGGGTATCCAGCGCAAGACAGCGGGTGCCGCACAGGGGCTGGATACCCTCTCTGCCAAGCTGGCGATGGGTGTGATGGGCGTGGGTGGTCTACTTGCTGTCGTCGGAGGGATTATCTTCGTTTGGCTGATGTTGCGTATCTTTTTCAAGCCACGGGTCTAGCGGATCAATCGGGGTTATATTCAGGAGTGATTGGGTGATGAAACGCTATCTAAGCCCATTGTTTGTCTGGTTTTTAATTAGTGGACCGTTGCAGGCCGGTAATCTGCCGCGCCTGGCACCCGATTTCTCGCTCCAGGGTGTGAATGCCAGGGTTACCCTTGACGCATACAAGGGCAAGGTGGTGCTGCTTGATTTCTGGGCCTCATGGTGTGAGCCATGCCGGGCCTCGTTCCCTTGGATGAATGAGATGCAGACCAGGTACGGCGCTCTTGGCCTACAGGTAATTGCCATCAATCTGGATAAGGATCATGCACTGGCTGAGGCCTTTCTCAGCAACAACAAGGCGGAATTTACCATTGCCTTCGATCCCGAAGGCAGGGTCGCTACTCTGTATGAGTTACAAGGGATGCCCGCCTCCTTTCTTATCGATCAACAGGGTCGTATCATTGCCTCCCATATCGGCTTTTTCCATTCAGAAGAGGGGAGTCGGGAGCAGGAGATCAGAGAGCTTTTGCACTCCTATTAGCGGTATCCGTGGGTGACGTTGTAGTGACTGTCACAAATCAGATGTTTGCACTGTTCCAGATCAGCACATTTAAGCGATAGTTAAGAAATCTCTGGTCTAATCCAGGTTGCTTGCCGGCACCGCCAATAACACACCAATCGAGAGTGAGGAACATGACTCCTGCTGCGATCCCTATGATTGTTGCTGCTTTGTTGCTGCTCGGCGGCTGTGCGAATCTGGGGGTTGAACCTTGGGAGCGGCACCTTCTAGCAAAGCCAGAGATGCAGTTAATTGCGGATCCCATTGAGGCAAGTCTGGATGACCATATCTATTTCAGCAAAGAGGCGTCGAGCGGGGGACGTGGCTTTGCAGGCGGGGGCTGCGGGTGCAACTGAAAAAGCAGATAAAGATCCGCACAGCCCTTACCGCAGCCACCTGCAGCCTACTGGGTGTTCAAGGCCCGGATGCCAGGGCCAAGGAGGGGGATTGGGATTTCGACAGTGCGGTTCTGTTCTACACCGAGGTCGATCGGGTCACTGCCATCGAGCCTGTAATAACAGCCCAACGCGATTTTGGTGATGAGCGAAAACTGAACCTGAAACTGGTGTTCGATTCTCTGACGGGCGCATCGGCGAACGGTGCAACGCCTAGTGATCAGCCTCAGACTTTTACCAAGCCTTCAGGGGAAGGGAGCTATACCACTGATGCGGACGAGACACCCCTTGATGATACCTTCAAGGACTTTCGCGTCGCCATGAGCAGTCAGTGGGACCAGCCACTCGCCCGGGACTACAAAACCAGTTTTGGGGCCAATTTCTCCACCGAGTACGACTATCTCTCAGTGAGTCTCAATGCCTCGCTATCCAGGGACTTCAACAAACGAAACACTACCATCAGTGCCGGCATATCGGTTGCCAATGACACCATCAGTCCGGATGGCGACATACCCATCCCGTTTTCCAGTATGGTTATCGATCGCGGTCAGTCCGGTTTCGATCAGGCATTCGATGCGACCCGGGAGGACGGGGAAGACACTAAAACCACGGTAGATCTGGCCTTTGGTCTCACCCAGGTGGTCAGTCAGCGGACGGTGATGCAGTTGAGCTATTCAATCAGTGACGTGAGTGGTTACCTGACAGATCCCTTTAAAATCATCAGCGTTGTCGGCAGCGACGGCCGTCCGGTCGACTATCGCTACGAGCATCGTCCCGATACACGTTTGAAACAGGGTCTCTATTGGCAGGTGAAACATCACCATGCCGGAGATATTGTCGATCTCTCCTACCGCCTCTACACGGATGACTGGGACGTTACCTCACACACCATCGACTTTCGCTATCGTTGGATCTTTGATCCCGACCATTTTCTCGAACCACACATCCGTTACTACAGTCAGAGCGAGGCCGAATTCTATCAGCGGTTTTTCCGCCAAGGGGAGTCATTACCGGAATTTGCCTCCGCGGACTACCGGCTTGGTGAGTTGACCGGTATCACTGTTGGACTCAAGTATGGTTTAAAACTGGCGCATGAGAGGGAGATGAGTCTGCGTATGGAGTACTATCTGCAAAGCGGAGAGAGCAAGGACAGGAATGCCCCCGGCATTTTAAGTGAGATGGACCTGTTCCCGGATGTGGAGGCGATCATCCTGCAGCTGAGCTACAATTTTTAGCGATCATCGATCGATGATGATCCGAGAAGAGCGGTAAATGGAACAGCATTCAGATGCAGCAGGAACCGGACCGGTAAATAGAGATCAGCAGGGGACGCTGGCACTGGAGGCAATGGATGGCTACTGGAAAGGCTCATTCCGGGCGATGGCAAGTCCCTGCGAGATCTTCATGGAGGTCGACGAAGAGGCGCTTGCATGGGAGCTGTTACAAAGTGCTGCGGGTGAAGCCCGGCGCATTGAAAAGAAACTCAGTCGCTACCGCGATGACAATATAGTCCATCAGATCAACAACAGCCTCGGGCATGCCGTAGAAGTGGATGCGGAAGTGGCGCAATTGCTCGATTTTGCCCAACAGTGCTGGCAACTCAGCGACGGACTTTTCGATATCACTTCCGGGGTGTTACGCCGTGTATGGCATTTCGACGGCAGTAGCACTATCCCTGACGTTGCCGCCGTCAAAGCGTTGCTGCCCATGATCGGTTGGCAACGTGTCAGTTGGTCGTCTCCCTATCTCACCCTGCCGGAAGGTATGGAGATCGACTTCGGTGGGATCGGTAAGGAGTATGCTGTCGACAGGGTGTTGCTGCAACTGCAACAATTGACAGATGCCGGCCTGTTGGTGAATTTCGGCGGTGATATCAATACCAATGGACGCAGCGGTGGGGATGGGGTCTGGTCCATAGGGATCGAGGATCCTGGCAGACTAAATAGCGCGACGGCTGTGTTGAAAATTCGTCAAGGCGCGATCGCGACAAGTGGTGACGCACGCCGTTACCTGCAGCGAGACGGTAAACGATACAGTCATGTTTTAAATCCCAAAACAGGTTGGCCTGTCGCCCATGCACCCAGGTCGGTCAGCGTTGCCGCTGATACCTGTACCGAGGCGGGAATTCTAGCCACTATCGCCCTGTTGCAGGGGAAAGATGCCGAAGCCTTTCTCAAGCGCCAGGATGTCAGGTATAGACTGTATTTTTGATATGGCACCTTTATCCGGCGAAATCCGCGTAACGACACATCCGCGATTCTTCTTCTAGACTATGAAGGTCTCGGGTGTCGATAACATCGGGTAGATTCAATGTTCTATTTTTCCTATGGCTCCAATATGTCAAGCAGGAGATTGTTGGACAGATTACCTGCAGTCGAATATGTGGCAACCGCAACGCTTCATGGCCATGAATTGATTTTCCATAAAAAGGGCAGGGATGGTTCGGCAAAGTGCGATGCCTTTGAAACAACTAGCAACAAACCGTTTGTGATAGGTGTGGTATACGAGATTTCTCATGCTGACAAGCTGCAGCTTGACCGGATAGAGGGGGTAGGGAAGGGATACGAGAAGAAAGAGGTTGAAATCTTCACGCCACAGGGTAAGTCGCTTACTGCCTATACCTACTATGCGACTCATATAGATAACACGTTGAAACCATTTCACTGGTATAAACATCATGTCATTGCAGGGGCGCTGGAGTATGACCTGCCGATCGCCTACATTGACAAACTGTGGAGTATTAACTCCGTGCGAGATCCCGATTCAAAACGACATGCAGTGGAAATGTCGATCTATGACGAAATATATATAGACTGAGACCTTGCCCTTTAAGGTGTGGAGCGATAGCTGGGTCGAGAATTACTTTGTCACCAAAGCCTTGAAAACGGCATCGGCTATCTCGTCGGCCAGTGAAGGATCAGAAACCGCTCTCGCAAGCGTGACCCCCCCCACCAGTAGTGCCAGTTTGCTCCATGTCCTATCCAACTCGTCCTGCTGATTGCTCCTGTCCAGTCCCTGGTTGAAACTGCTTGCCGCCCTCTGCAGTTCCAACTGGAAAAGTTTGCGGATCGTGGTGTCGGATCGCATGACCTCCGGGGAAAGACTCTGGAGCCCGCAACTCTCTGCCAGATCGGTGCAGCGCTTTTCCCCAAGGTAAAATCTGCCGAACTCTTCCAGCCAGTTGTCGCCATGTTTTTTCTGAAAATCCTCAACCGCGGCGCGAAACTCTTCTACACCCAAGGCAACGGATTCCTTGAAGGCGTCGGCCTTGGATCCGAAATGTTTGTAGAAGGCGCCGGAGGTGACGCCTGCAGCCTTGGCCAAGCCGTCGACACCGGCAGCGTCGTAGCCTTTGCTGCGGAATCCCCTATGCATGGCGTCTAGCATTCGTCTTCGAGTCTCTTCCTTCTTTGTTGAATCCTGTCTCATGGCAATCGCTCCGTACTGCTTTTCCGATAGTATAGTTGACAAGATAACGGTCGTAATCTAAATTATAGATAACGATCGTTATCTGCGATGCGCCGAGAAGAGACCGGGTGCGATTTTTCGAGTAAAAAGATAGTGATCGTTATCTTCGTGTGTGAGCAATGTTCTTTTTAGGGAGGATCATGATGCCTTTGACACTAACTCTTACCGAAGGCGTTTTGCCCTCAGGTTCTGAAGGAGATGCCATCCGGCGGCTTACCGACTCGATGCTGAAGTGGCATGGTTTGAGCGGCAACCGTGTAATGACGCCAAACATTACCGCCTCGGTCCATCTGCTGCCCAAGGGGGCCAGTTTTTCAGGTGGTGAAGATTTTTCCGCTGCGTGGGTTGAATGGAAGGTGCCTTCCTTCGCCTTCGCCAGTCGAGATATCCAACTCGGTCATTTTAAAGAGGCAACTGAGATCATCCATGATTTATCCGGTGGCAACCAGCCGAAAGACCAGATCTATGTGAACGTTGTGCACACGGTGGATGGCGCCTGGAATCTGGATGGCAAAGCAATGACGAACGAGGAGCTGAGCCAGGCAATTTCCCAGGGGTGATCCATAACGGGGAATTCATCGTTTTTATTGTTCAACTCCGCAACGACACGATCGGGTTTGCCTGGAGGGTCCTGAAGGATGTGACGCATCTGGATGTCACCCCAAGAGGTGCTAAGATTGTCCGTGAAGCAGGCCTGTTGGAGAGTGGTAGGGAATAGCTAAGGAGAGGTTATGAAACCAAACTTCCATGCCGGTAAAAATATCGCTGTCAAAGTACCGTCTCACGAATACGATAAAACAGTGCTGTTCTATGAAGGGATTCTCGGTTTACAGCGGATACCCTCCAGTTCCACGGATCAGTTCGAGTCGGTTACCTTTGAATTTGGAGACAAGAATCTATGGGTCGACAAGATTGAGGGACTGAGTCAGTCCGAAGTATGGCTGGAGATAGAGACCGACAGTGTCGAGGCGGCCAAGCATTACCTCGTTGCGCAGGGATGTGTCATCAGAGACGGGATAGAGCCGTTGCCAGATGAGTTTAATGGGTTTTGGCTTAGCAGCCCGAACAACATTATTCATCTTGTTGTAGAGTAAGCGGCAAGACTATTTGCATACACCCATGTTCATTTGCGGACTGACTACCTGCCTCTGTATGGATATTGTCGATCATGAAAGCTGTTGTCTATGACAACTACGGGCCACCGGAAGTGCTCCGTCAGGAGGAGGTTCCCAAGCCCGTTCCCAAGGATGACGAAATTCTGCTGAGAGTATATGCCGCCGAGGCCACAAAGGCTGATTGTGAAATGCGTGGCTTCGATTTTCAGGTAAAGTGGTTTATGCCCTCGTTGCGGTTGATGCTAGGCGTGTTCAAGCCAAGAAAAAGGATTCTGGGAGGCTATTTCGCAGGCGAGGTGGAGGCAGTCGGAACAGCCGTAACAAGATTCAACAAGGGGGACTCCCTGTTCGGATCGACCCGTTTGCGTTTGGGGGCTTATGCCGAGTATTTGACCCTTCCGCAGCATTACACCCTGGTACCCATGCCGAGCAACCTCAGCTTCGCTGCAGCCGCCGCTGTTCCCTTGGGAGGTTTGAATGCACTCCATTTCATGCGCATGGCGAAGATAGAAACCGGGGAGAGGGTTCTAATCAATGGCGCAGGGGGCAGCATTGGAACCTTCGGTGTACAGATTGCCAAGGCAATGGGCGCGGAGGTCACCGCGGTGGACAGTGGCATTAAGGAGACCATGCTGCGCGAAATAGGCGCCGATCACTTTATCGACTATACCCAGCAGGATTTCACGGCAGGCGGCCAGACCTACGATGTCATCTTCAGCATGGTGGCAAAAACACCATTTCAGAAAGTCATCGGTCTACTCAACACGGATGGTCGTTACCTGCTGGCAAATCCACGCCTCAGCGATATGATGAGGTCGTTGTGGAGCACCAGGTTCACTGATAAAAGGGCTATGTTTGCATTTGCCCGGGAGACCGAGGAGGAGCTGAACTGTCTCAAGGAGATGATAGTCGCGGGTGAAATCAATCCAACCGTTGACAGGATCTATCCACTGCAGGAGGCTGTCGAGGCCCACCGCAGGGTGGAGGCGGAGCAGAGGCTGGGATCAGTCGTTATCTCATTGGATTGAATACAGGCAGTTAATTATCCAATGTATAGGCCATGGCATAGTTGACCGGTATGGGACATTCGACCTGGGAAGGCGGCTCAGGCAGGGGTTGTGCGGCATTGATGGCTTTGCCAGCGGCCTTGCGCAACAGGCCGTGGCGACCGCTGATCTTCAACTGGGTGACCTTGCCGTCACAGGCAAGTCTGAAACTGACATCGATCTTGCCTTCGATATTTCTACGCCTGGCAACCGCGGGATAGTACTTGTTAGCCTCAATCCTGGCCAACAGTTTAGCCAGATACTGTTGCCTGAAATCCACCCTGGGTTGAACTCGAGGTGGAGGTGGGCTTGCTGCAACCTGTTTCTCCTCCACCGGGGTGACGGGTTGATTCTCCACGACAACGGGTTTGGGTATAGGCTTGGTGCTACTCTTTTTCTTGATCCTTGGCTTGGGTTTTGGTTTCGGTTTGGGTTTTGGTTTCGGTTTCACAATCTTTTTGACCGGCGGCTTTGGCGGTGGTTTTAGTTCGGGGATGGGCTCGGGCGGTGGCCTCTGAAATGACAGCTGCACCAGCATCGGCGGCATCTTCTCCTCTTTCATGGCCGCGCTGGCTATCACTTTGTCAGACCATTCACTGACAAGCATATAGTGCAACAGCAAGGAGAGGCAGAGCGCCAGCGACCGCCAGCCGACATTTGTTCGGGTCATGGCTTTTCTGTAAGTATATCCAGGGATTCGGCACCGGCCCTGCGTGCAGCGTCGATGACCTTCACGCCGGCACCGAAGGCTGCAGCCTGGTCGCCTTTGAGTCTGACAAAACGCTTGTTGGGAGCGTGCAGGGCACCGCGTACTCTCTCCTCGAGAGTTTCCAGGGTAGCGGCTTCTCCATCCACCAGCAGATTGCCATTGGGCAGCAGAATAACCTCGACAGTATCATTCTCACCACTGGATTGGCTGGTAAGCGCCTCCGGCAGTTGGATATCGATGGCCTGGTCCTCGATAAAGTGTGCGGTGAGCATGAAGAAGACCAACAGCAGGAAGACGATATCGATCAGGGGCGTAAGGTTGAGCACATGGCTGGAACGCCGTTTGAACTCATACTCCATCGGTGATGTTCTCCCACTGGTGTGTCTGTTGCGTCTCTGCGGATATACCCGTAGTGACACTACGTCTCTCCAGCAACAGGGCGATGCAGCGGTTCATTTTCAGGGCTCGTCGTTCGACGCCCCCTTCAAGAAAGTGGAGCATCAACAGCAGCGGTATGGCGACTGCCAGTCCAACACCTGTGGTGATCATCGCTTCCCAGATGCCGCCGGCCAGGGCCTGGGCATCCACCTTGCCACCTGCCTGCTCAATCACCATGAAGGCCTTGATCATGCCCGTTATGGTGCCAAGAAGGCCGAGCAGGGGGGCGGTATTTCCCAGAATACTCAGGGTCCGAAGGCCAAACTCCATGCGCTGAATCTCCTCGCCCCTCACCCTTTCTCCAACACTGCGAAGGTCGTTGATACCATCCTTGTTGGCCGCCACGACTGCGCGAATGATACTCGCCTCGGGACCCCTAAGCCGATTCAACGCCTGATGCGCCGCCGAGTCTTCGAGCAGCCGTCCCAGTCTCTGCTGCCACTCTTTTGGCAATTGGCGCAGACGCACAAAGAGAAAATAGCGTTCCAGCACAATGGCAAGTCCAATGGAGGAGTAGATGGCGAGGATCCAGATGACCGGACCGCCTTTGGCAAGTAGTTCAGTGATATTCATGGGGTGATCCATCCTAAAGCGGTGGCACAACCGATCAGGACAAGCAGTCCTATACTGGTATTCTCCAGGGCGATGCGGTGGTGTGTCAGGTGGAGTCTGATCTGCTGGCCGAAGTGGGCAACACCATAGGCGAAGATCAGGGTGGGCAGAAGCACCGCTCCCAGCGCAAAACCCGCACCCAGGGAGGCGCCTGTGATGATGCTGGCGCTGGTGGCCGCGGCGAGGAGCAGGGTGGTCAGCGGGGCACAGGGATTCAATGCCATACCAAATCCCATGAGATAGAGCCCACCTGGCAGCGTGCCTTGTTTCATGGTGTTCGGTTCCGGTACTGCCTTGGCGGTGAATCCCACGGATTGATCAGTCTGACAAGCCGATGCGCATTCGCTGCCGCGGCGTCGCCAGAGCAGGGAGAGTGCCACCAGAACCGTAGCTCCACCCAGGAGCCAGCGAACCCACGGACCGGCAACCAGATCCTCAACCCAGAGCCCCGCCCAGCCGGCTGCAGCCGCCAACAGGGTGTAGCCGCTGAAACGGCCGAGAGAGAATGGCACCAGGGTTCGCCAGGCGTTTCCTATCTCTTGGTTGCTGGCGGTGAAGACGGGTCCCAGGTAGGGCAGGCATGCAATATTGCAGGGACCGGCACCGAAGCTGAGCCCCAGCAGCAGCGCCGCACCAAAGCTGAGACTGACCGGTTCGATTGGAATCATGAGGACTCAGTCTCTGGGGTTGTGGAGCGCTTTTTCAACCAGGTAATCAGATTGCTCTTCTCCCATTGTGCCTGCTGTTTCTTGCGCTGTTTGAAGTAGCGCGGGCTGGAACTGAAAACAGGCAGCAGGGTGTATTTCAGCTGCAGCACATCCTGGTCGGGACAAAACTCCACACACCGCCCACAAAGGGTGCAGTCCTCGAAGGTAACGTTGCGGCTCTCCATGTCGGTGTGTATCTCGCGGATATCCATCGGACAGGCCTTGGCACAGAGACCGCAGCGGTCACAGCGTGGTGTGGCGTTCTTGACCAGGCGCAGCAGACCGAATTTGCGGAATACCGCATGCATCGCGAGCATGGGGCAGATGCGACAGAAGGGCTGACGCACGGTCAACGCCAGGGCGATCATCAGGCCAAACAGGAAGTCGGCCAGCAGCGATGTCACGACGGTGGTCGTATTGGCGGTGTCGAGATAGATCTCCGAGGTTTCACCGGTGGCCAGGGTGGTGAGTATGCGACTGGGGCAGATGCGACAGAAGGGATCACCCAGATCGTGATTCAACATGCCCATGCCGGTTAGCAGGGGAAATGCGAAGACAAGCAGAAGCAGGACGAACCACTTCACCGGGCGTACACGTTTGACCATATTCCCGGAGAGCGACTCATGGCGCCGCAAACCGAGTTTCTGACCGATAATCTGCAGTATCTCCTGGAAGGTGCCCAAGGGACAGATCCAGCCACAGAAGGCCTTGTTGAGCACCACGAAGAGGAGCAGGAAGGTCCCCAGGGTGGTCAGCGTGGGCAGTATGCCCATCATCAGATTGCCGCCATTGGCAATAGCCTCCCCGAGTCGATGGTCCATTTGATGTTGGATCGGGATCAGGGTACAGAGATCGGCACCCTGTTGATCGTAGGCGCAGCTCAGGGCGGGCAGGGAGCGGCTGATCTTGTCTTGCAGGTAGTAACCGGTGACCAGGCCGCCATAGACGAAAAAGATAAAGGTGCCGATCTGCACCAGTTTCCGCAGCAGGGAGAGGTTGAACAGGCCGGTCATTTTGCATTCCCTCCCTTTTTCACCCGGCCGATAAGACCGCCGGCAACAAAGCCGATACCGATCACCAGCAGCCCCAGTCGTGTCGACTGCCAATGTGCGGGTGAGACCCGATAATCGGCACTGAGCTGGGTGGTGTAGCGCCGATCATCCTGAAGGTATTCGCTGCTAACGGAAAATTCCCCCAGCCTCCGATCCCGTTCTCCCTTCACCAATCCTGGAAAATCATCCGGGATACGAAACTTCACCCTGCCTTCCGCATCGGTAGTGGCAGAGAGATGGCTGCCGTGAGATGTCTGCAGACTGACCCCATGATTGTTTACCGGTTGGCCTTGGTATCGCAGCAGAAATCCCCACTCCTCCCGCGAGTGGTAGCGATAGTGCTCCCGTGGTATCGGGTCGGGGACGATTTCAAACTCGGTCTTCTGCTCGGCAGCCAGTCTGGAGGGGCTCTGCTTGCTGGGAGGTCCGTGTCGATACTCGTAACGGATCACTGCCTCCTTGTGATCACCCCACTCCTTCTCCGCGAGGATGACGTGGTAGTTGTCCATACCGGTATTGGGCAGGGTTATCCCGCCATGTTCCAGGCTGAGTGGCTGTGTGGAGAGATCTGGTTTCCAGAGGGTGATGCTGGCGTTCTCGCCGTTCTCCAGAATGATGCGCTTTTCCCCGCGATGGTTGTGCGAAGGTTCAGGCGGTGGGTTTTCTCCGTCCGCCGCGAATGCCGTCCCGGAGAGTGACAAAAGGGAGACGGGTATGGAGAGAGCTAACAGGCGTCGATACATTGGCTCTATTCCTTAAAAGTTGTAGCTGTAACTGAGCATGGCGTTACGTGGTGAGGCCGCCGCGTATGTCTTGTTGCCGCTGGTGCTCTTCTTCACCTCGAGGGCGTAGAGTTTGTCGAAGAGATTCTCCACATTCAGCGAGATATTGTGGGGACCGCTCTGGTAGCTCAGCAGCAGGTTGGTGACAAAGTCATAGCCGCGATACTCTTCCGTGTTGGCATTATCGACGTAGTAACTGCCCCAACTGTTGCTGCGAAGCACCGCCCTGAAACCGCTTGGGTGACTGTAGCCGAGGGAGAGGCCATACTGCTGTCTCGGTATAAAGGGGAGTTGGTTGCCTGAGCGGTCGACCGGGGTTTGTGTCGGACCCGTACGCACCAGCTCTTCAAAATCAACAAAGCTGTAGTCGCTATAGGCAAAACTGCCTTCCAACCAGAAACGGCGGCTGAGATCGTAGCGGCCACTCAGCTCCAGTCCCTTCTTCAGGGTCTCGCCTGCGTTCTGAAACTCGGTGGTCAGGTCCTCATTCAGTACCGAGACGATCTCGTCACTGACCGTTGTGCGATAGAGGGCGAGATCGAAGGACCACTCCTGCGCGCGCCCCTTCAAACCGACCTCCAGATTGCGCGCCGTTGCGGCATCGAGCTTCGGATTGCTCTGGATTTCCGATTCCGAAGGCACCTGTCCCGACTGGGCTAGCACACTGTAGAGGTTCAACAGATTGTTGAGTTCATAGGTAATACCCAGTTTTGGCGAGAACAGATTGAATGTCTTGTCGGTATGGGTGATTTCGGGGGCATCGAAGAAGCTATAGCTTCCTGCGCCATAGCTGTATTCACCAAATGCGGTATTGTCGATATTGAAGTTGTTGCGATCGTATCGAAAGCCGATATCGATCGTAGTGCGCCGGTTCGGCTGCAGTGTCTCCTGGACAAACAGGCCGTACAGGGTGTTGGTGGCATCTTCCTCCTCGAGGAGTTCACCAGCCTTGTCTGAGTTGGTGTGCAGGATGGTTTCAGGCCCCATCGGATTCCAGGGCGGCGGCGGGCTGGTTTCCACATCCGCATAGGTGAACTTCTTTGCGCCCCGGGTATCATCGCGACGGGCGGTTACACCGGCAACCAGTGTGCTTGGTCCCCAGAGCTGGTGCTTGTAGGCCATCTCAAGGTCGGTGCCAACCACGGTGGTGCCAGGATTGTCGTTAATCGCACCAGTGACCGGGTGGTAGTGATCCCAGCGGTTGGCGTAGACTCGAGGCTTGAATGTCAGGGCATCCATCTCCTGCTCATAACGGGAGTTGAAGAACCAGATCGTCGAGTAGCGGCCGCTGTGTTGCCAGGGGCTGCTGCTGGTATCTTTCTGCTCGCCACTGTCGAGATAGCGCTCGAACTCGCTCTCATCCATCGAGCCGGGTAACTGCAGATCAGCTTCGTGATAGCTCAGCTCGGACTCGAGGGTGGCGCCATTGTCAAGCAGGTAACCATGCTTGAAGGCGAGCTGTTTTGACTCGAACTCGTTCCAATCACGCCAGTCGTTGTCGGTTTTACGATAGGAGGCGGTAATCGAGAAGGCATTGCTCTCATCGATGTCCCCGGCAAGCCGTCCATGCAGGTTACCCTGGCCGTACTGCCCGGCCCCCAGCTTTATCCGGTTGCTGTCGGTATCAAATACGGACTTGGAGATGATCTGGATGGTACCGCCGGCTGAGCCCGCGCCGAAGAGCGAGCCGGGTCCCTTGGTGATCTCGATGCGTTCGATATCCTGGGTGTCGATAAAGTCGAAGCGGGAGAAACTGTCGGGATCGGTCATCGGTACGCCGTCACGGATGACCATGATCTCGCGCACCCCATAGTTGGCCTTTTGACCGGCACCACGAATGATCAGGCGGCTGTCATAGGCCGAGTTCTTTGAGTTGATCAGGACACCGGGACTGCCTTCGATGGCATCCTTGATATTGAACATCTTTTCATTTTCGATGCGCTCTGAATCGATGACATCGATGGAGCCGGCGACATCCTGGGTGCGACGTTCAACCCTGGATGCGGTGACGCTGATGACATCATGTTCCTCATCATCGACCGGCTCGGTGGCTTCGTTCTTCTCAGCAGCAAAGCTGCCTTGATGACAAAGGGTTAGACAGAAAATGAGAGGGTATTTGATTTTATTGCTTTGTAACGACAGGTACATACTGCTGAACATCCAAATCTAACAGGCGCAGATTCACGTCACTGTGATCTTGCCCGGGGAAAAGTTGTACATCCATGAACAGGGATCCCAGATTGAATAGCAACTCACGGGCCAATAGATAAACTACGGATTTATATGAATAAGATTAACAATACCCCTGATGTGATCGGGGCATATCACAAGGTTCTGTGTGATATCACATAGTCGGGTCTTTCAGATCCGGAGTGTGACCTCGAATGGTCTGCTCTCAGGGATTCGGACTCGCAGGATAGAGGTAGTCGTTGTTGTCCGCGGGTAGTTCGACAGCCGCAAGATTGGTCTCGGGGGAGGCGAGGTCGTTGACCAGCAACCCACGGCCGCTTATGGAATAGATATAGCTGTTCATCGCATCGTCGGAGACAAAGAAGCTCCTGCGAATACCCTCCGGGTAGAACCACCCCCCACTGTTACTATCCTCATAGAAGAGGTCGTGATCGATGGCGGCATAGGGTGTTATGCTCTGTTGTCCACTGATTCTAAAGAGTTCCAGCCCGTTGAAGATGTCGTTACCATCGTATATCAGTTCCGTGGCAGTGGCATTCCACTGTGTTACCGGAATTGCCAGCATCTTCTCTTCCTCGAACCAGGTGAAGGCATGGTGGTCATAGGCGGCTTCGGTATAGCTTCCGGCGCCGACATGCTGTTCAGACAACAGCGCGGGTTGAGAGAAATCACTGATGTCGAAGAGGCTAAGCTTAATACCCCAGGTCTCCGTGTCGACACCCACCGCAAGTAACATATCCCCCTCAATGGGGTGCAGATAGGTGGAGAATCCAGGTACCTCCAGTTCTCCTGCGACCAGCGGGTTGTCGGCGTCGCTCAGATCGAGGGTGATCAACGGGTCGATCTGCTCGAAGGTAACCAGGTAGCCCCTCTCCTCGTCGAAGCGGACTGCAAAGAGACTCTCTCCCGGTTTGCCCAGACTCTCCAGTTTTGCTCTCGGCAGCAGTTCACTCTCTGTCTGCTCCATGACGTAGAGGCGGTTTTCAGGATCGGCTCCGCGCCACCACGCCTGTTCCGTAGTCACCACACGGAGATCACCCCGATATTCATCCATGGCGAACTGGTTGAGCAGATGGCCATCGACGCGACCGCTGGCGATATAGCGGGGTGCGGATTGAAGAGTGAATTTATGGATGGTGGTGGCGGGTGTCGGATAATCCTCCCCTTCCATCACGGGCAGCCAGAGCCAGTAGGTATCCTCGATACTGGCAATGTAGAGATGTTCCTCGTTGGCGTAGACCATACCGCTGTTGCCGAGGATGGTTTGGCTGGAGATCCCTGCCAGCGGGTTTGCCAAATCAAAACCCAGGATGGTCAAGGTGCCGGTACCGTTGGCTATTTCGGGCCGGTATATAGCCTCGCATTCACAAATCAACGAGGTGGTGGGCTGGCCGCCGGCGGTGGGATCGGTATTGTCGGAGAGTATGGGCAGCAGTTCATCGATATCGATATTGGCGGGGTCATCGGGTATGGAGTCCAGGTCGAGCCGGGCACTGACAATCAGATAGACCTGTTGATCGATTTTACGTGCATCGACGTAACTCGATTCAAACACTGTTTCCCTGATCAGGCTGGGTTGACTCGGATCGGTGACATTGAATAGAGAGACCTTGGTCATCCGGTCGATACGGGGTGCGATATCCGCAGCCAGGCTCATGGCGTAGAGCGGATAGCTGTCTGGAGTGAGGTCGCTCACCACCCAGACGATATCATCACTGAAAAAGAGCGCCCGGGGATAACCGTCGATCTCCGTTCGCGAAAGTTCCCGGGTCTGCTGCGCCGGCCAGGTCTGCAGAATCACCAGGTTACCGCCCGACAGGACGTAGGTGTGGTCGCCGTCGGTTTTGACGAAATCGGCCTCATCGACGCCGACTACCTGGTTATTGGTGCCGCTGACAGTCTCTATTTCGGGTTGCGATGTCGGCATCCCCGAACTGACTCCGACTAGTGTTGTTGGTGCGCTGTCCTGCAAATCATCCGGTGGTGTTTGAGCGATGCCGACAAGGGTGTTGTGTGTATCGTTGGTATCGATAAGATATGACTTCAGGTCGTCACAGGTAGAGAACGGTTTCAGTTGCAGACTATCTTGCACGACACTGTCGTCGCCGCTGCCGGATGAGTTACAGCCACTCAGAAGGAGTACAGGGAGGCAGAGGAGGGCGGCACAGAAAACACCGATTTGCTGTTTGGACATCTATGTCTCCGGCGGGATCGATTGCGGACCAGGTGCGTCGTGCCACAACAGATATCAGGTTAGTTGAAGAACGCAAAGTGGTTAGCGCTGTTTCTGTGATCGGATCGGTGGAATACCTGTCATATCCCCTTGTCGCGTTCAGCGAGTCTACCGTGGTCAATCCACTGTTGCCCGGTCCAGGCCTCGAATGGACGAAAACGGGACTTATAGCTCATCTTGTCGCAGGCCTCGATCCAGAATCCGGGATAGACCCACTGCAGATCGAGTCTTTTCGAATAGTCAATCTGCCACAGCAGGGCAAAGATACCCAGGCTCTCCCGTGCCATCTGCGGATCGAAGAAGGTGTATACAGAGGAGATGCCCGCCGGAAGCATGTCGGTAACGGCTACAGCGGCCAGCTCTCCCGCCTTGCGGAATTCGATGAAGCGTGTCTCTGCCCAGTCGCAAGTGAGAAACTGGGTGTATTGCCCCGGACTGTTGCATACCATGGCGCCGTCAGGATGGCGTTGAAGCAAGTATTTCTGATAGAGACGGTAGTGCTCCTCCCTGTACCCGGCAGGGGCGTAATCAACCTCGTAGAGCGGCAGGTTGCGTTTCCAGATACGGCGTTGACTGCGTGAGGGCTGAAATCGCGCGGTCGGTATCCGCAGGGAGACACAGTCGTTACAGTGGGGGCAGGCCGGTTGATAGAGATAGCATCCGCTGCGTCGAAATCCACGGTCAATCAACTGCTGGTAGAGGTTCAGGGTAACCTTGGCATTGGGATCGAGAAAAAGATTGCGTGCCTCCCGTCCTGGCAGATAGGAGCAGTCATGAACCTGGCTCAGGTAGAGTGCGTAACTCCCCTCCTGTTCAAATCCGGGAGGCGAGTTCAACATCTGCCAATCTCTGGATGGTGCTTGCCTTCATCGGCCCAACTTCCCGGACGTCCTTCAAGACGGGTCCAGCTTGCAAGGTCTTTGCAGAAACTGAAGCGGGGAATCTCTTCGGCACCCAGGCTGGCCAGGTGTTGTGTATAGACTTGACAGTCGATCATCTTGAACCCCCATTGGTTCAATTTTCGACTGAGGTGAACCAGGGCGATTTTCGAGCTGTCGGTGGCACGACTGAACATCGATTCACCGAAAAAGACACGACCGATCGCCATACCGTAGAGTCCACCGACAAGCAGATCGTCCTCCCATACCTCGACGGAATGGGCCAGTCCGAGCCGGTGCTGCTGATGATAGGCATCGATCATCTCCGGCACCAGCCAGGTGCCTGGAGAGTTGTGTCGTGGTGCGGCGCAACCCCTGATTACGGCATCGAAATCATGGTCGAAAGAGACTTTATAGACCTTTTTTCTCAACACCTTTCTCAGGCTGCGGCTGATTTTAATCTTTTCCGGGTAGAGTACCGTGCGTGGATCGGGTGACCACCAGAGGATAGGTTCACCTTCGGTAAACCAGGGAAAGATACCCAGCTGATAGGCCTGAATCAGCCGTTGGGGTGTGAGGTCGCCACCCACCGCCAGCAAGCCGTCAGGCTCACGCTCCGCCAGGGAGACGTCTGGAAACGGTGTATTTGGATTGTCGTCAAGCACGAAAATCATCGTTTGCTGATTTAAAGGACTTAAAGTAATCTTAACAGCTACTTGTTTTTACAGATAAAAGTTCGCATTATTCTTAAAGTCTGTGCTGTTGATTGTCACTGACTATTATAGAGGGCAATCATGGTGGTTGGTTTCTACCGATTTATGCTTCAATACTAACATATGCCGCATGGGGGTGAGTCTTTGCCAGACACAGTCAGATACCTGCAGATCGGTGATGTGCTGCAACTGCAGTGGGCACCGCCCAGTGAAAATATGGAGCGTTATGCCGCCATCCTGATTGGATTCCTGCCTGAACAGAGTCTGGTTATCACCACACCTCGTCGACAGGGAAGACCGCTTATCGTTCGAGACGGCCAGAGCTTCACCGTAAGAATGCTTCAGGGCAGCAATGTCTTCGGTTTTGTCTCTCATGTACTGAACGTATCCTCGAAGCCCTATCCCCATATCCATCTCTCATACCCGGATGATGTCGAGACCGCGGTGGTGCGCAATGCGCCCAGGGTTGATACAGAGATCGAAGCAGTTGCTGTCTGGCCTCAGGGTGCGTCGGGTGCAGAGCAGAAGCGTCCGGTGATCATTTCGGATATCAGCAGTACCGGCGCACGCGTGATCAACTCTCAGAAGCTCGGGGAGATCGGATCTGTCATTCAGGTAATTTACAGTCTTTCGGTCTGTGGTGGCGAAGACACCCTGAAGCTGATGAGTATCATCAGGAATATACGCAAGTCCAAATACAAGGATGGGCGGACACGCTATATCCACGGATTGGAATTTCGCGGACTGAACAGGTTCCAGCACTTGGTGCTCTGCTCCTATGTCCTCGGCAGTATCGCCAGGGAGAGCGGTTGAGAGCCGTCTTGTTCAACCGCCGGTTGCATGCCCCGGCGTTCAGCAGCTCGATTTCTGTCGGCGCTTAGCCTGATCAACGGCTATGCTCAGACTATTGGTGACGACATTGAGTATGAAAGATGTTGATACTGGCCTACTATCTATTTCTGCTTGTCTGCGCCGCCATGGGGGTCTTCTTTTTTGCCCTCTACATCCGCTCAAAGCAGGGTCTGCAAGCATTTTCGGCGGTATTGCTGTTGCTGCCAATCGCCTATGAGGCGTGGGTACTGGATAGCTGTACTGGGGAGTGCAATATCAGAGTTGACTTGATTCTGCTGTTTCCCGTTGAGCTGTTGCTGCTGTCGACCCTCGCGCTCTATTCATGGAGGCGATTCAGAAACACATATTCGAACAAGTGAACCGATGCTCGCCTGGCCGAGCGCTCATTCTCTCTCTTGTGGGAATGCCTGTGAACCGAATTCACTGTCGACCCCCTCGATCGTGAGGTTCAGCCAATACTGCTCAAAGCGATTCCAAAGCTGTTCCTCCGGCAGATCGGTATGGCTGACCGGAAATTCCATAATCTCTCTCGGACCCGATATGTGGTTGGCGATGGCGTAGACTGTCTTCGCCGGTACCACCTCGTCTTTCAGACCCAACCCGATCAGTGTCGGGCAGTGCACCGTATCGGCGAAGTTGACGGGATCAAAGTAGCGCATCACCAGCATTACATCGTCCAGGCGCTCAGGATGATAGGCCAGATAGTGATTAATTTGTGCCCCCGATCCTGATTTGACGAAGATATAACGCCCTTCGGTCCAGCCGAATGTGGGGACGCCTACCGCAAGTAGATCCGGCGAGCCTAGCATCGATGCGGATTTCAGGGCCAAAGCGCCGGCGAAACTGACGCCATGGAAGGTGTGGCGTTCGGTCGGAGCGGGCAACATCCCCTCAGCGACCTTGGCGCCTTGGATGTAGTCACAGACGGCGCCACGGATCACCGAGGTCTCGGGTGACTCTATACCGGTCAGCACCCAGCCCCACTGGGAGGGTGACACAAGGGCGTCATGAGAGCGGCCGAAACCGCGAATATCCACGCCAAAGCAATTCAATCCTGATTCCGCCCATGACCATTGCGGCATACATTGACAGCCATAGCCGTGGCTGTAGACAACCAACGGTCGCGGTCGGTCATCTCGCCAATGGGTAAGCAGTCCGGTAATACGTGCACCATCAAGTGATACAAAGGTCACGTACTCAAGAACAAGGTCGGGGTGACTGTGATTGGGCTCAGTGAAAGTAACGGTCGGATCGGGATCTATTCGATCCAGTTTGCTCAGTGTCTCGTGCCAGAAGAGATCAAAATCCTTTGGCTTTGTATGATCGGGTTTAAAATAGCGCCGCATGATTCTACTATAGATTACTAATAGGGGTTTTTGTTTGAGCGCACTCAATCGGCAAGCAAAAAGCCAGAAAACAACAACTCATGCGGTTCTGAGATGAAAAACATTTTATAAGGGTAACCGCAATGGTAGAAGCCTCACAACTTGCTGAACTCACATTTTTCCAGGCTATCGACAGGGAGGTGATTGCAAGACTCGCGGTGGAATCCGAAGTCAGACAGTTGGAACAGGGTGAGATACTGTTGCATCAGCACGACCGGGCTATCGCGCTCTATTTTCTCCTGAGCGGAAAGGTGCAGTTCCTGATCCATGTGGCTGGCATGGATGATCTCCTGGTTGGCACCGACAGCGAGCCGGGTTCGCTAATCGGTTGGTCGGCTCTTCGTGCGCCCTATCGCCATACCGTTACCGTACGTTGTGAAACCGAATGCAGCTTGATGCGTATTCCGAGAACGGTACTGACCGAGGTGATGGAGCAGTCGCCGCATTCTGCCCACTCCCTGCTGCGTCGTGTCGCTGAAGTTCTGGCGCGACGGCTTGAGCATAACCGGGATCGCCTGATAGCCAGTAGTGACGTCGAGGGTAGCGCGCTGGTGGAACCCTCTGCGGTGACTTCAACCAAACAGGCAAGCCCGCTTGACGAGTACGAAAACCTGGGAAGCGACCAGGCGTCTACATTCCGGTTTTTGCGTCACGCCACTTTTTTCGAAGCCATGTCGGATCACCACTTGCACACTATGCTCTCCCTTGGGCGCATGATTCGGGTAACGCCCGGCACCACGCTTTTTCAACAGGGGGACAGCGCAGACGCCTTTTACTTGCTCGTCAGCGGCCGCATCGAACTCTGGTATTGCAGCAGCGAGGGCAAGATCTGTTTTTTTCTCAACAGCTTGGAGAGTCCCGGGCAGGCATTCGGTTGGTCCGCACTGGTCGATCCCCGTCACTATCAGGTTTCTGCGATCGCCAGCGACTCGGTATGTGCATTGGTGTTCAGCGCCGATTCCCTGGCTACGCTATGTCAGCAGAATGCACGCTTCGCCGGTGAGCTGATGGAGCGGGTGATCTGGTTGATCGGCAATCGTCTGCGCATGGCTCGGACGCAATTGATCGCCAGGCGATATCAGAAAGAGACCCTGGCCGTGACCGCACTCCTGGAACAAAATGCCGATACCCTGCATGTCACGTCGCCACTCTATAAAATCCCCTATCTCCTGCAGAATCGGCTGACGCTCTCCGACGCCTTCGGCACCCTGGAACTGATTCGCAATCATGGTGAGGATGAAAACGAACGCAACCTGGCGAGACTGTCCCTGGATATCCTGGACAAGGTGCATGACGAACTCCATTTCTATCAAGGGCTGCAGCGTATCTATGAAAGTGTCGCCAATGCTCCCGCAGAGCAACCCTCGAGAGAGGTACGACATCACTGCATGCAGGCGTTTCAGACACTGTTTCAACAGACCCGCTACATTCTGGCGGGGGAGGAGCATCTTCCGGACTCCCCGGGGCATTTCATCATCATGAACCACCTGGAGAACCATACTGACAACATGCTGCCCAACGACTTCCGCCTCACCCTGGATACCCATTTCGTCTCAAGCATGCTGATCTATCCGAAATATCATGAGGCACCGATCCGGGTTATTCGTAAGCCCGAACTCGACTGGTATGGTTTCCAGCAATATTTCGACCGCCTCGACTACCTCTACGTCTATCCGGGAGACGTCGATGAAGAGGATCGTGATCTTCACCTGACCCGGGAGCAGCGCAACCGCCAATTCATGGATCAGGCATTGGCGCGGTTGAAACAGGGAGAGAACATCATCATCTGTCCGGAAGGGCGTTGTTACTATACGGAGGAGTCACCCGGGCCATTCAAGCCAGGTGTCTTCCGGATGGCCCTGGAAGCCGATCATGAACCCCTGATAGTTCCCATAGCGGTAGCCAATTTCGATAAACGACTGACCCGGACCACTACCGCCGCGATCGTGTATCCACCCTTCAGGGTGAGTGACCATGTGCAGCAGAAGGACGATCCACAAGCACTCTACGACTTTATCGCAACCGTCAATGAGTGGTACAAGGACTTTGTCAAGCAGGCCATCGAGTTGTCAACGAAGGCAAACGGGGGATCACAGTGAATCCGTTTGCTGTCGCAACTCCGGTTGTATTCTCCGGCGCAGGAGCTTGCTGTCGATTCGCCGCATTCTTCGCTGCCGTTCCCCATCGTCGGGAAGCTGTTTGCAGTAGCGTTTGGCAATCTCCAGATCCTTGCTGATATGTTCATGATACTTGGCCAACTGTTCGGCGGAGTTATGACAGCCCTTCAGGGCAAGCTCTTCCCAGATCTGTAGCGCCAGTTCCCAGTCGCACAAACGCCTGGCGAGCCGCCCCAGCAGTTTCTTCCCCCGCTGCGGGAGTTTATGGAACTCTTCTTTCAGCAGCGCATGGGCCGCCTTCTCATCGCTATCCGTCAGCCAGCGGGCGAGTGCGACGATGTCGGCGCCATGCTGCCGTGGCTGTGCGATGACCTGAGTCAGGGCGCTATGGGCCATGGCTAGCGAGAGCAGGTCCTGGCGGTTGTGTTCCACCACCCGGATCAGCCGCGTCCCGATCCCCGATCTTACAAAATCGAACCAGGCCTCTGGGGCTGCTGACCCGGGCAGGTCGTTATGCCTTTGCAGACCGAGCAGTCTCTGCTCCAGGGTTAGCAGGCGGCAATCGGGCCAGGTGGTGGAAAAGAGCCGGCGTACGGGGTGGAGCAGATCGAGATGGGGCAGTGTGTGTAGGGAGACAGTGCGTCCCTGCATGCGGTAGCGGCTTTTCAACAGGGGCAGGTCGTAACACTTGCCGTTATAGCTGACCAGGCGATCCTCGGCATTCAGGGCCGCTGAAAAGGCGTCAAGCATTGCCCCCTCCGCGGTAAATCGGGTGATCATGTATTGGTTTATCAGGATCGCGTCATCTTCCACGCATGCCATGCCGATAAGGAAGGCGAGGGTTCCGCTGCCGCCGGAGAGACCGGTGGTTTCGGTATCGATGTAGACTTGGCGGCGCAGGGCCTGAGCCCTCTCTCCAGGAAGGATTGGTGGCCGTGTCAGCCGCGAAAGCGGAAGTCTGCCCAGCGCTCCTTGCAAGGGAATGCGCCGGGAGATCCGGATCAGGCCGTCGCCGATGGTGTAGCCCTTGAGCGCTTGGGCCAGGGCCTTGTCACGGATTGCAGGATTTGACTCACGGCAGGTCGTCGGCGGGTATCTCCCGACAATACCCGCCAGACGCCGGCGTAGATCGGATGCTGATTCAGCGGGTTGTTCTACACTGCTGCCCGATTGTCCCTGCAGACGAAACAGTCTTGTTCTAAGGCTCATCTTTACCCAACAGGGCTAACACCCGCAGCGCCGCCTCTTTCGGCGAGTAACCCCGGGTCTCGTCGCTGGCCAGTATGGGACCGATGCAACCGGGACAACCCAGGCTGCAGCCGCAAGCGGCAACCAATTGCCCGGCCTCGGCGACGATGGTGTCACGGATCTCGCAGAGGGGTGCGGAGAGACCGATGCCCCCAGGGTAGTTGTCGTAGAGAAAGAGGGTGGGGGTGAATCGTTGCAGGCACTCCGGATCGACCGTCTCCTCCTCGTTGCTGCGCAGTTCGCCCCGGCCAAGCGCATCCACCGTGGCGAACCAGCGGGCATTGCCGTCACCCACAGCCTTGCCGATGTCCCTGGGTTCCGAGAGCATGCGAACAGTGGCGACAATATGCATTGCATGGCTGGCGCCGAGAAAGCCGTCCAGGGCGGTCTGGCGAGTGCTGAATGCCTGCTCCATCGCCTTGGGGTTGAGTTGCCACCAGACGGCGCTCGTGTGCATCTCCTGGTCCGGTAGCGCTATCTTGCCATAGCCCACGTTTTCATGGCTGTAATAGCGGATCTTCTTATAGCCGGTGATGCGCTTCACCAGGTGGACCTCTCCCCGGGCCACCGCATGGCGGCTGCACTTATGCTCCTCGAATGTTTCGAGGATCTTCAGCCGTGTGTAGTCGATGGCATCTGTGTAGTAGTCGGCCCGGGTGGAAGTGACGAAGGCCTTGCGGCCCTCCCAGTCGAGCCGCTCCACCTGGTAGGGTGCGGATTGCACCATGTAGATCGCCCCTTCGTGGATGGTCATCGCCGCCGAACTGTAGTCGACTTCGGCGATCACGCGCTTGTCGCCTCCCGTGGTATCAACCACCACGAAGTTCCCCTCCGCAACCGAGCGCAGGCTGACGCTGCTGGCAGGATAGCTGTCGCTCATCCAGTGCCATTCACCCCCCTCCCGATGCAGGATGCCATGCTCCTCGAGGTAGGCGAGGAGTTCACTCAGCGGTTCCTTGCCGAACTGCTCCCCGTCCTTGAAGGGGAGTTCAAAGGCGGCGCAGCGGACATGATCGAGGAGGATCAGCAGCTGATCCGCATCGATACGCGCCTGTTCCGGCGAGGCGCCGAGGAAGAAATCGGGATTGCGGATGATGTACTGGTCCAGCGGCAGGCTGTTGGCCACCAGTATCCCCAGTGCGGCGCGCTGACGCCGGCCTGCGCGGCCCAGGCGCTGCCAGGTGGCGGCGATGGTGCCCGGATAGCCGTTGAGCACACAGAGATCGAGGGCACCGATGTCCACGCCCAGCTCCAGGGCAGAGGTGGAGACCACACAGTCGAGTCTGCCTTCCCGCAGCCGCCGCTCCATGTCGCGCCGTTCGCTGGGGAGATAACCGCCCCGGTAGGCGGCGACACGGGCGGGGCGCCGGGGGTCTCGGTCGAAGCACTCCTTGAGATACTTGGTCAGCACCTCGACCATCAGCCTGGACTGGGCGAAGACGATGCTCTTCAGCCCCTGAGCCAGCGCCAGCTTGGTAATCCGGGTGGTCTGGGAGCGGGCGGAGGCACGGATACCCAGATCGGGATTGACTACCGGTGGATTCCACAGCAGCAGATGCTTGGCGCCCCGTGGCGCGCCGCTTTCGGTGATCGCCTCGACCTTCTCGTCGATCAGTTGAGCCGCCAGCTGCTGCGGATTGGCGATGGTGGCGGAGCAGAGGATAAACAGGGGATCGCTGCCGTAGAAGCGACAGATACGGCGCAGACGCCGCATCACGTTTGCCACATGGGAGCCGAAAACGCCACGGTAACTGTGCATCTCGTCGATTACCACATAGCTTAGGGATTCGAAAAACTGGGCCCACTTGGTGTGGTGGGGCAGTATCCCCTGGTGCAGCATGTCGGGATTGGAGACCACTATATCCCCTCGGGTGCGCACCGCCATGCGCGCATCTCCGGGGGTATCGCCATCGAAGGTGAAGGCGCGCACACCCAGTTCGGCGGCCTGGTTGAGCTCGGTCAGCTCGGCCACCTGGTCCTGGGCGAGCGCCTTGGTGGGGAAGAGATAGAGGGCCTTGGACCTGGCCTGCAGTGCCTCCTGCAGTACCGGCAGGTTATAGCAGAGGGTCTTGCCCGATGCGGTGGGAGTGACAATCACCGTGTGCCGACCCTCCCGTACCGATCGCCAGGCGGCGGCCTGGTGGCTGTAGAGGCGCTCGATCCCCCGTTGCCGCAGGGCTTGGCGGAGTCGGGGATGAAGATCCCCGGGCAAGGGACGATAGTCACCCTCCATGGCGGGAAGCTGCAGCTCGCCGGTAATTCGCTGTCCGTATTGGTGGCGCAGCTTGGCGGCCAAATTGTCGGCCGGGTCCCGGATTGTAGCCGGGTCAGCCGCTGTCATGGATGCAACGGGAGTGCTCATGGCTGTTCTCTCTCTGTTCTCCTGGTGTAGAATAGAGAACAAGTGGAGAACAAATCAAGGTGCACCATGAAATTGACCCGGCGTCAGCAGGAGATCTATCGTATCCTGCGAGAGAATCTCGAGCACTGTCAGCTTCCACCGACCTATGATGAACTCTGCGGCCTGCTGGGCCTGAGTTCCCGCGGTTCGCTGCATAAGCATATCCGGGCACTGGTGGCGGCGGGCCTGGTGGAGCCCATGGACGGCCAGAAGCGGGGCATACGCCTGGTTGAATCCAGCATGGAGGAGGGCATACCCTATCTCGGACGGATCGCCGCCGGCAGACCCATCGAGGCTGTCAGCCAGGCGCAGCCGATGCAGGTGCCAGAACTGCTGCTTGGCAAGAGGCCCTGCTATGTACTGCAGGTGTCGGGAGATTCGATGATCGATGAAGGTATCCACGACGGCGACTATGTTGTGATCGAGCAGCGGGAACAGGCACGGGATGGTGAAATCGTGGTGGCGCTGATCGACGACGAGGAGGCCACCCTGAAAAGAATTGAGCAATGCCCGGGCAAGGTCATACTCCATCCCGCCAATTCGTCGATGCGGGCGATGGACTACACAACGGAACGGGTGCGGATCCAGGGTGTCTTGCGTGGCCTTATCAGATCCTATGGCCAATGATGGAGCCGAGTCAGCGATGATCAAGAATTTGCAAGGCTATCTGCGTCATATCGAGCGCCTCAACAGCTGGAATCCGCGGAATTTCAAATCACTCTTCTACAGGGGAGCGCGTATCGGGCGTCTAAAACAACCCCTGTGGGAGGCCCTCGCTGGCTGGCCCCGTGCCTTCCGCCAGGATGAGCGGGGCATCCACCTCCAGGAGGCTTACGACAGTTTCGAGGCACGCAGCGCAATGCTGGGCGAGGTTGTCTCCACCCTGGTCGAGGAGGGGATCATCTCCCATATCCATGGTGAGCAGTACCCGGTCACCCACCACGGCAGGGAGATGGCGATCGCCACCGTGGATCGCGCCAGCGCCCCCTATTTCGGTCTGCGTGCCTATGGCCAGCACCTTAACGGATTTGTGCGTGATGGCGAGGGCCTGAAGCTGTGGATCGCCAGGCGCTCAGCCGATCGGCGCAACTTTCCCGGTTGTCTCGACAACATGGTGGCAGGGGGATTGCCTCATGACCTCTCCCTGGTGGAGAACCTGCGCAAGGAGTGCCAGGAAGAGGCCAATATTCCGCAACACCTGGCGGACAGAGCGCAGTCCGTGGGTGCATTGACCTACTGCACGGAGACAGCCGTGGGTCTGAAACCCGATACCCTCTATTGCTACGATCTTCAACTCACGGCGGACTTCCGGCCGACGAACAGTGATGGCGAAGTTGCCGAGTTCATGCTGATGCCGGTGGAAGAGGTGGCAACGCGGGTCGCAGAGACGGATGAATTCAAGCTCAACTGCAATCTGGTGGTGATTGACTTTTTAGTGCGTCATGGGATTATAAATCCCGAAACACCCGGTTATCTGGATCTGGTGCAGGGTCTGCACGAAAATATATGAAATGTATTGATTGAATC
Organism: Candidatus Thiodiazotropha sp.; assembly: GCA_040793985.1. Classification (GTDB taxonomy): domain Bacteria; phylum Pseudomonadota; class Gammaproteobacteria; order Chromatiales; family Chromatiaceae; genus Thiodiazotropha. The sequence goes on along the minus strand of JBFNJI010000024.1, from coordinate 86,968 downwards.
TTGCGGTCCAGTACGCCTTTTCGCGAGTAAATGGAACCTGGGGAGTGGAATATCAGTCCAAAACTAGTCCAATTTACTATGATGATAGTCATGCGCATCCAGATTCCGCGCGAACAATGACCAGGTAGTTACATGAAAATTTTCAAGGTTTTTCTGCTCAGCTTATTGCTTCTCATCGGCAGTAAAGGGCTTTTGGCCAAACGCCAGACGGTACCGATCGGTGAGTTGCAACCGACAGCCGAGCAGCAACAGACAGCCAATGTTATCGTCAAGGTAATCGAGAAGTACCACTACAAAGAGGTGGAGCTCGACGACACCATGTCAAAGATGACTCTCGAGCGATACTTCGATGCCCTCGATCCCAACCGCTCATTTTTCCGCGCCAGGGACATCGTGCGCTTTTCGCTCTATGAGGATAAATTGGATGACTACCTGAAAATAGGCAGGATAGAACCCGCGTTCGAAATTTTCCGCCTCTATCGGACCCGGGTCGCTGAGGCCGTGGCCCATGCCCATAAACTGGTTGATGGCGAGTTCGATTTTTCCCTTGATGAGAGCTATAGATACGAGCGTGATGAACAACCCTGGCCGCAGACCCGAACCGAACTCCAGGAGGTGTGGCGCAAAAGGGTAAAGAATGACTTTCTCAATCTGCGTCTGACGGACAAGGAGGACAAGGAGATTCGCAAAACCCTGCATGAGCGCTACAAGCGTCTGTTGAGTCGTGTGGAGCAGTTCGACAGCAACGATATATTTCAGACCTTCATCAATGCCTATACCTTGAGTCTGGAACCCCACACCAGCTACATGTCACCGAGCACATCGGAAAACTTCGATATCAGCATGCGTCTCTCCCTGGAGGGAATAGGCGCGGTACTCAAGGATGAAGATGGCTATACCGTTGTGCAAAAAACAGTGATCGGCGGACCTGCGGAACAGAGTGATCTGCTGCATGCGGGTGATCGTATCGTCGGTGTCGGTCAGGGTCTGGAGGGAGAGATCGTCGATATCGTCGGCTGGCGGCTGCAGGATGTGGTTGAACAGATCAGGGGCCCGAAGGGGTCTGTTGTCAGGTTGGACGTGATGCCCAAGGGTGATGGGACAGGTGCCAATCGCAAGACCATAACCCTGGTGCGTAACAAGATCAAACTGGAGGAGCAGGCGGCGAAGAGCTATATCCTGGAGAAGCTGAACGGTTTGCAAGGCACACGCATTGGCGTAGTCGAGGTCCCCACTTTCTATCGGGATTTCGCCGCCGAGGCGAGAGGCGAAGAGGATTTCCGCAGTACCACACGGGACGTACGCAACCTGCTGGTCGATCTCAAGACGCAGGGTGTCGACGGTATCGTAATCGATCTGCGGGAGAATGGCGGCGGATCGCTTTCTGAAGCGACAGAGCTTACTGGCCTGTTTATCGATTCCGGACCCGTGGTTCAGATCAAGGATGCCTTCGGCAAGGTCGAGATCGAGCAGGATCCCGATCAGAGCATCGCCTACGAGGGGCCGCTCGCCGTCCTGGTCGATCGCAACAGCGCATCCGCTTCGGAGATCTTTGCCGGCGCCATACAGGACTATAAACGGGGTATTGTGATCGGCGAGCCCACATTCGGTAAAGGCACGGTACAGACACTGGTAGATCTGGGACGTTTCGTGCCAGGTCGGAAAAAGGACCTTGGGCGGCTGAGGCTGACCATGGCACAGTTCTTTCGCATCAATGGTGGCAGCACCCAGCATCGGGGTGTTGTGCCCGACATCCAGTTCCCCACTGCGAAATACTCGGACGACTATGGTGAGCGCTCCCTGGAAAATGCACTCCCCTGGGCACAGATCAGGCCGGCCAACTTCATTACGAAAGGTAAATGGGCGATGCCTCATCTCATTGAAAACCACACCAGCCGGGTGCACAACGATCCTGGATTCGAGATGCTGGTAGACCAGGAGAGGCGCATTCAGGAGATGGAGAAGCGTACCGAGGTGAGTCTGTTGGAGAGTCGCCGCCGTTCCGAATGGGATGACCGGGAACAGGAACAGCTGCTGCACAAGAACCGATTCAGGGCATCGCAGGGTCTCGAGACAATCAAGACCCTCGATCAGACAGACATGGATGACGAGGTGGAAGACAAGGAGTCGGAGGCAACACAGCGTATCGAATTGAACGAAGCGGCCCGGATTCTGACAGACTCGATCAGGATGCAGGCGCCCATGGCGGTGATGCGCTAAACGGCTCCAGTTCGTGCTTCCAGACAGCTTCAACGATGGTATCATGCCCATCGATACGGTGCCCTGCGCGGCGCCGGTCATCTGACCTGCCGATTATCCAACGGCATGTTTTTTAAATGGCTGGAAATCTCCTTTTGTTTCTAAACCCTATCCAACTACCTTACTAACGGACTGCAGCCGGTTTGTACAGAACACTTCAACAACGTCTGGAAAAACTTCATAAAGCGGATCAGATCGGGCTGCTAAGGGGAGGCCTTATCGGCCTCGAAAAAGAGGGATTGCGCGTCTCTCCGGCCGGCTGCATCTCACAAAAGCCCCACCCCGAGGCGCTGGGTTCGGCCTTGACCAACCGCTACATCACCACCGACTATTCTGAAGCCCTGACCGAGATCATCACGCCCCCCTCCGGGGATCGGGAGGAACCGTTGCGGTTTCTCTTCGAGGCGCACCACTATCTCTACCGGCACCTGGATGATGAGATCCTTTGGTCGACCAGCATGCCCTGCGTGGTGGAGAGCGATGAGAAGATCCCGATTGCGCAATATGGCAATTCCAATGCGGGAATAATGAAGACCGTCTACCGACGTGGTTTGGGACACCGCTACGGGAGAGTCATGCAGGTAATTGCCGGGGTTCATTTCAACTACTCGCTGCCTTTGCCGTTTTGGGAGGTGTTCCAACATCTGGAGCAGGATGAAACGCCGATGCAGAGCTTTATCTCGGAATCCTACTTTGCGATGTTGAGAAATCTGCAACGGGTCGGCTGGCTGATTCCCTATCTCTTCGGAGCCTCTCCCGCAGTGTGCAAATCATTCCTCGGTGGCAGGCCCACGACACTGCAGGTGTTTGATGAGTACAGTTACTACTCGCCCTATGCCACCTCACTGAGAATGGGCGATATCGGTTACCAGAACAGCAAAGAGCAGGGTACCGGTATCAAGGCCTGCTACGATTGTCTGAATGCCTATATTGAAACCCTCTCCTGCGCCATAGAAACCCCCTGTCCGATCTATCAGGCCATTGGGGTCAAGGTGGATGGCCGTTATGAGCAGCTGAATGCAAATATTCTGCAGATCGAAAACGAGTACTACAGTACGGTGCGTCCGAAGCAGATCCCCGAAATGATGGAAAAACCGATCCACGCCTTGCAGCGGCGCGGCGTGCGTTATGTCGAATTGCGCTCGTTGGATGTCAATGCGTTTCATCCCCTCGGTATCGCCGAGGAGCAGATCTTTTTTGTCGAGGCCCTGATGCTGTTGTGCCTGCTGCAATCAAGTCCGTCGATCAATGTGGCGGAGCAGAAAGAGATCGATTGGAATGAACTCACAGCTGCTCACCAGGGGAGAAAGCCCGGATTGACCCTGCAGCGGAATGGAGAGAAGGTTCCACTACAGAGTTGGGGATTGGAGATTTGCGATGCCATGCAGCCGATATGCGAGATACTGGAGGAGGGCATGCCGGGCAAACCCTACAGCGAGAGTCTGATGATTCAACGTTACCGCCTGCAGGATGCGAATCAGACTCCCTCGGCGCGCATGCTTACAGAGATGCGTGACAGGGGTGAGAGCTTTTTCCAGTTTGCGCAGCGCATGTCGAAACAGCACCAACACACCTTCATGCAGCAGGAGCACTCGAGTCAGGATCAACGGCTGTTAGAGCAGGAAGCGATCGATTCATGGCGTCGCCAAAGGGAGATAGAGGCCGCGGATAGTGTCGGTTTCGACCAATTCCTGGAGGAGTACTTCTCCCAAAGGATCGATTTAGAGCCATCCCCGGAGCCTGAAAAGAGAAGCATATCGATGCGTTGAGCTGTAGAATGGCCATAATTATAGAACTACAACAACACCACCGAATAAAAAAAGAGGGGATGGAAAATTGGCACAACAGCATGATGGGGATTGGGGATTTTCCACCCAGGCCATACGCATAGGGCACCACCGTACAGCGGAGGGGGAACACGCAGAGCCCATATTTCCAACTTCCAGCTTCGTCTTCCGCAGCGCCGCCGAAGCGGCGGCACGATTCAGTAATGAAGAGCCTGGCAACATCTATTCACGCTTCACCAATCCCACGGTAAGGAATTTCGAGCAGCGCCTGGCCGCGCTGGAAGGGGGAGACTGCTGCGTTGCCACAGCCTCAGGCATGTCCGCCATCATGGCGACCTGTATCGGCCTGCTAGAGGCTGGCGACCACATCGTCTCTTCGCAGAGTGTGTTCGGATCGACCACCATGCTCTTTACCAAGTATCTCTCCCGCTTCGGTATAGAGACCAGTTTTGTCGATCTCAATGATCTGCAGGCCTGGGAGGCGGCCATGCGCCCGCGAACCAAGCTCCTGTTCCTCGAGACACCCTCCAACCCGCTGACCGATGTGGCGGACATCAGAGCATTGAGTGAATTGGCGCATCGCCATGAATCTCTGCTGGTCGTAGACAACTGCTTCTGCACACCGGCCCTGCAGCAACCGCTAAAACTGGGCGCGGATATCGTCATCCACTCCGCAACCAAATATCTTGATGGACAGGGGCGCTGTATCGGCGGAGCCGTAGTGGGTAACCAGGAGCTGGTGGGCGAGGAGGTGTTTGGGGTCTTGCGGACCACCGGTCCGACCATGAGTCCGTTCAACGCCTGGGTTTTTCTCAAGGGGCTCGAAACCCTGGAGCTGCGCATGCATGCCCATTCCCGCAATGCCCAGGCCCTGGCTGAGTGGCTGGAACGGCAGCCGCAGATTGAGCGCGTCTATTTTCCTGGCCTGGTCAGCCACCCTCAGCACGAACTGGCAATGAAACAGCAGCGTGCCCCGGGGAGCATCGTCTCCTTCACGCTGAAGGGGGGACAGCCGGCGGCCTGGACGCTCATCGATGCCACGCGGATTCTTTCCATCACCGCCAATCTCGGTGACACCAAGACCACCATCACCCATCCCGCTTCCACCACCCACGGTAGATTGTCGCCAGAGGAGAGGGCTCAGGCAGGAATCGGAAACGGCCTGGTGCGGCTGGCGGTGGGGTTGGAGAATATTGAGGATATCCGCAACGATCTGGGACACGGTCTCGAGGCCTTGTGATCGACAGCGACCGGGACCAGGCACTCCGCAGCAAGTGGGATCAGCGTCATGCCGACGCGGAGAAGACCCCGACTGCGGCGGAGGTGCTGACGAGAAATCTCCATCTGCTCCCGGCCAAGGGCTTGGCCCTTGATCTCGCCTGCGGTCTTGGCGGCAATGCACTTGCCCTTGCACGACAGGGACTGGACGTCGTTGCATGGGACATCTCCCCCGTGGCCATCCAACGGCTCAATGGTGAAGTCGACGAGGCGGGGCTGAGAAATCTGCGGGCTGAAGTGCGTGATGTGGAGGCATCACCCCCGCCACCCTGTCACTTCGACCTGATCATCGTCAGTTACTACCTGGAGAGGGGATTGATACCCAGGCTGATCGACGCCCTTCGGCCCGGAGGCTTGATCTTTTACCAGACATTCATCAGGGCCGCGGTTACGAGCGTCGGACCGCAGAACCCTGACTTCCGGTTAGGCGATAATGAGCTGCTGCAGCTGTTCTCCGGCCTACAACTGCGTTACTACCGTGAGGAAAACCGGTTGGGAAATCTGGCGCAAGGGGTGCGGGATGTGGCTCTGCTGGTTGCGGAGAAATAGCGACCTTGAGAGCAACACGGCTAACTCCGTACCCGGATACGGATCGAATACCCCTTTAAGGTTCGGCGTCAGGACCGGTTCATCACCGGTCATTGAGCTCTACCCGATTTGCGCTTGAGATCAGAATAGCCCCAAATCGCCCTGGGTTGAACAGTCCGGGAGATCCCGCATCTAATGATGTGTCGGACCAATCAGCGATTGGGCGGAGATAAAGCGAAGATGCACAACAGACCCTATCACCGGGAGCGGACGACTCCGTGCCCTGCTCGAATGAGGCAATGAAATGCAGCGTGAAGCACTTGAGAAGATGCTGGAGCAGGGTGGTGACAATGCACTGTTGCGCTATACCCTGGGTTCGCTCTGTCTGAAAGAGCAGGATCCGCAGATGGCCGTTGTGCACCTGGCCGAGGCGGTAAGACTGGATCAGAACCACTCCTCGAGTTGGAAGCTCTACGGCAAGGCTCTGACGGCGTTAAACAGGGAGGAGGAGGCTCGGCAGGCCTATCAGCGGGGGATCGCGGTTGCCGAGGCCAGGGGGGATATTCAGGCGGCGAAAGAGATGCGGGTATTTTTAAAGCGTCTCGGATAAGATTCTGCTATTTCGCGGATGTCGGTATAACCTCCGACACCCGGGTGGAAAAACACCACGACTTCAGTTGGTGCCTGCTACTGAACAGAACCGCCGGTCGCCTGGCGACGGCCAGGAATCACCGTGGTGAATCATCCGAAGTATGATCGAGAGCAACCTGCAATCTTGTCGAATAAAGAGAACTACACCTATGGATCAACCCGATAAACAACAGGTCAAAGAGTATCTACTGCAGTTGCAACAAAACATATGCTGCGCACTTGAGGAGGAGGATGGCAAGGCACGCTTTTTCCAGGACAGCTGGCAACGGGAGCCGGGTGAACATCTCGGTGGCGGCGGTATCAGCGCGGTGCTTCAGGCGGGCAATGTCTTCGAACAGGCCGGGGTGAATTTCTCCCATGTTACCGGCAGTCGGCTGCCCGCTTCGGCGACCGCTCAACGACCCGAGTTGGCCGGGCGGGCCTTTGAGGCCATGGGGGTGTCGTTGGTTATCCATCCAGCCAATCCCTATGTGCCCACCTCCCACGCCAATGTCCGCTTCTTCATCGCCGAAGAGGCGGGGAAGGCCCCGGTATGGTGGTTCGGAGGGGGATTCGATCTCACCCCCTATTATGGCAACGATGATGATTGCCGGCACTGGCACAAGATGGCAAAGCTGGCCTGCCAACCGTTTGGTGAGGGGGTCTACGAAAAGTACAAGGCCTGGTGCGACGACTACTTCTACCTCAAGCATCGCGAAGAGCCGAGGGGCATAGGCGGTCTGTTTTTCGATGACCTCAACGAATGGGGTTTCGAGCGTTCGTTCGATTTCATGCAGCATGTGGGCGACCACTATCTGCTTGCCTATATGCCTATCGTCAAGCGGCGTCGCGACATCAGTTATGGCGAACGCGAGCGCGACTTTCAACTCTATCGCCGCGGCCGGTATGTGGAGTTCAACCTGGTCTATGACCGGGGTACCCTGTTCGGCCTGCAGTCCGGGGGGCGCACCGAGTCGATACTGATGTCGCTGCCGCCCCTGGTGCGCTGGCGCTACAACTGGCAGCCGCAACCCGGCAGTGATGAGGCCTTGCTCTATGAACGCTATCTCAAACCCAGGGATTGGCTGGAGTAATCCCCAGTGAAACCCTTCAGCGAGGCCTGTGAAGAGAACAAGACCCCGATCCTACGGGTTCTGTTAAGGCTTTTCCGAGATCTAAAGACCATCCTCGAGATCGGCAGCGGCACCGGCCAGCATGCGGTTCACTTTGCCGCCGCCATGCCCCACCTGATTTGGCAGACCAGCGACCTGGAAGAGAGCCACCCGGGAATTAGAGCTTGGCTGGGGGAGGCGGCATTGGGCAACACGCGGGATCCGATATTGCTTGATGTCAGCAGTGATTGGCCGCTCCAGGAGTATGATGGGATATTCAGCGCCAACACCACGCACATCATGTCGTGGCCCGAGGTCGAAGGGATGTTCAGGGGAATCGGGCGGGTATTGAAGCCCGGGGGTTGTTTCGCGCTTTACGGTCCCTTCAATTACCACGGCGGCTATACCAGCGAGAGCAATCGACAATTCGATCAATGGCTCAAATCGCGGGACTCTCTGAGCGGTATTCGCGATTTCGAGGCACTCAACGAGCTGGCGGTCTTGAATCGACTTCAACTTGCCGAGGACCTGGAGATGCCGGTCAACAATCGAATCCTGGTGTGGAACAAGATTCATCCATAGACCCGGGCGGGGTTCCGGGTGAACCGATCATTCCATATACAATCTATTGAATGATATAGAAATTATCTTATTGCTTCCGGTTCAGGCGGGGTTCAGTTTCGACCTCGTAAGCTTTAACCATAAACAGAGATTCACTGATGTTCAGTGTTAAAGCTAGAGAACCAGGAGATGCAAGATGAAAACAAAGGCAATGACAATCGGAACCGCGCTGATGATCGCTTCTATGACTGCCACAGCCGGTGGCCACCGTGATCACTATCGCGACACAGCCAAGGTCATCGATGTTGAGCCGATCTACCGCAGTGTGGAGATCTCCTATCCCGAACGGGAGTGCTGGGATGAGGAGGTCGATCACTACCACCCGGATGGTTCAAGATATACCCCTACCGTGTTGGGCGGTATCATCGGTGGTGTCGTTGCCAATAAGATCAGCCGCGGCCGGGGCCGCGGTAGAGATGCAGCCACCGTGGCCGGTGCCCTGCTTGGCGGCGCCATCGGTCACGACATAAGCCAGAAGCACAGCGGCGGGCACTACACAACATCGGTTGAACGCCGTTGTGAAGTTTCCCACCAAACCCGTTATGAGGAGGAGCTGGTGGGCTATGATGTAACATATCGCTACAAGGGGCGTGAATTCACCACTCGTACCAGGAATCATCCAGGGAAGCGGATTCCGATCGCGGTGAGTGTCAGGCCGGTGAGTGATTAGTATCAACAGGTCCCGTGCCAGGTATGCAATACGATGACATATAGAACTCGAGTACTAACCATGCTGTTGATCGGTGGACTGTTGCTGATGCCCAGCCTCCATGCGAGGGCAGATATCAGTCTTGATCAGGCTGTGGAACAGGTGAAACAGCGTGTCGGGGGACGTGTCATCAAAGCGGAGACAAGGGAAAGAAACGGCGTGCGGATCCATAACATCCGCATTTTGGGTAAAGACGGCAAGGTGCATCGCAAACAGATAAGGGCCAATGGTGCACGCCGAGACGGTGGCAGACGTCGTTAAGGAAAAATACCATGCGTGTGCTCTTGGTAGAGGATGAGGCGGATATTCGTCAACCGTTGGCGGAGAAGCTGCGCAAACAGGGATACACCGTCGACAGCGCAGAGGATGGTGCGGCAGGGCTCTTCTTGGGCAGGGAGTATGGTATCGATGTAGGGATAATCGATATCGGATTGCCGAAGTTGTCTGGAATCGAACTGATCAGGGAACTGCGAAAGCTGGACAAGCATTTCCCGATTTTAATCCTCACCGCACGCGGTAACTGGCAGGACAAGGTCGAGGGCCTGGAGGCAGGGGCGGATGACTACCTGGTCAAACCCTTCCATGTCGAGGAGCTGCTGGCACGTTTGAATGCTCTGCTGCGACGTTCCGGTGGCTGGTCCCAGCCGGTACTCACAGGGGGGCCGGTGGAACTCGATACCCGTACCCAGACAGTCAGGCTCGCTGGAAGCCAGGTGGAGCTTACGGCATACGAGTACAAGGTGCTTGAATATTTGATGTTGCATGCCGGCAAGGTGATCTCCAAGAGCGATCTCACGGAGCATATCTACGATCAGGATTGGGATCGTGACAGCAACACGATCGAGGTTTTCGTGCGTCGCCTGCGCAAGAAACTCGATCCCGATGAACGCTACAAACCGATTGAGACCCTCCGCGGACGAGGTTATCGTTTTGCCCTCGAACCTTGATCCTCACTCTGGTCAGCGCTGAACAGGAGCTGATAGGCCGGCATGGGAACAGCGCATACCCTCTCTATTCATCAGCGTCTCCTGCTAGCAGCCAGTCTGGTTTTGAGTGCCTTCCTTGGTTTTACCGGCTTGGCCCTGGACAAGGCATTCCGCTCCGCAAGCGAAGAGGCCTTTCAGGCTCGTCTCTTCAGCAGTGTGTATGCCCTTTTGGCCGCGGCAGAGGAGGACGAGACCGGGGGACTCAGGATGCCGGACGTGTTGACCGATCCCCGCTTCAATCGACCCGATTCGGGACTCTATGCAGAGGTCAGGGTTAATTCAGGAGACTATCGCTGGCAATCGCCATCATCCCTCGGGCGCAGCCTCGGGGCGATTCGGGCGATGCAGCCAGGTGAATCGAAAATAGCGCGATTCAAGCTCGATGACAGCACCGCAATGAGGTTGGGCTTTGGGGTGGCCTGGGAGGATTTTCAAGGACGTGAATTACAGTATGTCTTGGTGGTGGCCGAAGACCTGAAGCCATTGCAGGAGCAGGTGGCCGCTTTTCGCGACAGCCTTTTTATTTGGCTTGGAGGGGCCGCTTTGTTGTTACTGCTGGTACAGGGTTGGGTTTTGCGCTGGGGGTTGCGGCCACTGCGGGAAGTAGCGCAGGGTTTGACCGAGATCGAGTCGGGCAATACGGATCAGTTGCGCGGTCACTATCCAAAGGAGTTGAATCGCTTGACCTCGAACCTCAACTCCCTGATTCGTCACGCCCAAGCCCGCCAACAACGCTATCGCGACAGCCTGGGAGACCTCGCCCACAGCCTGAAAACCCCACTGGCGGTGCTGCAGGGCGTCTCCGAAAGCGACGACGAGGAGCAGCGGGCGGTTCAAGCCACAGTCCGTGAACAGGTCGATCGCATGAACCAGATCGTCAGTCATCAGCTTCATCGGGCAGCCGCAATGGGACGAACAGTCCTTACACAATCAGTGCCGCTCAAACCGTTGGTGGAACGTATCGCGGACTCTCTCGACAAGGTCTATCGGGACAGGGAGATAGGCTGGGAGATCGATATTTTTACCGATTGTCAGTTTCCTGGCGACGAGGGCGATCTGATGGAGTTACTGGGGAACCTGATGGAGAACGCCTGCAAGTACGGCAAAGGTCAGGTACTGATAAGGGCGGAAACAGGCAGGGATCTGCATGTCAGTGTGGAGGATAATGGTAGCGGTATCCCCGATGATCAGGCCGATGCGGTATTGAGAAGAGGTCACCGCGCCGATCTGCAGCAACCCGGTCAGGGTATAGGCCTCTCGGTCGCTGCTGACATTGCCATCGCCTATGGCGGGCGAGTCGAGATAGGCAAAGCTGAGGAGCTGGGTGGGGCAGTGATTCATCTCTATCTTCCCCTGCGCTGAATCATCCTCGAACGATAATGCGCCGCCAACGCCGGCTGCGAAGTTATCAATTCAGGAATATACTCTGAACATGGATATGGATCTGTTAACCCGCCTGGAAAGACGATTGGGAACGGTGCATACACGACTGCGTGTCGGTATCGAGGAGGAGTCGCTGCCCAGCGTGTTTGGCAAAGGGATCAATTTCTTCCATCCGGAGAACTGGTATTCAAGTCATGGCCTGCTACGTTCGCTGCTGAAAGTCACGGGCTTCTACTGGCGTGGCCGTAGTAACACCCTCAAGTTTCGTACAACCCACACCCGCTTCCATTTGTCGCGGCTGCCAGCGGGCTTCGACGGTTTCACCCTGCTGCATCTCAGCGACCTGCATACCGACATGCATCCCCCAGCCACGGCAGCCCTGATCGAGCGGATTGCCGGGATGAGCTACGACGCGGTTATCCTTACCGGCGATTATCGCGCCTGGACTTTCGGTGATATCGAAGCCTCCATGGCGGGTATGCGCAGCCTTCGCACCGCATTGAATAAGCCCGTGTACGCGGTGTTGGGCAATCACGATACCATCCGCATGGTACCTGAACTGGAAGCGATGGATATCCAGGTACTGTTGAATGAGTCGGTACGCTTGATCAGGGGGGGTGAGAGTGTTCACCTGGCCGGGGTGGATGATGCCCATTACTACAGGGTCGACAATATAGAAAAGGCGGCGGAAGACATCCCTCAGGATGAGGTCTCCATCATTCTCTCCCATACCCCGGAGATCTATCGTCAGGCGGCACACAGTGGATTCGATCTCTTTTTCTGCGGCCACACCCATGGTGGCCAGATCTGCCTGCCGGGCGGCTATCCCCTTACCCTGGATGCACGCTGCCCGCGGCGTTTCGGCTTCGGCTATTGGCAACATGGAGAGATGCAAGGTTACACCACGGCCGGTACTGGCACTTCGATCGTGGAGGTGCGTATCAACTGTCCGCCGGAGATCGCCTTGCACACCTTAGTAAGGTCGCCTGCGAACGCCCAACAGGAACAGCAGACGCGATAACAGGACCACCAGTACCCAAAACACCAGTACCAGATAGATAACGCTCCACCAAGGCAGGTCGAAAATGACTGCGCAGGGTATGAGCGGTATCAGTGATTCGGGAATCTGGTCCAATCCCACGGCACGGCTGCTCGGCGGCAGATCGATTCTGCGCTTGATGAAGCTGGCGCAGAGATCACCCAGCATGGCTAAGGCTCCGATCATCATCCCCAGCTGCCAGCCGATGCCGATGATTTGAGCTGCCAGCGCGGTGATGACGAGGCTGGCAATCAAGCCGCGAATGGTCTTTGATGGCCCCAGCAGATAGCGGCCACTGGCAGTGATATGGCCACCGTCCAAGGGCCAGTTGAAATGCTCCTCAAACAGGTGCCTTGCCAGGATGGGTGCGCCGTTGGCCACCACCAATAGGAAAAGCAGTTTCAGTTCGATTGCCAGGGTTAAATTCTCCGCGCCACTCTCGGTTGTGGAGGGTTAATACAACCTCTTTCCGATTACCTACTTCAACCATTTCACCAGCGACTTTCAGAAGTTTATGTTTTGAGTTGATTTGTTCGTTTCGTTCTCGACTGTTTAGGTGCCTGCATCCCGACCCATTTGCACACGCTGTGGGGGCCACAACAAAAAGGCATAGGGTTAGGCAACTCAAAACTCCGCACCCCCTCTATTGGATATTAGCAAAGCATGAGAGGTTGATTGCCTGCGTGTGTTGCTTACTGCAGCGTGGAATGGCCGATCAGCGGGTGACGGCTTGGCTCAATCTGAGGAAATTCTGCAGTCGGCGGGAGTTGATCTCGCCACTCTTCATGGCGGCTTGAATGGCGCAGCCGGGTTCATGGTCGTGACTGCAGTTGTGAAAACGGCACTGGCCGAGGAAAGGGCGGAATTCGGCAAATCCCTGTTCCAGCTCCTGCTGGGAGAGATCGGTGAGGCGAAAACTGCGCACACCTGGAGAGTCGATCAGTTCACCGCCCTGGGGCAGGCTGTAGCAGGTGGCCGCCGAGGTGGTGTGCCTACCCAGCCCGGTTGCGTCCGAGAGCCGCCCGGTTTCCACGCTCATGCTAGGCAAGAGTGCATTGACCAGGGATGATTTCCCCACACCGGATTGACCAAGCAGTATGCTTGTCTCGCTCTTCAGCTTTTCGATCAGCATATCGAGTCCATGCTCGCGCTTGGCGCTGACGCCGATCACAGGGTATCCGATCGAGCGATAGGTATCGAAGCGTTGCAGAAACTCATGTGTCAACCCTCCCTCCAGCAGGTCGGTTTTATTGATTGCGATGATGGGTGGGATGGCAATGGTTTCGGCGGTGACCAGGTACTGATCGAGGAGATATCCACTCGGTTCCGGCCTGGGTGCGAGGACTATCACCAACCGGGTGATGTTCGCCGCCAACGGCTTATGTCTGCCGCTGTAGTCGGGGCGGCTGAGGACACTGTTACGGGGGAGCAGCGCGGTTACCACACCAGTGGTCTCATCCACCTGTTGCCATATAACCCAGTCGCCACATACGGGATGGCCGATATTTTGTCTTGTCTGACAGCGAAACAACCTGCCCTGTGGGTCAGTGATACCGAGGGTTGCGCCGTGGCGGATGATGACACGGCCCTCTTGGGGGGGAGACTCCTCGGCCGTGGAGAGAGATTGTCTGGCCTTTGTATCGAGACGTCTGCGGCGTTTCTCCTGGATCGCCTGAATACGGTTTTTCTGCTGTTTGGTCAGGCGACGTCTGGCCATCAGATAACTGTCTCAGGGTGTGGTGCCAAATTTATAATATTCAAGGTTGAGGTGGCTTGCGGTACTTTCGATCTGGTCGTCGAACCAGGTCAATCCCAGGTTCTGCTCGCAAAATCGCACCTGTTTATGCAGTCCCGGCAGGCTGGTGACACGCCTGTTCTCCCGCGTATAGACTTCACTGCCATGGCACCTGACGCAGTGCTTTTCGGTCAACTCTTTGCCCATCGCGGGATCTGCAGCCAGCGAGTTTGTCGATGCCAAAGTTAGCATAATTGCGGGAATCAGGCTTTTCATCGTCTGCTATCTCCATTAACTGGTGAATTCTGTCGTTTGGAATGCGCCGATGGCGCGGTCCGACCTTCAATCATCTAAGTTCGTTGTCCTCAATGACCTTGTGTATATGAGCGTATCATCTTTCAGCTGCAGTCCTATCGGCTGCGGATATTGGCAATGCGTACCGGCGCCGGCGGATGGCTGTCGTGAAACAGTGAATAGAGCGGGTCCGGTGTCAGGGTACTCGCGTTGTCCTGGTAGAGTTTGACCAACGCCTGTACAAGAAACTCCCCGTTGGTCTGGCTTACTGCATAGTTGTCGGCCTGAAACTCATAACGGCGGGAGAGAAAACTCCCTAGAGGAGTAAGGAAAATCGTAAACACAGGGAGAACCAGCATGAACAGCAGCAGGGCGGCGGCGTTGGAAGGTTGGCTGATACCCAGGCCGTTGTAGAACCAGGGTTGTTGCGAGAGCCAGCCGAGGAGAGCGAGACCGATGAGCGAGAGCACTCCCATCAGCAACATCTGCTTCAGGATATGTTTGAAACGGAAATGACCGAGTTCATGGGCGAGTACCGCCTCCATCTCATCGATACTCAGGGCTTCGAGCAGGGTATCGAAAAAAACGATACGCTTGCTCTTGCCGAAACCGGTGAAGTAGGCATTGCCGTGACTCGACCGCTTCGACCCGTCCATGACAAAAATACCGTCGCTGGTAAAACCGCATCGCTGCAGCAGTGACTGGATACGGCTGCGCATTTCGCCTTCATCCAGTGGGGTAAAGGTGTTGAACAAGGGTGCGATGAACCTTGGGTAGGCCCAGCTCATGGTGAGGGTGAAAACCATCCAGACGATCCATGCCGCAAACCACCAGTAGTGTCCGGCACTCTGCATCAGCTGCAGCATGATCCAGAGCAGGGGTGCGCCCAGCAGGATTGAGAGCGTGAGTCCGAGCAGAAGATCCTTGAGATATTGGATCGGGGTGGTGCGATTGAAACCGAACGCGGTTTCCAGGCGGAATGTCCGATAGAGGTTGAATGGCATCTCCAACAGGCTGTTGATGAGAAAGAAGGAGAAGATAAAGAGCATTCCGCTGATGATCTCCTGCCATTCGAACCCACGCCAATAACGGTCCAGCAGGTCGATCCCGCCTCCCAGGGTCCAGATGAGCAGCAATCCTACCCCCAGTAGTGTCTCGATGATTGCGAGCCGTCCCTTTGCCTGGGTGTAGTCCGCGGCTTTCTGATGATCGGTAAGCGCAACCTTATCACTGAATTCACCGGGCACCTGGCTGCGATGTCGCTGCACATGTCGGAGATGGCGCAGCAGCAACCAGAGCTGAAGCAGGGTGCCGAGTGAGAGGAAGAGCAGAAAGATTTGGGTAAAAAGTGGCATCGATCCTATTTGGGTCCTGATTTGGGTCTCTATTCTCTAGGTTAGATCCCGGTTAATGAAAAAAATCACGCTGTCCATCCAGTGAACCCTAGAATACAGAGAGAGGCGACTTCCTGCTAGAATCTGCCAGCTGTCGCTTAACAAGGATAACAAGATGCCCGTAGATGCCTCCAATCTGATTTGGATAGACCTGGAAATGACTGGGCTGGATCCCCAGAATGATGAAATTATCGAGATAGCAACCATCGTCACCGACATGCGTCTCAGTATCATCGCGGAAGGGCCAATGCTCGCGATTCATCAGCCCCAGCAGAGGCTGGATGCAATGGACGAGTGGAATCAGCGCCAACACGGTGCCTCCGGTTTGATCGATCGGGTAAGACGGAGTGAGTATGATGCCGCGAGGGCGGAAGCGGAAACCCTGGAGTTTTTGCAGAATTACCTGCCTCCCGGTGCATCTCCCATGTGCGGTAACTCGATTTGTCAGGATCGGCGCTTTCTCGCCAGGTTGATGCCGAAACTCGAGGCCTTCTTTCACTATAGAAACCTTGATGTCAGTACCTTGAAGGAGTTGGTGAACCGATGGTCGCCTTCGCTGAGCGAGGGTTTCAGTAAGGAAGGAAAGCACCTGGCCCTGGACGATGTCAGGGATTCAATCGCTGAGCTGCGCTATTATCGGGATCATTTTCTGCGACTCCCATGAGGGTCGTCCGGAGCCCAGGGCTGCTTACTTTTCCGGGGTTGACTTGTTCATTTCGTGCCGCTGCAACGCCCATGTCACGTGTTCCCTGACCAGGGGCGATTCGTGTTGCAGGCGTCGCTTTAGGGCAGCCACAACCCTATCGTTGCCAGGGGCATTGCCCAGTGCGACGGCGATGTTCCTGAGCCAGCGTAGATGGCCCAGACGGCGGATCGCCGAACCCTCGGTTGTCTTCAAAAAGGTGGCTTCATCCCAGTTGAATAGGGTGACCAGGGTGGAACTGTCGAGGCTGGCGCGGGGGAGAAAGTCGAGCTCCCGGGTTAGTTTGGCAAAACGGTTCCATGGACAGACCTGCATACAGTCGTCGCAGCCAAATATCCGATTACCCATGTCGCGCCTGAGCGCTTCGGGGATTGACCCATGGAGTTCAATGGTCAGATAGGAGATGCATCGCCTTGCGTCGAGCTGGTAAGGGGCGACGATTGCCTGGGTGGGACAGCAGCGGATGCAGGCGCTGCAGTCGCCGCAATGATCCACGGCCGGGGTATCGCAGACCAGGGGCAGGTTGGTATAGATTTCCCCGAGGAAAAACCAGGATCCACCGTCCCGGGCGATCAGGTTGGTGTGTTTGCCGATCCATCCCAATCCGGCCTTTTGCGCCAGGGGTTTCTCCATCACCGGCGCCGAGTCGACAAACACCCGGCATTCAGCGTTCTCCACCTCGCTACGGATAAGCTCCACCAGTCGCTGTAATCGCTTGCGCAGCACCTTGTGGTAGTCGCGACCCAGGGCATAGCGGGCGACAAAGGCGAGCTGGGGATCGGCGAGGCTCCGTTCGGATTGCTCCACGCTTTCCGGTAGGTAGTCCAATCTGGCCGATATGATGCACCTGGTACCAGGTTCAAGCTCCGCCGGGCGGCTACGTTTGGTACCGTGTCTTGCCATGTACGCCATTTCACCCTGGTACCCTTCACCAAGCCAGGTTTCGAGCCTGGCTTCCGCGGTGTTCAGGTCAGTGTCGGTGATTCCGATGGCACTCAGTCCCAGGGAGTGGGCCCATGACTTTATCTTCCGGGTCAACTCTGCCAGTTGAGCATTTTGCAATGGCTGTTGCGTCGGCATCGATGGTTGCGAAAGGCTGTCGCTGGCTGGGATCGGATTGCCACTATAACTCAGTTATCGAAGTGCTCCTATCTGTCAGCGTGAAGAGATTTTGAACCCACATCGGCAAGAGGGTATGGTTGGCCCTAACATGAGAGTTGCCGAATGCGAGTAATGCCACATATCGAGGATCTGCCCTATGCCCTCTACAGGGCCGATCAGGTGAGGGAGTTCGATCGCCTCGCCATCGAGGAGTTCGACATCCCGGGGGCGGAGTTGATGGAACGTGCCGGCAGCTGTGCCTATCGTTTCATGCAAGAGCGATGGCCCGATCTCTCCGAAATCCTGGTGGTCTGCGGCATGGGCAACAACGGGGGGGATGGTTACGTGGTTGCCCGCTTGGCCAGTCAGGCCGGACTGCGGGTACGGGTGGCACAGCTGGGGGATGCGCTGAAATTGAAGGGTGACGCCTTGCTCATGGCTGAAGCCTGGAGCGCACTGGGGCATCCGATCGAACCTTTCGAGAAGCTGGGTAATCCCGACCTCATCGTGGATGCCATCCTGGGTACCGGGCTAGAGCGTGATGTCAGCGGTCACTGGGCATCGGCCATCGATGCGATAAACCGCCATCGTGCGGAGGTCTTCGCCATCGATATTCCCTCCGGGCTGCATGCCGACAGCGGCCGGATTATGGGATGCGCCATCGAGGCGGCTGCCAGCATCAGTTTTATTGGGCTGAAACAGGGGATGTTTACCGGACACGGGCCCGATTGCTGCGGTGAGATCGTTTTCCATGCCCTGGAGATACCCGCACGGGTCTATGCCCATCAAATGCTTGCCTGTAAACGCATCGATTGGCGCAAGCGAGCCGTCATGGTCGCTCCCCGCAGGCGTTCTGCCCACAAGGGTGATTTCGGCCATCTGCTGGTTATCGCCGGCGACAGGGGTTATGCCGGAGCCGCGCGCCTGGCCGCCGAGGCCGCAGCCAGGTGCGGCACGGGGCTGGTCACCTTGGCAACCCATCCGGATCATGCCCAGTGTCTCAACCTGGGGCGTCCGGAACTGATGGTGCACGGGATTACTGCTGCGGAAGAGCTTGACGAGTTGATAGGGCGGGCCGATGCCCTGGTCCTCGGTCCAGGCCTGGGACGCAGAGAATGGGGAGCCATGGTCTACGGCGCTGTCCACACCAACCGGCTTCCCACCCTTATCGATGCCGACGGGCTCCATTGGTTGAAACAGCAGCCGCAACGAAGGGATGACTGGATTCTCACCCCCCATCCCGGCGAGGCCTCCAGACTCCTCGATTGTGACACTACCGAGGTGGAGAGTGATCGCTTCGCGTCAAGTGAAGCACTGCAGCAGCGCTTTGGCGGTGTGGTGGTATTGAAAGGCGCGGGAACCCTGGTGAGGGACGGTTCGGCCCAACCCCCCTCGCTCTGCAGCGATGGCAATCCCGGGATGGCAAGCGCCGGGAGCGGGGACCTGTTAAGCGGCATTATAGGTGCCTTCCTGGCTCAGGGTCATGCCCCTCGCGAGGCTGCCGAACTCGGTGTCTGTCTGCATGCCGCGGCAGGAGACAGGGCGGCATTGGATGGTGAAATCGGCCTCCTGGCCAGCGACCTGCTGGTCGAGATCCGAACCCTTCTCAACCGGGGAAGTGAGGATGTTTGAGATCGAAATCGAGGGTGAGGCGCGGCAGGAGGCCGTTGGCGGTTGCCTGGCGTTGAACTGCGCACCGCCCCTTATTGTCTATCTCGAGGGCGAGCTTGGGACCGGTAAGACAACCCTGGTCAGGGGCTTTCTGAGGCAGCTGGGCTATCGGGGAAGGGTCAAGAGTCCGACCTATACACTCCTCGAACCCTACGAACTGGGTGGGCGGTCCTACTACCATTTCGATCTCTATCGACTCTCCGATCCCAGGGAGCTGGACTATCTTGGGATAGAGGATCTACTGAGTGAGGATGCGCTTTTGTTGGTCGAGTGGCCTGAAAAAGGTGCGGGGCTGTTGCCCCTAGCCGACCTGCGGGTCCAGATCAGCTACCGGAATACCGCGCGTGGACTCAGATTCAGGGCTGATACGGAACGGGGAAGGGAGATGTTGCCGCTGCTTGAGGATGCCCTGGAGAAAGTTTAAGTTTCTTAAAAGAAAAGCAGGCTATCTTACAGAAAATCTTGGAAAAATGATCATTGCGTGCTATTTTTAGGATGAATTTGTTCGGATTCAAAGGTCATGGGGAAATGAGGAAAAGTTGGCTACTGCTGCTACTCGCTTTGCTATGCAGCTTCCCTCTCTATGCGCAACAGTCTCAAATCACCGGATTGCGTATCTGGTCTGCCCCCGACCATGTGAGACTGGTGTTCGATGCGAACAGCCAGATCAGTCACAAGATCTTCACCCTCCAGGCCCCCGATCGACTGGTGCTCGATCTGAAGAATACCACGCTCACCGAACATCTCCCCGATGCGACGAAAGAGAACAAGATCATCCGCGGAATGCGTTCTGCAGTGCGCAACAAAAAGGATATGCGGGTGGTGTTCGATCTCAACAGCGCGGTCAAGCCAAAGAGTTTTTCCCTCAAGCCAAACCGGGAGTACGGTCACCGCCTGGTCATTGATCTCTATGACGGCAAGGGCACCGTCAGAGGTCCTTCACAACCGGTGAAGACAGCCAAGGGGCTGGGTCAGCGGGACGTGGTCGTTGCCGTTGATCCAGGCCACGGAGGCGAGGATCCCGGTGCCCGCGGTCTCAAGGGCACCTACGAAAAGGATGTGGTATTGGCGATCGGACGCAGGCTGGTTGCCTTGATCAATCAGCAAAAGGGCATGCGCGGGGTGTTGATCCGCGATGGCGACTACTATCTAGGCCTGCGCAAGCGCATCGCCAAGGCGCGACAGCACCAGGCGGATCTCTTCGTCTCGATCCATGCCGACGCCTTTAACGATCCCAGGGTGAGGGGATCCTCGGTATACACCCTGTCGCGCAGGGGGGCCTCAAGCGAGGCTGCCCGCTGGCTGGCCGAAAGAGAGAACAGTGCCGATCTTGTCGGCGGTGTCTCCCTCGAGGATAAGGACGACATGCTCGCCTCGGTACTGCTGGACCTCTCCCAGATAGGTACGCTGCAGGCAAGTTCAGCCGCCGCCGACCGGGTGTTTAAGCAGCTCAAGCAACTTGGCAAGACACACAAGCGAAAGGTGCAGCAGGCGGGGTTTGTGGTTTTGAAGTCACCCGACATACCCTCGATGCTGGTTGAGACCGCCTTTATCTCCAATCCGGACGAGGAGAAACGTCTGCGGGACAAGAGACACCAGCAAAAGGTGGCGACGGCACTGATGAAGGGTATACGCGACTATTTCAAGTACCAGCCGCCGCCGGGCACCCTGCTTGCCTCCAATCAGGCCAAGAAGCGACCACGCAAGCATGTGATCACCCGGGGTGACACCCTGATCGCGATCGCCAATCGCTATCGGGTCAGTGTCAGCCGGTTGCGCAAAACCAATGAGTTGAAAGGCGATACCATCCACATTGGCCAGGTGCTGCAGATACCCGGCGGTTGATCCTCATTCCCAGATAAATTCACCCGGCCATGGCCCCTCTTAGGCTTGGATGGCACAATAACCCGTCACAACAGCCTCCTGCGACAATGACCATCACCTGAGATGCCGATCCGTATCCTGCCACCGCAACTGATCAACCAGATCGCCGCCGGCGAAGTGGTGGAGCGACCTGCTTCCGTGATCAAGGAGCTGGTGGAGAACAGTCTCGATGCAGGGGCGCGGCAGATCGATATCGAGGTGGAGCAGGGGGGGGTAAAGCGCATGCTTGTTCGTGATGACGGAGCCGGCATAGCAAAGCGGGAATTGACCTTGGCACTCTCCCGACACGCCACCAGCAAGGTCGGCGAATTCAGGGATCTGGAATCACTACGCAGCATGGGATTCAGGGGTGAAGCGCTACCCAGTATCAGTTCCGTCTCCCGGCTTAGACTGATCTCTCGCCACCAGGAGGCCGAAGAGGCATGGGAAGTGACGGGAGATGGATCGGACCATGTCTCGGAAATCAGGCCCGCCGCCCACCCGCAAGGCAGCAGCGTCGAGGTCCGCGATCTCTTTTTCAATACCCCGGCCAGACGCAAGTTTCTGCGTACGGAGAAGACCGAGTTCAACCACATCAGCTCACTGTTACAGCGCTTGGCACTAGCCAATTTCGAGGTCGGCTTTGCGCTGCACCACAATCGACGCCGCATCTTCTCTCTGCCGCCCTGTAGTGACCAAAAAGGGAGGGAGCAGCGGATCGTTGAACTGCTTGGACGGGAGTTTCTCGATCAGGCCCTCGGCATCGACGAACAGGCCGGGGAGATGCGCCTCAGTGGCTGGGTGGCAAGACCAAGCTTTTCCCGTTCCCAGGCCGACATGCAGTATTTCTATGTCAATCAGCGTATGGTCAGGGACAAGCTGGTGACCCACGCCGTTCGCCAGGGCTATCAGGATGTTCTCTACCATGGCCGCCATCCGGCCTATCTGCTGTTTCTCGATTTGGATCCACGCAAGGTGGATGTCAATGTACATCCGACAAAACACGAAGTGCGTTTTCGCGACAGCCGCTCGGTCCACGATTTCATCTATCGCGGCCTGCACCGATTGCTGGCGCAGACTCGCCACCAGGCTACCGGGGAGCCTGCAGTCGAACCCCCGGGCCTTGCAAATCAGCGACCATCGGCCTTGCCGCTACAGCAGGGTATGAAGTTGGGCCTGGCGGAACGGCCCGCCGCCTATCGGGCTGCATTTGCCGCGCAACGCCCCCTGGAAGATGAGCAAAACAGGGAGCAGATGCCGGCGCAGACAGCGGATACGCCTCCATTGGGCTTCGCCCTTGGACAGCTTCAGGGTGTCTATATCCTGGCGCAGAACAGTGAGGGTCTGGTGTTGGTCGACATGCATGCGGCCCACGAGCGAATCACATATGAGCGTTTCAAGCAGACCTATGGTTGCGACGGCATCACCAGCCAGCCGCTCCTGGTCCCGGTGACTGTCGCGGTCAGTCCGGCGGAGGCCGATTGGGTCGAGGAGTCTCGGCCCCTGCTCAACAGAATCGGCATAGAGGTCAGCCGTATCGGGCGCGACTCCCTTGCGATCCGTGCCATACCGGCACTGCTACGGGGGGCCGATGCGGAGAAACTGTTGCGCGACCTGCTATCCGATCTAGCGGAATATGGCGCTAGCGACCGCTTGCAGGTCGAGGTCGACAAGGTACTGGCCACCATGGCGTGCCATGGCTCCGTGAGAGCAAACAGACGTCTCGAGCTGGATGAGATGAACGCACTGCTGCGTGATATGGAGAGGACGGAGAGGGCGGACCAGTGCAATCACGGCAGACCCACCTGGGTACAGCTGACCCTGAGCGAGTTGGATCGGCTCTTCCTGCGCGGGCGCTGATATGGCGTGCGAGGGTGGAGATCGGGGGCTGCCGCCTGCCATCTTTCTGATGGGGCCTACGGCTTCGGGTAAGACCGAACTCGCGGTGGAGTTGGTCGAACAACTGCCGCTGCAGATCATCAGTGTCGATTCGGCACTCGTCTACCGGGGCATGGATATAGGCACTGCAAAACCGGATCATGCCACGCTAAGGATTGCCCCTCACCGTTTGATCGATATCAGGGATCCCTCGGAGAGCTATTCGGCAGCCGCCTTTCGTGAAGATGCCCTTGCCGAGATGGCTGCGATAAGCGAGGCGGGCAGTGTGCCCCTGTTGGTTGGCGGCACCATGCTCTATTTCAAGGCGCTCGAAGAGGGACTTTCCGATTTACCGGAAGCCGATCCAGGCGTCCGTGCCAGGTTGGAGGGGGAGCTGCAGAGGGAGGGCTTGATGGAGTTGCACCAACGTCTGTCACATCTCGATCCGAAGGCCGGGGAACGGATTCACCCCAATGACCCCCAACGAGTGCTGCGTGCGCTGGAGGTGATTGAGATTACGGGAAAAACCCTGACTGAACTTCAGCAGGGTAGCGCTGGTCATACTTTTCCATACAGGGTACTCAAGCTGGTGCGCGCCCCCGCGGACCGGACAGTCCTGCACAACCGCATCGAACGGCGTTTCCGTGAAATGGTGAAGCAGGGCCTGGAAAGGGAAGTCAGGGGATTGCTGAGCCAGGGCAATATCACTCCAGCCATGCCCTCGATGCGGGCCGTAGGCTATCGCCAGATGCTCGGTTATCTGTTGGGTGAGCTGACATACGAGGGGATGATCGAACGGGGCATCATCGCCACGCGTCAGCTTGCGAAACGTCAATTTACCTGGTTGCGCAGCTGCGATAGATGCCACTGGCTGGACGAGGAGGGGGATGTGCTTGAACAGGCCTTGGGATTGATTTCGAAGCATTTACCGGGAGTTGGCGACACCGCCTAGCCTTTCGCGGTTGGTTCGGATAGTATTTTTCTCCCGTTGATATCGAAATTTTGAATACTAGGTAAAAAAAACATTGTGCTACACTTCCGCGTGTGGGCCGTTTAACTGTCGCAAGAGATTTTCTTGCGCTTGATATCGCTGCCTAAAATAGAAACACAATAAGGAGAAACTCCATGTCTAAAGGGCAAAGTCTACAAGACCCTTTTTTAAATGCACTGCGGAAGGAACGTGTCCCAGTCTCGATTTTTCTTGTTAACGGCATCAAACTGCAGGGACAGATTGAATCTTTTGACCAGTTTGTGGTGCTTTTGAAGAACAGTGTCAGTCAAATGGTCTATAAGCATGCCATTTCTACGGTTGTTCCGGCGAGGAATGTGCGCATTCAACACAGTAATGGGCAGAGTGACGAACCCGCACCACCCTCCAGCAGTGGTAATTTCTAGCCTTTTCCCCGCACTTCGCTATCGGGCCTATCGCATAGAGGATATGCCCGTTAGCCATGCCTGACACTTTCCAGCCAGTCTCACTGTTCCAATATGTTCGAACGTCCCAAAGCGGGTGAACGCGCCGTTCTTGTCCATCTCGACCTGGGTGTGGCCAGGGACCGGGATGAGATCGATGAGTTTCGTGACTTAGCGATCTCAGCTGGGGCTGAGATAGTCTCCCTGATCTCGGGGAGTCGTCGACAGCCAGATCCCAAATTGTTTGTCGGACGGGGTAAGGCTGAAGAGATCAGACTGGTGGTCGCGGCTGAGGGAGCAGATCTGGTGATCTTCGACCATACCCTTTCACCCAGCCAGGAGCGAAATCTGGAACGGGAGTTTAAGTGTCGGGTGGTTGATCGAACCGGCTTGATTCTGGATATTTTCAGTCAGCGGGCACGCTCTTTTGAGGGTAAGCTGCAAGTGGAATTGGCCCAGCTGCAACACCTCTCCACCCGCCTGGTAAGGGGCTGGACCCACCTCGAGAGACAGAAGGGCGGCATCGGGCTGCGCGGACCGGGCGAGACCCAGTTGGAGAGCGACCGTCGACTATTGAATCAGCGTATTCATCAGATCAAACGGCGTCTCGAGCGGGTCGATTCGCAACGTGAACAGGGACGAAGGGGGCGCGAACGCGCCGATATCCCCACAGTCTCCCTGGTTGGTTATACCAACGCCGGTAAATCAACCCTTTTTAACAGACTCGTCGGCTCCAGCGTCTATGCAGCCGATCAGTTGTTCGCTACCCTGGATCCCACATTAAGGAGGCTGGAACTGAAGGCCGAGGGAGCGGTCGTATTGGCCGATACGGTAGGTTTTATCAGCAATCTGCCCCACGATCTGGTCGCTGCCTTCAAATCGACCCTGCAGGAGACCACGGATGCCTCGTTGCTGTTGCATGTGGTTGACGCCTCGAGCCATCAACGCGCAACCTGTATCACTGAAGTCAACGATGTGCTGCGACAGATCGGCGCAGACAAGGTTCACCAGATAGAGGTATTCAACAAGACGGACCTGCTCGCCAATACCGAGCCGAGAATTGACCGTGACAGCAGTGGTCAAATCGTCAGAATCTGGCTTTCGGCGATCACCGGAGAAGGCACCGAATTATTGCCGGAGGCACTTGCCGACTTCTTTCGAACAAACCATGTGCAGCAGCGCTTGCGACTGAACCCGACGGATGGCCGTCTGCATGCTCTGTTGTTTGAGCGTGGCTCGGTGCTCAGCGAATCGAGTACAGAGGAAGGCGGATGGGAGATGGATATAGATATGTCGGAGCGGGAGTTTTTGCGATTGCTGAAAGAGGAGCCAGTATTGCAGGATTGCATCATTGGGTAGTGTTCAATGTCACAGAATCCATGACGATATACACTCAATCCCTGGGTGCTGATAGAATGTCGCCTGAATGGGGTGGATGGATCTCCCAATCCCGCTTCTGTGAGAAAACGGATTGAGTTTGGCTTGAATCGACCCCATATTCATATTTCGCTTGTCGTATGAATAAGCGGATTAAACCAGTAACTTAGTTGGAGTGTTCAATGGCCTGGAATGAACCGGGTGGTAACGGTAAAGATCCCTGGAGCGGCAAAGGTGGCGATCAGGGTCCACCAGACCTGGATGAAGTGGTAAAAAAACTTCAGGATAAATTTGGTGGCATATTCGGTGGCGGCAAGCCTTCCCGTGGCGATTCGTCAATGGGTGGCGGCTCGGGGCCGGGTTCGAAATCGATCGGCGTGATTGTGATTATCGCCCTGATTGTCTGGCTGGCCAGCGGTATCTACATCGTTGAACCTGCCGAACGCGGTGTCGTGTTGAGGTTCGGTGCCTATTCCGAAACCACGCAACCAGGACCCCATTGGCATATCCCGTTTCCCATCGAACGGCGCATACTGGTCAACGTGGATCAGATATCCTCGTTTCGGCACAAGGCGCAGATGCTGACCCGCGATGAGAATATCGTCGATGTAGAGTTCACCATCCAGTCCCGTATCCAGGATGCCGCGGATTTCCTCTTCCAGGACAGGGATCCCAACAAGACCCTGCGCGACGCCACCGAGACCGCGGTGCGCGAGATCATCGGTAAGAGCGATCTCGACTTTATCCTCACCCAGGGGCGTGGGGCCATTGCGGATCGGATAAAAACCGGTGCCCAGGGTTTGATCGATAGCTACAAGACAGGCCTCATAATCACCAGTGTGAACATGCAGCCCGCAAAGCCGCCGGAGCAGGTGAAGAGTGCTTTCGATGACGCCATCAAGGCGCGTGAGGACAAGGAGAAGTTGGAAAATCAGGCAGAAGCCTATGCCAATGAGGTTGTACCAAAAGCGCGAGGCGAGGCGGCGCGACGTCTGGCCGACGCCAACGCCTACCGGGATCGGGTGATTGCCGAGGCGGAAGGTGACGTGAGCCGTTTCCTGGCGATTCTCAAAGAGTATCAGCGCGAGCCGGAGGTTACCCGGGAGCGTCTCTATCTTGATGCCATCGAGTCGATGCTCGGTCAGTCGAGCAAAGTGATGCTGGATACGGCGGAGGGCGGAAACAGCCTGATGTATCTGCCCCTTGATAAGTTGATACAGAGCGATGAGAAGAGTAATACAATGCGACAGCAACAGTTCTCCACTCAGGAGAACACCCGTAGCCAGAGTAGTTCAGGACCGATCCGAAATGTCGATCGTACTCGGGGGACTCGCTGATGAAATACGCTAAAGTGTTCATTCCATTCGCTGCGATCGCGGCAATCGTTGTCTACAGTTCGGCGTTCATCGTCAACCAGTGGGAGGTGGCTTTGAAGCTGCGTCTCGGTGAAATCGTATCCACCGACTATAAACCCGGTCTGCACTGGCTGGTGCCGATTCTCAACAATGTGCAGACCTTCGATGCCAGGATCCAGACCATGGACTCCCGGCCGGAGCGATTCCTCACCGCCGAGAAAAAGGATGTGATCGTCGACTATTTTGCCAAGTGGCGTATCGCCAATGAGGCGCAATATTATCGTTCTACCGGCGGTAGTCTCGACAAGACGGCCCGTCTGTTGCAGGAGCGCATCAATACCAGTCTCCGTGATGAGTTTGGTAAGCGTACGGTACAGGAGGTAATCTCCGGTGAGCGTACAGAGATCATGGATAAATTGACCAAGGATTCCGATGCCCAGGCGGCTGAGCTGGGCGTCGAGATCCTCGACGTCAGGGTCAAACAGATCGACCTGCCCCCAGAGGTCAGTGAGTCGGTCTATCAGCGGATGCGCGCAGAACGTGAACGGGTCGCCAGGGATCTTCGCGCCAAGGGCGCCGAGGCCGCAGAAAAGATCCGCGCCAATGCGGATCGTGAGCGGGTGGTGATAGTTGCCGATGCCTATCGCGAAGCTGAGAAACTGCGCGGCGAGGGTGATGGCAAGGCAGCGGAAACCTACGCAAATGCTTACAAGCAGGACGGCGAATTCTACTCCTTCTATCGCAGCCTGAACGCCTATAAAAACAGCTTCCAGGATCGTTCGGATGTGATGGTTTTACAGCCTGACTCCGATTTCTTCCGCTATTTGAAAAACCAAGGCGGTCAATAGCGCTTATCTATCGAATCGTCTCGACCCCGATCCTGGCAGGGAGGGTGATGCGGCCCGGGTGATCCGGGTCGCACCGATGCTTTGGCACACCCGCCTGGGTAGCATGTCGAAACCTCAATGGACAAGGCTCTCCAGCTCTGAGACAATTGCCGGCGGTCTTGGTGGACCGCATGCTTTCGACCGGGATGATCCCCGGTTTTTTTATGGGGTACTCTCCGATGTGGCATGATTTGCTTGTGGCCCTGGCGCTGTTGCTGGTGATCGAGGGCATCTGGCCTTTCCTCAGCCCGAAGAGCATGCGGGAAGTCCTGGTGATGATAGCGCAGCAAGACAACCGCTCACTAAGAATAAGTGGTTTCATCAGCATGGTTTGCGGAGTGGTCCTGCTCTATCTTGTGAATTGATTTTTTCTTACTGTTAACACGCCCAAAGATGGAAAACGAACGCTGGATACTGCCTGACGGCATCGATGAAGTGCTTCCTCCAGAAGCGGGTATCATTGAACGTAAACGCCGTGAACTGCTCGATCTATACGGTAGTTGGGGCTATGAATTTGTTATTCCGCCGTTTGTCGAGTTTCTCGACTCCTTGCTGACGGGCACCGGCAGCGATCTGGATCTCAACACTTTCAAACTGACCGATCAGCTCTCCGGGAGAATGATGGGGATTCGTGCCGACATCACTCCCCAGGCAGCGCGTATCGATGCTCACCATATCCGTTCCCAATGCCCGACCCGCCTCTGTTATCTGGGGACGGTGTTGCATACACGCTCGGATGGATTTGCCGGTACCCGCAGTCCGCTGCAGATAGGTGCCGAGCTTTACGGCCACAGTGGTGTTGAGAGCGATATCGAGGTGCTGCGTCTGATGATGGAGACACTGCGTACAACCGGTGTTGAGGATCTCTATCTCGATTTGGGCCATGTCGGTATCTATAGGGGGCTGGCTGAGCAGGCCGGTCTCAACGATTACCAGGAGCGAGAGCTTTTCGCCGCGTTGCAGCGCAAGGCGATGCCTGAAGTGGAGCGGCTGCTCGACAGCTTTGCCATCGACCCTGAGCATGCCGCCATGCTCGCCTGTCTGGGTGGGCTGAATGGTGACAACGCGCTGCAACAAGCCACAGAGCTGCTGCAGGCTGCCTCGAACAGCGTCAAGGAGGCATTACGCTATCTGCAGATGATGGCGGACCAGATCGCGCTTTGGCTTCCGGAGGTTCCGGTCCATTTTGACCTTGCGGAGTTGCGGGGATACCACTTCCATACCGGTGTGGTATTTGCTGCGTTCGTACCCGGCAGTGGAAAGGAGATCGCCCGCGGCGGGCGCTACGACGCTATCGGAGGCGTTTTCGGCAGGGCGAGACCGGCAACCGGATTCAGCACAGACTTGAAGACGCTGATACGAGTGGCTCACCGGAAACAGCAGATCGAAGAGCTGTCAGCCATCTTCGCGCCCTGGTCCGATGATCCGGATCTGCAGCGTGAGATCGAGGGTCTGCGGGCGGCCGGAAAGCGGGTTGTCTGCGCACTACCCGGACAGTGTGGTGATGCAAAGGAGATGGGTTGTAATCAACAGCTGGTATTGACGGATGGTCAGTGGCAGCTGATTTCTGTTTGACTCTGTAACGATTTCTGCAAGAATCGCTAGTTTTATTGTAATAAAGATCCGACCGACTCGGACATGACTGTATGAGAGTGCCATGGGCAAAAATGTCGTTGTAATAGGAACACAGTGGGGTGACGAGGGAAAAGGCAAGATCGTCGATCTTCTGACTGACAAGGCGTCAGCAGTAGTCAGATTCCAGGGTGGCCACAATGCGGGTCACACGCTGGTCATAGACGGGGAGCAGACGGTACTGCACCTGATCCCCTCAGGGGTTTTGCGCGAGGGTGTACGTTGCCTGATAGGCAATGGTGTGGTGATTGCCCCGGATGCGCTGCTGGAGGAGATCGATGCGTTGGAGCAGCGTGGAGTGCCTGCATCCAGCCGCATGGGTATTTCCGAGTCCTGTCCGCTGATCCTGCCCTATCATATTGCCCTCGACGCGGCACGGGAAAAGGCGCGGGGGAAAAAGGCCATTGGTACAACCGGCCGCGGTATCGGACCGGCTTACGAGGATAAGGTCTCGCGTCGGGGTATACGCCTGGGAGAGATCTTCGACCAGGGACATATCAGCGAACGCCTGAGAGAGGTGATGGATTACCACAACTTCGCCCTCAAGCACCTGTTTGAATATGGTGAGGTCGACTATCAGCAGGTTCTCGATCAACTGCTTGAGCAGGCACAGCGACTACAGCCAATGGTGGATGACGTAACCGGTGTCCTCCACCAACTGCGAGAGGAAGGCAAGAGCGTCATGTTCGAGGGTGCCCAGGGAGCGCTGCTCGATATCGATCATGGCACCTACCCCTATGTCACCTCGTCCAATACCACGGCGGGTGGTGCGGCAACCGGCACCGGTGTCGGCCCCCGCTACATCGATTATGTACTGGGTATAGTCAAGGCCTATACGACACGTGTTGGCGCCGGCCCCTTTCCTACCGAGCTTTTTGACGAGGTTGGTGATCACCTGGGTGTGAAGGGTCACGAGTTCGGCGCCACCACCGGACGTAAGCGTCGTTGTGGCTGGCTCGACATTGTCGCTCTGCGGCGTTCGCTGGAGATCAACAGTGTCAGCGGAATCTGCATAACCAAACTCGATGTTCTCGATGGCCTGGACAAGGTCAAGATTTGTGTCGCCTACAGACTGGCAGGTGAGGAGGTCTCGTCACCCCCTTCCGGTGCCGATCGATTCGAGGAGTGCGAGCCGATCTACATCGAGATGGATGGCTGGCGGGAGTCCACAGTCGGTCTGACCGAGTATGATCAGCTACCGCAAGCCGCAAAGGTCTATCTGGCGAAGATCGAGGAGCTGTGCGCCACCCCGATCGATATCGTCTCCACAGGCCCGGATAGAAACGAGACCATGATACGGCGTCACCCCTTTGACGGCTGACACCCGGGTATGGGGTTGAGATTCGTCCGATTCAAATATCTACCCGTAAAGGGGTAGGTGTTTCAGGCCGGTTCTGGGCAGAAAAGCCCAATCCGCTAACCGCAGTGCCCGGTGAATGCCAAGCCTACTGCTGTGCGCATAGAATATTGTGCTGAAAAGTGTGATCTGCATCAATTATTCGACAATTACAAGACGGGTCCGGGAGAGCCGGTCGTGCCATGCGAGTTTTTCAGGATCGACCAGGATCCAGACGAATCCGAGTCCGAAAACCAGCAGAGAAAGCAGTGCGGCAAGATGGCGTTTCAATGCATCGCTCCAACCTACTTTCCTCCCGTCAATGCGTACCAGCTTGAGCCGCCAGGCACGCATGCCGAGGGTCTGCCCCCCCCGACTCCAAAACCCGGTGAAGAATAACAAGGGTATGATTTCAAAAACAAATAATTGAAATATCAGCAGTGTAAAACCACTTGGATTTCCCAGAGGCAAGGTGATCACGGCAGTCGCCACAAACAGCAGTGCCAGCAACAGCAAACCGTCGTACAAGATAGCGGCAAGGCGGCGGAGAATGCCCGGGAAGGTGGCATGGGTCATATCGAAGGTACTGTTTTGTGACATCGGTGGTGATTCGCGTTGATACGGATTTTTATTGTCTGCCAGGTGTGAACTTAGGACAAACCCTAATCTCTAAAAGCATTACTACTGATTTGAATTCTTTCTGTCAGGGTCCATAATTTTAAGTCCCAATACTGCAAAGCTGTTATAGGGAGCGAAAGCATGGAACACAGACGTGACCATCGCAAATTGCTATCTTCAGAAATCGTCATAATTGACCGGAATCACGGTGAAGTAGAGGGTAAGATAAGAAATATCAGCTTGAGTGGTATGTTAGTCGATATTGGCGACTACAAACATCAACTGAATACGATCGTTGATGTGACCTTTCCTGTAGAGAATTGTGGCCGTAACAAACTGTGCCAAGCGAAGGCATTCATCGTGCATCGGCAATCAGGATGCCTGGGGCTGATGTTCAGTGAACTGGATGCCGGCGTAAGGCAGATGCTGCGCAAGATGTTGTATGGATATGCCACAGTGGCGGAGAGGGCCTATATGTATCATGGCTACAGTGATACAACCCACCACCTGTCAAAACAGGCCAGCGCCTATTGACCTGACTGAACCTCCTGAAAATTATAATATTTCCAGTTAGCTGGATTCCGATTCCAAGAAGACGCGTTCTGCGTCTTTTTTTTATTGTGGACTTCCGGCAAATCCCCCGGTCCCCCGGTCCCCTAGACCGATAGAGCGCTACACCTGGCACGGTTCAGCGGCTCAGCCCCAGCCGTAATCGACTCTGCATCATCACTGTTTTGACGGTTAAACTGGAATCGTGACAACAACAAGGGTAAAAAGGGTGCCATGGCCGGCTTTTCATGCCTCCAACTGTCCTGATAGACAGCCTTTTTTAATCTGATTGTTCGTTTTTTTGCCGTCCATCTCGATTGTCGCACTATGACTAGGTTCAAAACTCAAAAATGGCGGGCCAGACTGGTCAATATCCCGCTACCCGCGCTCTCACTCCTGGCGGGTATCCTGTGTGGCTTGGTGACTTGGTTATTGCTGGATCCGATTCAGGGCAGGCACCTTGAACAGGTCTTTCACAATGAGCTGGTAAGCCGGTTGGACGTCCGTGCGGTTGAAACCCGCCGTCGTTTTGAAGAATTCTTGCGCGAATGGCAGCTACAGGGGCATAGTCTCTCCAATCATTGGCAGCTCATCACCTATCTCAACTCCTTCTCCTGGGAGGAGTCGGCGCAACAAGCGAAATACTACAATGAGACGCCGAGTTGGCTCGAGCCTGGCCACCCCAGCGTAAGCTTGATTGAACCGAGTCAGGTCGTGCTCCTGGATACCCGGGGGAATGTACGGGAGGTGTATCAGAACCAGCTGCTGCCGTTCAGTGTGGAGCGAGTCATTGAACTCTATGCGGGTCGCGATGGAACTGAGATCATCTTATTCAACCGCTCGCCCTATCTCTTGGTGTGGTCGAACATCGCCTATCAGGAGGAGACGGATCCCGCGGTCATTCTGTTGATTGTCGAAATCAATCCACATTTTCTCGCGGAGTCGCAGAAGATGGCCCATGGAACAGATACCCTGATTGCACTGGTTGATTCTGATGACCAGCGATTGTTGGTCAGCAGTGATAACGAGCAGATTCCCAGGGGTTCCTATTTGCGGGATTGGCGTGACCGTTATCTGCTGACATCCCAGGCAATTACCCATCACCAGTCACTGGAACAAAATCCGCTTTTCACCACCATGGTGTCACGGGATATGGTACAGCGGAATCTGCATAATATTACCAAGCTGGCGCAACTGGACCGTCTATTTGCCGCCCTGGTCTACGTGATTGCCTTCTCCTTCATCATCTATCTGATATCCGCCAAAATCAATCAGGTATTACAACGTATCTCCCGCTTTGGGCAACAGGCACTGGGGGTTCAACAACCGGTTATCCAAAAAGGCAACCAACTGCTACAGCTGGAGGATTGGGTAAAGCGGTTTTTCAGGCAATTGATCACTGCGCGAGATAAGTTGCACGACAAGCAGGAGAAGCGGATTCGGGAGACCGAGGTTCTCAAAAGCGCGCTGTTTGATAACTCCATGGTTTCGATTGTCACCTTGAATGAGCAGGGATGGGTTGTGGAGATCAATGGAACCGCGACCAAGACCTTTGGATATTCCAGAGGTATGTTGATAGGCAGGCGTTTTGAGGAGATTGCGATCAAAGCCGAGGATCGCGACCGCTTCCGCAATATGCTGGGACAGTGCATAAAAAGGAACACCAGCCCGAGTCTTTGCCGGGACCAAGTGATGATGGCGGAGACTCTCCATGGTGTTGAAAAGGCGATTGAATGCTCAGTGATCTCGGTTCATCTTCAAAATCAGACGGTTTTCAATGTCTATCTTCGAGATATCAGTGGTCGAATGCAGGCCGAACGGGAGATTACGAGCCTGGCAAAACTCGCCAGCGAAAATCCCAATCCGGTGATGCGTATCAATGACAGGGGGGTCATAGTTTACGCAAACGACGCCAGCGAGCCACTACTGACCTATTGGGACTGTGAGCGTGGCCAGACGCTGCCTCTTTACTGGCGTAACCTGGTTGCAAGCGTACTCAAGGAAGGGATTAACAAGGTTTATGAAATCAATATCAAGGAGCAGATTTTTTCACTGCAGCTGGCTCCCATCAGGGAGTTGGACTACGTAAACATCTATGGGCGGGACTTTACCCAGATGCGTATGGCGGAACTGCAGAGCAGGCAGCATCAGTCTGAACTTGTCCATGTGTGCAGGCTTAGTACAATGGGCGAGATGTCAACAGGGCTGGCCCATGAGTTGAACCAACCGCTCTCCGCGATAATAAATTTTGCCAGCGGTTGTGTGCGACGAATTCAATCCGGCGCCGGCGGTGAGGCCGAGCTGCTGGATGCCATGGCACAGATTACCGTACAGGCGGAAAGGGCGGGCGAAATAATCAAGCGGTTGCGGGCTCTGGTAGGGAAACGCCCCCAGGAACGAGAGGCGGCGAACCTCAATCATCTGGTCCTGGAGGTTGCCTCCTTCGTGGAATTCGAGGCCAATCGCCAAAAGGTGGAAGTCAGTGTGGATTTGAGCGATGAGGTCCTACCGGTCATGGTTGATCTGGTACAGGTCGAACAGGTGCTGCTAAACCTGGTACGGAATGCCATAGATGCCATGAAGCAGGTTACCGAGGGTGAGCGCAGACTCGTTCTCAAGGCAGAACGGATCAACAGCAAGAAGGTGCAGGTTTTGGTCAGAGATACAGGGCCGGGTATCCCCGAAGAAACCCTAGACCAGCTTTTTGACGCCTTCTTTTCAACCAAGAAAAGCGGTATGGGAATGGGATTGCGTATCAGCCAGAAAATCATGCAGGATCATCAAGGTATGATCGAGGTTGACTCCGAGCTCGGCAAAGGATCGATCTTTCACGTCATACTGCCATCGGATCCGAAACTAGAATTACCAGGATTTTGAATAAGATGACCAATCCACCCACAGTTTTTGTTGTAGATGATGATCAAGCCATGCGGAATTCGCTGAAGTGGCTTATAGAATCGGTTTCCATGCAGGTGGAAACATTTGATTCGGCGGATGCCTTTATCAATAGTTACTATCCCGGTCGATCCGGCTGCCTATTGCTGGATGTTCGCATGCCGGGAATGAGCGGTCTGGAATTGCAGGAGTACCTGAGAGATAAC
This sequence comes from Candidatus Thiodiazotropha sp., assembly GCA_040793985.1. GTDB lineage: Bacteria > Pseudomonadota > Gammaproteobacteria > Chromatiales > Chromatiaceae > Thiodiazotropha. The sequence continues at coordinate 51,729 of JBFNJI010000024.1, read as the reverse complement.
CAGATTGCTATACCCGTGATAATAATCACCGGACATGGCGACGTGCCGATGGCTGTGAGAGCAATGAAATCGGGAGCAATCGATTTTATAGAGAAACCGTTTAACGATGAACTGTTGCTTGAGAGTATCCGTCATGCATTGGCCTTGGATGTGAAGCAGCGTGATATGCAGGCTCAGCGTGCCGAAATCGCCACCCGCCTGGCGCGCCTGACGCCGAGAGAGCATGAGGTGATGGTAATGGTGACCAACGGCAAGGCGAACAAGGAGATCGCTAGCAGTCTGGGCGTCAGTGCGAAAACCGTGGAGGCGCATCGTGCGCGGGTCATGGAGAAGATGCAGGCGAATTCCCTCGCCGAACTGGTACGGATGGCAATCAATGCCAATCTGACGCTCAGCGAGCCGAGCAGCGAAGAGTAACTGCAATTGCCAAGCAAGTTATTAAGGGAGCCGAAGGTTCTCGCTTGGAGCCTCTATGACTGGGCCAATTCCGCCTTTGCCACCACGGTGATGGCTGGCTTTTTCCCGATTTTTTTCAAACAATACTGGAGTGCTGATGTTGCGGTAACCGAAAGCACCTTTCGTTTGGGACTAGCCAATTCGGTAGCAAGCATCGTGGTGGTCTGCCTGGCCCCTTTACTGGGGGCGTTGGCGGATCAGGGTGGGGCAAAAAAACGTTTTCTGTTCTTCTTTGCCGCTATGGGCATTGTCATGACCGGGGCCCTCTACCTGGTGGCTATGGGGAACTGGGCCATGGCCCTGGTGCTTTACGGTCTCGGCGTGCTTGGATTCTCGGGCGGTAATATCTTTTATGACGCCCTGATGGTTTCGGTGACCCGAAAGCAGCATTATGACAAGGTCTCGGCGTACGGTTTCGCATTCGGCTATCTGGGCGGCGGCCTGTTGTTCACCATTAATGTGCTGATGACCCTATTCCCCGAGTCCTTCGGCCTTGCCGATGCTTCTCAGGCCGTGAAGCTCTCATTCGTGCTGGTCGCTTTGTGGTGGGCGCTGTTCTCTCTGCCCTTGTTTCTGGTTGTTGAAGAGCCGAAGCTGGGTAAGCCTGAAAAGGCATGGATTCTCGCGGGCTTTCGTCAGTTGATCGATACCTTCGGGAGACTGAAACAACTGCGCATGACGTTTCTCTTCCTTATCGCCTATTGGTGCTATATCGACGGTGTCGATACCATTGTGAGAATGGCTGTGGACTTCGGACTATCCATCGGTTTCGATGCCAACAACCTGATGATCGCCCTGTTGATTACCCAATTCGTCGGTTTTCCCGCTGCTATTGTGTTCGGTGAGATCGGTAATCGACGCGGCCCCAAACAGGGCATCATGATCGCCATTTTTATCTACCTGATGATCCTGCTGTGGGCCTATCACATGGATGCGGTATGGGAGTTCTATCTTTTGGCCATTGCGATCGGCCTGGTACAGGGCGGCATCCAGGCGCTATCCCGTTCCCTCTATGCACGCCTGATTCCCTCCAATAAATCGGCGGAGTTCTTTGGCTTCTACAACATGCTCGGAAAGTTCGCGACAGTACTGGGACCGCTGTTGATGGGATGGATCGGCGTGCTTACCGGCGATACCCGGTTATCTATCCTTTCCGTCAGTATTCTTTTTATTGCGGGTGCCGTGCTGTTGAATTTTGTCGATGTCGCTGAAGGTGAGCGGGCTGCCCGCATGGAGGAGTAGGCTGACATTGGCCGCATATAGATACGATGACGGATGAATCGAACAAAGACAGGCTCTATACAGAGGCCCAGGATATTGTTCCAGATTTTGTGTTTGATGAAAGAGTGGCTCGTGTCTTCCCTGACATGATCAACCGCTCGGTACCAGGCTACGGGACAATTATCAACATGATTGGTACCCTGGCTGCACAGCGTATTCAGGCCGGAACCTACTGCTACGATCTCGGGTGCTCCCTTGGAGCAGCGTTGATGGCAATTCATGCCGCAGCCAGCGCAAAAGATATACATCTGGTTGGGGTCGACAACTCGCCGGCAATGTTAGCCAGAGCTAAAGCCAAACTCGATAAGTCTTGCAAGGATCCCGAGGTTGAATTGATCTGTGCGGACATTCGTGATCTGCAGATCCAACAGGCGTCGATGGTGGTGCTCAATTTCACCCTACAGTTTGTCCCGGCAGGGGACCGGATGACAGTGCTGAAGATGATTCACAACGGTATGCTGTCGGGTGGATTGCTGGTGTTGTCTGAGAAAATCTCCCTAGCCGACGAGACCTCCCAACAACTTTTTACCGAGATGCATCACGGCTTCAAAAAGGCAAAAGGCTATTCAGATCTCGAGATCAGTCAAAAGCGTACCGCCTTGGAAGAGGTCCTGTTACCCGAGAGCTTGAAATGCCATATCGATCGTTTGCAGGCAGTGGGTTTCTCCACCGTAGAGGTCTGGTTTCAATGTTTTAACTTCGTCTCACTGCTGGCAATCAAATGAAGCAGCAGTGGGATTGGCGAGAGGCCTTCATGGAACAGCCGGTAGGCAAGTGGTTGGATCTGTTGCCCCAGGAAGTGGAAGGTGTCTGGCGTCAGCGACCTCATGGTGAGTTGCAGAGATGGCGTCGTATTCTCTCAGATCTACCCGCAATATCGGTCTCATCCGTAGATCTTCAAGGGGCCAGGGTAAGGGCAGGGGAGCCGGGTGATTGTGATCAGGTGACCAGAGACGGTTTAATAGAGCTGTTATCCGGATTACACCCCTGGCGCAAGGGTCCCTATGAGATTTGCGGGATCCATCTGGATACTGAGTGGCGCTCGGATCTCAAGTGGGAGAGATTAAGATCGCACATCCAGTCGTTACAGGGCCGGATAATACTCGATGTCGGCTGCGGAAACGGTTACCATGCCTGGCGCATGCTCGGTGATGGAGCCGCGCTGGTGATCGGTATAGATCCAACACAACTGTTTCTGATGCAATTCGGTGCCATTAAACATTTTCTTGGTACCCATCATCCAGCACACCTTTTCCCCCTGGGTATCGAACAGTTGCCACCCGATCTCAAGGCATTCGATACAGTTTTCTCGATGGGTGTCTTCTACCATCGACGCTCACCGTTTGCACACTTGGCAGAGTTGAGAGGTGCCTTGCGTGAAGGCGGCGAACTGGTTTTGGAAACCCTGGTGATTGAAGGTGCTGAGAACGAAGTACTGGTACCACAGGGACGCTATGCCAAGATGCGCAATGTTTGGTTTATCCCCACAACCAAAACCCTGCAGGATTGGCTGGTGCGGGCGGGATTCAACCACGTAAAACTTATCGATGTTTCGATAACCGGCGTCGAAGAGCAGCGATCTACCCGCTGGATGCGATTTGAATCACTTGCGGACTATCTTGATCCAAGGGACAGGAGATTGACGGTAGAGGGCTATCCCGCGCCGCGAAGAGCTATTTTTACTGCCCGGCGCTAGTGACGTTTCGACAGTTGCTTTAACGAATTCACCGCCTCAACCAATTTGGCGTTCAGATCTTGGTTGGTCAGTACGCCTTTTTCCATATCGAAGTTCTGGAAAAAGTTCGGTATCGAAACACTGGCCAATACCGATGCGCCAAAAAAGGGTGCTGATGCGCTCGCCAAGGACAAAACATTTGCTCCCCCTCTTGCTCCGGGTGAAGCTGAAAGCAGTACCAGCGGCTTTTTATCATAGACCTTTTTGCTGATTCTGGAGCACCAATCAAATAGATTTTTATATGCCGCAGTGTAAGATCCGTTGTGCTCGGCAAAAGATATGATCAGTGCATCGCAGGCCTCTATTTTTGCCAGGAAATCCTTTGCCTGCCGGGGTTGACCCAACTCCTCCTCTCTATCGACACTGAACAGTGGCATTTCATAATCATTCAGATCCAATATTTCGGTCTCTGCATTCTCCACCAGGCTCGAGGCATAGGCAGCCAGGCGCTTGTTTATCGATTTTTTACTGCTGCTCGCGGCGAAAGCCAACAACCTCAATTTTGCCTCCTTCTCATGCATGCTAAATCACCGTCTCTATTGTGCTTGGCCCGGAACTTCCGTTTCACTGTTGTCGACATGTAATATAGCGCCACCGCCATGTTCCAGTTTACTGCGGTACATTGCCTTGTCGACGCAGGAGATAACGCTCTCGAGATCGATGCCGTGATCGGGATACTTGCCCAAGCCTATTGAGATGCTGATGTCGATGCCGTTTTCACGGGCGTAGTCATCGATCCCCTGACGCACACGGCAAGCCACCAATTCCCCCTCATCCTTGGTGGCGTGAGGCAGCAGGAGCAGGAACTCATCACCACCATAACGGGCAACCACATCATCGCTGCGAACCGTCTTGGCGATGCAGGCGGCAACCTCTGCAAGGACACGATCGCCCATATGGTGTCCGTGGGTATCATTGACGCTTTTGAAGCCGTCGAGATCGGCGAAGAGTACCACCACGCCATTGCCGTTCTGATGTGCCTGAAATAGGTTTGTGGAGCGCTCGAACAGGGCACGCCTGTTGAGCAGTCCGGTCAAAGCGTCGATGTTGCGCTCGTGGGCGAGTTTGGCGCGGCCCTGCTCGATTTTGGCCGTCAAGGAGTAGGCATAGAGAACGATTATGGTAAAAAAAACGAGAAAGAAGATGGCGCTGATTGAAAACAGGTTGATGTAGTCAAACAAGCGCAAGCTGACTATGAGCAGAGCGGCGCCGAGGCTGCCTACCACCGCTTCGCCGAACAGGCGCAGCCCATAGCGCATACCGTTGCCGAGGATGATCATCAAAAAAACAAGAAAGCCAGGTGAACTTACAGTGGTATCCGCCAACACCGCAAAAGAGGCCACGGCGATATCCACCCACATGGTCGTACGTTGGCGCCAGGGGGCGTGCGGTACCCTCGAAGCGTGCTGCATGAAAAAGAGAATTTCGATTCCGAAAACGACAAATACCAGATTGACCACAGACAGGCTGGTCCACTCGCGTACCTGTTCCGGTCCGCCGAAATTGAAATAGAGTAGTGCCAGACCGCAAAAGAGCAGGCGTGTCCAATACTGTGTGCGCTGGTCTTCCCAAGACAATCGTTGATGAGATGCATGCTCATCAATCCTTGATCTGCGGCGCTCGATACCGGAACGCCGATCCGTGGTACGTTGCTCGGAGATACCCTGATTCACTCCCTCACCTGCTTTTATTTATTTGTGCGCCGCCTCGCGACTCCTAGCTTAACCCACCAGCTGGGAATGTCCAGACAGTGGGCGCATTCTGCGACATGTCAAAAAACGGGACTGCAGTACTGCCAATAGCCATAAACAGATTAAGTGATATGGATGAGCTAAACGCATTTCATTTAACTGTTTGATATACGTGAAATTTAACCTTGGTTTGATTGTTAAGTGAATTGTCAGTGCATCCTGAGGTGATTCCGGTACGCCGTTCTCTCGCTCAATAGCGTTCGGGTATAGGGTGTTCAGTCGGCCGCATCCGGCATTCGTTATCAGCATTGAAAACCTGCGCGAACAGCGAAGAGGTGGCATTTGGCATATATGGATCTTCCGCCCACTGGAAATTTCAACTGTTGCCCATCAGCGCTGATTGAGATCCAACTTGCTGGTGTTTACATTGCATTGTATGACAAACCTTAACGCTTTGGTTTTATTCAGTGACCGCTTGACCGATCCAGCAGGCGATTGTCGCTGCAGCTTAGCATGCATCCAACGATGGCTTGACCAGTACGCGCTCAGGATTGAATCGATATCAAAGTGGCAGAGCGGTAATTCTCATAATAAGAGCGTGGTCTTTGTGGGTTTCAATCAGTTCTTGCATAAGGTAGGTAGGTTTATAATCAGGCCTGATCGTAAATAATGAGCTATCGGATTGATTGAGTTTTCATGGCGCTCAAGGCAATGAAAACTGACGGATTCATCGTTGCAAGGTGGCTGCCTCAGCAAGTGAGGCCGACTGGATTGGTTAAGGCTATGGATCAAATAGCGTAACGACCGCTGCTGTAAAAACATATTTACAAACAAAGACAACTCGGCATTATCTAGTATGGATTAAGGGAGGCAATTTGATGATTGCGAATCGATACGGAGAAGAGGGTTATCCGCCATTTCGAACCCAACGTTTGTATTCTGAAAATGGGCAGTGGTTCTTTGATACCCGAGAAGGTATGCAACAGGGGCCATACCTCGACTTGAAGCAGGCAAAGCACGCACTTGCGTTTTTCGTTGCACAAAGGCTCCTGCTTACTGAGCAAGACAGAGATATCGACGACTCAATCGTGGCAGGATCTCAGGATGGTATTGAGCCTTTGGTGGAAGAGCTCCATAGATATCTGATTGAATACAAATCAAAGGGGCAAACGTCCGCAACCGCCTGGGCCAGTCAACGTTTGCAAGATCTGTTCCGGGAGAGAAACGACATTGGCGATCATGCAACGAGGATGGAAGCCATTCAATTCGCTCTCGATCAGGAGTCTTGACGGATAACCAACGGGTTGAGTATCAGTAGTGGCCAGCCCGGACTAAGCAAGTTCAACCGAAAATTCGGGGGTTTCCTGCATATGCCGTTTCACCGCGCAGAGATTCATCGCCTTGATGATGCCCGCTCGGTATTTCTCAGGAAAGCCTGTGGGCAGGGTGAGACGAAATACTATCCTGACGATCATTTTCTTCTTTTCGTCATGTTCGCAATCCATCTGAAGATCTATTCCTGCCGTTGGGATCTTTCGCGATTCACAAAAATTCCAGGCGAAGATTCCAGCGCAAGTAGCCAATGACGCCAGAAACAGATCGAATGGAGCCGGGGCACTGGCTTCGCCACCGTATTTTACAGGTTGATCTGTCTGTATGGTGTATTCACCAACCTCGGCTTGGATACGTTTCTTACCCTGGAAGCTGACCTTTATCGATTCCATACTCATTCACCTCCTACAGGGGATAGAGCTCTTTCACCGGTCCCTCGTTCTTCGTCTCTACCTGTGCATAGAGATTGTTGAGAGCCGCCTGTAATGCCTCTTCGATCACCGGATGATAAAAGGGCATTCTGATAAGGTCGCCGACAGTCAGTTGCTGGGAGATGGCCCAATTCAGAAGATGGGCGAGATTTTCACCCCTGGTGGTGATCATCTCCGCGCCGATGATGACTCCACTCGCTTTGTCGCCATATACGCGGATGATGCCACGACTCTGCCCCATTATCTGAGCGCGCCCAACAGGAGCAAGCTTGACCTCGCCGATTGCGGTAGCATCGAGGTCGAGCGCCCCGTAGCTTGTGCCGACAAGACAGATGTTAGGATCGCAAAAGTTGATGGCCAAAGGTATCTTGCGCTTGAACGCCATAACCTCATCATGGGCGGCGTTGTGGCCGGCAATCTTGCCCTCGTCGCCGGCTTCATGCAGGATCGGCCGCTCGCCGTTAACATCACCGGCGATATAAATATGGGAATCGCCACACTGCATGGTGTTCGGGTTGTACAGCGGGATACCACGGTCATCGAGCGCGATACCGGCATTTTCCAGCGCCAGGCTTTCAACATTAGGTGTCCTTCCCAGACTCGCCAACACCTTGTCGACGACCACCGAGTGCTCGCCGGCGGTAACACGCAACTGTGACCCCTCTTCGCTGATCTCCACAGGTTTGCCGAGGTGGATGGGGAACTCCCGCTGCATGGTCTCGAGCGCCATCGCGGATACCTCGGGATCGGTGGTGCCGCCAATCGTCTGCGCCATATCGAAACCGTGAACATCTATATCCAGTCGGCTCAGCGATTGTCCCAGCTCGAGGCCGATCACCCCCAGGCCCACCACGGCGACCGATTGCGGCAGGTCTTCCAGCTCGAAGAAGCTGTCGGTGGTCAGCACCTTGTCGCCGAAAACCTCCCAGGCGGCTGGTACTACGGGGCGGGATCCGGTGGCGATCACGATTTTTTCCGCGGTGACCCTGTCGCCATTGTCGAGTTCCAGGGTATGTGGATCGAGGAACCTGGCATAGGCCTCGACAAACCTTTCACCCATGTTGTCGGTGCTGTTTGAGAGCACGCGATCGACGAAGTTGTCACGCAGGTCCTGTACATGCTCCATCGCCTCCGGGATGTCGATGGTCAGTTCGGTATGTCCGTCCACGCCATAGCGGTTCAGGTGGGTCCTGCGATGGTAGTCCTCGGCTACCTGAATCAGGGCTTTGGAAGGCATGCAGCCGACCCGGGCGCAGGTGGTACCGGGTTCGCCGCCATTGACCAGAAGAAAACTCTTTCCACTCGGACCTACCCGGCTGGTAGCGTTCAGTCCAGCGGTTCCGGATCCAAGGATAACGACGTCAACTTGTTTTTCTGCCACGGAGATCTCCTGCGATGTTTGCTGCAGATCGAGATTCTAACGGCTCGTCCCTTAAAATACAGCCTCCTGAATAGAGGTTATTGCGGTGTCCATGGTGTGACATGACTCGGTTCAAACGATAAATCCGTCCAGGTTCGAACTGCTGGATTTGAGGCAACACTGCCGGAAATCGGATCAAGGACTGTTTCACTCACGCCGAATACGGTATGGTCGTTCCCTGCAGATGTACAGATAACTACGCACGTGGGGGATATTTCCTATGAAATGGTGGCATTTACTACTTTTACTGCCGTCGTTGGCGGTTGCCCAACCGCCGGGGTCGCAGATGGATCCGCAACAGTTTTTCGAACAGTCGAAGCAGAAGATGTCGCCGATGCTGGATAAGAGTGTTCCCGCGATGCTCAAGACCAAGAGCTGCCTGGAAAAGGCAGAGGATCAGGCCGCGTTCGAGAAGTGTTCTGAGATCATGGTTGCGATGGAGAGGGAGATCAAAGAGAAGTTGGGACCTGTCCCCGGCGTGCCCGAGGGCAAGAAGGGGCCGACAAAAGGCCCAAAGGATATCAAGTTCAGCCCTGAGACAAAGAAAAACATGCTGTTGTTTCTCGAGCGCTCGATCATGATCGGCACTGCCATGCAGGACTGCTTCAAGGAGAGCAGTACAGGCGATCAGATGCAGAGCTGTATGCAGGCGGCAAGTCCCAAGCAGTAAATCGCTTTCCGGATCGGTGAACTGACTGATTTTTATTGCCGCCTGGCATCCCGTCGGGAGGTCTCCTCGAATTGCTATTTCTGCGGGTTCACTGCAGGCAGGAGCCGTTCACTCTCTTGCATCCTGCGGAGTGGCCTGAAGCGATAACCCTCTATGAATACCGGGGTTTCCAAGGTGGGAACGCCTGCCGGTAGCGATTGTTTTTGTTCAGGTGGGGTTGGATTGAGGTAACGGCGTGGCAATGGAGGTGGTGGCACCGGCGGTAAGTGGTAGCGGCCAAGCGCATGGCGGGAAGAGCTCTTTCCATTGCCTCCGAACGAGAGACAGAAGAAGGCCTCAGTCGGTGGGAGCCAGCAGATCGTCAGCACTAGGAGAGTGATGCGGAGCGCTCCTCTAGTGGGCGCTAGTTCGCGTTGGCTGAAGGGCAACACGCAGCTCCTTGATCAGTAGTTTGGATAGTGTCTGCCTGGATTGAACACCCCCTCTGGGTCGAAAACCTGCTTCAATCTCTTCTGCATATCGGCAAGCCGCGGGTGGAGCGGGTGGAAGATTTCACCATCCGGATCACCGTTGCGAAAGAGTATGGCATGCCCGCTCTCTTTTTCCACCATTGAACGGATTTCTGAATCTGGGCGCTCCGAGACCAGCCAGCGCAATCCGCCTGACCATTCACAGAGCATCGATTCCCTGCTGTCGATGTTTGCCGCCGGAGGGAGCGAGAGACGCCAAAGCGGGCCCGTCTGCTTGAAAAAATCGAGTTGCTGATCTCTAAGTGCCTGCCAAAATTCGATTTTGTGGTCGACTGCCTCGACAGCGTGATCCTGCTGAATCTGCTTCACTCGCTCTTCACTGCAGGCAACACGCAGCTTGTGTTGTTGACCATTGCTGTAGCTTGCGGTCACCGGTATCCCCTCGATCATAATCTTATGCAGCCTTGGCCAGGCGCCGGTCCAGCTTCCTGGAGGAAGCATCAGGGTGTGTTCCCTGGGAGGCTTGGGTAGCACCTTTATCGAGACTTCGAGCAGTATCCCCAGGGTTCCCATGGCACCGGCCATCAGGCGGGAGAGATCGTAACCGGCGACGTTCTTCATCACCTGGCCTCCGAAACGCAGGATTTGACCCCGGCCATCAAGCAGCTTCACCCCCAGCAACAGATCCCTTGGCGCACCGCCCCAGGGACGCCGAGGGCCGCTGAGACCCGATGCTATGGCACCGCCGATGGTGCCTTTGCCGTCGAAATGGGGTGGCTCGAAGGGGAGCATCTGTGCCTTCTCCGACAACACCTGTTCGATCTCTTGCAGCGGGGTGCCACCGCGGGCGGTGATCACCAGTTCGGTTGGTTCGTAGCTGATGATGCCGCTATGCTCCGCGACCGAGAGGGGGTCTCCCACTCTCGCCCGTCCGTAGAAAGCCTTACTGCCATGTCCCACCAGTTGCAGGGAGCGTGAATCGCGAACCGCATCGAGAACCGCCGTGCGCAGTGATTCGCTGCAGTCAAGGTCGGCGGCCATCAAAATCGCTCCAGTTCGGGAAAGCGTGTTTTACCCGCATGGACATGCATCGCGCCGAATTCGGCACAGCGGTTGAGGGTTGGGATCGCTTTGCCTGGATTGAGCAGGGTGAGGGGGTCGAATACCCTTTTCACTGCATGAAACGTCTCGAGCTCCTCATCGCGAAACTGGGCACACATCTGATTGATCTTCTCCATGCCCACGCCATGTTCACCTGTGATGGTGCCGCCCACGGCGACACAGAGTTCCAGTATTTCCCCACCGAAGGCCTCCGCCTGCTCCAGCTCTCCGGGATTGTTGGCATCATAGAGGATCAGCGGGTGCAGATTGCCATCGCCGGCATGGAAGACATTGGCGCAGCGTAAGCCGTAGCGAGCGGACATCTCACCGATCATCTTCAATACCTTGCCCAGCTGATGACGGGGAATGGTTCCATCCATGCAGTAGTAGTCGGGAGAGATTCGCCCCACAGCTGGAAATGCATTCTTGCGCCCGGCCCAGAATCTGACGCGCTCCTGCTCATCCCTGGCGGTTCTGACCTCAGTGGCTCCTGACTGCTGCAGGATCTCCCTGACACGCCAAATCTCCTCAGAGACCTCGGCGTCCACACCATCCACTTCACACAACAGGATCGCGGCGGCCTCGGTGGGGTATCCGGCATGCACGAAATCCTCCGAAGCGCGGATCGAGAGGTTATCCATCATCTCCAGTCCGGCGGGGAGAATCCCCTTGGCAATGATATCGGCCACTGCATTGCCGGCGGTCTCGATATCGTCGAATGCGGCAAGCACCACCTGCTGTCGTTGCGGTATCGGCAGCAGTTTGACCAGGACCTCGACCACGATTCCCAGCATCCCTTCAGAACCGGTGATCAATGCCAACAGGTCGAGACCGGGGGCATCGAGGCTGCCGGTTCCCAGAGTAAGTCGCTCGCCATCCATGGTGATCAGGGTCAGCTGCAGAACATTGTGCAGGGTCAGGCCATATTTCAGGCAGTGAACCCCACCGGCGTTTTCCGCCACGTTGCCGCCGATGGAACAGGCGATCTGGGAGGAGGGGTCGGGTGCATAGTAGAGACCATGGGGTTTGGCCGCGTCACTCACCGCCAGGTTGCGCACCCCGGGCTGCACCCGCGCCTGCATGTTCTCACTATCGATCTCAAGAATGCGATTGAGCCTCGCCAGACTGAGGAGCACACCCTGTTCGTGGGGCAGGGCGCCGCCGGAGAGGCCGGTACCCGATCCGCGGGGCACCACAGGGATCTGCTGTTGATGACAGAATCTCAGGATCTCTTCCACCTGTTCGGCGCTATAGGGGAGGAGCACGATAAGTGGCACCTTTTGGTAAGCGGAGAGACCATCGCACTCGTAGGGAATCAGCTCCTCTTCGCGAAAGATGACGCACTCCTCGGGTAACATTTTGCGGAACTCCCCGGCAAGGGTCAGGCGATCATGCATTAGTTTACCTCTGAAAGGCCGGTTATCGATTACAGCCGCTGAGACGTGTCGAGTGTCCCAAATTTCTATCTATGCTTCCAGCCGATCGACCAACCCTCTGCTTTTCATCGTCCAGGTGAGATGCAATCAGCATCGGCCAGGCCTACCACGGCTGTCCTGGAGTGGATTGTTTCAAAAAAACGCGAAGAGATTAACTGCTGAATCAAGTGGTGATTCTACTCACGATCACAGGATCGCAACGGAATCGGGGGGTCTTGTTTGCCCATGCAAGTGATCGAAGGCTGGATCTAGGCATTGAGTTCGGGAGTTGAGTGCACAGTAATCCCGTATCAAAGCAAGACATGTGACAGCCCATTGCCTGTGTCATATGCCGTAAGCAATAAGGGATATCCCCCATTTTGCCCTATTGATCTCTCATGGAATGGCGTAGTTTTTGTTTTGAAACAACGACATAAAAAGTTGGATTGTAGGTTGCATGGTAAGCCTGGTTCAAATAACGCAAATTGAGGTAAAACGATGCGACTTAGCGCTTTATCCATGGCCATCGGCTCCCTATTGGCCACCCCCCATCTCCTAGCAGAAGAGCAGGCGGAACAACTTGGCGATATCTATGTAGAAGGTGAGATGGAAACGGCACCTGCCGTTATCATGCAGCCTTTGCATGGCTCTGCACCTGGAGTGCCTGCGGATGGTGGTGACTTTCTTCGTGATATCAACGGTGTCTCGGGCATCCGTATGGGGGGGCATGGGATCGATCCGGTAATCCGTGGTCAGAGTCAGAACAGGCTCAATATCCTTCTCGACGGGGCCTATATCCATGGCGGCTGTCCAAATCGCATGGACCCTCCGACCGCCTACTCGGCAATGGAGAGCTATGACAGCGTAACGGTCATCAGGGGATCCCAGACGGTCATCTATGGCGGCGGCGGTAGCGGAGGTACGGTACTCTTCGAGCGTAAACCGCCACGCTTCGAGGCCGGCAAGAATTACCAGGGTGAGATCGATGCTGGCTACAAGAGCAACTCCAAGACCAAGGAGATCTCAGCGGATTTCGCGGCTGGCACGGATATGGGCTATGTGCGTGGCGTGGTCGGTTACAAGGATGCCGACAACTATGAGGATGGCGATGGAAACGAGGTGCGCTCCGCGTTTGAAACCCGAAGCGGCAATCTGATCCTGGGTTACACCCCGGACCAGGCAAGGCGCCTGGAACTCAACATCGAGGCCACTAGGGAGGATGATACCTTCTTTGCGGGTGCGGGTATGGATTCGCCAATGAGTGACGCCGACAACCTGCGCTTTAAATATGAGCAGAATGACGACCTGGGACCCTTCAGCGGTTTCGATGTGGAGATCTACTCCAGCCGGGTCGATCACCTGATGGACAACTACTCCTTGAGAGAGTTGACCGCTCCGATGAGAATGAGCGTACCGGCAACCTCGGATACAACGGGTGGCCGTATCTTTGGTGACCTGATGCTGGGGGAGAGCAGTCTCACCCTCGGTGTCGACTACCAGAACAACGAACGCGACGCAGACCGTTTCTCCGGCATGCCCACCATGAACCCAACCACCCTGCAGTCGATCATGTGGCCCGGGGCAGAGCTGGTACAGACGGGCTTGTTTGCGGAGCTCGAAATGCCGGTCGGAAATGAAAACAGCCTCAAGATGGGTTTACGTTACGACCAGGTCGATGCCTCGATCTCGCGGGGTGACGAAAAACCGGATTTGGGCCCGAGTCCAACACCCAACAGCCTCTACGCGGCCTATTACGCCGATACATCGGACAGCCAAAGCGAAAACAATGTGGGTGGATTCGTGAGCTATGCGCACAAGCTCGGCGGTGGCAGCCTGTTTGCAGGTTTCAGTCGCAGCATCCGCACCGCGGACGCCACCGAACGCTACCTGGCCAGCTTCATGCGCAATATGATGACCGGAATGGACAACAGCTGGGTCGGCAATCCCGAGCTGGAACCGGAGCGGCATCATCAAGTGGAGGTGGGCTACACCTGGCAAGGCGAGGGAGTAAGCAGCGATATCACCCTCTACTACAACGATGTCTCCGACTTCATACTCAGGGACAGGGCGAGAGGCCAGGAGGGTATTTTAGTCGCAAACGGTACCGCCACCATCTATCGTAACGTGGATGCTGAGTTCTACGGTATCGAATGGCAGGGGGACTATCGCATATCGAAGGCCTTGAAGGCCAAGGCAAGCCTGGCCTATGTACGGGCCGAGAACACCACTGACGACAGGCCGATTGCGCAGATCGCCCCTGTCGACCTGAGCTTGGGACTCGACTACAGTGGCGGTGACTGGGAACTTGGCGGAGCCGTGCGGGCGAATACCAAGCAGACACGCGCGGATCTGGAGAATGGCAGCGGCCAGGATGTTCGGGAGACACCGGGCTGGGGGGTCATCGACCTCTATGGCAGCTACAGGGTGACAAACAGCAGCTCGATCCGTTTCGGTGTCGACAATCTGTTGGACAAGAGCTTTGCCTACCATGTTAACAGAGCCAATGTAGATCCCTTTAACCCGGAAGCGATACAGGTCAATGAACCCGGCCGCGAAGTCTGGGTCAGGGGTTCGATTGAATTTTGATTCGCTCGCAGCCTGCAAGTCGCCGATGGAACGGCGACTTTCTGCTGAGGCTCAATGCCACCTGTGTTGCCACAGATTCGGTGCCAGCAGACCACTGGGATTGGTGTTTGGTTGCCGTCGACTGACTATCCAGGCCGCACATAAGGCTCAAGGTTGTTCACTTTCCTATCCCTTTTATTGTGCTGGCGTTTTCCAGTAGGCTGTAGATCTGGTTAGTCTGCACGCACAGGAAAAGCGATGATCCCATTCCCCGTAGTTGGAGTCACACGGCCGAATTTTCTGATTCTCACACCCATCTGTATCTCGCTTGGATTGGCCAGTGTTCTGTGGAGTGGCCAGACGGTGGCCTGGGGCCTGTTTGCCATCGTCCTGCTGGGGGGGTTGGGGGCGCATATCAGCGTGAACGCCCTCAACGAATACACCGACTACCATTCCGGGCTCGACTTCAAAACCGACCGCACCCCGTTCAGCGGCGGCAGCGGTACCTTGGTGATGCAGCCTCGACTCGCACCCTACGCCCTCGGAATCGGTCTGGCCTCACTGCTGGTTACCCTGCTAGCCGGTCTCTTCCTGCTTCAGCACGCGGGGTGGGGGCTTGTCCCGATAGGCGTTCTCGGCATCTTGATCATCGTCACCTACACCGGTTGGATCAACCGTCACCGGCTGTTGGTGCTGGTCGCGCCCGGTGTCGGATTCGGACCGCTGATGGTGGTCGGCACCCATTATGCGTTGACGGGAGACTATAGTGCGACGGCGCTTTTGCTCTCCATGGTGCCCTTCTTTTTGGTCAACAATCTGCTGCTGCTCAACCAGATACCCGATGTCGATGCGGACCGCAGCGTTGGACGCGATAACTTTGCCATTGCGTGGAGCCCGGCGAGGCGCGCCTGGTTATACCTGGTATTCGTTCTCCTGGCCTACCTGGTGGTGATTATCGGTGTGCTCCTGGGCAGACTCCCGGCCAGTGCACTGCTCGGCCTGCTCACTGCAGCCATTGCCTATCAGATATTTCATGGAGTTCGACGCTATAACGGCGATAACAGACAGCTCATACCCTATCTGGGTAGAAACGTTATCGTAACGCTGGCAACACCTTTTTTGATCTTTCTCGGCATCGTGATCAATTTTATCTGGTAACCTGATACAGCCAATCAACCTGGCGGAAGCGACAAATGGAGACATCGAATAGTAACAGTCCGCTTTTGTGGTCGATACTCGGGCTGCTGTTTGCGGCAATCAGCATAGTCGCGCTCTATAAGAGCTGGCCGATGCTGTTTCCGAAAGCGGACCTGCAGGCCGCTGTCGACCCAACCTGTGACCTGCGCGCCGGGCCCTGTACGACACGTTTGGAAAACGGCGGCAGTGTCTCCTTCTCCATAGAACCCAGAGATATTCCGGTTGTGATGCCCTTGGCGGTACAGGTAAACCTGCAGGGTATAGCGGCGACTGGGATCGAGGTCGATTTCAGCGGCGTGGAGATGAATATGGGCTTCAACCGGGTGAAATTGAACGCTAAGAAAGCGGGCGTGTTCAGCGGCAAGGCCATGCTGCCTGTCTGTGTTTGGGATGCCATGGAGTGGGAAGCCAAGGTATTGATTAAGGCTGAACAGGGCTTGCTCTCCGTACCTTACCGATTCATTACCGTGCGGCCGGGCGTATCGATACCTGGTGCAGATTCCTAGGGAGCTTCATTTCAGTTCCGTCGTTGCTCGACAGTCCATTGAAGGTAATTCGCAGCCTGCTTACTGCCACTGCTTGTTCCTACCCGTGGGAAACCGTTTGGTTCGAGTGAAACAGCCTGGGTAGGTTGCGGCTCAGGCGCCGAACAAGGTTGAATTTTCCGACTGAATCACACTTTTTGCCTGTCTGGGTGCGTGGATTAGACGGGGCTCGGTATAAATACCCCTCTAAAACAGTAACTTGGATCCATGGATAAAGAATGCTATCTGTCATTTGACGGCCTCCTGTGGTAAATACTTGCCCTGTTTGTGGAAAACGTTTTCCACATTTGGGCAGAGTTAGAAAAAATCTAAATAAAATCACGGAGGTATCATCTATGGCCTATAAGAATCGCTTGCATAGGAGCGAACTGGCTGTACCGGGCAGTAATAAACGCATGTTGGAAAAGGCACCCGATGCGGGTGCGGATCTGGTCTTTATGGACCTGGAAGATGCAGTCGCCTTATCAGACAAAGAAGAGGCGAGAAGGAATGTCATCTATGCACTCAACCATTACGATTGGTCAAAGTGCTCCGTATCGGTAAGGATCAATGGGTTGGATACCCAATTCTGTTACCGCGACATCGTCGATGTGGTCGAACAGGCGGGCGACAAGCTGGATACCCTGCTGGTGCCAAAGGTCGGTAAACCCTCAGAATTGGAGTTTGTTGCCCTGTTGCTGGAACAGATCGAGGCGGCAAAGGGTTACAAGCCTATCAATCTTCATGCCTTGATCGAGACCGCCATGGGCATGGCGAATGTGGAAGCGATCGCACAAAGCTGTCCCGATCGTCTCGAGGCCTTGGTTTTCGGCGTCGCCGATTATGCCGCCTCAACCCAGGCGCGGACCATCGGGATGGGCGGAACGAATCCAGACTATCTGGTGCTCGGTCATCCCAATGACCGGGGAGAGCGCAAGACCTATCTCGGCAATCAGTGGCACTTCGCCATGTCCCGTATGATTGTGGCTTGTCGGGCCTACGGTCTAAGGCCCATCGACGGGCCGTTTGGCGACTTCGGCGACCCCGATGGTTATCTGGCGGTGGCCAAGGCGTTCGCAGCCCTGGGTGGTGAAGGGAAGTGGGCCATACACCCCTCGCAGATCGATCTAGCCAACCGGGTGTTTACCCCCGGCAACGAGGAGGTCGTGCATGCCAGAAAGGTCGTCGATGCAATGCAAAAGGCGGCTACCGAGGGCATGGGCGCTGCCAGTATCGACGGCCGTATGATCGATGCCGCCTCGATACGCCAGGCCGAGGTCGTGCTGGAGAAGATCGAGCAGATCGAGCGCATCAAGAGCAAGCGGGAGGCTGTGGCATGAATATCCATGAGTATCAGACCAAGGAGCTTTTTCGCGGCTACAAAATACCGGTGCCGGAGGGGCGCATGGCTCACTCCGCCAACCAGGCCGTCTCGGCGGCGGAACAATTGGGTGGCGACGGCTGGGTGGTGAAGGCGCAGATTCACGCCGGAGGCCGGGGCAAGGCGGGCGGTGTCCAGCTGGCCAAGACATTGGAAGAGGTGCAGGAACATGCCGAGAGCCTGATCGGCAGACGCCTGATCACCAAACAGACCGGTGAGGCCGGACGTATGGTCAACAGGGTACTGGTGGAGCAGATCCACGATATCGATCAGGAGTACTATCTGGGAATAGTCATCGATCGCGGTACACAGCGTATTACCCTGATCGCGTCCGCCTCCGGTGGTATGGAGATCGAGGAGGTGGCCAAGGCATCACCGGAAAAAGTGATCCGCGAAGCTGTCGATCCCGCCGTGGGCCTGCAGAATTTTCAATGCCGTAAGGTGGCAGCCGGGATCGGTATCGGGGGTAAGGAGATTGGCAAGGCGGTCAATATCATGAAGCGTCTCTATCGTTGCTTTCGCGATAGCGATGCCTTGATGGTGGAGATCAACCCCATGGTGAGGACTGGTAAGGGCGACTTCCTGGCCCTCGACGCGAAGATGAGCTTTGACGGAAATGCGCTTTTTCGCCAAGGGGATATAGCCGATCTGCGGGATTTCGACGAGGAGGATCCAAAGGAGGTTGAGGCCTCGGGCCACGATCTCAACTATATCGCCCTCGACGGCAGTGTCGGCTGTATCGTCAACGGCGCCGGTCTGGCGATGGCGACCATGGATGCGATCAGTCTCTACGGCGGCAGGCCGGCCAATTTCCTCGATGTCGGTGGTGGCGCATCGCCGGAGAAGATTGCCAATGCCTTCCGCATCGTCTTGGAAGATCCGAATGTAAAGGTGGTGATGCTCAATATCTACGCCGGAATCAATCGTTGCGACTGGATTGCCGAGGGTATAGTCAAGGCAATGTCGGAACTGACAGTGACGGTACCGGTTGTAGTGAGGCTGGCAGGTACCAATCTTGAAGCCGGCAGGGAGATCCTGGAACGATCGGGGCTCGACTATATTCAGGCCGATCGCCTCAGCGATGCGGCGGAGAAATCGGTACAGGCAGTCAGTGAGGTGGTGGCATGAGTATTCTGGTAAATCGTGATTCGAGGGTAATTTTCCAGGGCTTCACAGGCCAGCATGCGACCTTTCATGCCAATGAGGCGATCCGCATCGGAACCCAGGTGGTGGGTGGTGTCACGCCGGGTAAAGGCGGCCAGATCCATATCGACAGGCCGGTTTTCGATACCGTACAGGACGCGGTCACTCAGGCTGGCGCCGATGTCAGCGTGGTCTTTGTACCGCCCCCATTCAGCGCCGATGCCATCATGGAGGCGATCGAGGGGGGGATAAAGGTAATCGTGGTCATCACCGACGGCGTGCCGGTTCAGGATATGGTCAGGGTGAAGCGCTATCTGATCGGCCACGATGCCATCATCGTGGGACCAAACACGGCGGGTGTGATCACCCCGGAAGAGTGCAAGGTAGGGATCATGCCGGCGCATATCTATCCCAAGGGTCGCATCGGCATCGTCTCTCGTTCAGGCACCCTGAACTACGAGGCGGTGGAACAGATGAGCGAGCTGGGCATGGGTGTTTCGACCAGTGTCAGCATCGGCGGCGATCCTGTAAATGGCTGCGATTTTCTCACCCTGCTGAAACAGTTCGCCGCTGATGACGAAACCGAAGCGGTATTGATGATCGGTGAGATCGGCGGTTCGCAGGAGGTCGAGGCGGCCGCCTGGGCGCGGGATCACCTGAACAAGCCCTTGATCGGCTTCATCGCCGGTGCGACGGCGCCTCCAGGGCGCAGAATGGGGCATGCCGGTGCGATCATCTCAGGCGAGTCGGATACGGCGCAGGCGAAGATGCAGCGCCTGGCGGAGCTGGGAGTCAGCGTGGTGCAGAATGCAGCGGAGATCGGCAAGACGGTGCATTACAGTCTGAAATGAGAAACTTCCGGCACAGTGGCATATTGTTGTCTTGTCTGCTCCTTTTCAGCGGTATCGCTGCGGCGCAAAAACGCACGGTCGATCCCGCTACCGGCGCAGTCACATGGGAGACATCGATGCATGGGGTCGCTCTATCGCTAACCCAGATTCTGCCGGACCAGGCGCGTGCCTTCTACCTCAATCGCGGACTGCCGGCAGATGCCACTGAGATCTACGCCAATGCCTGCGTCTACATGACGGTATTGAGAAATGACAGCGCCCCGGGCGTTGTTCATTTCCGCCAGGCGGATTGGTCGGTGGTGAGCGGTGGCGAGTCCCGGCCACCGCTCTGCGTAGAGAGCTGGTTTGAACGTTTCCAGGCCCACGCACTCTCAAAATCAGCAACAATTGCATTCAGGTGGGCGCAATTTCCCGCGGAACACGCCTATCAGCCTGGGGGGGACTGGAATCAGGGGATGCTCACGACAGGTCTCCCTGCCGCTGCCGAGTTCGATCTGGTTGTCCGCTGGGATGTGGCTGGCCGCAGCTACCAAGGTATTCTTAAAAATGTCCAATGCGCGAAATGATCTGATGAGATGGCTAGGGCTGTTCTGGCTCTCTCTATGGCTTGTCCCGTCTCAGGCCGATCTTCCTCCACTGACCCACAACCTGACGGCGGTTGCAGAGCCATCGCCGGCTCCCGCCCTGCGACTGCTTAGCATGGACGACGAGATGGTCGATATAGAATCGTTGAAGGGAAAGGTTGTGGTGGTCAATTTTTGGGCAACCTGGTGTCCTCCCTGCAGGCGGGAAATGCCCTCCCTGGAGGTGCTCTATCAGGAGACAAAAGCGCAGGGTGTGGTGGTATTGGCGGTCAATATCGGTGAGGATTTCGACACCGTTTTTCCCTTTCTCGGTAGCGTGGAACCCTCGCCGAATTTCCCCATTCTCCTCGACAGAGACTCCTCCAGTCTCTCGGATTGGAAGGTTAGGGGACTTCCGACCACATTTGTGGTCGCACCGGATGGGAAGCTGGCCTATCAGGCCGTTGGCGGTCGCGAGTTCAATCACCCGGCCCTGATCAAGCAGCTGCTGAGTCTGATGGAGTAATGGTGCACCCGCACTCCATTCTCATCTGTCCGCAGGGTTGCGACAGGTTCGGAATAACGATTGACTCAACTGTCATTAGCGCTTGTATTTGTCTTCCAATAGGAGGAACATGCCTCAATCTGACCACTGGAGTGGATTCCGTGTGATGAAAAGGCTTCTGATCCTGAACAGCAAGGGAGGCTGTGGCAAGACAACGATAGCGACAAATCTGGCAGGTCTGTATGCCGCTTCCGGGACGTCAACGACACTCTTCGATTACGATCCTCAGGGGTCCAGCCAGCGCTGGCTGGAGCTGCGACCGGATGGTTTCCCAAACATCCACGGTGTGTTCGCCGCCCAAACAACCCAGGGTGCGGTAACCCGCTCCTTCGCAATGCGGGTTCCCAACGATACCCAACGCATCATCGTGGATACCCCAGCATCGATGAAACGCCTTGAGATGATGGATATGCTGCGGACGGCATCGGCAGTTGTGGTGCCTGTGCTTCCATCCGGTATCGACTGCCACGTCACTCTCGATTTTCTAAAGCAGCTGAGTGACCTGTGTCGACAGATGGGGCTCAGTCTGCCAATCGGGATCGTTGCCAACCGGGTTCGCATCAATACCCGCTCTTTCAAGAAGCTGAAGGAGTCGCTGGAGGATATGGATGTACCCCTGGTCGCCTTCCTGCGTGAGTCGCAAAACTACGTCTATGCCGCCGAAGCGGGTTGTGCGATCACTGAAATGAAAAAGCCGATGTACAAAAAAGACAACCTGCAGTGGTCGATACTGCTCAACTGGCTTGAGACAGGACGCATCCAGTCTGAGATCCCCCCCAGCAACAACGAGATCCAGCAACCCCTCACGATCTGAGGCGGTCGACCATCAACTGCTGAGACGCTTGTACTTTATCCGATGGGGCTGATCGGCCTCAGCACCGAGGCGGCGTCTGCGATCCGCTTCATAGTCGGCATAGTTACCCTCGAACCAAACCACACCCGAATCCCCTTCGAAGGCGAGTATGTGTGTGGCGATACGGTCTAGGAACCAGCGGTCATGGCTGATGATTACCGCGCAACCGGGAAATGATAGCAGGGCCTCTTCAAGGGCTCGCAGCGTTTCCACGTCTAGATCGTTGGTCGGCTCGTCGAGCAGCAGCAGGTTGCCGCCACTCTTCAGCAGCTTTGCCAGATGCACCCGGTTTCGTTCACCGCCGGAGAGATCAGCGATGCGTTTCTGCTGGTCTGGTCCCTTGAAGTTGAAACGGCTGACATAGGCTCGGGACGGCATCTGATAGCGGTCTACGGTGATCATGTCCTGAGCATCGGAGATCTCCTCCCAGACCGTTTTGTCCCCATCCAGGGCATCGCGGCTCTGATCGACGTAGGCGACCTCCACTGTCTCGCCGATCTGCATCTCCCCGGCGTCTGGCTTCTCCTGGCCGGTTATGATGCGGAAGAGCGTGGTTTTGCCTGCACCGTTGGGACCGATGATGCCGACGATTCCGCCTTTTGGCAGATTGAAGGAGAGGTTGTCGTAGAGCAGGCGGTCGCCGAAGGATTTTTTCAGACCGGACGCTTCGATCACCAGATCGCCCAGTCTCGGACCCGGTGGGATATAGAGCTCATTGGTCTCATTGCGTTTCTGAAACTCCTGTGACTGCAGCTCTTCAAAACGTTGCAGACGTGCCTTGCTCTTGGCATGCCGCCCCTTCGGATTCGCTCGTACCCACTCCAGCTCCGATTTCATGCTCTTGATATGGGCTGCCTCCTCACGGGACTCCTGTTCCAGGCGCTGCTCCTTCTGTTCCAGCCAGGAAGAGTAGTTGCCCTCCCAGGGGATGCCGTAGCCGCGATCCAGCTCCAGTATCCAACCCGCGACATTGTCCAGGAAGTAGCGGTCGTGGGTGACCGCGACCACGGTTCCACTGTATTCGTGGAGAAAACGCTCGAGCCAGGCGACAGACTCCGCATCCAGGTGGTTGGTGGGTTCGTCGAGGAGCAGCATATCGGGCCTTTCGAGGAGCAACCTACAGAGGGCTACGCGTCGTTTCTCTCCCCCTGACAGGTTTTTCACATCGGCCTCCCAGGGGGGCAGACGCAAGGCATCCGCGGCAATCTCCAATTGACGCTCGATGTTGTGTCCATCCGTCGCCTGAATGACGTTTTCCAGTGCCGCCTGCTCTTTCGCCAGGGCATCGAAATCGGCATCTGCCTCCGCATATGCGGCATAGACCTGATCGAGCCTTGCCAGGGCCTGTTTCACCTCTGACAGCGCGGCCTCTACATTGCCACGTACGTCTGTGGTCTCGTCCAACTGCGGTTCCTGGGGTAGATAACCGACGCGGATACCGGTCTGCGGGCGCGCCTCACCCTCTATTTCACTATCGACGCCTGCCATGATGCGTAGCAGCGTCGACTTGCCGGCACCGTTCAATCCGAGGACTCCGATCTTGGCACCGGGAAAAAACGAGAGTGAAATGTCGCGTAGTATCTGTTTCTTGGGCGGGACGACCTTTCCCACCCTGTTCATGGTGTAGATGTATTGGGCCATGGATAGTTGACAATCGTTGGGTTGTAGCGGTGTATTGCGGCTGACTAAACGCCACATCCTAACATGGGAATCCTGGGTTCTGAAATGCAGCTTATGTATTGGAGTGGGGGACCGCGCTGGGGCTGGGAAATAAATAACTGGAGATCTTGATATACGCACAATGTGGATTACACTTATTGTTATCTCCGGTAAAAAACATGGCCACTGCATAGCGGCTGGGTAACTGCCAGAGCATGCAGATTCGCTGGAGATGGTGATGGTCATTGCACCTGACTGCCTAGGGGTATTTGGCAGTCTGCCTATGACCCATCTTGGGTATCTTGTGAACTTGTAACAGAGGAGACTGGGTATTCAAACTGATGGAGCCTTCCTACTCTGGATTGACCAGCAGGGCTTAGGCATACGCATGGAATGAGTGTGATCAATTAGACACGTCACAATTGAATCTGCGAACTGCGTATCGAAGCCGGGCCGTCGATGCAAATAAGAGGGCTCCGTTCTACATCAATAGTGCCAACAGAACCCCGCTACGGCGGGGTTTCTCTTTTAAACATCATAAAGCATCGCCACCTGGCTTGGTTTCTTGGTTTGTATCAGAAGGTAGGCGCGTCGTGGTCAGACAAGCTTGATGATTCCAAGCTGTCTGTATTCTCGTTGATGCGCACCGCTTTGATGAATTGCAGTAGTTCGTTTTCAGGCACGGGATGAGAATAGAAGAAGCCTTGGGCCAAGCCACAGCCCGCTTTGCTGAGATGGTCGATCTGGGTCTGGCTTTCCACACCTTCCGCGACCAGGCTGAGCCCTAGCCCCTTGGCCATCGCGATAATCGCATCGATGATTGAGTTATCTTCCGAGCTCTTGATGCTCTGGACAAAGGAACGATCTATTTTCAGTGTATTGATCGGCAGGTGTTGCAGGTAGCCCAAAGACGAGTAGCCGGTACCAAAATCATCGATAGCGATTCGGATACCTTTGTGGGAAAACCGGGTCAAGGCATCTATGGCCTTATCCATGTCCTGCATGATCGCATGCTCTGTAATTTCCAGTTCCAAACTGTTTTTTGGCAGTTCATGTCGCCTGATGATTTTCAGTGCCTTGGAGACGAACTGATCCATCTCGAGCTGTTGCATTGAGATATTGACGGAGAGGCACAAGGTTATGGATTCCTCTACCATCCACCGCTTTATGTCCATGCATGCCCTTCGCAGCACCCATTCACCGAGGGGTATTATCAGGCCTGACTCCTCTGCGACGCTGATGAATTCGCTTGGCTGGATGGTGCCTTTCTCCGGGTGTTGCCAGCGTACCAGTGCTTCCACGCCTTTTATCCGGCCACTATTGATGTCGAATTGAGGCTGATAGTAGAGACAGAGCTCGTCGGTGGAGATCGCCTTGCGCAATCCATTTTCTATATCCAGTGACTGCGAGAAATGCGTTTTCATCTTTTCCGAATAGAATGCATAACCGTTCTTGCCAGCATTCTTCACTTTATACATCGCAATATCGGCATTCTTTATCAGCATATCCTTGGTGTCTCCGTCACTGGGATAGATCGATATGCCGATACTGAAACTGATGAAGATCTCTTCGTTCTTGATGATAAAGGGTTCGCCGGTCAGTCGAATGATCTTTTCCGCGAGATTCCTGGCATCATGGATGTCATTGATTTCAGGTACCAAGAGGTTGAATTCATCGCCGCCCACCCGTGCCAGTGTGTCCGCTTCACGCAGTTCGCTGCGCAATCTTTGGCCGACCAGTTTCAATAGCTCGTCACCGACGAAGTGACCGAGCGAGTCGTTTATTATCTTGAAACGGTCCATATCGAGATACATCACCGCGAGCTTTTTACCGGAACGTTTGGATTGCGCCATCGCCATGTTTAGGCGGTCACGGAAAAGGCTGCGGTTCGGCAGATTGGTCAGCAGGTCGTGATAGAGTTGATATTTGATCAGCTCCTCCGCCTGTTTACGTTCAGTGATGTCGCGGGCAACGCCGTAGGTGCCGATAAAGGACTTGGATTTGTCGCCGTTGGTGGTGTAGATGCCGATGGAACTTAGCTCGATAGGCACCGCACGGGAATCGAAAAAGCGGGTTCCGCCATTGTGCTTGCTGCACAATTTCAGCTCTGTGCTGCGTGTGGCGCGTTCACCGGCACGGCGTTCGTTAAAGGTAAACTGCGCCCTTTCTATATCATCGGTATGGATGAGTTTACTGAAATGTTCGCCGAGGATCTCGTTCTGATTGTAACCCAGCAGCGATTGCACACGTTCATTGATAAAGGCGAACCTGCCTTCCTGATCGAGCAGGTAGATCATGTCTGGCGAGTTGTTGACGATGAATTTATGCAGTGACTCCGACTCCTCTAGCCGGATATGTATGGATTGATTTTCAACCTTCAGCTGGCGACGCTCAATTACGTTGGAGACGGACCGTAGCAACTCGTCCGGTGCATAAGGTTTGCGCAGGAAGTCTTGTGCCCCCTTGCGTAATGCCATGGTTGCATGGTCGAATGTGGTCTCGCCGCTGACAACGATGATGTCGCAATTGAGAGTGTGGTTGTCTATATGCTCCATCACCTTGTGTCCGTGAAGGTCGGGCATATTGAGGTCGAGGAGAATCAAATCAAAGCTTCTGGTATTGAGCAGTTCGATCGCTTCGCTGCCGCTTTCCGCGAGAGTGGTCTCATACCCCGTGAAGCGCAATATCTCCTTCAGGCTGGCGCGCGCTCTCGGTTCGTCATCCGCGATCAGAATGCGCGCACTATTGGTTCGTTTCGGGGTTTTTCTATCAAAGGCCTTGGGAAGGGAGTCGAAATTGCCTTCAATGCCTCGCCAGGGTGCCGGGTAGTAGGGATGCATGCTCAACTCCTTAGGATCCCGCTCTCGGCAGGTAGAGTTGAAACCGCGTACCCGTGGCGCTGTTCGAGGTACAGTTGATAAACCCGGAAAGCTCGTCAACGAGGTTCTTGACAATAGCCAGCCCCAAGCCGGAGTGTGCGCTGCCTTTTGTGGTTGTCACTGGAGTGAATAGCTGATCCATGATCTCTTTACTAATACCTGGGCCGTCGTCTGTAATCTGAATCTCTATATGCTCCTTGCCATTTATATAGGCATTGCCGCGGGTTGCAATACCTAGTTTCCCCCCTTCTGGCATCGCTTCTACTGCATTCTTGATCAGGTTGGTCAAAATCTGCTTTAGGTGGCCTCGCTGGGTCGCGAGATCGGGCAGATTTGAGTCGAGATCGAGTTCCGCCACAACATTGTATAGCGGGAATAGGGAAGTTTGAAACAGCCTGTGGATATCCTCTATTAACTGATTGATATCGACTATTTTTACCTGTTGTTCAAGTTCTTCTGGAATGTCACGAATACGCAGTATGACCTTGCCCACTCGGGTAATTTCTTCCTTAATGATCTCCAGCTCCGGGGTTGCTTCATGATCTTCCCCGAGCTTCATGCCAAGTATGTGGAGGTAGTTGTTGATGATGCCGAGGGGGTTGTTGGCTTCGTGAACAACCTTTCTCGCCTCGAGGTGAAAGGAGGCTCTTTCGTCCTCGAGTATCTGTTGCTGGTGGCTGAGCATACTGCGCTGCCGCTGGATCATCTCCGCTGCCTCTCCGGCAAACAGGGTGAGTAGATTTCCCTGCTCGCTCAGCTCTTCCCAATGGCCTTGACTCATGCCGATTGCGATTAGGCCGAGCTGGTTGTGATGAGAACTCAACGGCAGGTAGAGCAGGCCGTCCTGTTTGAGAAAACGGGTTAATTGATGATCGACCACGCTGAGTCTGGATAGATTCTCTTCATCGAGGGAGTAGTGGGTGCGATTTTGAATGAATGCGGTTGCAGCCAGGCTTCGCTCCGATTCAATAGAGATCTTGATCTCTTCCAGCAGGGTGTTTTGATAGGCAAGCGGACTGACCGGTGTCAATGACTTGCCAGCCTCATCCAGCAACAGGTAGCTGATCTGGTGAATACCGAAGAGCAGATCAAGGTCGCGTTGAATCTGTTGCAGGGTCGTGACCATGTCGGGTGTTTCCGGCATCGGCTCCAGGCCGCCGCCGAAAAGGGCTGCCTGTTTGACACGTTCAGCCAATGCTTCCTGGTGGTCTTGCGAGTGATCCGGTTTATCGGAAGGGAGCGCGATGCCAAGGCTTTGCGCTGCCTTTATCGCTGTCTCTTTGGCCTTCTCTATGAGCTCTTCCACTATTCCCTGATTGAGTCCGAACAGGGTGTCGGCCCGTTCCAGGGTCTCGTTCTCCGGTTTGTCAGGGTTTTCAGCGAGCTGACTGGCCAGATTGACGAGTTTTACCAGATGCGAACAGTCGAGAATGTTCTCCGCCGCTTCCTGCTGGAAGAGTACGGCGTCCGCAAGAAATGACTGCAGATTCCAACTCTCGATCATGTGGGATCCGATCTGCGGCGACGAGTACTCGAATTTCTCGATCTCAGCATTGACCAACGCATCCCCGGTCAAGCCTTTATCAAGCAGGGTTTTGTATTTCTCAGGAAAGGCCTGGAGCAGGGCAAGCTGCCCCAGTCGATGTAGCAGTCCAGCCAGGTAGGCCTCGTCAGGCGAGGGAAAGGCCGTCAGCTCGGCAAGTGCCTTCGAAGTCTGGGCGCATATCAGTGATTGCAACCAGATCCTCTCCAGGGCATGTCCTGCCTGTTTGCTGAGCTGATTGAAAAACTGCTGGACCGCGCTGTTGATGGCGATGGTTCGGACACTGCGAATACCAAGCACCACTAACAGGCGTTGTAGATCGCTGATCTCTTTCCACTGGCGGTAGAAGGGCGAATTGGCCGCAGCGATGACCTGGGAAGAGACCCCCGCATCCTTCTCAATGGTTTCGGCCAGTTGTTTGAAGCTCACATCGGGGCTGTTGCAGCTATCGATAAGCTCGATAAGTATCGCTGGGGGACTAGGGAGACTGCTGAATTTTCCCAGCAGTGGCTTTCGCTCCGATTGAGTAGGCACTGAAATCCTAAAAAAATATTTATTAACAGTTGGTTATCGAGGTAATTAATAGCACTTAATGAGCCGCTGATAAAGCTGTTTTTTTATTGGAGACCTCGATTGGTTCAGGGTCATTCGTTCCGCGTCGGCTTGAGAGCAGGGATCGGGGGATGACGAGATTTCGCCTGGTGCACGATTTCCGGCGAGTCAATAATTTGTCTCTCACTAAGTGATTAGTTCTAACTATTTGTTTAAAAAGAAATTAAATGAGCAAATTCCCGTGGCATCTAAATTGCATACAGTAGGATAGGAATCATGAGGAAGCTTATATGGCAAAAGACGAAGCGGCGGAAGAACTCGATCTGGGTGAAGAGAAATCGGGTAAATCCAAACTCATTATCATCATAGCAGCCGTTGCGGTATTACTCATCGGGGGTGGTCTGGCTGCCTATTTTCTGCTGCTGGGTGACGACGATGCGACCGATGAGGAAGGCGCGGCGACGGAAGAGACCGCGGAAGCCGAGGTCGAGCAGGGCCCACCCCAGTATATCGATATGAAACCCCCCTTTGTTGTCAACCTGCCGGGGCGACCGAGCCTGTTGCAGATAGGCGTGAGTGTCCGCGTCAGGTCCGACGAGATGGCGGAATTCATAAAACACAACGATCCGATGATTCGTCACAATCTGTTGAACCTGGTTTCAGGGGCGGATGCAAAGGCGTTGAAAGCCCGTGAGACCAAGGAGCAGTTGCAGTCGGAGATGCTTCTGGAGCTCAATCGAGTGGTCAAGGAGTTACAGGGACCGGGCGAGGTTGAAGCCCTGTATTTCACCAGTTTTGTAATGCAATAATCATGAGTGCCAACGACTTACTTTCACAAGAAGAGATCGATGCCCTGTTGCATGGGGTCGATAACGGTGATGTCGCAACCGAAACTGATGTAGTTGATAGCGACGGTGTCAACTCCTATGACTTCACCAGCCAGGACCGCATCGTTCGCGGACGTCTGCCAACCCTTGAGATGATCAATGAGCGATTCGCGCGGCTGTTTCGCACCAGTCTCTTCAATATGCTGCGTCGTACCGCGGACCTCTCCGTATCGGGGATACAGATGCAGAAGTTCTCCGAGTTCGTGCACAGCCTCTTTGTACCCACCAGTCTGAACATGATTCGGGTGCCGCCTTTGCGGGGAAAGGGTCTCTTCGTTATCGATCCAAAGTTGGTGTTCAGTGTTGTAGATAACTATTTCGGCGGTTCTGGGCGTTTCCATACCAAGATTGAAGGACGCGATTTCACGCCGACTGAGAACCGGGTCATACAGCTCTTGCTGAACCGCGCGTTCGAGGACCTGGAGGTGGCGTGGAAACCGGTTTTTAAAGTCAAGTTCGAATACAGCGGTTCGGAAGTCAATCCTCAATTTGCAAACATCGTGAGCCCGTCCGAGGTGGTAGTGGTGACCTCGTTTCACGTCGATCTCGAGAGCGGGGGTGGCGACTTTCATGTCTGTATGCCCTATTCGATGGTGGAGCCGATCCGCGAACTGCTCGATGCGGGTGTGCAGAGTGATCGGGGAGAAAGAGATGAACGTTGGGAGCATTCGCTCAAGGAGGAGATCATGGCCGCGAAGATCGAACTCTCCAGCTCTTTGACAGAGGTACAGATGAGTCTCAAGCAGCTCGCATCGCTGCAAAAGGGGGACGTTATACCCATCGAAATGCCAGAAGAGGTCGAGGTTGAAGCAGCCGATATCCCGATCTTCAAGGCCAAACTGGGGGTATCGGACGGCAACTATGCATTGAAGATCCATAAGTGGATGCTGCGTAACCGGCATAAAGGGCTGCACGACTACCTGGAAATGGAAAAGAAGGCCGAAGAGGCCGCCTCAAGTGAATCCTAAACAGATGGCTGTGACAGCGAGTCGCCTGTGGATGGCCTGGAAAAGATACCCCAAGAGGGCGTAATGATGAGTGAAGAGAAAACGAGTGATCCGAATGAAGCATTGGCAGACGAATGGGCTGCTGCATTGGATGAACAGGAAGATACCGGATCTGGAGATCAGGCGGCAGCCGCGTCTTTCGATGAACTGCAGGATGAATCGGTTAATGAAGCGGTCAATATGGACGCGATTCTGGATGTCCCGGTCACGATCTCGATGGAGATCGGTAGAACCAAGATCAACATTCGAAACCTGTTGCAGTTGAACCAGGGGTCCGTCGTCGAGCTGGATCGATTGGCGGGTGAACCCATGGATGTTTTGGTCAACGGCACCTTGATCGCCCAGGGCGAGGTGGTGGTGGTGAATGAGAAGTTCGGGCTCCGCCTGACCGATATCATCAGTCCCTCCGAGCGGGTGAAGAGGCTGAGTTGACATGCGCCTTTGGTCCTACCTCTTACTCCTCAGCTGCCACACGCTCTATGCGGCTGATTCCGCTGAGAAACAACTGGGTGCGAATCTCCCGCCCCTGGGTGCCGAGAGTCTGCTGAACACCGCGGGCGGCTTGCTATTGGTGTTGGCAATCATTGTCGGCGGAGCCTGGTTGTTCAAGCGTTACGCGCAGTTGCCGATGGGGGGCAAGGGTTTGGTCCGGGTCGTGGGAGGGGTATCGCTGGGTACCCGTGAACGTGCCGTTCTGGTTGAAGTCGAGAATAACCGGTTACTGCTTGGTGTGGCACCTGGACAGGTACGTACACTCTATGTGCTGCAGGGGTCGCAACAGAGTTTTCAAAACCACTTGGAGAGTGAAAAGGGCAGTATCGCCGCGATTGACGGCAGTCAGGGGTCTGCATAATGCGAATCTGGCTCTTGATCATCGGCCTATTCGGCAGCACCCTTCTGCAGGCTGCACCGGGGGTGGACGCATTCACCGTGGCGCCAGACGGGGAGGGTGGTCAAACCTATACCCTTACCATCCAGGTCCTGCTCTTCATGACCGCATTGACCCTGCTCCCGGGGGCATTGATGATGATGACATCCTTTGCCCGCATCATCATCGTGTTGGCCATACTCAGGCAGGCCTTGGGCACTCAGAATACACCCTCGAACCAGATTCTGATCGGTCTGGCCCTGTTCCTCACCCTGTTTATCATGATGCCTGTCTTTATCGAGGTTAACGAGATCGCGCTGCAACCCTATCTGGCTGAGGAGCTCGATACGCTGCAGGCGCTGCAGGCCGCCGCCGAGCCGGTGAAATCTTTCATGATGGCACAGACACGCGAAGACGATCTGTCGCTGTTTGCGCGTATCGGAGATTTTGGGGATCTTGAACAGGCCGATGATGTGCCGTTCAGCTTGCTGCTGCCCTCGTTCGCCACCAGCGAGTTGAAAACCGGGTTCCAGATCGGCTTCCTGCTGTTCATACCGTTTTTGATCATCGACATCGTGGTGGCGAGCATCCTGATGTCGATGGGCATGATGATGCTCTCTCCAATGATTATCTCATTGCCATTCAAAATCATGCTGTTTGTGTTGATCGATGGCTGGGCGTTGGTGTTCGGCACCCTGGCGGCCAGTTTCCAGTTATAGCGGGGGAGAAGCTATGAGTCCGGATACCGTGATGTCGATTGGCCAGAACGCCCTCGAGGTGATCGGTATTCTGGCCGGCCTGGTGTTGTTGCCGGCGCTTGCGGTAGGACTGATTATCGCCATGTTTCAGGCGGCAACGCAGATCAACGAAATGACTTTGACCTTCATTCCCAAGTTGGTCGTCGTGGGCCTGGTGCTCATGCTTGCCGGCAACTGGATGTTGCAGTTGCTGATGAATTTTTCCATGAATCTGATCGAGAGTATTCCGGAACTGTTGTTTTAATGCCTTGCGGACAAATCCCTGATATGAGGCACCTGTGGAAGCACTATGATCTTCAACGAAGCGCAGCTCAACATCTGGTTAGGAGCCTATTTATGGCCGATGGTGCGCATCAGCGCCATGTTGCTGATGATGCCGTTGTTCAGCTCGCGTCAGGTGCCTGCGCGGTTTCGATTGGTGCTGCTGGTCTTGATCACCCTGATGGTGGCGCCCACACTGCCGCCACAGCCGCAAGCGGATGTTCTGAGTCACAGCGGCTTGATCATCATGCTGCAGCAGATTCTGATCGGTGTGTTGATGGGATTTATCTTACAGATGGTCTTTGGCGCACTTGTTTTCGGTGGCCAGGTGATCGCCTATAGCATGGGCCTTGGATTCGCCTCGATGGTCGACCCCACGAATGGCGTACAGGTGCCGGTGGTGGCGCAATTCTATCTTATTCTCGCTACCCTGCTGTTCCTGATTTTCAACGGTCATCTGTTATCTATCGAACTGATCGTCGACAGTTTTACCACCATGCCCGTGGCGGTGGACGGGATCAGCCGAAACAGCATGCTGGACGTCGTCGCCTGGGGCAGTCGGCTATTTACCGGTGGTCTGCTGATTGCGTTGCCCATTGTCGGGGCGATGCTTATGGCCAATATGGGGATGGGCGTGGTGATGCGTGCTGCGCCGCAGCTGAATATCTTCTCGATTGGCTTCCCGATCACCATGCTGCTCGGATTTGCCTTGATCTGGGTGACCCTGCCAAACGTCTTCGGCGTCTTCAACGAACTCCTGGACGAGGCCTTCCAGTACCTGATGCAGACCCTTCGGGTAACGAGGTGAGCCATGGCTGAAAATGAGAACGGCCAGGAAAAAACAGAACAACCGTCAGCGAAAAGGCTGCTGGATGCCAAGCGCAAAGGGCAGGTGCCACGCTCCCGTGAGCTCAACAGTATGGCGGTCACCCTGATTGGTGTGACCACTTTGGTAGTGATGAGTCGAGGGCTTGGAAATGATTTCTCCGAGATGATGAGTCGGAGCTTTGTCCTCACCCATGAGCAGATCTTTGATATCAACACCATGGTGATTCAGCTGGGAGAGCGCTTTTTGGACATGTTGCTAGCGTTGATACCCTTTTTCATCCTGGTTGTGCTGGCGGCGATCTTCAGCTCGGTCGCATTGGGCGGCTTTTCCATTAGCGCCGAGGCGCTGAGTCCGAAGTTGAGCAAGCTGAGTCCGATAAAAGGTATGAAGCGTGTTTTTTCCGCCCGGGGACTGGTGGAGATGTTGAAGGCCCTGTTCAAATTCATCTTTATCGGCGGTATCACCATACTCCTGCTGTGGCTCTCATTGGGTAAATTCCTCTCACTGCATGGCATGGAGATCGCCCAAGCCTTGCAGCACCTGAACGGTCTGATCGGTTGGTCGGTGATCCTCATGACTTCGACCATGATCCTGATCGCGGCAATCGATGTGCCGTTTCAGTTGTGGGACCACAAGCGCCAGCTGAAGATGACTCGTCAGGAGCTGCGCGACGAGCTTAAGGAGACCGAAGGTAAGCCCGAGGTCAAAAGTCGTATCCGCCAGTTGCAGCGTGAGATGGCGCAGCGGCGAATGATGCAAGAAGTGCCGAAGGCCGACGTCATCGTCACCAACCCGACCCACTATGCGGTTGCCCTGCAGTACGACCCGCAATCCATGCATGCACCGAAACTGCTGGCGAAGGGTGCCGACCTGGTGGCGATGAACATACGCGAAGTGGGTACCGAGGCCAAGGTGCCTATTGTCGAGTCGGCGATGCTGGCACGCGCGATCTATTTTCATACTGAACTGAATGCCTTCATTCCTGCCGGACTCTACCTCGCCGTGGCCCGTCTCCTGGCCTATGTCTTCCAGCTCAGGGCATATCAGAGCGAAGGCGGGGAGTATCCGGTACTACCGGAGGAGCTGTCGATTCCGGAGGAGTACCGGTATGACGGGTAATTCGGAATTTATTATTCAAGGTTAAAAACAATGAACGCCACAATGATCCTCGACAATGTAAAACAGGTAGGTGCCCGCGGTCTGGGTGCGCCGCTGATGCTGTTGATGTTGTTGACGATGATTGTGATTCCACTGCCCCCCATTGCCTTGGATATGTTTTTTACCTTCAACATCACTCTCTCGCTGGTGGTGATGTTGGTGGTGGTCTATACCCGCCGGCCTCTCGAATTCTCGGTCTTCCCCAGCATGCTGTTGATTGCCACGCTGTTGCGTCTAGCCCTCAACGTCGCCTCCACACGCGTGGTGCTGCTGGAGGGTCACACAGGTGGCGACGCGGCGGGAAAGGTGATCGAGGCTTTTGGCGCCTTTGTCATCGGCGGCAACTATGCTGTCGGCCTGGTGGTCTTTTTGATCCTGGTGATTATCAATTTCGTCGTCGTCACCAAAGGTGCGGGACGGGTCTCCGAAGTCAGTGCGCGCTTTACCCTGGATGCAATGCCAGGCAAGCAGATGGCGATCGACGCCGATCTCAACTCCGGACTGATCGATCAGGACGAAGCCAGGACCCGGCGCGAGGATATCGCCCGCGAAGCCGATTTCTACGGTGCCATGGACGGAGCGAGTAAATTTGTGCGCGGTGACGCCATCGCCGGTATCCTGATCCTGTTTATCAATATCATCGGTGGCCTATCCATCGGTATGGCCCAGCACAACCTCGACTTCTCCACGGCGCTGCAGCACTATGTCCTGCTTACCATCGGTGACGGTCTCGTGGCGCAGATCCCGTCGCTACTGCTCTCAACCTCGGCTGCGATCATCGTCACCCGGGTGGCAAGTACCCAGGATGTGGGCGGTCAGATCATCAGTCAGCTATTTACCACTCCCAAGGCACTGACGGTTGCCGCATCGGTGCTGTTCCTGATGGGCATAATTCCCGGGATGCCGAATTTTGCATTTCTTACTCTCGCTGCGGCAGCGGCTGCGGCTGCCTGGATGATTTGGCAGCGTCAGGCGGAACCGGCCGAGGAACCTGTTGTCGAGGAGCCTGCGGAACAACCGGAACAGCGGGAGTTGAGCTGGGACGACGTGCAGCCGGTCGACCTGATTGGACTCGAAGTGGGCTACCGGCTGATTCCGCTAGTCGATCGTAACCAGGGCGGGCAGTTGATGAATCGCATCAAGGGCGTCAGGCGAAAACTCTCTCAAGAGATCGGATTCCTGATCCCTTCGGTCCATATTCGTGACAACCTGGATCTCAACCCCAATAGCTACCGCATCTCTATCAATGGTGTTGCCGTGGCCCAGGCGGATATCTTTCCGGATCGTGAGTTGGCAATCAATCCCGGTCAGGTATTCGGCGAACTCCAGGGCACGCCCACCAAGGATCCAACCTTCGGTCTCGAGGCGGTCTGGATCGATCCGGAACAGAAAGACCATGCCCAGACCCTCGGTTATACCGTGGTTGATTCCAGTACCGTGGTGGCGACCCATCTGAGCGAGATTCTGCAGAGCCATGCCAGTGAGCTGCTGGGCCACGAGGAGACCCAGCAGCTTATGGACATGTTGGCTAGAACCGCACCAAAACTGGTTGAGGACCTGGTACCCAAGGCACTCTCTTTGAGTGTGGTGACGAAAATATTACAGAATCTGTTGACCGAGCATGTGCCGATACGGGATTTTCGCACGATTGCGGAAACCCTGGCCGAGCAGTCCCAGAGGACTCAGGATCCTGGGGCATTGACAGCAGCGGTGCGGGTCGCTCTGTCGCGGGGGATAGTGCAACAGTTGATTGGGACTTCCGAAGAGATCCCGGTGGCGGTGTTGGAACCCACTCTGGAACAGTTGCTGCAGAGAACCCTGCAGGCCTCGGAGGAGGGCCAGGCAGGATTTGAGCCTGGGTTGGCCGAACGCCTGCAGAACGCGTTGGCGGAGACGTCCACAGCCATGGAGGCTCAGGGACAGGAGGGCGTGCTCCTGGTAGCCGCCCCAATCAGGGCCTGGATGGCGCGTTTTGCCAAACACGCGGCTCCCGGTATGCATATCCTCTCCTACAACGAGATACCCGATAATCGCCAGATCAAGGTGGTTTCAACCATCGGCAATACGGCAAACGGTGAATAATGGCGGTCAGCTTCCGAATATGAGATATTGACACGCTGTTTTGC
The DNA here is from genome assembly GCA_040793985.1 of Candidatus Thiodiazotropha sp. Taxonomy (GTDB): domain Bacteria; phylum Pseudomonadota; class Gammaproteobacteria; order Chromatiales; family Chromatiaceae; genus Thiodiazotropha. The sequence continues at coordinate 15,558 of JBFNJI010000024.1, read as the reverse complement.
ATAAGTGGTGGCGTCTGGAAGGGCAATGCATGATCAAGGACATCATTGAATGATCAAGCTATTTGTAAATGGATGGTCGCGTGAGTCAGCATGGATGAGCGATGATCGCTGGTCCCATTTCGATTATTGCCAAAGACTCGCTTACTGCACCTATTTACGGGGCGTGGCGTTAGACAGTGCAGCCACGGCTTTGCTGAAAAAGGAGCGCATCGCCTTGGAACTGGTGAGCAGGAAGCGGGCGGAGGCTCTTCTCTTTACCCTGGACTCACTGGGGGCACAGGCAGAGATCAAACAGTTGCGAACACAAAAAGTGGTATCACTCGAACTGTTCCGTCAGAGTGCAGGTGAGCGCACGCCCAGACGCTCCGTAGCCGGTGCAAGGTAGGCACTCCGGCAGCTGCACAGCCATCTCTCTCCGCTTTGGCCGGGCCGTTACCTCCCACCGTATCCATTGCGCCAGATTTCCGTTTAATCCGCTCGTCCCGCTCCACGAGGCGCCGAAACCTTGGCGGACCGATGGTGGATAGTCAATAGACTGGCGTACGCAGCCATCCAGGCCAGGCATGGCGGAAAGGGTCGGGGCGTAGTCAACCTGCTGTATTAAAAGAAAAATAGTTTTCTGCTCAAATAAAATAAAGATTGGAACGGTTATTGCAGTTAGAGTGATAAGTACCCAATTTAGGTCGATTGCTTAGGATGCAGTGCGGACAGTTGGCTGCAACCTGACAAAAGAGCCGGAGAGTGGATAAGCAGGTTGAAAGGCGCAAGCTCTATCAGGGGCGACCGCCGGAGTTTGCGGACTATGAAGATAAGACGTTTTTTTGCCTCTGACATGCGGCAAGCTCTGCGCCAGGTACGTGAGGCGCTGGGGGCAGATGCCGTGATTCTCTCCAATAAGAGTGTGCAAGGGGGAATCGAGCTGGTGGCGGCCGTGGATTACGATGAATCCGCATTCAACGCCAGTCAGCCAACCAGTATCGATACAGAATCTCACACCCTGACGGATGACAGCGCCATACTTTCTACCGCAGCCAAGACTGCCTATGCGGACCAAGATGCCGCAAGCGGCGGATCTTCAGACCGGAATCGGGAATATCACGATTCAAAGCCGCAGCAGAGACAGGATCAAGCCCGTGTTGAGTGGAGTCAGGACCCGGTATTGAGAGAGATGCGCAGGGAGATGCAGGCGTTGCGCCGCATGATGGAGAATGAACTCTCCGAGCTCACCTGGCGCGATCTGGGACACCGTCGTCCGCAGACCCAGGATTTAATCCGCCGCTTGATGGGGCTGGGCCTGGATGCCAATCACTGCAAGGAGCTGGCCTATCGCGTCGAGGATGCCGAGACACCCGAACAGGCCTGGCATTTGGCCTTGAATCAGCTCAACAGTGAAATCCCCGTTGTAGAGGGTGACATTCTGGATCAGGGTGGAACGCTGGCGCTGGTCGGTCCCACAGGTGTCGGCAAGACGACTACCATCGCGAAGCTGGCCGCAAGGTTCTGCCTGCGTCACGGCAATCGTCATCTGGCGTTGATATCGGCCGACAGTTATCGGATAGGCGCCCAGGAACAGTTGCAAAACTACGGACGTATCCTCGATGTTCCGGTTCGCAATGTTACCTCGGCGGAAGAGCTCAACAGTGCCCTGCACGCCTTTGCCGAGAAGCGCTTGGTTTTGATCGATACCGCAGGCATGGGACAACGGGATCTCAAGCTGACTGAGCGTTTGGCACTGCTGAAAAAAGGTAATCACCCCGTGAAATCACTGCTCACCCTCTCGGCGACAACACAACGCTCGGCACTGACAAACGCAATTCGCGCATTCGGTCTGGTAAGGCCGATTGGCGTTGTGCTGACCAAGATGGATGAGGCAGCTTCTCTGGGAGGTGTTTATTCCTCGCTACTGGATGCAAAGTTGCCGCTGGCATTCGTCACCGACGGCCAGCGGGTTCCGGAAGACATAAAGATCGCCAATGCCGGAAGCGTGGTCAGGCAGCTTGTGGAGCTGGCCGAAATGATGGGTGAGCGACCGGATGAGGAGTGTCTGGCGATGGCTTTCGGGGGAATGAATGAATATGCACATGTCTGAACATATCGAAGATCAGGCGACAGGGCTGCGTAGGATGATCAACCCCGAACCGGTCAGGGTGATTGCCATCACCGGCGGCAAAGGAGGGGTTGGGAAGACCAATATCTCTGCCAATCTGGGTGTTGCCTTTGCCGAGATCGGGCGCCGGGTTATGCTGCTCGATGCCGATTTGGGCCTCGCGAACCTGGATGTGATTCTTGGTCTGCATGCAGAGCGCAATCTCTCTCATGTGATGAACGGGGAGTGTGCGCTGGAGGATGTACTGGTGACCGGGCCCAAGGGAATGAAAATCGTACCCGGCGCCTCCGGCATCCAGCAGATGGCCGAGATGACCCCTGCCGAGAATGCGGGCTTGATCCATGCCTTCAGCGAAGTGGCCAACAATGTGGATGTGTTGCTGATCGATACCGCGGCCGGCATCTCCGACGTGGTGATCAGTTTCAGCCGTGCAGCTCAAGAACAGATTGTGGTCGTTTGTGATGAACCCGCCTCCATCACCGACGCGTATGCCATTATCAAGTTGCTCAACCGGGAGCATGGAATCACCCGATTCCGCATCTTGGCGAATATGGTGAAGAGTGTGCAAGAGGGGCGGGATCTCTACAACAAGATGTGCCGGGTAACCGATCAGTACCTGGATGTGATGCTGAACTACATGGGCAGCATCCCTTATGACGAACAATTGCGTAAAGCTGTGAGAAGTCAGAAACCGGTGGTCGAGGCCTTTCCGCGATCGCGGGTAGCACAGGCATTCAAGAATTTGGCCAAAAAGGCCGATAACTGGCCTGTACCCTCCGGTGTGAGCGGTGATTTACAGTTTTTCGTCGAACGTCTGATCCAATTTTCAAGCCAATACGGGGAGGTATGACGGTGAGCGGTTTAGCGACATACACCGCCATGCAGCAGCAACAGAACTATGATGATCTGGTGGATCAGCATGCCGGGCTGGTGAAAAGGATTGCCTATCACCTGATGAACCGGCTGCCACCAAATGTTCAGGCGGACGATCTTATTCAGGCTGGAATGTTGGGTCTGCTCGAGGCGAGCAGAAACTATGACCCGACCCAGGGTGCCAGTTTTGAGACCTATGCGGGAATCCGCATTCGCGGTGCCATGCTGGATGAAATCCGCCGCAGTGACTGGACGCCACGTTCTGTTCATCGCAAGGCGCGCATGGTGGCAGAGGCGATGCGGGAGATAGAAAACAATGAAGGCCGCGATGCCCGGGATGTGGAGGTGGCAGACGCCCTGGGCATGAGTCTGGAGGAGTATCACCAGATACTGCGGGATTCGACAGGTTGCCGGATTTTCAGTCTGGACGAGTTGACCGCGGTGAGCGACGGTTTTCCGGTCTCCCGGGAAGGACCGGCGGACACGCCATTTGACGGCTTGCAAAAAGATGCCTTCAAGAAGGCATTGGCAGATGCGATTGCAGGTCTGCCGGATCGTGAACGGCTGGTGATCGCGATGTATTACGACGACGAGATGAATCTGCGTGAAATTGGGCATGTGCTGGGTGTCAGCGAGTCCCGAGTTTGCCAAATCCACAGTCAGGCGACACTGCGTCTACGTTCGCGCCTGTCGGAATGGCTCTCACTGGTACATGACGAAGAGTAAATGGTTGGCCTGTGAATCGCTGTTAGGACGAACAGCAGTAACAGGATGGAGGTAGCATTGGACAAGAATATGAAGATCCTCATTGTGGACGATTTTTCCACCATGCGACGCATTATCAAAAATCTTTTGCGTGACCTTGGGTTCAATAATACCCAGGAAGCAGATGATGGTCTTACCGCACTACCCATGTTGCAGAGCGGCAATTTCGATTTTCTTGTTTCAGACTGGAATATGCCGGGAATGACCGGTATCGATCTGTTGAAGGCCGTGAGGGCGGATGACAAGCTGTCTTCGTTGCCGGTACTGATGGTGACAGCGGAATCGAAACGCGAGCAGATCATAGAAGCGGCGCAGGCTGGGGTCAATGGTTACGTAGTCAAACCATTCACTGCCACCACCCTCGAAGAAAAGATCAACAAGATCTTCGAACGCGTGGGTTAAATCAAAGCCGCGTCAGGAGTAAACAATGGGACAACAAGATAACCAACAAAGATTAGAACTTGCCAAGTCCCTCGTTATCAGCTTGGAAGCCGGCGATGATGAGGAATCCGAGCGCTTGATCTCAAGCTTGTCGCAAAAGCAGACCAAAGATGATCTTTTTTTAGAAGTAGGCCGCCTTACCCGTGAATTGCACGACGCGATCAATGGCTTCCTGCTCGATGCCCGTATCTCCGACATGACCAATGTGGAGATACCTGATGCCAAGGAACGACTCAGCTACGTCATCACCATGACCGAGCAATCGGCAAACCGCACACTTACCGCAGTGGAGCAGAGCCTGCCTCTGGTGGAACAGATCGAAAGGCAGTCCGCAGAGCTTGCCCAACAATGGGAAAACCTGCGCTCCAGACTGCTAAACAAGGATGATTTCAAGGAGCTGAGTATCACGCTTTCGGATTTTCTGAACGATACCAAAAAAGATGCAGCCAAACTGCACAAAAACCTATCTGAAGTACTGATGGCACAGGATTTTCAGGATCTTACCGGTCAAATTATCCGCAAAGTCATCACCCTGGTTCATGATGTGGAGGAGAAGCTTGTCATGCTGGTGCGCATCACCGGCGACAAGATGGAAGATCCAAAACAGAAAAAAGACGAAGCAAACAAGCTCGCAGGGCCGGCTATTCCAGGTCTGGATCAGGGAGACCAGGTGACAAGTCAAGACGATGTTGACGATCTACTCTCCAGCCTGGGGTTTTAGTTAAACAGGTACAGACCGATATGGATTTCAATAACAATCGGTAAAGTTCGGTGATCCACCGGGAGCATTAGATGAGCATCGATATCAACGATGAAATCTTGCAAGATTTTCTGGTAGAGGCTGGAGAGATTCTCGAGTTGCTGAGTGAGCAGTTGGTGGATCTGGAACAGCAACCTGATGATTTCGATCTGCTGAATGCGGTATTTCGAGGTTTTCATACGATCAAGGGTGGTGCGGGGTTCCTTTCCATAGATCCTCTGGTTGAGGTCTGTCATCGCGCCGAGGACGTATTCAATATCCTGCGTCAGGGTCAGCGGAGCGTAAGCCCCGATTTGATGGACTCCGTTTTAGAGGTGCTGGATATCGTCAATGAGATGTTCGAGCAGGTACGCCAAGGTATCATGCCGGAGAGTGCGGCACGGGATCTGATCGAACGCCTGAATGGTTTTACCGTGCCTGAAGGCGAGGATGAAGAGTCGGACAGTGAGGGCGAAACAGAGACTGCGGTAGCCGAAGTCGTGGAGGAAACGGGAGAGACCAACCAGCAAGAAGCAGAATCTGCAGCAGCCGAAGCAGTGCCGGGGGGCAGGCCGGCTGCAACGGAGGATTTGAGCGATAACGAATTTGAAACCCTGCTGGATGCGATTCAAGATCCCGATGCAGACAGTAAAGGCGACAACATCACGGAAGATGAGTTCGAGGCCCTGCTGGACGAATTGCACGGTGAGGGTAAATTTACCGGCGCGCCGAAACAGGATGCTGAGCAGAAGATGCCGAAGCAAGACAAACCCGCGGCATCCGACGATATCACCGAAGATGAGTTTGACGCCCTGCTCGATGAGATCCACGGCGAGGGCAAGTTTGATCCCGCTAAGCTGAAAAAAGAGGAGACGACGGCCAAGGCGCCGGTTAAACCGAGCAAACCGCAAGCCGCGGATGATGAAATCTCCGAAGATGAGTTCGATGCCCTGCTCGATGAGATACACGGTGAAGGGAAGTTCGATCCGAACAAGCTTAAAAAGGCTGACGGGTCCATAGCGGGAGCGGCAAAACAGCCTGCTAAAACGCCAGCCGGCAAGAGCGCTGCCAAACACGCAGCCAAGGCAGTATCGAAACCCAAGCCCAAGCCAGAGGCAAAACCGAAACCGGCAGCCAATGCGAAAGCCAAAAAGACCCCCGCGGCCTCAGCCAAGCAACCCAAGACAGCTGCCAACAAGCCTGCAGCCGAGACCTCGGTGCGTGTTGATACCCAGCGGCTTGATGACATCATGAACATGGTGGGTGAGCTGGTGCTGGTGCGAAACCGATTGGCGACGCTTAAGGCCACCATGAACGACGAGGATGTGGCCAATGCGGTGGGTAATCTGGATGTAGTGACATCGGACCTGCAGCTGGCGGTGATGAAGACAAGGATGCAGCCGATCAAAAAGGTTTTTGGCCGATTTCCACGTGTTGTGCGTGATCTGGCCAGGAGCCTTAAGAAAGAGATCGACCTCGAGATGGAGGGTGAGGAGACCGATCTGGACAAGAACCTCGTAGAGGCATTGGCGGATCCCCTGGTTCATCTGGTGCGCAATTCGGTAGACCACGGTATAGAACTGCCGGACGAGCGCGAAGCGAAAGGGAAGCAGAGACGGGGAAGGGTAGTGCTTTCTGCCGCCCAAGAGGGTGACCACATCCTGCTTTCGATCGCCGATGATGGCAAGGGCATGGATCCGGAAGTACTTCGTAAAAAGGCGGTGGAGAAAGGCATGATGGACACTGAAGCCGCTGCCCGTCTGGACAACAAGGAGTGCTTCAACCTGATTTTCGCTCCCGGATTCTCCACCAAGACCGAAATATCCGACGTCTCGGGACGAGGTGTCGGCATGGACGTGGTGAAGACCCGGATTGCGCAGATGAACGGTTCGGTTGAAATCGATTCCGAATGGGGAGAAGGTAGCCTGATAACCATCAAGCTGCCACTGACCCTAGCCATCCTCCCCACATTGATGGTGGTATTGGGCGACCAACCGTTCGCCCTGCCTCTCGCCAGCGTGGTGGAGATATTCAATCTCGATCTGAAACGTACCAATGTGGTGGACGGTCAGCTGACTATAATGGTCCGCGAGCGGGCTCTGCCACTCTTCTACCTGCGCAAATGGTTGATTCCAGATAAGCCTTTGAACGATGAAGACAAGGCTAAAGGGCATGTGGTCATCGTCAATGTAGGAAACATCCAGGTTGGCCTGGTAGTCGATCATCTGATTGGCCAGGAGGAGGTCGTGATTAAGCCTCTCGGTGCACTGCTTCAGGGTTTGGACGGTATGGCCGGCGCGACCATCACAGGTGATGGCAAGATAGCCCTGATCGTGGATGTTCCCGGATTGATGCGGAAATACGCCAAGAAGTATTAGCCACGGCCCTATTACTATTTATTGTGCATTGAGGGAAATTTCAACATGGCTGGCTGCCCCGATAGCAGACAAAGCAACATGAGTGACGATCGATAATGGGCGCCAAGTTGAGAGTACTGGTTGTTGACGATTCGGCTTTCTTCCGAAACCGGATCAGTGCGGCGTTGTCGCAGGCGAATGACATCGAGATTGTTGGCATCGCGGCAGACGGGAAGGAGGCCATAGAACGCACCAGGCAGCTGAAGCCCGATGTGATTACCATGGATGTGGAGATGCCGATAGTGGACGGTATCTCTGCCGTGCGTAAGATCATGGGCGAGATGCCGACACGTATCCTGATGTTTTCCGCCCTTACGAAAGAGGGGGCCAAGGAGACCCTGGATGCGCTGGATGCAGGCGCGATGGATTTCCTGCCAAAGGACATGAGCAACCTGGGCAGCGGTGTCGATGAGGTCAACCGACAGTTGCTTGAACGTGTCAGGGCCGTTGGTAACTCAAGGTTGGGCAGCGTACGTAGCACGGCTGGGAAATATCGTCCGCAGCTGAGTCGGCCATCAGCATCGGTTCAGCCGTGGAGCGGTAAATCCGGCAGGCCAGAACTGCTGGCAATCGGTGCCTCCACCGGTGGTCCGGTGGCATTGCGCCAGGTGTTGAGTGCATTGCCTCGTAACTTCCCGCTACCGGTGGTCGTCGCCGTGCATATGCCGGGCAGTTTCACCGGTGCCTACGCAGAACGTTTGAATACCGCCTGTACGGTAAAAGTCAAGGAGGCGATTGACAGGGATAGGCTGACTGCCGGTCAATGCCTGGTAGCACCAGGTGGCAAGCAGATGCAGGTGGAGCGGGGACCCTCCAGTTTCCATGTGCGGATCTCCGACCCGCTTCCGGGCCAGATCTACCACCCCAGCGTTGACATGCTGCTCTCTTCGGTTGCAGACAGTTTCAAAGACAAGGCATTGGGGGTGATCATGACCGGGATGGGTGCGGATGGTCTACAGGGTGCGAGGCGGTTGAAACAGGCCGGTTCAGGACTCTGGAGCCAGGATCAGCAGAGCTGCGTGGTCTACGGTATGCCCCAGGCAGTAGAAAAGGCCGGATTGTCTGACCGGATTTTGTCGCTGGATGAGATAGGACCGATGCTCGCCAGGATCGCCTAGTCGTGGAATGGGTGGAATAGCTTTGTCATGCAGGGTAAATAATAGGAATTTCGTGCCGATGAGAGTGTTATGAGACTCGATTTTCTTAGCTTTATTGGAATTTTGATCGCTTTTCTCGCGATTCTTGGCGGCAATTGGCTGGAGGGCGGTCATATCGACTCCCTGGTCAATGGCCCGGCCATGGTGATCGTGATCGGCGGTACCATCGGCGCCATCCTGCTACAGACACCGGTACCGGTGTTCCTCCACGCACTGCGACTGTCAGGCCGGGTGTTCCTGCCAGCCAGGCTGGATATGCGCAGTACAATCGACAAGCTTGTGGCATGGAGCAATATTGCCAGGAAGGAGGGGCTGCTGGGGCTGGAAACCATTGCAGATGAGGAGCCCGATCCCTTCATCCGCAAGGGTATGCAGCTGCTTGTGGACGGTAGCGAACCCGAGAGTTTGCGCGATATCCTGGAAATGGAGGTCGATGCGAGCGAACAGCACGATATCCAGGCATCCAAGGTCTATGAGGGCATGGGGGGCTATTCGCCTACCATCGGTATAATCGGTGCGGTGATGGGCCTTATCCACGTGATGCAGAATCTGGCTGATCCGAGCAAACTGGGATCCGGTATCGCCACCGCGTTCGTGGCCACCATCTACGGCGTCGGTCTGGCAAACCTCTTTCTCTTGCCCATCGCAGCTAAATTGAAAACCCAATCGGAAAACATCGCCAAGTTTCGCGAGATGGTCATCGAGGGCGTGATTGGAATCGCCGAAGGTGACAATCCACGTAGCATAGAGACCAAGCTCAAGGGCTTTCTCCAGTGAGCAGAAGACGTAAGCGCAAGCAGGAGCATGTCAATCATGAGCGCTGGATCGTCTCCTATGCAGATTTTATAACCCTGCTATTCGCGTTTTTCGTGGTCATGTACTCTGTCTCATCGGTCAACGAGGGGAAATACCGTGTGCTTTCACAGACTCTTACCGAGGCCTTCCAGGAGACCAGCCGCAGTTTGGAACCTATCCAGGTAGGCGAACTCAGCCGCAACCCAGGCAACGCAATGGGGATAGAGAAAGAGAGCTCATTGATACAAACCGAGCAGCTCCAGGGGCCTGGCAGCTATCAGGAGCAGGGACTCAACATGGACCAGTTGACGACGATGCCAAGTGACGAGCAACAGCGGCTCAGTTTTCTGGCAGCGACCATCGAGGACATGTTGAGCGATTATGTCGATCAGGAACTGGTCGATGTCTCTTTCACTGAGGATCGGGTGATAGTCAACATGAAAGACAAGATGCTGTTTCCCAGCGCCAGTGCCCACCTCTCCAGAGAGGCGGTGACTGCGCTCAGAAGCATCAGCCGGGTATTGAAGACCGTGCCCAATCAGCTTCAGGTTGAAGGCAACACCGACAACCGCCCCATCAACAACGATGAGTTTGCATCGAACTGGGAGTTATCCGCCGCACGTGCGGCGAGCGTGGTCCACCTGATGAGCCGTATGGGGGTTGAACCGCAGCGGATGTCAGCAGTCGGTTATGCGGAACACCGTCCGGTTGCCGAGAACAAGACCGAGAAGGGGAGGGCGAAAAACCGCCGTGTATCGCTGATTATCTTGGGCATGAATGGGCGCGAGGACCGTGTCATCGACCTACCCACAGGTGACCAATGAAGATCTGGACTGTCGCCAATCAGAAGGGCGGGGTGGGCAAGACCACAACCACCGTTGCCCTCGGTGGTCTGCTCTCCAAGTGGGGGCTGCGGACCCTGTTGGTCGATATCGACCCGCACGGTTCACTGACCAGTTATTTTCGCTATGACCCGGACGCACTGGACGAGAGCGTCTACAGTCTGTTTCGCGGTGTGGCACAGCAACGTCAGGTGGATCCCCTTTCCCTGATCTATCCCACCGGCACCGAAGGGGTCGACCTGATGCCTGCGGAGATGGCACTGGCCACCCTCGATCGCCAGGCGGGGAAACTGGATGGCATGGGTTTGGTGATCAAGCAGGCCCTTGGTCAACTGCAGAACCGGTACGACCATGTGATTCTCGACTGCCCGCCGATTCTCGGGGTATTGATGATAAATGCCATGGCGGCCTGCGAACAGTTGATTATTCCGGTGCAGACAGAATTTCTCGCCCTCAAGGGATTGGAACGGATGATACATACCCTTGAGATGGTAACGAAGTCGAGACATGTGCCACTGCCCTACCTGGTGGTGCCAACCATGTTTGATCGACGCACCCGTGCCTCCATCGATAGTCTCAGGGTGATGCGGGAGAGCTATCCCGGGCGTGTTTGGCACAGCCTGATCCCGGTGGATACGCTGTTTCGCGAGGCAAGCAAGGCCGGTATACCCCCGGCGCTGTTTGCACCGCAGAGCCGTGGGGTCGCCGCCTACGAAAGACTGTTGCAGGATCTTCTTGACGAAGGTGAGCAACAGCCGATCCAGGCCGGTGTGGCGACATGATACGCCGCTCCGAACAGACACGGCCCGCAGCGCCGGTAAATAAGATCGCAGAGCCGGACACTGCGCTTAAGAGCTACCTCGATACCCTGTTGTTAGAGATCGATGATTTAACCCAATCCCCCCCGGCGGTAGAGGTTAAAGAGGCACTACCCGATGCCGATATTAAGTGTGATGAGATAGTTGATGCTAGAGTTGAGGTGAAAACTCCAGCGACGGCCGTCGAAGAGGAGTCAGGACCACAAACTGTCATACCGGAATGGGTCGACGAAACCTTTCAGGTGCTGCTGTTCGAAGTGAACGGTATCAAACTGGGGATTCCGCTCTCATCCTTGAAGGGAATTCTGACTTATTCGGGAGCGGCGAGCCAGCTGCCTGGACAGCCGGGCTGGTCACTGGGGGTCATCGTAAACAGGGAAGACAAGGTGGTGGTCATCGATAGCGCCAAGCTGTTAATGCCGGAGAGATTGAACGAGAACGATTCGGTCGCACCACAACATCTGCTGTTGATCGGTGATGGAAACAGGGCCTTGGCAGTGGACAGAATCTGCAATACCTTGATCGTGGAAAAGGACTCGATACGCTGGCGTAGCGGCACTGGGATACGACCCTGGTATGCAGGCATCATCATTGAAGAGTTGAGTGTTTTGCTGAATGTCGACGGGATCTTGAAGATGCTTGCCGATTGAACAGGGTGGGTGAAAGGGTAATCCGGTTCATCGTACAAGAGAGATAATATGATGAGGTGTAAGCATGACAATTGAAGAAGACGAAGAGGCTGGCGGTGGTCCACTGATCCAGTTTGTTACCTTCATATTGATGGACGAGGTCTATGGCATCAATGTAATGCAAGTGCAAGAGGTGCTGCGTATTACAGAGATCGCCCCCGTGCCTGGTGCACCTCCCTATGTGTTGGGCATTATCAATCTGCGTGGAAATGTGGTGACTGTCATCGATACCCGTACCCGGTTTGGGCTACCTACCACCGAAGTGGATGATGCCAGCCGCATCATCGTCATTGAGTCGGAAAAACAGGTGGTTGGTATCCTGGTGGATGCGGTGGCCGAGGTTGTCGAACTTCGGGAGACCGATATCGATGTTGCGCCGAACGTGGGTACCGAAGAGAGTTCGCGCTATATCCAGGGGGTAGCCACCCAGGAAGATAGCCTGCTGATCCTGGTCGATCTCAATAAATTACTGACTGACGAGGAGTGGAAAGAGATCAGCATGTATTGATCTCAGGCCCTGTCCTGGTTCGAACAGCCTGAAATCACGGGCAACCAGGAACGTGTGACACGCCTTGTGGCTGCGGCAGCTGCGAGGGAATCCGAGGAGGCACCCTTAATGGATTTTGTGTCTGATGCGGTTTTTCGGCTATTCTACTTATAAATCAACAGGACAGGATTGACGAACCCAGGTTCTTTTGAGAACAGGAAGCCAAGCATGCCCGAGATTGGTGGAGATAATCCGCTCATTCCACTGACACCGGTAAAGCCGACAAAACCACCGTTGCGCCGTGAACGCCCGAAACCGGTGGAAGAGCGTAAACAGAGACAGCAGAGGAATCCGAAAAAGAATGAGGATGACGGAACGCCGCATATCGATGAGTACGCCTGACCTCTTCTATTTCGATTCGGATGACAGCAATGACGGCTAGCGACACGACGCTGTTTTGGTTTGGCATGCTGCCGATAATCTTGCTGCTGCTTGTGCTTTTGGTCGTCTTTTTTATCTTTGAACGCAATCGGCGTGAATCCCAGGATCGACTGCAACGGGAAGTCGAAACCCTCAAACAGACGGTTAGCGCACTCTGTTCGAGTGCCGTGGGTGTCGACAAGCGGGTGAATCGCCTGGAGCGGCGCGGCAGGGATCTGGAGGAGCGGCAGGAGAACATCGAGCAGAGCAGTCATCAAGGTGAACCCCCCTATAGCGATGCGATCCGTATGGTGCGTGCAGGTGCCGGACCGGAACAGCTTGTTTCCGAGTTGGGTATCAGCCGGGATGCCGCCGATCTGATAATCATGATCCACGGCATGAAGCGCGAAGACGCCTAGGCCGGACAGCAATCATCCAACAGACTCCCACACCACCCTATGTCGTCATTTCCACTCCCACTGCTCGGTTTTGCCGCCTACAGCGGTACGGGTAAGACCACTCTGCTGAAGCAGCTGATACCCCTGCTGAAAGAGGCCGGATTGGCACTTGCCGTGATCAAGCACGCCCATCACCAGGTTGAAGTCGACCATCCGGGCAAGGACAGTTATGAGCTGCGCAAAGCGGGTGCCGGGCAGGTACTGCTTGCCAGTTCCAGGCATTGGGCGCTGATGGTGGATGAGGTGGAGGAGCGTGAACCGACCCTCCCCGAATTGTTGCAGCGGCTCGATTGCGGAAGTTTGGATCTGGTGCTGGTCGAGGGATTCAGGCATCTATCTTTTCCCAAGATAGAACTGCATCGCAGCTCGCTGCAAAAGCCCCTGTTGTTTCCGTCAGACAGTTCAATTGTCGCCATCGCCAGCGACAGCGACATAGGCCGAGAGAGTGGGCTGCCCCGGCTAAATCTCAACCATCCCCCAGAGATAGCGGATTTCATCCAGGGTTACTGTGAGCAGTTTCGGGTACAGTGAGCGGTTGATTACTTCTCGGCAGTGATGTAGCAGATCCAGCCGGCATCCGCTTCGCCCTCGGTCACGGGCTCAAACTCCCCGTCGGGCTCGCCATCCTCGTCAAATCCCTGCCAGTAGAAGGTGACTTTGCTGAATCCGGTCTCATTCAGCAGTTCGTGAATTTCTGGCAGGCTCCAGAGACGCCAGTTGTAACTGAAGGCGCGATCGAGGCGGGATCCGTCCTCAAAATCGAAGTGTATGTGACAGATCAGGGTGCCGCTGATGGGATCGTACTTCTCCTGTTCCCAGGTATAGGTGAAGCTGGTATCACCAATCTCGATCTCACGCTCCTCCTCAATCTCCTTGTAGGAGTCATGGCCGCCGTAGGCGTCCATGAAGAGAATGCCGTCGTCAGCCAGCTGCCGATGGACCTGCTGAAAATAGCTTTTGAGTTGCTCCCGTTCCTTGAAGAGCCAATAGCTGAAGTTCATGGCGGAAATGATCTCCATAGGCTCGGTCTCCACGGAAAGCACGTTCTCCTCGATCAGCCTGATTCTTTTCCGCTGCGTGGACTTCAACCTGCTTAGTTGGTTCTCTCTCCCCCAATCCAGCACTTCGGTATCGAGATCGACACCAATCGCCCGGTTGGATTTACGCCGCCGAACCCATTCGCAACAGACATTCGCAGTGCCACAGAAATCCTCCCTCAAGTTCTTTGCCCGTCTGCCACGTATTTTTTTATAGGTATCGTCAACGAAATCTATCTCTGCCTCTGAGCACTGAACAGAGAGTTCGTAGAGTTGGTGACGGTCGGCCAGTTTCGCCATCGATGGGGATTTTTTCTTTCGTTTTGCCATTGTGAACCGTTGTTAGCTTAATTAACTAAAGGACAAACAAGCACCATTACCAGTCGATCCGTCAATAGTCTTGAGCGGCGAACTATACTCCTAATTAGGCCCCTAAAAAATAGACGGGCGCGGATTGGTCCAGGACCTGCAGGGTCACACCTTTTCAAACTCCAGCATCCCGTCTCGGGTTGGCAACGGGACCACGCCAGGTCTGTGTCGTGAACTGATTGATGAAGCTACTGTTTTATTGAGGTGAGAGACCTCAACGGAGTAGTAGTAGGAGGAAAGGATATGGCGATAGCAATTACACTCAAAGAATACCTGCAGAATCATGATGTCAGTTATGAGATCATCGATCATCGGCGTACCGATTCTGCGCTGCATACGGCGGAGGCGGCCCACATACCGGGAGACAGAATGGCCAAATCTGTCTTGCTCGGGGATGACGAGAGCTACCTGCTGGCGGTTATCCCGGCGACACATCGACTCCAGCTGGATCAGTTGACGCTGCTCACCGGCCGTAAACTCAACCTGATCACGGAAGAGGAGCTGCAACAAGCCTTTGCCGATTGTGAGACAGGTGCGGTCCCTCCCACCGGACTGCCATATGGTATAGAAACACTGGTCGATGCAAGCCTGCTGAAACAGCCCGATCTCTACTTTGAGTCCGGCGACCATAGCAAGTTGATCCACATCAGCGTCGATAAGTTTAGAGAACTGGAGTCTGACGCAATCGTGGCGGAGTTCAGCACACACCTCTAAAAAGAGACCGAACAGGGGCATCCCGTGTTGTATCGGCGATGCTGCACCGAACTAGAGGGTCTCGCTGGCCATGTAAATCGGGGCTGGCGCCTGGATGAGCAACCTTTTAACCGATCGGAGGTTGCTTAGCTATTTGATTCTCTAAAGAAACTAGTTTAATCTTGCGCCTCCAAAAATCCGGAGAGATGTCCGAGTGGCTGAAGGAGCACGCCTGGAAAGTGTGTATACGTTAATAGCGTATCGAGGGTTCGAATCCCTCTCTCTCCGCCAAATAAACAGGGGCCCAACCGGGCCCCTGTTTATTTGGCGGATAGGGGAGGCTATGATTCGAACCCTTCGTTCGACAAGGCGCGCAGCGCCGCAGGACGCCTGAGCCTAGCGAAGGCGCCCCGCAGGGGCGAGTCTGCGCAGCAGACGAGTCACAAGGAGC
>JBFNJI010000003.1:0-803733 GCA_040793985.1 Candidatus Thiodiazotropha sp. | reverse complement strand
AACCGAAAGAGGCCCTTGATTCTCTAGAACGTTAATTAAAACCCGGTTATTATTTATTCTTTTTTAGCAAGTGATTTACAATCCTGTCCCGGTTAATAGTAAACTATTATTTAAGTCTGGGACAATTACAATCGAAATATTTACTCGCGAGTTTTTTTATATACAATTATTATTTAGCAGTGTATTTTCACAGTGAATAGAGATACAAAAAGGTATATTTTGTTGCTAGATAATCTCGAGCTACCCAGGGTGCTTTAATTGTCTTTAGATCTCTTCTGCCAGCATGCTATTCACCTAACAACTTTACGAATCGCCTGCTGGAGCAGAAGAGCCTGGAACTGCTCTCATGATATTTTTGGAGTCAATTTCTTGATCTACTTACAATTATGCTTGACTCCCTTGTTTGTAGACCTTTATTAGAGGCAACGAACCGTAGTCATCCTAATCGTTTGGACTTCCTATACGGTGATAATAAAATTTAACTATTAATCCATGGTGACATAATGTCCATATACGGCCACTTGATCAAATCCATATCCTATCCCTTGATAGCAAAAGTTGATGGCGTTATCGATCTAAGAAAAGAATTGGATGTATTGAAGAGGAACGAATACAAATCAAAGGAGCAAATTCGTGCGATTCAGCTAGAAAAACTCAAGCATATACTCACTCATGCATATGAGAATTGTGACTTTTATCGCCAACGATTTGATAGCGTCAACTTTTCACCCGCTGAATTTAGTTCTTTCGAACAGTTAAACAAAATCCCACCCCTTACTAAAACCGATTTACAAACTAATCTCTCAACCTTGATAGCGAGTAATTATCCCGAAAACCAGATACACAAAGATGCAACTGGGGGATCCACAGGCAACCACACACCTTTTTACAGGGATAATTTAAGTTTACAGATCAAGCGAGGCTATGAGTTCCGCTTCAATAACTGGGCAGGCTGGGATATCGGTGAAAAGATTGCCTTCTATTGGCCAGCCATACAGGATTTAGCCGGGCGGCACAAATCTTGGAAAGAAAGGCTCAGAAATCAGTTATCTGACAGATCCTTGGTGCTTTTTTCCGGTAATCAAAATGAACAGATACTTGAACAGCACTACAAACAACTTACATCCTTTAAACCCACCCTGATGAGGACATTTCCAAATCCGCTTGCCAACTTCGCAAAATTTTTAAAAGAGACTGGTAAAACGAATATTCACATTCCATCGATAATCAGTGTTGGAGAACCGCTTCTCGACAGTCAAAGAGTTCTTTTTGAAGAGGTATTAGGTTCAAAAGTCTATAACTGTTATGTCTCTCGTGAATGTGGAAACATGGCATGTGAATGCGGCAGCAATCCAGGTGATCTTCATGTTAATGCAGAGATGATCTATATAGAGCCGCTGGATAGCGTCGATGCTCAAAGCCAACAACCAGTAAAATTTTTATTAACTGATTTAACGAATCATGGCATGCCCTTTATACGATATCAGATAGAGGATTTAGGTATCTTTTTGGATCATGATTGTGGTTGCGGACGGGGCCTGCCGCTTATACGGATGGAAGCTGGTAGAGCTTCTGATTTCCTAATATCTCCCTTTGACAAATCCAGGGTTTCTGGCTGTAGTTTGCTTCACCATCTGATCGCTGAGGGCCCGAATGTTGGCCAGATTCAACTAATTCAGGACAAGCTCGATCATTTGACGATAAAATTGGTAAAGGGTGAGAATTTTGATGACCGGTTGTTGGACCATTTTAATAACGTATTGAACAACGTCTTTAAAAACAAAATGCACTACACTATTGATTATGTTTCTGAGATAGAGCGTGAAAAATCTAATAAATATTTTTTTACAAAATGTCTTATATCAAAAGATGAATAAACCTTTCTCTTCCGATACTTTTGACAATCTGCAATGAATACACAACCCATCAATATCACAACCGTCGGCGACATCTCCTTTCGCGGTCGTTATGAAAATGCAACTGATCGCCAAGTTTTTGCCGACGTAAACAATATCTTTTCCGGCTCTAATTTTGTCATCGGCAATCTGGAATCACCATTCACGCAGCCATCTGCGACAGGTTTACCGGGAAAATGCAACCTGCGAGGCAACCCAGACTGGGCTGTCGAATTAAAGAACAGCGGTATAGATTTAGTTACCCTTGCCAATAACCATATGATGGATTTTGGCATTGACGGACTGACTACCACTCTCAATGCTTTAAACGAAGCTGGCATTCTGGCGGTTGGTGCTGGTATGGATATATATGCTGCATGCAAGCCTGCAATTTGCACTATAAACGATCGTCATGTGGCTATTTTTGGTCGCTGCTCCGTTGAAGTTTCTTCACCCTGTTACGCGACACATGAACAACCAGGTGTCGCCTTTCTAGATCTTGATGAATTGAAGCTATCTATTGCAAAAGTTCGAGACGAGGTGGATAAGATTATACTCTTGGTGCATTGGGGTATGGAGCACTACTCCTACCCTACACCGCAGCAAAGAGATACTGCTGCCAGTATTATCTCTTTAGGTACAGACTTTATATTTGGACACCATCCTCATGTTGTACAAGGCCATGAATTTGTCAATGGTGGACTTGTTTCGTACAGTAGCGGTAACTTTATTTTTGATGATTTCACATGGAATTTTAAAAATCCTGACGGTGAAACGATAGAATTAGATTCAGTAATGACCGATCAGAATAGAGAGGGATTAATCCTCCAAGTAAACATCAATTCTGATGATGATCATGAGCCTAAAGCTTTTTTTACCTGTATAGATGCAAACTGCAGACTTACAATTGATGATAACAGTTCCAGGCACCATCACTACCGAAAACTATCGAAACGTTTAGATCTGCCGTTTTATAACACGCTTTGGTTTATTTATTCGTTAAAAAGAGAGTGGGACTTGAGGCTGCGGCATATGTTTTCACCTATCGAAATTGTCAAAAACATACACAAAATCAGATTTAGACACATAAAGACATTGTTTACAGCAGTCAGGCGATCCTCAAAAATATCCTCCGGCAAGTCAACGAATCCATATGAAGGTTAGAGCTCCCACTAACTATCGATAAACCATCAGTCTCGTTCCATGAAAATTTTGCATTTAATCGATAGCGGTGGTCTCTATGGGGCTGAAATGATGCTCTTGAGTCTTGCAAAACAACAAATTAAAAATGGAATGGAACCAACAATCGGCAGTATCAGAATACCTGATATTGCCTATAAGGCCATTGAAGAGGAAGCTGTAAAGCTTGGCATTGAACTACACCTATTCAATATGAAAAGCGGATTTAACCTATCAGGCTCGGTAGACATCCTTAAATACGCCAAAAACAACAATTTCGATGTCATACATTCGCATGGTTACAAGCCAAATATACTATTAGGTTTAATACCAAAAAGCATAAGAAAAATACCTATCATCAGTACCAAACACGGCTACACCTCAACCGTTAAATTTTCGAAAATGCACGTCTACCAGCTATTAGACACATTCGCACTAAAATTTGTAGACAGGATTGTGCTCGTTAGCAGAGCAATGCTTGAGTCGAATGAAATAAACAATTTACCAACTGATAAAATTGAATTGATCGAAAATGGAATTGACATAACCCATCCTGAAATGATCTATGAAGATCAAAATAAAATCATCAACAGCCATATTGAAGATGACACAATACGGCATAGCTTAAGAAAATTCTGTGATGATTCTTTATTGCTCACTTCGATTGGCAGACTTTCAGCAGAAAAAGGCTATGACGTCCTTATTCAAGCTGTCTCAATATTGATTAATGAACATCACTTAAAGATAAAGCTATTGCTCATCGGAGATGGGATTGAAAAAGACAATCTATTACGACTCGCAAATGAACTCGGGATAGCTGAGAACCTATTTATTACTGGATACATTGACAATGCGAAATTTCTCCTACCCCTTGCAGACATATACGTAATTTCATCACACACAGAGGGTTTGCCCATAACCCTTCTTGAGGCAATGTCATTTTCAATCCCCATAATTGCCACCAAGGTTGGTGGAATACCTTATGTTATTGACAATGAACGAGAAGGGCTTTTGGTCGAATCCGCAAAGCCATCAGAAATAGCAGATGCGGTATTGCGTATCACCAAAGACAAAAATCTGGCCAACGGCCTGATTTTTAATTCGGCTTCAAAGTTAAGATCCATGTTTACCAGTGAAGTGATGGCTGAAAAATACACCCGCGTATACAATCAGGTTTCTACCAGCCTACCGGATTAGCAGCAGGTAACTAGCCTCGATGCTAGTTGCCTTTCCCCTCAGTATTTAAGTCACGTATAAGCTTTGCTGGGTTACCGCCCACAATGGTGTTTGCCGCTACATTTTTTGTCACAACCGAGCCAGCAGCCACAATCGCTTTGCGTTCAATCTTAACACCTTTGAGTATTATGGATCGGCAACCTATCCACACTTCATCTTCTATAGTTACCGGTTTTATCGTTTCTGTGTTGTTTGCCGTAGCATGGTAGTCTCTATCCATGATGACACAGTCCCACGAAATCATTACATCCTTACCAATAGATACTTCCCTTGCGCAATGAATCTCTGTTCTATCTCCTATTGAAGTCCTCTCATCGATTTCCAATTTAGCAGTATGGCCTCTATTCCCAACACATGACAACTTTACATTGGGCCAGAACCTGACATGATCTCCTACTTTGATAATAGAGTTTTTCTTAATAATGGTCATGCCTGCCATTACTGAAACGTTACCACAATCGTCAAAACGCCTGGATACAAGCACTCCCCTGAAATAGGATAACGCTACAACAAAAGAATCCATTAAGCCTTTTTGTTTTATTTTACTTAACAGATCAAACATTTTTTCCAGGTACAGTATTCATGTAAAAGTTCTCATGATTCTTAATCATGCTTTGCAGTGAGTATTTTTCTAAAACTTCATTCCTTGCGGACTCTGCCAGTCTGGCCCGTACTTCATCGTTTTCAAGCAAATACGAAAGCGTGTCTGAAAGGCCTTTTACGTCGTTAACGTCAAACAGCCAACCTGTTTTCTTGTCTTTTACCAATTCCGCATTACCTGGGTTGTTACTCGCAACGGTGCATGCTAAATGCGCCATTGATTCAATCACTGAATTTGAAAATCCTTCCGTTTCAGAGCTGTTAACCGCTATATCCATGCAACAAGTTAGTTCGATTGGATTATTTACAGACCCCAGAAATCTTATTTTATTGCTTTCGACTTCTTTCTGGGCCAGCTTAATAAGATCATCTTTTAAATGACCTTCTCCAATTACCAGGAATACAGTGTCATCATTATTCTTTAGATATTTAATAGCAGCCCTTACGAATATATCAACTCTTTTAACATTTCTATTGAGATTAGAAACTATACCTACAACTTTGACACTCCTGTCAATATTCAATTTTTCTTTATGCAATCGTTTATAGTGCTGAATTGTCTCTACATCGAGAATCTTATCAATTCCATTATGAATAACTTGAATTTTATCTTGCCTGACGCTCTCTTTCTCTTCTATATTTTGTTTGATCGCGTTTGAGTTAACTAGAATCTTATCGGTAAAGGAATTTAGAAGCTTCATCAGGAACAAGGTCTTTTTTGTATACCAATAACCTAGATCCCTTCTGGAAGTAATAGTACATTTGACTCTGAGTGCTTTTCCGATAATCACCGCCAGTATGGCACTGTCAATGAAAAAGGATTGAATTATATCGGGCTGCAATCTTTTTACCAACGCAATCCCATGCATTATCTCAGAAATGCCTTTTAATCCGAATATCTTGTTTACATTCAATGAATAGGCATCACAACCCAGGTCATCTGGGACTACCGTTTCCGATCTCCTCAAAGTAATCAAAATAGGGGTGAACTTTGCTTTATCGATATTTCTCAACAGCAGTTCTAACTGTCGCTCAGTGCCTCCGACACCGTATTCATCGATAATGTAGATTACTTTTAATTTATTCACAGGTGATCATCCGTCAGTTTATTTTCAATTTACACTTGTACGGTGCCCCAGATACATTTCACCTTATATATCTATAGACAGAATACCGATTAGTTAATGCCCGCTCAAGAAAGCCCTAAACCGTTTATTGGGTTTATAAAACGATAATGCGTATGTTCTTGGAGTAACCATAAAAAGCTTGTCGTCACATGGGTCTATTACTATTTCCCTTTCCTTATCGAGTTCAGAACTTTTCAAAAGAGTTGTTAGCTTATCCTCGAGCACACTTATTTGCCGCATCCAACAATCGACATCCCCAACCAGCTCACAATTTAAAAGGTCTGTCATCAATACAAGTAAGTTACCTTTGTCAGTCACCATATCCGTTAATTCAAATGGTGTTTTTTTACAATCAATTCCTGATAGCTTGGCAAGACCTTTCACCACATCGTTATCCGCATAAATCTTAGTGTAGTCCGTGGAGACAGCTGGGGTCTTACCAAAACCAGACAACCATATACCATTTATATCGTATATAGTCTCGTTTCTGTTTTTATCGCTATTGTTCTTAAAGAACAGCATCTGAATTTCATTCAACATGCTGCGAAACTTTTTTCCCTCAACTCCGTGGGGTAAAAACTCCTCAATATGCCTACCTGTCACCTGAAGAATATCGAATGTCTCTAGATTTGGACAGTCTCTTAACTGCACATACCATTCATGGTGCGTGGTCACATGGAGTTCAATAGCTTCTGAAACAAAATGCTCATTGAAACTTGACGCAAAATAATCAAGTTCTTCTTTAATTTGAGGGTGCTTTGAACCAGGATCAGGTTTCAGCAGGATAAGCCTGTCACGATCCACGAGAAAATGAACTGGTGTGGCACAACCCCAGCAGGTATTTCCATCGACCTTTTGATTTTGACCTATTAGTGAAACAGCAGCAATCGGCAGATCCTTTCCCGGCTCACGTTCCACTCCAAACAGCCGAAATACCTGCTCGTAAAGTGAGTTGCAGTGTGATGACTTTAATTTAGCTCTGGATAGAACTTTGCTTAGCTTGTTAAGTTTAAGCCCTTCTTGCTCTAGTTTTTGAATACCCGTTAACCAAAACAGACCCGGTAGAAGTAGATGTATTTTTCCACTATCCACCACGCACCGTGCTCATTATAAAATCCGCTACCAGATCGACAGTCTTCAAGTATCGAGTCACATGTTATCCAAAATCGCGTGTTTCACCGAATCCAAATCTGCATCGATCGAAATCACGGGTGAAGTTGATTGCTGTATAGCCGTATCCGGATCTTTTAAACCATTCCCTGTAAGAGTACACACAATACTGGATCCCTCAGGTATCTTACCTGACTTTATGTCTCTTATTGCGCCTGCGAGTGATATAGCAGACGCAGGTTCGCAGAACACACCTTCATTCTCAGCAAGCAGTTTTTGAGTAGCCAAGATGAGTTCATCAGTACACTCGTCAAACCAACCACCTGATTCCTCGTTAACCTTCCACGCCTGAGACCACGATTGAGGATTTCCAATTCGTATCGCTGTAGCGACCGTATCCGGATCCTTGACTGGACCCCCACGCAAAAAGGGCGCTGCTCCAGAAGCCTGATATCCAACCATTTTTGGCCTCTTCCCTGTAACCGCACCTCCTGCGAACTTACACTTACCTCCGCAATAAGCGCATGCTTCTGTTACATTTTCACCTGTCGTGCATGAGTATTCACTATAACCGATCCAGTAAGCTGTAATATTTCCAGCATTACCAACTGGCAGACAATGATAGTCTGGTGCGTGACCGAGCTCTTCAACTATCTCAAACGCCGCTGTCTTCTGGCCCTGTATTCGATACGGGTTGATCGAATTGACAATTGTTACCGGTGCATGATCAGCAACATCCTTCACGAGTTGCATGCCATCATCAAAATTACCCTTGATCTGGATGGTGATCGCACCATACATCATAGCCTGCGCCAATTTACCCATCGCAATCTTGCCATCGGGAATCACAACGTAGGCGGTGATACCGGCCCTGGCAGCATAAGCTGCCGCAGCTGCCGACGTGTTCCCCGTCGAGGCACAAATAATGGCTTTGCTGCCCTCTTCAACAGCCTTGGTCACCGCCATGGTCATACCACGGTCTTTGAATGACCCGGTGGGATTTAACCCCTCGTACTTGACGTATATATCCACATCTTTACCAAGCTCCCGGGGGATATTGTTGAGACGTATCAAGGGAGTATTTCCTTCGCCGAGACTGATGATCCGTGTATCATCATGTACAGGCAATCTGTCACGATATCTCTCAATTAAACCGGTATAGCGGGGACGGAATGACATGATTTATAAACCTCTATGGAACAAGTATTGTCCTCAAAACAAAAGACTAATCGTAAAGTACGAATATTAAATTTATTCTGTTGTGGTTAATGGAATACAGCCTGCATTCGGGTAGCCTGGTTTCTGAATATACTGAGCCTTAACCATCAAGGCGCTCGACGCGTATACGCATGATCTGTCCGAATACTGAATCGAGTTGCTCAATTTCAGCTATTGCCTTGTTGAGCTGCATCTCGATCACTCTCTGGGTCAACATTACCAAAGGAACTGTATTATCT
The DNA here is from genome assembly GCA_040793985.1 of Candidatus Thiodiazotropha sp. Classification (GTDB taxonomy): domain Bacteria; phylum Pseudomonadota; class Gammaproteobacteria; order Chromatiales; family Chromatiaceae; genus Thiodiazotropha. The sequence continues at coordinate 795,129 of JBFNJI010000003.1, read as the reverse complement.
CCTTCAGCGGGTTCTTTTTGCTGAATCGCCTCTATACTGATCTGTGACTCAGCCAAGATGCTGGCGATTCTCGCCACCACACCGGGCTTATCGACAACCTGCATGCGTAAATAGAAGGTGGTTTCAACCTCATCGATAGGTAATATCGGCAAATCAACCAGCTCCCCCGGTTGAAAAGCAAGATGCGGGACACGATTTTCTGGATCGGTAGTTAGCATGCGCACGACATCAACCACATCTGCAACAACGGCAGAGGCTGTGGGGTCAGATCCCGCACCCGCACCGTAATACAGTGTGGGTCCTACCGCATCGCCTTTGACCAACACTGCATTCATAACTCCATCGACATTGGCTATCAGGCGGCGATGGGGAATCATTGTGGGATGGACCCGCATCTCTATTCCAGAATCGGTCTTGCGCGTAATGCCGAGATGCTTTATCCGATAACCGAACTGGTCTGCATACTCTACATCCTGAGGCTCGATTTTTGTGATCCCTTCGGTATACGTCTTTTCGAATTGCAGGGGGATACCGAAAGCGATCGAGCCAAGTATCGTCAGTTTGTGAGCGGCATCAATTCCTTCAACGTCAAAAGTGGGATCCGCTTCTGCATAGCCCAATGCCTGTGCTTCTTTGAGTACATCGCCGAACTCACGCCCTTTATCTCGCATTTCGGTGAGGATGAAATTACCGGTACCGTTAATGATTCCCGCAATCCATTCGATATGGTTGGCAGCCAGACCTTCCCGAACGGCCTTGATAATCGGAATACCACCCGCTACGGCGGCTTCAAAGGCGACCATGACCCCTTTTTGTTGCGCCGCATCAAAGATCTCGTTGCCATGCATGGCGATCAGTGCCTTGTTGGCTGTTACGACATGCTTGCCATTCTCGATCGCCTGCAAGACCAACTCGCGTGCAGGAGTGTAACCACCGATCAGTTCGATAATGATATCCAACTCAGGGTTATCCACCACAGAAAAGGCATCATCACTGACCTCAACATGCTCAAGCCCAATGAGTCTGCTGGGATCGTACTGTTTTGCCGCCGCATGCGTAATCTGGATACCTCTTCCGGCCCGGCGAGCAATTTCTTCCGCATTTCGGGTCAGAACATTCAGCGTACCGCCACCCACGGTCCCCAGTCCCAACAAACCAACTTTAACTGGTTTCAAGTTTTCTACTCCTGCTGTAAATATCCAAATAAACCTATGATGCCTTCAAGCCATCAGTACGAAACATATCCCGGATCCCACGCACGGCCTGTCGGGTTCGATGCTCATTTTCTATCAGCCCAAACCGTACATGATCGTCACCATGCTCTCCGAAACCGACCCCGGGGGAGACCGCCACTTTCGCCTCTTTCAAGAGCTTCTTGGAAAATTCCAGTGATCCCATCGATTTGTAGGTATCCGGAATTGGCGCCCACACAAACATCGTGGCCTTAGGTTTATCCACCAGCCAACCGATATTATTCAAGCCGTCGCAGAGCACGTCGCGACGATTCTGATACATGCTGCAGATCTCTTTCACCACATCCTGTGGGCCTTCGAGGGCTGCGATGGCGGCTACCTGGATCGGCGTGAAGGTACCGTAATCCAGGTAGGATTTGATTCGCGCCAGCGCAGCCACCAGAGTCTTGTTGCCTGACATGAACCCGACTCGCCAGCCAGGCATATTGTAGCTCTTCGACAAAGAGAAAAATTCAACCGCGATCTCATCAGCTCCCGGCACCTGCAGAATTGAAGGCGCCGTATAGCCGTCAAACACTATGTCCGCATAGGCCAGATCGTGAACAACCCAGATATTGTACTCTTTAGCGATCTCCACGACTTTCTCGAAAAAATCGAGATCGACGCATTGGGTCGTAGGATTACCGGGGAAATTGAGTACAAGCATTTTCGGCCGCGGCCATGAGTCTTTGATCGATTTCACCAGTTCATCGAAAAAGTCGACACCCGGAACCAGTGGGACATGGCGCACATCAGCGCCCGCAATAATAAAACCGTAGGGATGTATCGGGTAGGCAGGATTCGGTACCAGTACCGAATCACCCGGTCCCATACAGGCCAGTGCGAGATGAGCCAACCCCTCTTTCGAGCCGATCGTTGCTATAACCTGTGTTTCGGGATCCAGAGTCACATCGTAGCGCGACTTGTACCAATTGCTCATGGCACGACGCAGTCTTGGAATACCCTTTGACATGGAATAGCGATGGGTATCCTTGCGATTCGCCACCTCACAGAGCTTGTCGACGATGTGTTGGGGTGTCGGCTGGTCCGGATTTCCCATGCCGAAGTCGATGATATCCTCTCCACGCGCCCGAGCCGCAGCCTTGAGTTCATTTACGATAGCGAACACATAGGGCGGCAACCGCTTGATTCTGCGGAATTCTTCCATCTCAGGCGTAGACACGAAAACCTCGACTAGTCACACAGGTTAAAGGAGTTAAAGTTAACTGACCCTCTGGCAAAGATCAATTGACATAATTTGATTGCCTTTGTCTTTTTTCTCATGCAGCTGACTTCAGCGGCTGTAGACAGTTGGCTTGAATTACCGATCTTGTTTTACCAGGTCCACTCACTCGAAGTCGCATTTGCAGGAAAAGAAACCGACTTTTTTCATAGGTTGGAATAGGGTATGGTCGACAAATGAAATTCATACTCGACGACAGTGGAGAAGGCCATCCAATCCAGCGGTATGATCAGGGTGAAGTCACGGTCAGCGGCGTCGTTTACAGGGAAAACTCAATCGTACTCCCCGATCGGATCATCAGCCCATGGCGCCCCAGCGATTTTCTCGATCTCAACATGGACGATTTCGGCTTTCTTGCTGAACTCGCACCTGAGATCGTTATCCTGGGTACGGGTGCCAAGCAACGTTTTCCCCATCCCGGCCTGACTGAACCACTCATGCAGCGGCGTATTGGGCTCGAGGTAATGGATACCGCGGCAGCTTGCCGAACCTACAATATCCTGATGTCAGAGGGACGGCGGGTAGCTGCGGGCCTGTTTATGATTTAACCTCCCCCTCCGCTTCCTCAGGCATAGGGGTTGCGGCCGCCGTATCCTCGCTATCATCTTCGAGGACCACAACACCCTCCGGATAGGGGTATTTCTCCACGATTCGCTTGCTCAACTGACAAAGATTGGCCTGATGCAGTGCGTCCGACTCCATGAGAATCAGAATCAGCACTGTGACCATGATCGGCAGTATGCCAACCCCGCCAATCAGTGCCATCACAGCAACCTTCTTCATTTCGAAATAGGTAAAGCCGACCCAGCCCAGCACCCAGACGATAAGAATGGCAACCAGCATGTAGATAAAAATTCGACTGCGCTCCGCCGCAACCTGCCAATGTACCCAGACATACCAATCGTCCTTGGAATGCTTGGCCCGCCATAATGTATAGAAAAGCGCTGAGAATGAGACCAGCGGCACCATCGCCAGTGGCTGCCAGTAGGAGCGTACCAACCCCAAGGCTGCAACAAACCACAGGATGTGATTACCGATCAGATTGGTAAGAAAGATATCGTGGGGTATCTTGGCTTTGTGCACCAATTCGTCGGAAATCTCAAATTTCATAACTCGCAGACCTTATCAGTCATCAAACTGAAACAGGAGGCTACCATTTGATCCCATTGAATGCATCCCTGGGGCACCGCTCACCTTCAGCAAAACCTGAGTATACACCAGCCCATTCACAAGATCGCACCTTTTCATGATCGGGATTCTTGCTTAATTTACTATAAAAAACATATAGATATATTTAGAGTCAAGGTGCGGACACCAGGCCTTGATAAATGTTATAACGCAAACACCGATTCCCATTGTAGAATCTCCAGCTGATAGCAAAAAGAGGCAGATCGGGGATTCCCTATTCTATCTCATCCGTTTAAGCATCGGTTTTGAATAAATGGAAAAAAAGATAATCTTTTGGGTCGTCTCACTCTCATTGGTTGCAATCGCGCTTGCCATTCTACTGCCCGGCGCACGCAAGGTTGACTCCGATCCCAAATTACCCTGGGAAATCAACGTCAATGCCAATAACGAGATTGAGGTCTTCGACCTTACCCTAAACCGTAGCCGGCTGACGGATGCCCGCTCTGTCTTTCAGGCACAGGGTAAGGTCAATATGTTTGTTCCCGAAAATGGCGTCCCCTCCCTGGAAGCCTATTTCGAAAGGATTTACCTGAGTGGATTGCGCGCCGATATCGTCCTTGTGCTCAAGGCCGAATCCGCGCAACTGCAGGGATTGTTCAATCGCGGCTCACGAATCAGCAGGTCATCGGAGTCGATTCGCAAAGTTGAACTCTCTAGCGAAGACCTGCTCGCCGCAGCCGACCTCACTATTGAGCTGATTAACTATATACCTGCGGCAAACCTGGACGAGTCGCTGATCCTGAACCGTTTTGGAGAACCTTCTGAACAGATCAACGAGGTTGAGAGCGGTATCACACACTGGATCTATCCGGAGAAAGGCTTGAGTATCGGTGTCAACCCGGAGGGTAAGGAACTGATTCAGTATATGCCCCTGGATAGGGTTCCCGCCTTTGTGGAACATCTGAATCGCAATGGAATCAACTCGGGGAGCTGAACCGGCAGATCACTCCTGATCTTCAGCATCGGGCATCATCTGTTTAGGCAGTTTGTGCTTTTTATTCTCTGGCTTGAGATCGTCATCCATCAAAATACGGTGCGCCTCTCCCTCCAGATCATCGAACTGGCCGCTTCTTGCAGCCCAAAAAAGTACACCCACCGCCGCGAGCCCTAAAAGAATCATACCTGGTATCAAGCCATAAATGACTTCCATCTACCTACTCCAAAAAGATTGTCTCACCTTTACCGAGGAGAGCTCTTAACCTCACAATCCATCCAGCAAACGGACAGATTGCGACCCTGCTTGCCTTATCGCCGCACCTTGACGCCCTTGAATAGGGTTCGGATTCTCGCCGAATTCCCTATTACAGCCAGTGAACTCAGTGGCATCGAAATAGCGGCAATCAATGGTGTAATAATCGCCGCCATGGCCAAGGGAACCATAATGATATTGTACACGATTGAAATACCGATATTTTGACGGATGGTGAGCAGCGTCCTCCTGGAGAGGCCGATGGCAAGCCTCACTTTTTCCAGTTCACTACTCATCAGCACGATATCGGCACTGGCTATGGAGACATCGGTTCCTGACCCCATGGCAATGCCCACATCGGCACGGACCAGCGCCGGCGCATCATTGACACCATCCCCGACCATAGCCACACGTTGGCCCTGCTCCTGCAGGCGCCTCACTACCTGGTCCTTCTCCTCGGGTAACACCTCGGCGATTACATCCATCCCTCCCAGGCGCTGGGCAATGGCCTCAGCTGCCTGGCGACGATCCCCGCTCAACAGGGTCAGTTGCATGCCCTCGGTCTTGAGGGCTCCAATCAATGCCCTGGCATCCGAACGAATTCTATCCTCGACGGCGATCAACCCGACAAGTTGGCCATCGACCGCAAGATAAAATGAGCCTATTCCCTGCCCGGCCAACTGCTTGGCGAGCCTCTCCAGCCGCTCCGGCAGATCAATCCCATCGCCATTCATCAGCGCATCATTGCCAGCCAACAGCTGTTGGCCGGCTACCTTACCCATAACACCCAATCCAGACCTGTAGTGGAAGTCACTGCCGTGCAACAGAGAGGCCTCCTGGGCATGGACCTCACACCAGGCAACTACTGCCTGAGCAGTCGGGTGCTCGGAAAATCGTTCTACAGCGGCAGCCTTCTGCATCAGGTCCATGATCGAGTCGTTTGGCGGGAGATCGTCTTGGCTTATCTCCCACTGGTCCTTTTCCATGTAGATACCAACCACCGACATACCACCTTCAGTCAGTGTCCCCGTCTTGTCGAAAATGACATGATTGATTGTTGACAGGGACTCGAGGACCTCTCCGTTCTTTACCAGGATTCCGTATTTGGCACCCAGACCCGATGCCACCGCAATCGACATCGGCGTGGCCAGGCCGAAGGCACAGGGGCAGGTAATGATGAGGACCGAGGTCGCCGCAAGCAGCGCCACCTCGAATGAGGTCCCCACCCAAAAGAGGAATGTCGAGGTTCCCAGGGCAAGGGTTATCGCAACGAACCAGGGGACGATCTGATCGGCCAGGCATTGAATCGGTGCCTTGGATCCCTGTGCCTCCTCAACCAGTCTGATAATGCGCCCAAGCGCGGTATTCCTCAGTGAGCCGGTGACCTCGATCTGCAAGGCACCATGACCATTGATTGTGCCCGCGGAAACATGGTCGCCAACACCCTTGCTGACCGCCAGTGATTCGCCTGTGAGCATGGCCTCGTCGACGCTGCTCCGTCCTTCGCTGACCACACCGTCAACAGGTATTCTCTCTCCCGGTTTCACCAATACCCTGTCATCGATATTGACCGCCCGAATGGGAACGATCTTTTCACTGCCATCAACTAGACAGGTCGCCACCCTGGGCTGAAGGTCGAACAGACGCTGGGTTGCCGCCACAGCCTGGCGCTTGGAAATAGATTCCAGATAGCGCCCGACAAGAATGACAAACAGAAAGTTGACCACAGTGTCGAAATAGACCTCACCGATCAGTGTCCCGGTCACTGTTACGTAGACTGAGTAGAGATAGGTGATCGAGGCGCCGATAGCGATGGGCAGATCCATACCCAGGTGCAGATTGCGCAGGCCGGACCAGGCACCCCGGTAGAAGGGATACCCTGAGTAGAGCAACACAGGCGTGGCCAGGGCGAAGCCAATCCAATGAAACATCGATCTGAACTCGCCTTCGTCAGCACCTGCATAGAGAGCAATCGAAACCCAGAGCAGATTCATCATGCCAAAGCCGGCAAATGCCATCCGATAAAGCAGCTGCCGATTCTGTTTTTTTAGCGTACCTTCGGCAATCTCCGGATCGTATGGTACCGCTGCATAGCCAATCTGACCCAACCGCCTGATGATTTGGGAGAGGGTGACAACACTGTTGTGCCACTTCAGGTGCAGGCGCTTTCCCGATAGATTGACCTGCGCAGAGATCACCCCGTGCTCGCTATTCAGGCTGTGCTCAATGAGCCAGACACAGGCGGCACAGTGGATACCCTCGATCAGCAGATGTATCTGCCTCTCTTCGCCGAGGTCATCGATAAACTCCTCCTGCACTTCATCCAGGTCGTAAAGTGCAATCTCCTTGGGTATCTCCGGGGGTGGCGCCAAACATGTGTCTTCCGGGGTGCGTCGATAGAATCCATCGAGACCGGCTGAATAGATAGCTTCGCAGACGGCCTTGCAACCCATGCAACAGAAGTGCTGGGATTCACCCTCGATCTCTGCAACTATGTCTTCTTCGGGTGGAACAGGCAGACTACAGTGGAAACAGAACTCCTGGTTCTCTGTCTGCGAAGGATCGGTTTTGAGTGTTGGAGAGAGGCTCAAGGTACCCAATCAATTCCAACGCCGATTCGTTTCGGCGTGTTGTACTCGTCTTCCCCGTTCTTGATGCTTATCAGGGTATCCCAGGCGCCTTTCAGGGGGAAGCTAACCTCCGCTTCATACTTGCCGGGAGCTATCTGCTTCATGGGTACGGTAAAATCCTCTTTGGCATCGGACGGGCGATAGGCATAGAAGGTCACATCATCCCTGGATACAGGATTTCCAGCTTTGTCATTAACGGAAAAGCGACAGACAACCTGTTGCCCAACATCAATCTTTTTCGGCAGATCCACCTTCATGACCCAGCCGGGAAATCTGGCCTGACGTTTAAGCATGTTTTCTTCATAATCCTCGCCCCGCTCGTAGAAGTCCTCTACAACCAGACCCGGATTATTGTCGATGGCGAGATAGATCATGATCATATTCATGGTGAAGAAAATCACCACCATGACCACCCAACCGATGACCCATGGACTCTGCCAGGCTGATTTTTTCTCTGTCATAACAACGAATTATAACTTTTTCAGGAGCACAATTAAAAAAGGCGGACAATATGCTGTCCGCCCACGAGTTCAGACCCGGCTATTTTAACGCTTGGGACCGATAAAGACACTATTTCGACTGGCTTTAAGCTGCTGATCGTCCAACTCGCCATGTACGCTAAACTTGACTGGCGTAGTCTCCTCCGTCAACAACTTCCCCGGTACACGCAGAAACACCGTTCGGGCCGTAACCTTGCCGTGTCTTGCGGTGGTCACCAGATCCTCATCTACCATGATCATGCCTTCCGGTCCCTCAGCACTGATGGTCACAGGGATATCTGTGGTCATTTTGTTAAGAATCTTCAAGGTATACTTGTTCTGTATACTGCCGTCACTCTGCAGCACAAACAGGGGCTGGCGATCATGGATTGCCTTCAGCTCCAACGGTGCCAACGAGGTGAGTCCATAGACGATGCCAATTACCGCCAATGACATAATTGCGCTATATACCCACACTCTTGGACGCATGTAGAGTGGCTTCGGTTTGGTGTTGGTTTCCAGCGATTCATAGGACTCGTATCGAATCAGCCCTTTCGGTCGGCCGATTTTCTCCATAACCTCATCACAGGCATCGATACAGAGCGCGCACATGATGCAGCCCTCCTGCTGTCCATGACGAATATCCACACCGGTGGGGCAGACCGCTATACACTGTTTGCAGTCGACACAATCCCCGGTCGTTCTCTCCGCTTCGGGCTGTCCCTTCCTGATTCTTCCCCTGGGTTCGCCACGGTGAAAATCGTAAGCAGGAACCACCGTGGTCTTGTCTATCATAACGCCCTGAATACGGGCATAGGGGCATAGCCAGAAACAGGCTTGTTCACGCATATAACCGGCGAGTACGTAAGTACCGGCAGTGAACAAGGCGATAGTGCCATAGGCGACCGGGCTGGCCTGCAGGGTGAATAGATCACGCCACAGATCGAAGGCGTCATAGAACCAGGCGACAAAACTGATGCCGGTGATTACCGAGATCACAAGCCAGAGCAGATGCTTGATCGCCTTAACCCTTACTTTACTGAAGCTTAGTGGTGCCGCATCGAGTTTACGGCGCTTTTGCGGGGGACCTTCAAGTCTGTTTTCCAACCAGGTAAACACGTCGGTCCAGACAGTTTGAAAGCAGAAAAATCCGCAATAGATCCGACCGGCGAGCGCCGTGGCAACAGCCAAAAGCAGAGCAAAAAAGAGCAGTGTCAGGGAAAGCATCCAAAAGTCCTGGGGTAGGATTGTGATGCCCAAAATATGGAACTGGCGATTGGGAATATCGAACAATACCGCCTGCCGATCACCCCACTGAAAGTAAGGTCCGATGAAATAGACAATCCAGACTGCAGCCGAAAGCCATTTTATCTTGCGCCAATAGCCCCCCATGCGTTTGGCATGGATCGTCTCCTCACCTGCATTGAGGTGCCAGTGCACCGATTCAGCATAAAGGTCATCCACCACAGACTGCCTGGTCGCAGTGTTGTCGTTTCCGCTCAAGGGGTCAGCTCCTATGAAATCAGTGATGCGTTGAGAGCAAAATCATAAATGGTAGCATAACAGCGAGCCAATGCGATTTATCAATACATTAGCATCAATTAAACAACCATTCCGGCTTATTTAACAGTTGCGGATTTTAAGGGATTCACGCAATTAGTTAGACAAAAAAAGGGGGGGTATTACCCCCCCCTTCTCGACGATAGAATCAGTTTATCAGCTTAGCTATTGTGCTTTTCTGCATCACTCTTCATGAGGTTTCTCACCTTGAAGACAAGAAATACAAAGATAACCACCGCTATCACTACGGTAGCTATCGAACCCCAAAACACTGCATCTCCGTTCATAGCAAACCCCTAACTTGTCTTTATACCCTGGGAGGCCTCAAGCCCCCCAGGACAATAGTGGAAAAAGTGCCTATACAGTAAATTATATCCCAACTTACTGACCGCCACCGAACTTGTGGACATAGACAGCAATCTTCTTGATATCGTCTGCCGACAACCTGCCTCCGAACGCAGGCATAACAGCCTCGCGAGACTTCGGCTCGGTCGCATCATTCACGCCATACTTGATGGTGTAAACAATGCTATCAAATAGAGATTCGCCCTCAGCCGGTGTGAAGCGGTAGATGCCGTCGGTCAGGTTTGCTGAACCGAGTACAGCCATACCTTTACCATCCATGCCATGACAGGCGATACAGCCCTTCTGAGTAAAGTTGGGGTCCGAAGTCGGGTCTCCAGCTTCTATGGCCTTTGCCATGCTGTCGATTTCAGCGTCCGACAAGATCTTGCCATGTGCAGTCATGATACCTTTACGGCCCATGGTTATGGTCTGCACAATGGATTCGATGTTGCCGCCAAAGAGCCAGTCATCATCGGCGAGTACGGGATAGCCCGGTCCGCCCTGACCGCCACCGCCGTGACAGGCGGCGCAGTTGTCACCAAAGAGCACCTTTGCTGAAGCCACTGCATATTGGGAAAGGCCAGGTGCTGCCAGGATATCCGCGGCCGACATGCCTTTGATCTGAGTCTCGAATTCGGCGCGCACGGCTTCCACCTCATCGACACCCTTCTTGTACTCGTCCATCTGGGTCCAGCCCATGACTCCCTTGTTGGATTCATGGCCAATTGGCCACATGGGATAGAGGACACCATAAACCACCCACCAGATCACCGACGCCCAGAAGGCCAGCATCCACCAACGTGGAGGTGGATTCGTCAACTCCCGGAGGTTGTCGTCCCATACATGTCCGGTGTTATTTTCACCCGGAAAAGGATTGTTATCCGCCATTTTTCTCTCCGCTATCTATTGCATCTGCATCATCGTCCATCGGGATAAAGCGGTTCTTCTCCAGCTTTTCCCGATTTTTCGGACGTAAGGCGTAGAAATACACGCCTATCATGAGAAAGAAGGTGACCACCGTCATGATCAGACCCACCCAATCACTGGTGGTCATAGCCTCCCAATCAGTATGAAAATAGTCTCTGAAACTACTCACGATAGACCTTGTTCTCATCAAGTTTTGCCATGGTCCCCAAGACCTGCAGATATGCCACCATGGCATCCTCTTCGGTCTTACCCACCAGTTCAGCATTGGCACTGGCGATGTCCTCATCGGTATAGGGAACACCTAGCAATCTCATGACTTTGAAACGCGCTGCCATATCCATACCCTCGACCAGATTGTCTTTCAGCCAGGGGTAGTTGGGCATGACGGACTCCGGAACCACCGAACGCGGATCGCGCAGATGTTTGCGTTGCCAATCATCCGAGTATTTGCCACCAAGTCTGGCGAAGTCAGGACCGGTACGCTTGGAGCCCCACTGGAAGGGGTGGTCGTACATCGATTCTGAAGCCAGGGAATAGTGGCCATAACGCTCTTTTTCATCACGGAACGGACGGACCATCTGCGAGTGACAGGTATAGCAACCTTCCTTCTGATAGACGTCGCGTCCCGCCAACTCGAGAGCGGTATAGGGGCGTACTCCATCGCCGGGTTTGTGGTCATGCAATGTCTGACCGGGTTGACGCTGCCAGACCAGTTCAGGTGCGGCATTATGCTCCATGGTGCTCTTCATGGTGAACAGCGGAACGATCTCGACGATACCGCCCACGGTGAGAGACAAAGCCAGGATCAGTAGAAGCAACCAAATGTTCTTCTCCATCTTCTCCTGGAAGCTAGTTGATTGATTTTCATTCGCCATTTTGCGAAACCCCCCTTGAATTAAGCAGTTGCCGCAGCAGTGCGGGCTTGCTGCAGGCTCCCTTCACTGGATGCCTTGGCAACGGTCATGAGAACGTTGATCAGCATCATCACTGCACCGAGCAGGAAGATCGCACCACCTACAGTACGCATGGCGTAGTAGGGATGCATGGCTTCGACAGATTCGGCGAAGGTGTAGGCCAAGGTGCCGTACTCATCATAAGCACGCCACATCAGGCCCTGCATGATACCGGATACCCACATCGCGACGATGTAGATAACCGCACCGATGGTTGCCGTCCAGAAGTGAGCGTTGATCAGCTTCATGGACCACATCTCAGTGTGGAAGGTACGCATCATCAGATGGTAGATGGCGCCGATAGCGACCATCGCAACCCAACCCAGGGCACCGGAGTGAACGTGACCTACGGTCCAGTCGGTGTAGTGCGAGAGGGCGTTAACTGTCTTCAGTGACATGACCGGCCCTTCGAATGTGGACATGGCATAGAAGGCCAGAGACATGATCATGAAGCGCAGGATATAGTCGGTGCGCAGTTTGTCCCATGCCCCTGAGAGGGTCATCATGCCGTTAACCGCACCACCCCAGGACGGGATGATCATGGCCAGGGAGACAGCGGCACCGAGGGAGCCGGCCCAATCTGGAAGCGCGGTGTATTGCAGATGGTGGGAGCCCAGCCAAACATAACCGAACATCAGCGCCCAGAAGTGGATCACTGAGAGACGGTAGGAGTAGACGGGACGGCCAGCCTGTTTGGGAACGAAGTAGTACATGATTCCAAGGAAGCCCGCAGTCAGGTAGAAACCTACCGCATTATGGCCGTACCACCACTGAATCATCGCATCCTGGACGCCGGAGAAGGCGGAGTAGGATTTGAACAGATCAACCGGAACAGCCAGGCTGTTGACCACGTGGAGGTATGTGATCATCACCATCATGCCGAGGAAAAACCAGTTGGAGACATAGATATGAGATGACTTCCGGGTAGCCAAGGTCATGATGAAGTTGAACGAGTAGACCAGCCAGACAACGGCAATTGCCAAGTCAATCGGCCACTCCAGCTCAGCGTACTCTTTGGCAGTGGTGATGCCGAGAGGAAGGGTAATCACCGCGGAAACGATGATCAGGTTCCAACCCCAAAAGGTGAACCAAGCCAGTTTGTCACTCCATAGCCGAACGCCGCAGGTGCGTTGAACGCTGTAGAACGAGGTTGCCATCAGTGCACACCCGCCAAAGGCGAAGATGACAGCATTGGTGTGAAGCGGACGAAGGCGTCCGAATGTGATGTACGGTAGATCGAAGTTTAGAAACGGCCAGGCCAACTCGGCGGCGATATAAACACCTACAAGTGCGCCTACAACTAGGTAGACAACGGCCATGACGGTAAACCAGCGTACAACTGCAAAGTTGTATTTCTGCTCGGCTGCGGCGTCCATGAACCCCCCTCATTAAGACTAAAATTAAACAAGACTTTATAAATGACTTTTTAAGATAAAGTCCAAACCACCCCAAGTGTGTGAAATGACACAATTGCGGCGTGACATATATCACTCTTAAATGACCCAGATGTCAATACAAACATTAGAAAAGTCTAATGGCGAACAAGTTAGATAGCACCTTGAATTATTTGGAAAAATATGAGCTCATCCCATAAATTGACATAGATCAACGAAAGTTAAAAAAACACCATCTTTAGTACTTGACGGGAACTGTTTTGGAAGAATTGGGCCGTTAAGTACACTCATCAACCGGAAGCAGCCATTACAGAATGGCTTGATTCATCGAACAGGGGATGCCCACTATCGATTTTCTTTATGCGGGCATTAGTGCCAGGCGCTTTTTGTATAGGTCGCGACCTGTCGCAAACCCGCCTCATCAAGCAGGGTCAGCCTCTGTTGACGGAGTCGGATCAGACCGGTTTTTTGAAACCTTGTCAACACACGGCTTATGGTCTCCCGTGCAAGCCCGAGGTAGCTGGCCATATCACTCCTCGACATACCCAGGTTGAGCCGTTTGCTCCCCAAACCGCGCATCGAGGCTCGTAGGGAGAGAGAGAGAATAAAGGCAGCCAGTCGCTGATCGGCGTTTTGTCTGATCAGTGACGCGGTGACCCTGTGATTCAGGGCCACTTCCTGCCCCAGCATCTCGATCAACGCGTGTTGCACCGCCTCGATGGAACGACCGCTCTCCCGCAACCGATGGGTCTCCAGTACGCATACGCTGCTGGCCTCGAGGGCCCGTACCGAGTAGGAGTAGGAGCGGTTGGCCATCCCTTCTGCACCAATCAGATCGCCAGGCAGGTAGAAACCGACGACATGCTCAGTGCGGTTGAGATCCGGAACCGTCGCCTTGAAGGATCCCGACTTAACCGCGTAGACAGCCGTAAACGGCTGTTCGATTTGGAAGAGTTGCGCCCCTTTGGTAACGGGCTGCCTTCTCAGCAGAATCCCCGCCGGTACCCCGCTGCCCGGCTCGGCATAGTCGAGTACCTGGCACATGGGGTCGAGCCCGCACTCACTGCACGCCACTTCCAACAGTTGCTCACCTAGGTAACTATCCGTCAAGCAGTAAGTTTTAGGCACGATGCAGTGATTACCGGGTATGGGATGGGCATCACCCTGCTAGGAGGTTGCCATCACTTAAAAATCGACTCCACGGAGAAGCCGTCTCTCTCTAGGATATCACGTAGGCGTCTGAGCGCATCCATCTGAATCTGCCGGACCCGCTCGCGGGTGACTCCGAGTTCATTCGCCACCTGTTCCAAGGTGGAGTTTTCATAGCCGTGGAGCCCGAAGCGGCGTTCGACCACCTCCCGCTGCTTATCATTCAACTTACTCAGCCAGCGATCAAGATTGGCATTCAAACCGTCGTTCTGGATGTCCACGGTCGGATCCATGCTCTTTTCGTCGGCAATGGTATCAAGCAGGGGCTTGTCAGCATCCTTGCCAAAGGGGGTATCCACAGAGGTCACACGTTCATTGAGCCCCAACATCCGCTTGACTTCATCGATCGGTCTGTCCAGAAGATCGGCAATCTCCTCGGAACTGGGCTCGTGATCGAGGGTTTGCGCGAGTTTTCTGGCCGCACGCAGATAGACATTGATCTCTTTCACCACGTGGATCGGAAGGCGGATGGTGCGTGTCTGATTCATGATTGCCCGCTCGATGGTCTGCCGGATCCACCAAGTGGCGTAAGTTGAAAAGCGAAAGCCGCGTTCCGGATCGAACTTTTCCACCGCCCGGATCAGTCCCAGGTTGCCCTCCTCGATGAGATCGAGGAGGGCAAGACCTCGATTCATATAACGACGGGCGATCTTCACCACAAGGCGGAGATTGCTCTCAATCATACGTTGTCTTGCGGACTGCTCGCCCTTTTGCGCAAGTCGCGCGTAGTAGACCTCCTCCTCCGCGGTCAACAGCTTCGATATCCCTATCTCATTGAGATAGAGCCGCGTGGCGTCCATCTGCGCATCCCCCGGCTCAGGAGATTTGAGCTTCAGGACATCGCCGATATCCTCTTCGGATTTCTCCTCTGCGATCTCTTCGCTCTCGGCCTCGTTGTCCGACAGGATCACCTCCTCATCACCGAGTTCTTCAATGAGTGGACTCTGATCCGAATCATCGGGCTCTACGGGACTTTTACTCATCTCACATCTCCATCAACGAGGCCATCTTTGGTATAAATCCGTTCAGGGTTGTTTTGTAGTTACCTGAACTGGTTCGGAGCCTGTGCCTCAATCACCCATGTCTTGCGGTGTGGGCATCTTGTTATCTATCTTCGCGGCAGCAGGGGTAGCGGGTTGATGGGATTCCCCTGCTTCCTGACTTCAAAGTGAAGCATCGGCTGCCCCCCGCTGTTTGCTGTACCCATCTGCGCCACTATATCGCCTTTGGCGAGTTTATCACCCTCTTTTACCAGCAGTTTTCGATTGTATCCATAGGCACTCAAAAAACCCAGGTGGTGTTTGATGATAACGAGGTTTCCATAACCCACCAATCCCCCTCCTGCATAGACAACCTTTCCGGCCTCCGCGGCCTTTATCGGCTGGCCTATAGTCCCCTGAATTCTGATACCTTTTCGGTTTTGGTCCGATTTCGAAAAGGTTTGAACTACTCTACCTTTGGTCGGCCAGGCCCAGCTTAACTTGATGCTTTTTTTCACGGTTTCCGGCTTCGAGGCGGTGTCCCTCCGCTGCGTTTTTGTCTGCGCTTTTGCCGTCGTCACAACGGGCTTTTTGGGGGAGGCATCGGAACTGGGCGTCAGTTTCGCCCTTGATCCCGGTCTTTCGGTTTGTAGTGAATATCGTACCTCTCTCTCCTGCCGTGTCGCCGGCGGCTTCAGGCGTAGCCGCTGTCCGGGAAAGATGGCGAAGTCGGGTCCCTTGATCCCGTTCCATGCAGCCAAGAGCTGAGAGGAGAGATCGTGTCGCCACGCAATAGAGAAGAGGGTGTCTCCGGCCTGCACCAGGTAATAGGTGCGGGATGTCTGACGTTTCACGGTCAGCCGCCCACCCTGCTTGTTGGGCTTGGAGGCAGGTGTTGGCGTGGTACTCGGCAGCGGTGTGCGATTGTAGACGGGAGCGCTGCCTCTCGATGAGCAGGCACTCATACAGAGCAACTGGCTCAGCAGCAGTACCGGGCCCAGCGACACCAGCAGCAATCTTCGGCTTCTGACAGGCAGAGTTACGATAGCTAACCCCCTGACTACTTCAAATAAATAATGAGTACCAGAAAAACGACCACGGATATCCAGCCGAGGCGATCCACATAGCGGTGGAGTGCCCTCTCCATACGCTCCCCTCCCCAAGACATCAGTGCCGCCACCAGAAAAAAGCGTGCCCCGCGTCCAATGATGGAGGCGATCACAAAGGGCAGAAAGGCCATGCCTATGACCCCGGCGCTAATGGTGAATATCTTATAGGGGATTGGCGAAAAACCGGCCAGGAATACCGCCCAGAAACCCCATTTCCCGAACCACCCCTTGGCCGCTTGATAACCCTCCCAGTATCCCCAGTCGTGAAGCCAGGGCGCTACCAGGTCGAATGCATAGAGGCCGATGAGATAGCCAAGCATGCCGCCGGCCACTGAAGCCAAGGTGGTTAATGCGGCGAAAAACCAGGCCTTGTTCGGCTTCGCCATGCTCATTGGAGCCAACATCACATCGGGGGGAATGGGGAAAAAAGAGGATTCCGCAAAGCTGAGGCCCGCAAGATAGGCCGGGGCGTGGGGATGGCGAGACCACTGCATGGTACGGGCATAGAGTGACGAAAACAGACGCATCAGATCATCCCACCAACCAGGGGTACGAAGTTCGCCGATTCCAGGCGCTCCTGGTGAAAGCCCTCGTTGCTCCGCGTTATCCTTACCATGACCTGTCCGTTAGCACTCTGAATCGGTACCACCAAGCGGCCTCCAACCGCCAATTGCTCAACCAGGGTTTGCGGTAACCCCATTGGTGCTGCTGTCACCAGTATGCCGTCAAAAGGCGAATATTCCGCTAGACCCACACCGCCATCACTATGCTTCAGACGGATATTGCGCAGACCAAGTTCCCGGAACCTCAGCCGGGCCTGATCGAGCAGAGCCGAAATCCGCTCAATGCTGTAGACACGACGCACCAGCTGGGCGAGTATGGCGCATTGATAACCGGAACCGGTACCAATTTCCAACACCATCTCCGGCACCCCGCCCTCAATCAATGCCTCGGTCATTCGCGCCACGGTATAGGGTTGCGAGATGGTTTGACCATGACCGATGGGAAGGGCCGTCTCTTCGTAGGCACGACTGGCCAGCGCCTCGTCGACAAAGATATGCCGCGGGGTATTTCGCATCGCTTCGAGCACCGCGGTATTACGAATCCCCTTTTTACGCAGGCGTTCGATCAAGCGCTTGCGGGTGCGTTGGGAGGTCATGCCGATCCCCTGATGCTCGGGACGCATGATCACTCTTCGAGCCACTCGCTGACCGTCTGCAAGGCACTGTGTCGGGTAAGATCAACCTGCAATGGCGTCACCGAAACATATCCCTGCCTTACCGTATAAAAGTCGGTACCCGGTCCAGCATCCTGCTCGGCTCCCGCGGGACCGACCCAGTAGATGGTCCTTCCCCGTGGATCGCTAGCCTTTATCACAGGTTCAGCCTTGTGCCGGTGACCCAGGCGGGTGGAGCGCACCCCCCGCAGCTGCCCGTAAGGCAAATCCGGCACATTGACATTCAGAATGACGTTTTCCGCCAGCGGATTGCTTAGCAGTCGCGAAACCAGTTCCTGAGCAACCCGTCCACCAGTCTCCAGGTGTTGTGGATCGTGGGAATTCATCGAAATGGCAATTGCAGGAAACCCCAAAAAACGTCCCTCGGTTGCTGCTGCCACCGTTCCAGAGTAGAGCACATCATCCCCCATGTTCGGCCCCGCATTGATACCGGAGACAACCAGATCGGGCTCTTCATCGAGGAGACCGGTTATCGCCAGGTGGACACAATCGGTGGGTGTACCATCCACGCGGATAAAACCATTCTCCATGGTTCGGGCACGCAGGGGATTGACCAGTGTCAGCGAATTGCTGGCACCGCTGCGGTCCTGGTCGGGGGCCACCACCACGATATCGCCTACCTCAGACAGCTGCTCGGCCAGAATCCGCAGACCGGGGGCCTGATAACCGTCGTCGTTGCTGAGGAGGATTTTCATACCGGGCACAATATACTGGAAAGTCACAGCCTTCTCACCCCTCGGATGCACAGGCCGATTGAGATTCCCCCCGACAGCCCATACTATGCTTACAAAGGGCCGTAGGGTTTATGGAAAATGGGCGACGACGAAAAAAAAGCTGACGACAACATGTTGTTTTTCCAGGAACTCGATGATGTAAAACCGATCGTGCAGCAGCGTGCCGAACCCTATCGTCGCAAACTGTCACCGAAACCGCTGAACCTGCCGGTGGGGGATGAGGAGGAGATTGAGCGGGACCTCTATTCCGAACAGGAGATCGAGACCGGCGAGGTGCTCGATTTTGCACGACCAGGTGTTCAACTGCGCCTGATGCATGACCTGCGCCGTGGTTATCTGGAGATCGGTGCCGAACTCGACCTTCACGGCTTGACCGTACGCCATGCCAGGGCGGACCTGAACCAGTTCCTCAAGGCCTGTCAGCAGCGGGATATCCGGTGTGTACGTATCATCCACGGCAAAGGCTCCCGTTCTGCAGGGAAACAACCGGTTCTCAAGCAAAAGCTCAATCTCTGGCTGCGACAGCGCGATGATGTGCTCGCCTTTACATCCGCCACCCGTCGGGACGGGGGTACCGGTGCGGCCTATGTGCTGCTGCGCAATCCAAGAAAGAGTAATCCTTAGGGAAAAAGCGGTGCATCAGATCTTCGCTGGCTTTGGGGCAAGCATTGCAAATCGGTCTATACCAAGTAAAATACTTGGTTATTGAGTCTGCAGTACAAGCACCATCCATCGAACCCGGTGGACTTTCCCCTGAACGACTTGACTGCCCATGGCCGCCCAAGGTCCATGGATGTTTACCAAGAGGAGACCTTTATTTGGCAATCAGAATCAAAAGTCAGTGGCACGATGAGGATGGTTCGCGCTCTGCGGAAGAGATCGGCGGGGCCATCGCTTTCATCGCCTGGCGCCTTGCCCTGGATAAGGCCATCACCCTGCACGGCAAGCACTTTGTCTATGAAAACGACGATCAGCGACTCGCCGTAATTGCCGAGTACCTGAGCTACGAGGCACAAATCAGTGATCGCCTGATACATGACATGGTCGATAATGAGGCCAGGGTTGCAATCGTTACCGCCCTGGTGATGAAAATGGCCGACCATTTTCAGGACAACGCAACCGATCTGCTTGGCCCCGGTGACCATGCCAACCGTTTCATCGCCCTCTATAACCAGCGATCGGGGGAATATGCCGAATTCAATTTCGACAAGGAGGGTCCGAGCTACTCCTTTCTGCGCCATCTCGGTTTTGAGATTCAGCAGCTTATGGGCAACGAGGAGCACGACAACCGCTGGGTCATAGATCAGGTGATGGACGTGGACGCCCCTGAAGTCTTCAAACAACTGTCTCGCGCGGTCAGAAACCTATTCGACTAGGAACTCCTTATGCGTCCCTTGCAGCTATTTACAATACTCGAACAAGAGTTCATCAGTACCCGTGCCGGTCACCACACCCCGGTCATGCTTTGGGGGCCGCCGGGCGTCGGCAAATCCGATATGGTGCGAGAGGTTGCAGACAGCCACCAGGCGCCCGTCATCGATATCCGGCTCTCACAGATGGAACCCAGCGACCTGAGGGGCATCCCGTTCCGTGTCAACGGCAGCGTGGCGTGGGCCATCCCCTCCATCCTGCCTGACAGCCAACGCCACGGAACGGAGGGCATACTCTTCCTCGATGAAATCACATCGGCACCACCCACCGTATCTGCTGCCGCCTATCAGCTGATTCTCGATCGCCGGCTGGGCGAATATCAGGTACCGCAGGGCTGGGCCATCTTTGCCGCAGGCAATCGGCAGGGTGACCGTGGGGTGACCTATAGCATGCCGGCCCCCCTGGCCAACCGCTTCTCCCATTTTGAAGTCGAAACCAACCTCGATGACTGGGTTGCCTGGGCCTATCGCAACACTATCGACGAACGCATAATCGCCTTCCTGCGATTTCGTCCCGAACTGCTGTTCGACTTCGATCCCGCTCACAATCCTGTCGCCTTCCCCTCACCGCGATCCTGGGAGTTTGCGCATCGGGCACTCCAGAAGTTTGATGGTCATCCGCAACTACTGCAGGGCGCACTGCAGGCCTGCGTGGGACCCGCTGCAGGCATAGAGTTGCATGCCTTTGTAAACAGCCTCGACAAGATGCCCGATCTCGATGCCATCATCGCGGGGAAAGAGGTGTCTGTACCTGATGAGATAGATCTGCAATATGCCGTGGCGGCCGCCCTGGTGGGTCGTGCAATACGAGCCCATGACAGCGGCGATGCAAGCAAGACCCATGGCCGGATCCTCGAGTATGCACGCCAATTTCCGCAACGGGAGATGGGGGTAATGCTGGTCTCCGATATGCACCGTGCCATCGGTGAGGCGATATTCACGGTACCTCAATTCAGCGATTGGGCCCAGGCGGTGTCGGATGTGATGTTGTATGAATCGTAAGAAGTCCGTAAATGAACGCGAATAAACGCAAATGTTATTTTCCGCTTCGCGGTATAGAAACCCATAGTGGAGAACCCAGCCCAAGCGTCGAAACAGCGGATCAAATCGAGTGATCGATCAACAGCAGGGTGGTGATGGATAAATCATGAGATTCATTAAAGGCCATTTGCATTCATTTGCGTTCATTCGCGGACTCACGATTCAATGAACCAGGAACAGATCGAAACCAAGCTGGCGGCGGCCCGCACCAAACTCATCCTCGACAAGCCCTTTCTTGGCGCTCTGGTAATGCGATTGCCGATGGAGGCGGCGAATGCGGAGTGGTGTCCGGCAACCGCCACCGATGCGCGTAAGTTCTATTACAACCCGGAATACATCGACCAGCTGAACCTAGACGAGACCCAGTTCATGCTGGCCCATGAAGCCCTGCACTGCGCCCTCTCCCATTTCGCCCGACGCCAACATCGCAGCAAACTGCATTGGGATATGGCCTGTGATTACGCCATCAATCCGCTGCTGATCGAGGATGGCCTGCAGCCTCCCCCTGGCTCCCTGTTTCTACCCCAGTTCGAGGGTATGACCGCGGAGGAGATCTACCCCTGTCTGGATGAAAAGAGTGACGATGAGCCATTGGACAATCACCTCTATGACCGGGACATTACCGCGGGGTCGGGTAGCGGCAAGGGTGAGAAGGATATTTCCAACAAAGATGATCGGACCGACACAGCGAACGAGGACCGTGATAACGGCAAGCAGCAGAGCGCTTCCGGATTCCCCTCGGAGCAACCGCCACCCCTAACACCCGATGAGGCGGAAACACTGAATATTCAATGGCAGCAACGCCTGGCTGGCGCCGCTCAGCAGGCGATGCAGGTGGGTAAGCTGGATGGGGCGATGGCACGCATGGTGGACCATCTGCTGCAACCGCAACTCCCCTGGCGCCTGCTCCTTGCCCGCTACATGACGGTGATTGCCAGGGACGATTTCAGTTACATGCGTCCGTCCAGGCGCGAGGGCGAGCATATACTTCCCAGTCTGCGCAGCAATCAGGTTGAACTGGTCGTCGCCCTCGATAGCAGCGGTTCGATACAGGATCATGAGATGGGGGAGTTTCTCTCGGAAATCAATGCTCTGAAGGGACAAATGCGGGCACGAATCACCCTCCTCGCCTGTGATTCGACAATTGCAGAAGAGGCACCTTGGGTCTATGAGGCCTGGGAGGATTTACAGTTACCGGAAAAGATCAGCGGTGGTGGCGGCACCTGTTTCGAGCCAGTCTTCGATTGGATCTCCACGCAGGACCTGAGACCCGATCTACTGGTATATTTCACCGATGCGGAGGGTGTTTTTCCCGATTATGCACCACCCTATCCGGTTATTTGGCTGGTAAAAGGCAAGCAGCCAACACCCTGGGGACAGCGTATACAGCTCAATTGATCGGGATTTCGTTGGCTTGAGAATAGGGATGTGGAATCACAGAACCGGCCCCTGTTTCCCGCTACAGAGGCCAGCCCGCAATCAGATCCGGCTTACAAGTTCTTCTTCAGCGTGAAGGCACCACGCAAGTCACCAACCTTATAACCACGCGCCTTGTCGTCAGGATAGAGTTCATCCAGTTTGGCAGCCACCGGCCCGGCAATTGCGTCTCCATGACACTTTGTGCATACCTCTGCGGTCGGAATCGCCTTCATCATGCGAAACACCTTGCGCCCCTGCTCCTCAACGATTTCGCCCTTCACCAGTTTCATTGGGTCCTCACCTGCCGATTTACGCGCCTCGAACTCCTTCATTACCGCGATTTCCCAGGCATCGGGGGCATTCTTGGGATTACGCAGCTTCAAGCTGGTCCTACCCACGTCCCAACCGCTCATCTTCATATGCGCCTCGGCAAGACTTGGCGCCACCGTATTGCAGGTCGCAATGGTAGTTACCGGCCCGGTCTGTTCCATACCCTGGACCAATGCTTCCTTGAGATCACCAAAGAAAGCCTTGATTACGCCTTTTCCCTCCTCCATATTGGCCTTTAAGGTTTGCTCTGCCTGAACGCTACCCGCCAGTGAAAGCGTGGTCGCAAGGGCTATTGCGCCTAAATTCTTATGCATCAATGGATCTCCATACTGTTTACAGGTATACCGGATCAGCTCCATCCGGTTCTCATAGATTTGCCAAGCGTAAACAAACAGACCACAACCCGGCAACCCGTTTCTACGACCTCCGCCTTATAAAGGGGGTTCCCAACTCACAATCAGAGTATGGACAATTGTTCCGCCAACGCCAGTTTTGCTGCTGTTCCGATCGCGGTGACCCCGAGAAAGGTAAAAAGTGTACCATTCCATGCAAAGATGGAAAATCTCATTGGTGAAGCCTTGATATTTATGGTATTAGCAGAAGAAGATGTGGCCGCATATCGCTAAGCCGAGGAACTATCCTCGATCGCCAGGTATCAGTTAAAGGCATGATCAACAGAGCGCTGAAAAAACCATCCATCTTTCTCCTTTTAGCCAGCCTATTGGTGGTATTGAGCGCCCATTCACAAGAGACGGATACTATCCAGCTGCCGGAACTAGGCTCTCCATCTGATCAATATTTAACCCCAAGCGATGAAGCTCGGCTTGGCAGGGATTTCATGCTGAATCTGCGCAAAACAGGGAAAGTACTGGATGACCCTCAAATTTCGGAGTACATCCAGCAGCTGGGGGAGAAGTTGCTAAAACAGAGTGACGCGGTTGGCCAGAAGTTCACCTTTTTTGTCGTCGACCAACCTGAAATCAATGCCTTCGCCGGCCCTGGCGGTTATATTGGCATCTATAGCGGCCTGATCCTGGCTACCCAGAGTGAGAGCGAACTGGCCTCCGTTATCGCCCACGAGATCGCCCATGTCACCCAGAAGCACCTGCTACGCGCCTTTGATGCAGCCAACCGTATGAGCGGCAAGACAGCGGCCCTGCTGCTGGCATCCCTACTGGTGGGGGTCGCCGGTTCACCCGATGCCGGCATCGCC
The DNA here is from genome assembly GCA_040793985.1 of Candidatus Thiodiazotropha sp. Lineage (GTDB taxonomy): Bacteria > Pseudomonadota > Gammaproteobacteria > Chromatiales > Chromatiaceae > Thiodiazotropha. The sequence goes on along the minus strand of JBFNJI010000003.1, from coordinate 771,287 downwards.
ATGGCCACGGGCGTCCAGGCGAGCAGCCTGCAAGAACAGATCAATTTCACCCGCAGCAACGAGGAAGAGGCTGATACCGTCGGTATCCAGATCCTTGCGAAATCCGATTTCAACCCCCGTGCCATGCCGGTCTTTTTTGAGCGACTCACCCAGGCCAGCCGCCTCTACGAATCGGGCATTCCGGAGATACTTCGCACCCATCCGGTCACTACCAATCGTATAGCAGACGCCCTCGGGCGCGCGGAGAAATACAGCTACCGCCAGTTTCCGGGCAACCTGAGCTACCACCTGACCCGCGAAGCCCTGCGGGTGAAACAGTTCAAAGACCCCGTCAAGGCGGTCACCCACTTTGCCACCGGGCTTAACGATGGACGCCATCTCAATAAGGAAGCCCATAGATATGGCCACGCCCTTGCGCTCACCGCCAATCGCCAATTTAGCGAGGCAGAGAAGATCATCGAGGAGTTGCTGCAAGGCAACCCGAGCCAGATCGAGTATATCCTTGCTGCGGCTGATTTGGCGGGGAGAAGCGAGAACAGGGACAAAGTCCTCAAGATCCTTGACACCTATTACAGCCTGATGCCGGAGAACTACCCCCTGGCAAGCGCCTATATCGAAGCGCTAACGACTGCAAACAAACTGGGAAAAGCCCGCGAAATCACTCAACAATCAATCACTTTACGTAACAACGAACCAAGACTCTATCGCCTGTTAAGCAAAATCGAGGAGTTGGACGACAATCAGGCGGAGTCCCACCGCATGCTGGCTGAGGCCTTTGTCGCCAACGGTGAACTCGCACCGGCTGTACAGCAGCTGGAGATCGCGTTAAACAGCGTCAATAAATCGGACTTCTACCTAACCTCGCGGATAGAGTCCAGGTTAAACAAGCTGCGTGATCTTTTGAAGGCGGAGCAGATCGAGGATCGAAAAAATAACTGATTCGATACACTCCCCTGGATGAGTCTGGGCATCGTGTCTTACGCCGTGACCCAGGATCACGGGCACCGTGAAATCGGCACTGGTCCTCCCGACTCTGCCTGTCTGGCGTCCGCCAGCGCAGCGGCTATTCAGGTAAACCCCAATCAGCCACGCATAAAACCCACGGCCGCTATGCAGATGACACGCCCAGAAAACCTCAAATCACTAATATATCAACAATTTTCACTTGATATCGTCGATCGTTTAGGTATTCTTACGATCTACCTATTTAAGGTAGGATGTGTAGCGGCAAGCCAACATCTAAATAAAAACTATTGAAGCAGTCTTGCCGAAGAGTGGTATGCAACAAGGATGATTGGGTGTAGATTGTCGCAACTTTTTATTATAAAAATTGTTCTAAAGCGTCTGATGTCGCATGATTTACAGGGTCTTTAGATTGTCTTGATAGCTGCTTGCAGCCTCAAGGCGTTGAATAGACCCGATAGCCGACTTCTGCAGTTTTGTCTGACATACGCAAACAATGACGGCGGCAGATAATGTGCACTCAACCCGGCAGGCATGGTGCAACAGCCCAACTGTAAGATGGGCAAACGTGGCATAGCGACGATTAGAATAGCCGGGAAATGAAATTGACCAACCAACTCAGTTTCATAACTTAACTGTTAATCACTAACCTTTCTCAGTCTGGAGAGAATGAATGAGCACTGAAATTAAACGCAGGATCTTCCTCAAGAGATCGCTTGCAGCAGGCACCGTAGGTGTTGCTGCTGCCGCCGGATTACTGGCACCTCAGAGGTTACTCGCCGCCTGGAACAAGGAGGCATTCGAAGCAAAAGAACTCCCGGCAGCACTCGATGCACTGTTGGGCATGTCCGATGTAGCGGAGTCCGCCGACATTACCGTAAAGGCACCCGATATCGCAGAGAATGGCGCTGTCGTTCCGGTCACGGTGGAGACAGGCATGGAAGGTGTTGAGTCGGTTTCCATCATCGCATCCAACAATCCCGTACCTCTGGTTGCTAACTTCGTCATGGGTACAGGTGCAAGCGGTTTCGTCTCCACACGTATCAAAATGGGCAAGACCGGTGATGTCATCGGTGTAGTCAAGGCCGGAGGCAAACTCCACAGCGCCAAGAAAGAAGTTAAAGTTACCATTGGTGGTTGCGGCGGTTGATCCCAGCAGGGACCATCTCAGCAACACAGTACACGAGGAATAGAACATGGCTAAATCGATCAAGATCCGCGCCAAAGAGAAAGGTGGCGTAACCACCGTTAAGGCCCTGATGACCCATCCGATGGAAACGGGTACCCGCAAAGATTCAAAGACCGGCAAAAAGATTCCGGCCCACTTCATCCAGGAAGTTGTTTGCAAGCACAAGGGCAACACGGTAATGACCGCTGAATGGAGCGGCGGTATCTCCAAGAACCCCTACATATCGTTCAAGTTCACCGGTGGTGCCAAGGGTGACGAACTCGAACTCAGCTGGAGTGATAACAAGGGTGGTAGCGATAGCCTGACAAGTGCCATCAAATAACTGTATTTGATCAAGCTGTTGCCAGTAAAAAAGGACGCATCAATGCGTCCTTTTTTTTGCCCTGGTCGTTGAAAAATACTGTTACTGCTCCTGTTTCTTACTCTCCTCGGCATCGTCTTCGAGTAGTTTCGCCCACTCCTCTTCCAGGGAACCCGCCTCAAATTCGCTGCTATCCACCAGTGCCCCGTCATCATCGGGGATCTCAATATCGATCCTCTCAAGATCATCGACCATGGACTCACCGGCACTATCTCCGGTTTCTGCTTCAGCCTGCTTTTCTGTCTCCTCAATCATCTCATCGGCCAGCTCCAGCACCTCATCGATGATTTCCGAAACATCCTCATCCGTTTCAGCCGCATCTTCATCCAAGCTGGCATTTCCCTCTGCATCAATCTGTTCGGGAGCCTCTTCTGCCGGGGCATCGCCCTCCTCGAGGTGTGAGGAGTGCTCCATCTCCTCAGGACTAAAATCGGGTATCTCCGTATCAATCGCAGGAGCGGAACTCACTGCCTCCTCCAACTGCAGATCGTCCACCACGGATCCGGTTGGCTCTGTTGGTTGTTGCAACGACTCACCCTGGTCACTCTCAAGCTCACTATCCACACTCCCCTCATGGGGCTGATCGTCATCACTTGCGGTTTCGGTAGCAGGGACATCAGTACCGGGGGCCGGGGCCGCGCCACCGGAAAACATGGTGGAGTACTCATTCAGCATTCTACCCATGGTATCCATGGTCACACGCAGCTCTTCTGATAACCGTTCATTCTCCTCTTTGAGCTTGGTGATATCCTCACTCTCTTCCACCTCAGATCCCTGATCCGCTGGGGCAGCGGAGTCGGGCGCCCCCAGTCCCTGGTAACCGAGCACGAGGTTTTCCACGTCCACATCCAGCTGCTGAAGATGTACCTGGTCATCCTTGATAAATCCGTTTATGACATTCTGATAAAGCAGCATCTCCGTCTGCATAAAATTATGCAGGGTCTGATCCAGGTCGTCATCAGTTAGCCTATAGCTTTCCTGCAACAGGACCTTCAAGCGCTGTTCTCTGTTGGCTTTGTCGCTTTGCACGCGCTCTGCCAGATGGGCGGCCGCCTTGCGGATTTTTGCTTTTCGCATCAGGGTGAAGAAGAGCAGTAGACCGCTCAATACAAGTAGACCGACAATGACCTCAGCGACTATCAGTGCCACCAGGGAGCTGACTTCAATCATTTTCCTGTGCCTCGTCCTTTTCAGCTTTTATGGCTTTATCATCCACCAGGCTGACCGTTGCACGCTTGTTACGTATAAAGAACCACCAGTATGCTGCTCCGCCGCCGACGATCAACAGCAGATTGATAACGCCAAACCAGATCAGTGCGGAAATCCAGCCCCCCTCCTCTTCACTCTTCTCTTCCGGCTCAGGCTCGACTTCCGGCTCAGGCTCTACCTCTGGTTCAGGCTGCGGTTCAGGCTCGGATTCTACAGCCGGCGGTGGTGGTGGCTCGGGTGCCACAACGACCTCCGGTTCCGGGAGCTTCATACCCTCGACCTCGACAGGTGTGTCGAAGTAGGAAATGGACTCTCCAGAGCGACTCTTGGCCGATGCCTTGACAGCGATCTGGCGCGGTCCGGAGAAACTCATGAGATCGATTTCGCCACTGCCGCCCTGTGCACCCGGCGTACCCTTCAGCGAGAGACGGAACTGCTCACCCTCGGCATTCTCCATCCAGGTTTCGATATGCAACGAAGCCGGATCGATGAGTTCCGATTCCGGGGCGATCTCTATATCGAGCATACGACCATCGCCGCGGGGGGAGACTTCCAGGTTTACCGGTGGCACGACTTCATAGGTCATCCTCTTCTCACGCACAAAGGTAGGTCCAGTTGCATTCAGCACCAACTCTCCAACCCCGCTGGCAACAGACTCCCCGCCAAACGAAAGCGTGAATAATCCGTCTCCAGCGGCCTTATCCGGCTGCTGACCACTGTCCTGCAGGGGCCTTGCTTCCGAACTGCCTCTGCTGTCCTGCTGCATGGCAGTGACATTGACCACGCTCAGAAACTCCTGTTTTCGTATCAGCTTGCCGTGATCACTGAACTCCACAATCACCGGCAGGCTTGCCCCCTGGATCATGCGATTTGGCAGCTCGCTGGTCTTCATCTTCAAATCGGTGACGATCATGACCCGGTTATCGGGATCGACTTCCGCACGGATCATCCACTCGCCCGGCTGCGGATCCGAGATGGTCAGCATGTCGTATCCCTTATCCCGATGCCAGCTCACTGAAGCGGGTGCGTTGTCCGCCTTGAATGTCTTGCCAGCGGGGGTTACAACCTCTGTTTCTCGGGCACCGGGTTTACGAAACACCAACAGTGTGGCTTCGGTAATCGTCTCATCCACTTTAAACTTGTTATCCTGCAACGGCAGCGCATCCGGTTTACCAACCTTCTCGAAAATCCTGAGAAACACCTTTTGCAACTGCTCTGCGGTTTCGACCTGCTCATACCAGCCGCCACTGGTGGTGGCCAACTGTTTCATCAGCTCATGATCGGCGTTTTTCGACAGTGCTATGGTATGGACCGTGGCCTGCAGATCCGCCAGTCGAGGCAGAATCCGCTCCAGGATACGCTTTTTCGATGCCGCATTTTTCGTCCTGTCCCTGGATATGTCCACCATCCCGTCAGTGAGCAGAATTACACTGCGGCGGTTGGGACCGGGGGGGCCGCTCCAGTCTTCGGTGGAGCGCTTGAGGGCATCCTCTATGTTGGTGAACTGGCCAGGGGAGCCGATCGATTCAGACGATTTGCGCGCCCGCCTTTTCCACGCTTTGTCGACCTGACCCAGAGGTATTTGCATATTGACATATTGACCGAATGTCCAAACACCTGCCCGGGTCTCTGCAGAGAGCAGACCAACCAAAAGGCGTAGCGCCGGACGTCGGAGATTCTTCGGGTCATTCTGCTTCATGCTGCCGGACACATCGATGAGTATCCGCACATCCGCCCTCTCTTCAGCGCCAAGCAGTTGACCGCTCGAGAGCAACATCAACAGCAGCAAGAGTACAATCCAGGCCTTTCCATTCGTCATTGCGAGGTCATCCCAGCTCTATCTATAGAGTCAATATTCAGAGAATTGGAGAAATCTCCATATCCGTCTATCGGCTGATCCAGATAGCTCTTTAATTCCTATCGGGCTGTCTGCGGGTGAAATATCTCAGCGCATCGCCCGGTAAGGCGACTCTCCCCCTTCGGGTTGTTTGTGGAAACGCTTGTATGACCACTGGTACTGAGCGGGCAATCGACGGATGATCGATTCGACATCGTGATTCAATGCGCTGGTCGCAACCATTGGATCCTTATCCAGGATCTTCTCGTCCGCGGGCAGATAGTGGATGTGGTAGCCTCGTCCGGCTGCAAGACGTTCGGCATAGGCGAAGATCACCTTGGCCCCCGTCTTTCTCGCCAGCCGATTGGTTAGCAGCATGGTCAATGCCGGAATCCCGAAAAAGGGCGCAAACTGTGCCCCGGAATCGGATTTTGGCTGTTGATCAGGAAGTATGCAGGTGACACCGCCCGATTTCAGGGCCGCCAAGATCCGCTTCACCCCCGAGGTGTCCGTCGGCACCAATTCGGCGCCACTGCGCTCTCTGGCCTGTTTTATCACACTCTCGTAGGCACTGTTTCTGGGCGGGCGATAGAGGGAGGTCACCCGTTGATGCGTGGGCAGCTCCAGCCCGATGATCTCCCAACAACCCAGGTGGGGCAAGAGAATGATTAGACCCCGCCCCTTCTCCCGCTGCAGCAGCTCTGCACCTGATATCCCCTCTATCAATCCGAGAATGCGTTCGGTGGGTGCAAACCAGATGGCCGCCATCTCCATCAAGGTGGCACCCATTTCGACCATTGCCTGATTGCGTAACTCGATCAGCTCCCGGTCCGCGATCTCAGGAAAGCAGAGACGGAGATTGATTTCGGTGATCCGCCTCTCACGATTCGGAAACCAGACATAGAGGCGTCCCAGTAACCGGCCAATACGGTGCAACCAGTTCAACGGCAGATGGGCAGTGAGTCGCCAGAGAGTATAGGCAGGATGTTTGGACATGATCCGGTGATTGTACACAAAAAAAACCTGGCCCCAGTTGAAAATCGTCTCCCCGGTGCCCAAGAAAACAGTGTCCCCAAGCCGGTGCGATCATTGGCTAACAGGTTATCCCAGTCAGCTGGTGGAGTTGTGGATTGCTTTCATTCTCAAACCTTCTACCATGTAGAGGTATTAACCCAACAGAATCTATAGGATAGTGTCAATGAGTGAGTCTCATCTCCACAACCTTACCCCGCAGCAAGCCTGGCAATTGATGCAGGACGATCCACGAACCGTACTTGTGGATATCAGATCCAGCATGGAGTATCTCTTTGTCGGGCACCCCAAGGGAGCGGTCCATGTACCGTGGATTGATGAGCCGGATTGGACGGTGAACCCTCACTTTGTCACCGATATCAGAAAGCTCCTCCTTGGTGGCAGTATCTGTACCATCGACGATGGATGCGCGCCGGTTGTTCTTATCTGTCGCAGTGGCAAACGCTCCCTGGAAGCGGGAAAGGCACTAATCGATGGGGGATTTGTACGCGTCTACCATATCGATGAGGGTTTCGAGGGCGATTTGGATGAGGATCATCATCGTAGCAGTTCAGGGGGTTGGCGTTATCACGGATTGCCTTGGGAACAGTGCTGAAACTGAAACCGCATCAGCCGCGAGCAGTGACAAGAATCCCGGCCGTTGCCCGCTTCTACCCGCTAGTCTTTTATACCCACTCCACGCGACAGCAATCGCAAGCTGTAGGTTGTGAGGATGGCAATAAACCCCAGAATAATCATCAATGCCAGCGCCACATCGATATCCGATATCCCAAGAATGCCAAAACGGAATGTATTGACCATGTAAAGCACCGGATTGACCAGTGAGATCTGCTGCCAAAACCCGGGCAGCAACTCGATGGAGTAGAAGACTCCACCAAGATAGGTCAAAGGCGTCAGCACGAAGGTCGGCACAATGGAGATATCGTCGAATGTTTTGGCATAGACCGCATTGATGAATCCTGCCAGGGCGAAGAGTACCGAAGTCAGAACAAACACAAGCAGGGTCAAACCGTAGCTGTTGATCGAGAGATCTGTAAAGAACAGCGAGATAATCGTCACCAGGACACCGACCATCGTGCCCCGGGCCACACCACCGATAACATAGCCGCTCAGGATCACCCAGTGGGGAACGGGGGCGATCAGTAGCTCCTCGATGTAGTGTTGCAGCTTGGTACCGAAAAATGAAGAGACGACATTGGCATAGGAGTTCTGGATTACCGACATCAGGATCAGGCCGGGCACAATAAAGTCGATATAGCGATAGCCATCCATTTCACCAATGCGATCGCCAATCAACCTGCCAAAAATGATGAAATAGAGGGTCGTGGTTATCGCGGGCGGGAGCAGGGTCTGTACCCAGATACGCATGAAGCGCAGTATCTCCTTGGTGACAATGGTCTGGAATGCGACACGGTAGATGTACCAGCTATTCACGGTGACGCCCGTTTCTGTTTTGAGCTGTCGACCAGATCGACGAACATCTGCTCCAAACGATTCTGCTTGTTACGCATGCTGATCACCTCGATACCCTGAGCTGATAGCAACGCAAACAACTGGTTCATGCGCTGTTCACGCATAACCTCCACCTCCAGGGTTTCACTGTCGACCAAAGTAACCTCATATTCGGAAATATCGGGTACGCTGCCGACAGGCGAAGCGAGATTGAGCAGAAACACCTCGGTGTGCAGTTGACTCAACAGTCTCGACATACTGCTCTGCTCGACGATATGTCCATGATCGATTATGGCTATATTGCGACACAGGCTTTCCGCCTCCTCCAGATAGTGGGTGGTAAGAATAATAGTGGTCCCTTGCTGGTTGATCTCACGCATGAAATCCCACATCGAGCGGCGAATTTCAATATCGACCCCCGCCGTCGGTTCATCCAGAATCAACAGCCTCGGCCGGTGCACCAGCGCCCGGGCTATCATCAACCTTCTTTTCATACCCCCCGAAAGCCAACGCGCCTGGGTAGTGCGTTTTTCCCACAAACCCAACCTATTCAGCACCTCACCGGCACGTTGAAAGGCGAGTTTGCGGGGTATCCCGTAATACCCTGCCTGATTGACCAGGATCTCCACCACCGGCTCCCACATATTGAAGTTGAACTCCTGAGGCACCAAACCGATCAGACCCTTTGCCCGATCCCTCTCCCGATCCAGGTCGTGACCGTAGATTTCAACACGGCCGGCGCTCTTGTTTATCAACGAGGCGATAATGCTGATGGCGGTGGATTTACCGGCACCATTCGGCCCCAACAGGGCGAAAAAGTCCCCCTGTTCAACCCTCAGGTCAATTCCCTTCAGGGCTTCGAAACCGTTGCGGTAGGTTTTGTGCAGGTTTTCTATTATCAGTGCGGCCACGGCAGAAACTATGGATGTGAGACAACATGCTGATGCCTGTTAACACTAACCCAAGCGGTTCTGTACATCCATCCACAATGCCTGATAGGCACTGGCCGCAAAACAGTTGGGGGAGAACGCCTGTACCGGCATGCGATGAATTCCCATCTTCTCCACGTCACTGGCATAGGGGATTTGCGCTTTCAGCAGTTCACCGTGGGCATCCGGGAATTTCTGCATGATATCTAGATGCATGCGTTTGCGCCGGTCGACCATGGAGAAGAACGGCATTAACTCCAATCCGGTGATGCGGTGGCCCTGAAGAAAATCGAGAAGTTGTTGATAGGTACGCAGAGAGAGCGTGGTGGGTATCAGGGGCAGGAGCAGACCCTCGGCGGCACGGAAGATGTTTTCGGACACCAGTGAGATACTCGGCGGACAGTCGAGAAAGACATAATCGTAGGCCTTGGAGAGGGGACGCAGCAGTTTCAGCAGCTGTTTGGTTGGCTTCTTCGCATCCTCCAGGCGAAGGTCCATGTTGCGATAGGAAAAATCGGCGGGAAGCATGTCGAGGTTCTCGAAGTCCGTGGCCTTGACCACATCATCCAATTCGACCTTTCCCGATAATAACTTCTTGCCTCTTTTCACTTTCGGTTGGATACGAAAGTAGAAGGTGGCGGCTGCCTGGGGGTCCAGGTCCCAAATCAGCGTTCGGTATCCCTGCCTTGCCGCTAGATAGGAGAGGTTGACAGCGGTAGCCGTCTTGCCAACACCACCTTTGATGTTGTAGACACCAATGATATGCATCAGGCTGCTCCAAACAGCTGTCTAAAGGCTTGCCGATTAGACTCGCTGCTGAAACCTGAAAACAGCTCGACGAACTCGGCTCTCGCCTGTTGCTGCCGCTCCAACAGCTTTCCAACCAGTATCCCCATGGCCATCAGGGCGCTCGCCGGGGCACCCTCCTTGAGCATCTGCTCACCGAACTCCTCCAGCGTCCTGGCCTGAACCTCCAGATCCTGAAACTCCCCCAGATTGTCGAGGATCACTTTCAAGGCTTTGATAAGCCCGCGGATTGCGGGTTTCGGATAGAGGCTTTGGAAAAACTCCATCATGTAACGCAGTTTTTTACAATCCTTGCGCAGCTCATGCAGTCTCTCCGCAGGGGTATCGGCACCTATTTTGCTGCCACCCTTGAGCACCCGCTTATAGAGTTTACTAATTCTCCTGTCGGCCAGCTTGGCGCTGGGTTGCATCGCATTTGGCGCTTGTTCGCTGTTTCCGGCCGGGGCTTCCAGCCAGCTGCGCCAAGTCTTCAATGTCTTCCTGAAATGTGGCGAGTTTATCTTTTTTACCAACGCCGCCTGCGCCGTTTTGTGGTGTTGCAGAAGGAAGCTGTAAAAGGGTTCGAGGTCATCCTGTACCGCCTTCGGCAACGATGCATGGTAGTCGGGATAAGTCAGCAGATAGACGTCGAGATCCCTTGTTGCGCCGGTGATTTGGCCAATCCAGCCAAATCCCCGTTTGAAGGGCTCCAGCTGTTGCGGATCGAAAACCCCTTTTATCTGGCTCATTGCCGAGCGGGTACGCCGTGTCGCCACCCGCAGGTCGTGGAGATATTCGCTGTCCAGATTCGCCCTGGTACCTTCGATATTGGCCTCCAGGGTGTCGAGCAGACTCAGCAGGATCTGCCGGGCGGCGACATGGGCGGGAGCGTCGGGGTTGAGTCTGAAGTTGAGCTTGGAGCTGTAGTCACCCGGTTTACGTCCTATCCCCTGAAGCGCGTCCTCGTAGAGACTCTTCTCCGACGGGCGAAGCTTCAGAGCGTGAAGTTGTTCCTTGAGCTTATGAAACTCGCTGTCATAACCCTTCAGCGGCTGCAACAGGATACGTCCCTCCAACTCACCCCTGTTCTTGCCCTTGATCGCACTGAACTGGTTTTTCTGCAATACAATCCTGACCACCGTCTTCTCTTCCAGATCGAGAATACGTAGGGTGTTGCGTTGCTGATTTACTCGTACCAGGGGCTGCAGTACCCGCATCTCCAATACCGGCGTCAAAAGCTCCTTTAGCTGGCCCGATGGCATATCCTCTGCAAATCCCGGAGGTGAATCGAGGACCTGACAATTAAGTTGTTGATTGCTTATACGATCCACCCAACAGAGTTTTGCATCATTACCCTGCTCCTGGAACAGCTCTCCACCTGCCTGCCAGACCCGCCAATCAAAACTGTCGTAATAGGTCTGTCTCACCTTGACTGGACTATCCTCGGAGAAACGATTTGACTCAGAGAGAATTTTTCTGATCTCTGTGAAATCAAGTTTGTCTGGCAGTGTATAGGTAACGGGGTGTTGTGCCATGAGGCAACCTCAAGTGTAAACAGCAAAGAGATTAACTGACCCGGAGGGATGTTACAAATTCCGGGGCAAAACCAATCCTTATATTCTTCGACTGCTCCGTGTCATTGCGCATGGTCATTCACTGATCATCTGCATCGGCCAGCGATTTACTGGCTATCTCGTAAACATCCTTCGAAATGTTGGGGGCTGAGAGCACGCGCTCGAACTGATCACGCATCAATACCTGGCGCTGTTCGTCGTAGCGACGCCAACGGCTCATGATTCTAATCATGCGCGCGGCAATCTGTGGATTCAACCTGTCGAGGACGATCACCTGATCTGCCAGAAATGCGTAACCGGAACCGTCTGCGAGGTGAAATGCGTTGATATTGATCCCGCAAAATACACCGATGAGGCTGCGCACCTTGTTTGGATTACGCAGCGAAAATGCGGGATGGTTCATCAACGCCTTGACCCGCGCCAGGGTTCCGGGAAGCCTGGAACTCGCCTGCACCGCAAACCACTTGTCCATCACCAGCGGTTCATCACGCCACTGCTTCTCAAAGGAGGCGAGGGCCGGTTCCCGCTGCGGGCAGTCGGTATTGGCAAGAGCGCCGAGCGCGGCCATCACGTCGGTCATGTTGTCCGCCTGTTGAAACTGCTGAAAACAGAGTGCATGGATCTCCGCATCCGGCAGACACATAAGATAGTCGAGGAGCAGATTTCTCAGCCTGCGCCCGGCTATCGAGGCGGGTGCTATGTCGTAGGAAGATTGACTGCCATTGCTCCTGTAGAGCGATAACAGGGTTTGGCGCATTCGGCCGGCCAGGGCCTGCTTCAACCACTCCCTGACATGGTGTATCCCCTCAACATCGACAACCTCCATCTGATCACCCAATGTGGACTCACCGGGCAGCCGCAGTATTTCACTCAACAACGCCTTGTCGCATGAGTCGTCGAGCAGGGCCGCCTCGAATGCCTGCACCAGCCCCTCGGCCAGCACCAGGGGCCTGCCCGCACGATAGTCGGCAACCAGATTGAGCAGGGTACGCTGCGCGAGCGCCTGGGAGGCATCCCATCGGTTGAATGCATCGCTGTCCCTGGCAATGAGAAACATCAGCTCCCCGTCGCTGGCCGTGTAGCGTAGTTTTACCGGCGAAGAGAATCCCCTCAACAGTGAGGGTACCGGTCTTTCCCGCAATCCGACAAAGGTGAATTCCTGCACCTCCCTGGTGAGCTCCAACAGGCGCCTAGTACCCTGCGCCTCCGCCTCGCCGTGCAATTGCAAAGGGAGTTCATCTCCTTCCCGACCCAATAACGCAATCTCAATCGGAATATGGAAAGGTTTCTTGCCCTGCTGTCCAGGTGTGTCCGGACAGTGTTGACGAAAGCAGAACCTATAGCTGCCATGCTGCTCATCAAACTCGGCTTCCACCTCCACCACCGGGGTACCCGACTGGCTGTACCAGCGACGAAACTGGCTGAGGTCACGGCCACTGGCATCCTCCATGCACCGGATGAAATCGTCGGTGGTGACGGCCTCGCCATCGTGACGCTCGAAATAGAGATCCGTCGCCTCTCTGTAGCGCTCAGGGCCGAGCAGTTTTGCCTGCATGCGTACAACCTCCGCACCTTTCTCGTATACCGTCACCGTGTAGAAATTATTGATCTCTATATAGCTGTCGGGACGCACCGGATGTGCCATTGGCCCCGCATCTTCGGCGAATTGGTGGCTGCGCAGCAGACGTACGTCATCGATGCGTTTGACACCGCGAGATCCCATATCGGCGGAGAACTCCTGATCGCGGAAAACAGTCAATCCCTCTTTCAGACTGAGCTGAAACCAGTCACGGCAGGTAATCCGGTTTCCGGTCCAGTTATGGAAATATTCATGGGCGATGACGCCTTCGATACCCTGATAGTCGTTGTCTGTCGCAGTATCGGCGCGCGCCAGTACATACTTGGAATTGAAGACATTGAGCCCCTTGTTCTCCATTGCGCCCATATTGAAATCGTTAACCGCGACGATCATGTAGATATCCAGGTCGTACTCACGGCCATAATGCTCCTCGTCCCAGGCCATGGCCCGCTTCAATGAGTTCATGGCATGATCACATCGGTCGATATTCTCCGCTTCCACATAGATCCTCAGGTCAACATCCCTGCCGGAGAGGGTGGTAAAACGATCCTGTTGACACAGCAGATCACCCGCAACCATGGCAAACAGGTAACAGGGTTTTGGAAAGGGATCTTGCCAGCGCACCAAGTGACGCCCATCCTCCAGCTCCCTCTCCTCGACACAATTGCCGTTTGAAAGCAGCACAGGTGAGTCACTCTTGCTGGCAATGATGGTGGTCGAAAACCGTGCCATCACGTCGGGTCGATCGAGATAATAGGTGATGCGGCGGAAACCTTCCGCCTCACACTGGGTGCAGTAGAGTCCGCCGGAACGATAGAGCCCCTCAAGGGCTGTATTTTTTTCTGGATAGATGACGACCTGGGTGGTCAAACTAAAGACTTCCGGTACATTGTGGATGGTCAATGAGCGCTCATCGCACTGGTAGGCATCCTCGTCGAGGGGGTGTTGATCCAGCTCGATTGCCTGTAACTCCAGCTCCTCGCCATCCAGTATCAATGGTGGTTTCAGCGCATCACTGGCTGGATTTTTTCGCACTTGTAAGCGGCTGGTTACCCGAGTCGACTCAGGCAGCAGTTCAAAAACCATCTCCACCTCATCCACCAGGTAGTCCGGTGGACGATAATCCTTCAAATAGATGGTCTTGGCATTTTTTGTTCGCATATTTCCTACCTAAATCTTTGGTCCTGCGAAGTGAATCCATTCTCCTACACTCCGGCATCGTGTTAAACGCTGAGTAATTACCAGAATTCAGGGAGTTGACTGGATTCCTTCCAATTCTGACATATTTGGGAAGACTCGCTGAAACCGGAAAATGTCACCACGAGACACCGCACCGGACATGGATACCCCCAGGGTGCATTGGCTTGTCGCCGGGTGGCAGTATACTTATCTGTTGACTTACTAAGGATAAAATAGAACATAGCAGCACCCCATGCCTGCAAGCCAGCCCTTCGAGTTGAGCCGGCGATAGGGAACCTGGGGTCTTAAAATCCTAATTTCCTTTTTTTACAAACAGTTAGATATACTATAATTGCAAAAAATTGGTGAGGAACCCGCTTTTATGCCAAATGTCGTCATGTATTCAACCGCGATTTGTCCCTATTGCGTTCGCGCCAAACACCTGCTTGAAAACAAGGGTGTAAACTTCGAGGAGATTCGCATCGAACACAATCGGGAAGTGATGCAGGAAATGATGCGTCGCAGCAACCGGCACACGGTGCCACAGATTTTCATCGATGACTATCATGTGGGAGGCTACGATGACCTCGCATCCCTTGAGATGTCGGGTCAACTCGATCTCCTACTGGGCAGAGCAGAGGAATGAACCAATCCGCAGATAATGTTGAAGAAAAGGTCCGCCTGGACAAATGGTTATGGGCGGCTCGCTTTTTCAAGACCCGACAGATCGCCTGCGAGGCGATCAACGGAGGCAAAGTACATCTCAACGGTCACAGAACCAAGCCCGGAAAGGAGATCAAAGCCGGATCGCAACTGCGCATTCACAAGGGCGCCCTGGAATGGGAGATCACTGTCCGCATCCCTGCCGCCAGGAGAAGACCGGCTTCGGAGGCACGCAGCTTCTACGATGAATCCCCTGCCAGTATCGAGCGGCGAGAAAAACTGATTGAGGCGCAACGACTGGAGCGGTCGGTATCGCCACGCATCGCCCATGGAAGACCTAGCAAAAAGGATCGTCGCATGATCCACCGGTTTACAGGTAAATCAAGCTGATGGACCAGGATGCCTTTAGGCGCACCTACCGGGAGATGAATGAGCGTATCTGCGCTTACGAAAAGAGCATCCTCGCACGCCATTGCGGCTGTTCTCAATCGAAAAAGCTCTGTATCGCGGAGCGCGAGGGTGTCCACTGCGTATCGGATGAAGCGCTGCAGCAGTGCCTGGAACTGCTCGACAAGCTCCGCCATCAGGCCCGGTTCGCCCTCAAGTCGAACGATGACAGGTCAGTGCTGCCCCATGGCAAGGCGATGCGGCTTCAGGTGGGTGGATTGCGCGGCCTCTTCTCCGCGATCTACCCGGATCAACCCATACCGGAATCGATCGAAGATGTGTTCGAACTGATAAACCGCGCGACCGCGGCCTTCGGCAAGCTGGAAAACCTGCCCTATCAAACCCTCATTCAGCAAGTCTCCGCCTACAAAGGCAGACAACGGGGTAACAATCGCTAGCCCTTCCCTAGCCACCCAGTAGTAGTCCGAAATAGCTTTTCAGAGGATCGAATACCGGTTCCAGTTTCTTGCGCATCAACGACCCGATCGCATCCGTATTATGCAAAACAGGTCTCACCACCCCATACCCAAGACCGGACAAGAGATAGAGCAGACGCAATTCGCCTTCCCGCTGGCCGGCAACATCGCAACAGGCGAGAAAGGGTTCGCTATCAAGTCCGTCCGCCTCTGTGCGAAGTGCCTGCAGTGTCAAATCGGGATCCCCTGAGGGTCGCAGGGTGTGTAGATAGTCTCGCACAACATCGAGCAGGGTCGTTACCACATCCTGATTGGCCGGTTTCTCCATGGCTTTCAGCAGAGTGGAGATAAATCCCTGTCCCGCTGACGAGTGTATACGCAACAGCTGACCGGCAAATGGGTTACCCCGATCGGACAACAGAGCCAATGCAGCAGACTCTTGCTCTGTCAAAGGCCACGCGACGGAAGCCAGCGGCAGGTCGTCGGGTAGTGAGGCGAGAAAACCGAGATAGTAGGTCGGTTTACGCTGGCAGCGTCGCCAGAGACCGAGCTTCTCCTCTTCGCCGATCAGCCCAGGCTGCAGTACCAACCGCAAACTTTCGATGATTACCATCGGTTCGGTTTCAAAGGGCAGGTAGTCGACCAGGAATCGGGCCAGTACCGGCCCCATGCTGCCGCTGACGACCAGAGGGCTGTTCAGCATCCGACGTGCATTATCGGGATCCTCGCTGATCCACCAGGCACGTCTGGCCAATTCATCGGTGATACCCTTGGCACAGGTAAAGGCCACCACCGCTTCAGGCTCGCCCAAAAGCAGCAGCTGCTCCAGATTCTCATCCCGGGTCTGACCCATCCGGCTCCATCGTTTGAGATAGACCGGATAGCCCCCCGGTGAGCCCTGTACATGACCGGAGAGGACTTCACGCACCTTGCGCAGATAGAGGTCGTCACGGCAGTTTGGATTGAGCGCTATTTTGGATTCGCCCTGTTCGGTCAGGCCATGCAGGGCCATCCTCGACTCATCGATGCGGATTGCCTGTGGATTATTCGCCAGCAACACATTCAGACGCAATGCATCTTCACTGCTCAGATCCATATCAACCGCTATATCCTGTCCCTACCAGGGCGAGTTGGTATCTCGATGCGGTTAGTGACACGCTGAACCCGCCTATTGTACCGGCGCTTTCGACGGGGTGTAGTTACTATCTTTGGGATTGATAAATATGAATTGGCTTTCACCGTCATCCAGTTCCGCGAAGTCCATGGTCGTCTCATCCAACAGGGAGAAAAACTCAGGCTCCATGATGATGCTGACACCTTCCGAATCGAACTGGATATCGTCATCCTTGGCGTCATCAAATCCCATCAGGTAATCAAATGAACCGTCCTCTTTCTGTTGCGCGGCGAAACGCAGGGCCATGCCTTCGGTGCCGCCCATCTTGGCTGCCTGTTGTATCTGTTGCGCTGCTCGAGGTGTAATTTTAAACATCTGTCACCTGTTGACTATTGCAGTTACAGTCCTATTTCCCATCTATCCCGGAACACCGGTTTTACATCCATCCACATGTGCAACAAAGCGTTCAACCCAGTTATTCCCGCCTACATTCCTCATATGGGTATAGCTGGCCAGCATGTTCTTGTAGGTGTAACCGTCAAATTCCCCGTTGATGCCGAAACCACGCTCGACACGATAGACGAAGTCGTTTTCATCACAATTTAGTGACTCCAGCGATGAGTAGTGAAACTCATGTGCATGGATCACCCGATCGGATGAGCCGTCACGCAATTGTGGCCAGGGCCCCCTGCCGCTATCGCGAAGCCGCACATACCCCCTGCCCTGAGGTTTCTCATACATCCTGGTATCCGCCGGTATCACACCGACCATTCTACATTTTTTGGCGCCCCAGGTAAGGCTGCGGGTCAGATAAATCAAACCACCGCATTCGGCATAGAGCGGCCCACCCTGCTCCACGTAGGCGGTGATCGCATTACGCATGGAACGGTTTGCCTCGAGTGCCTCCATAGCCGTTTCCGGGAACCCCCCGCCCAGAAAAAGTCCATCGATTTCAGGCAGTTCCTTATCATTTAAGGTATCAATTTCAAGCAATTCCACGCCCAATGCGCGGAATCTGTCCAAATCGTCAGGATAGTAGAATCCGAAGGCCCGGTCGCGGGCGATAGCGATTCTAAGTCGATTCTTCGGCATAAAACAGGAGGAAGATCTTGTGGTAATCGTCTCAGGCGGAGAGGATTTCGCTGCGATTTCTATCACTTTTTCTATGTCGATATGCTGCTCGACGCTCGCCGACAACAACTGGATGATCTGTTCCGATTGCTCGTTTTCATTGCTCGGAATCAATCCCAGGTGACGCTCGTCGATCTGCAGTCGGTTGTCCGCCTGAATAGCACCCAGTACCGGGATATCGGTATAGTGCTCGACCACCTGTATCAGTTTGGACTGGTGCCTGGCTCCGCCAACCTGATTGAGGATAACGCCTGCTATATCGATATTCGGGTCGAATGCCTGGTAACCCAGCAGCAGTGGCGCTATACCCCTTGTCATGCCGCGGCAGTTGATCACCAGGATCACCGGAGTACCGAGAAAGGCAGCCATCGCGGCATTGCTGTTTGAGCCCTCGATGTCCACGCCGTCGAAGAGCCCTTTGTTACCCTCTATCAACGCCATCTCCCTGGCGTTCATATAAGCGGCGTAGTTTTGCAGAATCTCCTCTCTGCTCTGGGTGTAGAAATCGAGGTTGTAACAGGCCCTGCCCGCCGCCGCGGTAAGCCATAAAGGATCGATGTAGTCCGGGCCTTTCTTGAAAGGCTGCAGATCGACGCCTCGCTTTATCAGGGCGCGGACAAGACCGACAGCAAGCGTCGTCTTACCGGATGATTTATGGGCTGCTGACAGGTAGATCGCTGACACGTATAACCATCGACAAAGGTTTGAATCTAATCATCTGGAACGGTTTGATGAATCCCATACCGAGATTCATCCTACCCTGAAGAAAAAAAATCCACCACCGACTGGCGGTGATGGATTTTTTAAGAGACGACTTAGCGGCGATATTCAGTCTTCGAGGGATTCGGGGAAGACCTTGAAAACCCTTGCGCCGATTGCCACCAATGCCAATGACACGGCCATGCCGCCGATACCCAGCGCCGCTTCCGGGAAGGTGGGTACATAATTCGCGATCTGACCATCGAAAAAGCCGGATTCGATGACCTCCTTCCCCGGAAACATATTCATGGGGTAGGCCTGACCGCCGATTACGATGATATAGATCTGAATAAAACCGCCAATGAGCACCGCAACCGATGCCACCGCTATGGCCCAGCGGGAATTCTCAAAGGCAGGCGAATAGATGAGAAAGAGCGGAATGATACTGCCTATGAGTATTTGACCGACCCAGAACATCAGCGTGTAGATACCCCCGTCGAGGAGGATAAAGCGCTCGATACCATGGTGCTGGGCCACATAGAGATTGGTCAGGTTGTAGGCAAGGACAAAGTAGAGCACCGCTCCGACGAATACACCGAGCAGGTTTTTCAGCTTGGTGAGACGCAGCACGCTAATTTCCCTGTCACCCCAGATATAGGCGGCAATCAGGGTTATGATGAAGAACGCCAGACCATAGCTGAAAGACATGATGACGAACATCGGCGCCATGATGGCGGCGTCGTAGGCCTCGCGTGCCACCAGGAAGCCGAAGATAGAACCGGTACCTGTGGTCAGCGCTATGCGCCAGAAGAACGCAGTGAAACCCAAGGGGCGTTTGTATTTCTCCATGCTCCGATCAATCATTGTCCAGAGGTAGACTGCGACAATGGCGATAAACCCGCTATAGAGAATCACGTTCCAGGCGAATATCGATTTAAAATTGTATTCGGTCATGGCGACGATCAGGCGATCGGGTCTGCCGAGATCGAGCACCAGCACAATCAGGCCACCGACAAGGAGTCCGATAGCCAACAGCGCGGAGTAACGTCCCAACGGCTTATACAGCGGTCCGCCGAATACCGAACCGATGGATGCAACGTTCAAGGCGCCCGAAGCGGCAACGATGAGAAAGATCGCGAAGACATGAGGCAGACCCCATACGATCTGATTGGACATTCCGGTTACCCAGTGGCCGTGATGTTCCATGTAGTAGGCAGCACCCAGGCCAACGGCGATAATTGCACCGAGCAATGCCAATCCCATCCAGAAACGCACGGGTGAGCCGCAGTAGAGCTCGCGGTAATACATCTTACTCATATGATTCCAAGCCCCCTACAGATCACAGGTTGAGATAGCGCACGCCGGTGTTCAACTCGAGGTCGGCCCGGATCTGTACTGAGTTGTGAGATTTGAGGGTCCGGCTGATCTCGCTGTTCGGATCCTTCAAATCACCAAAAACGATCGCATTATGTCCATCCTTGGCACAGGCCTCCTGACAAGCCGTCTGCATCTCCCCGGCATCGATCCTGTGTACGCAAAGGGTACAGCTCTCGACGCATCCCTTGCCCCGGGGTGCGGCCACCGATTGATCAGTGAGCGCCTCGTGGACGAAGGAGCGTGCCTTGTAGGGACATGCCATCATGCAGTAGCGGCAACCGATGCAACGGTGACGGTCGACCAGCACCACCCCATCCACACGCTTGAACGATGCATTGGTGGGACAGACATCGACACAGGGTGGATGTTCACAGTGCTGGCACATCATCACCAGCCGATTGACATGACCGGTCTGCTTGTCCTTGAGCTTTATCGGACGAATCCACACGGCGTCCGTATGCGGCCTGCCAAGGTCGGTAAGACCGTGCTCGCTGTTGCAGGCATCGACACAGGCGCTGCAGCCATCGGCACATTTGTTGGCATCGATCAACATGCCCCAGCGATGTTTACCGGATGCGCCCGAAGTTGCTTCGTCCCCATCGCTTGCTGCGTGCAAAATCACACCGGGCGCCAGGGTCAGCGCCCCGGCGGCCGCGAGGGTTCCACCAATAAACTGACGGCGTTCTACGCTCGGCTGGTCACTCTTATTGCTCATGATCAGTCTCTCTGCCAGCTGGCTGTTGCATATCCAGGTGCCGACTATGCTCGTCCAATCGGTAACCAAGGGAGTTACCGCTGCCATTCTCTTCCGGTGTCGTGCGATGACACTGAAAACAGGCGGGACTCACCGCAATGTAACCATGACAAGCCTGGCAAAACTCGCCTTCAGCGGTGACCGATACAGCTTCCCCCCTGGCATCCCTGGAGGCATGGCAATCAATACACTCGGAGAGGCTGTACTCCAACCCACGGACACCATCCCTGACCGTATCGTCCCTACCATGCTGGAGGAGATCCATATGGTTGCGGCGTATCAGGTCGGTGGGCGCCACGCAGCTCTCCATGGAGGCTGCCTTTGAGTTTTTGGTTACATATCGACTCTCAGCATAGGCCTGCATGACAGGCAGCAACAGAGCTGCCAGCAGAATGATGAGGAGTCTATTGCTGATGAGAGAACTACGCATCTCAGCTCCTATTCACCTAACCCCATCTGGATATATCCCGTGGGACAAACATCGGTGCAAACATGGCAGCCGATGCACTTGTTGTAATCGGTGTCGACATAGCGTCCGGTGGTCGATTCCGCTTTCTTCACCCGGAACACCGCATCCTGCGGGCAGAAGACGACACAGTTGTCACATTCGAAGCACATTCCACAACTCATGCAGCGCTTCGCCTCCTCCTGTACCTGCTCCTGGTTGAGGCCGCTCATGCGCTCCTTGAAATGATGCAGTACTTCATCCGCGGTGGGCACATCTTCCGAGCGCAACAGGCGCGGGGTGAAATCGAAGTGTCCGAGGAACAGATCGTTCGCGGGAATGACCTCCTGGCGAGAACGGTCCTCGTAGTTGTGTACCGCATATTTCGCGGTATTGGTACCGCGCATGTCACCCTCGTTCTTATCGAAGGCTTCCGGTTCCAAATGAACCTCTTTCAGCTTGTCGATAAGGTCAAAGTGGTGAACGTCCACCTTCGGGCGCTTCGCCAAATCTTTCTTGCTCAGGTAGGCATCGATGCTCTCGCAGGCAATCGAGGCCTGGCCGATGGCAGTGGTCAGCAGATGGGGGCGAATAATATCGCCGGCAACGAAATGACCCTCTTTACCAGGCACCTGGTAAAACTTGTCGGCATCGATCAGGTTGCGGTCGTTGGCAAAGTTCTCCAACCCTTCCATGTCGGCACTCTGACCGATCGCGGATACGATCAGGTCGGCCTCGAGAATACGTTCGGTACCCTCGGTTGGAATCGGCGTCATACCATCCATCGTGCAATCACAAACCTTGAGCGCGGTGGCACGGCCATCATCACCGATGATCACTTCGAGGGGCATCACGCCGTCGAGGATCTCGCACCCCTCGTGCAGGGCATCGTGAATCTCGTGCTGTGCCGCGAACATCTTGTCCTTGGTGAACAGCGAGGTCAGGGTGGCGGCAGCCGGCTCAGCAGCTTCCGCCAATGCATCGTCTTGGCTCATGGAAGTATCGAGCACGATATCTTCCGGATTGCCGGCAGCCGCGTTGGTGCCGAGGCGACGGGCCACGGAGATCACGTCGATAGAGGTATCACCACCACCGATACAGACCACCTTCTTACCGGTCACTTTCATTCTGCCCTCATTGAAGGCCTTGAGAAAGGCAACACCGGAAACACAGTTGGGAGTACCTTGCCAACCATCCACAGGTAGGTCGCGGCCATTCTGGCAACCAAGAGCCCAGAGGACCGCATCATGCTCTTTTTCGATATCGGCAACCGCTACATCGACGCCGACCTTGACCCCGGTCCTGGTCTCCACACCCATATCCAGAATACGCTGGATCTCGGCCTGCAGTTTGTCACGGGGAATACGATAGTTCGGAATGCCGTAACGCATCATGCCACCGAGTTCGGGATCCTTCTCGAAGACGGTCACTGCGTGGCCCAGCTTGCGTAGCTGGAATGCGGCCGCCATGCCAGCGGGACCACCGCCGATAACTGCAATCTTTTTACCGGTATCGGTACCGGGGGTAAACTTGAAACCCTTTTCAATTGCGGTATCGCCAATATATTGCTCTACCGAGTTTATGCCGACGAAGTCCTCGACTTCGTTACGGTTACAACCATCCTGACATGGTGCCGGACAGACACGGCCCATCATCGAGGGAAATGGATTGGCCTCTGCAGCACGCTCGAAGGCATACTGTTCCCACTCCATACCTTCGGAAGGTTTCTCCTGCTCACGTACGATCGCCAACCAGCCCCGGATATCGTGACCGGAAGGACAGCCGCCCTGACAGGGTGGTGTGCGGTTGATATAGGTAGGGCACTTGTAGGAGGTATCTTCAAGGAAGATCTTATCACCCCAATCATCCCACTCATTTTCACCGTCTTCAAAACGGCGCCAAGTAATCTCTTTTTTCATCTCTTCGCTAGGAGTTGCCATTTCCAGTCTCCTCTTGGAACTTGTCTTGGTCGTGCCCTACCCAAGGTAGGAGTCGTAGTTTGCGCTAGTTATCGGTTCTATTCGTCATCATCGTCTTCACCATACCCGGGGGCCTCCTCGGGTGGTGTCTTCCTGTTCATCACGATGGCGTTACTCACCAACTGATGAACACTGACGATCTGGAACATATCCATACCGTAGTAGGGAAATACCTTGGTAAATTGGCTCTTGCAGATTGCACAAATCGCTGCAAGATGGGTTACACCCTTCTCGTCCATAACATTCTTGAAGGCGGTCATGCGCGGCTTGGCGCCCTTTACCCGCACTTCCATCAGGTCGTCGGTCAACAGACCGCCGCCACCGCCACAGCAGAAGGTGCGTTCATGGATGGTGTCCCACTCCATGTCATGGTAGTTGTTGACTACTGCCTTGATCACCTTGCGCGGGATATCGAACTGGCCACCCGGCTTGTCACCCATGCGGGTGGCACGTGCCACATTGCATGAGTCGTGGAATGTGATCGACATATCGTCGTTCTCCGACTTATCGAACTCCAGGGTACCCCGCTCGATTTCGTTGAGGGTGAACTCGCAGATATGCTGTGGTACCGGATAGTCGGGATCGAGGAAGTCGAAGGGCCCGGCAAGGGTATTGAGAAAACTGTAGGCGACACGCCATGCATGGCCGCATTCGCCAAATACGATACGTTTGACACCCAGTTCGAGGGCAGCCTCGCGAATGCGCAGGGATACACGGCGCATATTTTCATAGCTGCCGATGAACATGCCGAAGTTACCGGCCTCCGACGCCTTGGTGCTCAAGGTCCAACTGACGCCGGCTTCGTGAAACACCTTACCGTAACCGATCAAGCCGTCCACATGGGGTTCGGCGAAAAAGTCGGCTGAAGGGGTGACCAGGAGGATATCGGCGCCCTTGACGTCGAGAGGGTATTTGACCGCAACCTCTGTCTCTTCATAGACGTCCTCTTCCAGACCCTCGAGGGTGTCCTCGATGGCAGGCCCTGGGAGTCCCAGATTGTTACCGATCTTGTGTACCTTGCCGATGATCTCGTTGCAGTACTTCTGACCGACACCGATGGAATCGAGGATCTCCCTCGCCGCCATCGAGATCTCGGCGGTATCGATGCCGTAGGGACAGAATACGGAGCAGCGACGGCACTGGGAACATTGATGGAAGTAGCTGTACCACTCATCGATGACCTCGTCGGTCAGATCAACCGCACCAACCAGTTTCGGAAAAAACTTACCGGCAAAGGTAAAATAGCGCCGATAGACCTTGCGCAACAGATCCTGCCTGCCCACCGGCATGTTCTTGGGATCCAGGCTGCCCAGGTAGTAATGACACTTGTCGGTGCAGGAGCCGCACTTCACACAGGCATCCATGAATACCTGAAAGGAGCGGTAGCGGCTCAACAGGTCCCCCATCTTGTCGATGGCGACCTCTTTCCAGTTCTCGACCTTTTCCCCGGGAAAACCCAGGGGCTCCTGGTGCTCAGGCTTGGCCACGAAACATGTGACATGCTCCATGGTGCCTTCAACCAGCTTCGGAACTTCGATGAACTCAGTCAGTTCCGGTGTTTCGAATTCAGCTCCAGCCATTTGTAACCCTCATCGGCCAAGCGTGTGTTTAGGACTCTTCAAGCTTTCTCGCCCATTCCGCCAGGTGGCGCTTCTCACGCGGATTGTCCACCTGGTTCCGGGTCGGGCTGAAAAATACACCCGGGATATGCAGCAGTTTGCTGAAAGGCAACAGCAGCATCAGTACCACCACCAGGGTGAGATGAACAAGCAGCACCGGATCCATCGGGAGATCGCCGCCACTGAATGTCCAGAATCCGGTAAAGAACTCTTTCACGGCAACCACGTCTGTATGGACCAGGAATGTCATTGTCGCACCGCTCAAGCCGATCAGTATCAGCAACAGCAGCCACAGAAAATCGGAGGGGGAAGAGATATAGCGGACGCGATCAACGAATATCCTTCGGATCAGCAATCCTCCAAGACCCGCAATCATGGCGAAGGCCGCATACTTGCCAAATGGCTGGATCAACTGGATCGGCAACCATACGGGATCGATAAAATAGCGAACGTGGCGCGCGAGTACCAGAAACAGGCCCATGTGGAACATCCAAGAGAATATCCAGGTCCACTTGGTACTTTTGAACAGACTCTCGAAGAGTACCACTTCACGAAATAGCCGCAGGACAACACCGGACCGGGTAACGGGAGCCGGGGTAGTCGGAATCTTTAACGGAGCAGGGATTCTTGCATACTGGACGATCTTCCTGGCCAGTCCAAGGACAAGAACTAAGGTCGCTACGATAAACAGCAACGCGTAGACAGATGACATAATCCTGCGTTCCTCAATAAGTGATCGGGCGATGGAGGCGCATGCAGCGCCCCCATCTCGAACAGATGCCTTTAGATACAGCCAGTAGGCTTAGGCAGACCGGCGAAACGGCAAGCCTGCTTACCCGGGCCATAAGGGAACAGGGCGTAGAGGTATTTGGAGTTGCCCTTCTCCTTACCCAGCTTTTTGCCTACAGCCTTGGTGAGAACGCGAACCGCGGGAGCGATCTGGTACTCCTCGTAGTACTCACGCAGGAAGTTGATGATCTCCCAATGTTCGTCGGTCAGCTCCAGGTCGTCTTCCTTAGCCATGGCCTCAGCTACACCAGGCTCCCAGTCAGACAGGTTGGTCAGGTAACCTTCTTCGTCAGTTTCAAAGGATTTACCATTGATTTCGATAGCCATTATTTATCTCCCAGTAGAGTCAAAAAGTTGTTCGTTGATCAGACCCAGGCCTGAACCTTGTCATTCTCTGCAGCGAGACTGACAAACTTGGCGTAGTCCACGATTTCGATGCCATCAGCAACCTTGTCTTCGCTTACACCGCGTGCCTTAAGGTCAGGGCCCAAAACATAGAAGGTCACACCGTTCTTGGCGGCCATTTTCTCGGTTACGGCAGTGCCCTTGATCGCACCATAAATACCGTCTTCGTACATAAGGACAGAACTACCCTCTGCGGCATAGGCCAAACAGCTATCCATCGAAGACTTTTCAAAAGGTGATTTGTTGATTGTATGTAGAGTACTCATTCGCTTGTCTCCGACTTAGAAACTGAACATGACATCTTGTTCTTCCATGATCTCGGCCATTTCAGCACGGCTGACCACGCGGATAGAGTCCTTTTCAGCCCAATCGTCATCTTCATCCTCGTAGGTCAGAGGCATGAGATCATCCAGGGTCAGTCCCCGCTCTTCCAGCGACTCCTTCTCGACATACAGCTTGGTAACATCGTAATCCCCAAGCGCCTGGTAGGTGGGTGAGAAATTCTTCATATCCACCTCGGCGGTATCCTGCCCCTTGACCAGCTGATAGACCCCGTCGTCGAGGAATGCCAGACTGACATCCTGATCAAACGCGGCACCGATCAATACAACCTCAAGTGACTCCCAAGCATAGATAGTGCCGTAGGGAGCGCGGCGGTTGAGGTACATGAACTTTTTAATATCTTCAGACATCGTCAACCCCTATGCTCAATCACCGAATACCACAAGACGTTCCGACTGGATGCCAGCCTCGACCAACTGACCGAGACCGGAGATACGGAACCCTTCAGCGATGTTCTGCGCATCCTTGCCGTTGCGCTGCATCTCGCCCTCGTCGACGATACCCCGTCGTTGGGCGGCCGCAACGCAAACAACCAGATCGAGATCGTGCTGTTTACCGAGTTCGGACCAACGCTTAACGATGTTGCGATCGTCCTGCGGAGGGGTGGTCAGATTGGTGCCATTATTGACACCGTCGTGGTAGAAGAAGACACGCATGATTTCGTGTCCGGCCTCAAGCGCAGCCTTGGTGAACTGGTAGGCAGAGTCCGTGGCTTGATGCTGATAGGGACCCTCGTTAACCTGAATCGCGAATTTCATCAGTAGACCTTCCTGTTATTGCCTTTTCGTTATTCCCGAATTAGAAGCGGATATGCGCAGAGGCATTCAGGTTTTCACGACTGCCACGCCAGTTATCGATGTGATACTTGGTGAAGGGCAGGCCGGTCTTTTCGAAGAATTTCGGCCAACCGATACGCTCAGCCCACTCACCGATACGCTCCCAGTCCTTGGCGTCTGCTTTGTAGGCGCTCAGGATCTGCTTGACGATATCGGAAACCTCAGGCCAGCGGGGCGGGTTGTTGGGCACGCCAGCAGCAACCAGCTTGTGGAAGGTCGGCTTGGAACGGGCGTTGGAGTTCTTGCCGCCCACCCAGATGGCGAACTTGGAGTGCTCCGGATCGTTGATCTGCATCGGCGGGCAGGGCGGGAAGCAGGCACCGCAGCAGATGCACTTCTTCTCGTCCACTTCCAGGGAGGGCTTGCCGTTGACCATTGCGGGACGAATCGCCGCAACCGGGCAGCGGGCCACAACCGAAGGACGCTCGCAGACATTTGCAACCTGAGAATGGTCGATCTTCGGCGGCTTGGTGTGCTGGATGTTGATCGCGATATCACCCTGGCCGCCGCAGTTGATCTGGCAGCAGGAGGTTGTGATACGCACACGGTTGGGCATCTCCTCTTTGATGAACTCTTCGTAGAGATCATCCATCAGGGCCTTTACGGCGCCGGATGCGTCGGTACCCGGGATGTCGCAGTGCAACCAGCCCTGGGTATGGGAGATCATGGAAACGGAGGGACCGGTGCCACCGATGGGGAAACCCTCGGACTCGAGCTTGTCGATCAGGGGCTGGACCTTGGACTCATCGCTGACCATGTATTCGATGTTGGAACGAATGGTGAAGCGCACAAAGCCCTCGGCAAATTCGTCGGCGATATCCATCAGCTTGCGGATGGTATAGACATCCATCTGACGCTGGGTACCTGCCCGCACGGTCCAGATGCTGTCGCCGCTTTTGGCAACGTGGACCAGCACACCGGGACGCGGACGCTCATGATAGGCCCACTGGCCGTAGTTTTTCTTGAGTACGGGGTGTAAGTAGGGCTCCATCTCCGGGACGCCACTCTCAATCGGCATACGAACTTCCGACATACCTACCTCCAAAAAAATAGGGTAATTGATTCGTTTTAAGGGGCAATCGAGTAAACCCGTTGCCCCCCTTAATAGCTGATCGGTGTTACTGGGCCTTTCTCTCAGCCCACTTCGCCGCTTCCTCGTCCCAACCGTCGGTACGGACGTAGGGATTCATACGCGGACGCTCGATCATGTTTGGATCGATCTCGAGGCCGACACCTTCCAGGAAGTTGACCAGTCCGATACGCTCGATCATCTCGCCGGTACGCTCATGCTCCAGGGCATTTTCGGCAAAGAAGTCGAGGATCTCGGTAGCCAGCTCTTCCAGCCACTCGAAGTCCTCGTCGGTCTCCAGCTTGTGGAAAGGCACGATCACCGTACCCATCAGGTCGCCGATCTTAAGGGTGCGTTTACCGCCGCAAAGCAGGGTAATACCCTTGTCGTCACCGGGAGAGAGCGCCTTGTTCATCACGTTGATGCAGTGCATGCAACGGACGCAGGAGGGGTTGTCCACGGCCAGGGTATCGTCGTCGTTGAGCGACAGGGCCTGGGTCGGGCAACGGGTGATGACGTTGTCGATCACGTATTTGCGGCCCTTCTCGGCCACGAATTTCTTCACCTCGTCCTGGTCGACCTTCATATCGTCGCGCCAGGTACCGATGGTGGCCAGGTCGGCGCGCTGCACGGAGTTCATGCAGTCATTCGGGCAACCGGAGACCTTGTACTTGAACTTGTATGGCAGCGCGGGACGATGCATGTCGTCGAGGGCGTTGTTGACCAGCATACGCATGGTACGCCCCTCGTCGAAACAGGAGTTCTCGCAGCGGGCAGCACCCACGCAGGACATGCCGGTGCGCACAGCGGGGCCGGCGCCACCGAGATCAAAGCCCATCTCGTTGATCTCGTCAAAGGCGGGCTGAACATTGTCGGTGGAGCAGCCCTGGAACATGATGTCGCCGGACTGGCCGTGGAAGGCGATCAGGCCGGAGCCGTACTTCTCCCAGATGTCGCAAAATTTGCGAATAGTGTCTGTGTCATAGTGCATGCCTGGAGGCGGCATGACACGAAGTGTGTGGAACTCGGCCGCCGCAGGGAACAGGGCCTCTCCAGCGTCATTCTTGAGTTCGGTAAAGCGGGGGATGATACCGCCACCATAACCGAGCACGCCTACGGTACCGCCCTTCCAGTAACCCTTGCGTGTCTCGTATGAGGTCTCGAGCTGACCCAACAGGTCAACCATCATGTCGTTATCTTTGGCGAGACGCTTGAGGCCGGTGACAAACGAGGGCCAGGGGCCACTCTCCAGCTGGTCAAGCATGGGGGTATCATGCATCTGTTTTGCCATCACTCTTTCTCCCAATGGTCGTTTGTTCAGGTCTTATGCTGACTACTTTTCGCCTGATGTTTTAGCTGCGCAAAACACTCTGGCAGAGATAACCGGCCATCGACCCGCAATCCGAAACCGTCACAGGCAACCGGCCTGTTACTACTGGTGCGAAAGTTTAGGGTTCTCTAATGCAGACCAATATCCTTCCGATGGGGGGTAAAGAGATATTAATGACTATCCCATTTGGGATATGAATTCGTTGATTTTGGGGTAGGGAGGCACAAGTTCGCGGCGCCATTTTATTTAATAAACAATGTTTTAAACCCTTTTATTCATTTCTAATATTCAAACCACTCCCTTACTTCCAACAGGAGAGCTTTTGCGAATAAACTAGCCTAAAACATCCCTTGATCGAAAAACCTTGATGAGGTTCAATAGTAATAACCAACTATTTTACTGCGATTTTGCTTCGGCAGTCGCCTGACCCCAGGGAAATTTCAAAGATGCTGTATTTGAGTGAGATTATGATGCAACACCCGGAGGTCGACAGCTTCGACAAACTGCTTGATGTGGTGAAGGAACGGTCGAAGACAGAGATGTTTTTCCGCATCGATGTGAAACCTCCCTTTGCCGACACCCCGGACAACTGGGAAGACCGCCTGGAAGCGACTTTCACCTGAAGTCGGAATCGAGAACCAATTGAACCAACCGAGAAGACCATTGTGAAGTACCTAGAATCCGAAGCCTTTATCGGTGACAACGACAGTGCCGAAGATGCGGTAAAGTCGAGCAAGCTGTTGCAGATCAAGCTCCAGGAGAAACGCGATGCGCTGGCGTCCCTGGCGGCAGATGCCCCCCGCGAGAGACAGCTTGAGCTTGAACTCGAATCCGCTTACATCCTCCTCGACCTGGACCGGCAACAGGAGGCCTGGGAAATCGCCAAAACGGTGCTCGACAAGGCACTGCACGAAGCCCTGTGGCTGCGTGCCGTTGAGGCCTGCGACATCCTCTATCAGTCGGATCAGGCGGACGCGATCAGGGCCCTGGCCCACGGTATATGGCTGGGTGTGACCTTCCCCATCGATCCCGAGTTGAGCGTGGCCATGCTGCAGCATCTGATCGACGAGACCCCCGACAACTCGGATGGTGCCGCCGTTGCCGCGGTAACCGCCTGCTACCTGGTCGATATTCGGGCCCGGGGAGAGCAGCGGGAGGACCTCAGCTTCTTCACCAACCAGCTGCTGGGCCAGGTCGCCAGACGCCACAGCCAGGTGGAGGAGCAGGAGATCTTCGATTTCTGGGTAGAGCGAATGGAGCTGGATGACCCGGGTAAGTTTCTACCCAGGCTTGCCAAGGTGCTAGAGGTCATCGTCGATGGCGACTGGTGGTTCGACAGGGATGCACTGCGGGCACAGATCCCGGCAGACGAAGAGGCGCACTAGCATGAACGCAATTCACTGGCACGATGACGAGGATGAAGAGCAGTTCGTGGTACCCGAGAATGTGGTCGACCTGATCTTCAAGATCAGCTGCCCCACCCTGCCCGTCGATCATGCCTGGTCCCTGTCGGAGGCGATTCAAAGGGAACTGCCCTGGTTTGCGGAAGAGCCGCTGGCCGGTCTCCACCTGGTCTACGGCGCAGAATCGGGCAATGGCTGGGAGCGTCCCAGCGATGGCGACGATACCCTCTATCTCTCGCGCCGCACCCCGCTGATCCTGAGGCTGCCGAAAGAGCGGATCGACGACGCCGGGGCGCTCAGCGGTAAAACCCTGGATATCGCGGGCAATCCCATGGAGATCGGCCCAGCGCACAGCCGTTTCCTCGCCATGGCCAATACCCTCTACTGTCGCCACCTGGTCTGCCAGGCGGAACAGAGCGAGGATGAGTTTCTGCAGATCGCTGTCGACTCACTGCACGCTCTCAATCTGCGCTTCAAGAAGGTGTTGTGCGGGAAAGGCAGCGGCTTCACATCCCCGGAAGCGGTTATCTCAACCCGCAGCCTGATGGTTGCTGGATTGTCCCTGGACGATGCGGTGACCCTGCAGGAGTATGGCCTCGGACCCTTGCGCAATCGCGGTTTCGGCTTGTTTGTTGCGCACAAGACTGTATAAGATACTGCGCCATGAAACACGTTAACCCTAACTAGACGGGCTCTGATCCCGCTTGTTGTATATGTTTGTAAGGAGAGATCTATGTCGTATGAAGTAAATGGTAATACCATCGAGGCCGACGCCAACGGCTACCTGGTCGATCACACCGATTGGAGCGAGGACGTGGCAAGGGCCATCGCCGCGAGCGAGGGTGTGGAGCTGAGCGATAAGGCGTGGGAAATCATCAACTATCTGCGAGACGAGTATTTCAATAACGGCGGAAACCAGCCCAACGAACGCCACATGGTCAAGCACTTCAAAGGCCTCTGGACCGACGAGGGTAAAGTGGATGCCAAATCCCTCTACGTCCACTTCCCCAAGGGACCGGCTAAACAGGCAAGCAAGGTCGCCGGTCTGCCTGAGACCAAGCGAAAGGGCGGTTATTGAGATTTAGCGAATCAGTAAAAGCGCCGCCTTTTGCCCCCATTCGGCAGCACCCTTCCCCACATCCGATGGATCGGCAAGGGTGCTGCCTCACCAGCCCAACAGATGGCCCCACTGGCAATCGTTACTTCGGGGTATATTCAAACTTTTGCCCACCCAGGGAGGCCTCTACCATCAGCCCACCCTTGGCTATGGTGAAGACAGCCATACCTTTGTAGTACTGACCGACAGTGTCGGCGTCATTTTCACTGCCGCTGGTGCCGGCAGAGCTGCCGGTGGTGGTTGCGGCTGCAGATGCGCCTGCCTTAATGGCCACCGCAGTGGCCTGTGCACCGAACTCAAAGTTGCTGCCGGTGAACTCGTTGAAGGCGCGCTGATCCTGAAAAAAGATCATCTGGCTGAATGCCTGCCCACCTACCTGCAGCCCAAGTGTAAGCTGGGTCATCTCCACATTACCTGTATAGGCACCCTGGGCGTAGACCCTGCCTGTGCCGTAGGCGCCGCCCACGACGAAGCCGCCCTTGCCGACACTGGGAAACACGGCGTAGCCGTAGGCTGAGTCAAAGAAACGGCTGCTTTCACCCGCCTGCATGAAGAGATCGATGGTTGCCTGGTATTCATCCGACCGAGCCTGGGAGATTGGCAGCAACAGGATCAGCATCAGCCATACGCTAGGATCTATTCTCTTCATCGAAATCTCCTCACATTGTTGTTATGAAAACAATTTGGCAGCTCCCTGCCCGATTTGGGCCTGATCAAAGACCCCAGATCACATGGCGCTTGTGACAGGCGAACGGATAGGTGGTTCCCTCCAGCTTCCGCTTCTGCGCAATTCAAATAGCCTGACGCTGGGTTCAGCGCCAATCCAACTCGCGGGACTGGCAGACCGGAATCATTGACGGAACAGTTCAATCACCTTGTTACGTTTGTCGTTGCTGCGCCAAACCATATAGTCCCGATCGACGACTTCGTAGGTACCCGAGCTGTTTGCATCCTGATAGAGGTTTTCACCGATTTCCACATAATGCACCCCTTTGCCCCTTCCGACCGGAATCACATAGTAACCATCGTAGGATTTCTGGAAGCGGTTCACCTTGCCGCTGCGCATACCCCAACTACCACTGACATTATAGATAACCGGACCCTCTTCGTAATATCCCGCCTGACGATAACCCTCTTCGTAGTACGGCTCTTCGTGACCGCCATGACGACTGCCCCCAAGATCTGCCTGATGCTGTGCCGCGACCTGGGCAATCGCGCTGAACAGGGCCTTAAAGGCGCTGCCGCTGTCACCTGCATGGGCTGTGAAAGGGACCAGGACAAAGGCGGCGATTGTGATGTATTTGATAGATTTCATGGGTTTTCTCCAAGTGTGTATGTGCAATTCGGGTGATGATGAAGCTGCTACCCTCACTGATCAAAGCGCCGGCGAAACGGAAATCGTTCGGTGAAAGTTCCGATGTTTTCGAGTTCCCTACACATCCATCTCCTGTCGATACGCATCGAGCCCACGAGATACCGAGGCAGGCTACAGGCCTGACCATGATTTGGTTGATATCCATAGTGTTTTATTTGAATTCACTTTTTTCCGAACGAATCCCCACTGAAGCTCGCATTAACCAGTAGAAGCGCTCGAAACAGCGACCAGACCAACAAACATCGACCCTACTGGAGAAGACCCATGAACAAGCTCAACCTGGCATTTCTCACACTCCTCTCAATCGGCGCCAGCGGATGCTCAACCATTGCCGCCAACCTGGAGCGTAACCTCAACGATCCGCAGGTGTTGGCCAGAATCCAACAGATCTCCGACCGTTACAACAGGCGCATCGAGGAGATTGAAAGCGGTAGTTACGGCAATCCTAACGCAGAGATCGACCTGGCCGGGGAGTGGCAACTGGTGGGTTACGACAATCGCGTCAACAGCATCCGCCATACCTATGACGGTATTATGGTGACCCCCAACAAGGGTAAACCCGTCTTCTATAACAAGATCGGACCCAATCTCTACGAATCCAAGGGCATGACCTATGAGTTCACCACCATTCACAATGGCGAATGGCGCAGCAACGGCAAGAGTAACAAGGTGATCCAGCTCCGTCGCCTGACCTGGGGCTAGACAAATAACGACGATAACCCCCTCACACTCTCCACTTGGCGGCCTGGTGCCGCCTTTTTTATGCCCTCGCCTGCCTGCCCTCGCTTTCTAAACCAACGACTAGCAACGCCGAGTGGCGCTTTCTTCAGGGCGCAATCCGAAGGGCTGGGTCTATTTTTCCGCCCAGTGGCGTTATCATTCGTTCATGTAGCCTAATTACGCAGAGCTCATTCCGCCTTGCCGGACAGAAAAACAGTTCCAGCAGGGCCGATTGGACTCGTGTTCGCAGGCCCCAGGATCCTATGTATCACGAGAAACGCAGACGAGTATTCGTGGATAGACAACGCTGGCAACTGATACAAAACATATTTCGCCATCTCTCCGATAAGAGCCCCGGTCACCGGCGAGACTACCTGGATATGGTGTGTGAGGACGACAAGGCGTTGCGCCGCGAGATTGAAGCCCTGCTCGATTCCCACGATCAGCTGGAACAGGGGGAGCAGGACTTTATCACCCCTGTTCTGCAGGGTGCCTGGGAGCCACAGCGTCCACAGACCCTGGGTGACTACCGCATACAGAGAGAGCAGGGGCGCGGCGGCATGGGTGTCGTATACCTGGCGCAGCATCCGCAACATGGCAAGGTCGCGCTCAAGCTGCTGCCTCGTTACACCGTTGCCGCGGAAGAGGCGCATCGCCGCTTCAGCCTCGAAGCCAAGGTACTGGCCAGCCTTGACCACCCCGCTCTCTGCCGGTTGTTTGACTCCTTCAGCACCGAGGAGTATGCCGCCATCGCCATGGAATTCATCGACGGCAGGGGTCTCGATGCACATATCAAACAGGGGGCCCTGCCCTACCTTAAAGGCCTCAACATCATCCGCGATCTCAGCGATGTACTGACCCAGGCACACGCTCAAGGCCTGACACACCGGGATATCAAGTCCAACAACGTGCTCCTCGACCAGCGGGGAAAGACCAAGCTGATCGATTTCGGTATTGCCAAATTCGCCGACATCAAACTCACCGCCAGCGGACAGATAATCGGAACACCCGGCTATATGTCACCGGAACAGTGGCGCGGTCGGGGCGTGGATTACCGTACGGATCTGTGGTCACTGGGCGTATTGATGTTTGAACTGTTCACTGCGCAAAAACCGTTTGCCGCGAAAGACCGTTTTGCAGTGGCCAACAAAATACTGACAAAAGATGCATCTCCCTTACCTGCAACCAGTTGCGATGGTGAGGAGCTGGCGCCGGTTCAGGCCATCCTCGATCAGCTCCTGGTAAAGGACCCGCAAAAGCGCCTGGGATCCTGTGCCGAGTTGAGTGCACAGCTAGGGGCGTTGCTTTGAGAGGTAAAAAAACCCGCGTCAGACGCGGGTTCTCCGGTGCTCAGAAGAGCCTTATCAAGAGGGGCTCGTCAACATTTCGCACCAAACAATCTACCCACTGAACAACCTGCCTTTTTGATCGACTTGCCGGCCTTTTTCGCACCTCTTTGCAGATTTTTGCCCATTTTTTTCGGGTTGGTCAGGGTACGGCCGGCCTTGTTCACGGTGCGCAGCGAGTCTCTGCCCAGTTTCTTCAAGCGTCGCGGTGCCTGTTTGGGATTCTTGAAGGTGCCATAGGTCCACTCCGCAGCATCGAATGCATCGGGGATATCCACACCGAGAGCGGTCTCGGCCACCATGGTGCCACCAGCAATCACCACACCGCCAGCAGCGACCTTGCCCAAGGTGCGCAGCTTGCTGCCTCTCTTGACCGCCTTCAGGGTGTTCTTGTTTTTCAATATTCCCTTCGGTTTGGTGACTTTGTTGTGTGGTTTTCTGGCACTGTAACCGGCACCGCGGGTACGCTTGGTGTCGTCGAATCCGACCCTGGCAGTTCGCGACTTTGTAACAGCCGTGCTACCTGGACCACCGTTTTTCCGCGCCTGCCTGGCCAGGTTGCCGCGACGCTCCATGTTGCGCTGCACCTCCGGCGATAGTTGCGAGCTACTGAAACGGGCCTTCGATCCCCTGGCCTGCCGTTCCAGGGTCGATTTGATCTGACCGTTGCGACGGGCGTGGCGGGCAACATCACCGCGATGGCGCATATTCTCGCGAACCTCCGAACCCAGTCGACGTGTAAAGCGCCGTTCGCTGTGTAGGGCCCGGTTGGCTGCACTGCCTTTCAATATGCTTTTGGGCTGACCAACACGCCGCTCGACACGGCTATTGTTGTAGCCGGCACCTGCTCCGCGAGACTCAAGATCAAACCGCACGTTACCCTGGGCCATGGCAACCGAGCTTGCTGCGGTGGTGGCGACCACCAGGGTTAGAGTAGAGAGATAACTGGATACTTTGTTCATGACGCGTTTTCCTCAATGGCTGAATTTGTCCAAGTCAGGTTTATCCGCCTGTTACTGGATAGAGCGCCATGTGCGATCATATCGTTCGCTGAAATATTTACCGGGTGGCCCGGCTCAAGTACCATCCGGGGAAGCGGTCAGCCGTCTGGGGGAGAACCATGTCAGATACCGAAAATGAGGTGACACGACTGCTGGCCGCGGTCAGAGAGGGCGACCCAGGGGCTCATGATATGTTGTTGTCACAGGTTTACGATGAGCTGCGCCGTCTCGCGGCATCCCACATGCGCAGGGAACGTGACAACCACACCCTACAGGCCACCGCCCTGGTCAATGAAGCCTATCTGCGCTTGGCGGGCGCGGAGACGAAGGCCCGGGATCGGGTGCACTTCTTTGCCCTTGCTGCGCAGACCATGCGCCGCATCCTGGTGGATCACGCCCGTGCCAAAAAACGGGGGAAACGGGGTGGGGGTCTGAAACAGACAACCCTGGACGGTTCGGTCTATCTGGGTAACGACAACCAGGACAGCGTCCTCGAGCTGGATGATGCCCTGCAAAGATTGGCCGAGTTCGACGAGCGTGGCGCCAAGGCCGTTGAATTGATGTTTTTCGGTGGCCTGACCTATGACGAGGCGGGAGAGGTTCTGGGGATATCAAAAACCACCCTGTTTGAAGACATCAAACTCGCCAAGGCCTGGCTCGCGAAAGAGATGGGGGGGTGAGCTAATGAAACAGATAGACAAGGCCAACGTTGAAGAAGGTGAGTTTCTGATCCGCTGAAAATGTTTCGCCCCCGAACCTGATCTCCTCCTGGTAATCGTTGATCTTGAAAGTGGTGTTGATATAGAGGTTGTCGTTAACCGGTACCAACCAGTTGACGCCATAACTCCAGCCATCCGCATCGCCCTTGTGGCGACCGCTGAGATCATCGAACTCAGTGGCTTCTGGATCGTCGTCGTCATCCTCCTCGTCCGCCCTGAATTGATCATCCGTCTTCAAATCCACATAGCCTAGGCTAAGACTCAAGGTTCCGGCGGATTCAAGCGCGATATTGTAACTAGCGCCAGCAAACCAACCGTCCTTGCGGTAGAACTCCCTGCGTAAGGTGCCATCGTCGCGCGATTTAAAGTCGATATCGGTTTCACTGTCCTTGTACCCGATGAAAACATTCAAATCGTTGCTGACCCGATAACCCAGGGTCAGATCGAGATCAGTGCGCCCGGCGTCACCTGTGTCCTCCTCTTCGGAGATCGTGGTGTTGCCCACCGAGTCGGCATAACTCAGATTCACGAAGTAGTCATCGAACAACAAGCCGCCGCTCAGCACCAGGGATTGGAAGCTTGGTGAGGAATCGAGCTTGGCATCGAAATCCAGGTTTGTATAACCGAATGCGATACCCCCCACATAGTCGAGATTCGAATCCGCTTTGACGCTTGCGGCGGTCATCGCCAGCCAGATCAAACCCACCAATAACCAGCCTTTGTTCATAGTGCCTCCTATCGATCCTCTCCCGCTGTTTCACAGCAGCGACATCCGGTATGAATCGTGGTCAGTCGCGTCGCCAAAATAGTCTATGCTTTGAAGCGTATTCCGCACCCTTATTAGAATACCCGCATCTTACCATGGCCACTCAAACCTCCGGTACCGAGATTCCCGGTTACACCATGATCCGCAAGGTTGGATCGGGAGGCAGTGCCGATGTCTATCTGGCCGTCCAGCAAAACCTCAATCGCCGCGTGGCGCTGAAACTGCTCAAGGGGGCACTCACCGCTGATGCAAAATTCGGCGAGCGCTTCAAACGCGAGGGCCGGATAATCGCGCAACTCAACCACCCACATATCATCCCCGTCTACGATATCGGTGAATACGACGGCCACTACTACATGGCGATGGAATACCTTGATGGTGGCGACTTAAGAGACCAGACCGAACAGCTGACACTGAAAGATCTGCTGCAGACTATCCTCCAGGTGACGGACGCCCTGCTGGCCGCTCACGAGCGTGGTTTTATTCATCGTGATATCAAGCCCGCCAACATTCTGTTCCGCAATCCGCAACAGGCGGTGCTGACCGACTTCGGCATCGCCCGACAGACCGAATCCCTCACCCAGATGACGGTGACCGGCGCCATGCTCGGCACCCCGGCCTACATGAGCCCGGAACAGATTGCCGGCAGACCCCTCGACGGCCGTACCGATCTCTACTCCCTCGGCATCACCCTCTTCGAGATGCTCACCGGCTACCAACCCTATCGCGGCGAAAGCATGATGAGCGTTGCGTTACAGCACCTCAAGGCGAAGATACCAAAGTTGCCAAGTGCTACCTCATCACTGCAAATACTCATCGACCGCCTGTTGGCCAAGGAACCTGATGGGCGATTTTCCGATGCGAGGGCTTTCGCCAATGAATTACAAGGCGCCATGGAACTGCCCGATATAACGACAGCGCCACTCTACGCATTGTGGCCGCAAGAGCCGCCGCAAACTGAAAGCGATGTAAATATAGTGGAGGTCTCG
The DNA here is from genome assembly GCA_040793985.1 of Candidatus Thiodiazotropha sp. Taxonomy (GTDB): domain Bacteria; phylum Pseudomonadota; class Gammaproteobacteria; order Chromatiales; family Chromatiaceae; genus Thiodiazotropha. The sequence goes on along the minus strand of JBFNJI010000003.1, from coordinate 732,346 downwards.
GAACAATCGGGGAAAAGCAACTCTGCCAAGGTTCGCAGCGGGACCGGAATAGCTGCTGTTGGCGTCATTGCCACGGTAAGCATACTTGCCTGGTACCTATATGATCCGACTCCGATCAACAACAGCAATCCTCCAGGCCGCCAAATCGATAACAACAGGCCGGACCAATCAGCCGAAGCAACTCAAAACTTAGCCGATAATCCGCCAGGTCTGGAGGAGTCGGCTCCAATGGCAGTCGCGCCTCCCTGGCAGCAGACATTGACCGACGCAAACCGCCTCTTCGAAGAGGGTCGACTGATAGCACCTGAAGGCGGTAATGCCCTATCCCGCTACCGTGAAGTGCTGCAGCAGGACAGCACAAACATCATCGCGAAAAATGGGGAGCAGAACATACTGCAACGCCTGATACTGGAGGTGGAGAAGCTGATAGTGAATCAATCCCTCGACCAAGCCAGCCAACAACTGGCGCCGTTAAAGGAGTTGTGGCCGGAGGAGCAACAACTGACGCAGCTGCAGGATCGGATAGCCGCATCACGCCAACGCATGGAAGCGCAAGACCGGGCAGCGGCGGATGCCGCGAAGCAACGGGAGATCGACCGCTATCTGCAAGCCGCCACATCTGCAATGGTTGCGGGTCGCCACCTGAAACCGCAACAGGGGAGCGCGCATCACCACTTCAGTCAGGCCCTGGCACTGGACCCGAATAACCAGACGGCGAAGAACGGCCTGTCACAGATCGAAGAGGCCTTGATCACTCAGATAGGAGCTGCCACTGCGGACAGCGACTTCAGTTTGGCGGAATCCCTGTTGATGGATCTGCGCGGTCTCGATTCCAGGCACCCTCGAGTTGCACCCTTGGTCAATGAGATCGCAGAAGCAAAGGCAATCCTTGAGCGTCGTCAGCTTGAAGCGCAACGCTCGGCCGAGTTTCAACGACAACTCGATGGTCTGCTGGAGAGAAACACCCAGTGGCGGCTCAGCAGTGCGGATCTCGCGACTCAAACCGACAACGGCAAGCGTTTAATAGCCGATATTTCAAGCCTTTTTGACAACCATCCCGATAGCGACCAACTCCGCACGCTGTACGACTCGGCCAATCAGCGGCTTCAGCAAATCAAGGCAAGGAGACTCGATGAGCAGAGGCAACAAGTGGACAAAGACCCACCGAGAAAACCGGTGATGGGCGGCTTCTAAATAGCAAGTGTCACCGGCAGTCCAGGCAACTGAACCAAATTGTGATAAATGCGTGATCCGCATAAGAGATCTTCCTTTTACGCTCTACTTATCCTTGTTGATAACTGCCCTGGAGGGTGCCATGTCGGGCGTAAGAGAGAAAAATGCTGGAAAGAACCAGAAAAGAGATCAAAGACTCAGAGATCTCCTCGCAGCCTCTGCCCTGAACGACCGCAAGGCCTTTGCCGAAGTGTATCGGATCGCGGCGCCGATCCTGTATGGCATCGTACTGCATATTCTGAAAAGAGAAGCCTGGGCGGAGGAGTGTCTGCAGGAGGCTTTCGTCAAGATCTGGAACAACGCCGATAGCTATCGTAGTCATCTCGCGGCACCCATGACCTGGATGGCGACAATTGCCCGCAATCAAGCGCTGGATCAACTGCGTCGCTATCGTCGGGAGACGTTGGAAGCTGATGGGAGCTACATATCGGAAGAGATAGATACAGACCCCTTGCCGTTGGAGAAACTCACACACAGCGAAGAGGGAGCGCGGCTTAAGATCTGCCTGGAGCGGTTAAATGAAAAGCAGCGGCTGGTGATCGGCTTGGCCTATTTCAGGGGGCTTACACAGAATGAACTTGCCAACCAGATTGACATGCCACTGGGGACGGTTAAGACACAGATTCGTCGGAGTCTGGAGCAGCTGAGGGGTTGTTTGCAATGATCGGAGCCCGCAAGTCACGCACAATGCGGGTTTACCCCGCCGGGTGCACGCCCTCGGCCACCCCGACTACTTCTTCTCCTTGAGCATTGCCGCCAGATTCGCGAATGGGTTGTGGGTGGCGGTGCTTGTCCGCTTGTTGTCGGTGGCGTCGCCGTAGGCGGAATCCTTGTAGCGGGAGTGCTCGTTGTCATGACAGTAGATGCACAGCAACTCCCAGTTGCTGCCATCCAGCGGGTTGTTGTCGTGATTGTGATCCCGGTGATGCACTGTCAGCTCACGCAGGTTTTCACGGGTGAACTCGCGCGCGCAGCGCCCGCAAACCCAGGGGTACATCTTCAGCGCACGCTCGCGGTAGCCTTTTTCCCGCTGCTCCCGGTTACGTTGCGCCTCAGCGACAATGCGATCGAGTTTGTCTGAAGAGCTTTCTGTTGGCATGACAATGATCTCTTACTGGTTGAGTATAGACGTTGTGAATAAGTGCATGGGATAGATGGCGCTGCATAACCCGAATCTGGGATTGCCAAAGGGCCGGCTATTGCCCAACAGCTGATACATTTAGATTTCCAATCTTTACCGAGAATGGACCTAATCAATCAACGGATAGCTTGCAGCTTTGTGATTTCGTGCTGGACCTCTGCCGCAACTGCGGCAACAATAGCCAAACTTGCAGCCTGTTTCGAGATGGTTTTATGGGTAAAATACTGATATTGACAACGATTGCATCTTTGGCAGGAGTCATCTGGGGGTTTAGAAAACCCGCGGGTTACTGCAGGTTGAGCACTGTTCAGCAGCAGGCATTCGGTAATCGTCTAAGCAGCGGGATCATTAACGGAGTTGTGCTTGGAGGCATTGCCTGCATCGTTTCACTAATCGTTTTTGGCTAGGCCTGCCCATCCATTCGATTGAGCCCTCTCCAACAAATCAATGGATACAGCCGCCGGCAGATTGAGCCACTCTTTTCCCTTGGCCCGCACCAGTTTGCACGACAATCCATGCAGGGCGGATCCCGAAAATCAGTTTGCATCCAAGTCCGTGCCGCCAAGCGCATGCCTGCGGTCATCATCGCGAGATAAAGGATATTTGAGGTCACGCAAGAAATTCGATCTATGGGAGAACCGATATGCCGCATCTTTTGCAGGCAATCAGTAAATGGGGTGTGATTATCTCGTTTTTTCTGTTCTTGATCTCGCTAGTCTATAAAGACCGCCTTCCCGATCCGGATCACTATGAAGTCGGACGCCTTGTCGACCCGCTTCAGGAATCCACCTTTCGCACGCCATTCTGGATCGAGACGGAGGGACAGCGGTACCACATAAAACCACTCTATGACTATACCCTGGAGGGGGTTGTTGTCAGCTTCCACAACGCCGACTCGTTCAGTGACATCTGGCACCATGACAGGTGGAAGGACTTTCTCAATGTGAGGGATCTGTGTGTCATATGGGGGAAAAACGTCACCAATGGCGTTTATCTGGATATGCGCTTCGATAATGACAGCTGGACCTGTTGGGCCTATTGGCCCGACTCGCAAACCGGGGCCAACTTCCACATGAATCAACTCTCCAACAACCATCTGCTGGTCGGTGACGACTTTGTCAAGGAGGAAGTGATGTCTGCCGAGCCCGGTGATCATATCCGCATCAGCGGGCAACTGGCCAGTTATGAAAATCCCGCCAACAATTTCAAACGTGGCAGCAGTACGCGCCGTGATGACACGGGAAATGGGGCCTGTGAGACGATTTATGTGGAGCGTTTCGACATTGTCTCCAAGGCCAATCTTCGTTGGCGCGGCCTATACACCTTCTCCGCCTGGAGCCTGGGATTCTTTCTGACAGCTTTTCTGATCCTTTTTTTCATCAACCCGGTGCGTAGATCCGTGATCTACTAATCAGTGACGAATATCTAAATCCGTTTGCCGCACAGCCTGTCACATCAGATGGGTTTCACTATTTACCAGGCGTGTACAGTGAGCATCCTCCCATTGCCCGCTAAACATCCCCCCACATGCGCAACAGATTGGCATAGGACTTATCCACCAACCCGGTAGTCTCTGCCTCCGGCTCTGTGGTCAGCAGATGCTCCCTCGCCAGGTCCAGTTCATATAGCAATTCGCGCCGCGCCGGATCGCGTACATAACTCTGAATCCAAGCCAGCGCCACCATGCGTTCGCCGCCGGTGACCTCCGCTACATGATGCAGGCTCGAGGAGGGATAGATCACCGCGCTCCCCGCCTTCAGTTTCACCCGTTTTTCACCGAAGGTGGTACGCACCACCAACTCGCCTCCCTGATAGGTCTCTGGATCGCGCAGGAATATCGTCATCGATACATCGCTGCGGAAGCGTTGGCCGCTGAGCCCCATCAACGGGTCGTCTACATGATCGCCGTAAGTCATGCCGGGTTGGTAGCGGGCGAAGATCGGATCGGCCATGCGATAGGGCAGCACCGCGGAGCGGAAGGTTGGATTGTTCCCCATGGCACTGGTGAGTATTCGGATCAGCAGCTCCATCTGTTTCTGTTCGCCCTTGAGCTCCTCATTGTTCTTTACCCGTTGTGCCGCCTTGCCGGCGGTCAGTTTGCCATCGACGAACTCGGCATGCGCCAACACCTCGTCGATCTTCCGCAGTTGCGGTTGCTGTAGCAGGCCCTCGATCTCAACCAACATCGGTTTCTCCTCAGAATGCAATTCCAATAAGCACTAGATACTCTCCAATGCCGCCTGCATGCCGGCGGTCTCGATGGGAAAGGTCAATACGGCATGCACGGGATAACGCTGTTTTACCTTTTCCAGATTCTCCAGATATTTCCTATCGATCAGTACAATCACCTTCGCCTCTACGCCATAGCGCTGCAGGGTAGCGAGGAGTGATTCCAGGTTGCTGATTCGATCGCGGAATTGTGGATCGGCGTAATACTCCGCGACCACCACCCTTGGGTGGTGGCGTTTCAGCCATGCCTGGGCCTTGCGCACCGAGTTGACCATCTCCACCTGATAGCCGCAGCGCTGATAGAGGGGTACGAAATTGGGATAACCTCCCAGTTCGACCAATGCGAGCAATTCCCGAACTTCCATACGCTTGATTTTACCTCACCGGGGCCTGATCATACTCGTCGAAACTCTGAACGATACAGAGATTCGCCGGTTAAAAAATCACTACAGCAGTTTTCACTATCATGCAACTCAATCTGATTATCGACGACTGGTCAATGAACCTGGAGATCCCCGACGGCTACCTGAAGTCGATGCAGGATTCATTCGAGAAGATGGACAGGGATATGGACAGGGGTTGGCAGATTGGCCAGCGATGGGTCAGGGATCCTGATGCCACCCAGCGCTGCCAACTGGTGGCCGGCAAACTGCTGACCGCCCTGGAGACCGACAACGAGGAGCTGGCCCTGATGATGGGAGGCTATATCCTGTCACGCATGCCCGAGGTGAAACAGGTAGTCATCGACAATACCGGCTCGCCCGAGGAGACCAGCTTCAGCAATACTTGATCGCTATAGCGGATTGGCCTCGAGCAGCGACGTGATCTCCACCCGGGCCCGGTCCGGCTGTTCGCGATAGAGCCTCAACAATCCCATCGCCAATGTCTGCCAATGCTCCCTGCCCGTTTGAGCCGCGGCTGTCAGGGGCTCCCAATCTCCCTCGTTGTACCACCTCTCATAAGCGGCAATCAGACTGGGGAAGAGCTTTTTACGCATCCCGGTGACCCCGCCCACGAAGAAGTGGATCGAGGCGCGATCCTCGCGCTCGATGAGGCTGGGCAGGGTTACCTGGCAATCGGCCAGATGGTCACGCAGTGCCCGCGCCATCAACTCCGCCGGCGAGTGCCCGAGATCGGACAACATCCGGTTCCACAGCTCTCCCAGCACCCTGCCCGCCTGATACTCCCCCTGCTCGTGGAGGAGAACCACATCCAGCTCCTTTTCCACCATCTCGTCGAGGGCGCGCTCCAGGTCATCCTCGAAATCGTAGAAGTTAAAAGCACGGCCCATGGCGTTATCGGGACGACGCCAGCGCCAGTTTTCCAGTCGCTCCCACAGCAGTCGCCGGAATGACTCGCGACGGATGTAGATTCGATCCCCTTGGCTCATCGCAGCGGGTGCCATCAGATCGCGGGCCAGCTCGCGCCCGGCAACCCAGACGGAGGCGCCACCCGGCTCCTCCCGGCGTTCCAGGTGAGCGAGGAAGAAGAGGGGCTTGCTCTTGGAACCATAACCGGCGCTGTATACCAGGCCATAGGGTTCGAGGAGTTCATTGACCCTGTCGACATCGAAGGGATCGATCAGCTCTCCCTCGAACGGCAGGGGTGCGAAGTCGTCATCGCTGAGGGAGTCCCAGAGCTTCTCCCGCTGGGTGAGCCACTCGCCCACCGATTCGTTGGTCAAGGGGACCCCGTAGTCGAGCCCGTTCTCCCAACGATAGTATTCGCGCATTTTCAGGAGATAGGTACAGAGACCGTAGTCGGTACCGTGGCGGGCATCGGAGATATGGCAATTCCTTTGCACGGCACAGCAGAGCTCTCGCAGGGAAGCCTTCATGGATGTGCCTCGGTAAAAACTGACAGGGGAGCGGAATCGCTGGCGTATCTCATGGTCCTGAAGCCTACTCAATGAGGTGAGAGTCACAAGTTTTTACTTGTCGACGCTTTTGTACAGTATGACTCTTAATTCGCAATCCTATCCCGAGAAACACGATATACCACCCCTTTCTGTTCAGGGAAATCTGCCGACGACCTTGGATTTTGTCAATTGAAAAAAACGCAGTTAACCCAAACCTATGCGGGTGCAGCCGAGGCACAGTCGACCAGTTCCCGAAACAGCACGGTGGCGAAACAGCCCGCCGGCAGATAGAAGCTCAACACCAGACACTCCTCGCTGTCGAACTGCCAGCCCAGATCCCCAAGACGCACCCGCAAAGGCCTTCGTTCCTGCTTTAAACCAACGTGCTCGAGGCCATTTCGCCAACTCTCGAAGGGTTGCAAGACCCGCTCCTCCAGCTCGCCGGCCTCGTCCTTGACCAATGGCCGGCCACGCCCCCAGAGAGGACCGCTTGGATGGATATCCTGGATACGGCAGCGTCGCGACAGTGCGGCACTGTCTTCCCTGTCATCGCCAAAACCCGAACGACTCGCATCCAGACTGAAGTAATCCCCTTTGAGCGGGGTGTTCCAATTGCCCTGAGCGATCCGCTCGGCCAGCACCTGGTTGAAGAGTTGCGAGCGTACGGCGGAGATCGTCAGACCGCGCAGCTGCCTATCCATGTGCGGTCTGCCCGGTGCGAAGAGCCTCTCGGCCTGTTCAAGATTTCCATATTCGCGACCAAACCGCTGTGCGCCGAAATAGTTCGGCATTCCCGACTCCCGCAACAGGGTGAGGCGCTGTTCCAGCTGCGCCCGATCGGCCTGCAATTGCCGAATGCGGATCTTAAAGGCGTTACCGCGCAGGCTTCCCCGACGCAGCTTGCGTCGATGGCGATGCACCGCCAGGATCTGAATCAGGTCGTTCTCAAGCTCCCCCCAATCCGGTTGCTCACGGCCCGCCATGCGCAGTGAGAACCACTGGGTGGTCACCGCGTGGCGGTCTTTCATACCGGCGTAGCTGACATCCTTTGGGGGTATGCCCGCATACCTGGCCAGCTGTCCTGCCAGCCAGTGGGTATTGGTCTGGCGTTTTCTGACATGCAGCAGCAGGTGTTCGCCATCGCCGTCCGCCGGGAAACCCAGATCCTCGTCGACCTGGAAATCGTCAGGGGTGGTCCGTATCACTCCGCTCCCAAGCGGAGGACCGAAGGCCAGCGGCATCTCCCCGAGGGGCCGCCACGGCTGGTCACTCAAGCTGTTGCTCCCGCAGCAATACCACGGCCATTGCGGCTATGCCCTCGGCACGCCCGGTGAACCCCATCCCCTCGGTGGTGGTCGCCTTGATATTGACCCGCTGCTGTTCGGTTTGCAGATCAGCGGCCAGGCAGTCGCGCATGGCATCGATATGGGGAGCCAGCCTGGGGCGCTGCGCCACGATGGTCATATCCGCATTGGCGACCCCAAAGCCCTTGCTGTGAAGCCGTTCGATTACCCGGCGCAACAGCACCCGGCTGTCGATTCCCGCATAGGCCGGGTCGTTATCGGGGAAGTGACTGCCGATATCCCCAAGACCGGCCGCCCCAAGCAGAGCGTCGCAGAGGGCGTGAATCAGCACATCCCCGTCGGAATGTGCCTTCAGGCCCTGATCATGGGGTACTTCAACCCCCCCGAGCACCAGACGGGTACCGGTTTCAAAACGATGGGCGTCGTAACCTTGTCCAATACGCATCCGTATCACCCTAGAGTAAAGTGTCGACCGTTGGGGCCGCTATTATGATCTGACATTGTACGTAAAGCTCCGACCAAATGCCGCCTGGATAGTGGACGAAACCAATCACCGAGCATATAGAAAATGATCCAGAGAGTAACCGCTGTCAGTAAAAACTACGTTAAAAAAATCCCCCTCCTGCGATACCTGCCAAAACGGGTGCTGGAATATGTGCTGTCAGAGACCCATGTGGAGCACCAGAACGCCGGGGTGAGAATCGTGGCCGACGGGGAGGATACGGATCGGGTCCACTTTCTGCTCCAGGGTGAGGTTGAGGCAGTGTCGGCGGATGGAGCACGCAGGAGTATCCAGTCAAATCAGCAGCTCAGCCCGCTATTGGCAGAAAACTCTCCCAACGATGCAGACATCAACAGCCTTACCGCGGTCGATCTGCTGACCATGCCCAGGGAACTCTACAACGCCATCAAGAGTCTCCCACCTGTAGCCAATACCCGCAGCAACCAGACCATTGAGCTGAATGACTCGGAGGGACCGGAGGACAGTCTCTACTGGGAGTTCTACGAGGCGATCAGGAACGACTCCCTGGAGCTTCCCGGTATGCCGGATATCACCCTGCGCATCGCAAAGGTGATCAACGACCCCAATACAGACAGTGAAGAGATCGCACGGGTGCTACAGGCCGATCCCACGGTGGCCGCGCGTATTATCAGTGTGGTCAACAGCGCTGCCTACCGGGGAAAACAGCAGATCGAGACCCTCCCCGACGCCGTCACCCGCCTCGGTCGCTCGGTGACTCACAACCTGGTGATCAGCTTTGCCCTGGGCAAGCTCTTCAACAGCCGGTCGAAGGTCTTGAAAAAGCGCATGATCGATCTCTGGAAGCACGTTAGCTATGTGGCGCCCATCTGCCATGAACTTGCACAGGTCACCCCCGGGCTTAAAAACGATCAGGCCCTGCTGTGCGGCCTGTTGCACGATATCGGCGCACTCGCCATCCTCGGTGCCGCCGAGAGCAAGCCCGAATTGGCGGAAAATCCGCAGTTGCTCGACCGCATCATCACCAATCTGAAGGACGAAGTGGGGGCCATGGTGCTGCGCAAGTGGGATTTTCCCGACTACTTCGTCCAGGCGGCGTTACATGCCGAGGATTGGATGGAGGATATCAGCCATGAAGCCGATTATGTGGACCTGGTGGTGGTGGCCCAGCTGCACGCCTATGTGGGCACACCGAAGATGCATACCCTGCCCCGGCTCGACCTGGTGCCCGCATTTCACAAACTGGCACTCGGCAAGCTGACCCCGAGGCACTCCATCGGCATCATCGACAATGCGAAGGATCAGATACGGGAGCTGCGGGAGTTGTTGTCAATCTGATTGAAAGCGGGATTAAGGCCGCTAGTGAACCCGAATCACCGCAATTAAACGCAAATTTTTTCTCGTTCCCACGCTGCAGCGTGGGAATGGATACATGCCCAGAATTTTCAATGGCGCCTTTGCCGGACCGGTGGGATAGCGCCTTCTTGCCCTTGGCGATCTTATCCATCTCTTTAACACTGGTTAATAGCTCATGGAACATTTCGTAATCCATCCGACCGCCCATCTAAAAATCTTTATCTCATTCGAACGCTGGAGCGTTGTAACCAGACAATAATAGAGGCCAGGCACATGATCAGACGGCAGGGTGCGGCTTGCCGCACCAAGACATAAATATCGGCGTGGCAAGGTTTCCAATATAGGCAGTTCGACTGATCGTATCTCTTTCTGTCATTCCGGCATGCGCCGGAATGACGGGATCTGTCTCAAACAGTTCTTTCTTTGCGGCTTACATCCATGTCAACTTTGTAAATATTAGATCTTGAATTGAAACAGTTATTAGCATTAATTTGCGGTTAAAGATTTTTCCAATCATACGCAACGGGAAAGATAATCCGCCGCCAACTGCAGATCCTCCGGACGGGTGATCTTGATATTGCTTGCATCACCCTCCACCATCAGTGGACGATGACCCGCCAGTTCCATTGCACTGGCGTCATCGGTGACCAACGCACCCTTGGCGATAGCATTCTCAAGGGCCTGATTTAGAGGACCAAGGCGAAACATCTGCGGGGTCAGGGCATGCCAGAGACCTTCCCGGGAGACCGTGCGTTCCACCCCGCCGTCGCCTCCGACCGCTTTCAGGGTGTCGTGGACCGGCACGCCGAGAAGCCCGCCGACCGGATGTTCGACCAGGGTATCGATTAATCGATCAAGATCGTTACGGGAGAGACAGGGGCGCGCCGCATCGTGTACCAGCACCCAATCCGCTTCGGCGGCCTGTTGCTTCAGCATCCCCAATGCATTGAGCACCGAGTGGCAGCGTTCCTCTCCCCCCTCGACCCTGACGATTCTCGGATCTTCGGCAAAATCGCATGTCTGCCATAACTCATCCCGTGGAGAGAGTGCCAGGTAGATCCCTTCGATCCTGGGGTGCCCGAGGAGCCTCTCCAGGGTGTGGTCGATCACCCGCCTTCCCGCGAGACCGAGGTACTGCTTGGGCATCGAGGCACCCATGCGCTGCCCCACACCCGCTGCGGGCACCACACCCCAGCATCGCGCATTGCTAATCATCCCCTTTCTCGTCGCTTGGGGCGATCACCTGGTAGAAGGTCTCCCCCTCCTTGATCATGCCGAGTTCGCTGCGGGCACGCTCTTCGATGGCGGTCTGACCGCTGCGCAGGTCTTCCACCTCCGCCTGCAGGGCGCGATTGCGCTCGCGCAAACCGACCAGCTCCTGCTGCAGATCGCCTATCTCCTGCTTGAGATTGCTGACCTCGGCAAGACTCCCCTCACCCACCCAGAGCCGGTACTGCAGGAAGAGCAGCAGTCCGACCAGGATGGCGATCACGATGCGCACGGCCTGGAGATCAGTCGATAGCCACGGGAAATGCGTCTTTCCCCGCATAGACCGCATCGGCTCCCAGCTGGTCCTCGATGCGCATCAGCTGGTTGTACTTGGCGACACGATCGGAACGGGACAGCGAACCTGTCTTGATCTGACCGGTACCCGTTGCCACTACCAGGTCGGCGATGGTGGTATCTTCCGTTTCGCCGGAACGATGGGAGACCACCGCGCTATAGCCTGCGTCAGCCGCCATCTCGATTGCCGCCAGGGTCTCGGACAGGGTTCCGATCTGATTGACCTTGATGAGAATTGAGTTGGCGATCTTCTCATCGATCCCGCGCTTGAGGATCTTGGTATTGGTGACAAACAGGTCGTCACCCACCAGCTGTACCCGCTGGCCCAGCTTCTCGGTCAGCAGCTTCCAGCCTTCCCAGTCGCTCTCATCCATGCCGTCCTCTATGGTGATGATCGGGTATTGGTCCACCCAGGCGGCAAGATAGTCGGCAAACTCACCGGCGGAGAATTTGCGTCCCTCGGACGCCAGGTTGTAGACCCCATCCTCGAAGAACTCGGAGCTGGCCACGTCGAGACCCAGGTAAATATCCTTGCCGGCACTGAATCCGGCATTGCCGATCGCCTCCAGGATGACCTCGATCGCCGCCTCGTTGGAGGGCAGATTGGGTGCGAAGCCCCCCTCGTCACCCACGGCGGTGGCCATCCCCCGGCTCTTCAGCACGCTCTGCAGGGCATGGAAGACCTCGGCGCCGTAGCGCACCGCTTCACGGATGGATCCAGCCCCCACCGGCAGGATCATGAACTCCTGCAGATCGACACTGTTGTCGGCATGGGCGCCACCATTGATGATATTCATCATCGGTACGGGGAGCCGGTACGGTCCCGACGCCAGAGATCGATAGAGGGGCAGTGCCCGTTCCTGGGCGGCCCCGTGTGCCACTGCCAGGGAGACCCCAAGCAGCGCATTCGCGCCCAGCTTGGCCTTGTTCTCGGTGCCGTCCAGATCGAGCATACACTGGTCGATCCCGCTCTGATCGGTCACCTCCCTCCCCATCAATGCATCCTTGATGGGACCGTTGATATGGGACACCGCCTGCAAGACCCCTTTCCCCAGATAGCGGCGCCTGTCTCCGTCGCGCAGTTCCAGGGCTTCCCTGGATCCCGTTGAGGCGCCCGAGGGCACCATCGCGCGGCCGATGGCGCCGTCCGCGGTGATAATGTCCGCCTCGATCGTGGGATTGCCCCGTGAATCGAGGATCTCTCGTCCACGAACATCAACAATTTCAGACATGTTGTCTCCGTAATCTATTAAATATGCTTTTATATCAAGCGTGGTGTTATCAGTTAACCGAGATGGTGTTACAGCTAGATGTAGGTAACAGCTTCAGGGTGACATCTCGGCCAAGCGTCTTCCTTTCACAAGTTGATCGATCTCCAACAGGGTCTCGAGCAACTCCCTCATTCTGGGCAGCGGCCAGGCATTGGGCCCATCACTCTTTGCCCGTTCGGGCTGCGGATGGGTCTCCATGAAGAGACCCGATACTCCAACCGCTACCGCCGCCCGCGACAGCACCGGCACGAATTCGCGTTGTCCTCCCGAACTGGCCCCCTGGCCACCCGGCAACTGCACCGAATGGGTTGCATCGAAGACAACGGGACATCCGGTTTCACGCATCACCGCCAGGGAGCGCATATCGGAAACGAGGTTATTGTAGCCGAACGAGGCACCCCGCTCACACACCATGATCCGCTCATTTCCCGTGGCCAACGCCTTATCCACCACATGGGTCATATCCCAGGGTGCGAGGAACTGCCCCTTCTTGATATTCACCGGCAGGCCCTGACGGCAGACACTCTGGATAAAGTTGGTCTGGCGGCAGAGGAACGCCGGGGTTTGCAGCACATCAACCACCGAGGCCACCTCCTGCAACGGGGTATCCTCATGCACATCGGTGAGTACCGGTACGCCAATGGCCGTCTTGACCTGTTGCAGAATCTGCAACCCCTGCTCCAGGCCCGGACCCCGAAAACTCGCAGCGGATGAGCGATTCGCCTTGTCGAAGGAGGATTTATAGATAAACGGAACACCGAGCTCCTGGGTCAGCGTCTTCAGCTCCCCGGCGGTATCCAGGGCCAACTGCTCGCTCTCGATGACACAGGGGCCCGCAATCAGGAACAGCGGCCGGTCCAACCCGACCTCGATGCCGCAAACCCTCATGCGTTGCTGTCCCGGTGCTTTCTTGCCGCTTCGATGAAACCGGAAAAGAGCGGATGGCCATAGCGTGGGGTGGAGGTGAATTCCGGATGGAATTGACAGGCCACGAACCAGGGATGATCGGGGATCTCGACAATCTCCACCAGGCGGCCGTCGACCGAACGCCCCGAGACCTTCATCCCCGCGGTGACGATGTTGTCGAGATAGCTGTTGTTGAACTCGTAGCGATGGCGGTGACGCTCGGTGATCACATCCTCGCCGTAGAGTTGAAAGGTTTTGCTGCCGGGTTCCAACTGACACTGCTGCCCACCCAGGCGCATGGTGCCGCCGAGATCTGAATCCTCGTTGCGCTTCTCGACCTGACCGTCCGCGTTGAGCCACTCGGTGATCAGACCGATGACCGGGTGCGGCGTGTCGCGTTTGAACTCGGTGCTGTGGGCACCCTCAAGCTGCGCGACATTGCGGGCAAACTCGATCACCGCTACCTGCATCCCGAGACAGATTCCCAGATAGGGGATTCCCGTTTCGCGGGCATAGCGCACTGCTGCGATCTTGCCTTCGACCCCGCGGTTGCCAAAGCCACCCGGTACCAGGATGGCATCCATCCCCTCGAGGCTATCGAGGCCGCTGCGTTCAAGCTGCTCCGAATCCACGTAGTGGATCACCACCCGGTTGCCGGTATGCACTCCCGCGTGCACCAACGCCTCGGAGAGCGACTTATAGGCCTCGGTCAGATGTACATATTTTCCTACCATGGCGACCTTGACCTCTACTTCCAGAGTGTCCAGGCCATTGAGGAATGCCTCCCATTCGGACAGGTCCGCTGGCGGCAGATCCAGATTGAAGCGCTGATTGACCAGTTCGTCCATCTCCTGGGCATGCAAAAGCACCGGAATGCGATAGATGGAATCGGCATCAACCGCGGAGATGACCGCCTGTTCCGGTACGTTGGTGAAGAGGGCAATCTTTTTGCGTTCGTTTTCTGGCAGGGGCTGCTCGGAGCGACACACCAGAATATCGGGTTGGATACCGATGGAGCGTAGCTCTTTCACCGAGTGTTGTGTCGGTTTGGTCTTTATCTCGCCGGAGGCCTTGATATAGGGCACCAGGGTAAGATGCATGAACATCACCCGCTGCGGACCAAGCTCAACTCCCATCTGACGGATCGCCTCGAGAAAGGGCAGGGATTCGATGTCACCCACCGTGCCGCCAATCTCAACCAGGCAGATATCCTTGTCTCCGGCACCCAGTAACACGCTCTCTTTGATCTGATTGGTGATATGCGGAATCACCTGTACCGTTCCCCCCAGATACTCGCCTTTGCGCTCCTTGCGGATCACGCTGTCGTAGATCTGGCCGGTGGTGAAATTGTTGTTGCGACCCATGGTGCTGCGCAGGAAACGCTCATAGTGGCCCAGGTCGAGATCGGTCTCTGCCCCATCATCGGTAACGAAGACCTCACCGTGCTGGAAGGGACTCATGGTGCCCGGATCCACGTTGATGTAGGGATCGAGCTTGATCATGGTGACTTCGAGCCCGCGGGCTTCCAGTAGTGCAGCAAGGGATGCGGAGGCGATTCCTTTGCCAAGCGAGGACACAACACCGCCCGTGATAAAAATAAATCTAGTCATGAAACTTCTAAATAAGCGCGCTGGATAAGGGAAAACGGACGGGAGTAAACAGTAACAGATCGTACCTTCTCTCTCAATCGAATAAATAGGGTTGCACTGGCGGGACGTATCGATCTCAAGTCATCGATATCAGCGTTTTATTATCATCACTTAAGGTCTATAATCGGTTGGCGATTTCCGCAAAATAACAACAACAGAGGCCAGTTGGCTGTTATCCATCAAGACTAAACTCTAGTGAAGATGGGCGTTGCTATGAAGAGGGAGAATATAGACAGACTCTCTTGCGCAGCATGGACATATAACGACCAACTACTTGTTTTTCAAAGAAATCTGCAGTTATAAAAATCAATCTTTATTAAAGAGGAAGAAAGCATGACTAAATTTGCTAAAGTCCTGAGCGTCGCTGCTCTCGTAGCCTTCTCCACAAGTGCTGCTGCATGGTGGGGTGGACCTGGCTGGGGTAACCGCGGCTGGAATAACGATGGCTGGGGCGACGGCTGGGGCGATGGTTCCGGCGACTTCAGCTTTGGCATGAGTGGCAGCGCACGTGGTTCCGGCTATGGCCGCGGTAACAACTACTATCGCGACTACTATGGCTACGGCCCATACGGCGGCTATGGCCCGTACGGTTACGGAGCTCCCTATGGCGCTCCCTACGGCTATGGCTACCCAGGTGCTCCTGTAGCACCCGCAGCGCCTGCTGCTCCTGCTGCTCCCGCCAAATAAGCAACCTCTTGGTAGCTTATGAAAAGTCGGCCTGCGGGCCGGCTTTTTTTATGCAAAAATGATCTATGGTAATAAAAAGCATAAAATAACTTGATCCGTATCAAGAACTTCTGGAAAAATAGGCAGAGTGATTCCCTTGACGACAATGTACCCCGTGCTGGAGCGCATCCTTGACTAGCAGAAAAGTTGTCTCATTTGAAAATATCAAGGTCGCCTGCAAAAACTGCAGCCTTTCAACCCTTTGCTTACCCATGGGCTTGACCCCCGAGGATGTTGAGCGCCTCGATTCCATCATCAAACGCGGCCGTCCCTACCATCGCGGTGACCACCTCTATCGCGGTGGCGACAAGTTCCACAGCCTTCGGGTCATCACCAGCGGCTCCGTCAAGACCTATTCACCCAACGAGGATGGCGGTGAGCAGGTCCTGGGTTTTCATCTCCCCGGTGAACTCATCGGCTTGGACGCCATTCAGGACGACAACCATACCTGCTCCGCCATTGCCCTCGAGACAACCGCGGTCTGCGAGATCCCTTTCTCCCAGCTGGAGTCACTCAGTTCGATCATGCCGAGCCTGCAACACCAGATGTATCGCCTGCTCAGCCGCGAGATCGGACAGGATACGGAGATGCTGACCCTGCTGGGTAAAAAGAGTGCCGAGGAGAGGCTCGCAACCTTCCTGCTCAGCTTTTCAGAGCGTTTCAAGCAGCGTGGTTTTTCCGCCAGCGATTTCTTTCTCAGCATGTCGCGCCACGAAATCGGTAACTATCTCGGACTGGCGGTGGAGACGGTAAGCAGACTGTTCACCCGCTTCCAGGATGAAAAGCTACTGCATGTAGAGAGGAAACATGTTCAGTTGCTGGACATTCCAAGGCTCTATGACATCGTGCAGGGTGCGGACAGGGCGAAACCGAGCCAGTCAAGGATCTGAAGGGAGTCCAATCAATCCTCCTTGAGCCAGACACAGGCCTCGCCCATGGCCTTCAACTGAAGCTCATGGATCTCGAGCTCCTTCCGGCTTGCCTGCACCACCTTCAATCTGGGTCTGTTGGCCGGTAGTCGCCGGATACCACTGACCGAAACCTCGCCATATTCATCGCTTGGCATACCGTCCAGCACCAGGGAGGCCTGGCCTCCGGTCATCATCAGATAGACATCGGCCAGGATCTCGGCATCCAGCAGGGCCCCGTGAAGCTCACGATGGGAGTTATCGATATCGTAGCGTTTGCACAGGGCATCGAGACTGTTGCGCTGCCCCGGATGCATCTTTTTCGCCATCCTCAGGGTATCGGTGACTGCGCACAGGGTGTTGATGCGCGCCGGGTTATCCATGAGACGCAGTTCGTGGTCGAGAAAACCAACATCGAAAGGCGCGTTGTGTATGATCAGTTCCGAACCGCTCACATAGTCGATGAAATCCTGGGCCACATCCATGAACCCGGGCTTGTCCTCGAGAAATTCGTTGGTGATACCGTGGACTTCGATTGCAGCTGCATCGATCTCCCGTTCGGGTTGCAGATATTGGTGGAAGTTGTTACCTGTGAGCCTGCGATCAACCATCTCAACGCAGCCGATTTCAATGATTCTGTGACCCTGCTCGGGTTCCAAACCCGTGGTCTCGGTATCAAGTACGATCTGTCGCATTTTCAAATAGGCCCTAATTCATCGATGCCGCGGTTTGCCAGTTCGTCAGCCAGTTCGTTCTCCGCATGGCCGGAGTGACCCTTCACCCAGGCCCACTCTACCCGGTGCTTGTTGACCTCAAGGTCGAGGAGTTGCCAAAGATCGGCATTCTTGACCGATTTTTTCGCCGCCGTCTTCCAGCCATTGCGTTTCCAATTGTGGATCCATTGGGTGATGCCGTTCTTGACGTATTGGGAGTCGGTGGTGACCCTTACCTGGCTCTTTCGCGTCAGGCTCTGCAGACCCCTTATCACCCCCATCAGCTCCATGCGGTTGTTCGTCGTATCGGCCTCGCCGCCGTAGAGCTGTTTCTCATGCCGCCCGTATCGCAGCACAACGCCCCAGCCCCCGGGACCGGGATTTCCGCGGCAGGCGCCATCACTGAATATTTCCACAAGCTGTGTCATTTTAACCCGTTTCTCGTTGTCGGTTCCGCTGCGGTCGGCAAAACCCGTTTCTTTATCCGCCACTTGGTTTTCAGCGGCGTCAAAGTGACTTCCCGCTTCACCGCGAGTATCACATAGACACCGCCGAACATTGGATAGATACGTTCTCCCAATCCCTCCATAAAGGCGAGTCGTTGCATGATGGGGAGGCTGGAGACCGGCGGTCTGTAGTGCAGATGGACCATCTCCTCCAGCTCAAAACCGAGCAGGGAGAACCAATCCTGGATCCGCTTGCCGCTGAAGAAGTGTCCGCACCAGGGGATCATCGAGGAGCGCAGGCGCAGCAGACGCCACAATCCCCATTGGCTCCATGGATTGAAGCCACAGAGCACGACCTTACCCTCGGGAATCAACACCCGTTCGACCTCCCGCAGCACCTGATGGGGATCCAGGGCATAATCGAGGGTATGGGGCAGCACCATCCCGTCCACACTGTCACTGGCGAATGGCAGGCTGTTGCAGTCGGCATGCAGATCGATCCCCGGGCTTTCACTGCCATCACCCATCACCACACGGTTGCGTGCCGGGCTCACCTCGAGTAGTTCCTGACCTCTGCAGGGACGCCCGAGCTGAACCACGTGATAGCCGAACAGCGTGGCGATGCGGGATTTCAGACAGGCCGTCTCCTGCTCTGCCAGCAACCCGCCCAGATCGCTCTCAAACCAGGTTTGCAGCTGTTTCTGTCGACAGGATCCCAAATTCAACTGCTTCTTTTCTCTCATATTTCAAGCTATCGACTTTGCTACCGACACAACTGTCAGGTACCCTGTGCAGTCCAGTGTGCCTCGAAGAGGTTACAGGTTATCAAGCGGTATCCCCGAATCACAGACAATCGCGGGTTACCAGGTTAAAAGGAGTACCGGCCATGGAAATGATACGCGGCTCTGATACTATTTTCCTCCGATATAGTCTATGCCAACAACACACTCCAAGAGTTCGATGCAGTACCTCAGTTCTCCCTTGCTCGTTATGAACCTGCTCGCCGCCTGCCTCCTCGCTGCCTGCCAAAGCCTTCCCAACGGGGATAGGGCCGGCACCCTGCAGCAGGTACCTCTCACCCCGACAACAACGAAGGCACTGCAGATCCAGCCCAGTGAGAAGGAAAAGGCCATTTCCCTGGAGCGGATGCCGGAGGTGGCGGCAGAACTGGAGACTGCGCTCTCTGAACCTCCCACCCCGGAGAAACCCGCCGATCTATGGACCAGGATGCTGGACGGCTATCAACTGAAGATCCCGCAAACCCCCCGAATCGAACGTGAATTGAACTGGTTCAGCAGTCATCCCGACTATATCCAGCGCATCCAGGAGCGTTCCCGACCCTATCTCCATTTCATCCTCCAGGAGATTGAGAAGCGGGATATCCCCAGAGAAATCGCCCTGCTTCCAGCGGTGGAGAGCGCCTACCGGCCATTTGCCTATTCACCGGGACGCGCCGCCGGGATGTGGCAGTTCATACCCTCCACCGGCCGTCAGTTCGGACTCAAGCAGAATTGGTGGTATGACGGACGTCGGGATGTAGTGGCCTCGACCCAGGCCGCGCTCGACTACCTGCAGTCGCTGAGCCGCCAGTTTGACAATGACTGGGAACTGGCCCTCGCCGCCTACAACTCGGGGGCCGGAACGGTGCGCAGTTCGATTCGCCGCAACAAGAAACGCGGCAAACCCACCGACTACTGGTCGCTGAAACTGCCTGACGAAACAAGTGCCTATGTACCCCGCCTGCTGGCCCTGGCGGAGATATTCAGAAATCCAGAGCAGCACGGGGTCAGCCTGATTGCCATACCCGACGAACCCTATTTCACCACCGTAGACATAGAGTCTCAGCTCGACCTCGCCCTGGCGGCGGAGATGGCGGGACTGCCCATTCAGGAGCTCTACATGCTCAATCCCGGGCTGAATCGATGGGCCACCGACCCGGACGGTCCGCATAAGCTCAGCCTGCCTCTGGACAGAGTCGAGACGTTTCTGGAAAAACTCGATGACTTGCCGGCTGAAAAACGCCTGACCTGGAAACGTTACAAGATCAAATCAGGTGATTCCCTCAGTGTCATTGCCAGGAAACACGGCACCACCACCAAGGTTCTCAAACGGGTGAACAAGCTCAAGGGCAGCAAGATCCGCGCGGGAAAACACCTGCTGATCCCGGTCTCCAGCAAAAGCCTGGACCAATATGCCTATAGTGCCGACCAACGCAAAGCGACAATTCAAAACCGTGCCCGCAGCGGTAACAAACAGCACTACCGGGTGAAACCCGGGGACAGCCTGTGGAAGATAGCCAAGACCTACTCCATCAGCCATCGCAAGTTAGCCGCCTGGAACGGTATGGCACCGGGAGACCCGCTCAAACCGGGACAACGGCTGGTGATCTGGGTGAAGAAGGCCCCAGGTTCCGACGTGTCGCAGCTCAACCTGCAACCGACCGGGACACAGAGCCGGCTGCACTACAGGGTCAGGCGTGGCGACTCCCTCTCCGGTATCGCCCACCGCTTCAAGGTATCGGTTACCGACCTCAAGCACTGGAACACCCTTGGTGGCAAATATCTACAACCAGGTCAACAGCTTAAGCTCTATGTCGACGTAACGGAACAGACCCTCTGAGGGCATTCCAACCCGTCCATGTCACCAATCCCCCGTCGGTGCGACGGCTTGGCCATCGTCAACAATTGATTTTATTGTTTGACATAGATAAGTATCTGCTGGAATATTCATATACCATGTATGTGTTTATATCGAGGTAGTATCTCAATGAGCGATGAATGCAATCTGAGGGAAGGGGTTGAGCTTAATCTTGCTGATGTTGAGAAGATTGCCATGGGGCTCAAATCCTTGGCCGCCTACTCCATGCTCGCCTATGAGCACGACGATGATCCGGAAGAGCTTGACGAGATTGTGCAGGAGGGGCTGGACGCAATCGATCGCCTGTTCAACTGCTGAGACCAACTGAATCCCCTCCCCGGCTTCTTCCGCCACCGCGTCCAAGCCGCTGCATGTGCCACGCCACCCAGCCTGTGTCAGTGATCTATAGCCAGAATGAACGGATATGGATATGGATCTGGCTGACGGCAGTCAATCGGCTGCCGGGTAATCAAAGGATCAACCAAGCCGCCAACCCCAGCCAGAGCAAGCCTTTGGCGAGAAAAAAGAGAAAGCTGACCGCCGTCAACTGTCGCAGCCAATTCGGCAAGCTGGCAAAACGCTTTCGAATCGCACTCGTCAACTGATTGGCTGTCATCGCCTCTCTTCCTGGTCTATTAATCGGGTAGAGCCGCTTCATCAAACTAAACAGATCACCTGAGTGATTATAGTAGGCCCGGTAACCAATCCAATGGCCGATAGGATCAAGGCCGCCGTCCTCCGCTGAGGCAAGATTGCGGGATCGATAGTGGAATCCGTGTCAACGGATAGGCAGCTGGTGCGTTGTAGTGATTGAAAGCCTTTTTTCAAACACAAACAACACAGGAGCAACTCCATGAAATCCTATCCAATACCTGCTTCAGTGCTCAGCGGACTTCTACTTATCTGCAGTGCGACTACCCAGGCCGATCCGGGCGCAGTCGGTGAGCGCATCAACGACTACCTGGACCGGAAGGGCGACCGCATCGATGCGCGACTCGACCAGAGGGGGGACCGCATAGACGACCGCCTGGACCGTAGAGGAGATCGTATCGACAGGCGCCTGGACAACAGGGGTGAACGTATCAACGACCGTCTCGACAGCGCCTCGGACCGTGCTTACGCCAACGGCAGGGATGGCTTGGCAAATCGGCTCGATCGCAAGGGGGATCGTGCAGAGTTCAGACTCGACCGCAAGGGTGACCGTATCAGCAATAGACTCGATCGCAAGGGGGATCGCATCAACCATCGTCTCGACCGCAGGGGGAACCGCATCGATCGACGCCTGGATCGCAAGGGGGATCGGATAGAGAGACGCCTGAAGCGATGATCTTGCGATGACGGTTGCAGCATCACGCAACCGTCATGGGCAATGGTCTGGATTATTGTAAACTGGGTGCAGAAGACCACCACAAGGAGCGTATCCTGGAACCGAGTCAAGCCGTTGAAGCGTTTCTTATCCAGGTTGAGCGGCGTGCATTCATCATGGCTGAACTCGCCACTGGCAATCGCGATGATGCATTGGACCTGGTCCAGGATGCCATGCTGCTATTGGTAGAGCGCTACTGCGACCGGGATCACGAGGAGTGGCCGCCGCTGTTCTATCGCATCCTGCAGAGCCGCATCCGCGACTGGTATCGACGCACCCGGGTACGCAACAGGTTTCGTGTCTGGCTGGGACTCTCCGGCAAAGATCAGGGACGGGAGAGGGATCCCATCCAGGAGGCGGTGGATCACCATCTGCCGGATAGTGTTGATCAGCTGGCATCGCAAGTCGCCATGGATGATCTGCTCTCCACATTGAGAGATCTGCCGCTACGTCAACAGCAGGCATTCCTGCTAAGGATCTGGGAGGGCTTGAGTGTCAGCGAGACCGCCTATGCCATGGGGTGCAGTGAAGGCAGCGTGAAGACCCATTACTCCCGAGCGGTGCATCGCCTCAGGGAGCGACTGGAGGATTTCAGACCATGAAACCGGATGAGCAAGCATTCACGAGCAAAGCAAAACAGTACCTGGATGAGCATATCAACCACATGGACCCGCTGACTGCCGCACGCCTGCAGGCGGCTCGCAAGCAGGCCCTCGAGAGCAGGCCCAGGAGAGCGTTTGGGTGGTTACCGGTTTCCACTTTTGCCGCCGCGGCGGCGGCGCTGATCGCTGTTGCCTTGTGGCATCAAGGCAATACCCTCGTCTCACCGCAATTCAACGAGGATTGGGAACTGCTCGCCTCGGGCGAGGAGCTGGAGCTGATCGAGGAGTTGGAGTTCTATAATTGGCTGGAGCTGATGCATGGCGAGAGTTGACTGGCCCACGAACTGCACCCGGTATCTGGCCTACCAGCGCACAATTTCCCGACTCGGCGGCATCTGTCTGATGCAGCTCTATCTCTGTATGCCTGCTATGGCTGAGCAAAGCGGTGACGCCTTGCCATCCAGCGCCTTTTTGGAGTTTCTCGCCGAATGGGAGGATGAGAACGGCGAATGGCAGGACCCGATTGAGTATCATGAGATGGGATTGGAATTTATAGATCAGAGGGAAGACCAAGACGATGAGTAGCGTACAGCGCCTGACGATCTTATTACTGTTTTGGCTGGCCTTGCCCTTCGCCATCCATGCCGCCGATCCCGTTCCATGGGATCAGCTCACCCATGATGAGCAGAAGATATTGCAACCGTTCCAGGAGGGATGGGAGAGACTGCCCGCTGAACGCCAACAGAAACTGCGGCGGGGCACAAAGCGCTGGACGGAGATGAGCCCGGAACAGAAGCGCAAGGCGAAGCAGCGCTTCCAGCGCTGGCAATCCCTATCGCCGGAAGAGCAGGCGAAGATACGCAAACGTCACGCCTGGTTTAAACAGCTCACGCCCAAACAGCAGCAACGACTGCGCAAGCGCCGCCAGTGGTTTAAGCAACTGCCGGTTGAGAAACGGCGAGAACTGCGTGAAAAATGGCAAGGCATGTCAGCGAAAGAGAGGGCACATTTGAGGAAAAATATAGTCAAAGAGTGGCGAAACATGACCCAAGAACAACGCCAGAATTTTAAAAGGAAATGGCTCAAAGACGACCAATAGATCCCACAATTCAGATTCAACCCGCTCTGCTGCAAATCTCAAGATAGCCTATGCATGCTGAAAAGAAGGTTGTAGATTCAATACGCCTGGAAGCCCGCGGACTGGTGAAGCATTTCGCCGTGAGACGGGTCGTGGACCAAGTCGATCTCCACTGCCACTCCGGGGAGATACTGGGGATGCTTGGAGCCAATGGTGCCGGTAAGACCACTATCCTGCGAATGTGTTACGGCTTTCTGCAACCCGATGCCGGTGAGATCCATATAGGCGGCATCAACCGCCTGGATGATCCGGATGGCGCCAACCGCCTGATCGGCGTGTGCACCCAGGACGATACCTTCGATAGCGACTTCAGTGTCCGGGACAATCTATTGGGCTTCGGCAACTACTTTCGTCCCCGTCCTTCCGAAATTGAGCAGAGGGTGGAGCAGTTGCTGGAGCGTTTCGATCTCGCCCGCCACGCAGATGCAAAACCGGAGACCCTCTCGGGCGGTTACAAAAGACGGTTGATGCTCGCCCGGGCACTGGTGCACCAGCCCAAGGTGTTGTTCCTCGACGAGCCGACCACGGGACTCGATCCCCAGGCGAGGATGTCGGTTTGGGAATTGGTCGACGATCTGAGACAGGAGGGTTTGGGTATTGTATTGACCACGCATTATATGGATGAGGCGGAAAGACTCTCGGACAAACTGCTGGTACTGAAGGATGGCAAGGTGATCACGTCAGGCAGACCGCGGACAGTTTTGGGTGACCTGGTGGGAGAACACGTGGTTGTCCTGGATGCCAACATTCCTCAAGCCGACGCGATACGGCAATGGCTCCGAGATGAGGGCCTGGAGAGCCCCACCAAGATCTTAAACAGCTGGCAGATCGCGCTCGATGGATCGGGCCTGGCACGCTTTTCCGCAAGCTTCGGAAAACTGCGTTTTGAAGTCAGGCCACCGAACCTGGACGATCTGTTTCTGCAACTGACGGATAAACGCTGATGAAACTCTATTTGGCCGTCGCCGCCTGGCAGAGCTGGTCGGTATTGAAGCGCCACTTGACGGTCTATGTGCGTAACTGGCACACGGCTGCACTGCCGCCGATCCTGGAACCTGTCATACTGCTGCTCGTGTTCGGCGTCGGTCTCGGCAGCAGCATCCCCGACTTCGACTGGAAAGGGCAGAACGTCTCCTACCTCTCCTATCTTGCTCCCGGCATCCTTGCCTACACCGTTTTCATGACCGCATTCTTCCAGGCCCTCTTCGCGGCCTACATCCGCATGCACTACCAAAAGACCTGGGAGGGCCAGTTGACCACACAGGTGAGACTTGAGCATGTGGTCTGGGGCGAGGCGTTATGGGCGGCCGCGCTTGGTCTCGCCTATAGCGTCATTGTGTTCTTGGTCATCGCCGGCTTCGCCATTTCCGACTGGATCGAACTCTACTGGCAGGGAGTGATCCTTACCCTTCCGCTGCTTTTTCTGGCAGGCGTAGCCTTTGCCGCGCTGGGCCTGCTGTTCACGGCGATTGTCCCCACCATCGATCATATGAACATCCCGTTTTACCTGGTCATCATGCCGTTGGGCTTCGCCAGCAATACCTATTTCCCAATGGGTGGCGATAACCTGCTCGCCAAAGCCTGGCTGTTTATAAACCCGTTGCACCACATGGCCGAGGGCATTCGGCTGCTGCTGTTGTCTGACCAGCTCAGTTTTCACCTGCCGGCTGCGGTAGCGCTGTACAGCCTGATGATCCTAATCCTGCTGCCGGTGGATCTGCGTCTTCTTCGCCGCAGGGTTTTGGGCGAGGCATAGGAGGGTTCAATCCCTGTTCCCTGCAGGTGGATCTGACAGATTGATGATTGTAAAGTTGACAGGTCAGACGCCAAGCTCTGAGCGAGGATAATGAAAACAACTATCCCGTTAAAGGACTACAACGTTTGGGGAGAGAGAACTTCATGCCTTTGGTGAACATGAAAGATATGTTGCAGCATGCCTATGACAGAGGCTATGCGGTTGGTGCCTTCGACCTGATCAACCTTGACTTCCTGGACGGCATTCTGGATGCAGCCGTGGCCTGCAAGGCACCGGTCATCCTCAGCCTCGCCGAATCCCACTTTGAATATTTCGATTTCGAGCAGCTGATGCCCGCGGTGGAGATGGCGGCGCGCAATGCCCCGGTACCGGTCGCGATTCATCTGGACCACGGAGAGAGCCTGCAGTCGGCGATAAATGCCGTCAACTGCGGCTGCAATGGAATTATGGTGGACGCCTCGCATAAGCCACTGGACGATAACATGCGGATAACCCGTAAAGTGGTCGAAATGGCTCACGCCTGCGGCGTTCCGGTGGAAGGTGAACTGGGTTACGTACCGGGTGTCGAGGGGGAGGACGCCGAACGTCATCCGGGCGAGGTCCGCTATACGACGACGGAGGATGCCAGGCAATTCGTCGAAACCACGGGGATCGATTTCCTCGCGGTATCCATCGGTACGGTGCATGGCCGCATGCGGGGTGAACCGAAGCTCGACTTCGAACGTTTGAGGGATATCAACCAGACAATACGCCTGCCCTTGGTGATCCATGGCGGAACCGGCCTTTCCGACGCCCAGTATCGGCAGCTGATCGACAATGGCGTGGTCAAGATAAACTACTACACCGCACTGGCCGATGCGGCGGGTAGCGCTATTCGACAAAATACCACGGTAACGGAAAGTAACGGCTATACCCAACTGACCCGGGGTGTACGGGAAGCAATCAGCCGGGAGGCCGAGCGCTGTATACGCCTCTGGGGCTCCGCGGGACGCGCCGATGATCTGTTATCCCATTGCACGCCCTGGCTGCCGGTGGAGCACCTGATCATCTACAACGTCAACGGCCTGGATCATGAGGGCGTGACGGAGATGATGGCCAGGGGGCGGGATGTGCTGGCAAAGATACCCGGGGTGCGGGAGGTGGCGACCGGCAGCGCGGTGATGACCGATGCCGCCTATCGCTACACCTGGCTGGTGCAGTTCTGCCATCCGGCGGTGATCGACAGCTATCGTGACCATCCGGATCACGTCGCCTTCGCGGATGAGCTCTTCCGCCCGGTTGCCGGAGAGCGTATCAGCATCGACTACGAATGGATCGAGTAGTAATCCCCAACCCCGTAACCTGCTTCAGAGCCCCAGTTCACTGAGCCCCGGATGATCATCCGGCCGCCGTCCCAGAGGCCAGTGGTAGAGCCGCTCCGACTCCTTGATGGGCAGGTCGTTGATACTGGCGAATCGCCGCTGCATGAATCCCTGTGCGTTGAACTCCCAGTTCTCGTTACCGTAGCTGCGATACCATTGGCCCGAATCGTCGTGGCATTCGTAGGCGAAGCGCACGGCGATGCGATTCCCCTCAAAGGCCCACAGCTCCTTGATCAGCCGATAGTCCAGCTCCCGGGCCCACTTGCGCTGCAGAAACTGTCTCACCTCTTCCCTGCCGTTGGGAAACTCGGCACGGTTGCGCCACTTGGTGTCCTCGGTATAGACAAGCACCACGCGGTCCGGATCGCGGGTGTTCCAGGCATCTTCCGCCATGCGAACCTTGAGGGTGGCGCTTTCACGATCGAAAGGAGGAAGCGGCGGTTTTTCGTCCATAGCGGTGTCCCCGTTAAGTGCGGATAGGCGTAAGTAGACAGACCTGTCTGCCTGGTAAAGGCTAGTCGATGTAGACAGATCTGTCTACACTGTAACCATGCTGATGCCGGAACCCTCGAAAATTGAAAAGCTGTCGGCCCGGGAGCGTATACTGCTTACCGCCTACCGGCTCTTCTACAAAGACGGCATCCGTGCCACCGGCGTGGATCGGGTGATCGCGGAGGCGAAGGTCGCCAAGGTCACCTTCTATCGCCACTTCCCGAGCAAGAACGACCTGGTGTTTGAGTTTCTCGAATATCGCCACCGGCGCTGGATGGCGTGGTTCTCCGAATCCCTTGCAGCCCATGGCGGCAATCTGACCGCCCTGGTGCCGACACTACGGGAGTGGCTGGGCGACGCCGACTACCGGGGTTGCGCCTTTATCAACAGCCTGGGGGAACTCGGTGAGGCGGTCCCGGAAATCGCGGAAATCACCCGCCGCCACAAGCAGGAGATGAACCGGTCGATCGCCGGGCTGCTGCCCAATCCAGGGAGTAAGAAGACGACTGAAAAGGCGGAGATCATCGGCATGGCGGTGGATGGGGCCATCGTCGGGGCCCAGTATGCGGAGGGCGTTGAAGAGGTGCTGGATAGGCTTCGGAGACTCGTCGATAGAGTGTGACGGTCTATTGTTGATCAACCGTGATAGGCAATCCGAACACACCGCCGCGCTCGTTACCCGTGACAACATCCGCCACGGCAGTATAACCAATTATCGGAAGCCCTGTGACCTACCCACTTGGATCGCCTGCCTCAAGGATAGTCGGTGATACGCTGTAGGCACTGAGGTCGATATACGCCCAACCGTCAGCAAACTCCATTGGCAGGTCCCACCTGTCCACTTCGGAAGAGAGGGCGATGGCAGCCACTGGGCCTATCTGGGCAACTGCGACGGCATCAGCCAGAAGGGCTTTCCTTCCCTTGCCAGTCTGATGGAGAGCATTGTCGAACTGGACGGCAGGATCTTTGTCCGCTCAGCCTGCGACACTGTCTGTTCCCTGCCTGAAGACAATCAAGGCAAGCCGCTGCTCAGACAACCGTTCATCCAGCCCCGCGGCCTCGCTTCGATCATGCAGCATATGGTCGGATGGAGTTCAATAACCTTTTGATAGGCAGCTGTGCGAGATCAAGATGCAATGACCTTGAACCGTATCATGCCAGGGAGAGGTAGAGAGCATCAAACCCTGCTTTTGTGGTGACAAGGATGTCACCGCCCATGAGCGTCAGGCCGGAAACGCCACCACGTGATCCACGGCGAGGCGCACGCCAATCCTCTCACCGATTCCATGGTCGTGATGACTCTGCACCAGGCACAGCAAGGAGATGTCATCATTCAGTGCCAGGGTATAAAGATACTCCGCGCCTTGAAAGACCTTACCCACTATCTCCAGTTTGAAATCGCTCTCGTCGTCGTGTACCACATCATCAGGCCGCAGTAACAGATCCACCGAATCACCTACCTGGTGCTGCCCGATGAAGTCGGCGGACATGATGCCGAGCGGAGAGTCGATGCGTCCGCCCGCCAGCACCCGCCCGGGAATCATCGCGCCCTGACCGATGAACTCCGCGACGAATCGATCCGCAGGCTGATGATAGATATTGAACCCTGTGTCCCATTGCCGCAGGCACCCACTGCCAAAGACACCGACAATATCGGCGAGGGCAAAGGCCTCCAGCTGATCGTGGGTCACCAGGATTGCGGTTACCCCTTCCCTTTTCAGGATAGTCCGAACCTCGCCGGCCAGCTGCTCGCGCAACTCCACATCGAGACCGGAAAAGGGCTCGTCGAGGAGCAGGATCTCCGGCCTTGGGGCCATGGCCCGGATTAGCGCGATGCGCTGTTGCTGGCCACCGGAAAGCTGATGGGGATACTTCTCCTCCAGACCGCCAAGCCCGACCAGCCCCAACAGTTCCGCAACACGCTGCCGCTGTTGTCTGCCGCTCATCCCCCGCAGCCCGAAGGCGACATTGTCGTGGACGCTGAGATGGGGGTAGAGGGCGAAGTCCTGAAACACCATGCCGACCTGTCGCTTCTCCGGGGCGAGGGTATGGCCGGGCCGGGAGACACTTTTGCCATGCAGCAGTATCTCTCCGCCGGCCAGGGGTTCGAATCCCGCGATGGCGCGCAACAGGCTGGTCTTGCCGCAACCGCTGGGACCCAGCAGGCAGCCGATCACCGCGCTCTCGAGCTCGAAACTGACTCGGTCCACCACTGTCTGGCGGCCATATTTCACGCTGACATCCCTGACTTCAAGTTGATTTTGCATGGCGTGACCGGGTGATGGTTCGACTCAGCAGGATGACCGGCAGAATACCGACGACAACGATCGCCAAGGCCGCATAGGAGGCATCGGCGAGGCGCTCGTCAGAGGCCAGTTCATAGGCCCTCACGGCCAGGGTATTGTAGTTGAAGGGTCGCAGTATCAGGGTTGCGGGAAGCTCTTTCAAGACATCGACAAAGACCAGCAGCAGTGCAGTCAGCAGGCTCCCCTTCAACATCGGCACATGTACCCTGCGCACTATCTCACCTGACCCTGTACCCATGGAGCGCGCCACCTCATCCATGGTTGGGCGGATCTTGCCAAGCCCCGCCTCCACAGTCTGCAACGAAACCGCCAGGAAGCGCACCAGATAGGCGAAGATCAGGGCAACCAGGGTGCCGCTTAAAAGCAGGCCGGACGACCAGCCGAACTGCTCCCGCAACCAGCTGTCGAGGGCATTATCGAAGGCGGCAAAGGGTATCATGACCCCGATGGCGATGACCGTTCCCGGTATGGCATAGCCCATCCCGGCGAGTCTGACCGCGAACAGGGTCGGCCAGCCGCCCAGCTGGCGCTTGCCGTAACTGAGGAAGAGCGCCAGCAGCAGCGCCAGGATCGAGGCCGCTCCCGCCAGCATCAGACTGTGGGTGATCAGCCCCAGAAAGCGGCTGTCGAGACTCTCCTCGGCGGTGGTCACCACCCACCAGAGAAGCTGTCCGGCAGGCAGTATAAAACCGAAGAAGAGCGCCCCGAAGCAGATCAGAAAGGCCATGAAAGATTGCCTGGCATTCAACTCAAAGCGGGTCAGGGCCTGGTGGCGCTGACTGGTATGGTGGTAGCGGGCCTGTCTGCGGGAGAGCTTCTCCATGATGATCAGGGCAAACACCACCAGCAACAGCAGGGCGGAGAGTTGCGCCGCCGCGGCCGCGTTGTTCAAGCCGTACCAGGTGCGGAAGATTCCGGTGGTAAAGGTCGAGACGCCGAAATACTGCACCGTGCCGTAGTCGGCCAGGGTCTCCATCAGGGCCAGGGAGAGACCCGCCACGATGGCCGGCCTTGCCAATGGCAGGGCAACATAGAAGAAGGTCCGCCAGGGACCGTTACCCAGAGTACGGCTGACATCCAGGACGCAGATCGACTGCCCCAGAAAGGCGGCCCTCGATAACAGATAGACATAAGGGTAGAGCACCAGTGCCAGCATCAGGGCGGCGCCTTCGATGGAGCGGATCTCGGGAAACCAGTAGTCGCCGTAACCCCAGCCGGTCCACTGCCGGACCAGGCTCTGCACGGGCCCGGCGAAATCGAAAAGCCCGGTGTAGGTGTAGGCGATGATATAGGCGGGTATCGCCATCGGCAGCAGCAGCGCCCATTCGAACACCGACCGCCCGGGAAACTGGCACATACTGGTGAGCCAGGCCGTGCTCACACCTAGCAACAATACGCCGATGGCCACCCCAAGCATCAACAGCAGGGAGTTGATGACATAGTCCTTCAGCACCGTGTCTACAAGATGGCTCCACACCTCGCCGGCCGGTTCGAAGAGATAACTGAGCACCAGCACCACCGGTACCGCCAGCAGGAGGGCCGCCAGCAGCACACCCATGCTCCATGGATTGAGATTAAAGCGCGGCCATGCAGCCCTATTTGATACCGCTAGCAAATCTGTTACCCGATATGATCACTTCCATCCCGCCCGGTCCATCAATCGCACCGCATCGGGATTGAGCAGACCCAACTGCTGCAGATTGAGCCTGTCCATCTTGAATTTGCCCCATGTCTTGAGCAATTCACCCGTTTCCACGTCTTCGCGGACCGGATACTCGCCATTGGTTTCCGCATACCAGGCCTGGGACGCGGGACTGGCGAGAAACTCCAGCAGTTTTATCGCGTTTTCCCGGTTTGCCGCAGCCCTGGTCACCGCGGCCCCACTGACATTCACGTGGACACCCCTTCCCTGCTGATTCGGCCAGAAGACCGCCAGCTTCGCAGCCGCCTCGCGCTGAGCCTGATCCTTCGAGGTTAACATGCCGGCGAGATAGTAGGTATTGGCAACGGCGATATCACATAGGCCCGCCGCCGCGGCCTTGATCTGATCTCTGTCTCCACCCTTGGGCGGCCGGGCGAACTGATTGACAAAGGCCTTGGCCCAGGTCTCCGTCGCTTGCGCGCCGTTGGCGGCTATCATCGATGCCACCAGGGATTGATTGTAGATATTCCCGGAAGAGCGGATGCAGATCCTGTTGTCCCACTCGGGATCGATCAGGGCCTCGTAGGTCGAGAGTTTCGCGGGATCGACCTTTCCCTTGACGTAGAGAATGGGACGGGCCCGCAGCGAGAGACCGTACCAGTGCCCCCCGGGATCGCGGAAACTCTCCGGCACCACATCTTTCAGAGTCGGGGAATCGACCGCCTGGGTGACGCCCGCCGCTTTTGCCCGGTGCAGGCGGCCGGCATCGGTCGTGATCAGCATGTCGGCCGGTGTATTGCGCCCTTCGCTCTGCAACCTCTGCAACAGGGCATCCGCCTTCCCTGTTACCAGATTGACTTTTATACCTGTCTCCTCGCTGAAACGATCGAGCAGCGGTTTGATCAGTTTCTCCTTCCTCGCCGAGTAGAGATTGACCACCTCCTCCGCCAGGGTCAGCGAAGGCGCGATGAAAGTCAGCAGCAGACCCAGCATAATGGGTTTTGATATATGCAACACAAATGCCTCCAATTGATGCTCATTCAGTATAGATGATTCAGGAATAATATTAATGATAACGATTATTATTTAGATTTTCAACGATCTGTTTATAAGCTGTCGGGTACCGGTTCAGCTGCAGTGGCCGCATGATCAGCATCTCAGCCGGTCTCAAGGAAGGATAATTTATGAAATCGCGCAATAAACGTAACGGGATTACCCTGGTCCTCACCGGCAACGGCAAGGGCAAATCATCCTGTGCCTTCGGCACCGCATTCAGGGCGGCCGGTTGGGGTATGCAGGTCCTGGTGATTCAGTTCATCAAGGGCAAGTGGAAAACGGGGGAACAGCAGGCGGCAAGCCGTTTTGAGAATATCGAGTGGCATGCCCTGGGGGACGGTTTTACCCGGGACACCAAGAATCCAGAGCAGGACCGCGCCACGAGCCGGGAGATCTGGCAGCTCTGTCAGGAGAAGATCCGCAGCCAACACTACGACCTGGTGGTGCTGGATGAAATCAACTATGTCTGCCAATACGGCTGGATCGGCGGCGGGGAGATCGCCAGCTTCATCGTGCGGGAGAAACCGGCCTGGATGCACCTGATCCTAACCGGGAGAGACGCCCCCGAGGAGGTCACAGCCATCGCCGATACAGTGACCGAAATGCACTTGGTAAAACACGTCTTCGAGCAGGGCATAGATGCCGAGCAGGGGATTGAGTTCTAAGCGGCCGCTGCAAAATTCGGCACTGATCTACTTGCCATCGAGCAAACGGCCTATACCGCCGAGCACCGAACCCTCACCCTGGTCACCGCCGCCCGCCGAGGGTGCGTTGGCGAGAATTCGATCTGCCATTCGCGAAAACGGAAGACTCTGCAGCCACACAGTGCCATGACCCTTGAGGGTTGCCAGAAACAATCCCTCACCGCCGAACACCATCGACTTAAGGTTACCGGCACGCTGAATATCGTAGTCTATGCCCCCGGTAAAACCGACCAGGCAACCGGTATCCACCCGCAGGGTTTCACCCTCGAGGCGCTTCTCGACTACCGTGCCCCCGGCCTGGATAAAGGCCATGCCATCCCCCTCCAGCGACTGCAGGATAAATCCCTCGCCACCGAACAGCCCTACCCCGAGCCGGCGATTGAAGGCGATATCAACCTTGGTACCCAGGGCCGCGCAGAGAAAGGCATCTTTCTGGCAGGTGATCTTTTCCCCAAGTTTTTGCATATTCAAGGGCACGATATTCCCCGGATAGGGCGCCGCAAAGGAGACTCGCTGCTTGCCGGAGCCCCGGTTGGTGAAATGGGTGGTAAATATGGACTCGCCGGTAAAGACCCGTTTGCCGGCGGAAAACAGCTTCCCCATCAGGCCCTCGTCCGCATCGGAGCCGTCGCCCATCTTGGTCTCGAAATCTATTCCCTCCTCCATGTAGGTCATGGCGCCCGCCTCGGCAATCACTGTCTCGCCGGGATCGAGTTCCACCTCAACCAGTTGCATTTCTGATCCTAGAATTTCGTAGTCCACTTCATGACAGCGCATCGATTTCGCTCCTTGTTCTGCAATGGGAATTTATTGGCACTACAGCTGACCATTTGCCAGGTGTCGAGAAAATATCAAGAGATCTGCCAGCTCTGCAACTGTTCTGATCCTCTGCGCAAATAATAACATTGTGCCGAGATATTCCTGCACCGCCAGTGGTTTGAATATCTGTCGCAACGAGTACCGGATCACTCTGGCGGATTTGCTATTGACCCGAACGACAGCTGGCCTGTATGTTGCCGCGAGGCACTATGAATAACAGGGATAGACTCCATGCCAAGGGTTGAATGGATTACACCTCCAACACACACTGACCAAACCTGCATTGTCTGCGGTAACAGCCAGGACAACAGCATCATACTCACCGCCGCACACTGGCATACTGAATATGACCGGGTTGAAGTCGCACAATGCAGTCACTGTCAGAGCGCTTTCACGCTTAACGCAAGCGACATGATTGCCCCCTATCCCTCGCCGGATAAGGTTCTGGAGGATCCAAATTTCATCTACCTTATATACGACTATCTGGAGCTGACATCAGGCCTGGTTTGGAAGATACCCCTGCTAGAGCGGCTCCCGTTTCATCGTTTCAGTTCTGTGTTGGAGGTTGGCTGCAATGTCGGCGTCACCCTCGACTATTGCCATACGATCTGGGGTGTTGACGTGGTAGGAGTCGAACCCTCCGCCTATGGCGTCAAAGGCGCGGAGTTATTGAATATCCCGATCGTCAACGCCTATACCCACGAAGCGGAAGAGCTGCATGACAGACATTTCAGTCTCATCTACGCCACCGAGGTCCTGGAGCATGTCCCCGACCCGCTGGCATTCCTCAAGGAGATGCGTACCTACCTGGAGCCGGATGGCATACTGCTCATTACCACACCCTGTTCCTCTGCATTGCAAACGGATATTGAACCGGGGACACTCTATGCCGCGCTGTCACCTGGTGCGCACTACTATCTACCCTCCAAGGAACAGCTTCAGCAACTGGCGCTGCAGGCCGGCTATAAACATGCAACCATTCTGCTGCCGCATCCCGCCTCCCTGATCGCCTACCTGTCCGATCGACCCATCAGATTCCAGACAGATCCCAAGGCCGACTCCCGGCTTGCGACCTATTACCGCGCAAAAACCGGCAAGCAGACAAAAAACGACAACCGCGTCCGTCTCGGTCATATGATCAACTACTACATATCCGCAACCAAATCAAAGACGCCCTTCGATGAGAAGTCCCTAGCGGAAGAGATAGAAAAAGCGCTCAACAGTCAGTTCAACTGTTCCCTGGACAAACCACTGGAGTTGGCGGAACGGATAGCTGACACAGAGACTATTTTCGATATCGGCAAAACGATCCCCTACTCGCTTCCGGCTTATCTTTATCATCGTGCCGATCATCTCCGAATGGAGGGTGTAAAAACGGGGCACTGTTACGAATTGGCTGCGCTCATTGCAGCCAAGGGATTGCAAACCGACTACCAGAACCTGTTTATCTATGACCACATATTGCGACGCACAAAAAAGCATATCCATAACAGGCCGGCGACCCCGGGGGAAGCAAGACAGACCACCCTCAGGCTCCGCCAGATGATCGATTCAATCGTAGCCACTGTGCCAGAACTGAATGTGAAGCCACTCAGCCTGGGGTTAAGGATAAAACGAAAACTAGCGGCGATGCTCAACAGAATGTTGTTAAATTTTAAGTAGACTACTGCAATTTATTCAGCTGGTGCATAAAATTCATTCGACACACCTCAGCTTTGGCAGAACCACAAAGAGGATCGCAAGCAATGACAACAATGATCGTGCTACTGGTTATCGCCCTGGGCATCATCGGATTCGGTGTCGCCATCTACAACAAGCTCATTGCCGGGCGCAACCGCTATCAGAACGCCTTCGCTCAGATCGACGTACAACTCACCAGGCGGTATGACCTGATTCCCAATCTGGTGGAAACGGCCAAGGGCTATATGCAACACGAGAGAGATACCCTGGAGGCGGTGATCGAGGCGCGCAACCGTGCTGTGAGCGGTTTGCAGCAGGCCGTCAAGGACCCCTCCAACCCCGATGCGATGAAACAGCTCAGCGAGGCGGAACAAGGCCTCAGCGGTGCCCTTGGAAGACTCTTTGCCCTGGCGGAGGCCTATCCGGACCTCAAGGCCAACGAGAACATGATGCAGCTCTCGGAAGAGCTTGTGAGCACCGAAAACAAGGTGGCCTTCGCCCGCCAGGCCTTTAACGATGCGGTGATGCAGTACAACATTGACCGGGAGTCCTTCCCCAGCAATGTCATTGCCGGCTGGTTCCGTTTTCAGGCCGCGCAACTGCTTGAGATTGAGGACGAGGTGAAACGCGAGGTGCCCCAGGTATCCTTCAACTGAGAGCCGGCTCGATAAAGGGCTTCTGATCCGTTAATTCCACTCATAGATCGTGAACTTCTTCGAACGCCAAGACGAGGCCAAACGCAATACCCGTCGCCTGGTGCTGCTTTTTCTCCTTGCCGTCATCGCCATCATCCTGGCCGTCGACGGCGTATTGATGTTGCTGTTCAGCAACATCATGGATCAGTCGCTGACGGGAAAGGCCAGCAGTCTCGGTGAGTTTCTCGCCAACCACAGCACTATCCTGCTGTTCGGAACGGGAGGTACTGGCGCCGTGATCGGATTTGCCAGCCTCTATCGAAGCGCCAGCCTCAGGGATGGAGGTGGTGCGGTGGCACGGCAGATGGGCGGGGTTCCGGTTGAAGCCGATCCGAAGGATCCGCAGCGCCAGCGTCTGCGCAATGTAGTGGAAGAGATTGCTATCGCTTCCGGTGTTCCGGTACCTGAAATCTACATCATGGAACAGGAGCCTGGGATCAATGCCTTTGCCGCCGGTTATTCGCCCAGCGATGCCGCGGTGGCGGTTACCAGGGGAACCCTGGAGAACCTCAACCGCGAGGAGCTGCAGGGTGTCATCGCCCATGAGTTCAGCCATATCTTCAATGGGGATATGCGCCTCAATATCCATCTCATAGGTGCCCTGTTTGGCATTATGGTGCTGGCCATCGCCGGACGGAGGATTCTCTCCGGTAGCCGGATCTCTTCGGGATCGAGAAAAAATGGCGGCGCAATCATTCTCTTTGCCGCCGCACTTACCGCCATCGGCTACATCGGTCTCTTCTTTGCACGCTGGATCAAGGCCGCCGTCTCCCGTCAGCGGGAGTACCTTGCCGATGCCTCTGCGGTACAGTTCACCCGCAATCCCCAAGGCATCGCCGGCGCCTTGAAAAAAATCGCGGTACACTCCCAGGGTGCGACATTGGCGAAAGACAGCGAGGAGATCGCCCACATGCTCTTCGGCGAGGGTGCCAGCGCCGCCCTCTTCGCCACTCACCCGCCGATCGTCGAACGCATTCAGCGAATCGAACCCGGTTTTCGGCATGAGGAGCTGGCAGACATTGCAAAGCGCATGCAGAGGCGGATGCGCAGCAGGGCAGATAAGCAGGATTCAGCGGCCCAGGGCGCCACTAAACGCACACCCTTCGACCCCCGCACCATTATCGAAGATATCGGCCGGCCCGATTGGGAGCGCATCGTCGCTGCGGCGGCGCTGGCTGCAAGCCTGCCCCCCAGCCTGCTCTCGGCCGCTCGCTCCACGGAGTGGGCACCGGAATTGCTGCTCTCCATCCTCCTCGACAGGGATGAGGCCATCCGTGAGCAACAGCTTCTCACCATCGCCAGCAGCCTCGGTGCGGAGAGCGAGACCCAGGTGCGTTATCTTGCACAATCCGCGCTGCCCGTACTGCCTGAGCAGCGCCTTCCACTGCTGGAAATCGCCTTCCCTGCATTGAAGCGACGACCCACCGAGTTTATCCAGCGCCTGCTCGATACGGTGAATGAGATCGTCCATCTCGACGGCAAGATAGAGGTCTTTGAGTTTCTCCTCGCGAAGGTGATCAGCCTCCATCTCAACGATTCGATCAATCCCGCCCAGAGCAGGAGCGGGGGTAGCGCTACCCTGGAGTCCCAGGCAGCGGCGGTCAGGGATGTGATTGCCGTCCTCGCACATGTCGGCCATAGAGACCGGGATTTGGCACAGCGCGGCTATAAGAACGGTATCATGCGTGCGGGGATTGCAATGCTTCCCCCGAATTTGCCCGGCGATTGGGTGAGCATGCTGGAACAGGCATTGAAGCACCTCGACAGACTCAGTAACAGAGAGAAGGAGCGTCTCATCCTGGCGCTGGTGGATACCATCCTGACCGACAGCCAGGCCACGGCCGAAGAGCTGGAGCTCCTGAGAGCAATCGGGTCGGCCCTGCATATACCACTGCCGTTGCTGAGCAATCACTCGATTGCCCCGAAAAACAGCGGATAGCCCCCCATTCGACCGAATCCGCTGTGTGAGCGCACTCGCATCCCATGCCGAGGCAATCGGTGACCGGCCCCATGGCTGACGGCATAGTCGCACACTGCTAACATCGATCCCCATGAGAGTCTAAATCCGAGTGTCCGCCATTGAAAAATTCACTGTTACTCCGATTCGGAACCGTCATTACCATTCTTTTCATCCTTGCCGTTTCCGGCATGATGAGTTCGATGATTATTGCGGAAACCGCCGAGGGATACGCCGCCGCCATCAACCAGGCCGGCACCTTGCGCATGCAGTCCTATCGCATAGCAAGCAGCCTGGTGCACCGCACCAAGTTCGACAACCATCTGGCCACGACACGTACCAGGAACTTGGTGTCGGAGTATAACCAGCGCCTGTTCAGCCACCGCATCCATGACGTTCTCACCAAGGGACCCCATGTGAATGTCACCGAAACCTACCACCAGGTCGAGTCCCAGTGGCAGCAGCTGATGCTTCCCAGTCTTGAAGAGTATTTGAGATTGAGTGCTTCCATTCCACTCACCGCAGAGGAGAGACGCCTGCTTGATTCCAGCCAGCGCAACTATCTGTCGCTAGTTGACAATTTCGTTGATCATATCCACGACTTTGTCGAGGCCCTGGAGATCGACGCCGAGAAGAAGAACCAGCAACTCAGGATCATCCAGATCGTACTGCTGACCCTAACCTTTTTTGTCACCCTGGTGAGCCTCTACCTGACCAAGACCCGGGTACTCAATCCCCTGCGCAACCTGCTTGCCTGTGCCAATGCGGCACGCCATGGCGACTTCTCGGTTCGCAGCCGCTATCTCGGTGACGACGAACTGGGTCAACTGGGCCAGGCTTTCAACGTCATGGCTGAGGATCTATCCGTCATCTACTCCGATCTGGAGTACCGGGTACGTGAAAAAACCCATGACCTGGAGCAGAGTAACCGCTCCCTGGAACTGCTCTATTCCGCGACCAAGCGCTTGAGCGACTCCTCGTTAAGCGAGTCAGTGCTGATAGCGGTGATCCATGACATCGAGTCACTGCTGGATGTCAACAATGGCACCATCTGCCTCGGTCAACCCGGCGATGACCACGCCTATCGCTATGCCTCGACACGAAACAACGATATCCTGTCGCAGGACAAGTTTGAGAATCAGTGCGCCCGCTGCCTCGGCAACGGCAGTTCCCATAGCTTCAAGTTCGTCGATCCGGGATCGACCATGGAAATCAATGTTTTCTCGGTACCGATCAGGGACAAGATTCAACAGTATGGGGTGTTGTTGGTGGAGTTTTCCGAAAGCACGAAGCTAGAAGAGTGGCAACAACGCCTGTTGGAGACTGTAGCCAGCCATATTGCGCTGGCAATCAACGTTGCCAAGCAGGTAACCCAGAACCGCAAGCTCTCCCTGATGGAGGAACGCAGCGTCATCGCAAGAGAGCTGCATGACTCCATAGCGCAGTCCCTCTCCTATCTGAAGATACAGGTGGCCAAGCTGGAAAAGTCGATACACGAGGAACGCGATAAAAGAGAGATTCTCCTGGTCAGCGCCGCGCTGCGCTCAGCACTCAACGGCGCCTATCGCCAGTTGCGTGAACTGTTGACCACGTTCAGGCTTAAGGTCAGCGATGCCGAGCTCGGTAAACTCCTCAGCGAGACCGTAGCCGAGTTTGAGAACAGATCCGGAATTCCCATCGACTTCATCAACCGGATCGGCAATTGCCAATTCAACCCCAACGCCGAAATTCATATTATACAGATCATCCGTGAAGCACTTTCGAATGTCATACGCCATGCCAACGCAACCCATGCCCGGGTATCACTGACCTGTGACCAGGCAGGCAAGGTCAATATCAGCATCGAGGATGACGGCATCGGAATTAACGGCGAAGGTGATATGATGCAGCACTACGGTCTGCCGATCATGAAGGAGCGGGCCGAGTGGCTGGGAGGCATGTTGACGATAGACGAACCGCAAGGTGGCGGAACCCGGATCAATCTAAATTTCAATATCACGGATGCATCCAATACCGAATCCAAAAAGTTGTTAATCGAGCAATTAAAACATGGCTGAGCAGCAGACATACACCGTACTGACAATCGACGATCATCCTCTCTTCAGAAAGGGGGTCTCCGACCTGATCGACATGGATGAGACCTTGGAACTGGTGGGTGAGGCCGCCAACGGACCGGATGGACTGGTAGTGGCAAAGCAGTTCAATCCCGACCTGATCCTGCTCGATATCAATATGAAAGGTATGAACGGACTCGAGACCCTGAAAGCAATCAGGGACGAGGCGATAGACTCCAGGGTGCTGATGCTTACCGTATCCGATCACGAAGAGGATGTCCTGTCTGCCCTGCGCATGGGAGCGGACGGGTATCTCCTGAAGGATATGGAACCCGAGGATATTCTCAAATCGATCCGCATGGCGGTAAACGGCTCCCTGGTGATCAGCGATCATCTGACCCAGTTGCTGGCAAAAGCGCTGCGGGACGACGGCAAGCTCGCAGAGAAAGATCCCATCTCCACGCTCACCACCAGGGAGAGAGAGATCCTGCAGTGCATTGCCCAGGGCCAGAGCAACAAACAGATAGCAAGCGTGCTGCAAATTACCGAAGGGACGGTCAAGGTGCATGTCAAACATCTGCTAAAGAAGCTCAATCTCCACTCCCGTACCGAAGCCGCTGTATGGGCCTTGAACGAAGGCATTACCACGCTCCGGAAATCTACCCTTTGAACGATGTCGAGGGAGTCGCTGAGTAGCCCCTCCAAGCAGCTATCTCAAACGATATATCAGCTACCCACATAGTAGTAACACCAACTACCAATATATTGGTAAGTTGTTGAAAATATTAAGAAATTCTTAACTTTTTGCACAAATTCTTGATCCTCATCAAAGCGTCTTCGCGATACTGGTGAAACACTCTGCTTCACTCTGAAGCGGTCGCTGACGCATAATGTGCAAGTGCTTATTCTGGTAGCTCGATCGAGGCGAGACTGTGCAGGCATCCATAGCAAGAACTCAGCTCCTACATGGCGATCTCAGCGGTCGACGTCGAGAGATCCGTCCACCCTGGGCAATTGAGGAGATTTCATTTGTTGAACAGTGCAACCGATGCGGCGACTGTATCGAGGCCTGTAGAGCCAAAATCATCAGAAAAGGATCCGGCGGCTACCCCGCGATCGATTTCAACCGGGGTCAATGCACATTCTGCGGCGATTGCGTGAAGCGCTGCGAACCCCAGGCACTTGCCTTTCCAGGAGACCCGGCCCTCCCGCCATGGTCTCTCGGCATCGAGATCGAGCCCTCCTGTCTCTCTCTCAATGGTGTCGTCTGCAGAAGTTGCGGCGATATTTGCGAAGAGCGGGCGATTCGTTTCCAGCTGCAAACCGGAGGCCGGTCAAAACCACTACCCGATCTCTCGTTGTGCAGCGGTTGTGGCGCCTGCGTGGCGGTCTGCCCAAGCCACAGCATAACCGTGTTACCCACTGATGAAGATCACGCGGTATCAAGCCAACAAAGCGAGGAGATTGTCAATCCATGAACATATGCAGCTTGATAGTCCATACCAAACCGACCCTCGGAGCAGAAGTTTCTCTGCGTCTGGAAAGGATGGAGGGGGTCGAGGTTCACGGAGGAACCGAAGCTGACAAACTGATTGTCACCATTGAGGATGAAGGTGAAACTGTTTCACCCGTATCCGACACCATGAATGCGTTACGCGACGTAGAAGGCGTCGTGAACACTATCTTGATCTATCACTACGGCGGTGAAGAGTCGATGGAGGAAATGAACCGTGAAATTAACTAGAAGAGACTTTATCAAAAGCAACGCAGTCGCAGCAGCAGCCTCCGTGGCTGGTGTTACCCTGCCTGTCAGCCAAACCCAAGCGGCAGACGCGGACGACGGCATTCGTTGGGACAAGGCAGCCTGTCGCTACTGTGGCACCGGCTGTAGCGTGCTGATGGGAGTGAAAGACGGCAAGGTCGTCGCCAGTCAGGGTGATCCCGATGCACCGGTCAACAAAGGCCTCAACTGCATCAAGGGATACTTCCTGCCCAAGATCCTCTATGGAGAGGATCGTCTGACCAAACCCTTGCTGAGAAAGACCAACGGCAAGTATGACAAGAACGGCAAGTTCGAGCCCGTCTCCTGGGACGAGGCCTTCAAGACAATGGCCGAGAAGTGGGTCGCCGCACGTAAGGCCAAGGGCCCGAAAGGCGTCGGTATGTTCGGCTCCGGTCAGTGGACCGTGTGGGAAGGCTATGCCGCGCAGAAACTGCTGAAGGCCGGCTTCCGTTCCAACAGCCTGGAACCCAATGCACGTCACTGCATGGCTTCCGCTGTGGGCGCCTTCATGCGCGCCTTCGGTATCGACGAGCCCATGGGCTGCTACGACGATCTGGAACACGCTGACGTCTTCGTGCTCTGGGGCGCCAACATGGCGGAGATGCACCCGATCCTCTGGTCACGTCTCACCGACACCCGTCTGACCAAGCCCGGCTGTGAAGTGCATGTGCTCTCCACCTTCGAGCACCGCTGCTACGAGCTTGCAGATAACGATATGATCTTCGAGCCCCAGACCGATCTGGCGATCCTCAACTACATCGCCAACTACATCATCCAGAACAAGGCCTACAACAAAGAGTTCATCGACAAGCACGTCAACTTCACCAAGACCCCCACCGATATCGGTTACGGTCTGCGTGCCAACGATCCCCGTGAGAAGGCGGCCAAGAACCGCAACAAAGGCAAGCTGAGCAAGATCAGCTTCGAAGAGTACGCCAAGTCTGTCGAGCCCTACACCCTGGAGTACACCTCCAAGCTCTCCAAGGTGCCGAAGGATAAGCTGCTGAGACTGGCCAAGGTCTATGCCGATCCCAAGAAGAAGGTCTCTTCCTACTGGACCATGGGCTTCAACCAGCACACCCGCGGTGTCTGGGTAAACGGTCTCTGCTACAACGTCCATCTGCTGATGGGCAAGATCGCCGAACCCGGCAACAGCCCCTTCTCCCTGACGGGCCAGCCCTCCGCCTGCGGTACCGCACGCGAGGTCGGCACCTTCACCCACCGCCTGCCCGCAGATCTGGTGACCAAGAAGGATGCCCACTGCAAGTTCGCCGAGAAGACCTGGAAGCTGCCGGCGGGCACCATTCCAAGGGCCAACGGCAAGACCGACGGTGCCGATCAGACCGACATCACCGGTAAGCCCATGGGCAAGACACTGATCCACGCGGTCGCCATGC
Organism: Candidatus Thiodiazotropha sp.; assembly: GCA_040793985.1. Lineage (GTDB taxonomy): Bacteria > Pseudomonadota > Gammaproteobacteria > Chromatiales > Chromatiaceae > Thiodiazotropha. The sequence goes on along the minus strand of JBFNJI010000003.1, from coordinate 689,117 downwards.
ATCGCGCCCTCAACGACGGCAAGATGAATACCTTCTGGGTCATGTGTAACAACAACATGCAGGCCGCCGCCAACATGAATGACGAGAGTTATCCCGGTTGGCGCAACCCGGACAACTTCATCACCGTCTCCGACCCCTACCCGACGGTTTCCGCCCAGGCAGCCGACCTGATCCTGCCCACCGCCATGTGGATCGAGAAGGAGGGCGCCTACGGTAACGCCGAGCGTCGTACCCAGTTCTGGCGTCAACAGGTCGCCGCACCCGGCGAGGCCAAGTCGGACGTCTGGCAGGTCATGGAGTTCTCCAAGTATGTGAAGGTAAAGGACGTCTGGCCGGAAGACCTGATCGCCAAGAAACCCGAGTACGGCGACAAGACCCTCTACGACGTGCTGTTTGCCAACGGCCAGGTGGACAAGTTCCCAGTGGAACAGGTCACCGACAGCCGCGGCAACAAGTACGACAACGACGAGTCGGCTGACTTCGGTTTCTATGTACAGAAGGGTCTGTTCGAAGAGTATCGCCTCTTCAACTCCGTCGAAGGCATTCCGAAGAAGGGTCACGAGATGGCCGACTTCGATACCTACCACAAGGTCCGCGGCATGCGCTGGCCGGTGATCGACGGCAAGGAGACCCTGTGGCGTTTCCGCGAAGGCTACGATCCCCATGTCGCCAAGGGCGAAGGGGTCAAGTTCTACGGCAAGCCTGACGGCAAGGCCAATATCATCACCGCGCCCTATGAGCCGGCCGCCGAGCCGCCGGACAAAGAGTACGATCTGTGGCTCTGCACCGGTCGCGTGCTTGAACACTGGCACTCCGGTTCCATGACCCGTCGTGTACCCGAGCTCTATCGTGCCGTACCCGATGCGGTGGTCTACATGAACCCAAAAGACGCCAAGAAACGCCGTCTGCGCAACGGGGGGCTGGCCAAGCTCACCACCCGTCGCGGTGAGATCGTGTGCAAGGTCGACACCAAGGGCCGTAACAAATGCCCAGAGGGTCTGATCTTCGTACCCTGGTTCGATGCGGGACGTCTGGTCAACAAGCTGACCCTCGACCAGACCGATCCGCTCTCGAAAGAGACGGACTACAAAAAGTGCGGTGTCAAGGTGACCCGCGCATAGCTTGTACGGTGCCGGTCCGGGCAACCGGACCGGCGATTAACTGAAAACGGAAGCACTGAATCGCAGTATCAAATCAGTCATGTCGGAAACAGAGAGAAAAAACGAGATTAACCGCAGACAGTTTCTGGGCAATATGCTCAAGACCGCATGCGGCGTTGGGTTGGTCGGACTGGGACTTGGCGCCTATTCAAAAAGGGCCTCGTCACTACCGGCTGACTATATTCGTCCGCCCGGCGCCTTGCCGGAGGAGGATTTTCTCGGCGCCTGCATTCGCTGCGGTCTCTGTGTGCGCGACTGTCCCTACGACATTCTGTTTCTGGGTGAGGTCGGCGATAAAGTCGCCACGGGAACGCCCTATTTCGTCGCCCGTACCGGGCCATGCGAAATGTGTGAGGACATTCCCTGTGTGGTGGCCTGTCCCACCAACGCCCTCGACCATGATTTGAAGGATATCGAAGAGTCACGCATGGGCCTGGCCGTGCTCATCGACCAGGAGAACTGCATTGCGTTCCACGGACTCAGATGTGAAGTCTGCTTCAACGTCTGTCCGATCCGCAATCGTGCCATCACTCTGGACATGCAGCACAATGTCCGTTCCGGAAAACATGCCCTGTTCATTCCCGTGGTTCACTCGGACGCCTGTACCGGTTGTGGACTCTGTGAACGCGCATGCATTCTGGAAGAGGCGGCAATCAAGGTCTTTCCCATGCATCTAGCGAAAGGCGAATTGGGCAAGCACTACCGTTTAGGCTGGAAGGAGAAAGAGAAAGCAGGTAAGTCACTGGTCACGCCAGACACTGAGCATCGTTACAACTTGCCCGAAGGGGTACGTTACGACTTACAGGGTGAAGGCTTGATCATCGAAGGCGAGGCAGAGGAGACACCCTTCTCCTCCAATCCTCTGGATACACTCAATAGCGGTTTCATGGACAAGTAGTATGGTCGATATGACAAAATTGGGTGACGACGCCATCGCCGCCAAAGGCTGGTTCAAGTCCCACAAGTTCCTGATCCTGAGACGACTCAGTCAACTCGGTATTCTGGCGCTGTTCCTTACCGGACCCTGGTTCGGCATCTGGATCGTAAAGGGCAATCTGGCCTCAAGCCTTACCTTGGATTTTCTTCCTCTGACCGACCCCTATGTGCTGCTGCAGGCCATGTTGTCGGGTGTCGTGCCGGAGACTGCCGCCATTATCGGCGTGGTCATCGTGCTGGCGTTCTACTTCCTGGTAGGCGGCAGGGTCTATTGCTCCTGGGTCTGCCCGGTGAATATGGTTACCGACCTGGCCGCTTGGTTGCGGCGCAAGCTGGGTATCCGGACCACCTCGCAGATCTCGCGCTCAACCCGCTACTGGATGCTGGTTCTGACACTGATCCTGCCACTGGTGGTTGCAGGCGGCATCATTTGGGAACTGGTCAATCCGGTCTCCATGATGTTCCGGGGTATTGTCTTCGGCATGGGTGCGGCCTGGATCATGGTCCTGGGGATCTTTCTGTTCGATCTGATTGTTGCGAAGGACGGCTGGTGCGGACATATCTGTCCAGTGGGTGCCTTCTATAACCTACTCGGCAGCAAGAGCCTGTTGAAGGTAAATGCCGTTCAACGCCAGGCCTGCAACGACTGCATGGAGTGTTACGTGATCTGTCCGGAACCGCAGGTGATCAAGCCGGCGCTACAGGGTGAGAAAAAGGGGTTAAGCCCGGTCATTCTCTCGTCCGACTGCACCAACTGCGGACGCTGTATCGATATCTGTGCAAAAGACGTTTTCAGTTATGGCGGACGTCACGCCAAAAAAATCGACGAGTACAAGCGAGAGGTTGAAGTCAATCGGGGTGTCCGGGCCTGACCGGCACATCAAACCAATTCTGTTTATGAGAGTGATGATGGAGAAAGGTATGAAAAAAATCGCACTACTGACACTTGCGGCAATCGCAACCATGTTCCTGTCGACTGCCCTGTTGGCCGACGTTCAATCGCTGCGTGGCGATGCGCTCGACACCATGGCGAAAAAACCCGCCGACCTGAAGCTCGTCAATGTAAAAGGCGGCATCGAAAGAAGCTTCAAGCTGCAACCGCCCATGGTGCCGCACGAAGTGGATAAATACGAAGTCAACCTGAAGAACAACGGTTGCATGAAATGTCACAGCGAAGCCACCTACGAGAAAGAGAAGGCGCCCAAGGTGGGCGATAGCCACTATAAGGATCGTGAGGGCAAGGTTCTGAAGACTATCTCCAGCCGCCGATACTTCTGTAACCAGTGCCATGCACCCCAGGTGGGCGCGGATCCCCTGGTGCAAAACAACTTTCAAGGTGCCAAATAGTATCCAGCCGAATCGGGTCGCCTCGAATGGAGGCGGCCACGATTCACTGAATAGCAGTAGATCAATCAACTAGTGAAAAGTAAGTATGAACGAAAGTAAGAAAAAAGGCGGGCTGTTCCTGATAGCCGTCGGTATCGTTGCAGGTATCATACTCTGGGGCGGGTTCAATACCGCAATGGAGATGACAAATACCGAAACCTTCTGTATCTCATGCCATGAAATGGAACAGACGGTCTACCAAGAGCTGCAGGAGACGATCCACTTCACCAACAGGACCGGCGTTCGCGCAACCTGCCCTGACTGCCATGTCCCCAAGGAGTGGATCCACAAGGTCGTGCGCAAGATTCAGGCGACCAATGAGCTCTACCACAAGATGCTGGGTACAATCGACACGCCGGAGAAGTACGAAGCCAAGCGTCTCGAGCTGGCACAGAACGTCTGGCGCTCGATGAAGAAGACCGACTCCCGGGAGTGCCGTAACTGTCACAAGTTCGTCTCAATGGATCTGGACAGACAGGCACCTCGCAGTTCCGAGCAGCACGATCCTCACTACTGGGATGCTGTGGATGGAAAGGAACCGCAAAAAACCTGTATCGATTGCCACAAAGGGATTGCCCATTCACTCCCCGAAGGCTTCGATCCGACTACCGAGTATTAGGCCGGGGACTCTCGATGTCAGTGAAAAAGAGTTGACTGTTACAGCAATCTCGGTAAATGATAGCCGTACCGGATAGTGCTTAAATACCAACTACACAAACTGGTGAAGCGACCATGCTAAACGACTCATTTGGCAGACGGATCGAATACCTGCGCCTGTCGGTAACAGATCGTTGTGATTTTCGCTGTTTCTATTGCCTGCCGAGAAGCCATAGAGACTTCGAGATGCCCGACGATTGGCTCACAACCGATGAAATCGAACGGCTGGTCGCACAGTTTGCCGTGCTGGGCGTGAAACACGTCAGGCTCACCGGCGGTGAACCCCTCGTACGCAAGGAGCTGGACGAGATAGCGCGGCGCATCACCAAGCTACCCGGCATCGAAGAGTTATCCCTGAGCACCAATGCATCGCGCCTAAGTCGGTTTGCCGAGCGACTGAGCCAAGCCGGTGTGAGCCGGCTCAACATCAGCCTCGATTCACTCGACGAGGACAAGTTTCATGAGATAACCGGCAGCCGCTTGCAGCCGGTGCTGGAGGGTATTGCACGTGCTCAGGCATGCGGCATGTCACCGATAAAGATCAACATGGTCGTCATGCGCGGCATCAACGACAGTGAAGTCGAAAGCATGATCGAGTACTGCATGACACACCACCTTACCCTGCGCTTTATCGAAACCATGCCGGTCGGAACGGGCGGGCAGGCCGCGACCGAACACTACATGCCGCTTTCTGAAATCGAGGAGCGTCTCAAAAAACGCTACAGACTGAGCGCCGCCGCCATGCGCGGTAGCGGTCCGGCACGCTATTTCCAGATTGACGACTCCGAGCTCGTAATCGGCTTCATCACCCCGCAATCTCAACACTTCTGCGACACCTGCAACCGGGTGCGCGTCTCCGTAACCGGCGATCTCCATCTCTGTCTCGGACAAGAGGAGAAGCTTGAGCTACGCCCCCTGATGCGCGGCGGAGCAACGGATGAATCCATACAGCAGGCGATTCGTGCAGCGATTGCCCGCAAACCGCAAAGGCACAACTTCCAGGAGACCCCCACCGCGATCATACGCCCGATGTCTGCCCTTGGCGGTTGAACGTCGTCAGCCTACCGGTTTATAGAGAGCACCCTTCTTTTTAGCGGATGGCAGGTGCAGCACATCGATACCGATATGATGTGGCGTATAGAGTGTGGTGCGAATCAACCAACCACCTCCGGGTATTTTGGCTTGCTCGGTCATACTTCTGATATGTGTGGTATCGTCGTATTGATCTTCGACGACTTCGTATACAAGCTTCATAACATCCCCCTCAAATAGATGGCATTTTTTCTCATCCTGCGTACTTAAGCATAGGCCAGATTCAAGGTTTTTTTCACCGCCTGGGTTGAGCGGGGGATGCGGATCAAGAAAGAGATGAACGCCAGATAAACCCCGCTCTGCAGAGGGGTCTTTTGCTAGGCTCAGACCCAGCATCATCTTAGGTCGTTCTATACTTCGAAAGCCCGAACAGACCCAATAATCCTGTTCCAAAGAACCATATGGCGGCCGGGATCGGTACAGGCGACACATCGACCTCGACAGACCAGTCCAGCATGTAGGGACCGGCATAGAGTGCCTGTTGGCCGAACATCGACAGGCTGTATATGCCCGCCGCCAACGCTGTGTCTATTAAATTACCGCTTGTCGCATTGTTGGCCAGAGCGGGTTCGAAGATGTAATTTGTTGAAGAATCCCTAAGATTAAAGCTCGAATTAAATCCCACAGGCCCGATAACATTCGATGTGGCTACAAAAATTTTGTCAACGCTTGTACTCGGGTCGATCTCCAGCAAAAAACTATCTTGTGAATCTGTTCCCAAGACAACATTACACTCGAAGGTACCGGCCGCGCATTCACTGGACAGAGAACCGGAGATGACATTGGAACCGATTTCTAGCGTCCCAACCGTGCGAGCAAAAGCGCCAAAACTCGAACCGCCGGGGAAGTCCCTGGCCTCGTTGAAGGATAATGCTTGCGCATTTGCGACAAACAACAGGGACAAACAGAAGACAAACATTGATTTATACACAGCAATCCTCCATGACATGATCCTGGCATTCGAACGACTGTTGATTTTCCTTGACAGCTTCCATGCAACCGTCGAACGGATAGTTTACATAAGTCTGGAAAGAAGCAGCCAACCGCTCGTTGTCAACCCGTTTTAGAAGAGAGTTGAGTCGTTGACTACAACTATCTATAAACAAAATGGATCTAATAACCAATAAAGAAACTAAATAATGTTTAACCTCATCGAGGTCACCGGATGTCGGAATAGGCCTGCCCAAGAATCAAGGGAGTCTGTCTATCGCACCGCTCAGGGTCATTTGCGGAAAGGGAATCTCCCAGCCGTTTTCGCTACAGGCATCGACACACCAACGTTGAATGGCGCGGCGCAGGCGATTGTAAAGGTCCCCGATTTCACCGCTGAAATCTGCAATCACGGTGATGTCGAGGGAGGAGCTGTTGGCCTGGGAGAATTCAACACGCAAATTGATCAGCTGCTCTCCATAACCCTCCTGCTCCACCCGTTGCTGTATCCGTTCGTGGAGGATTCGCGGGATGGTTTCAGTGCTCTTCTCCTGCAATGCATAGCTGACGCCAATCACCTCTTTGATGCGGAAATTGGTCGCAAGGTTGCGAGGTGACGCGGCGAGGAAGTCCCCGGTTTGATAGGTTCTCAAGGCACCGCCCCGCTCCACCAGTTGCACCAGCTCCGGGGATATGCCGGTCACCTTACCCCGCACGCCGTCGCTGAGAATGACCCAATCGTCTTTTTGGCAGGGAAACCACGGTTCATCGGGATTGCTCATCCTGGATTTCAGATCCACCAGATCATCGATCGGTACACGCTGGGTAATCCCCGCATGGGGATTTTCCAGAATCGAGAAGACATTGATCTGCTCAACCCGCCAGGGCAAACCATCCATGAAAATACGCTCACCCTCGCGCACCGAACCGATATTGAGAAAAAGCTGTATCTGATGCCAATACCTGGGCAAGGCGTGGCGTAAACCCCAGCCCAGACCCAACAGCAGCAGAAGCCCCAGGCTGAACAGCACCCAATCCTCCACGACATAGAAAACCACCATGGGACCGATAATGATCAGAAGGGTGGTGAGGATTCTGTGGACAAGTTCCAGCAACCTGATGCGAAAGCTGCGATGTTGCTTTTTGAACCCGGGCAGCAGACGCCGCATCCCCCTGTTACTCATCCTGGAGATGAGGATTACCCCCAAAACCACCAGTATGGCCTCGATCAGATAGAGACCGCGGCGCTGAAAAAACTGTTTCAGATAATCCTGCGACGCATCCGTGAGCGAGACCTCTGCGGCCATCAATTCGTCGAGCTGCAAACGCGCAGCCTGATGCTCACTGGACATGAATGCCTGATTTTTCCTCCACCTCTCCGCCAAACCGTCGAGGGCGCTTTCCAGCATTTCCGAATCACTCTTCTTACGCAATATTTCGACATTCGCCAGTGCGTTTTCCAGGGTATCCAGACGCTCTCCGTAGTAGGCGATCTTCTCTTTCAGTTCCGACTTGAGACGCACCTTCGATGTCATATCCTTCATCTCATCGATCGCCGGTTTTAGCAGTGCGAACAGCTCTTCCTTCAGGTCGAATTGGGCCTCGTCCTTACCGCGCAGATTGCTGAGATCGACACCCGCTGAAATATTCTCAAAATTCTCCTCGGTGACGGTGAGTTCGCTATCAAGCTTTAACAAGCGTTGTTGCAGCGACGCCTTCTGTGTCTCCGATTCGGCTTTCGCGACCTCTTTGCTCAACGCCGTGATGTCCTTCTCGATATTCTCTTTTATACCCACCAGGTTGCGCAGGGTAGTCAGGGTATTCCGCTCTTTGTCGCTGATCTCGGTCACCCCCTGTTCCGCAAACAGTCGACAGGGGGAGAGCAGCAGGAGTGCTAACAGAGGGAGTGTTGCGAGACACCCGCTTAAGTGACGATTCTGAACACGCATTTTCATAACCCTATGTGTATAAGGGACGCCTTGGTCAATGCATCAATCCATACTTACCCAATATCGCTACCAGGGTGACACTCAGTCCCAATATGAGATTAACCAGTATCAAACGTCTTATCTGGATCACAGCCAGCACAACCTTCGGCTTGTCTTGGTTTTTAACCGCCGCACCGAGCCGGTTGTAGGGCATGCTGTAGATATAGACAAAAATGGCGGACATCAAGACACCGATTACCGTCATGAAACCCAGCCACAATCCAATGCCGTTTTCATAGATCACAAACAACATCCAAAACCCGCTGGCCAGGATTGCGATCACGGATCCCCATACCCATGGGAAGAAGTGATTGAACACACCCAACAGCAGAGGCACGCGCTCCTCGGGCTCCAAGGCAGAATTGAAGACGGGGCGCATCACCATATGTGCAAAGAACATGCCTCCCACCCAAACGATGACACCCAGCAAGTGAAGGGCCATAGCAATCGACATGGTAATCAACCTCCCCGACTCGGTTGACAGTTGGATGATGGTTCATTGTGCCTAAGCCCCAACCAATATCCAAATATCCCTCGCCGGAGCCTGCAGCGACCGTTTTCAGCTCTTCCACCCCAGGGGGTAGGGTGTGCACGGTGTAGGTTCCGCTAGAGATCTGCGCAACAAAGAAGTTTGAAAAACTCCATCCTGGTGGGTACACTTATCGATTCCCTGTCGATTTGGTGGGGGAAATACGTAGACTGGCGTCCTTACCGGGATGCCTTTTTTGTTTTATGGGTTTGTTCATGGCCGACTCTTTGATGACGACATACAACCGGTTACCGGTGACCTTCCTGAGGGGAGAGGGCGCGCGTCTGTGGGACGATCAGGACCGTAGTTATCTTGACGCCGTTGCAGGTGTGGCAGTCTGTGGACTCGGTCACGCGCACCCTGCAATACGTGACGCCCTCTGCGAACAGGCGGCAACCCTGCTGCATACATCGAACATCTACGGTATAGCCAATCAGGAGCTGCTCGGTGAAAAGCTCTGTCATCTGGCCTCAATGGACAGGGTCTTTTTCGCCAACTCCGGCGCCGAGGCCAATGAGGCCGCGATAAAGATCGCCCGTCTCTACGGCAACAAAAAGGAGATCAAGAACCCCACCATCATTGTCATGGAGCAGAGCTTCCATGGCCGCACGCTCGCCACCCTGAGTGCCACCGGCAACCGCAAGGTTCAGGCCGGATTCGAACCCCTGGTTCAGGGTTTCGTGCGCGTCCCTTATGATGATATCGATGCGATCACCGACATTGCGAAGAACAGTAACAATGTTGTGGCGGTGCTTGTTGAGCCTGTCCAGGGCGAGGGTGGTATCAACATCCCGAAACCGGATTACCTCAATCGGATCCGCGAAATCTGTGATGAAAATGAGTGGTTGATGATGCTGGACGAGATTCAGACCGGTATCGGCCGAACCGGCCGCATGTTCAGTCATCAGCACAATCGAATCCTTCCCGACGTGATGACCCTGGCAAAAGGATTGGGCAACGGCATCCCAATCGGGGCCTGCCTGGCGAGAGGTAACGCTGCCGAGGTCTTCTCACCGGGCAGTCACGGCTCCACCTTCGGCGGCAACCCACTCGCATGCCGGGTCGCGATGACTGTACTCAACACCATCGAGTCCCGGCAGTTGGTTGAGAGAGCTGCGCAACTGGGTGAGCGCATGTTGAATGGCTTTAACGCCAGGCTGGGCGCTCAACAGGGCGTGGAAGCCATTCGCGTCTCCGGGCTGATGATCGGTATCGAACTCGACCGTCCCTGTTTCGAGCTGGTCAACCGCGGCCTGGAGCAGGGAATACTCATCAATGTCACTGTCGACAAGGTGGTACGGCTGTTGCCGCCGCTGATCATCAGCGATGCCGAATGCGACCAAATCATCGACAAGGTAAGCGCATTGATCCAGGGATATCTCTGATTGCCCTTTAGAGGCGGCAACTATGACCAGGCATTTTCTCTCACTTCTCGATTTCAGCAGTGACGAACTGCACGCGCTCATCCGCAGGGCCACCGAGCTCAAGCGCATACAGCACAGAGGCGATATACATACACCGCTGAAAGGCAAGAATCTCGGCATGGTGTTCGAAAAGTCATCAACGCGCACCCGGGTCTCTTTCGAAGTCGGTATGTCGCAGCTGGGCGGACACGCGCTCTTTCTCTCGCCCCGGGATACCCAGTTGGGACGAGGCGAACCGATCGAGGACAGTGCCCGGGTACTGTCGCGCATGCTCGATATCATCATGATACGCACCTACGATCACTCGACATTGGAACTGTTCGCCGCCCACTCCCAGGTACCGGTGATCAATGCGCTGACCGATCTGCTCCACCCCTGCCAGCTGCTCGCGGACATGCAGACCTATTTCGAGCATCGCGGCGACATTCACAACAAACGAGTCACCTGGATAGGCGATGGCAACAACATGTGCCATTCCTATATCAATGCCGCCAGGCGTTTCGGCTTCCACTTGAATATTGCCTGCCCAGAAGGTTACGATCCCGACAGAGCCATACTAGAGGCTGCAGACGGGCAGGCCGTTATTGTTCGAGATCCTTTGCAGGCTGCCGAGGGTGCCGATCTGGTGGTCACGGATGTCTGGGCCAGCATGGGCCAGGAAGAGGAACAGGCACAAAGAGAGAAGGTATTCGCCCGCTATCAGGTAAACGACGAACTGATGGCGCAGGCAGATCCCGACGCCCTCTTCTTTCACTGCCTTCCGGCACATCGCGGGGAAGAGGTCAGCGCAACCGTCATCGACAGAGAAAACAGCGTGGTATGGGACGAAGCGGAAAACCGCCTCCACTCGCAGAAGGCGCTGCTGGAGTTTCTTCTCCTGGGCCGATGAGGCAGGCGGTAAAAATGTGGCCTGTTTCGTAACAAGGAACAAGTCGAGTTGTACAATGCCCGTTATTGTCCAGACCGAGAGATTATCATGAAGAGATTCATTATTTCGATCCTCTGCATACTGCTTTTGCCCACTGCGGTTGAAGCAAAGACCTACTACATCACCGATACATTCAAGGTCGAAATGCGGAGCGGCGAGAGTAACCGGCATCGTATCACCCGTTATCTCAACACCGGCACCGCGGTGGATGTTCTCTCAACCAACAAGGAGAGCGGTTACAGTAAGGTCCGAGTCGGCTCCAAGGAGGGTTTTGTCCTCACCCGTCAACTGATGAACCAACCAACTGCCCGCGCGCAGCTGGAAAACATGCGTAAGGAGATTGAGGCGCTCAAGGCAGCCCCGGGCGAACTACGGCGCAACCTCGCCGATCTGCAGAAGAATCATCGTGAACTACTCTCCGAACACAAAAACCTGCAACAGATAAAAGAGAAACAGGAACAGGAGCTGCAGAGCATCCAGAGAACCGCCTCCAACGCCATCCGCATCTCCAACGAACGCAATGAGCTGCGCAAACAGGTTGCCGACCTGACCCGGGAAGCGGAGGAGCTGAAACAGGAGAATCGCGATCTCAGCAATGAGGCAACCCGCGACTGGTTTCTCATTGGCGCCGGGGTCATCATTGCCGGCATCCTCATCGGCCTGATCCTGCCCCATCTTCGATTCCAGCGCCGCCGCAGTTCATGGGGTTCGCTCTGAGCCCAGATATCTCGGCCAGTCACGGCAGTTGCCGATAGTGGGCCGGATCGCAGCAGGCCTGCGACTTAAGTTCCTATTGGTGAAGCCGATAGCCTTGTGAAGAGAGGCGTATCGCAGTCATCCCCTCCTCTGTTAACAGACCCCAGATTCAATACAATAATCAAGGCACGAACCATGAACGACATCGCATTTGAATTTGTGCAACAGCTTGGCGCTGAACTCTCAGCGGGCGACCTAAAACTCCCCGCCTTTCCCGATGTGGCCGTACGCGTTAAAAAGGTCCTGGAGAGTGACGATGTCTCAGCCGACAAGGTGGCAAAAGTGGTTGGCAGCGATCCGGTGCTCTCCGCGAGGTTGCTGAAGGTTGCCAACTCCAACTTCGCCAATCGCAGCGGCGCCCAGATCAAAGATCTGCGCACCGCGATCGCCCGGCTCGGTTACGACCTGGCCTACAGTACCGCTGTCTCCATCGCCTTGGAACAGATCATGGACTCGAAATCCGTCGGTCCGATTCGCGATCAACTCAAATCGCTTTGGCAGCACAGCGTGAATGTCTCCGCCATCGCCTATGTGATCGCCAAAAAACATAGCGACGTCAATCCGGACGAGGCCATGCTGGCGGGGCTTCTGCATGATATAGGCAAGTACTACATCTACACCCGCGCCAAGGACCACCCCGAACTCTTTGACGACAAGGAGGGCATGGATGAACTGCTGAAGAACTGGCACACAGGAATCGGCCATGCCATTCTTGAAGCCTGGCATTTCAGCGACGACATTGCCAACACCGCCAGCGATCACGATGACCTGGAGAGAGTGCATATCGGCAGGGCCGATGTCACCGATGTCGTTACAACCGCCAACCTCTGTGCCTACTGGGACGATTTGGCTGAGGATTTTGACTGGAACAGGGTAACCGCCAGCCAGCGCCTGAGTCTCGATCATGACAGTATTGAGTCGATCCTCGAGGCATCGGGTGAAGAGATTCAATCGATCATGCGCGCATTGGGGTGCTGAATTAAAAAAGGCCGCCGGCGATACCGGCGACCTGGTCGTTTAAGCCACAATGTGGCTACTTGTTATTAGCCTCCTATGCCTTTTTCATCAGCTCCTGTTGAGTGTCATTACTTGCCAACCTAGTATTTAGCACTTCTTGCAGAAGCTTTTGTTATTTGCTTGCTTCTGACGACAACCCATAGAGAGACCGGTTCGTTCCATCTTCTCCCACATCTCCTGCGGTAAAGGATCTATCAGGGGTCAGTGCGAATCAACCGACAACGATAATGGATCCAGAGTATAGTGACCGCACTTTATGTACCGATATACCAGAGAAACCTACTGGGTTTACGAAACGGCTTCGATAACCCCGGCATTAGGCCACCCTGAAATACTTAATCCTCCGCCTAAGAAGATGATTTTCCAATTTGACGAGAAAACAGGCCAGGCAGGCTGAAAGCGTATCGATCGAGACCTTGGTCACTTGAGAGGTTTTTGGGAGAGGAAAATAGAACGAATCGTTCAATTCTCATCCCAATCCGATTGAACGGATCGTTTAATCCGACTGCCGCTGGGTATGTGGCGCCTACCCGCCATGAGCTACTCTTCGCGCTCTTTCTCCATTGCCAGGCCTGCTGGCGGCGATAGACTGTACTGCAGCATCATGCGCCTTTGTCGCGGGCGTGAGATTTCGAGGATTTCACAAGCCCCGATGCCAATCCACGAGATCGAGCACATGTCTGATGTGGGCCTTCTCCATGGCCTGCAGGCTGATGGCTCCGGCTGTAGGGGAGATTTCCTGCTGTCCGGCCGCACTGACCCCACTGATCTCGGTTGGGAACAGATCATGGGAACCGCAAAACGCATCACCGGTTTGAACGGTTGCTCGATCTCTCCCTCCTCAATATTGAGATCCAGGGGCGATAGATAGATCTCACCCGGTGTCAGCTGCATGGTCTCCATGAAATAGTAGCGCTTGGACTTGTCCTGCAGCTGCGCCGCAGACACCAGTTCCGGTTGCCCCGCCGAGAAGTTGACCCGTACCCGCTCCTGACCGTTCAGGCCGATAAACCTGACCTGGTCACAAAGGCGCTTCTCCTTGATAAAGGTGTAATAAAGTTGCCCGACCCGGGTGCTGTTGAGAATGCCGTCGCTTGCGAATCCCTGGCGCTCGATGTAGTTGGAGAGAAAAATGAGATCCGAAATGACGTTGGAGAGATCCCTGTTTAGTGCGCTGCGCGCCAGTCCCACGTTGAGCAGCTCACTTGACTCTCCGGTCACCCGTTCTGTTTCGGAGATGGTGTAGTAGTGCACGTAGGCGCCGACGGCCATGGTTGCGGCAAAGGGCAGGAGGATGGCGAGAAACGGCTTCAATCAGTCGAAATTTACCAATGTCCCAGTTTGTCGGTTCATGGATCAGGACCAGCCAATATCATCAGCCAGCCGTTATCCCCGTTAGCATGGGCTTTCGCACAGACGCAGCTGCCTGCGGTGTTGTTTATCTGCCGGCACGCAGCAGACCGCCCAACCCCATCTCCTCCAGAGCGTTGCCCAGCAGCTGCCTGACTTCCGATACCTTTTCACAACGCAGTGCCGCCTGCAACAACTCCCTTGCCCTGGCCCGGGAGACCGATCGCAGGACCCACTTAACACGCAACAGACTGCCGCCGTTCATACTCAGGCTGTCCACACCCATACCGATCAGCAGCACCGCGGCAGCGGGATTGCCCGCCATCTCTCCGCAGACACTCACTTCACGCTGGAACTCCCTGGCCCCGGAGACAATCTGGATCAGCGCCCTCAACACCGCGGGATGGAGATCGTCGTAGATATCGGCGACATGGGCATTGTTGCGGTCCACGGCAAGCAGATACTGGGTCAGGTCATTGGTGCCGACTGAGACGAAGTCGATTCGCCGAGCCAGGGCGTCGACCTGGTAGACGGCCGCCGGCACTTCGATCATTACGCCGATCTTCGGCATGGTAACGGCATAACCCTCCTCGATCAGTTCATCGTGAGCCCTCTGTATCAGCAACAGCGAGTCGTCGACCTCCTGAACGTGACTCACCATCGGCAAGAGTATTCTCAGATTCTCGAGACCGATGGCGGCGCGCAGCATGGCACGCACCTGGGTGAGGAAGATCTCGGGATGATCGAGGGAGATGCGTATTCCGCGCCACCCCAGAAAAGGATTCGACTCCTCCACGGGAAAGTAGGGAAGCGGTTTGTCACCGCCGATATCGAGGGTTCGGATGGTAACCGGTCGAGGATGAAATGCAGTCAGCACCCGCCGATAGTTGGACACCTGCACCGACTCGCCGGGAAAGCTGTCACGCACCATGAACGGCAGTTCGGTACGGTAGAGACCGACCCCCTCCGACTCCTCGCTACCCTGGGATCCCAGCTCGGTGATCAGGCCGGTATTCATGTAGAGAGGCACCCGGGAGCCATCGGTGGTTTCACAGGGCAGATCCCTTTCCGCCTCGAGTTCCCTGAACAGCGCACGATCCTCATTGGCCAAACGCTGATACTCCTCGATTACCGATGGCGCAGGAGAGACGTAGAGACGCCCCAAATAGCCCTCCAGAATCACGAAACGGCCATCGACACGGTTTACCGGCAGATCGCTGAGTCCCATCACCGCAGGCACATTCATCGCCCTGGCCAAAATAGCAACGTGGGAGAAACTCGCCCCCCTGGCCGAGACAACGCCTACCAGACGCCCTTGGGGCACCTCGGCCAGCTGCATGGCACTGACCTCGTCGCCAACCAGCACCGTCCTCTCCGGGTAGTCGGTGGACCTGGTGACCCGCTGTTGCAGGTGCATCAGGATACGCCGCCCCAGATCCCTGACATCGGAGGCCCGCTCCCGCAGGTAGATATCCTCCATGGCATCAAAGACCTTGGCGTGCTCCTCGATGGTTTCACGCAGCGCCCCCGAGGCCCAGTTGCCCTCGTGAATCCGCCTCACCGTGCTGCCGATAAGGGAGTCGCTTCCCAGCATCATCAACCAGGCATCGAACAGCGCCCTGTCTTCCGCTGGAAGCGTATCTTCGAAACGGTCCTCGATCGCCATCAGGTCCTGGACCACGGCGGCGACCGCGGTGCGGAACTCCTCCTCCTCCCTGTCCGGATCCTTGGCCGGTCTGTCGGGCACCGCGTTCAGGTCCGCGGGAGGATAGACAACCACGGCGGTCCCAAGGGAGACGCCCGGAGAGCCCGGCCGACCCTGGAGGAAGCGGTTCGGCGGCGCCTGATCAACATGGGTTACAAGATTCCCCGTAGCCTGAGCGTGGGTGATTGCCCCGGCCAGCTGCGCCGCGAGGGTGAAGAGAAAGGTCACCTCCTCATCTTCGAAACTGCGCTGGATGTGCTGACGCACCACCAATACACCCAGCACTTTACGGTTCTGGATGATAGGCACACCGAGAAACCCCTTATACTGGGTCTCCCCGGTCTCATTTGTAAAGAGATAACGGCTGTGATTGGGTGCATCCGCCAGATTGACCGGTTCCGCCCGTTCGCAAACCAGGCCGATCAGCCCGCGATGATAGGGTAGGCTGACCTTGCCGACCGCATCCTGGTGCAGACCCTCGGTCGCCATCAACACATGCTCGCGGCGCTCGAAGTCGGTCAGATAGACGGAACAGACATCACTGCTGATCGCGCCCTTTACCTGGGCGACGATGATCGCCAGGGCCTGCCCGAGATCGGGTGCGTCATTGACCTCTTTGACGATGCGATGGAGGGTATCAAGCATACGGGCGGTCCTTAGGCGAATGGTTGGACAGCTGACCGCATCGGCGATTCGATGCCGCCCTGCCCTGTTTTCGGTAGTTCCGCATACCGGGGCGAAGCTTTGGGCTTGCCGAATCCGTTGATGGTCGGCAGCGGATCAAACGCTGGTCAACGCCGCTGCTGTCGCAGGTAATTGGTATGGAACCGGTTGGGCGTCCCTTCCGGATAGAGCAGCGGCGCAAGCTCTTGCAGTGCCTTGGCATAAACATTGCGCTTGAAGTAGATCACCTCACGGATCGGCTGCCAATACTTGACCCAGCGCCACTCCTCGAACTCCGGGGTCTCACAGTTGTCGAGGCAGAAGGCATCCTCCCCACACTGCGCGCGAAGCAGGAACCAGATCTGCTTCTGTCCAATGCACAGAGGCTCCCGGTGGCGGCGGATATAGCGTTCTGGCAGCCGATAGCGCAACCAGTTGCGCGTGGCCCCCATCACCTCGACCTGTTCGGCCTTGAGACCGACCTCTTCCCGCAACTCCCTATACATGGCCTGTTGAGGTGTTTCATTCGCCTTGATGCCGCCCTGAGGGAACTGCCAGGCATCCTGCCCAACCCGACGCCCCCAAAACAGTTGGCGATTGGTGTTGCACAGGATTATGCCTACATTGGGTCGATAACCGTCAGTGTCAATCAAGGTAGAAGCCAGAACATTGCGATTTCAAGTTCATAGATTTTTTCATATAAACCACTGAGCGGCAAGGCGGATAAACATAAGCCTTTGCAAATTATGGATATTCCATTACTGTTCATAGCATGAACAGATGAATGACGCTCTTAAGCGAGTCAATTTGATAAGCAAGACGCAGCAACGGGCCCTGATATGGCATTGGCAATTTTTGACCTCGACAACACCCTGCTCGCCGGGGACTCCGACTACCTTTGGGGTGAGTTCCTTGTGGAAAAGGGTATAGTTGACGGAGAGAACTACAGGCAGGAAAACCGTCGTTTCTACGAGGATTACGAAGCCGGACGCCTCGATATCCTCGCCTTTCAACGCTTCTCTCTGAAACCTCTGCGCGACAACAGCATGGTGAGCCTGCTTGATTGGCGCAGGGAGTTTCTTGAGCGTAAGATCTTGCCCATTATCAGCCGGCAATCCCGCCAATTGGTGGAACAGCACAGAAGCGCGGGGGATACACTGATGATCATCACCGCCACCAACGCATTTATCACCAGCCCCATTGCACAGAGCTACGGTATCGAGAATCTGATCGCCACCGAGCCGGAGACCCTGGATGGCCACTACACCGGGGAGGTGGCCGGCGAGCCCAGCTTCAAGGAAGGCAAGGTGAACCGCCTACATAGCTGGTTGCAGCAGCATCGGCATGACCTGCGAGGAAGCTGGTTCTACAGCGACTCCCACAACGACCTCCCCCTGCTGGAAATCGTGGAAAACCCTGTGGCGGTGGATCCGGACGAGACCCTGACAAGGATCGCCAAGGCACGAGACTGGCCTATTCTACGGCTGCACGCTTGAGCACGCCTTGTCGAGACTCACGAGCTAAGGAGATAACCAAATGGGTAACACAGCATTTTTCGCTGTCCTTATCGTTCTCATCCTCGGTATTCTTTATGTCATGAAGAGTAGCGACAATCCGCCTGAAACCAACATCAACCAGTCACCGAAAGAGTATATAGAGATGGTGGAAAGGAGAAAGGCGAAACGTATCCTGGAGGAGAAGGCCCGGGCGGAGGAGCAACAGCAGCCGCCGCAGACTCAACGTTGACACAGGGGCCTGGCGTCCGGCTGCTCCACCGCGGCGACTATCGCATCCACAAACACCCCCAGTTCATGGGGAGAAACCGCAGTCAGCAGACGCTGCATCAATCCCGGATCGATAACCGCCTGTACCACGCGTCCGTCCTGCAGGGTGACATTCACACCCGCAGCGTGGAGATGCGCCTCACCTTCACGCTCGGCGATCTGATTCCCATCCCTGTCCAGCAAGCGCTCATAAAAGGCCTCGATCTTCGCATCCGTCTCTTCGTCCAGGTCCTCGGGCAGGGCGACCATCCATCCCTCCTCCTCGACCGCAACCGTCGGCTGCAGACCCAACTGTTGCAGGAACCCGATAAAATCGCGCCAAGAGCGCTCGTCGAACAGGATATAGTCCAGCATGACGTTACTCACCTCTATAGGGGGCTCATGGAATGAGCCCGCACCCAGGTTATTCTCCCCTACTCAGGCAGAAGGGAGTGTACAGCATGAAGAGTCGAAATTTCCTGGCAAAACTGCTCAAGATCGTCAATTACACCACTGGAATCGGCTCAGGGGGCCTCATATGCCCGCCTCGGCGCAAAGTAGTGCTTCAGGAGTCACCGTTGGCCGGCTTCCAATATCATCGCGCAGCGGCGATCTGGTCATTTCTACGCGTAGGCGAGCAGCTTCATCTCAAACGGGAACCGAGCAATCCCCATGACCGCTACGCCATAGCGGTTTGGTTCAAGAATGAACATCTGGGTTACATCCCCCGCCATGAGAACCGCACCCTTGCGCGCCTGCTGGATCAGGGCGAACGGCTGGAGACGACCATTGTACGCCTCCTCGAGGAGGATAATCCCTGGCGCAAGATCCGTTTTCGCGTTGAATGGCTGCATACATAAATATCAAGCTAACCACCATCCACTCCGCTCAGGCGCCTGACCTTAGCGAAGGCGCACGCCACCGGGCTTCCTCGGCTTGTGCTGTGATTTTTTACGTATACCCTCGATTCCGAGACTCAACGTCATGGTCTTCGCGGCATCACCGAGGTATTTGGTGATACCGAAGTCGGCCAGGACGAGTCGCGTAGTGCCGGAAAAACCGCGTCTGTACCCTCCCCAAGGATCGGTACCTGCACCAATATGCTCCACCTCGATCTGGATCGGGCGGGTAATGCCTTTCAGGGTTAGCTCGCCCGACAGCCTCGCCTTGCCTCCACCAAGTTCTCGATAGGAGGTACTGACAAACCTGGCCTCCGGATGAGCCTCAACATGGAGAAAGTCCTCATCCTTGAGATGCTTGTCCCGCTCGGCATGGTTTGAGTCGATACTGGCGGTATCGATGACAACTTCGATGCGTGCACTTGAAGGGTCCTTTTCAGGGTAACTGAACTCACCGGAAAATCGATTAAATCGCCCTGTCAGCCAACTGAACCCAAGGTGACTGATCTTGAATTGTATATAGGCATGCCCACCCTCGGTATCGATCACATAGTCGGAAGCCTGAACCGATTGCACAACAAAAAAAGGCGAGAACATTAAAAGAACAATATTGAGGGGAATTTTAATCATATTCATTCGCTGCTCCACCCATATGTTTAATTAGGTTTATTGTAGTCAATCATCAATATTTTTAATCGAACACTATTTAATACTTTTATTGAAAAAAACACGGTAAAAAAAGCAAAAATTGCGAATAATCAACAGAATTTAAATACCATAAAAGAGCACATTACCAAGGCTTTTTTAGAAGCAACTCTCAGATTGGATTTCGACCAGTTCTCACTTCTTCCGCAGCCGATAACGACTCCGCGAAAAGGCAAGGGCATGGCATGTTGTTTTCAGGAATTTTAACAATCTGAATGACATATTTTCGAGCTCTTTCACATTGCTGCAGGCGGCAACAGATTGTGTGAAATCGGTCCTGTAAAACTGTGATCTTGTAAATGAATAAAAGAGGGGAATGACCGCCATAGTGAGCATAAAGGAATTTACTACCGAGGTTGTCCCATGAAAGCTCTACGCACTCTCCTCTCGCTGATTCTACTCCCCGCACTATACCTGACCGAGATCAATCAACTGCAAGCCGGCACTGACTACTTAACCTTCGACCGGGCAGCATGGAGAGCAAGCAAGGACCTACTGGTATTCAAGGGAACGGGAACACCCTATACGACAGTTGAACTTTTTGTCGCTGGCACGGATATCTCTCTCGGCACCAAACGAATCAACAAGCGCGGCAGATGGCGTTTCAAATTCTATGGCCCGGCTTCCATTCCCTGCAGTGCACGCGCTGAAAACGGCACCGTTGCGCTGATAAAGGATGTCAATCGGGCACCGGCCGACTGCTTCAGCGGATCCGAACCCCCCGCCGAAAACACAGCACCCGTAATCAGCGGATCGCCACGAAACCAGGTTGCAGAGGGCGAGGCTTACAGTTTCACCCCCGGCGCCAATGATGCGGATGGCGACAGCCTCACTTTCTCGATCGTAAACAAGCCCGCCTGGGCAAATTTCAGCGAATCCACAGGCAGACTCAGCGGTACACCCGGTTACAATGCGGCGGGCACCAGCGACAATATCCGCATCAGCGTCAGCGATGGCAGCGACTCGGCCTCCCTCGATGCCTTCAGCATCACTGTCGACAACACCAACCGGCCGCCGACAATCAGCGGCATCCCGACCACATCCGTTACGGAAGGCGTCAGCTACTCCTTCACACCACAGGCCAGCGATGCAGACGGCGACAGCCTGAGTTTCTCTATCCAAAACAGACCGGACTGGGCAGACTTCAACGCTTCCTCCGGCACCCTTAGCGGCACCCCGGGTTACAGCGATGCGGGCACCACCAGCAATATCCACATCAGTGTCTCCGATGGTAATGTGACGGCAACCCTCGCCGCCTTCAGCATCACGGTCGGTGAAGCCAATCGGGCACCCACCATCAGCGGCATCCCCGCAACTTCGGTCGCTGAAGGCGCCAGCTATTCCTTCGTGCCCCAGGCCAGCGACGCAGATGGCGAGAACCTGAGCTTCACTATCGTTAACAGGCCCGCCTGGGCAAGTTTCGACACCTCAACCGGCGCCCTCAGCGGTGAACCGGGTTACAGCGACGCGGGCACCACCAGCGGAATCCGCATCAGTGTCTCCGACGGGCATGCAGTAGCCTCCCTGAACACCTTCAATATCACGGTAGCCGAAACCAATCGCGCGCCCACTATCAGCGGATCGCCCGCCGACAGTGTCGACGAGGAGAGTGCCTACAGTTTCACCCCAAGCGCCACTGATCCCGATGGCGACGCGCTGACCTTCTCAATCAGCAACATGCCTGGTTGGGCGGTCTTCGATCCGAGCAGCGGAAACCTCAGCGGAACCCCGGACTCCAATTCGGCAGGCAGCTATTCGAATATCGTCATCAGCGTATCCGACGGCAGCGAAGTCGCAAGCCTAGGCGGATTTACCATCACCGTTGCGGATAATGCGACCCAGGGTGGAACATTCCAATTCGCAGAGGCCGAGTATAGCGTCGATGAAGGCAACTCCGTCACCCTGACCATCACCAGAGACAACGGCAATGGTGAGGCCACTGTCAACTACGGCACCTACGGAAGGGAGGCGCGGAATACGCTCGACTACAACGGTTACGTCTGGACACCATTGGTCTTCGCAGATGGCGAAACAAGCAAAACCATCACGCTCGACACCCTGACAGACGAGATCGCGGAGCCGGACGAAACCCTGGGAATGCATCTTGATGCACCGTCCGACGGCTATTCACTGGGCTCTCCTTCAATAAGCGTGGTTACCATTCACGATGTCTCCGATCCCAACAGCGAACCTGTGATCAGCGGCACCGCGGATGAGGACGTTATCGTGGGCAGCGAGTATCATTTCGCACCCAGCGCCTCCGATGCGGACAACGACATGCTGAGTTTCAGCATAACCAATCTCCCGACATGGGCCAGCTTCAATAGCGAAAGCGGCGTCCTCAGCGGTACACCGGGTGCAGAGGATGTCGGTATCTACAATGATATCGTAATCGCTGTCTCCGACGGCACGGCAAGCGCCTCTTTGGACCCGCTGAGTATCACGGTAACTGAAGCCGAAGCGGGCAATGGCAGCATATCCCTGAACTGGATCCCGCCGTCAACACGCACCGACGGCTCGTCTCTGGATATGAGCGAAATTGCCGGTTACAAGATCTACATGGGATCCAGCAGTGAAGATATGGAACAGATCGTGGACCTGGCTGATTGCACCATCAACGAGTATTCGATCGACAATCTTACTGTTGGCGACTACTACTTTGCAGTCACCACCTACGATACCGAAGGCAATGAGAGTGGTTTCTCCAACATTGCCATGAAGAGCGCCATGTAGCGGCAAGCAGTACCGGTTGAGTGTATGGCTTCATCCATATAGTCGATTGGTTGGCTATACCAGGCACCGGATATCAGGGATCACATCCTTGAATCCGGTGCAATCTCGTCGGGGGTTTGGCAAGACATTTCTTGAAATTGCCGCGGTAAGCGACATCTAAAGTGGAAGCCGGATGGGCGTCTGGTTTGGTATCGCTCAGGACTTCACTGCCAATACAATCTGATTTCTCAGGGACTTCAGCAGATTGAGCCTTTTCTTGTCTATCTCCACACCGCGGGGATTGGTATGATCCGCATAGATCAAACCCACTGCCCGGTTGTTGACCACCAGGGGAAAGAGCAGGAACGAGCCGGCGCTGGATATGCTTTTGTACCAATCCGGTATGTCCGCCTGTATCTTCTTCTCGGTGGTGTCGGCAATATAGACATCCACCGCGTTTTTCAATGCCCCGTGAAAGACATCCACGCTATAGGCCGTGGGAAAATGAAAACGCTGAACAAACTCATCGGCCGAACTGCCGAAACCCAACCTACCGACCATTTCGCCTCGTTTCCGGTCCAGCAGCGCCAATATCACCCGTTGGAATCCGATGGCACGATACATGGTCTCAAGCACCACATTGAAGATCTCGGAGACACTGTGGTTACCCACCAACATTCCGGTCACCTCCTGCAGGCCATCCATCAACAGCGATTCCGCATCTACCGGGGTTGAAACAGAATTGACTTCACCAGGTGCCGACTCGAGAGGCTTGGTACCATCCTCGTCGAGGATTTGCGTCTCAGCCAACCCGTCCTCCTCCATAGCCTTCGGCAGACCTCTTTCCACCCCCTTGTGTGACTGCAAATCATCGCTTTTACTGGTGAGCTTTTCGATGAATTGATCGGAAATATCGCCCGATATCGCCTTCGCCACCTCTTGAAACTCCTCGATGGACTGGCTTGCCAAGCGGCTGAACTGCTTATTCGTGATATTGAGTCCCTTCGCATATTTGTTACTCAAGGTCTCCAACGCCGATTTGTCGTCAAGCCCCGACTCGATCATCACCGTCATCGCCTCATGCGCAAACGCGGAGACCAGGCGCCTGCGTTCCACACGATTGACAGGTTTGTGATCTCCCTGCCAATGTTTCATGCTGTCGACCAGTGTCTTGGGGAAATTCCATTGCGCGGCGATCTCAGTTCCGATCTTCTCAAAACTGACACCGAGTACGCTATGCTGGGCGGTGATTAAGTCCTTGTTCTCAACCTTGATCAAACGTTCGATCTCCTGCGACTCCTCTGGCAGGTAGAACGCCACCAGTAATTTCCCGAGGTCGTTCAATAGACCGGTGAGAAAATAGGCCTCGGCTTCATGTTGATCGATTTCCCCCGCGACCTTGTGTGCCAGGGTCGCACGGAACATCGCCGATGAAACCAAGTCCCGAAGATATTCGGCCTGCTGCTTGTTTTCGATATGCTCGAAAAAGATCAATGATGCCGCCAGGGAACGGATAGACTGCGTACCCAGAACCACAACAGCACGAGAGACGGTACCGATCCTTCCCGAGAATCGCCCATAGTATGCGGAGTTGACCACCTTCAGTATCTTGTTGGTAAGCGCAAAATCCTTGACGATGACACCCGCCATCTGATTGACGTCCTTGTTACTGGCGTCCGCCATGGCGTTGATGCTGCGCACCGATTGAGACAGCGCGGGAAAGTCGCTTTTTCTTTTCATTCGCCGCAGTAGGAACTCGACGGTACCGCTCGCATCCTCGTCAAGAGCCAGCTTCTCAGCCTCGACGCCGCGCATCTCATTGAAGGCCTGCTGCATCTCCGTGGCATCACGGTACCGCAAGGCAGGATCCTTCTCCAGGGACTTGAGTACAAAGCGGTCAAGCTTTTCATCCACCGATGTGTTGAACTGGGAGGGAGGCCTGGGCTCGAGCTTTAGTATTGCATCGATAACAATCTGTTGATTCTGGCCACTGAATACCGGCATTCCGGTAAGCATCTCATCGAGGATCAGGCCGAGGGCGAAGACATCTGCCTGGGGCCCGACTTCACCCTTTTGAATATACTCAGGTGCCAAGTAACGGGGGGTGCCGATCAGCTTACGATCGGGTCCTGTAGCCTCGGTGATCAGACGGGCGATACCGAAATCCATAATTTTCGGCACCTTGTCATTGCTGATGATAATGTTAGCCGGCTTCAGATCGCGATGCACGATTCCCGCCTTGTGCGCCTGGCTCATACCCTCAAGCAAACCCTGGAATATCTGCAGCGCATCCGCCGTTGCAAGCGGCTCACCGTTAATCATGTCTTTGAGCAGATCGCCCTCGACATACTCAAAAACCAGATAGGGAATCTGCTGCTGCTTACCGGCCTCGTAGATAGAGACGATGTTGGGATGCTGAAGCTTGCTTACCGCACGGGCCTCGTCCAGAAACGACGACTCCATCAGCGACTTGTTGAGCAGTTTGATCGCCACTTTGCGTTCCAGCTGGCTGTCGTGACAGAGATAGACAGTACCCTGATTGCCTACCCCCAGCTGCTTGCCGACTTGGAACCGGCCGATCTGTTTTGGCTTCATCACCACTCCCGGATTGCACCTCCCTCTCTCTTATCGGCAAGGGGTTGAAAACCTGATGCCGAGACCCGTACTGGAACCCCCGATGGCCGGTCCCCGGTTCAGGGGACTAACAAGCGGCGAAACAGATCTTCCAGCATCGGGAAATCGATGGCCGGCAACCGGTTAACGTCTTCCCCCGTCTCTATGCCGATGACACTGAGTCGCGATGGCAGTTCGCCCAGCCGCTCTGCCAAGGCAACCGCATCAACCACACCGAAACCGTGGCTTGAGGTCAGGCACGCCTCCTGGTGCAGCGACTCGAGATCTATAGCTCTGACCCCTCCCGGGCTCTCTGACGAACGCAGGGCGTCGATAATCACGACCTCTTCAACACCTTGAAAGTAACTGACGACCTGGCTGCCCGGACGATCGAGCTTCAACAGCTCACAACCCTGCAGATCCAGCTCCGCAAGATGATCGATGGCCTGCCAGGCCAGTTGATCGGCACCGAAGGGTGACCCGATTCCGAGTACACGGATCATCGGCGTTCGATATCGAGACTAAGAAAGTGGGTGGCACAGGAGATACAGGGGTCGTAATTGCGTATCACCTGTTCAGCCCGCAGGCGCAGGGCATCGTCGGCATTGTCGAGGCCGAAGCGCTCAAGGGAGAGACGGATATCCTCTTCGATACGCCCCTGGTTCTGGCTGGTGGGCGGTACGATACGGGCATACCTGACGATCCCCTTGTCATCCACATCGTAACGATGCCAGAGGATGCCACGCGGCGCTTCGGTGCAACCGAAGGCGTTACCCTCCTGCGGTTGCAGCGGTACATAGGGCTCATCGGGTCGGCGATAGCTCTGCAGAAGACCTATCGCCTCGTAAACGGCGAAATGGAGTTCGATGGCCCGCGCCACGATGCTGTGAAACATATTGTGACTGGGGAAGGCGATGCCGCAACCATCCATGACCTTGCGTACCGGCTTGGGAAGCTGGTGGAAATTGAGGTTGAGCCGGGGCAAGGGCCCAACCAGATAGGGCCGCCCCTCCAGGGTCGAATGCAATGCGGTGGAATGGGGGGACTGATGCTCCTTGAAAAAGCTCTCGTAGAAGTTGATTTCGGTCTCCAGTCCCTGTCCCGAAATCAGATTACCGCGCTCGATCGCGTACTCCTCCGGATGACTCAGGGCGACACTGATAAAGGACTGTTCATCGTCTGGAAACTCGAGCCCCGCACTCCAACCCACCAAGGCCTCTGCTGCCGGCAGGGCCGCCTCCAGACGTCGCAGCAGGGACTCAACCTCGTCCTCCCTCGGCGCATGGTAGAAACCTCCGACGCGAACCCCAACCGGATGCACCGAGCGACCACCGAAGAGCGCGATCAGGTCATTGCCGAGGGTCTGCAGTTCCAGCCCCCGCCTTACCGCATCGGGATAGTCGGCGGCCATCGCAATCGCCGAATCGAAACCGAGAAAGTCTGGAGCCGCCAACAGATGAATATGCAGCGCATGGCTCTGTAGCCACTCCCCGCAATACATGGCGCGGCGCATTCCCCGTAACCAGCCGGGGGGCTGAAGGCCGAACAGCTCCTCGAAGGCCTGCACCGCACTCATCTGGTAGGCCACCGGGCAGATGCCGCAGATGCGCGCCACCATGTCGATCACCTGATTGCATTCGTAGCCCTCGACAAACTTTTCGAACAGCCGGGGTGGTTCGTAGATATTCAACTCCAGGTTTTGGATGGCGCCATCCACTACATCGATCTTGAGGGCGCCTTCACCTTCGACCCGGGTCAATACCGGCACGTGGATCTGGATATCGCGTGTGTTGTCATTCATGGGGTTTATCTTTCAAACGCTCACCCGCCTGTTTGAAGGCTGGGGCGTGATTGGCGATGAAGTGGAAGCGCCTGGCGACAGCCGCGCGGTCAAGTCCCAACTCGGTAAACCGTTCGGCCAGCGAGCGGTCGTTAATCTGCTTCAAGGGGCCGTAGCAACTGTAACAACCACGCCCCATCGAGGGGCAGAGGGCGTTGCAACCCGCCACCGTGGCCGGACCCATGCAGGGCTCGCCCTTGCTCACCATGACACAGACCTGGCCCCTGCGCTTACACTCCATACAGACGGAACGGATCTCCGGACGCGGCCGAACACCCGTCAACAGGTCCCGCAAGGCACCCACCACCTGACGCGAATTTACCGGACAGCCGGGGATTTCGAAGTCGACCTTGATATAGTCGGAGATGGCTTTTGAGTATTGCAGGGCCTCGATATAGTCGGGCCTGGCATAGATCGCCGCCATCCAGGCAGAGCGGTCGGTGAAATTGGCCAGTGCCTGCAACCCTCCCGCGGTGGCGCAGGCGCCGATGGCGATCAGCATCCCGCTGTTCTCCCGCACCGCCTTGATGCGCTCGATGTCCTCCGGCGTGGAGACGCTCCCCTCCACCAGTGCGATATCGGCCTCGGCCACCGGATCGTTGGGACCCGCTTCGGCGAAGTGAACTATATCCACCAGCTCCGGCAGCAGTAGCAAGGGCTCACCCAGGTTCAGCAACGCAAGCTGACAGCCGTCGCATGAACTGAACTTATGTACCGCGAGCTTTGGTTTGGTGTCACTCATATACGCTCCGATTTTGAATTGGGGGTGTGCGGCAAGCCGCACGTTCAATCAACTCAAAACACACAATCCAGCATTAATCAAAATCCCTTGGCCCCCAAAAAATCCGCCAAGTCCGAATAACAGAATACAGGCCCGTCCTGGCAGACATAATGAGGACCGATCTGGCAATGACCACAATGGCCGATGCCGCACTGCATGTTGCGTTCCATACTGAACCAGATACTGCCATCGGCCAGACCCAGTTCACGCAGGTTGGCGATCGCCGCCAGCATCATCAACTCCGGTCCGCAGAGCAGGGCAACGGTGCGCTGGGGCCGCACCGATATCTCTCCGATCAGCTCGGTGACCATACCCTGCTGCCCCTTCCAGCCTTTGCCGGCCACATCCGCCGCCAGCAGGATGTGCACGTCACGCAGTTTCGCCCACTCCTCATACTGTTCGCGCCAGATGAGATCATCGGAGTGTTTGACACCCTGGAGGATATGGATACGCCCGTAGTATTCGCGACGGCGCATGATGAATCGGATCACCGAGACCAGGGGAGCACAACCCAGCCCCCCGGTGATCAGCAGGATATCCTTGCCCTTCATCCGCGCCAGCGGCCAGCCCCGCCCGAACGGGCCGCGAATCCCGACCCGGTCACCCGGCTGCAGTTTCGACAGCCCCGCCGATACCCGCCCCACCACGCGGATGGTATGGTCGAAATAGTGGTTGTCCAGGGGATCGTTAACGATGGAGATGGGTATCTCGCCGACACCGAACAGGGTCACCATGTTGAACTGCCCCGGATCGAATTCGTAGGCCTTTTTCACCTCCCAATCGTACGCAAGCCGCAGGGTGAAGATGGTAGGCGACTCCTGGATACGCCGGTCGATCATCGCAACATGGGGGATATGGGGATCAAACATCGATACTGCCCTCCTCCAAAACCGCCGCCACTTCCCGGGTCAGATCTATACCCACGGGGCACCAGGCGATACAGCGACCACAACCGGTGCAGCCGATTCGCTGTTGCTGCACCTGCCAGCCGGCCAGCTTATGGGTCAACCACTGCCGATAGCGGTGTTTGATACTGCTACGCACCTGGAAATGCCCCATGTCGCTATGGGTGGGACTGAAGCAGGAGTCCCAGCTGCGAACCATCTCCGCGGTATCGCCAGTCAGGGCCATCTCGTGTTCGACCCGGTAACAGAAACAGGTGGGGCAGACCGCGGTGCAGTTGCCGCAGGAGAGACAACGGTCGGCGACCTGATCCCAGTGGACATGCTCCAGACGTTTGTAGAGGTGTAGCAACGCCTCGTTCGCGGGCAGCTGTCGCTGTTGTTCCTTCGCCGCCTGCCGACCGGCCTGCAACATCGCCTCAAGCTGGACATCCGCTGCGCTCTGCAGTGCCAGCTGCCCGGTTATGGCCTCCCCACTCTCACTCCTGTGCCAGATGAGAAAACCTTCGTCCAGTTCCGCCATACCTATGTCATAACCGCCGTCCAGCGCCGGACCGTCGCCGGTGGACGCACAAAAACAGGTCGAGGCGGAATGGGCACAATCGACACCGATCAACAACAGGCTCTCGCGGCGTTGCTGGTAATGGGGGTCCGGCCTCATCTCCAGCTCGAAGTGGTGATCCTGAATCAATAGGGCGGCAATATCACAGGCACGCGCGCCGATCACCGCGGTCGGCGTCACTTCCGGCAGTGTCCTGAGGAAACCATGGTGCTCTATCTGCTCCTGCCAAAGCACCTCGCGGGGGGCGAAGCAGAGCGGTTTCAGCGCCTGTGGACCGTGATTCCAATCGAAGAGACGCTGACTGTCACCGCTTTCCAGTCGATAACGTCCCGGCTGCTGATCGTTGGTCACGCCACGAGGCAAGGCATCCGGGCTGTCGAGATAGTCGAACTGAATCGTTCCGTCGCGTACGGAGGGACCATAGATCCTGTAGCCGGCCTGTTGTAAAACCGTAAAGAGTGACTGCAGCGACGAACGTGGAAGAAACCCCGGACGCCTTTCGACACCTGAATGGTATTGAGAATTCACACCGGATCCTTGTGACCGTCACTTGGTCATCGTTGGAATAAAGCGTAGAGTTGAACTGAAGCATCCATGCCGTTTAACGTTCAAAGTGAAACATAGACAACATTTTCTGCTTCAATTCTAGCCAAGGAATGGATACTGCATAGGTAAAAAGAAGACAAAATCGATTCCACTTTGACCTTCATCAATCATGGTAATTAATGCCTTATCACCACGAAGGGTTAAGCGCAAAGATTTGTGATTTTCTGCAGTAGAATAATCAAATGCTATTCAATTAATGCGCCCGACCAGGAATTCAGGATATGCAAGAGAACATGGTCACTATCGACGGCAATGAAGCCGCAGCCCATATCGCCCATCTCACCAACGAGGTGATCGCCATCTACCCGATCACCCCCGCTTCGCCCATGGGCGAGTGGTCAGATGAGTGGTCTGCCAAGGGCAATAAGAATATCTGGGGCGCGGTCCCCGATGTGATCGAGATGCAGAGCGAGGCCGGTGCCGCCGGAACAGTACATGGGGCGCTGCAGGCAGGCTCGCTTTCCACCTCGTTCACCGCCTCCCAGGGCCTGCTGTTGATGATCCCCAACATGTACAAGATTGCCGGTGAGCTGACCCCCACCGTGCTGCATGTCTCGGCCCGTTCCCTGGCGGTTCAGGCGCTCTCCATATTCGGTGACCACAGCGACGTCATGGCCTGCCGTGCCACCGGCTATGCCATGCTCTGCTCCGCCAGTGTACAGGAGGTGGCGGACTTCGCCCTGATCGCCCAGGCGGCCAGCCTGGAAAGCCGGGTACCCTATCTCCACTTCTTCGACGGTTTTCGCACCTCCCACGAAGTCAACAAGATACAGCTGCCCAGCGAAGAGAGCATCAAGGCGATGATCAACGAGGAGTGGATCACCGCCCACCGTGAACGCTCGCTCTCCCCCGATCACCCGGTGATCCGTGGCACCTCGCAAAACCCCGATGTCTATTTCCAGGGACGGGAAACGGTCAATCCATTCTATGATGCGGCGCCCGCAATCCTGCAGGCTGCGATGGATAGATTCGCCCGCCTCAGCGGCCGCCGATACAGCCTGTTCGAATACCTGGGTGCGGAGAACCCTGAACTCATCATCATGCTCATGGGTTCCGCTATCGGTGCCGCCAAGGAGGCGGTGGAGCATCTGACTGCCACAGGGCAAAAAATCGGTATGGTCAAGGTGCGCCTGTTCCGCCCGTTCGCTGCAGAGCAACTGCTGGATGCGGTGCCCGATTCGGTGAAAAAGATCGCCGTGCTCGACCGCACCAAGGAACCCGGCGCCGATGGTGAGCCGCTCTACAAGGATGTCCTGGGGGCCTTTGCCCGGGCCTTCAATGACGGCCGCCGCACTCACCTGCCACGGATCGTCGGCGGACGTTACGGCCTCTCATCCAAGGAGTTCACGCCGGCGATGGTGAAGGGGATCTTCGATGAGCTGGATAAGGAGCGACCGAGAAACCCCTTCACAGTGGGTATCATCGATGACCTCAGCAAGACCAGCCTGCCCTGGGACAGCGGTTTTCGCCCCGCCGCCAGCCAGGGTGTCACTGCCTGCCTCTTCTATGGCCTGGGTGCCGACGGCACCGTCTCCGCCAACAAAAACTCGATCAAGATCATCGGCGAGCAGACCGAAAACCATGCCCAGGGCTATTTTCAGTACGATTCGAAGAAATCGGGTGCGATCACCGTCTCCCACCTGCGCTTCGGTCCCGATCCGATCAACAGCACCTACCTGATCGGTACCGACGAGGCCAGCTTTGTCGCCTGCCACCAACCCACCTTTCTCGGCCGCTACGAAATGCTCGACAAGGCGAAACCGGGAGGCGTGTTCCTGCTCAATACCGGTGTCGCGCCGGATAGGGTCTGGAAGAGCCTGCCGGGCAAGATGCAGCGGCAGATCATCGACAAGGAATTGAGCTTCTACATCGTCGATGCCTACGAAATAGCCGACAGGACCGGCATGGGCCGGCGCATCAACACCATCATGCAGACCTGTTTCTTCGCCATCTCCGGCCTGTTGGAGCAGGAGCAAGCCATCGAGCTGATCAAGGATGCGGTAAAGAAGAGTTATGGCCGCAAGGGGGCGAGACTGCTGCAACGCAACTACGACGCCATCGATGCCGCACTGACCGGCCTGCACCGGGTCCAGGTACCTGAGACCGTGACCAACGACGAAAGCCCCAAGGCGGTTGTGCCCGCCGATGCCCCTCTCTTCGTGCAGCAGGTAACCTCCCTCATCATCGCCGGGCTGGGCGATGCGGTGCCGGTAAGCCTGATGCCCAACGATGGCACCTGGCCTGTCGGCACCACTGCCTATGAAAAGCGCAACATCGCCCTGCAGCTGCCGAAGTGGGAGGTGGATCTCTGCACCCACTGTGGCAAGTGTCCCCTGGTCTGTCCCCACGCCGCGATCCGTTCCAAGGTATTCCCCGAGCCACTCACCGAGAAAGCGCCCGAGAGCTTCCTCCATACCCAGGTCAAGGGGGCAAAGGATTTCGCACCGGGCACCCACATCAGCTACCAGGTGGCGCCGGACGACTGCACCGGCTGCGGTCTCTGTGTTGAGATCTGCCCGATACGTGACAAAAAGAATCCCCAGCGCAAGGCCCTCAACATGGTGGACGACGATGCCTACCATCAGCAGGAGCGCGGCAACTGGGCGTTCTTTCTCACCCTGCCGGAGTACGATCGTACCAAGTTGAAGGAGACCACCATCAAGGGGGCCATGATCATGCAGCCCCTGTTCGAGTTTTCCGGCGCCTGTGTCGGCTGCGGCGAGACCCCCTACGTGAAGCTCGCGACACAGCTCTTCGGCGACCGCATGCTGATCGCCAACGCCACTGGCTGCTCCTCCATCTACGGCGGCAACCTACCCACCACTCCCTACACCACCAACCCGGATGGGCGGGGGCCAACCTGGTCGAACTCCCTGTTCGAGGATAATGCGGAATTCGGCCTCGGTATGCGTATTGCCATCGACATGCAGCGCGACCAGGCAGTCGCCCTGATCGGTGAGATGCGGGATCAGCTGGGCGGTGATCTGAGCGATGCCCTGCTCAGGGCCGAGCAACGGAGCGAGGCCGAGATCTTCGAACAGCGACAACGCATCGAGACCCTGAAGCAGAAGCTGACGCGGATCGACAGCCCCGAGTCCAGACGCCTGCTGGCGGTGGCCGACAGCCTGGCCAAAAAGAGTGTGTGGCTAGTAGGCGGTGACGGCTGGGCCTACGATATCGGCTATGGCGGTGTCGACCACGTCCTCGCCTCGGGACGCAACGTCAATATCCTGCTCCTCGATACCGAGACCTACTCCAATACCGGCGGCCAGACCTCCAAGGCCACCCCCCTGGGTGCGGTGGCCAAGTTCTCCGCCAGCGGCAAGCCGACCAACAAGAAGGACATTGCGCTGATGGCCATGGCCTACGGCAACGTCTATGTGGGGCAGGTGGCATTCGGCGCCAAGGATGTACATACCCTGCGGATCTTTCTCGAGGCCGAATCCTACGACGGTCCCTCGCTGATCATCTGCTACTCACCCTGCATCGCCCATGGGGTCGACCTGTCGAACAACATCCGCCAGCAGGAGCTGGCGGTGGACTCGGGACACTGGCCCCTCTTCCGCTACGACCCGCGGCGCAGCGAAAAGGGAGAGAGCCCCTTGAAGATGGACTCCAAGGAACCTTCCATCCCCTACCGGGATTTCGCTGCCACAGAGACCCGCTTCAGCGTATTGGAGCGAACCCACCCCGAGCACTCGGAGCGCTTCCTGCGCCAGGCACAACACCATATCAAAACCCGATATCAGCTCTATGAACAGTTGGCGAAACTGGCAGTCGATGAGAGGGATGAATAGGTCATACGCCTTCCCACACCAATTCCCGGGTGTGCATCATGCACCAGGCATTGTGCACAGGGCACAAACACGTCATTGGGAAAACAGTGGCGTAGAGATCCCAAATAGCTTTACCGCCAACAAGCACTCGTTGTCGTTCGCTATCGCTCGCCCGAACAGCATATCCGGTAACACCAAGACTCATGACCGCCTCCTGTGAAAGCGATCGCCTTGAGAGGCTAGCCGAACAAAACGAGCATCGGTCCTGGGCCGATTACGGCACTGCCCGCCCTGTACACCCCCTGTTAAGTCGTTATATCGCCAGTTACACCTATTCGGTAGGTTGCCTGAGAGAGCGGGAAGCCAAACTGATAACCCGCGCCTATCCCACTGTGATGACCCAAATCTATTTTGAGTTTTACGGCAGCCTGAGCGAGATTCGGGGAGAGGACCACGGTTTTGTCCAGCCGACTCCACCCAGACACGGACAACCTCCCCAGAAGGCAAATGAAAAACAAGGGGTCGTCATAAAAAAACGCACCTATATCAAACATGGACTAGGTGGATGGTTCGATATCTATCAGCTTGCCAGCGATAGGCAATATCGACCAATCAAGAATCTCAAGATCGATCTCTATCCAATGGCGCTTTATGAGCTGTTTCAGTGCGCGCCGAGGGAACTGGTCGGTGAGGACCTGCAGCTTGCCGATCTGCTGGGCCACACCCAGACAAGCCTGATGCTGGAGGAGATGGAAGCGGCCAGCAGCGGACAGGCGCTGATCGGGATTGTGGAACGCTACCTAGTTCAGCACCTTCTGCTGCAGGTCGGCCTGCGGCGACTGGAGATTCATGCCAGCCACTCATCAAACATGAGCAAACTCCACACCATCAAGCCTGCTGCCTTCAGTCCCCCACTTCCCGATATCGAGGAGACCCTGACCCAACAGGCCCGGCGTTACCATAAAAGCGAACGCTGGCTGCAAAAACGTTATGCTGAAGTCTATGGCATGTCATTCAAGCAGATTCAAGGCAATCTGAGATTTCAGAAGACCCACCGGGAACTATGGCAGATCTTGTCCAGGCGACAGGCGATCAACCTGACTGAACTCGCTTACCGCAGCGGCTATTTCGACCAGGCGCACTTTATCAAGGACTTTAAACGCTACACCGGCATGACACCGGGAAAGTACCTGAAAGCCAACCTTGATGAACAGGGCCAGTATCTCTGGTATTGGTAGTGGATGACAACGCCTAACCCTGGCGACGAAACAGTGGCCACTGGCTGACGATAATGGCCAGGGCAAATCCGCTCAATACGACTGTCTGAATGCTTTTTGTCTGTTGAGTCATACTCAACATCTCCTGCGAAAGATTGACGACAAAGTGAAACAGAATCGCCACCAGGATACTGCGCCTGTTGACATGACATACCCAACTGATGATAACGCCCAAAACTGCCGTGCCCAGATAGAAGTTCATCGCATACCAAGGGCTTTGCTGATAGATCTCGTACTGGTATGAATGATTCACCCAGAGCAGCGGCAGGTGCCATAGTGACCAGATCACCCCGAAGATCAGAGAGGCCGCAAGAAAACTCCGCCCCTTCTCCAGGCTCTCAAAGCCGTACCCGCGCCAGCCCAGCTCTTCAAACACCGCCGCCAGAAACAACAGCAGTAGCACAGGCACAAATCCGGTATTGAAGGAGAAGCTCTCGGAAGGCTGAAACTGCTCGATCGTGCCGTCAAAGCCCAGCG
Source organism: Candidatus Thiodiazotropha sp. (assembly GCA_040793985.1). GTDB lineage: Bacteria > Pseudomonadota > Gammaproteobacteria > Chromatiales > Chromatiaceae > Thiodiazotropha. The sequence continues at coordinate 653,683 of JBFNJI010000003.1, read as the reverse complement.
AGACAAGAATTGACAATACCACTGACAGCGGCATCAGGGTCAGGGTGAAGAGAAACATACCAGGTCGTATCAGGCGCAAACTCAACAGGCGTCGAATAAAATCCCGTTTCATCCCGGATTCCGGCTGCATACCGACAAATCCCACAGCAACAACGGCTGGCATGAACAATCCCAGCAGCATGGGCAGCATATAGTAATCCATCCACTCGGGAATAAAGCTCATATAGCCGCCTAGGCCCCATAATAGATAGGTTCCCAGGAATACCGCCAGAAAGTACCTTTTACCATGGTAGTTAAATCTGTCACTCATCTCTTGTACCCCGAATATCCGCTTTACCCTCTCGTCAACGACATAGCGATTCACGTGAAGGTTTCAGAATTGATAGAAAATGCCGGCGTAGGCCGTCCACTGATCCTGTCTGGCGGTGAGAGGACTGTCCTTAACCGCATCCGTCATCCAGAGATACTCAGCACTGGCAATCAGAGAAAGATTGTTGTCGATCCGCTTGATGGCGTTACTGCCCAAACTGAAGCTGTAGCTTTTATCCGCGGAATAAATTGCCCGTGTCGACGTCGCCTCTTCGCGGGTCACGCCAAAGTAGTAGTCGGTTTTCCTGCCGCTCCAGTATTCAGACCCTGCGTACCAGGTCACCGCATGCGCATCATCCACCCAGAGCTTGCGCTCATACTCTATTCCTGCCGAGAAGCCGTCATGGGTTGCAGAAATATCCTGCATCAACTTGACTTTCGCCCGACCGCCAGCCATGCCCATTTCATAGGCCAGGCCCGCCTCCCAGGCACCATCGCGGTCACCCATACCTTCCAGGGCATCGCTATCATCGCTGTTGTAACCGTCAAAAGTGCGTCGCAACTCCAATGCCAGACTCTGGCCATTGTCATCCTTGTACAATCGGTAACCGCCATTGATGCCCTGCAGGTAAAAACGGTCATAGTCCGCAATCAGCAGCGGTAAAAGGTAGTGCTCCTCGGCCGCACCTTTATAGAAACTGCTGTTGGCCGATGCCACCAACCCCATTTGCATGCTGTGATCCGCCAGCAAAGGCGTACCAACAGCCGCACAAAACAAACCGGCAAGACCCGTATAGCGCTTCAATCTTTGTCCCATCAGTAGTCACCCCGCTTTTGTTACATGATGGGTAGAGCCTAAAACGCCTCGGTGGGGAAAAATTGTAAAAATGCGAACGCATTGCGTAGAAAACGAGTGCAAGCAGTGGGGATGGGTATACAGCCAAGCAATGCTATAGCGCGGCCAAAACCCTTTCAATGGCACGTACGACCGATTCGGTCTTCCGTGGATTCAGCGCATCGGCATGTGGCGAGGCGAAGCGTCCTGCGTCATTGTCGAAATATTCACCGGAGGCTGACTCGAACTCATCCGAAAGCGCCGCGCGCACAACAATCCTTGCACCGATACCGATATCCTTGCCATCCATACCCAGGCCCTCCTTGACCATCTTGGTGCCAAGCAGGGATCCCGGATTGAGTGCAACAACCACTGGCCCGCTATCGTCCAGCGACAACGCCAAGTGGCGCGACCACATGGTGATAGCCAGTTTGCTTTGCGCATAGGCCTTCATATCCGGCATCGGGATCGCACTGGCCAACGCCTCGAGATCGACTGGCGATTGCGCGGCAGAAGAGAGATTGACGATACGGCCGGAAGGTCCAAGCAGCGGTAACAGCCGTTGTGTCAGCAGATAGGGGGCAATGGCATTTACCGCGAACCTCACATCCAGTCCGTCCCGGGTTTTCGGCTCCTGGGCACGCAGGATTCCTGCGTTATTGATCAGCACGTCGAGCGGGGCATTGCGTTCGGCGATCGTCCGCGCAAGCGCATCCACCTCGTTCATATGCGACAGGTCGGCCACAAAGCTCTCTATGCGCTCAGGGCATGCATCGCCGGATAGCCTCTCCACCGCCGCCCCAAGCTTTTTCGGATTGCGCCCGTGCAGCAGTACGGTATGTCCCCGGGAAAGCAGCAGCCTGGCCGCCTCAAGGCCGATACCATCGGTAGAACCGGTAATAAGGACTGTTTTCTGCATCGTCGTATCTCCCGCATTCAAACCCGTTCCGGCCGCAGAAATCATGCAGGATCTCATCGGCGGGGCGTTGCGGTGTGGACTCGATGTCCGCCCGGTTGAATCGCAGGTTTAACGCCACGTGGTTTATGCCCAGTCTGAAGCCCGGTTGAATCGGTTCCGGTTCTGTAGCGGGATTGTCAACCAGGTAGATACAGCGCGACTGCATAGCAGGTTTGGCTGATCCACCCGCCACCTTGATCCGCACCCGCCAGTGATTGATGATCCGTTCTTATATCGAGATTAAGCGCTTAACTCAATACCACTCACATGCTTCAACTGCCAGATAATGTCATTGGATTTGGCACGTGCTATCAGAGATTGCGCACTATCACCATTCTGCAGATAGGCACAGCGGGCATGAATATTTAGTCCTTGCACCAGGCCAAAGTCCGCCTCTCTCAAGGCAGCTTCCAAACGCCTCACTATCTCATCCAAGGTGGCGTGGTCCGTTCTGGGCAATATGATCACGAACTCCCCTACCCCCCAACGGCAAAACAGATCGGCCTTGCGTATCGCTTTGTTTACCGCTTGAGTCATTTCACGAAATACCCAGCGAAGCGTTTGCCGTCCATGGGTTTTTACAATCAACTCTTCCGCCTCCAGGTTGAGGACAATCAGGCAAAGCGGCTCATTGTAGCGATGTGCTTTATCTGCGGCGAAGTTCAATAACTTCTGAATGAAAGTTGCATTATGAAGCCCTGAAAGCTCATCCTCGTAAACCAGGTCATCGGTTTCATGGAAGAGTCGCTGCGCGATAATCGTGGATAGATTTTCATGGAACCGGGAAGCGATACGCGGATAGAGCCGGGCGATTCTGTGGATACTCCCCCACCGCAGCGACAATACCTGCACATTTCCAACAGCCACCACATCGACCAGTTGTTCGCGCTGGGAAACCAGAGACGAAACCCCAAATACGCCGCCAGGTTCATAACTGGTCACCTGATAGGTGGAGCCATCATCCCGGGTACGCCAGACCTCAGCCTGCCCTTTGAGCAATACCAGCATGGTATCGTATTTGGTACCCTGAAGCAGAATCGCTTCGTCTGGTTCATACTCTCGTATTCGACTCAATGCCACCAATTTTCTCACCTGCCAAGGTCGCATGCCCCGAAACAGGGGACACTTATCAAGCACATCTCTTTTCAGCCCCAGGGAGAGCAGATCCCACACTGTGATCAGGCGGGTATTTCGCAGCATCAATGGAACCACAACAAATGTTCCTATCAGGGCCAAGCACATGACCAAGGCACTCAACAGGCCAAACAGTGTGACCGGGGGAAAGTTGGAGAAGGTCAGGGTAAGGAAACCTGCAGCCATGGCCAGAGCGGTTGCAATGATCGGAGTCGATTCCTGTTGAATGACCTCGACCAAGGCATCGGATACGGAGCTGGAACTTTTAGCCAGGCGCTGGTAACGCACCATGAAATGCATGGTGTGATCGACGCAGATACCCAACGCGATGGCTCCTACCATGGTGGTGCCCGTATCCAGGGCGATGCCCGCCATTCCCATGACACCGAACAGCACCACGATGGGAAAAATATTGGCAATCGCGGCGATCACGCCTGCTTTCAGGTTCATGAACAGCAGGGCGACGATGAGGAATATCACCAGCAGCATCAGCAACAGCGACCTGGCCTGGCCATCTGCCATGTAATCCACCGCTTGGCTGTTAAGGTAGCTACCGCCTGTAATCGTGATATCGAGGGTTGGGTCCAACCATTCATGGGCGTACTCTTTGATTTCATCAACCACCCGATTCAGTTCATGTGACGCACTGATGTCATGGCGCACCAGAATACGGGCTTGGCTGTAATCCGCCGAAACGAAGGCGCCCGCATTCTCATGATCCAACAGGGACATGTATTCCTTGACCACCTCATTCCGTACAGGAAGGTAGATGCCGCCAGGCCATTCACCATCGATACCGCTATGTACAACTGCAATGAAATCCGCAAATGAAAAGCTCTTATCGAAACGCCCTGTATCTTCAAGATACTCCTGGAGTCTGCGTATTTCTTCAAGATAGGGCACCTGTAGAAAGGTACCCTGTGTAGCGCTCAGCACAATCGAGAGTGCCTGCATGCCAGAGAGATTTTGGTGTAACAACTCGGCCTGTTCTGGCAACTCGGAATGTTGATCAAAGTAATCCATCACGTTGTTATTGACTTTAATCCGGGTTGACCACATGAGACAGACTGCCATCAACAGCAGGATCGCGCCGATGATCAACTTCGGATAGCGTGAAATCTGCCGGTAGAGCCAGGTGGTAAATGATGCGAACGGATAGTGTGCTGAAGAGAGCGCGTTCTGCCCGTATTGACGTGTCAGTTGCAGGCTGGCAGGCACCAGTGTGATAGTGATCAGAAAGTTCATTGCCAGTCCCAGGGCAGTGACCAGACCAAACTGCTGCAGCAGGTCAATACGATTCAGGGAAATCGAAAGAAAACCTAGAAAGGTGGTGACAAAGGTCAAGAGGATGACCATCCCCATGTATTTCGCCATCAGACTGATCGCGACCTGATCGCGTTTCCCCCTATTAAGTGCGGCCTGGTACTCAGACAGCATATGAATATCTTCTGTCGAACCGACAATGATGAGCAAGGCCGGAACAATTGAGGTCATGACATTCACTGGGATATCAAGGGCTGCCATAAAACCCAAGATCCAAACCACGCTCATACCGGCAGTAAGTATCGGAATCAACGGCGCCTTCCAATGACGCAGGGTGAGTGCGAGGGTGGCGATCAGTACCACGAGGGCAAGCGGTAGTATCAGTTGCTGATCCAAGCGGATCTGCCTGGAAATGGCTGAACGCACCGAGGGATCACCCAGATGAAATACTTTACGCAAGCGTTGCTGTAACGGCTGAATCGCCTGATCCAGTGCCACAGCCACCTCTTCGTCGAATCCCCGATAATAGTTTTCCAAATCGAAAAAGAGATTTACCGCCATGACAGTACCAGTCCTGGAGAGCAGATTTCTTTCAATCAGCGGATTGAGCAGAGCAACCTGAGCAAGGGCGTCCGCAGCTTCACGGGTTTGTGGAATGGTTTTCAAGTAGGGGTCGGTATGGATATAACCATCGACTGTGCGCAGGTAGCGGACCGAGAACAGGCTGACCATACGACTGATCTGAGGTATGGCCTCGATACGCTTCAGCGCCTTATCTATGGCGTAGAGGTTCTCAGGCTCGAACAGATCGGGATCTTCAAGATAGATGACAGTGACATTCTCGCTGCCGAACGTGTCCATGGTACGCTGGTATTCGGCAATGGCGGGGGGATTGTTGACCATCAACCCCTCTGCCGTGATCTCTACGCGCAACTCCGGTAAACGGGTAAGCGCGAGGATTGTGAATATCCCGAGTATCAGCACCACCCAACCCGGGTGCCGTGCTGCGGTTAGGATGACTTTGCTCATGAGGTGAGCTCCCCATTCCGTCGGCAGGCCAATACCCACTCTCAATCAAGCGGATAGTCTTACCTCAATCCAATGAAAATTCTGTCGCGACTCTCCTTACCTGTCGATTGTTCTCATGCACCTGGTCTTCAATAGTATAGCCCGACGGCATCAATCGGCACTCCGGATGCTCATATACCATAGGAAGAACATGGATGTTGCAGACAACCGTTGCCGAGTCTCCTGTCTCCAAAGAGGCGCGACTCCGCCAGCGGCCGGACAACTCTCTTCATGATCGCCAGCTCGATACCACCCTCGCCCGGTCTTCTGAAAGCTCGGGGAGTCCCGTCACGAATCTACGACTGCTCACAGCCAATGCCATCGGATAGTGTATGTTGCGCATGGCACAAGGCGTTTTCAGGCAAACAGCGCTCCCTATTGTGGATGGCTGACGTGAGGCGTTATACTCGCCACTGACAGCGTGGACACCCGGCACTCGCCCAGGAGTGTTGCATTGTTTAAACCGAAAAAAACGATAAGTTCGATATAATTCATCATACTGATACGACATACCGTTTATTGAGTGACCAAGAATGAGTCAAGAGCTTTTAGAAAACAATCAGGAAGTCGTGATTGAGATCGCGCGTATGTATCTGGACAACATGGAACTGGAGTTGGGCAAGAAGTACATCAACAACAACCATGAGATAGATGCCAGCCTGTCTGACGCTCAATACACGGAGCTGAGCACAAAGCACAATATGTCTGTCGCAGACTTTGCCGAGCTTTACGCCCAGTTTCAAGGGATGAAACCCAGTAAACACCTGAAACAGACAATGGATGCGTACACCGCATCGGGCGGCAACGTAGATATCGAACCCTATTTTGATGACAACAGTCAAAGGCTGCATGTTTCCATCAACTTTACCATTAAAGAGAAGACCTTCGATAAAATTGAGGGGCTTTCCCCACTGGAGGATATCATGCTGAAAATGAATGCCATGCTTCAGATTGATACTGTACTCTCCGGCTCCAATCCCGACATACCGCATACATTCTAGCCGCACCGGACTTTACTCTATCTTATAGACCAACCGCGACTGGCAAACGCAATTTTACAGTCAACAGGAATGGCAGGCTCTTTAACACCACCGTCAAGTGGCATACCTGTCTTTTGGCTGGATTGAAACCGCCCGCCCTGTCCAGACAGGCCGCCACGAACACTAACCAGGAAAAACGAAAAACGCCTGTACAATATGTTCACAATCACTCGGGATTCTGCTTTGTATAAGGCACTGTCTCGGGCGCAACGGCACCGCCCGAGATAATGAAGTTCATCGCTTCATCGATACTCCAGTTGGTGGAAACGAGCTTTTCAATCGGCACAATCTCCAGGTAACCGGAGGTTGGATTCGGTGTGGTTGGCACATACACCGCCGCAAGTGCTTGACCCGTGTTGTTATCGACCATGGTACGCGTGACAAATCCAACCGTCTTCATCTCGGGTGAGGGAAACTCGATCAACACAACCTGCTGTACATTTTCAGGTTTTTGCTCCAGCGCTGAAATGAGTTTTTTCACCAACCCATAGACATTTTGAATCATGGGCAGGCGTTGCACCGTGGATTCGAAAATATAGAGAATCTTGCGGCCGATCACCCGACTCGCCAACAAACCAACCAGATAGATCCCCACAAGCATTAAAAGGACAGCCAGGGTATTTTGAAACCATGGCTCAAGCACCCACTGCGCAACCGATGGATATTCGTTCTGTATGCTGCGGGAGAGTATCTTTACCCAAGGCGAACCCAGCCTTGAGAGCTGGTTGAATACATATTTGAAGACCAGCCAGGTAACCCAAAGCGGGATAAGCGTGATTATGCCACTGATAAGATAGCGCTGGATATGCAAAGTTCTGGATTTTTTCTCAGTCATGATGTACTCGATATCACTAAAGCAAGAATCGGATAGACCACCGTATTTGAAACGCGCATCATGTTTCGAATGCGCGCACGGGCGAAGAAATGGCGTTGTTTGTCTACCCGCTATAATACCGCAGTCACCTTGGAGATCCGCAGGGGAAAGAAAACAAGGAACTCGTCACTGGATTCCATTCTGCTGAGGAGCTGCTATTAATTGACAGGAGATGTAGCGGTGTGTATCTCTTCCGACCAACTGGAGAATACCCATTTAACCCCTTCGACCACCCGCTCCGGTTCGTCTTTATGCACATAGTGTCCCCCGTGATGCGCCACCAGATGGGTGCTGCGACGGCTCAGTTCGGATAGCCCGAGTTGCATCTCCGACCACAGCGCCACCCAGGCCATCGACTCCATGCCGCTTTTTGGCGCCCTGCTGATCACCGCGAGAGGCTTGTCACCCATGGTGACAGGTACTCTATCCACTTGAGCGGCCCGGTATTCATCGAGAGCATGCCCCGGAAGCAGCGCCTGCATCAGCCTGGGCATGGTGCAACCTCGCAGCTCTCTCTGCAGACAGGCCTGGGTCATCAGCGGATGACGACTGTCGACCAGCACCACGCCGGCAACTTCGTTCGGATAGCGTTCGACGAAATCGAGCATGTAGAGACCACCCAGGGAGTGACCCACCAACAGATAGGGAGGTGCGTGCCCCGTCTGTCTCAGCAATTGACGCAGGTCATCCACGATCTGTCCGGGTGTACGCGGCCTCTCCGTCCTACTGCTCGGAAGATACCCCGGCCGGCTGTATGCGAAGACCCTGCTGATTTCCGAGAGCTCATCCATGATCCCGTCCCAACTCGCCATGCCATCCCCCAACCCCGCTTCCAGAACGATGGTTAACCGCCCTTCGCCGATGGCGGCATAACCTATCCGCCCATCCCCCAACTGTTGTTGTTCGGCATGACGCATGGTCGTGCATGCCCCGAGCAGGCTGCCACAGAGCATAGCCATGGCCACTGTTTTCAGAAATCGCATATTCATCGTTTCACCTATTCCTTGATACGCCGTCAGTGATCACATCCAGAACATCCACCACAAGTTGAAATACCTTTTGATAATCTTCTTGCTGATCCAGGTTATTCCTTTCGCGGCCTGTGCCGTGCCTGAGTTTGCCATGATGACAAACGCAAGGTTAGAATCCGGGAAAATCATGGTTGCGCAGTAAAAGGTACCGGCACTGCCATCGAACATCGAATAGCGTGTACCCCAGGAAGTGGCGTTCGCCACACCGAGGGAGAATCCGGGTTGCCGGTAGTGAATCGTCCTGTAGGTTTCTGCCGCAAGATAGTTGTGTTCGCCCCTCAATCCCTGCAGATGAAATTGAACATATCTTGCATAATCCAGGGGTTTCATACTTAAGTCGCCGGCTGGCGCGAGAATATCCGGTAACCTGTAGTCGTGATCCGGGGAGAGCGCTTTCAGGGTGCCTTCTATTTCCGCATGCCCCCAGGGCTGATCCCTATGGTATCCGTTAGGCCAACCGAATATCACGGGCAGCTGCATATCGCCACCGAGGGTTTGCTGAATCAACGTCTCCCAGGTTAGACCGGATACCCTTTCCACCATTGCTGCCGCCATGGTATAGCTGGCATTTGAATAGCGGTGTTTAAAACCTCGCTTCGTCCTCTTCGCAGCGGGTTTCTGCCTGATCAGATAGTCTATGAAAGCCGCCCTCGAACCGGTGATCGAGGCATCCAGGCCGGCATACTCCTGCCCTGCCGTAAATGGAGCTATACCCGCCTCGCAAAGCATCAGATCATCAAGAGTAATTTCAAGGTAGTCGTTTCTGGCTACCGCTTTCAATTCAGGATAGAGCTCGAAAAAACCTGTATCCCACTTGAGTCTACCCTGCTCTATCAGTTTCCCGGCGATAACGGCGAGCATCGATTTTGTGCAGGAACCGATGTGAAAATAGTCATTGAGTGTGGCGCTGTTGTTCGAACCGATCACTCTTTCACCCTGTATATCCGCTACAAGCATTCGATCCGTGTCCATGATGACCACCGCCATGGCGGGGATGCCGTTTTCGTGTCTTGCCTGTTCTATAAAATCAGTAACGTCCGTTTTCCGCAGATGACGGTACCTGCTGTGACTATGGGTACCGCTGGCAGACAGTTGCTGTCGATTAGACATATTCCCTATTCCCTCCGTAGTGCTTCGACCGGTAGAAAGCCCGCGGCACGCTGTGCCGGTAAGTAGCCGGAGGCCAAACCCACCAGAACAGAGACCAGCAGCCCGACAAAAATGCCACTGCTGGTCGGTATCAGCGGAAACCCGGTGACGAGATCGAGCACGCCACCCAGCATCAGGCCAATGGCCAATCCGGCAAAGCCGCCAATGACGCTGATCAACACCGCCTCCGCGAGAAACTGGAACAGGATCTCCCGCCGGGTAGCGCCGACCGCCATCCTTACTCCGATCTCGCGGATCCGCTCCACCACCGCGGTGCTCATGATTCCCGCGACGCCTATACCACCCACCAGGAGCGATGTTGAAGCCGCCACCACGCCCATGGCGGTGATACCGCCAAGGATGCGCTCCACCGTCTTCAGGTAGGAGGCGAGGGTCACCTGGCTATATTGGTAGGCGCCGCGATAGCGTCGCTGCAACACCTGCTTGAGCTGCGTCGCCGCCCGCTCCGCCTGTTGCAGCGAGACAGCCTCCGCCTGCAGATAGCTGATCTCCCGATTGCCGTTCATCTGCTGTACCAGGGTATAGGGCAAAAGTATCCGGTTGTTGGCATCCTCGCCACCCCCTGAACCTATACTCGCCAACAGGTCGCGACTCTTGTATTCCAGCACACCGATCACCCGGTATTTGCGTCCCCCTATGCGCAGATGTCGGCCGACGGGATTCTCCACTTGCGGGAAGAGATCCTTGCCGACCGTCTCGCCGATCAACACCAGTGGGCGACGGGCCTCGACCTCCTTTACCCTGAAACCGCGCCCCTGCTTCACGCGATCGTTGTTGATGGTGAGGAACTCCGCGTTTACCCCTTTGATCGATGCATTGCTGTAGCGATTGCCCCACTGCACGATCGTATTCTTATTCATAAGCAGCACCGGACTGATCCGCTCCACCGCCGGACAGCAGTCGCCCTGCAGCAGATCCAGGTCCCGTTGCTGCAGACCCGAACCCTCCCGTATTCGTCGGTTCGGATCCTTGTCGTTGTAGTCACGAACGACCCAGACGGAGCGCAGACCGAAGGTCTCCAGCTCTTTTATGACAAAGGCCTTGCCGCCGCTGCTCACCGCACTGACGGTCATCACCGCGGCAATGCCGATGGCGATACCCACCACGCTCAGCAGGGAACGCAGACGATTCTCCCGCAGCGCCCGTAACGCCTCTTTGATCAACTCGATAGCAATGCGCAACTGTTTCATAACTGGATCTCCCCATCGCGCAGACTCACTATGCGGTCGGCGGACTCGCCAACCACAGGATCGTGGGTCACCATCAGCAGGGTGTGGCCTTCGGTGTGCAGGCGCTTGAAGAGCGACATCACCTGGGCACTGTTGCGACTGTCCAGGGCGCCGGTGGGCTCATCCGCGATCAACAGCGAGGGCCGATTGACCAGGGCCCTGGCGATCGCCACCCGTTGCTGCTGGCCACCGGAGAGCTGGTTGGGCAGATGGGACGCCCGATCCGCCATGGCCACATGCTCCAACGCGGAGATGGCGCGTTGCTGCCGAACCGAACCTGAGACCCCCTGGTAGAGGAGTGGAAGGGCCACATTCTCCAACGCGGTACGGGTGGGAATCAGGTTGAAGGATTGAAAGATGAAACCGATGTATCGCGCCCTGAGTCGGGCGAGTCGATGGGGTATGGCGTGGTCCACCGCCTCACCGCCGAGACGGTAGTGGCCGCGATCCGCCACATCGAGACAGCCGATTATATTCAACAGGGTACTCTTGCCCGAACCCGAAGGCCCCATGATGGCGACAAACTCACCGCGATCGACCCGTAAATCCACATCGCGAATCACCACCAGTTCCACCCCGGCCCGCCAGTAGGATTTGTTGAGGCCCTCGATCTCTATCATGGGTCTATCCCCGCATTTACCCGCAGCCCGGGATCGAGTGCCTGGCCATCCAGGCGAACCACGCTCATACCCTCTTCAAGCCCCGCCCTGACCTCCACATGGGTATCGCCCTCCAGGCCAGTCTCTATGGCTCGATACCGCACCCGCCCCGCTTCGATCAGCGCCACCTCGACCTGTTCATCCCGCTCATGCAGGGCCGCGAAGGGGAGTCTCAACACCCCATGGCGCCGTTCCACGGCGATCTCCAGATCCACCTGCTGTCCCAGCAGCAGCGGCGGCGACCCCTCGCCCAGCGCAAGCCGCACGCGGAAGGTATTGAGTCGCTTGTCCTTCTCCCGCTCCACACTGGGGCCAATCCAGCTGATCCTGGAACGCCACTCCCGGCCGGGAAAGGCGTCGCAGCGGACCACGACGGGTTGTCCCGTTTTCACCCTTCCGCTATCCACCGCATCCACATGGGCCTCGATCTCCCAGCGCTCCAGGGCCACCAGGGTGAAGAGCTTGGTACCCGCCTCGACCCACTGCCCCACCTCCGTCGATTTACCGATCACAACCGCCTCGAAGGGGGCGCGTACCTGCTGCCACTCCTGGGCCACCTCGGCCAGGCTAAGATCGGCCTTGGCCACCTCCCAGGCCGCACTGGCCGCCTCCCAGTTGAGCTTCGCCGCTTCCAGCTTCTCCGTGGAGACCGCACCCTTCGCCGCAAGCTTCTGCAAACGTCGGAAACGCATCTGCTGCTCCCGTCGCTGCACATCCTGCTGCTGCAGATAGGCCTTGGCCCGCTGCCGGCTCGCCGCCGCCGCCCGATTGTCCATGGTGGCGAGAATCTCCTCCGCCCCGACCCGTGCGCCGAGGGCGGTGGCGACGCGATTGACCTGGCCATCCACCAGGGCGGTGATCTCGACCTGACGGTCATTGATGACCTCCCCGGTCACCCTGATCACCAGCTCCAGGTCACCCCGTTCCACGGCCAGGGTCTCGACCTCCCGAAGCTGCTCCCCAAGACCCATATAGGCAGCCGACAGGAGTATCGATCCAACAAGCAGGACGACTATACTGCGACCCGGTTTCATGACCATCGACCTCAGAATTTGTAGCTAAGTCCGAGGTAACCGCCGGCCAGATTGCGCTCATCGACAATCGGGCTGTCGCTGATCTCGTCCCCGAGGCGGCCCACGCCGACACCACCGACCAGATCGATACGCTGATCGAAGGCATACTCGAACTCGACCCCGGCGAAGGGCGTGACCGCCGCATCCGCCTCGTAGACCGCACGACGGGCAGTCGCCTCCTCGGCATCCACACCGAAGTAGTAGTCGGTCATATTACTGCTCTGCCAGCTGATCCCCACTTCGGGGCGTAAGCGCAACTGACCGTAGCTGAGGGGATAGGCATAGCTGAGAATCACCTCCTGGCCATCGGATGTGTCACTGACATCGGCCAGCAGTTGGGCATTCAACTCGCCTATTCCGGTCTGCCAGCGGGCGGTGACACCGAGATCAAAGCCGGGATCACGGTCGTCCAATCCCTCCAACTGGTCATTGTCTTCGGGATAGAGCCCCATGGCGCGAACCCGGCCCACCAGGTCGATGTTGTAGTCATCGGCCTTGACAAAGCTATAACCCAGTCCGGCAAAGTTGCTAGAGCCATCGAAAAAGGAGATCCCGGGGTTGCCCAGGTTTGCGTAGAAACGCTCACCCTTGTAGGCAATCATCGGCATCAATACGGCAAGGTTATCCTCGCCCAGGAAAGGGTTCTTGCCGCCGGCCACGTTCGCACCGACCCGCCACTCCCCCGCAGAAGCCTGCTGCGAGGTCAAGGACAGAACCACTGCGGCTGCCAAGGCTGAAAGGGCGTGTTTGATAGTTCGACTGTTGTGTCCTGAAGTCATCTTCTCATCTCCATGGTTGTTCCAAGTGATGACTTCAGCTTAAGGAGAGACGGCGATGCTGTCTGTGGTGGGCTTGTTTGGGTTTGTATCGGGATGTAACAGAGTGCTGGGTTATGTATTAAGCGGTTCGGTTCGGAGCATATGACCCGGGTGGTTTTTAACGAAAAACGTCACTCATGTTTCCAACCCTGGGCCTGCATTACGTTAATCACTGTTCATGCAGTTCAAAATACCCAAACCGTTTTGGTTTGACCCGTTTGATCTGAACCTGGTGAATCAGATCACACAAGATACCAAGCCATCCAGGCGGTGGAAACAACCAACAGAAAACCTCCCATAGCGAACAACCCTGAGCTGGTGTCTTTCAGGTTTTCTAAAATTTCCGATTCCGTCCCTTCGTACGTGGGCAATCCATCCAATCGTTTGGAACTGGGCAACAGTTCACCATGGTTCCATATTCCAAACACACACACCTTTTCATTGGTGCGAAGCACCCAGGACTTGACCTCGCTCTCACCGTTTTCACTCTCCTCATGGTATTTCAGGCAGGTATCAACACAGTCCCGGGTACGCGCTACAGTGATCGCCCTGGCGATGAAGGGCGGTATGTAATGGGGAATGGATTGGGTGTGCTCTTCAGCGCGTGTATGGACACCACTGGGCAGGGTTCGTTTTTCCATCTGTTTCAGGTCGGGAAACCCGGACAGTTTGATCACACCGGCATCCGTTTCGATCGCGGTGGGCACCAAGTAATAACCATCGCTGCGAAGCTTCAGACTCTTTTCAGACGTTCGTCTGTTACCCGTTGCGCCATCCAGCTTGTCTTGTTTCTCGAATACCTGGTAGCGATAGCAGAGAAGCTTCTCAAACAGGGGTTCCTTTTCCGCTTCCAGGGCGATAGCCTTGCCGTAAACCGCGGTCCATGCGCCGGGTTCAGGGGGTTGCTTTTGCTGTAGGGCCGCGAAAGCGTGATGATCTCTCTTGGTTATGAATCCCTGGCCTATCAGCCAAAGACCGGCACCGATTAGCAACGGCAGAAAAAAAGAGAAGGTGCCGAAATAATCGTCGAGTTGCCAAAAAACAATGACGAAAATAAGGACCGCGCCCAAAATAAGATAATGAACGGCAAAAGTCTTGAAGACAACCGGCCCCAGCAATTCGCGTAGATTGATCACGATGAATCCCTCATCATTATGCAATATAGGTCAATGTGCACTAAGACCCATTGCCTTCATTAGAATCAGCTTTCTCGTTTTGGACTTCGGTTTCGATAACGGAGCCACACAGGCACCCCTTGTTAATTTAGCAAATTTGATAACTCCGGCAATCTCCAGTCAACATCAGCCGTCAAGGAGTGATACGATTACCAATCGGGCTGAATTATTTTACAACAGCACGTAACTATTCTTGGATATTCAATTACCTAAGGGACTAGAAGTATGGAGCACCACACTTCAACCACCCCAGCAACAAGACGCCGATCCAACTGGAAATCGCACTATTTCATTCTGCTCGTACTCTGGCTGGCACTATTGTACGGCTTCACCTCCACCCTCAAATGGATCGGTCTTTCACTGCTTGGCGCCGCCCTGGTCGTTGCGGGTATTAGAATTATCGCATACGCCCAACAGACCAAACGGGATAACATCCACTATAACGTGACTCTCCTTTTCGGCCTGATGTTGCTCGCTTGTTCGTTGCCGACTCTGGCACCGGGACTGCCTGCCAGCCTGCTTACCCTCACGTCACCCGCATCAAGCGTACTGGAGGCGCGCGCACTCCGCCTCGCCCAGACCATTGACGATGACAATCGGACCAACGCGCGACTTATCGCAACACGTGGCCTGGGTGATCCCGTTCCACGGGACAAGCATGGCCTGCCGGTGCTGTTGGGCGTCAAGGACGCCGACCTGCTGAAAGACCTGATAGCGGCGGGCTTGTCGCCGGATGCCTCGAATACAGACGGCAAGACCCTACTCATGCTGACCGATGATTTGGATCTTGCCACCGTGTTGCTCGAATCAGGCGCCGATCCAAATGCACGAGACCTGGAAGGTGGAACAGCGCTCAGCCACGCCTATCGCAAGGATCGCCGGTATAGGGAACTGCTGCTCGATGCCGGGGCGGATGTGCACGCCGTTGACAATGCCGAGATCGCCGTCGTTGACTACTATCCCGACTCTGGACCAGAACGGGAGTTGCTCGAGGCTTACGCAGGTAACAGCCCCCTGTCGGCGCCGCGATCTTTCGCGGTGGCCGATCGCGGACGGCGCGGTTGGATCGTCACGATGGATTCCCGGGACCACTTACCACCGTCGGCGCTATCCATAACTCCCTCGTTTTTGCACTACGACGACTCAGCCACCGTCACCGTACGGCTCAGCAATGCATCGGATCAAGACCGGCTTCTCGATGTTCGCGCCTCGATCAGTGCCGCCTTCTTCGTCGCTGCCTCCCATGGCGGTCGGGTCGAAAATCCACACAAGCCATTCGTCGGCCAGACAATCCGCTGGCCACGGCTCACGCTGCCGGCACACAGCATGGGTGAATTGACCTTCGACATCGTTACGGACCTGGAGTACAGCAAAGGGGACCTGCATATCGACCTGCGCTCCCGTGCCTTTGGCCACACGGAAGATGAAGTGCTTTACCTGTCGAAAAAGCTCGAATATCCCCAATACACAGGTGAACCGGCAGATTCCTCCTGGGGGGACATTTTGGGCATTGTCATCTTTATCGCCAGTTTCGTCGTCGCACTGCCGATGTTGATGCGCGGATCAACCAGCAAGGTTAGCGTAGCGGCTGCAGGTGCCGCAGCCATCGTGTGCGGCGGGGTTTTCGTTGTCTTACTCTGGGGCATGGTCGAACCCTGGGTCGCCTTCGATGAAACCAGCTGCGAAATCCTCGACCAACGGATTGGATTGAAGACCACGACAACGTCAACCAGACGCGTCTCAGGCCACATGACCAGCACGACGACGGTCACCGGTTACCCGCTTGTCGCCGTACGACTCATGGACCAGGGCCAGGAGAAGATCAGAGTCGGGTTTGCGACCGGGATGGCATGGCATCCGACCAGCGAACTCAGTCTCGTTCAGCTCGGCGAGACCGTACCGTGCTGGTACGATCCTGAAGACAACAGACAATTCACGGTCGTGAGAACTCCTGGAATACGGGGCATTGCCGGCCTGATTTTTCTTTCCCTCTTGACACTGGGTCTGTTCGCCTTGACCCTTTCCCTGCGCAAGGACAAAGTTCAGCTCACCGGTTGAGGTACGCATAGGACTGGGCACATCCTGCATGACATGTGACAAAGCCGTTTAGAGAGCAATAAGCTCTTATATTAGTAACTATTGTTCTCTGACCCGGATATTCTGACCCGGATATTCATGACCTTTGCAGTACTTGGGCAAAGGGAGCCGAATTGCTTGGTGGCCTGAATCACCGGTGGTGTCTCTTCCCTCTGCACCAACTCAAAACCCAATCCGAGAAAATAGGGCACGGCATCCTCCGTGAGCAGAAATATCCTCTCGACACCGGCCCCAGCGGCCCTAAGCTCCAACTCAGAACAGATTGCTTTGCCGAGGCCGGCGCTTCTGCGATCCGGTACAACAGCGACTGATCGGAGCAGTGCCTCTTTGCCGTACACTTCAAGCCCTCCGACTGCCACTACTCTTTCCTCCTCTTCGACCAGGATGAAACCATCAATCTGTTCCGTGCAGTCTTGCGTTGGAAGATTACACATCTCGAGCAGCTTCACGATAGCGGTCAGATCATTAGTGTTCGCATTGCGGATATGCATTTGCTTAGCCCCAACGGCAGGGTCGGCAGGGGTGGCGCACAGTGAGTAATTGTTCCTTGTGCATCAGATTGTTAGTTTTAGTTAAAACCATTCGTACGATGGATATCCGCCTCCGATTGCCATTGCCATTACCTCATCAACCATTTTAAATGCCCTTGAATTGTTGGTAAAAACAATGACCGCCGTTTTTTCCTTAGGGTAGCCTACAACATAGTGCCTGAAGCCGGCCATGCTACCCCAATGCCAAAATGAATAGTTTGGGGTTGTCTCCTGAAGGCCCCAGCCCAGACCCCATCTAACCCCGTCAGCCACATCCACCTGGGGGCTCAGCATTACGCTGGCAATGGAGTGCTGGGTGTTTGAAGTTTCGATCATGTGCAAAACAAATCGGGCGTAATCGGCTATGGTGGTAAACAGACTCCATGCCGAATGACCTATCACGGGTTCTTCTCTGGATGGGAATACCTCTCCGGATGCACCATAGCTGTTGGCCATCCTTCCTCTGTACTTTTCTTGCCATACATAACCACTCTCTGTCATTCGCAGAGGCCGAAATACAAGCTCACTTGCCAACTTATTGAGGTTTCTTCCTGTTACCGTTTCAATCACTTCCTGTAGATAAAGATAGGCGTACCCGGAGTATTCAAAGCCCGTATCCGGATCAAACAAAAATTCGATCTCTTTGTTCTTTCCACCAAGGTTCGGCAGGCCAGATGTATGTTTAAGAACCATTCTGGCCGTAATTGCCTTTGAACGCGTATCGTCTTTAACCACCTCCTTTGCTGAATATTCATACAAAGGTGTATCCAAGTCTATTATTCCTTGCCGTGCCAGCGAGACAAGAATATAGGCAAAAACGGGCTTTCCCAGTGATGCTGCGCGAAAAACAGTCTGTTCATCGACTTGCCTATTGGATTTGACGTCAGCATAGCCGAATGATTTTGATATTGATGATTTTCCTTTGCGTATTATAACAAGCGACAAACCCTCGATATGGCGCTTTTGCATCAAATCCGGTATCTCTTTATCCAATACTGCGGATATAGTTTCAACAGGCATATCGGTCAGCAACGGTCCATCGCGGCCGCAGCCCGAGAAGAGTATCAGAAGAAATAGTAAAATATATTTTAGGTTGGTACCCATTGGTTTTTTTAGATCTATCGTCCTTAATAAGAGCAAAGCCACAGCAGTGTATGCTATTGTACAATTGCAACCACTAAACAAAACCGCAGATACCAATCCATCCCGATTACACCTGATTTGTGTGATTTATTTGGTATCCTCATTCTGACCACAACAGTTAAATATTTTTTTTTTATTTTTTCTTTGAACTTACCTCATACGTTATGTATACCTCTAGCCAGGAGGATTATTAGTAAATTTAGAGGTATCGAAGATCAATAAGATTTTGGATATTTTGTTGTCCCTGGCTTCAAACGTCTGGGACATTACAGTTTCCAAATCTTCTTTCTTGAAACGATAAATCAGACAACAGGAGTTGCTATCGGAGTATTCTTTTAGAATCTCATAAGACATCTCTTCCGGAGGATTCTCTCTCAGAGATTCCAAATATGCATCAGCAGAACCAAACTCATAGAAGGGACCATAAAACTCTAGGTCGTGCGCGAGTAATTCTCGCATGTTCTCTATTGGCTCTTCGCCAAAGAAACACGACATATATTTCCTGACCAATGCATCCAATTCCACTTTATTTCACCTCACACACATAATGCCTGAATATGGGGCACGTCGCGAAGATTCCCTGCCTGTGTTTTATTCAGACAGTAATTTTTTTGTTATATTTACTCTTACAGCCACAAGTACTTATAACAATACGCGAATACCAAAAAGCCAACATTTGTGCCTATAAATATCAGCAAGACTTTTTTGAATACGGGCGGTCGTGAATATGACCAGCGATATTATGCTTATTGCCAACAGACAAGAAGAATAGAATCCCGGCAACCAGCAAAAGCAAAGCGCCGTGTAATAGTATCGCACTTCGATTACCAACCACGTATTTGCTGATAACTGGGAAGGTCGTTAATAAACTGATAACCCCTGAAAAGAAATAGTCTGGTGATATTTCCGGTTGAACCTCGCCACCGCATTTTGGACATTGTGAATTCGTTACTCTTATCTATTTCCGACTCCGATCATGTTTAATCACAACGCTAACGATACAGGTTGTAACATTGTGCGGCGCTTCTACCTGCCTGGTTATGTGTTCTCTGACTCTGAGATTGCATCTTCTCCAAAACTTAACATGTGGCCATCTGGATCTTGGATGCTAAACTCCTTCATGCCATAAAAAGTGGTGATCAGCGGTGTCGGAAAATAACCGCAGTTCTTAACATGCTGATACAACTGTTCAACATTGTCAGGATAAAAATAGAAAATCACGGGCCACTTTGTACTTTCTTGAGGATCTATTGGTATCTCCAATCCGATATTGGTTTCGGTTTCAGATAGCATCAGTTCCGTATTACCCGATCGGATAGTCGCCCATCGCCACTCCTCTACCGCATCAGGGTCACTCACCACCTGAAAGCCCAGAGCTTTTTCGTAAAATTTCAGGCTCTTATCAATATTGTTTACGTTCAACATGGGAATAAGACTTTTCAGTTTCATTATTCAGTCACCTCTATCCGGCAGTACACAGAAGTTCGCAATTCATAGGTGGTGATAAATCATAGCGAGAGACAAGCGACGCATTCTGACGTCTGCTAGAAATAGCCTCGTTAGCCCATTATGTTCTTATGCTCGCTTATATGCACGGTACTCGTTGAGTAGATATGTGTAATTATGTTCTTTTGCCACATTCTGGGCATGCTTTGAGATTGTTACTGATTTTTCCATCAGTGACACCATCTCTTAAGTCAATTTCCTGTATTTTCTTCTCTAACTGACTTTCACTAATTCCGCTTTCTTCAAGCAGTTCCCAGATTGCTTGCGTTATAAAAACAAGATTGTCTATCTTTTTGTCTATATCACCGATATCTGTGGCATTCGCGTGAGATTTAATCTGTGTCTGATTTGCAACAGATTTGGCACGACCAATGTGATATTCCTGGAAGGTATCTCTTATCCACCCCATGGTGTTTCCTTGTTGAAACCAACATTACATAAGACAGAATCTTTACTATTACTATCAGTGCAGACGCGACTTATTGTGTTTTTGGCGGAATCGGCCTATCACGAGATGGGATTCGATTGACCGGGGCAAGACGCCCGAGGCGTTAACAACGAGAGTTGATATGATTGACATTCCCTTCATCGTCCCTTGTCCTATCATCAGCACTTACAATAACTGTCTGTGATGTCTCGCTAAATACTCGATATCCGTGTAGATGAACTTGTTTTGTAAAAAATGATCGAGACCCTAATTAAGGCGTAGAACCGATATTAAATCAAGCGATTATCATGATGTGTGTGCGGGTGACCATGATATGATAGGCCGCCAAAGATTTCGGAATCGCTGGGAATTGTCAGGTTGGATCGATGTTATACGGACCTTCCAGCGCAATTAAGCTGCAGATACCTGAGAGCCACGGGTCGACCGGTCCTTATGAATATGGCAAGGGCGGCTGATTCCTTGGAAGCAGAGTCGGAATAGACCCCGTATCCCTGCCTATCTAGGTAGAAACCCGGATTAGAAATCCACCGTTAAGAGTCGAGTTTTTTTATTTGACTTTTCCGGCAGCGGACTCAGGCCAGGCGATTATGAACCGCGCGCCACCCAAACTGGAAGACTCGACCCACACCCTGCCACCGTGCCACCGGGCGATCTGATTGACGATGGCGAGCCCAAGCCCGACCCCGCCCGACTCCCGGTCACGGGCACTGTCCAGACGGGCGAAGGGTTCGAATATCCTCTCCCTCTCCTGTTCGGGCACACCCGATCCGTCATCCTCGACAATAATGCTCGCCTCGCCATCGCCCCAGTCTCCGTGCAGCACTATCTTCGAGGCGGCATGTCGGTGGGCGTTTCGCAACAGGTTCTTCACTGCACGGCCCATCAAGCGGCTATCCAGGTTCACCTCGCGATCGATCCTATCCGCTGGACGTTCACAGACGACGCGTTGCGTCGGCAGTGACTCCTCCAGATCGATCGATAACTCGTTTAGCCACTCATTGAGATTGACCGGTTCCAACACCAGCTCGGGGCGCTCCCGGTCGAGCCGCGAGTAGCTTAGGGATTCACTGACCAGCTCTTCCAGCTCCTGGATATCCTTGCGCATGGCGCGGATGTGGCGCTCCCGGTCACCCTCGTGCCGAGGCTCCTCCAACATATCCACGCGGAAGCGCAGGCGCGCGATGGGGGTGCGCAGTTCATGGGAGACGGCACCGGTGAGTTCGCGATGGGAGTGGATCAGGCGTTGCAGGCGATCGGCCATGGTGTTGAAGGCGTCCGCCAGGGGCTTCAATGCCGAGCGCCGCCTGACCAGGAGGCGGGTGTCCAGGTCGCCGGTACCGAAATCCCGCACGCCCCGGTCGATGCGATTGAGATCTCGCCACACCGGGCGCACCCAGAAGTAGACCGCAAGGGCGACCAGCAGTGCGAGCAATAAATAGAGTATGGGATTGAAGTAGCGCAACAGCGGCGGTAAAGGAAAGGGACCGGCACGAAATACCTGCTGCGAATCCCCCAGGCGTTTGTAGTAGATCTCATTCATCTCCTCCAGCCCCAGGATGACGGTCTTCCCCATTGTGATATCGCTCAACCGTTGTTGCGGCAGGGATGGATCGTCAAGCCGGAGCATCGCCAAGGGCATATCGAAGGTCTTGTCCATCTGTTGCAACAGCGCCGGCCATTGCGCGGGGTCGTGGGCGAGAAACCTCGATTCGATCAGATAGACAATGCCCTCCACCTGATCACGCTCTTCCTGCTCAGGATTAGGACCCAAGACCATCATCAGATAGCGATCCGCGTCGAATACGCGCTTGTAGAACTGTGTCTGCTCCCCCTCTTCGCGAAACACCAGTTCCCCCGCCTGCACGCTTCGCCTCTGTTTGTCGCTGAGGTCGATCTGATCGAGGTTGTAGAGACCGAGTCCGTAACGGAAGTGGGGTTCCAGGTTCGCGATCTCCCGCTCCCAGCGCGACGGTGGATGGCCCTCCAATCGCATCTCAACCAGTTCGTAGGCGCCGAGCATCGCCTGTTCATAGTAGCGCTTGACGGTACCGTGCAGGACAAGATCGGGAAACCAGGTAAGACTGAGAAAGAAAAAGGCGATGGTGATGAAGAGTACGCTGTAAAGCGTAATGTAGAGCCGTGCCATGTATGTCAGTCCCAGGCGTCGGGTACGAAGAGATAACCCCGACCGCGTACGGTCTTGATGCGATAGGGGTGGTTGGCATCGTCACCCAGTTTGCGCCTGAGTCTGGAGATACCTATATCCACCGAGCGATCGAGACCGTCGTAACCGAAGCCGCGCAGGGTCTTCAAGGCGCTGTCCCGATCGACCACCTTGCCGGCCTGGGTGGCCAACAACCAGAGCAGATCGAACTCCCCGGTGGAGAGCTCCACCTCGTCCGCATTGACGGAGACCGCCCGGGCGCTGGCCTCGATACGCAGGCTGCCGAAATGGAGCAGATCGTCTTCCTCGGCAGTCCTGTCCGTCTGTCGAAAACGGCGCAGCAGGGAGCGAAGCCGGGCCAGCAGGACCCGCGGCTCCACCGGCTTGGTGAGGTAGTCATCGGCGCCCAGTTCGAGACCGACGATCTCATCCACATCCTCGTCCCTGGCGGTGAACATCACGATCGGGCCCTGGTACTCCATGCGCAGATCCCTGCAGATATCGAGACCGTCCCGCCCCGGCAGATTGAGATCGAGCACGAGGATATCGGGATTCGATTGCCGCACCCTGTCAGAAGCGGTGTCACCCCGGTGCTCCAGGCTCACTTCGAACTCATAGCGTTGAAGATACTCCTGCACCAGTTCGGCAAGCTCCACATCATCCTCAACCAGCAAGACCCTGGCAGGCCCGGACTCGGCATTGCTCTGCATTGAACCTCTCACTCCAGAAAATCCCGTCTCAAGTTATCACCGCGATCCTCGATGGCAGCGCCAGCCACAACCGCCCGCCAACTTTACATTAGCACGGTTAAGGCGTTCTGCCTGTTACCAGGGGTATTGCTCTGTAACAGATTGTAACCAGCCCGGCTGCCCGGAGGGTTCATCTATTGCGCACCGCCAGTTCCGGCAAACAATAGCGGCCCGGACAAAAACTGATATGATTGCCCAACCTGTCAAACAGCCAAGATATCGCCAGGCGTAGCGCTTGCCCAGGAGAGCATGGAACCCAGAATTGATCTCTATGCAGTGATGCTGTTGCTGGGAGCGGCGCATGGGCTCTTTCTCACCCTTGTCCTGCTCAACGCCAGGGACAGGGATGTAAAAGGCCATCGGTTTCTTGCCCTGCTGACCCTGGTCTTCACCCTCGACCTGGGACTCGCGTTTCTCGAACACTCCCGTCACCTCATCCATGTTCCCTGGCTGCTGGCCCTCGATCTCAATATCGATTATCTCTTCGGTCCCCTGACATATCTCTATGTGCGCGCGCTCAGCGACAGGGATGGGTACGGATTCACCCGCAGGCAGTGGCTTCATCTCTTACCCTTCGCCCTCGGCTTTCTGATCCTTGCCCCGATCTACGGATTGGACCGGGAGCAGCTAATCGCCCTCCTCTATTTGGACGGAGAGACACCGGAAACCGAGCAACTCTGGGCAGAGGTCTCCGGCTTTGTCGTCGGCATCACCTCCATCCTGCAGATGGCGATCTACCTCTTCATCGCCATCCGCAGACTGCTCCGCCACAAGCGCAACATCCAGGAGGAGTTTTCGTTTCTCGAGCGCATCAGTCTCACCTGGCTGAGGAATCTGTTGCTCGCGCTGGCACTGCTCTACCTGCTCTACATACTCGATATCCTCCTGATAGGAATCTTCGAGCTCTATGACGGCATGCCTGGGATTCACTACCCCATGATCGTCGTCCTCATCTATGTCATGGGTTATATGGGCCTGCGCCAACCCGAGATATTTTCTCACCACCAACCGCAGGCGTCTCAACCTGCCGAGCCTGAACCCAGGGTCAGCGAACCCCCGCCCGAATCTGCCCCCAATCGGGAACAGGAGCGGCGTAAATACGAGAAATCGGCCCTGGACAGCGAGACAAGCTCCATGCTGTTCGCCGATTTACAGACACATATGGAGACGGAGAAGCCCTATCTGGACAACAAACTGAATCTTACCCAACTCGCCGCTCAGCTCCGCATCTCCCCCAACTACCTCTCCCAGGTAATCAACGAACAGGGCGAGCAGCACTTCTTCGATTTCGTCAACCGCTACCGGGTGGAGGAGGCCAAGTCCGCATTGGCCGGTGCGACTGAACGGGGCAATATCCTTGCCATCGCCCTCGACGCCGGCTTCAATTCAAAATCCGCGTTCTACACCGCATTCAAGCGCCATACGGGACTGACCCCCTCGCAATATCGACGTTCTGGCTATATTCCGGACACTAAAGGGTAACTCTCTGACCTCAAAAGAGAATAAATAAGTCCAACCTTACACGGAAGGACGAAACATCGCCTGCATTGCCACAAACTTCTCCCCACAGGACAGCTGTCCGAAAGCACTTTTCAAGACACAACAGATGGGAGAATTATCATGTTTCAACCACTACCGACCCTCACCAAACAGCTGGCACAGATCGTCTGCATGACAGGCCTCACCCTCGCCACGCTGACCGGCTGCAACTCGTCCAACATCCAGCAAGCCACCCCCGACGAGCAGTTTCAGGCGGTCCTCGACGAGGCGGTGGCGCGGGGCCTGCCGGCGGTATCTGTCACCATCGAAGGGCGTAACATCGATTTCTCCGGGGTCTCCGGGGTCAGCGACCTCGACAGTGGAGAGCCGTTACGACAGGACGATCGCTTCTACGTGGCCAGCACCGGCAAGACCTTTGTAGCCGCAACCCTGGTGCAGATGGCGGGGGACGGCCTGCTCGACCTGGATGATCCGATCAACCGCTGGCTCCCCGATGAGATCACGGACCGCATCCCCTCGAGCGAGGCGATGAGCGTACGCATGCTGCTCAATCACACCACCGGCATCTACGACTTCCAGAACGACGGCGAGGCGTGGGACAACGATTTCTTCCTGGTCTCCGGTCCCGATCGCCAGTGGACCCAGGCGGATGCCCTCCCCTTCTTCCTCGACCGGCCCCTGCACTTTGAACCCGGCAGTGACTACAGCTACTCAAACTCCAACTACATACTCGCCGCGCTTGTCATCGAGGCGGTCTCCGCCCAGCCTCTGCAGACTGCCATCCGTCAACGCATCATTAACCCGCTCGGCCTGGCGCATACCCTGCAGGGCGACGAGGCGATCGGCCAGGCCGGGCTTGCGCACGGCTACTTCAGCGACGAAGGCGAGCGCTATGATTCCCACCCCTGGTACAGCCACTATGGCCTCGCGGACGGAGGCATCCAGAGCAACAGCAGGGATCTGGCACGCTTCATCCGCGGCCTGTTGAAGAGTGACCGGGTACTCAACGACGCCATGCGCTCGGAGATGCTGCAACCCTCCCTGCTCGGCACCCCTCCCTCGAGCTATGGCCTGGGGATCAATATCAGGGTGATCGAACAGAGCGGCGAGACGGTCTACTCCCACAGCGGCAAGGACCCCGGTTATCAGACGAAGATGCTCTTCGTGGAAGGCAAGGACACGGTCATTACCCTCTGCGCCAGCGGCAGTTTCGGCGACTACGATGAGACCGTTGAGCAGTTGCTGCTGGAGATCTTCACCCTCCTGGAGGAGCTGCAAACCTAAGATCCGAAAGCGGGGAAACAGGGCATGGTCCCGTCAACTCTCCTCTACACCGGCAGCCGGGTTATATGCCCCTCTCCCTTGATGGGAGAGGGGTTGGGGAGAGGGTGGGCGATAGCTGAAATTTCCCTCAATAGTCCCACCAGATGGCCGATGAAATAGAGACCTTTGACAGGATCGGTTTGAGCAACATCGGACAGCCTCTGTTCCCTCGAATCAATGGGGTGTTTTTTGGCAGCGTCTGTCCTGTTTAACGAGTACGATGAGAAAAGAGAGACGTATAAGAAGCTGGTTTCTGGCAATCTTCGGCCTGCCCTTTTTTGCGGTTGGTCTTTTTTTTATATATACAACCGCGGTCTCTCTTTTTGATGCCATGCAGATGGCCTCCTGGCAACAAACCCCGGGCACCCTGATCTCGGCAAAGCTGAACCACCATCGTTCAGACGATTCCACCACCTACCGGGCCGAGGCCCGCTACCGCTATCGGGTCGACGGTGTCGAATACGCCGGGGAACGGGTGGCGATACACGGCGGCAGTGACAACATCGGCGACTTTCAGCAGCAGCTTGGCCGACAGCTGCAACGCCTCTTCCGCAATCAAAAACCGGTGACGGTCTATTACAACCCCTCAGATCCCAACCAAGCGGTGATCAACCGCGACCTGCACTGGGGCATGATCGGATTCAATGCGATCTTCATCGTTCTGTTTGGCGGCAGCGGTCTGGGCATGATCATATTCGGCCTGCGCGGCAAACGCGTTATCGATACACCCGAGGCGGCGGAGAAACCCTGGCTGGCACGTCCCGAGTGGGCCGATAACCGCATCCTTTCCGGCGCACGGATTGGAATGTATCTATTCTGGGCACTCACCCTCTTTTGGAATCTGTTGAGTATCCCGGCAGCAATCGCGGTACCGTCTGTCTGGCACAAGGAGGGGGCGCTGGCGCTGTTGATCCTGCTCTTTCCGCTGGTGGGCATTGGCCTCTTCTATTGGACAGTGAAAAAGACCTTGGAATGGCGCCGTTTCGGCTATACCCCGCTGACCCTGGACCCCTTTCCCGGCGCTATCGGCGGTGACGTGGGCGGTGAGATCGAGGCAGGAATAAGCTATGCGCCCGGTCTGGTCTGCGAGGTGACCCTGAGTTGTATCTACAGCTATGTCACCGGCAGCGGCAAAAATCGTTCGCGCAGTGAGCGTGTGGAGTGGCAAGACAACGGCTATGCACAGGTGGAACCGGCGGGACGGGGGATAGGTTTGGGTTTTCGCTTTAGTGTGCCCGAGGGCCTGAACCCCAGCGAGGAGGAGACGGGAAACTACTATCTCTGGCGGTTGAACATCAAAATCGAGCAGCCGGGAATAGATCTGGACCGGACCTACACCATACCGGTCTACGCCACCGCCGAAAAGTCCCGTCTTCAGAACCTCGACTCCGCCAAGGAGATGCCGCAGGGAAAGCCCGCACTGAAAGCCGAGACGCTGCTGCCCCTGCGTCGTAATGGGACCCTGCATGAACTCCATTACCCCATACTGCGCCAACCGCTCGCATCCATTGTGTTACTCACGGTCGGTGTCGTATTTGCCATTGCGGGGGTGGTGCTTTGGGGCAAGGCGCAACAGGAGGGCGCGACGCTCTATTTTATGGGGGGCATATTCACCCTTCTGGGCAGCATGGTGGCGCTGGGAGGATTCTACAGCGCCTTCAACAGCCTCTATATAGCCTGGGACGGCAGGCAAGTGGTGACGATTCGACGCCTGCTCGGTTTCACCATCCGCTGGAAGAACGCCCGCTACCACGAACTGCGCGACATAGAGCTGAAGAAGGGTGCGACAACCCAAAGCGGCAGTAGGCACAAGATCAATTATTACGTCACGGCACAAACCCCGAGAGGGAAGATGGTGTTGGCCGAGAACCTGGACTCGCACAGCAAGGCGAAACTGGTAACCGCTTTTTTCCGCAAGCAGTTCGCGCTGCATGAACAGGGGGAAAACTGAAAATCCAATTCGGGGAGGGTCACTTGCTCCGGATCCCACCGTCCCGGTCTCTATAATCAATGAAAAACCGGATTCACCTCTGCTGAAGCAGTTGCCGCGGGTCACTCACCGATCAACAGCGACAATGCACTCCGCCATGCCATTGCAAACCCGGCCGTTTGGCAACAAGGGCTGATCCCTGAGTGTAGAGGGATAGCGGTAAGACTTGCGGAAAAAAAATCGAGTAACATGCTATATACCATATAACATGACCCCCAAGCCCCCACCTGCCGAGAGAGTGTTATGGATCTGACAACCCAATACCTGGGCATGCAGCTGACTAATCCACTGGTGCCTTCCGCATCCCCCCTCACCCGCAGTATCGACGACGCACGTCGCATGGAAGATGCCGGTGCGTCCGCCATCATCATGTATTCGCTGTTCGAGGAGGCGGTCACCGCCGAAGAGGAGACCATGGTGCGCTTTCTCCACCATCAGGAGACCGGCTTTGCCGAGGCGGACAGTTTCCTGCCCCACCACTATGACTTCTCCAACGGCCAGGAGCGCTATCTCGAGAATCTGCGGGATCTGAAAGAGGCCCTGGAAATCCCCATCATCGCCAGCCTCAATGGCACCACGCCGGGCGGATGGATCACCCATGCCGAGGAGATGGAACAGGCAGGCGCCGATGCCTTGGAATTGAACATCTACCATGTCGCCGCCGATATCGAGGTCAGCGGCAGCGAGGTCGAACAACGCTACGTGGAACTGCTCAGCCAGCTGAAACAGCAGATCTCCATACCTATCAACATGAAACTCTCGCCTGCGTTCAGCTCGCTGGCCAACATGGTGAAACAACTGGAGCTGGCCGGTGCCAGCGGTGTATCGCTGTTCAACCGCTTCTACCAACCCGACATCAATATCGATAACCTGCGCCTGACATCCAGCCTGCAGACATCAACTTCGGCCGAAGCCCTGTTGGCGATGCGTTGGATCGCCATCCTGCATGGCCGCACCGAACTCTCCCTGGGGGCCACCGGCGGTGTCCACAACCAGGAAGACGCCATCAAGCTGCTGCTGGCGGGTGCGGATGTGGTCCATCTCTGCAGCCTGCTCCTGGAACAGGGGCCCGGAGCAATCAGACCGATCATTACAGGCATCGAGTCCTGGATGGAGGATCAAGGCTTCGAATCGATCGAAGAGTTCCGCGGACGAGTCAGCCAGATCAGCGTTGCCGATCCCAGCGCCTTTGAGCGCGTCAACTATGTCAATATTATCGACGGCTTCTCGATCGGACCCGGTGTGCGCGGGTAGATAGCATTAGTTGCAAACCCGATAGCAAAAGCGCCAATTAGCCCATTCGAGGTTAGCAGTAAACAGCAAGCCCTGACATAATGGATGGAGCAGAATCCTGTCGGCTCTGATACATCGGCCGGCCTGACAGGATATTCGTTTTACTATCAACAGCTAATGGAAAACCGATCTCTCGTGACCGATTTGATTCACTTTGAGCATCCGTTGAACGAAAGGATTCGTACCTTTCTACGGCTTGAATACCTCTTTCTCCAGGTGGATCACTTTCGCCCGCTGGCTGACATCTGGAGCAACCGGGCCGCGATCGATGGCCTGCTCAGCATTATCACCATCTTCGGTCGCTCAGACCTGAAGACCGAGATCCTCAAGGAGCTGGAACGCCATACCACGAACCTGGAGCGGGTACGACAGCAGCCCGGGGTGAATATGCAGGCGCTGGGGCAGGTGTTGGACGACCTCGAGCAGGCGATCCACCAGGTCTACCGCATGGACGGCCAGATCGCCCGCAAGCTGCGCAGTAACGAATTTCTCACAACCATACTGCAGCGCAGCAGCATTCCGGGTGGCGGCTGCAACTTCGATCTGCCCCAATACCACTACTGGCTGAATCAATCCCACGAGATCCGCCAGAACCAGATGAGTGAGTGGATGTATGAGCTGCATCCGGTACGCGAGGCGGTGGTACTCCTGCTGAATCTGGTCCGGGGCAGCAACCTGCCCTCACAAGAGCGGGCCAACCAGGGTTTCTACCAGAAGACACTGGACAGCTCGTCGCCGGCGCAGCTGATTCGCGTCGGGCTTCCGAGGAACACGCCCATGTTCACCGAGATCAGCGGTAACAAGCACCGTTTCAGCATCCGTTTCCTCGAGGTCATGGACAGCGGCAAGCCCACACAAACCACCCACGATGTGGATTTCCAGCTCACCGCCTGCATCTTTTGAGCATGACCGAGAAAGCAGCAAGAATCCTCCCCTGCCCCACCTGCGGCAAGCCGGTAACCTGGTCGGCGGACGCTGCCTGGCGTCCGTTTTGCAGCGAGCGCTGCCGTCTTATCGACCTCGGCGACTGGCTGGATGAGAATCACCGAATCTCCGAGCCCCAGGATGACCACCCGGAGGACGAGGCCGGCGGTTGAAACCAGAGACCTCAGACACGAGATGACAGGCTTGGTCGCCTTGAGCGCCCTTCACACCCCCGACAGCAGTTGTGTAACCTCGCCATGCAGACGGTCGGCCTCCTGATACCAACCCTCCAACTCATCGTTGCTAAAACCGGCGCCTTTGACCATCAGTTTCACCTGCTCGCAATGCCACAGGGCCTGATGCAGCTGATTGCCCTGCAGCAGGCGTTTCGCCTCGCCCAAATGGTAGTGATGCAGGGTTTCGGTTTGGCGCATGACGAGCGTACCGAGTAATGCCTCCTTCTCCTCCTCGTTTATCTCAACCAGCAGCCTGTTCTCCTTGAGCAGCCACTCGAGTTCGCCCATCAGGCGGGTAAAGCGCTCTATTTTCTGCTCGTTCATCTCTACCGAGGCCGCCCTAGGCGCCGCCTGGTCCAGCGCCTGCCGTGCCGTGGAGAGCATTCCGTCGATGCCGGGATAGCGCCCGTGAATCCCCTTTGCCGCCTGCAGGCGGGCAAGTATGTCCCGGCGCAGGATCCGCTCCATCTCAGCCGGTACCGGCAGACCGACCATACGCTGCACCAGCCTGTCGATCTCATCCACCCGTTTCAGGATCCGTTGCACATGTTGCCGCCGCTCCTCAACATAAGCATGATAGCGGTGAGCGAGGCTCGCCAATACCAAGGCGAAGATCAACAACCCCCCAACGGCGAAGAAAATTGACATCTGGTCCATCTACCAACCCATTGTGTTTATTTCGGAACAGGTAACCTTATGCTGTATATCCGGTTAAAATAGGGGTGTCAATGCGGCCTGCCGAGCGTCATGAGTGTGATAAGCAATTAGGTGAGTAGAGATAGACTATGTCCTGGATAATGATCGTGTTACTGTTGCTCGCAAGTTTTCTCATACTTGTGCCGCTATTGAGTTACCTCTCCGCAAGACGCCTTATCGGCAGAAAGATCGAGGGCGAGCTCGCCACGGAGATGAGCGGCAACCGATTGATCTACTTCTACAGCCAAAACTGCTCACCCTGCCGCAAGATGACGCCGATCATCGATCGCCTGGCGGAGAAACACCCGGGGGTTGTGAAAATCGATGTGCGCGAAGATCCCGACACGTCCCGGCAATTCAACATCCGGGCCACCCCCACCCTGGTCCTGCTCAAGGAGAACGTGGTCATGGATATCGCCTTGGGTGCGAAGTCCGAATCACAACTGGAATCGCTGTTACAGAAGCTTGCCTGATGCACTACAAGATCGTCCCCGTTACCCCGTTCCAGCAGAATTGCACCCTGTTCTGGTGTGAAAACAGCCGAAAAGCCGCGATCATCGACCCGGGCGGCGATAGTCAACAGATTCTGAGCCAGCTCACCTCTCTTGAGCTGCTGCCGCAACAGATCCTGCTTACCCATGGTCATCTCGACCATGCGGGCGGCGCCAATGAACTGGCGCAGATCCTCAAGATTCCGATTGTGGGGCCCCACCGGGAGGACGCCTTTCTGCTCGAGAACATGCAGCAGCAGGCAGCCATGTTCGGCTTCGGCAACAGCAAGGCCTGCATACCCGACCGATGGCTTGAGCAGGGCGACGAAGTCGCCGTCGGGGAAGAGCGCCTGGAGGTCCACCACTGCCCAGGCCACACCCCGGGACACCTGATCTTCTTTCACCGGGGCTCGCAACTTGCCCAGGTCGGTGATGTCCTCTTCAACGGCTCCATCGGTCGTACCGACTTTCCCCGCGGGGACCACGCCACCCTAATCCACTCCATCCGCAACCGGCTCTGGCCGCTTGGCAATGAGGTGAGATTCATCCCCGGCCACGGCCCGGAATCGACCTTCGGCGAAGAGCGCCGTACCAATCCCTTTGTCTGCGACGGCTGCTAGCCAGGATTTGCCAGCCCCATTCAGTGTGGCGGCGTTTCCTCGACAATAACTTAGGGTGATTTATCAATAGATCATCCTAAGCCTCTGAATCATAAACCCGGTCATATCAGTCAACGATTTGAAGGCTAATTGACCTTGGTCAATTAATCGGCTTGAAAACACAATATATAGTGTTTTACTTCATATACACCGCTACATATTGTAGCCATACCCTTTTACCAGGAGGATCGTCGCCGATGCATGCTCACGCCATTCCGAGAGAGTCCTGGCCACCCCTCAAAATCTCCAAGCGCGACGGTGTCGAAGTTGCATTCAACGCCGCCAAGATCGAAAACGCGATCCTCAAAGCGGGAGAGGCCAGCGGCGAATTCAACGGAGACGAAGCCGCTTTGCTCACCGCCCAGGTGGTCAAGGTGTTGAGCCATACCGGTTACCGTGACCAGGTCCCGGGTATCGAGCGCATCCAGGATATCGTCGAGCAGGTTTTGATCAGCGCCAACCACCTCATAACCGCCCGCGCCTATATCGTCTATCGTGAACAGCATAAAAAAATGCGCCAGGATCGTCGTACCCTGCTCGACGTCAGTGCCTCGGTCAGCGAGTATCTGCAGCGTGACGACTGGCGGGTCTCCGCCAATGCCAATCAGGGTTACTCCCTGGGCGGACTGATTCTCAATGCCTCGGGGAAGATGATCGCCAACTACTGGCTCAACCACGTCTACCCTCCCGAGATCGGCGAGGCGCACCGCGCGGGCGACATCCACATTCACGACCTCGACATGCTCGCCGGCTACTGTGCCGGCTGGTCCCTGCGTACCCTGCTCCACGAGGGGCTCAACGGGGTGCCCGGAAAGGTGGAGTCGGGTCCCCCCAAACACATCGGCAGCGCCACCGGCCAGATCGTGAATTTTCTCGGCACCCTGCAGAACGAGTGGGCCGGCGCCCAGGCATTCAGCTCCTTCGATACCTATCTTGCCCCCTTTGTGCGCAAGGACAACCTGGGCTACAAGGAGGTCCACCAGGCGATCCAGGAGTTGATCTACAACCTCAATGTGCCATCACGCTGGGGGACCCAGACCCCGTTCACCAATCTCACCTTCGACTGGGTCTGTCCCGAGGATCTGCGCCAGCAGATCCCGGTCATCGGCGGCGAGGAGATGCCCTTCAGCTACGGCGACCTGCAGCATGAGATGGATCTCATCAACCGCGCCTATATCGAGGTGATGACGACCGGGGACGCAAAAGGCCGCATCTTCACCTTTCCCATACCGACCTACAACATCACCCCCGATTTTCCCTGGGAGAGTGAAAACGCAAGGTTGTTGTTCAAGATGACGGCGAAATACGGTTTGCCCTATTTCCAGAACTTTCTCAACTCCGAATTGAGTCCCAACATGGTCCGTTCCATGTGCTGCCGTTTGCAGCTCGACTTACGCGAACTGTTGAAACGCGGCAATGGGCTCTTCGGCTCGGCAGAGCAGACAGGTTCGCTGGGGGTGGTTACCCTCAACTGCGCACGCCTCGGTTATCTCTTCCGCGGCGACGAGGCAGCCCTGATGGAGCAGCTCGACAAACTCCTGAGATTGGCGCGCAACAGCCTTGAGATCAAGCGCAAGGTGATAGAGCGTCACATGGACGCCGGTCTCTTCCCCTATACAAAACGCTATCTCGGCACTCTGAGAAACCACTTCTCCACCATCGGCGTCAACGGCATCAACGAGATGATACGTAACTTCACCAATGGCGGGCAGGATATCACCAGCACAGAGGGGGTGGCGTTCGCCAGCCGCTTCCTGGACCACATCAGAGATACCATGGTGACGTTTCAGGAGGAGACAGGAAACCTCTACAACCTGGAGGCAACCCCGGCGGAAGGCACCACCTACCGCTTCGCCAAGGAGGATCGAAAACGCTTCCCGGATATTCTCCAGGCAGGGAGCGCGGAGAAGCCCTATTACACCAACTCATCGCAGCTCCCGGTCGGCCATACCGACGATCCGTTCAGCGCCCTGCAGCATCAGGAGCCGCTGCAGCGAAAATATACCGGCGGTACCGTGCTGCATCTCTATATGGGTGAACGCATCAGCAGCGAACAGGCCTGCATGAAACTGGTCAGGCGCGCCCTGGAGAATTTTCGCATCCCCTACCTGACCGTCACTCCCACATTTTCCATCTGCCCGCTACACGGCTATTTAAGCGGTGAGCACGAGTTTTGTCCGAAATGCGATGAAGAACTTATACAACGTAAACAACAGGAACACAGCCATGCGACAGACCATTGAACTGCACCCCGAAGAACGCACCCGCTGCGAGATCTGGACCAGGGTGATGGGTTACCACCGCCCCATCTCAGCGTTCAATCCCGGAAAACAGGCGGAACAGGCGGAGCGCTGCTACTTCAAACAGCCGGCCAGTTCAGCCTCGCTCCGCACCCGACCAGATCCCGCTGGCGTCGATAGCCAGGGCTGAACACCATGGCAGCGGCGCAACTCCGGGTTGGTGGCTTCACCCCGATGACCACCATCGACTACCCCGACCACCTGTCGGCGGTGGTTTTCTGCCAGGGATGCCCGCTGCGTTGCCACTACTGCCACAACCCTGAGCTCCAACAGCGGCCCGGCACTGAGCCGCTTGCCTGGCCCGATATTCTCGATTTTCTCGCCAGCCGCAGAGGTCTGCTGGATGCGGTGGTCTTCAGCGGCGGCGAACCGACCCTGCAGCGTTCGCTTCGGCAGGCGGTCGAGGAGGTCGGGGCAATGGGCTACCTGATCGGCCTCCACACCGCGGGAATCTACCCGGAAAACCTCCGGCGCCTGCTGCCTCTGGTCGACTGGGTGGGGCTGGATATCAAGGCCTTGGCGGAAGACTACGCGCCCCTGACCGGCGCTCCCCATAGCGGGGAAGCGGCCTGGAGGTCCGCCCGCCTGCTGCTTGCCAGCGGCGTTCCCCACCAAATCCGAACCACGCTCTATCCGGCCATAGACAATCCCGGCTATCGAAACCGGCTGCGCGCTGAACTGGCGACCCTGGGAGAACTCACCCATTGCTGGCAGCCCTGCCGGGAAGGGCCGGGGAACAACACTATTCACCACGGGTCCAAGAGCCAGATTAGTTTCTACTAATAATTTCACATGCGATTGTTTACAGTGTATTTTTTGCATTGATATTCGACTTGACGTAACATCCCACGGTCAAGAAAAAATAATCCGCTCGAAAAGGACGTTGGCGGAAGAGCTACAAACGACACAGGAAATGCAGATTGCTTTTCCTACTTGATTCCGAGGGTGGAGTATGTTCAGACAGCATGCTGGCTACAGGTCCGCAGGTAAAATCTCAATTATCCTTGCGGCGATTATATTCATTGGAGGCATAATCTTTTCGGGGCTATTCTCGATGGGACTTGCATACACCAATGAGATGGAGTTTTGTACTTCATGCCACTCCATGAAAGTCAATCTTGAAGAGTTCAAAGAGACTGTCCATTACAAGAATGCGTCTGGTGTTCAGGCCACCTGTGCGGATTGCCATGTACCGGAGCCCTTCGTCCCGAAGATGATTGCCAAGGTGATGGCTGCCAAGGATGTCTATCACGAGATCATGGGAACCATCGACACCAAAGAGAAATACGAGGCTCTCCGCTGGGATATGGCCAGCCGGGTGTGGGAGAAGATGCGTGCATCCGATTCCCGCGAATGTCGTTCCTGCCACGAATTCACCAACATGGATCTGAGTGAACAGGACCGCAGCGCCCGCAAGCGTCACCCCAAGGCTATGGATGAGGGCAAGGCCTGTATCGACTGCCACAAGGGTGTTGCCCACGAGGAACCGGATGAGCCCGATGAACCTTAAACATACCCAGAGCGGTTTTGATACAATTCATCGGCTCACCAACTGAGAATTATTTAAGTTCAGCCTGCTGACAGGAATGCAATGAAATCAACCAGACGGCTTTTAGCTATCATTCTGATACTCCTGACGTCACCGTTACTGGGCGGTGATACGCAAGATGAGAAGGATCTGCGTTTGGCTGCCGGTGTCGGTGACGTGGAAACCATTGAGGCTCTGCTGAACAGAGGCGTATCAGTCAACTCCGCCAACAAATTCGGCAAAAACGCCTTGATGATGGCTGTGGAGAACGACAATTTCGAGACCGTCGTCATACTGCTGAATCGCGGCGCGGACGTGAATGCAAGGACAGTCGCCGGCTGTACCGCGCTGACATTCGCCGCGGAAAACGGTCATCCCGCATTGACGGCCATGCTGCTGGAACGCGGCGCCTACCTCCACGACCGCACCCGGGCAGGATGGGACGCCTTGATGATCGCCTCCCGTTACGGCATCACTGACATGGTGGAGCAGCTGCTTTTCAAAGGCGCCGATCCAAAGGCGGCCGACAAGCATGGCCGCAACGCCTTGATGATGACCGCTGAGAAGGGCCATGCCGCAACCAGCGCCATGCTGCTTAAACACGGCGCGGAGGTCGACAGTCGCGACAAAGGTGGTTCCACGGCACTGATAATCGCCGCCGACCTGGGCAACAACGATGTAGTAAGTACCCTCATCGATCACTACGCCAATCTCAACGCCCAGGACAATGACGGAGCTTCCGCCCTGATCTGGGCAGTCGGCGAAGACAGACTAGAGACAGCCCGGCTTCTGCTCAAGGCAGGCGCCGATGTCAATCTGGCCGATATAGACGGCATCACTCCGTTGATGGAGGCCGCCCGTAAAGGTTCTGAAGCCATGGTGAAGCTGCTGCTTCAGCATGGCGCGGATAAAATGAATAAAGACAAGGAGGGCCATACCGCCCTTGACATTGCGAATAAGAAAAAGCATGTCGAGGTTGTGGGCCTTCTGAAATAAAAAGAGCATTGCCCAGGTGGGGTAATAAGAATCCCAAATCTTGCTCCGCAAGATATCCAGAGGATACCCATCTGAGTCTATTGCAACAGGAACAGTCCAGTATTAACTGCTCCGGTTCGTATTGACAGGGCGTACTTTGCACCCTGCCGAAAAAAATGTAAGCCTGTTTTAATTCCAAAGGAGGTAACATGGCGTACACAAAACTAAAGAGAGGCCTGATCGGCGCACTGGTCATCAGTGCCTCATCCGTGGCCTTCGCTGCTGACAAGCCCAAGACAATGACGGGCGCCAGTGCCAACATGCTTGCCGTTACCTGTGCCGGTTGCCATGGCACCAACGGCGCAAGTACAGGCCCGGCAACACCGAGCATCGGCGGCATGTCAGCTGTCTATTTCGAAGAGGTAATGGCGGGTTTCAAGGATGGTTCGATCAAGAACACCATCATGGGCCGTATCGCCAAAGGCTATTCCGATGACGAGATCAAGGCCATGGGCGAATTCTTCGCCAAACAGCCCTTCGTCCCTGCCAAGCAGAAGTCTGATCCAAAGCTTGCCAAGAATGGCGCCAAGCTGCACGACAAGTATTGCGAAAAGTGTCACGCCGAGGGCGGCACATCGGCGGATGATGACTCCGGTATCCTGATGGGTCAGCTGATACCTTATCTTCGCTACACCATGGCCGACTACACGGCGGGTGATCGTGAAATGACGAAGAAGATGAAGAAGAAGGTCAATCAGTTGATCAAGAAAGAAGGCGACGCCGGCTTCGATGCGCTCTTCAACTACTATGCCCAGGGCAAGCAATAAGGGGGAATAAGAGATATGAAGATTACTCGAAGAGGATTTGTTAAAGGCGCGGGTGCCGCTACAGCCATCGGTATGGTAGGCACACCCTATATCGCCCTGGGCGCATCCAAGAAGGTGGTCGTCGTCGGTGGCGGTACCGGCGGTGCTACAGCCGCAAAGTATCTGCGTATGGCCGATCCGACCATCGAAGTCACCCTGATCGAAGCCAACAAGCACTACTACACCTGCTACCTGTCCAATGAAGTACTGGGCGGTGACCGGAGTATCGACTCCATCAAATTCGGCTATGCGGGTCTCGGCAAGCACGGCGTCAAGGTGGTCCACGACGTGGTCACGGCAATCGACGCCAAGGGCAAAACCGTGAAGACCGCCGGTGGCAAGAGCTTTGCCTATGACCGCTGCATCGTGGCTCCAGGCATCGACTTCAAGTGGGAGACCATCGAGGGTTACGACGCCAAGGTTGCCGAGGATATCCCTCACGCCTGGAAGGCAGGCTCCCAGACCGTCACCCTGCGCAAGCAGCTTGAGGCGATGAAGGATGGCGGCACCGTGGTGATCGCCCCCCCGGGCAATCCGTTCCGTTGTCCTCCCGGACCCTACGAGCGTGCCTCTCAGATAGCCCATTACCTGAAGCAGCATAAGCCCAAGTCGAAGATCATCATCCTCGATCCAAAGCCGAAGTTCTCCAAGATGGGCCTGTTTACCCAAGGCTGGAAGGCGCTCTACGGCTACGAGACCGACAACTCCATGATCGAGTGGCGCGGCAGTGCCCAGGGCTCCAACGACAACGCCGTTGTCAAGGTGGATGCCGGCTCCAGGTCTGTCGTCACCGGTTTTGATGACACCGTAAAGGCCGATGTCCTCAACGTCATCCCCAACCAGAAGGCCGGCAAGATCGCCTTCGCAGCAGGATTGACCAACGATAGCGGCTGGTGCCCGATCAACCTGCACACCTTCGAATCCACCATTCACAAGAATATCCATGTGATCGGTGACGCTTCGATCGCCAAGGGCATGCCGAAATCAGGCTATGCCGCCAACTCCGAAGCGAAGGTATGTGCCGCGAGCGTGGCAGCCCTGTTGAACGGCCAGGAGCCCGGTACACCGGCCTACGTCAACACCTGCTACTCCATCGTGGGCAAGGATTGGGGCATCTCCGTCGCGGCTGTCTATCAGCTGGCTGCAGACGGCTCCAAGATCACCAAGGTATCCGGTGGTCTGACTCCGACCGATGCAACACCTGAGATGCGGGCGCGTGAAGTCGCATACGCCTACAGCTGGTTTGACAATATCACCAACGATATTTTCATGTAATCCAACTGCCGGCCAGGGATTGGCCAATAAAAAAGCGGGGCTGTGCCCCGCTTTTTTTTATCTGAGATACCCCTCCGAACCTCTATCGGCGTGCGTTGGCGCCCACTCCCGGTTACACCTGCCTATTCCGGACGCCTAGGCCTGCTGGGCCGCTGATCGATGGCATAGCCGGCACCCGAGTGGAGGCTGTGGGGCCTGGCAAAGTTCGGAAAGTCCGGATTGCGCCAATTGTCTTTCGCCAGTTTCTCCTGGGGCGGCTTGATGCGTGACACATAGTCGAGTACCGCCCGGATATCACGGTGGGTGAATCTGTGAATCTGTTTCACCATCTTTTTGTCGGCATTACGGCGCCGCTCCATCTTGATCCACTCGAACTGGCGCAACAGATAACGATAGTGCTGACCGTAGATAGCCGGGATATGCTCATCGAAATCCCCCTCCCCCATCTCGCCATGGCATTCGGTGCAGTTGTCCTTATAGATCTTTTCACCCCACACGAGATCGTTGCCTGGACCTATGCCGTTGTGGGAGGTCATCGGTAGTTGCGAGATATAGGCCGCCACATCGGCGATCTCCTGTGCACCGCCCAACAGGCTTGGCGAGGTGAAAGGAAACATTGTGGGATTGTCTCTATTGCGCGCCCGAATATCGGCCAGCTGTTTAATCAACACGGAGGGCAGTTGGCCCGCAACTTGGGGATAGGCGCCACTCTCGAGACCCCATCCTTCCGGGGTATGGCAAACCGCACAGATTCGATAGACCTTCTTTCCGTTATCAAGATTTGGGGTCAGCTTCAACGCCTGCTCATACTCTTTCATTGCCTCGGGCGACTCATCCGCATTGGCCTGTCCCGACATTGCGATGCAGATAAAAGAGGCTATCCAGATAGACTTTCTCATTGACACTCCACTTGTGATTGGTCGTTACCACGCTAATAATTGGAAGCAACACACCCGCCTGTATTCTTACAGAAAACGCCGGTTGGGCCGGCAGAGGAGATGCGCAAAGGCACAGCGAATAGACCGGTGTTCTGCTTTTTTTATAACTATTACACTGTAATATAGCGAGGGTATTGCGCAGAGACAATAAATATCATCCAACTCCCTCCATTTTCATTGAAATATTCATGGTTTATTATGAAGAGAGAAATTGAAAGCAGCCCACAGTTTTGCAAAAATGTCGGCTGATAATAAATGATCGTTGATCGGTCGCCTGTTCATGACGAACTTGAATAACAAGCCTATAAATTATACCCAGCTGTAGTGGGAACAATATGAAAAGAATCTGCTTAGGTTGATCCCACTCCCATAAGATTAATAAGAATTAACTTCTTAGGACAGCAGCTGGGTTTCAATACCGACTACAACCCTTTCTTACAACGACCATCCTTAAATGAAGGAGCCGCTTGACAATGAACAGGCTATTAGTAACGCTTCTGCTCTCTCTCCCTCTAGTTGCCCACGCCGTTGACCTGGAAAATGGTAAGAAACAGGCACGAAGTTGCGCACTCTGCCATGGCCACTATGGCCAGGGGACACCGGGTCCCGCCTCACCCAGGCTTGCAGGCACACCGGCAGGCTACATGATCAAGCAGATCGAAGCCTATATAAAAGGCGATCGTATCAACCCCCGTATGGTTGTCACATCCTCTCTCCACTCCATCAGTGAAGAAGATATCAATGATATCTCCGCCTATTATGAAAGCGTAAACCTGGATAAAATCAATCCAAGACTAAACAACATTCCCCTCTGGCCAGGCGATGCCGCCCTCGGCCAGGAGCTCTATGACGAGTGCAAAAGCTGCCACCGCAAGAACGGGATGGGCAAGTCACGCAAGGGGATCCCCGCATTGGCACTGCAGTATCCACGCTATCTTTTCCGACAGATCAAGATGTTTCAGTGGGACAAACGTGTCCATGACGACGACCCGGAAGATGAAATCTTCGATGAGCTGTCGGACAAAGATATAGAGGCGCTGCTCGCCCACATCTCTAGACTGGCACCAAACAACAAAAAGTAAAATGAAAACAAATCCTGTAAACCGAAATACTCGGGAGAATGCAATGAAATCGTTACAAGCAATGGGACTCGCTTTGGTGCTGGGCCTGATCATGACCACACCCCTGATTGCCGCTGACCAGCCGGAAATCAACATCACCGACATCAAGCAGACGGTGGTGCAGATGAGTGTCAAGGACGGGGTCACCAAAGACGATGCGATCCAGGCCTTGATGTCCCGCGCTGCTGAGATCAATCTGAAATATGTCGCCAGACAACAGGTCTCAAAAGAGCTGGAGGCCAGAGGACTCAAGACCCCTTACCTCGACATCTTCCAGTTCTGCAACCCGGAAGATGCGCGAAAGATGATCTTGCACGATCCGATCTATGCCGCCTACATGCCTTGCCGCATCGCCATGGTGGAGGATAAGAACGGGCAACTCTGGTTGATGATGCTCAACCTGGACATGCTGATC
Organism: Candidatus Thiodiazotropha sp.; assembly: GCA_040793985.1. Lineage (GTDB taxonomy): Bacteria > Pseudomonadota > Gammaproteobacteria > Chromatiales > Chromatiaceae > Thiodiazotropha. Next base: position 611,880 of record JBFNJI010000003.1, on the reverse strand, counting down.
AACAGTGAGCTATTGCCCCCCGAACTGACAGAGATCGCCATCCGGGTAAACCAGGCGATGCTAGACGTTATGGTTGCCGGAGCTACCGGCGAGTTCTGATTGACAGCCCACAGACGCCGATCACCGCGAATTAATGCCAATATCAAAGGCGAAGAGGTTGCCGGCAAGCCAATCCGTATGATTGCAGCCAGCCGACACGAAATGACTTAACAATTTAGCGTTAGTTTGCGGTGATTCGCGTTAGTTCGCGGCTAGAACACTCACAGGATACTTCTAGCCAGATTGGCCTGAAAGATCGCCTTGTGGATATCGCCCAGGCTGAGCATTCCCACCAGCTTTCCTCCATCACTTACCGGGATACGGCGGAATTTATGCCGAACCATTATCGTCGCGGCGCGTAGTGCGTGCATATCAGGGCTGACGGTGATGACACTCGGTGTCATGAGGTCGGCTACTTTCAGATTTACAACATCCTTATACTGCATCAGCATGCTGTCATAGTCCGGTGCGGACATCCCGTCCATAACATCCTCAAGGGAGGGGAACATACGATGCAGTACATCCTTCTCCGCAATAATCCCAACCAATTTATCGTCTTTCACTACCGGGAGTCCGCTGTAACGAAACAGGCACATTAGGGAGACAACCTCCAGAAGCTTGGTATCCGGAGTCACCGTTTTCGGTGAACTTGTCATGATTTCGCTTACCAGCATGTAACATTCCTCATCAGTTCGATTGTTCTTGAATATCGTTGTTTTTCGGGGTTACAAAGATACGCATTATGGGTTTGGTTGCCAACCCTTTTCCACCCTCGCGGCCGGATCGACTTCAACCCTCGGTTCTGGGGTAAGCGGCGCAAACGACGATCCAGACAAACACCGGTTTAAATACCCTTTCATCCCTAGCCTGCTGATCATGAAGCAATCGCTCAAGCACCCGCTCAGCCTCAATTCGCCAGCCCGCAGCTGTCACAGAACCCGGCGTCCAATCGAGACGCCCGGTGAAAACACAAGGAAGCTATTTCTTAATCGCAAACAGGCGGCGACCGCCCCGATTGGGCATTCGTCCTCGTCGCTACAAGGTCGCCCAGGGGGGAGGGAACGGATAGTGTTGTAAGCCGATGATTTGTTTGGAAAAGGCCCTATAAATCCATAACTTATCCACAGTTCACACACAGAGAGACCGCCCTTTTCCACAGCTTCATACACAATATATTGTGGTTGACATCGGCTAAATACGATATATATTGTGTTTACCGGTTTACATAAGTCAGATCCTCTATCTCGACACAAAACCGGTGCAGAGGGCCGGAAAGATAACCGGCCCGGATGAGAAAGACCGGCCGCTGGGGCGACACCACCCACCATCTGGGGCCGGATGCAGACAGGGCATGCAACGACCCGCCTATATTCGGCCTCCCCTGTCGGCACTAATAATAGAGTTAACGAGCAACCACCAAACAGACAATCGATAGCCAGGGCAGTCTCTTCCAAGGTCTGGTACAGCGACGGCTACGATGCGAACATAGTCAGGAGAAAAGATGGCCACAGAAGCAGCCAAGAGTGACGCTACCACACCAGTCACCCACCCCCCCTTGATAGAGGAACCCCAGATGCAGACCCGGTCCAGCAGTAGCAGCGGTATCCAGGTCATTCGCCGTAACGGCAAGGTCACCCATTTCGATCCCGGCAAGATCTCGGTGGCCATGACCAAGGCATTCCTCGCCGTCGAGGGTGGTAACGCCGCCGCTTCCAGTCGCATCCATGATACGGTGGAGATGCTCACCGATCAGGTCGTCAGCGCACTGACCCGCCGTCTCCCCGACAACGCCAGGGTACATATCGAGGATATCCAGGACCAGGTTGAGCTGTCGCTGATGCGCTCCGGCGAACACAAGGCTGCCCGCTCCTATGTCCTCTATCGTGAACGCCAGAGCCAGAAGCGTCAGGAGGAAGAGGCGAAGCGTGCCGAGGTGGAAGGCATCCCCGAGGAGCATATCGTCAATGTCACCCTCGCCGACGGCTCCAGCCAACCCCTCGACGTGGAACGCATGCAGGCCCTGGTCAGCGAGGCCTGCAACGGACTGGATGAGGTGGACGCCGGACGCATATTGCAGGAGGCCTGCCGCAACCTCTTCGATGGTGTCAAGGAGGGCGACGTCTCCCAGACCCTGGTGATGAGCGCCCGCACCCTGATCGATCAGGAGCCCAACTACTCCCAGGTCGCCGCCCGTCTGCTGCTCGATATCCTGCGCCGCGAGGCCCTCGGTTTTCTCGGTCTCGACACCCCGGTCAACACCCAGGCGGAGATGGCCGAGAGTTACTGCAGCTATTTCAAACGCTACATCCAGCAGGCGATCGAAATCGACCTGCTCGACAGTCGCCTCGGCCAGTATGACCTGGATCGGTTGATCGCCGCGATCAAGCCGGAACGGGATCTGGGTTTCACCTATCTCGGGCTGCAGACCCTCTACGACCGCTACTTCATCCACAGCGAGGACGGTATCCGCTTCGAGCTGCCCCAGGCCTTCTTCATGCGCGTCGCCATGGGACTGGCGATCAACGAGATCGACCGTGAGACCCGGGCCATCGAGTTCTACGATCTGCTCTCCTCCTTCGACTTCATGAGTTCGACCCCGACCCTGTTCAACTCAGGCACCCTGCGTCCGCAGCTCTCCAGTTGCTACCTGACCACCGTGCCCGATGACCTCGACGGTATCTACAGCAGCATCAAGGACAACGCCCTGCTCTCCAAATTTGCCGGCGGCCTGGGCAACGACTGGACCCGGGTGCGCGGCCTCGGCGCCCACATCAAGGGCACCAACGGCAAGTCCCAGGGTGTGGTCCCCTTCCTCAAGGTGGCCAACGACACCGCGGTGGCCGTCAACCAGGGAGGCAAGCGCAAGGGAGCGGTCTGTGCCTACCTGGAGACATGGCACATCGATATCGAGGAGTTCCTGGAACTGCGCAAGAACACGGGCGACGAACGCCGCCGTACCCACGACATGAACACCGCCAACTGGATCCCCGACCTCTTCATGCGGCGGGTCGCCGAGGAGGGCGACTGGACCCTGTTCTCACCCAACGACACACCCGACCTCCACGACCTCACCGGCAAGGCCTTCGAAAAGGCCTATCTCGCCTACGAGGAGAAGGCGGCGAAGGGGCTGCTGGATGTAAGCAAAACCGTCAAGGCGGTGGAGCTATGGCGCAAGATGCTCGGTCTGCTGTTCGAGACCGGCCACCCCTGGATCACCTTCAAGGATCCCTGCAATCTGCGCTACAGCAACCAGCACATGGGGATGGTGCACAGCTCCAACCTCTGCACCGAGATCACCCTGCATACCAACGATCGGGAGATTGCGGTCTGCAACCTGGGCTCGGTCAATCTCACCGCCCATGTGAATGAAAACGGCCTCGACCTGGAGAAGCTGGAGAAGACGGTGACCACCGCGATGCGCATGCTCGACAACGTCATCGACTACAACTACTACAGCGTGCCCCAGGCGCGCCACTCCAACATGCGTCACCGCCCGGTGGGGCTCGGCATCATGGGCTTCCAGGACGCCCTGTATAAACAGCGTCTCGCCTACACCTCGGAAGAGGCCCTGGTCTTCGCCGACCGCGCCATGGAGGCGGTGAGCTACTACGCCATCCAGGCCTCCTCCGACATGGCGGCGGAGCGCGGCCGCTACTCCAGCTACGAAGGTTCGCTGTGGAGCCAGGGCATACTGCCCATCGACTCGCTGCGACTGCTTAAAGCGGAGCGCGGCGACTATCTGCAGGTGGACGAGAGTCAGAGCCTCGACTGGGACGCCCTGCGTGACAAGATCAAACGCCAGGGCATGCGCAACTCCAACACCATGGCCATCGCCCCCACCGCCACCATCTCCAACATCTGCGGCGTCAGCCAGTCCATCGAGCCGACCTACCAGAACCTGTTCGTCAAATCGAACCTCTCCGGCGAGTTCACCGTGGTCAATCCCTACATGGTCCACGACCTGAAGAAGCTGGGCCTATGGGACGAGGTGATGATCAACGATCTGAAATACTACGACGGCTCCCTGCAGCCCATCGACCGTATTCCCGCGGAGCTCAAGGCGGTCTACGCCACCGCCTTCGAGATCGATCCCCGCTGGCTGGTGGAGGCCGCCTCCCGGCGCCAGAAGTGGATCGACCAGGGCCAGTCCCTCAATCTCTACATGGCCGAGCCCTCGGGCAAGAAGCTGGACAATCTCTACAAGCTGGCCTGGGTGCGCGGTCTCAAGACCACCTACTACCTGCGCTCCATGGGCGCCACCGGCGCGGAGAAGACATCGGTCAAACAGGGGGATGAAAGCGGCAGCGTCGACCTTATCGGCGCCAGCGGCAGCGAGGCCCCGCAGGCCTGCTCCATACTCGATCCGGACTGCGAGGCCTGCCAATAGGCGATGCAAAGAGAAGCCACCACTAAAGCGATAGAACAATTAAGAGGATACAGACGATGCTGAACTGGGACGATCCACTCGCCAAGCCCGCACTCCAGGAAGTCACCCCGGCACCCGCGTCAACCGAGACAACGCCGGCCCATCCCCACGTAGTGGAAGAGGCGGCCCGCGCCCTGCAGATAGAGGAACAGACCGAGACCGAGGCCCAAACCTCCATGGACCCGGTCAATCCGGACGACAAGCGGGTCATCAACGGCATGACCGACATCAACCAGCTGGCCCCCTTCAAGTATCCCTGGGCCTGGGAGTACTTCCTCAACGCCAACAAGAACCACTGGACCCCGTTGGACATCAACATGGCCCAGGATGTCCACGACTACCAGCACAAGCTGACCCTGGAGGAGCGCCACGTCTACGAGAACGTGCTCTCCTACCTCACCACCTCCGACATCCTGGCGATGCGCAACATAGGCCTGGCGGTGATGGAGAAGATGTCGGCCCCCGAACTGCAGATCTACCAGGCCCGCCAGGTCTACGAGGAGTCCCTCCACACCTGGACCTACCAGCACTGCATCGAGACCATCGGCCTCGACCAGGGCGAGATCTACAACCGCTACCGGGTGGTACCCGAGATCAACAAGAAGATCCAGATCACCAACCGCCGCCTCGCCTCCATCCTGCGCGCCGACATCAACCTGCGCGACCCGGACGAGCTGCAGAACTTCGTCATGGCCTACATCTTCTTCGCCGCCATCTTCGAAGGCTGCTGGTTCTACAACGGCTTCAGCCCCATCTTCGCCCTGCAGCGCCGCGGCCTGATGAAGGGCACCGCGGAACAGCTGCAGTACATCATGCGCGACGAGGTGATGCATGCCTCCTTCGGCATCCGCGTGGTCAAACAGATCATCCAGGAAGAGGGCATCACCCTCGATAAAAAGGCGATGCGGGAGATGTGGGACGAATCAGATGCCGCGGAGAACGGATATGCCGATTACATTCTGCGGGATCCGATTCTTGGTTACTCCAAGGAGGATCATGTGGGGCAGTTCCGCTTTATCGCCAATCGGCGTGCGCGGCAGTTGAGTATTGAGGAACCCTTTCCTGGGGCTGAGGCTACTTTGCCCTGGTTGGATGAGCAGGCACATTTGCGGAAGGAGAAGAATTTCTTCGAGACTCGGGTTACCGAGTATCAGACAGGTGGTGCACTGAAGTGGGATTGAGAAAACCGGGGTCAGAGAACAATTTTCTCTAATATTTGTTATTGTTGTTTGATTCTGATCCGATAAACCCAAATGGAACAGCATAAGGATATGCGACCATGCCACGAAAGCCCCGATTCAATCTCATCGGTATTCCACAACACGTTATTCAACGTGGTAATAACAGAGAACCCTGCTTTTTCGAGGAGCAAGATTACCAACGCTATCTTGATGATTTAACAGCTGCTGCTGAAAAATATAACTGCCTTGTGCATGCCTATGTCCTCATGACCAATCATGTTCATCTGTTAATAACACCAATACAGGAGCACGGGATATCCAATTGCATGCAGGCATTGGGCAGACGATACGTGCGGTATATCAATCACAAATATCAGCGAACAGGCACCCTATGGGAAGGGCGTTATAAATCAAGCTTGATCGACAGTGACCACTATCTGCTCACTTGCATGCGCTATATCGAATCAAATCCAATCCGGGCCAACATGATAAGTAGGCCCAGTGACTACAGATGGTCGAGCCATGGCCCGAATGCACTTGGCAAGAAAAGCTGTTTGCTGAAGCACCATCCATCGTATTTGGCACTTGGTGATTCTCCAGAGCAACGGCAAGCTGCCTATCGTACGCTATTTATACATCAGATGGTTGGTACTGTCTTGCATGAGATTCGTGACGCCTTGAATCACGAGCTGTTCCTGGGGCGTTCCTGGTTCAAAGACTGGGTTGAAAAAGTAACGAATCGACGAACACGGATGGGAAGGCCCGGCAGACCTAAGACTGAAGAGGAAGCAGCGGCTTACTCTGCCTATGGCTAGCCTATATTAGAAGAAATTGTTCTCTGACCCTTTTTTTCTTTTTTCCATTTGACAGATCTGTAATTTGTCACAAAGTAACCGTGTCAAATATCACTACAGAGATTACTTAAACAACTATTATTTATAGTAACTTACTGAACAATCCTGGTTGACGGTTTGTTTAGAAATTATCCAATAAGAATGAATTGAAAATAGAGCGGGGGAAGTGACATGTTGACTGATAATGAACGGTTTCCGGGCATGGATAATACTAGGTCGAGACTGAGTGGTTTCCTACACATCGTCAAACAGGCGTCAGTACGTGAACTGGGAGTGTTGGCTGTCCGGCTGCGGGATGCCGGTGACGAGAAGGGAGCTGAATATCTCGAGCGTCAGGCAGTGGCCATTCTGGATAAAAAAAAATGGGGTCAGAGAACAATTTCTTCTAATATTCGTACATGTCAAACTACCCCAAATTAGAATATTTGTTATTTGATGATCGAAGCATAAAGACATGCAACCACGCCATGCAAACAGCGATTCAATCTCATCGGTATTCCACAACACGTTATTCAACGCGGTAACAACAGTGAACCCTGCTTCTTCGCTGAACAGGATTATTATCGGTATCTTGATGATTTAACCATCGCTTCTAATAAATATGGGTGCCAAGTACATGCCTATGCACTGATGACAAACAATGCCCAACTACCGCTCACTCCAACACAATATCATGGTAAATCCAAATGCACGCGAGCCTTGGATAGACGCTACGTACGCTTCATCAACCACAAGTATCAGATGAATGGAAACCTTTGTTAGGAAGGACGTTGCAAATCCAACTTGATAGACAGTAACAGCTATCTATTGAACTACATGAGATTCGTGAAACTTTGAATCACGGGTTAGTTTTAGGTCGTGCATTGTTTTACCACATAAGACTAAGCTCCGCACTTCGGTGGGTAACCCTGGTAGACCGAGGTCAAAAAGATATTTCACGTGTATTGCTCACGCAATCTTGTATAGTAGAAAATAGTCTTCTCTGACCTCTTATCCTAGAATAGTAAAAAGGAGCTTGTCGCGATTTAGAACTATTATAAGTTGAGCAAATCATAGGCAGTTGGGATCAGTTCATTTTCCACCCAGAGTAAATTTTGATAGAAGAACGATGCCTGGCGATTAGGAAAAAAGCTTGAAATATCGGCAACTTTCAACCGAACAGTACGAAACTCCATTAAGCGATATACAGATACCATTTCCAGTTAGATACCCTCTTAACCTCTATCTCATAGACTATATATATTAGAATTCTTTTGATCTCTGAATAAAAAAATAATAGATTCATTTATCCATGACTACTATATTATTCCGAAATCACCTGTATATGGACATTTTATAATAAACAACAGTAGACTGGCTTACGCTTCAAATCCGTGTTCCAGAAGATAACCGTGCAGCTGACCAGTCAGATATGACAACATCGTGTTGGAGGGGACGGATGAAAAATCGGCGCGTACTTATAGACAGCGAACTATCGCCTCTGGTTGTGGATCTCTTTACTGAGGCCAAATTTAAGGTCGATACTATTACTCAAAACAAGCGTATTCTCAAATCACTGCTTGAGGTTGGTGACTACTCGGCCATATTTGTACGCAACAATGTTCCAATCAATTTTGAAATGCTCGAATCTGCGGGAAAGCATCTAAAAGTAATCGGCGTATTCGGTGATGATATCACCAAGATCGATGTTGCAGACGCTTCCCGCAACGGCATCTTAGTCAAAGTCTTAGAATTCGGAAACAGCCTGGAAGTGGCGAACCTTACAGTACGCTTGCTGGTTACCCTCATCAGCCGCTCGTTCCGCACTCGTGAATCCAAAAAGGCCCATGTTGCGCGGGATTACAATGATTTGGGAATGGAAGAGATGTCCGGATTCGAACTGGCAAATTTAGTGGTCGGCCTGATCGGTTGTGGTAATGTCGCACAGGTGTTGGCTACCAAAATTCGTCCCCATTGTCAGAAAGTGATTGGCTATGACACCAGGTTTCGTGCAGTGTATGAACACTTCCATCAAAGATCCCCACTCGAAAAACCGGTGATAGATTATAGCCAGCTAAGCGAGGTACTCAGAACTTCAGATGTAATCAGCATCCATACTTCCGGTGAGGCAAAGGTGTTCAAAGGCAAGGAACTCTACTTCGCAAAACGAAAACCCTTCATTGTCAATACTTCACGCTGTGGGACCATCGACGAATCATCCCTACTGAATGCCCTTGAGGAGCACCGCATCAAAGGGGTTGCCTTCACCCTACCTTACGATCAGCTTAAAGAGAAGAAACTTCCGGATTGGGTGCAACCATTCCTCAAGCACAGTAATGTCCTTATCGCTCCCAGCGTCGGTCTCCCCCATTCAGATAGCAAACGCAAACAGGCCCGAAAACTGGCACAGTCCATCATCGACTATTTTACGGTCAAGGATCTATCCCTGGCGGCCAATCCCATGGACGTGATCGGCTGTAAAGGTAAGCAGCGCTTCCCAATATCACGGGGCCAAACACGCAGTTCAGTACCTATATTTCTAAACCACTAAACGGGGTCAGAGAACAATTTTCTCTAATACTTGTTATTGTTGTTTGATTCTGATCCGATAAACCCAAATGGAACAGCATAAGGATATGCGACCATGCCACGAAAGCCCCGATTCAATCTCATCGGTATTCCACAACACGTTATTCAACGTGGTAATAACAGAGAACCCTGCTTTTTCGAGGAGCAAGATTACCAACGCTATCTTGATGATTTAACAGCTGCTGCTGAAAAATATAACTGCCTTGTGCATGCCTATGTCCTCATGACCAATCATGTTCATCTGTTAATAACACCAATACAGGAGCACGGGATATCCAATTGCATGCAGGCATTGGGCAGACGATACGTGCGGTATATCAATCACAAATATCAGCGAACAGGCACCCTATGGGAAGGGCGTTATAAATCAAGCTTGATCGACAGTGACCACTATTTGCTCACTTGCATGCGCTATATCGAATTAAATCCAGTCCGAGCCAATATGGTGAGTCAACCCAGTGACTACAGATGGTCGAGCCATGGCCCGAATGCACTTGACAAGAAAAGCTGTTTGCTGAAACACCATCCATCGTATCTGGCACTTGGTGATTCTCCAGAGCAACGGCAAGCTGCCTATCGAGCGCTATTTATACATCGGATGGATGGTACTGTCTTGCATGAGATTCGTGACGCCTTGAATCACGAGCTGGTCCTGGGGCGTTCCTGGTTCAAAGACAGGGTTGAAAAAGTAACGAACCGACGAACACGGATGGGAAGGCCCGGGAGACCAAAGATTGAAGAGGAAGCAGCGGTTTACTCTGCCTATGGCTAGCCTATATTAGAAGAAATTGTTCTCTGACCCCCTTTTCACCCTTTTCACTAAGGAACGCACATGTGTCAGTATCGATTGCTCATCCCAATCTATACCGCCCACCACACGAGCAACAACCAATCCCTCTGCATTGACGATATATGAGGTAGGGAGCGCCAGCACCTGCCATTGCCGTAGGGTGCTTGAATCCTGGTCCAAGAGCACGGGAAGTGTAAATTGACGTTTCGCCAGGAACCCTTCGATGACCTCAAGGCTTTCACCGCTGTTGACGGTAAGAACGGTGATATTCTCTTCGTCAAGAATAGCTGCCGCTCGCTGCAGATCCGGTAGCTCTTTAATACATGGCACACACCAAGTCGCCCAAAAGCTGATTATGTAAGATCTTTCCCTGTAATCTGACTCCTGGTAAATCCGCCCCGTCCTACCGGCCAGGGAAAAGTCCGGTGCGGCTTTCGGGTCTGTGTAGACACGCATACCCAACCCGGCAGACCATGAGCCGGTTGATAGAAGTAAAAGACAGAGTGTAAGCAGTGTTGTGGCTTTCATGCACCCCCCACCGACAATTTTTTTCTGGGTTCAGCAAGTCACTGAACCCAGTGTCAATACCACCTTGGACTAGCTTATGTGATTGGCTTAATAGGCTTTCTGTCCAGGAAAGGCCAATCCATCTCTGTAGAGGGCTTCATATTCAAAATCCGCCTGCTTCCGCGTCCAAACGCTGACATACTTCCCACCCTTCTTGACGAGAAACTCATCGACCTTGATGGAGTTGAATCGCGGGTGTTTTTCGCCCTTAACCTGCACGGTGTCAAGAACGTATCTGACCTTGATATCTCTTGACAGGTTCGGCATGAAAAAGTAATCACCCTCACCCACCATCAAAACAAAATCGGACTCGAGCGCGATATGCGGATCAAGTTTCTCAGCTGGGCAGGTAGTACCGTTGTGTGCGCACTCATGGCCATTGATCGTACCGGTGAATATTTCAGCGTGAACCCACATTGGTGCGGATAAGATGGCTGCCAGCGACAATGCCATTTTAATCCTTCTAGGTAACTGGACCTTCATTTAAGTATCCTCCTACGTTTTGAGCATGTTGTGAATAATAAAACTACGACCGGAGACCTTCTGCCGTATCAATTCGGGAAACTCCTGTCACAACAATATGCGCAGTAGACAGATATCGGATTCAACATTATTTGAGAGGGGTTAAGATGGATCAAGCAATCACTACCTTTCAAGAATGCTTGGTTTGAAACTGAATACTCAAGCTAATAGGCGGGTGAATACTGACACCTTGTTGGTTACCTCACCGATCGAGCTCTACTAAAGAAAACCGGTCAAATGGAGCACCCGTACCAGGAAGGGAGTTTCACCCATACAACGCTTGAAATGGCAATCGGGAACCAAGGCAAAAGGTGACGCCGGCGACAACTCTCACTGAAATAGGCAAATATGCTCAGACACTGATATATACTAGGAAAGGGCCTATATTCGATTGTAGCTGGGGAGATGTCATGGAGAATCTAACGTACAAACCATGGATGCTTCTACTATCTATTCTTGTGTTGCCATCTGTGAGTTTTGCGAATTCATGGACTTGTCACAAGGCTGAACTAACAAGGAATGTGGTTATCTTTTATCCAAATGAACCCGCCAGGCTACCCTGTAAAGTCTACTATACCAAGCCAATGGAAAATGTAATGCCACGCACCTTGTGGACGGCGGATAACGATGATAATTATTGCGAACGGAAAGCTGTTGAGTTCATTAAGAAATTAGAGTCGTGGGACTGGCAGTGTTCCCGTGACAATGATCAATAATTTGCAAGGCTTCAGTCCGGCAGAGTGAATCGCAGAATCACTCTCATCTCGGAAGTGATTTCACTACTGTCCAAATAGGTAATTGCAGTTGCATGACGCTTCATGTACTCAATCATCTCCTGTTTACTGGAGAAGGATCTCGGCGGTTTGCCCTTGCCAGTAAAAATCAGCGTGGTCCAGTAGGATTTGAGCTGGGTAGGCGTTTTGTTTGAGATAAGACGGTAGAACGCATCATGCAATCGATTATCGCGACTTTCGATCAGAATCGCTTTTTTGCCGTCGTCCAAACGATTGGTTTTGGACAGAAACAGGTTCGAGATCTGTTGTTTACTGAGAGATTTGATCGGTAAATCTGCCGACACCACGACTGCAATTTCGGCGTGGAGCAGCGATACATGGAATAGCAATAGGGAAAGAATCAACTGTTTCATCAGAAGGTCCCTTCCAGCAAAACAGTGAAAACGTTTGCTTCACTCTCCACACGCCCAGGTTGCGGGCCTGATTCATCGACAGTATCAATGCGTTCAACTTGGGCTTTTATCGCATAGTTTCCTCCAAGATCATAGCGGAAACCAATACCCAAGGTCTCGTGATCACTGTCTCCTATCCGTAGTGGTGGCGGCCCATCGCGAGGTGGAGGGGGCGCTGAAATCGGCGGCGCAGTGGGTACAACGGCCTCAAATTGTCTGCTTGTGCGTGCGGTAAAAATATAAGGTGTAAATTGACCTATCGGATGAGCTACAGACAGGTAGACCAACTTATCATCCGGGCTGCTATCAACGTCAGAATCGCTAAACCCGGCATTGACTACATAATCATAAAGCCGAATTTCGGTTTCGATGCTGTACATGTTCGCCCTGACTTTATCGTCAATAACCTGACCCAGCGGGGTGAACACTTGATAGTCTGCATGCAACAGCGCAGCTCTCAGCCAGAAATCGCTCATTTCATACTGAATCGCAACCAGGCCTAGTCGCCGACCGTCTACCGTCCTGTGATGATGCTCGGGTTCTCCAATACTGAATTGCAGACTGAGATACGAATCATCCAATGGTATGCGTTTTATAAGCTCCATCCCTCGATTCTCGACGAAACCACCCGCACCGGAACCGGGCACCAGTGGACGAGCCCAGAGGCGTGAATAACTAACACTTTTTAGCTCTGTTCCCTGCAGAAAGGGAATCAAAAATTTACCGATGCGTAAATCGTAGTTATTGCCCGGATCGTATCTTAGGTAGGCCCAGTCCAGTGACTCATCAATTTCATTTTCCTGGTCATAGAACAGGGAGCCTTGCAGAAAAGCACTCAGTCCAGAAAATATCAATAACCGACAAGCTCACCCAACTTAGCAATCGTACCCACAGCGACGAATACCTGCGACGGCAATTAGTACACACCAGTGAGAACTCCCGGCAACTGGTTATAATTCTCGCAGACATTGATCACTTCAAGTCCATCAATGACAAATACGGTCACCTTACTGGCGACCACGTTTTACGCGAGTTCTCCACCATCCTTAAACAATGCACTCGGGTGCAGGATTTCATTGGACGCTGGGGTGGTGAAGAGTTCATCATCGTAATGCCGGATGTAGGTCTCGATCAGGCAATAAAAAACGCCGAACGCCTAAGAGCAACGATCGAACTGCACGATTTTGGAGAAGCTGCTCAGGTCACTGCCAGCTTCGGCATTGCTTATGGAATTGAAGGGGATACCCAGGAGGGCCTGATGAAGCGGGCGGATCACTGCCTCTACAAGGCCAAGCAACAAGGCAGAAACCGGGTGGTGGTGGACAACCGTAGCAACTGACCGGCTTCTCGCAGCCCAGTATCGGAGCAGAGGCATATTGCTGGCAGTCTTAGGAGAAACACCTATCGAATGACTTGCTTGGTTGCAGGCAACCAAGCAGTGGTGTCCCCGTCATTCAATCAGCGCCTGCTCATACCACACGATATCGCCTCTGCAGGACATAGCGTTCCCCTTGGCGATAATCAGCCCTTAGTCCATCACAGGCCGCCAAACGCCTGAAAAACAAGCTCAACACTGATGAATAACCACCGCCCCATCACTATCCAGGCACCCTGTAAGAACCAACCGCCGCCGATGCAAATCCCGGGCCAGAAATATTTACACTATGGCATCTCAAGATCTTCGTAAGATGCTCAAATGCAACTATTCAATGATCAACCATTTCTGCTATTCTCGGTTGATCGCATACTGACCACAGGCTCTTTATGGTTTGATCATGAAACAAGTTTACACACTCAAAATAAACTCAACGGAAAATATCGGCATATATGAGATACCAACGGAGCAGGTCTGGCAGTGGCTGGTAGCGGCTTGGAAAGATATGCAACGAGTACCGGCCCAGAGCCTGTTCTTCGGTATCAGTCTAACCCTGCTGAGCATTGTCATTTCCCTCGGCGTCATCGTCTCCGGCAACTATTACCTGCTTCTACCGTTACTCGCCGGTTTTCTGCTGATCGCACCGTTTATCGGTATAGGCCCCTACTCAATCAGCCAGCAACTTGAGCTTGACAAGACCTCCAGTCTAAAAGTTGCGAGCCTCGCCTGGACCCGAAACAGCCTGCAGGTATTCAGCATGGGGTTGGTACTGCTCGTAAGTTTCTTTGTCTGGTTTATTGTCGCCAGGCTGATATTCTTCTCCTTCTATGACGGCGAAATACCCGCGGATTGGCAAGGATACATATCGGTTGTGCTGGGTTCCTGGGAGGGCCTCCAGATACTCGCTGTTGGAACCTTCGTTGGTGGAATACTGGCCATAGCGGTATTTGCCCTGAGTGCTGTCTCCATCCCCATGCTCATGGATCGTCCCGTCAACTTCATATCCGCCATACGCACCAGCTTGGCCGCGGTTCGCTACAACATGGTTTCAATGCTGTTGTGGGGAGGAATGCTTGTCACAATCATATATGCCTGTTTCATGACAGCGTTCCTTGGCTTTATTATCGGATTTCCCCTGGCTGCCCATGGCACCTGGCACGCTTATCGTGACCTGGTTACCCGGAGGGAACGCCCTGTAGAGTGAAGCGAGCCGGAGACTCCCGCAGTCTCGCAGAATAAAAGCCTCGACAGTGTCTTGTTATTTCAACCCTGATGAGTGTATTCCCTGATCCGGTTTATCCTGGTCTTATTGTCCCTTGACATCCCACATAACCATTTCCCATCGTTAGCGCGGCTTTTCCGAGAAACGTCAGGGTCCATACTCACAACCGAACTCAGTTTGCTGAGGAAATGAGCAGGTACAGAAAAGAATCCAGACAGGGCTAGAATCGATCTGTATATAAATCACATAAACCACTGACAACAGATTCCGGGTATAGCCCCGCTTCTTTCAAGCATCACGGTTGATGGAGCGTTGCATAGGATAGGCACCCGGATGTGAGTCTCATCCATAATCTGTCACTTTGTCAGGAAAAGAGAGTTGAGCTGCCATTCTGTCCAGTCTTACTACCAGGCTGCTCCCTCCAACCCCATGTGACCCACACTCTACGCTACCGCTCTCTAGGGGAAAAATAACCAAGAAACATAGAGATAGCGTTTTTTTCATCGACCAATCACGGCTCAACTCCACCGCTGGTGCATTAATTGCACACAGGTTTAACGATTAGACTTAGACAAATCAAAAACCTGGAAATTAAAAACTATTTAGTTGGAGATTGGATCATGAATAAACTGGCCACAGTCATTACTTTTACCCTGGCCCTCTCAGGTGCAACGACTGCGTTAGCGGATAAACAATCCGGCATGAGTGGTATGTCCGGCATGAGCGGCATGGACGGGATGTCCGGCATGAGCGGCATGGGCGGTATGTCCGGCATGAGCGGCATGGGCGGTATGTCCGGCATGAGTGGCATGGGTGGTATGTCCGGCATGAGCGGCATGTCCGGCATGGGCGGCATGTCCGGCATGAGTGGCATGGGCGGTATGTCCGGCATGAGCGGCATGGGCGGTATGTCCGGCATGAGTGGCATGGGCGGTATGTCCGGCATGAGTGGCATGGGCGGCATGTCCGGCATGAGTGGCATGGGCGGTATGTCCGGCATGAGTGGCATGGGCGGTATGTCCGGCATGAGTGGCATGGGCGGTATGTCCGGCATGAGCGGTATGTATGGCACCTATAAAGTGACACCACAAGGTGTGCATCTCTATCCTGTTGGCATGAGCGGCATGGGTGGGATGTCCGGCATGAGCGGCATGAGCGGCATGAGCGGCATGAGCGGCATGGGCGGGATGTCCGGCATGAGCGGCATGGGCGGAATGTCCGGCATGGGCGGAATGTCCGGCATGGGCGGAATGTCCGGCATGGGCGGAATGTCCGGCATGAGCGGCATGGGCGGGATGTCCGGACAGTAAAAGGAAAGAGATCAACAGATTGTTTCAGAAGTGCTTCATAGAACAGGCTGGCTAGCGCTTAACGACAGGAGAGAGAAAAGAGACTCAGAGGATAGTATAAGTCTCATATCAATGTGGGTAACCATGAGTTGATAACAATAGTTGTGAAAGAATAATAACTAATTAGCCAGTTTGGTATAAATCGCATACCTGCCGATCATCAGGATCGGCGATATGCGATTTTTTTTGCCCGGCAAGAAGAGGAGAGTACTGTCACTCCCCACACTTGTCTCTGTGAACGAATACCCTTTATGTCCTATCAGATCCCCTCGACTGTAGTATCGCTATACTTTGTGTAATCCACAAATCGCTCCTCTCCCCAAATATCATCCACAAACTGATAGCGACCCGAGTTGAAGGTATAAAAATTATATCGGAATGGATTCTTCTTATAGTAATTCTGGTGTTTCTCTTCAGCCTTGTAGAATGTGGTAAAGGGTACTATTTCGATAGTTATAGGTTTATCGTAGCGCCCTGATGCATCCAACTCATCACGCAAGCGTTCTGCAATCCGCTTCTGATCGCTATTGTGGTAAAAGATGGCTGGTCGATATTGCCTGCCGCGATCATAGAACTGTCCCTTGGAATCTGTTGGATCCATCATTCGCCACAGACCCTGTATCAACCCCGTGTAGCTGATTACTTCAGGATCGTAATAGACCTGCACCGCTTCGGTATGTCCTGTTCTTCCTCTCGCGACTTTTCTGTATGTCGGATTTTTTTCCACGCCTCCACTGTAACCGGAAACGGCCTCTATAACGCCAGGCAGCATCTCGAAACCCGACTCAACACACCAGAAGCAGCCACCGGCGAATGTCGCAACAGACAGCCCCTGCAACATCTTATCCGATACTTTCACCTGCTCATTCAAAGGTTGGGAACACCCGGAAATCAGCATTGCCAAGGTCAATAGACCGCCCCACAAAGTAAATTTCATCTACTGGTCCTCGTACACAGATCTCAAATTAGGCTTGAGTATGAATCCAAAAGTTCACCGATTTATCACGATACAATCATAAAAACATTGTCTTCTACAGATACCCAAAAACCATAGAAGTTGTGTGAATATGGATATCATGGCCCCAATTCCCTGAAATTTGCACACTCAAACTCTGTATTTTGCCCACTTCTTGATACAATTAGAATAAAATCGGAGTTGGGCACAATTGAAAATGGACGTTTACCTGAATACCGAATAAATACAGCTTAAACCTAATTGATAGCCCGATTTCAGGATCAATATAATTCGAGCAAAGTCTACGGGGAGAGAGGCGTGAATATAATCATTACACTTGCACTATTCTTATCAGTCGGTTCCTGGGTCTTTCTCGGCCTGACATTTGCCAACCTGCTGTCCGGCTATTTCGAGCAGCGCACTTGTTTGACCGACTGCGTCAAGACTTACTATTTTGCTGCGGGAGCTTTGGGGTTATTCGGCACAGCCGCTGCGGCTTTTGCATGGCTTCGTTCGGGATTTGGCAGCTGGCCATTTATCGCCCTGGTTATCACGGCACTCCCATTTGCCATAGTCGCCGGCATTTTCTCCATCGGCACACTGGGGTCAATGCTCCATTGAGCGAACCCCATTGATGGTTAGGCGAAGGAACAAAACTCGCCAATGAAAAGCTGTAATTAACCAGCTATGAGTGAGCTGTTAACTCGAGGACAGGGTACAACTCGTATCACTGTAAATGAGCCCAAGACATTTAGCCATCTATCCGCTGCCATGTCACGCCTCTTTTCGGCCACTGTCTGCCTCCTTCTAATAACCGGATGCAGTGATCAGCCACAGTCTGCAAAGGAGATACCGGATATGCCGCGTTTCGCTGAAGAGAGTCTGGCAAAGGGACGCAGTATCTGGATGGGTACCTGCCGTAACTGCCACCTCATGGGTATCTCAGGTGCACCCGCGGTCACGGATGGTGACGCATGGGCACCACGTATCGGAAAAGGAATACCTGCACTTCACCTAAGCGCAATGAATGGTATTAAAGGAGACGACGGCAAATTTCGCATGCCTCCACGGGGTGGCAACAACCGTCTCGAGGACGAAGAGGTCCGCCTGGCAGTCGACTACATGATTGCCTCGGTTGAGGTTCTTACCGCTAACTGACTCAATCTACTTCCTTCAGCCGGCTTCCATACCAGGTAAATATTTTGTAAAAAATAGTCCGCCTTTTTTACATTATTCACTGTTCATAGCCTGGCATTCGCTTCCTACCATTGGGTTGTACCTAAATATCGAAGGGAGCGAACAAATGATATCCACTCTTTCCAACCAAAAATCAAAATTTCACACTGTCGCTGTGTTACTCAGCATATTGACTCTCTTCCTGGCACAGGCAAGTTGGGCAGAAACCCAAGACAATAATCCCGCACAACACCCAGTCGTCAGCGAAGCTGATCAGCGCATGCCACAACCCAGGATACAACTCGCCATCCTGCTCGACACAAGTAACAGCATGGACGGTCTTATAGACCAGGCACGCAATCAGCTTTGGCGTATCGTTGACGAGTTCAGCAAGGCAAGAAGAGAAGGTGTGCCCGCTCTGCTTGAGGTGGCGATATTCGAGTATGGCAATGATTCACTCGATGCCGAGAAAGGTTACATCCGCAAAGTCACCGATCTAACGAGCGACCTGGATCGTGTCTCGGAGGCCCTTTTTTCGCTGACAACCAATGGCGGAAAAGAGTATTGCGGCCACGCCATCATGAGTGCCACAGATCAGCTGCAGTGGAGCGTTTCTGACAATGAGATCAAAGCTATTTTTATTGCCGGCAATGAACCGTTTACCCAGGGCCCCATCGCCTACAGGCATGCAATTGAAGCCGCCAAGGCCTCTGGTATCACAGTCAATACGATCCATGCAGGCAGTCACGAGGAAGGGTTGCAGACTGGCTGGAATCATGGAGCGCTGCTGGCTGGTGGAGACTACATGAGCATCGACCACAACAGAAGAATTGCTCATATCACTGCACCTCAGGATCGACGCATTGCGGCCTTGAACAGGGAGCTGAACCAAACCTATATCCCCTATGGTTCAAAAGGCAAGGCCGGCAAAGAGAGGCAGTTAGAGCAGGATATGAACAGTAACAGCGTCTCTCCCGCACTGCTCTCCAAACGGACAAAATCCAAGGCCGGGGCCCTCTACAACAACAGCCAATGGGATTTGATCGACGCGATTCAGGAGGACAAAGTCAACCTGGAACACCTTGGTGCAAATGAACTACCCACTGAAATGAGCGACATGGATATGGAACAGCGTGAGCGCTATATTTCAGCAAAGGCGGCTCAAAGAACAAACATCAAAAAGGAAATTGCCGATCTCAGCAAGGCCAGGGAGGCGTATGTTACCGAGCAGAGGCTGAAAGCTGCAAATCAAGACACTACAACCCTCAACGATGCACTGACATCCTCAATCCGTAAGCAGGGTAAGGCTAAAAACTATCAGTTCCTGGAAAACTAGCCGGATCACAGAGGGCGTCAGCGCCCGCATGCACAGTTATAGGCTGTTGGGCTTCGGAGACAGAATGCCTATTTTCCTATACACCACCATGTTGGGCAATGACACCCTTGTAGACTATGGCGGATACTTTACGAATAATCTCACTGCGGGAGCGAATCCAGGTCGTGTAATTCTGAGCGCTTCGCTGCTTTTCAATAATACCAATCAGGATATAGGGATAGCGTTTGCCATCAGCGCCTTTGACACTGATGATACCCATGTCGCCACATACCTGTGCTGTACTGCCTGTTTTATTGAATACATGTGTTCCCCTTGGCATCTCGGGTACACCGGTGTAAAGACGGTCAGTACCAGGTAGAGCCATCAGGCGTTTTATCTCTTTAGCACCGGCAATTTCGTTATTCCAGACAGCATATAAAAAACGACTGTAATCGTGCACGGATGCCCTGTTTTTGTAGGTTTTACCGTTCCTCGGAATATACTCAACAAGCAGCGTATCCTGGAATATAGCGGGATAGTGACGTTTCAGTATCCGCTGTACGTCGTGCGGCCCGCCGACCTGACGGATAACCCAGTTGGTTGAAACATTATTGGAATGCTGGATCATGCGTTGCATATGACGCCGGCTTTTCGGACCATATATCAGCTGGCCTTGTTTTACCTTATGAAAAAAGGCTGCGACTATAAAAGGCTTAACCAGGCTTGCTGCCTGAAATTGTACATCCTCGTTGATGGTCACCAGTTTCTTTCCGGTAGTGAAGTCATATACTGACCAACCTGTACGCTCGTCACTGGCAATCTTGCCTGTGCGGCGTAACTCATCGATATACGCCTCGACCGCGATCTCTAGATCGTGCATCGCTTTGCTGCGCGTCAGTTTGCTTGCAGGCATGCTAGTTGTCACTATGCTTTTTGGTAGGGACCTCTTTCCCACTTCATCCCATTCACGAGACTTGATAGGGCTAACCGGATCCAATCCCTTCGCGCGTAAAAGCTTCGTGTGCGACTTGACCACGCGGGCTGTGGTTTCACTGTTGCCTTTTCGCTGGTAGACGAGGCCATACATATCGCCTCTGCTGACTACCTTCAGGTATTTGGCAACATTTGGACCTAATACAGAGGCAACGCGCTCTCGGTAATCCTGAACGCTGCTGAGGTTACGTGACCACACATATGAGATGTCATAGCTTTCAGCAGCGATTACCGGGGCAATCGCAAAAAGCGAGAAACAGAATAACGTCAGGCTCAGGCACTGTTTTCTATACATAGTTCAATTGACCGAGGATTACACGCAATATCAAAGTATTACTTGCCTATTTTAGAGTAAATTCACGAAATATGACAAGAAATTAATTGCCTGCCTCACTGATGATCTATCTGTAAGAAGACTATCTACCGATCAATTTGCCCTCCGTTACAGATGAGCCATACCTAACCGGTATTTTCTCAGTCAACGCCACAGCCGGCACGAGGCGACCCTGCCGGCCAGCTGACACCGATTAATCCAGCGTGGCTTCTATACTCCCCAACGCATATTGCTACCGGCCATAGAGCCTCTCTCTTCCACGTGCGGCCTTACTCCCGGCGTTGAGCGGATCCGAAACGATTCGAGTTTGGTGCGAAGCAACATTACATCCAGTGTTCCAGCGGAACGATAATTAATGGTAAATCCACCGATTACCTGACATGATCACAAATACATAACACCAAGGACAGCGCTATGCTCATAAGAAAAACCTTTTTTGTACTATTCACACTTCTCTTTACCGGCTGTGCCACCGTTCAGATGTCCGATAAGGAAGCATCGAATCTCGCAAAGGCATTCAACAAGCCTCCTGAAGGTCAGGCAGGTATCTATGTCTACAGAAAAAAATCGATAGGTGGCGGCGCCTTAAAAAAAGATGTATGGATCGATGGCAAGTGTATTGGCGAAACCGCTCCTGGTATATTTTTCTATGAGGAAGTTGCAGGTGATATGTCACATACGATATCGACAGAGTCTGAATTTTCGCCCAATGACCTGGTCCTCGATACCGTGAGCGGCGAGAACTACTTTATTAAACAATATATAAAGATCGGTATATTTGTCGGTGGTTCCAATCTGGAACAGGTAGACGGTGAGACAGGCAGAAAAGATATTCTGGAACTGGGTATGGCAACTAAAGGCCAATGCAGTAAATAGGTGGTAGTCGCAACCGGGTCGGTTTGGAGTCAGCCTCTATCCACAAGAGGCTGGTCCAGGTTACGACTCGCCTCTCTTCCTGAAGATACTGATGCCGAGCAGCCCTATACCGAGCAATACCAAGGAGGATGGTTCAGGTATCGATACCGGCCGGTACAGCAACCAGCCCACAAGGGGCTTGGGACCACCACACGCATCGTTTTGGTCATAGGAATGGCACCAGGGATCGAGAAAAGTATGCCCGGTCTCCTCCATTGTGACAGAGTAGGACCCTGACATCAGCGTGCTGAGCGATATCTTTCCAACATCGGAGTTGGGCGCAGTGGAATCCGAAAGATACCATGCCCAGTCCTCTCCAAAACCAAGTTCATTCATGTACCAGTTGTCTCCAACCAGTCCTGAATAATTCCTATATCCACTGCCAGCCTGACATACCGCGTTCGAGCCAGCGGTACAACTATTGTCAGAACCGGTTAATGCCTCGATAAACATCAGTGCCTCAGTGGTGGTGGCAATAGTGAAATCATAATACGCACCGTCGGGCTGGGTGGTCATATAGAGGATATCGGCGTATGACGCCGGTGTTTTATCCCATCTCAACCATTCGAAATCATTGAGCGAATCAACGATCACATCGAGGCTTCCGCTATCATCGCTGGTGAGGTGGTTGATGGTGATGGGCACGGCAGCCACAGGCTGTGTGAGTGATGCGACTACGAAGAGGGCAAACGACAAACGGGATATGAATTTCATCCTGAATCTCATCCTTTCTTATGGTGCGTTCCTGAGTATTCAGATCGTATCAAATTCACTTCTTCCCGTCTATGTGATTCGTCATCGAACCGGCGCCGGAATAGCCTGCCACAGGCAAGATTTCCCAAGGGTGCCGCCGGTTAGTGCAAACTGATAGCGCCCCCTCCACTATCCGTTCAAGAAGGAGGGATTTGCCAGGGTGACGCCGAACGAGACCGGGATCGGAGCACCGGCATCAAGACTAGAGGCCCCTCTGCCACTCTTGACGAAATCTCGTCGATTCAGGGTGCGCCAGTGCATCGCGCACCTGGCTCAACAGTCGTTGCTTATCCTTGTTCAACACGCCCTTGAGCAGCAGATAATTGGATGCATGATCGCTGCGGAAAATGGTCTTCCCGAGTTCGAGGCTCGCTAGCATCAACGCCATCTCCGCGAGCAGCTGCCTCAGGTTCAAGGCCTCGAAATTCCCGGCATATCCCTGCTTGAATCGCTGCTCTCCCTTTGGGAAGCTGACAACCAGCGTTGCCAGATACTCTGGTTGCGATTCGTTCATCAGGCTAGCCGAATTGACTGCATGCTGTTCGCTGTAGCGCTTTCCGCCAAGACCGTTGAGGATCATCACCGATCGCCTGATCCCCGCCTGTTTCAGCTTTAGCAGTGCTTCCAGCGATGATTGCCAGGTTTCACCCTTACCTACCCTTTCCAGCACCAGGTCATCACCGCTCTCGCAACCGATATAGACCAGTCGCAGTCCCATCTGACACAACGCCTGCAGCTCCTCTACTGACTTCTTTTCGACGTTTCTTGGCAGGCAGTATGCCGATACCCGTTGAATACCAGGCAGATAGTCGTTGATAGCCTGCATAATCTCATGCAGTCGGCGAAACGAAAGCGTCATTGCATCCCCGTCGGCGAGAAACACCCGGCGCAGCGGGATATTCATGCCGGCGAATTGCGCTAACTCTTCGCGAATCGTTTCGATAGGTTTGGGTTTGAAGCGTTTCTGCGGTTCCGTATACATTTCGCAGAAGGTGCACCTGTTCCATGAGCAACCGTTGGTGACCTGCAGAATCAATGACTCCGCCTCACTCGGCGGCCGGAAAACAGGTTCTATATAGTCGAATAACATGAGCGGGTGTTTTTCCCTCACGGCGGCATAACAGCAAATTACCGGGATATGCCTGCGCAGGCAAAGGTTTTCCAATACGTTCCGCCGCCACCCGGTCCCCGATGTCCAGCGAGATTCCGGGCCAAGAAATGATCCGCTTTCATAAACAACCAGTTGTGGTGTATTGCGGCGCAACAATCCGCTATGATTGCGGTTTTCATGGATCCTTTACCGCCATGCCCTTATCTCCCGCTGTCCGACGCAAGCCGCTGCATACCCGTAGGTTGAATCTACAAGGTTATCTCCGAGAGGATGGACTTCTGGAGATCGAAGGCCACCTGATCGATACCAAGCCCTTCGCTATCCCGAACAGGGATCGCGGTGGCCAGATTCGATCAGGGGAATCGCTGCACGAGATGCGGATTCGCCTTACCTTGGACCTCGATTTCAATATCGTGGATGCGGATGCCGTCACTGACTGGGCACCCTATGATCACTGCCAGGGGGCGACCCGATCGTTCAAAAACCTGATTGGGGAAAAGATAGGCCCGGGTTGGAACAGACGTACCAGGTCGCTACTTGGAGGCAGGCAGGGCTGTACCCATATCACTGAAATGCTGGCACAGATGGCAACCACCGCCTATCAGACATTGAACAGCCTGCAAAATCCGGGACAGCCCAGCAAAGACACGGATGAAAAACCGGTTATTTTGGATACCTGTTTCGCATTGGCGACCAACGGACCGGTAGTGGCGCGTGAATGGCCCGATTTTTATCAACCTGGAGAAGAGAGTGAATCATCTTAGCTGTGTTTCGTTTCATGTGGCGATCATAAGCATGGCGTATCTTGTAATCACGCTGTCGCAACAGAGAAACCAACCCCGTCTCCTCAACAGGATGCAATGCGGCAAGCGCAACAAATCACAGCTCAGTCGATGATATTGACGCAACCACCACCTTCACAACCACCGCTTGCATCGTAGACCGCGCTGGGGCTGACATAGGATCGACCACCCCAGGAACCACCGCGTGAACCCTGTGCGTCCCTGTAGGTGTTCCCCCGGTGCATGGGGTTGTTGGCATTGACCCAGTTACCAAGATGATCCGCCAGATAGTCACCAGGCACAACATATCCATAGACCTGTATGGTCAAGGTACACTCCTCCTGGGTCATAGGGCGTCCATTTACTGTTGCGTTGCAGGCGGCCCAGGCGAAATCACTGGCCAGAAAAAGCGCAGTCGCAAGTATGGCTGTGGAAAAAGTGCCTCGTTTCAATACATTCATGATTTTTCTCCTCAAAGCTGTAGCGGGCCAGCACCAAGGCATGTCATACCAGCCTTGCCCTGCTCAAGCGGTATGACCCGATTCCAGTAACACCTGGTTAGGCCTTCGCTTGCATGTCCCTTTCTCATCTTTCAATTCAGTAGGTCGGCAGTCGTTATGTCACAACTATAAACGTCATGAACTGATAAATGATGTAAATATTACCAATTGAGCCGATAGGCGATTTCATGCCTCTCGCCAAGTCCTCCTTCGGAGGCCAGGCTGCGGCTGATCCGCACCATCATCCAACCCCGCAGACCGGGCTTACCGCCTGTCCGAATCAGCAAGATACCCACAAAAGCTGAGAAAGGGCTTTGCTAATGCAGCCTATGCTGCTGAATTGCCGTGCAACCAGACCAAGCCAGGGATACCAAGATATAGTGTTCAAAATTTATTTTTACACAATATCTTGTAGCCTTATCCGAATTAGGCTAATCTTAGCGTTTAATAGCACTGCACCTGCAAGCAGTAACCAGATTAAGCTAAGTTGCTGTTTTTGTTATTGATTTACAATACCACAGCAGCCGAATTGCAGGATTTCCGCAACCATTTGAAAAATTAGAAAAAACACTTTGGTATGGAGATGCAACTACGGGAAGCCTGCCCCTGGATTGTGGTGTCGAAACGCCGGGGCCGGTGACTCTTATAGGACGGTTTTTTAGATGGGTTCCGGGTCTTGAGTTCTGGGCAATTGCCATAGCTGGTTGTGAATATATTTATTGCCAGGTGGCTAGGTGCAGTCTGAAAGCTTAAAACTCATTACCGACAACGAAGGTTTTCCCAGGGGTATAAATAATGCATTGCTCACACTGTTCCTCGCTGATGGCTGAAATAGACACGCAAAAGGAAGGGCGTATAGAGCAGTCAAGGTATGAGTGTCCTGTATGCGGACGTACGCAGTTGGTTACAAGGACATTGGATCAATGGAAGGAATATCTGTCTATGCAAACGGGGCCCTTTCAGCGACACGTGCTCCGATATCCCTGAGCCGTTTTCAGCCTCTCCTCACTTCCTGCCACTGCAGGCGGGCGGTACCGCAGCAGCCACCGCCCGGTTTTTCCTTTGGCAATCCTTCACCCATCAATTCACAAGGTGAGTGTTGAAAAGCAGGGGTGTGAACAACCGTATGGTGTCCGCCGGCCGACAGATAATCTGAATATATAACTCACGGCATGACATAGTAAGTTTGTAACCATCTGAACTAATCAAAATGAATATTGTTCTTTGAGTTAATCACATGGCATATCCAACTGCTGTAGACGACCGGATAACAGATGCAGTCACGCAGGTTTACGAAAACGGTGGCAATGACGCCCTTGCTACTGTAGCCGGTTTAATTGCAGAAATCGCAAACGTATTAAATGGCGCCAAGTCGGGGAAAACCACAATCGATGAACTCGCTGATGCTTTTGAAAATGCTGAAGTGGCATTGCATGGCATCGTAGCGAATATCGCCACCGGCCGAATGGGGTGATCCCGGACGCAGCTATTTCCAGCGCACCAACCTATCGCATAATGTTAGTTATATAATCAGAATCCTTCGCAGAAACCAGATCCCCATTTACTACGTATATTGTAATAACATAGCGCACACCGGGTGAACCCTCGCCTGGTTGTTGGGCTGTTTCAGGCAGCCACTCTGCCACAGCCTCTCATTCATGCTGATAATCCACATAATAAACAGCCTAAAAGCCCATCTCATCCACTGCAGCTAAGGTGAGATAGAACCCTCGATCAGATGAAATCTTATTGGAGGTTAATATGAAAGTGTCTAAAAAGTTAATAAATACTCTGTTGGGTACGGCGATCGCTCTTTCACTGACGACCCCGACATCCGCAAGTGCCGGAGGCGGCATTCAACTGGGTATGCTGACCTGTAAGTCGATTCCAGGCACTCATAGATACTTCGTTGTTCACCATACCGTCGGTATTGATTGCACATTTAGCCATACTCAGGGACAGGAGCACTACAAAGGCATTGCCGGTATTGCACTGGGTTTGGATCTGAACTGGCGTGAAACCGAGAGTATGGCCTACACCGTAATCGGCGGAAGCAGTGACCTGGACCCTGCCGCCTATAGTCTTTCCGGTAGTTATTTGGGCGCTCAGGCATCGGTTACCGTCGCAGTTGGCGCAAGCGCCGCAATACTTGTCGGCGGTGGAACTCACAACATCAGCTTGCAGCCGATCTCCCTCGGGGTGAACACCGGCCTAGGTGCCGCACTGGGGATAGGCTATCTCTCACTTGACCCGGCATTCGAGAAAAAAGTCGTGAGAAGCGGTTTCTGAGCGACGCTTGCCGCTGCCCGCCAATCCAACGAAGCATGCATCCTGGTCGAGCAGGATGATGCCATTAGCCAGTCATGCGCTCGCTTGCATTGGCGGGTGGGGCGAGATCATCCAGCCGTTTGACTCATCCCGTTGATTCCCTAAACTGGTTTAAGGCATTTTTATCCATGGTAGGAAATTTACTCTGCTCAAGTATCCCCTCCAATTGCCGAATATAGAGAATAGATCCGGCAGCCCATTCCCGAGAAGCGACATGCTTGGCGCTTTCAAATACCTAACCCTATTATTCTGTACGGGCTTGCTTTTCAGCTGTGGCGGTGGCGGCGACAATGGCTCCGACCCCGGGTCCTACATCAACTCTGTTGTTTTTTCGGATTCCTGGCCTGATGATATCAACGCGGTTTACAGCTTTACCCGTGTTGAACCTTCCGCTGATTCCGAAATCGCCCCCGGTGGCGCACCACCCTACAGCCATCCGGTTGACTATCCACCCGCTGACCTGGTTGCTCTCTCCATGGGAATAGAGGGAGACTATCTATACATACGATTCGATTTTGCCGGTGTCATACCGACGGCAGAGAAACCTGTCGATGCTGTGGGCGAGATCGAGGCCCAGACAGTCACCGGCCAGGGTATCAGCGTCAATTTCAACTCAGACAATGACCTTGGCACAGGTGCCGGCGGGGAAGGAATAGACGGTATAGATATCTTTTTCGCTTTCTCGATCGAGTACGGCACACCTCCCTTTGTCTACACCAACTTTGGCTTTCCCGATGGGGATATACATCATCATCTTGGACATGCCGATGGTGAAATGGGAGAAGGCGGTCCCGGTTACGACTATGTGGTACTGCGTTTTCTAATCCCGGAGTTTGCTGACTATTTCCCAAGGGGTGAGACCCTCGACTACGGCGGCTGGTCTGAGGCTGAGAGCGACCTATATCATCACTATGCATTCGACCCGATGCAGGCGAGCAGTTTTTACCTACAGCCCCAGTGAAATAATATAGTATATTAAGTCTAGTGTACCTGATGCCTCGCTATACAATGATGGCATGCGAAATCGAGAATAGCCCGACTGTTTGACACTGCTCGCTCAATACCAACAAATTAACCATGGAATTGTCTCAATGATACGATACCTTGCCACTCTTGCAATAGGCTTCTCTTTGACAGGCTGTGCCACCATGGATCGCGAGGAGTGCCAACTGGCCGACTGGCGCAGCATTGGTTATGAGGACGGTGCCAAGGGACAACCTCTCTCTTATCTTGGCAATCATCGAAAGGCATGTGCAGAACACGGTGTTACACCTGATATGGAGCGTTACGAAGAGGGCCGCCTGGCTGGCCTGAAGGAGTATTGCACCCCTCGAAACGGGTTTCAGTTAGGTAAAGCCGGTCACAAACTCAAGGCTGTTTGTATGCCGCCTCTGGCTGAGGAGTTCAGGCAGGCCTGGTCACACGGTACCGAGATATACACCGCCAGGACACAGCTTCAAAATAGTGAACGCAAAGTTAAAAAACAAGAAAAAGTCATCGAAAAGCTGCAAAAAGAGATCAAAGAGACTGAGGCCGACCTGGTAAAGGATGGTCTAAGCAGCAAGCAGCGAAAATCCCTTCTGGAAGATCTTAAGGTGCTCAGCTTTGATCTTGAAGAGGCTGAATCTGAACTGTTAATTCTGCAGGACAGGATTGACGAAGATCTTGACCGCCTGGAACGGATTGAGAATCGTTACCACTACTGAAGACCGGCTTATCAATTTATAACCTGCCTTCATCAAGTAGCAGCAAAGTCAACTCGTTGATGTGCGCTATGGTTCCCTTGGATCCCAAGCCTCGCCGAATCAGTTCCTGTTCATCGCTGGTATCAAGAAAATATGTTACCAGGAGACTGTCTATACCGCAGGCTTCAGCACCCAGATGCTCCTGACTGCTACCATCCCCTACATAGAGCACCTGATCCGGGTTTATTCTCATCTCAGACAGCGCCCCCTGATATATTTCCTTTTGCGGTTTCTTCACACCCTGCTTCCAGCTAAAGTGTACAGTACTGAACAGAGGCGCCAGCGGGGACTGTGGCCAAGCCCGGACCTCTCCGGTCGAGGCATTTGATATCAGCCCTAGGTTGTAACCACCCAGCTTCAACCTCTCCAGGACATCGAGAATACCGGGTTCAATTTCCGTCAATGCAATGTCAAAACGTCTCTGACGCATTTCGCTCGCCTCACGTATCTTCGCGAGCGGAATGGAGGAATCGAGACTATGGGCTATACGCCTCACAGTCTCCGTATGATCTGATTCACTGACAATATCGTGGTACTCGCCAAAGCAGGCCTGGTTCCAGACTTTGCGGTCCAGACCAAGTATATCCGCTGTATAACGACCTCTTGCTCCTGCAGCTTTGGCGACACTGATCAGAGTGCCGAAAAGATCGAATATTATTGTCTTGTATTTTGAGTTCATATTCCAAATAGCTGCAGTAATACCCTATCCAATACCGTTAGATGTAGATAGCCGATTCAGAACCTGTTAACACCAGTCCAATTTGTAATAATTCAACCCTTACTCAACGAGAGTTACCGAAATCACGACATATTCATGATATATCGATTCAGATGTTTCCATTATTTGTCCATGCCAGGCCATATATGAAGATATTTGGATTTGAAATTGATATTTGAAAAATCAAGTAGCCTTGGATGTTAGGGGATGGGGAATTCTTAAGTATTTATTGAAGCTATTCTCACTTAATCCATCTTTCCGGTTCTGCGCATGAAGCTTGCAAATTTATCCACTGGCAGGGGTTTTGAGTAGTGATAACCCTGTACATATCGACATCCCAGATGTTCCAGAACACGACACTGTTCCTCCGTTTCAACGCCTTCAGCCACAACCTCCAGGCCCAGTGCCCTGCCCATAGACAATATCGCATTTACCATCGCATACTGCTTATCCTGCATAACAATATTGTCCATATCATCACGCCAATGCAGATCCTCGATAAATCGCTTGTCGATTTTAAGTTGTCCTATAGGTTTATTTTGTATAATTGCCAGCGACGAAAAGCCTGTTCCAAAATCATCAACCGAAAATGTCAAACCGATCTTGGATAAGCTTGTGATGGCCTCATCGGCTATCTTGTCACTAGGTAACAACAGGGATTCAGTTATCTCAAAAACCAGGCACTCCGGACTCAGTTCATAGTCGCTAATAATTGCCTTTACACGCTCACAGAAAGATGTTGCTTCAAGCTGCTTTGCACTTACGTTTATAGAAAAACGAATATCCTTGCTAACGATCCCCTCCTTTCGCCAGCCTACGGCTTGCTTGATCACGTTCTCTATAATCCACTCTCCCAATGGAACGATCATCCCGCTATCTTCAGTAATGCCAATAAATTTATCCGGCGATACAATGCCACGATATGGGTGTCTCCATCGAACAAGTGCTTCAACAGCATATATCTCACCATCGATTGAAAATTGTGGTTGATAAAAGAGTTCAAACTGCTCTTCAATCAGTGCTACGCGCAGTTCCGCTTCCATTGTCATTCGTTGGCGTGCCGACTCCTGCATGCTGGAATGAAAAAAGCGCACCAAACCACGCCCGTCATTTTTAGCCTGATACATTGCCGTATCCGCTTGTCGAATGACGTCATTGACATTATCTTCATCATGGAAAGGAAAAACGCTAATACCGATACTCAATGACACCTGAAAAGGTTGCTTATTGATAATCAGTGGTTCAGAGAGCGATTCTATAATATGTTCTGCAAACCGTTGCGCCTTTACCGCCATGACATGGTTGTTGTGATGGTGTTCCGCCAGTAGCACGACGAACTCATCACCACCCATGCGAGCCAGTAGATCTTCCCTTCTAATGTGCTTGCGCATACGCCTGGTAAAGTTGACAAGCAATTGATCGCCCGTGTGATGCCCCAGAGAGTCATTGACATTTTTGAACCTGTCAAGATCCATAAAAAGCAATGCTCCATAGCTGTCCTGTCGCATGGCCAAGGAGAGAGAATTCTGTAGCTGATCATAGAGGGTGGCCCGGTTTGGCAAACCGGTAAGGACATCATGATGTGCCTGAAAATGAATTTTCTCCTCGGACTTTTTCAACTCTGTTACGTCGCTGACCACAACCAGCAAGGTCTCTACCCAACGGACATCAATCTCTACTGTGGTGTTCTTGTCGAGCCGCCTTCCCTGAATTCTTCCGACAAATCCGTGATGATCGTTTTCTTCAGTCGAGCATCTGAATTTAATATCGATGAATTTATCTTCCGGATGGTTGGCAAAAGCACTGAATCTGCTCCGAAAGATGGCTTGTTCCTCAGGATCCATGAATTCCGCCAAAGCTCGCCCGGTTAACTTGTACTTCTCCAATCCCAGCATCGTCGCAAGCTTTTGATTGGCGCGGACAATGATGCCATTGTCATCGAGACTGGCATATCCCATCGGGGCCTCGTTATAGAGATTCAGGTACTGCTGATGGATATACTGAAGCTTTGCTTGTGCCTGACGTAATTCTTCATTTTGCAGTTCAAGCTCCACTTGGTGAACATGAAGCTCCTGCAGCAACTTATCACGATTCGCCAGTTTTTTTTCGTATTGGGTTATCACCCTGCTACGCGCGATTTCTTCGGCCTTATCGCGCATAAACTGCGTATCGCTATCGTAAGTTACTGGTTTTTTCTTATCATTCACTCACTCAACCCTGTAACTAAGGGGCTTTTATCAACCCAACAAACCAATGTTTTTGGCCTATTATCATCTCTGCAACAGATAACACCTGGGTCACCAGATCACCGTTCTTATGCCTGACATTCACTTCCCGGCTACGACCAATAATGTCGGACTTTCCTTCCTTAAGATATCGCTCGATGTATACATCGTGATCCTCAGCTACTTCTCTTGGCATCAATAATGATACGTTGTTGCCCAATAATTCAGCCTCCTCGTACCCGACCAAATCGAGTAAAGCGTCATTTACCTCTTGAATAATCCCCCCCTCATTGATCAACACGTAAGCGCCGGTTACCCGCAAAAGGGTTTCCATACGCAGTTCACGCTCAACCAACTCCTTGCGAGCCTCTCTCAAACTGGTTGTGTTGATAAAGGTAAAGACGACACCAGAATAGGTGTCCGGCGCGATCTGGTAGGGAAACACCCGCATCAAATACTCTTCGCCTGCGCTGGACAATATCCTTTCACGAACCAAGCCCTTTTCACTCGACCTGACCTGCTTGGCCAGGGTGATTACATCCACGTTCTTCAGCTTGTGTGATAGATGACTGAGGGGGCGTCCGATATCCTGATCAATAATGCGGAACAGATAGGATATTTCCGGTGTAAAGCGCCTAATATCAAGATTTTCATCAAGAAACAGCGTGGCAACACCTGTATTGCTTAGCAGATTATCGAGATCGTTGTTGACCTCGGTAAGTTCGGTAATCTTACCTTGATATTCAGCATTGACGGTATAGAGTTCTTCATTTACCGATTGCAGCTCCTCATTTGTGCTCTGCAGCTCCTCGTTGCTGGCAAGCAGCTCTTCATTGGTGGCCTGCAACTCCTCATTCGATGTTTCCAGCTCCTCAACGGTCGCCTGCAGGTTTTCCCGTGTAAACTGCAGCTCATTCTCGAGGTCTACAATTCGTTGTTCCGCCTCCTTGCCGACGTTATAGGTTTCCGGTGACGATCTATCCAACTCGGTAGAACTGCGCACCTCTTCAATTAAGACCGCAACCATCATCACCTGCTGTTTTTTGGTCGGCAGCGGCTTGAGGCGCATGTTGACGACCTTCTGCATGCCATTGCCGTTTAGGTGAATATTGGAATAGATCAGCTCTTCCTTGCTCTTGATAACCTTTTGCAGTCCCGTATTGAGTGGTATCGCCAAGTCCTTGATCACCAGCTTGGAGACATCATTGACAACCTTTCCGGTGGAAAATTGAAGATAGTCTTTGGAGTCGCCTGCCACATGCATCAGCTCCTGCGCTTCGCTGACCACCATGCAGAATGGTAGGTAGTCGCCGGCTATACCCTCAACCAGACGCTCAAGCAGCCGCTCCTCTTCATGGATACGCGCGACTACACCCTTCCCTGTCATGCGGTTGCTGTTGTACCAACGCTTGGCATCGAAATTGATCGCCGGTTCCGACAACTCCGCATGGCGTTTACGTCCCCGTGATTGGTAGATACGCCATTTGTGGTCCAGGGGATCAAAGTACTCCGCCATTTCACCGGTGGTTTCACTGCTGCCGAGAAACAGCAGACCCTTTGGATTGAGGGCAAAATTGAACAGCTCCAAAACCCGTTTTTGCAGTACCGGCTGCAGGTAAATGAGCAGATTGCGGCAACTGATGAGATCGATGTTGGTAAAGGGCGGGTCCTTGACCAGATTGTGCTGGGCAAATACCACCATCTCCCGTACCTGGCGACTGATATAGAAACCCTCGTCCTTACGGTAGAAGTATTTCCCCAGCATAACAGGTTCGATATCCGCAACCGCACTCTCGGCAAAAACGCCGGCACTGGCGGTAACAATGGCCTCCCGGTCCACATCCGTTGCAAATATTTTTACATCGGTATGCAGTCCCTGCTTTTCCATTACCTCGCAGCAGAGAATGGCCAGAGTATATGCCTCTTCTCCTGTCGAGCAGCCACTCACCCAGATTCGCAACTTATCTTCCTCGGCTTCCTTCATCACCATCGGCAGATACTTATCCGAGATCACAGTAAATGCCTCCGGATCCCGAAAGAAGCTGGTAACCCCGATCAACAGATCTTTGTGAAGACTGTTGAGCTCAACCGGATAGCTCTCGAGGAAACGCACATAGTCGTTTAAGTCGTGTATCTGGTTGACAGCCATCCTGCGTTCGATACGGCGGATGATGGTGGTGGGTTTGTAGTAGGTAAAATCGATTTTGTTGTTTTCCCTCAGTAACGCAAAGATTCGAGTTACACCATCCTCATCCGTTAACATGGTGCTGGTATATTCATTCTTGGCGGTAAATGGGTGTTTTAAATAGGAGAGCAGTTGAGCGGGCATCTCTTCAGGGGGCAGAATATAGTCCACCAAGCCCGTGGCAATGGCGCTCCTTGGCATACCATCGAAGGCGGCGGTCTCCTCCACCTGAACCATGACCATGCCCAACTCCTCTTTTATGGCGCGGATACCGCTTGTACCGTCACTGCCGGTACCCGAAAGTACGATCGCAATCGCCTTGGCCCCCTGATCCTCGGCAAGGGAGCGAAAAAAAATGTCGATAGGCAGATTTATACCCCGTGCATCCCGATCCTGTTCCGAAAGAATGATACGACCATGAAACAGCCTGAGGTTCTTGTTGGGCGGAATCAGGTAGACAGAGTTATGCTCCACGATCATGCCGTCTTCAGCTCGATGTACCGGCATGCGGGTACGTTTCGAGAGCAGTTCCGCCATCAGGCTTTTGTGATCGGGGGAGAGGTGCTGAATAACCACAAAGGAGACACCGCTATCGGGTGGCATCACCTTGAAAAAGGCTTCGATGGCCTCCAACCCCCCCGCTGAGGCCCCGATACCAACGATATGAGTAGGTCCGCCCTGCCCTTCAATTCCCTCAGTTAACGCAGGTTCGTTACTGATTTCCTCATTCATGACAAAAGATTACTCTTGATTTTTTAGTTAAAAACCTAGAATGATTATATCTACTAAAATAGTAGTTATTTTTGATCAAAGGCAACAATATCATTGATCTGAATTCGATCTACTATTCTAGTTCATGCATGTTCATGCAAACGGGACAAACCGTGTAGTAATCATGGTATTTATATCGAACCGATTGCATTACGGCCTCACCAGCTCTGCCCGATCTGATTACAGAGACTGCATAACCACTCGATCCTTATTGAGACAGCAGTTGACGGCTCGACTGAAACAGCTGGTTCGAGGGATTCAGACCTCAGGAGTCAGTGGGTCAACCCTACTCCACCCCAGGCTCGAAACCATCCTCAAGAAGTGTTTCAAATTTGGCATAGCGCTACTATATCTTATTGTTTTAGCAGATCTTGTATGTCTAAATCCATCAATCCTGCGGGTCCGTTATTCCTGACAAATTCACCCTCTTCACCCTCGATGAGGCAGACCAGGTATTCGCCGTACAACTCTTACGAAGCAGGCTATCTCCCTCGAATCGAAGATCACTTCTTAATAGAGCCTGACCAGCCTGCAAAACGAATCACGAAGAACCGCAATCGCGTTTTCAATACACACATACCTCGTCCTGCGGCAGGACTTCACTTCTAAGCCATGCCTGTGCACATTGAGCGGGGGCGTAGTCGCTGCCTTCCTCTATAAAAGTCAACAGTGTCTGCAGAGTCACTGCTCTTCCTCTGTTAGTGTGATAGAAATTTCTCAACAAGCTGTCGAACAGCTTGGTTCCCAGCACGAATTCCAGCTGTTTGAAAAAGAGGGCGCCTTTCATGTAGGGTGCGATGCCAAAAAGTCCATCCTCAAGAATATCGATCTGGTTACAGCCCCGAGGCCATGCGATCTTGTTCTGGTTGCTGTTTTCCAGTGATACGAGCTGACTATCGTAGGAGTTCCATACCAGATTGCCAATCTCCTCCCCCGCGACCTCTTCGAGAGAGCGTGCCGCAAGATAGGATGCCATGCCTTCGGAGAGCACGAAATCCTCCCAGCAACCGATACGAACCCCATTCCCAAACCAACCGTGGGCCGCCTCGTGGGCATGGACGATCGGATCGGACAAGGAGCCGCTGGCGACATGCCAATAGGGGTGGTGCTCCATACCACCGAAGGCCGCATCCCCCCAATCCACAGAGACGCTTGCAACCTTTTGACCAAAACCATATTCACCAAAGCGCTGCTCGTACCAGTCGAAGACATCTCTCAGGTATTGGGTGCCGCTGATTGCATCCTGCTCCTCACCCTCTCGGTAGTAGACGCCCACCTCTGTTCCATTACTTGTCTCACTCAGCGCGAGATAGTGGTATTTGCCAACAGTCCAACCCAGCATATAGGCTGGCGCGTCCACTGTTATCGAATCCGGATACAAACCCACCTCACCTTCCGGTACACCCTCAATCATCAGACTGAAGCTGCTTCCCTCCGCAGGCCCGGATCTGCAGGGAAAGAGATTGCCGCAGAAATACGGCCAGGTAAAAGTAGCTCCGCTTTGAAGCAGGCCGCTAAAATCATCCTGGATACCGAAACTGTATTCGATAGTCAGCGTCTGGGCCTCGTGAGATTGCGGTACACCGACATCGAGCCGCCCCTGTTCGGTGGTGAATTGCAGTTGCATCGCATTGGAAGTTACGTTCTCGACGGCCAAATCGCCAATCTCGAAGGAGGCCCCGGTTGATATCAGGGACCCCGTTAGCACAATGTCCGCACTTGCCCTCATCGTATCGAGATCAACAATCAGGTTTGTCATTACTATATCCCGGTTCCAATCCGTTGAGGCGGCAGGCAGATCCTCCCTGTCATTTTTTTTGCAGCCAACAACCGACAAACCGAGCATAAGCAAGGTAAGGGTGAAAACCGGTGTGTTGTCAATTTCCATGGATACCACTCCCTTCGCACCTGCACATGGATGGCAACATCATCGCGCCCCTTTCTTCTGTCCATGATCCTGTGTTAAACAGCCAACATCCTTCCTCATGTAACACCCATCAAGACATGGGGCCGAGTATGTATTAGATTTACACCAAACGATACTAATAATCCTATCCAATCCGCTACAATCGTGAGTGAGCCGACCTGACAATCCGTTCAATACAGATTGACTCACCCATACCATTCAACCCTATCTTTACGGAATTCCAGGAGGAAAGATGAACTGGAAACAGGCATATCGTTCTTTCTACTACGAAAACGCTCCCGAGCCTATGGATCTCGATCTCCCATACCAGACCACTGCACTGTTGACCATCGACATCCAGAACACCTATATGGCACCGGCGGATGACCCGCATGAGCGCGAACGCTGGGAACCCTTCCGGCAGCGTATGAACGATATTGTCATCCCCAACACCCGGGATCTGCAACAACGCTTCCGGCGCAAGGGCATGGATCTGCTTCATGCCCGAATAGCCTGCCTGCTGGAGGATGGACGCGACCGCTCGCTCAGCCAGAAAAAACCGGGATGGAACTACCTGTTACTGCCACGCAATACGGAAGAGTCGCAGATTGTTCCCGAGCTGAATCCATTGCCGAACGAGATCCTGGTGACCAAGACCACCGACAGCGCCCTGACGGGCACCAACCTGCGATTGGTGCTGCATAACATGGGTATTGAGAATGTGGTTGTCTGTGGAATTTTCACCGATCAGTGTGTCTCTTCCACGGTCAGGAGCCTGGCGGATGAAAGCTTCAATGTCATTGTCGTCGATGATTGCTGTGCCGCGGGAACGGAAGAACTTCATACACGTGAGTTGGAAATCATTAACATGATCTATTGCCAGGTCGTTTCTTCCAATGAACTGATAGATATAATGCATTTAAACTGACCGCAAGAGTGAACGCCGACGCCGATCGACACTCTATACATAAGGAGGGATGAATCGATGAAAGCGGTGTGGAACGGGGTGATTGTTGCGGAGAGTGATGAAACCTTGGTCGTCGAGGGCAATCACTATTTCCCGCCCTCCTCCTTACACCGGGAATATTTCAGGCGCAGCGCGACAACCACCACCTGCTCCTGGAAAGGCACAGCCAACTACCTCACGATCATCGTTCGCGACAGCGAGAACCGTGATGCCGCCTGGTACTACCCCTCACCGTCTGCTGCCGCGGAGAAGATCAAGGATCATGTCGCCTTTTGGCAAGGTGTGGACATTGTCACCTAACAGACAGGGGCTTGTCCAGGCTCCTCCCGGCCATGCCCCCAGGCAAAATATCGGTTTCATCACCAGAGGTTAGCCTACCCAAACTTCAGTCAGGTCAAGGCTGTTTTCGGTATCCAGCACTGCATTCGCCATAAACCGAAATGGGTCCGCCAGACCTCATGTGCGCCTCTGTTACGAAGCAGTGCGTTGAGGTTCCAGCAATGCTCTCAACCGTCCCTCACCATCCAGCGCCCGCAGATCGTCATAACCACCCACCGAGCGTTCACCTATTACAATCTGGGGAAAGGTTCGACCGCCGGTACGACGCAACATCTCAGTCAATAGATCGGGATCCTTTGTGACATCCAGCTCCTTGTAGGCAATTTGGCGCGAATCCAATAACGCCTTTGCGTGACTGCAGTAGGGGCAATTCGGCCTGGTGTAGATAGCGACTTCAGACATTGTTTCTCTCCGTATTCGATTAGACACGGAGGCTATTATTGGCCTGAATATCAGGATGAACTATGCTAAATATTCTTGTTTTTATGTCTATTCGTCCATTTTTCGCACCTATCGCCATGGATGTACTGAGTGACATCTTTGGGTCGCGGCAAGAAAGGGAAGACCGAGTTCCGTTAACGCGAACCCGGTCCGATCCTGCTCAAATCGCGTCGCGCACCCGCTCCAACCGTCCCCTTACTTCCTTGGCCATCTGCGCGATCTTCTCCCCCTCCACGAGTTGCAACACCGCAACCGGATCCATGAAGGCGACCGTCACAAGGCCATCCTCATCCTCTCGCACCACGACATTACACGGCAGCAGAAGACCGATATCCGGCTCGGCGTCTATAGCCTGATTAGCCAGCGGCGGGTTACATGCTCCCAATATCTTGTAGGGGCGCTTGTCGATACCCAGTTTGGCCTTCATCGTCGCCTGGACATCGATTTCGGTCAGCACGCCGAATCCTTCGCTTTTCAAAGCCTCCACCACCCGCGCCTCGACACGCTTGACGTCACCTTCAACGCGGGTATTGAAACTGTACATAGCACACCTCTGTCATTGCATGAGTAGATAGAAATTAGTCATCCAGGGCCTGTTAACACCAAGCCGACAGGCCTTGAAGATTAAAGCCGCAGCTGCCCCCAAAGAATAGCATCGGGACGTGTTTGAGTTGCCCCACATCCAATAGGTATTCCACTCTACACAGGACAATTGTCCCATGGACAGGGAGAGACCCAACGCCTTTCATACCCGCAGGGCCGGCAAATGGAAGGCTGAAGAAATACAATTTGGTGCCGACAACCGATAGTGACTGGTGATCAATCTGACAATGAGTGGAGACTATCGCTGTGACACGTGAACCGATTCGCTATCTAAGATCCCTGGGGCTGACGCTCGCAATTTGGCTCCTCTCTGGCGGACCGCTGCTGGCCAACAAATTTGAAACCATCGGTGGCGGGGTTCAGGGCTCGACCCGGGTCAAGATTGAGTACCTGCAGGTCATCGCCTATGTTTCCGGTGGTATCTTTCTCGTTGCCGGCATCCTTGCTATTGCACTGCACAATAAAAATTCCCAGACACTGAACTACACCATGTGGAAACCCTCAGCGGTCATTTTCTTTCTCCTCAGCATCTCCTCCTTCGCGGCAGGCATGTTCATGAAATAGATTGCAGCCAGCCATGCGAGAGCTGGCGCCTAGTCGGCAAACTCAAGCCGATCCCGAACCTTGTCGAGCGCATCCTGTGCACACTTTTCATCCCTCTCCCCACCCGGCGCACCGCTGACGGCGATCGCCCCCAGCCGGTAGCCGCCCGCGGCGATCGGCAACCCACCCTGGAGCACCAACACACCCGCCACGTGATTCATCTCTTGCTGGATATCGCGCCGGTTGTCTCGAAATGCACCGGAAGCGATCCCCGACAAGATCACTGCATTCGCCTTTTCACGTGCAATCTGGATGGTGAACCTGCTGGCGTGTAGGTCACGCATCAGCGCAACTTCGGCGCCATCCCCGGCTACCACCACCGCTGTCACCTGATAGCCCTCCTTTCTGCATGCCTCCACCGCATTTTTCACCAGCTCATGGGCAAGGTCGGGGCTGATGCGTTTATAGCTGACTATATCGCCGGCAGACAGTGGAAAAGCGAGAAGCAATATGAAAATTACCGTGCCTAGTCTGGCCATGTCAGAAGCAGATTCGCTATGTGGGGAAATCATCGGCAAATTTATCGATCCATTCCAACGCCGCCTCTTCACCCGTGAGGCTTCTCCCCTCCGACTGTTTAATATTCTGTTTGTAGTGCTCTATATAACAGAGCTGCTCGACCATGCGCACCGCATAAGCCGTCTCCTCTTCGGTGAACTTGACCCCGATGAGAAAACTGTCGTGCTCCTTATGGCACCAAACCACTATGCCCGTTGCATGAAAATGAGGCGGCGTGATGGGAATGGCAATGTGTATCTCGGTACCAGGCTCTATCTTCACTTCAGAGATGAAGCAGAGCCCGCCTTCACTGTAATTGGTCAATGTTTCACGGCTGGTGGAGGCTTGACCGCCAATCTGGAAATCTATCGGTACGTCGGTAGGGTGTCTGATATAGAGACGCATATCGGTTGTATTCTTGTCACATTAAAGCGGCAGTGGCGATTGCAAAAAAAACAACGGCAGGGAGCTGGACTGCCTTCTGTGCCTTGATATAACAAAAGCAAAGGAAGTCGATTTTTGCAAGTCAGGCCGAGCCAGAGTGTTCTTTTCTGCCGTTGCCTGTCGGCTTGCCGATCAGACCACAGCCAGCCTGCGCACTCTCGGGACCGTAAACACCGTTTATTTCCAATCCCTGTTGCAAGATCCTGGCTATGGCCACAGAATCAGAACCATGAAAACACCGACCCTGCAAGAGATGTTAACAGACTTGATCGGCGCCGCTTCGGTGAGCAGCGTCAATCCTGCCTGGGATATGAGTAATGGGAAGGTTATCGAACAACTGGAGGGTTGGTTCAATACATTGGGATTCAAGACCGAAGTAGTGCCCATTCCGGGTCAAACAGACAAGTTCAACCTTATAGCCAGTGCCGGACATGGAGATGATGGCCTGGTACTCTCAGGACATACCGATACCGTACCTTTTGACGAGGAGAAGTGGCAAAGCGATCCGCTGAAACTGCAGGAGCGTGATCAGCGTTTCTACGGTATCGGCAGTGCCGACATGAAGGGTTTTTTCGCAGTCATCATCGAGGCACTTCGCGAACTCCCGCTGCAACAGCTGAAACAGCCCCTGGTGATTATCGCCACAGCAGATGAAGAGAGCACGATGTGCGGGGCAAAATCACTCGCCGAACTGCACCGACGGCTAGGACGACATGCGGTGATCGGCGAACCCACCGGACTGAAACCGGTGCACATGCACAAGGGTATCTCCATGGAGTCGATCCGCCTCAGCGGACGCTCAGGTCACTCAAGCGACCCCACACTCGGCATCAACGCCCTGGATGGCATGTACAGCGTACTCGGCGAAGTGATCCGCTGGCGCAGCGATTTGCAGCGGCGCTATCGGAACCCTGCCTTTGAGGTCGCGTTTCCCACACTCAACCTGGGTCATATTCACGGTGGCGACAATCCAAATCGAATATGCGGCCAGTGCGAACTGCAGTTCGACCTGCGACCACTGCCGGGGATGTCACTGGAGAATCTGCGGGGCGAACTCAAGCATAGGCTTGGCGAATCCCTGCGGGACTCAGGTCTGAAGTGGGAACTGATCTCGGTATTCGATGGCATCCCGGCAATGGAGACACCCAGGGAGGCAGCTATCGTGAAGGCTGTTGAACGGCTCACCGGAGCCGAAGCCGGCGCAGTCGCCTTCGGTACCGAAGGCCCCTATCTCAACAGCATGGGAATGGAGACGGTTATCTGTGGACCGGGCTGCATCGAGCAGGCCCATCAGCCGAATGAATATATACCACTCAAGCATATTCAACCCGCGATCAAACTGATACAGTCACTGATCAGGCAATTTTGTTTATAGACAATGGGTTAAACAGTATGACCAAACCCACAAACAGAGCCACAGATAACTTCGTCGATTGGTTTCGGGATTCTTCCCCCTATATCCATGCCCATCGAGGGCGCACCTTTGTCATCTCCTTCGGTGGTGAAGCCGTGGAGGATGAGAGTTTCGCCCACCTGGTGCATGACATAGCCCTGCTGCACGGCCTCGGGATCCGCCTGGTATTGGTCCACGGCGCCCGCCCTCAAATCGAGGAACGACTCAAAACCAGGGGGGTAAAAACGGAATATACAGATGGCCTAAGGGTCACCGACGATGCCGCGTTGACCTGTGTTAAGGAGGCTGCCGGTTCAGTACGGGTCGAGATAGAGGCCCTGCTATCGATGGGACTGGCCAACTCGCCCATGGCGGGGGTACGCATCCGCGCCGCATCGGGTAACTTCGTGACCGCCAAACCGATAGGGGTCAGAAACGGTCTCGACTTCTGTCACACCGGTGAAGTGCGCCGGGTGGACGCGACGGGACTGGAACAACGCCTGGAATCGGGAGCCATCGCCATCGTACCGCCGTTGGGCTACTCACCCACGGGAGAGGTATTCAATCTCAGTGCCGCCGATGTCGCTGCATCGGTTGCCGTAGCCCTGGGTGCCGAAAAGCTGATCTCTCTGGTGGAAGCCAAAGGCGTTACAGACTCTCGCAACAGGTTGATCACCAACATAGTACCCAAAGAGGTGGACGAACTACTGAAGCGGCGCAAGAAATTGCCTGAAGACATCAGGCACCATCTCAAGGCTGCCGTTATCGCCTGCCGCAGGGGGGTGAAACGGATTCATATCGTCGACCGCTCCCTCGACGGCGCACTGCTGAGGGAACTCTTCACCCGGGACGGCATTGGAACCCTGATCACCGCGGAGCCTTACGAAGAGACCCGCACCGCCCGTATCGACGATGTGGGTGGGCTGCTCGAGCTGATCGAACCCCTGGAGGAAACAGGGGTTTTGGTACGCCGTTCCCGCGAGGCACTGGAGACCGAGATCGACGGATTCACCCTGATGGAGCGGGATGGCATGGTGATCGCCTGCGCTGCCCTCTATGCCTATCCGAAGGAGTCGATGGCTGAGCTGGCCTGTGTCGTTGTCCACCCCGACTACAGGGGCAGCGACCGGGGTGACCAGCTACTTGCCCATATGGAGACGAAGGCTCGGCAGCAGGCCATAGACCAGCTGTTCATCTTGACCACTCAGACGGCTCACTGGTTTAGGGAACGCGGCTTCATACAAGCCGACCTGAAGGATCTGCCGATGCGTAAACGGCTGCTCTACAACTACCGCCGAAACGCCAAGGTTTTTATCAAAAGGCTCTGAACCAGCCACAGGACCAGGCCTGTTTCCAACATCAACGGGCCGCCCGCCCTATTTCCTTACTAAAATGCTCTGTTATTCCAAAAGATCTGCTGCTATACCTTGATCTCAACATCCAAACCGAAGAGGAGATCACCATGACAGTGGCCGTAGCGGAGATCCAGCGACTGACAGGCTATGCCCTGCTGTTTATGGGGTTTATATTACTGTTTATCAACCATCTGACCGTCGTGGCCGGTGATCCATGGCTCATCCCGGAGTTCCTGAAGCTTCACTAGTCCAGCCACAGGACAGGTTAATCAGACACTGTCAAGGGAACTGTCGGGTGCACTTGGTGTACCCGACTCATTTCCACAGAGAATCGAGCGATCCTTCCCCTGGCGTTTTGCCTCGTTTCTGCGACTATCGACCGTTTCCAGCAGGGCGGACAGGTCCTCGACTTCATCCACCGATTGCTCACATACCCCGATGCTAGCGGTTACCGGGCGGCCATCGGGCAGATTGCCGAGGCCCTCGCTGAGAATTCGCTGCACAATAATTTTCGCCCCTTCACAATCGGTGCCAGGCAGAATCAACATAAAAACCTTTTCTGCCCAGTGGATCAGCATATCGTTGTGACGCAGATCGTCAAAGAGTATATCCGCAGCTTCCTGGACAACATGATCATATGTCCCGTAGTCGAACTCGGTGATGATCTCTTGCACATTATCGAGATCGACAAGCGCAACACTGAGATACTCATTGTGCAGCTTTGCCTGTTGCAATGCCTTTGCCAGACTCTGCAACCCGGACTTACGGGTTTGCGCACCGGTCACGGGATCATGATCCGCGCGTTTAACCATGGTAATCATATACTGCAGTTGAATCGTCGAAGTGAATAGCACAACCCCGAGAATGATAATCAGCAGCCAAAGGGTTGGTAACATCTCCAACGCAGGAAGCGTGGTGTGGTAACCCCAGCTTGTCATCGTCACCATCGCCAGCATTAAAGCCAACGAAGCGCACTCCAAGAGGGTCAAGGGAAACAGTCCTAGAATTGCAACCGAGATAT
The DNA here is from genome assembly GCA_040793985.1 of Candidatus Thiodiazotropha sp. GTDB lineage: Bacteria > Pseudomonadota > Gammaproteobacteria > Chromatiales > Chromatiaceae > Thiodiazotropha. The sequence continues at coordinate 567,425 of JBFNJI010000003.1, read as the reverse complement.
AGGGCAACAGCGTATAGAGCTGCACAGGTAGATTGTAAATGGCATCGGGCGGTACCATGGCCAGGTAGTGTGCCGATGCAAGGAAAGTCAGCGGAAGGTTTATCAACATTCCTGCCAGCAACAGCAGGCCTGACTTAAGCGATGTCTCTGTTGTCTGATAGCGTGCGAGGTAGATGAAGTGGGCAGTCGACAGCAACCTGATCACGAGAATCGGCCAAAACTGCTCGAGAGGCAATAGCAAATAGTCGATGATCAACCATAGCGGGACCAATACAGCAAGTAACGAAGCGACAAAGCGTATGCGTTCAAGCAGTAGGCCGGCACGGTGCTTACGCATATAGCCCGGATGCTCGTCTGCGGACAGGAGATCGTCAACCTCCTGCATCGAGTAGATTTGGAAATTCTTACCGAGATGTTCAATATATGACTTGAAAACAGACATAGTGTAGATCCAAATGACCTGAAAGACGCCGCCCCGTGATGCTGCACCCCAAAATACACACAGATTATCGAAGCATATCAACTACGCAGCTATTGGCAACTCCCAAAAAAAAATGACAGCAGTTGCCTCATATTCGAGGCATCTGCCGCCAAACTCTGGCAATTCGTGATAATAGTGGAAGTATTCTCTATTTTAAGACTCAGGTCTTTAATTACTCCACTTCTATCTCTTCGATGAAACCATCGGAATCGTCATCCCTGATCTCAGCCCTGTCACCCACCGCGACTTCGCTGAAAAAGGTATCGGCGTCTGTGTGGTTCTCGTCAATCTCATACTCCGTACCTTCGTAGACCGTGAACAGGGTACCTACCATGGTGACCGACTCATACTCACTGATCTCTTCAACCGGCGCTTCGACTCTTGTTTCAGTGGATTCATCCTCACGTTCGATTTTGACAGCGACATAGCCATCTGAGGATGGCCTTACCTCGACCTCTACAAAATCGCCGTCCATCAGCTCGTCCAGATTGAAACTGCCATCTTCATTGTCATCGAAGTCCGTTTCATCCTTGAAAAGGGTCGAGTTGTTGGTCACTACATCCAACGTCTGGCTGTTACCCATATCCAGAGTGACGGTACCGTTCTTTGCATCACTGCTCTGAACTCCAGTAACCCGGGCCTGAATCTCTATTTCGCTGTCTTCCGCCTCGATTTTCTCCGCGATCAGGATATCGCCCTGCATGTAGCCTTCAACTTCAACCATCATCCCCGCTTTGAGATCAGCTTCAAGAGAAGCAGGCTCATAACGTGTTTCCGACGTTAGTTCTATGGAAACTCCTTCAACCGAATAGTTTCCAGTACCGTCATCGGCGAGAATTCCGTGAAAAGAAACCTCACCGTCGTCGTCATCGATCATGTCGCTGTCTTCACTCTCGATGCGTACAACCTCTGGCGTTCCCCCGCTGTTGTCCAGTTTGAGCTCTACAAACAGTCCGACTGGATCTGCAGGTATATCCAGATCCGCACTGGGACTTACCGGGTAGGGTCCGGCGACGACACCGTTTTGCAACACCAGCGCAATCTCGCTGCCGTCATAGCTGGTGACCGTACCCTTTATCTCGTAGTCGTTGTCACTGTCGCTCTGCAATTCAATCCGCGATGCCACAATCTGGTTCCCATCGAAGAAACCGCTGACCTCGATCTCCTGCCCTTCGACGAGCCCATCGAAAGAGGCGCCATCGTCAAACAGGGTGTCGTTCCTTTCAACCAGTACAGCCATATTAAGTATGGTAAAAGTAGCCGTGTCGCCACTGACAACCAGAGAACCGCTGTCAATGGGACCCTCCAGGTCATCGTCATAGGTAATCACATTGGCGACGCCTGTCGTACCGTCCTCACTCACCGTTCCCTCAATCCGCACCTTCATGCCCACTGCCAGCACGGAATCGTCGTAGCCCTGCTCATCATCGACATGATATTGGGCATGGGAGGTGTCAAACTTGGTGCCATTGACATACACGCTACCAAAGCCGTCTATCCTGCCGACGGTGGTGAAATCACCGCTGCCACCGCTAACGGCGTCGCCACCGCCGCCTCCGCCTCCGCAGGCACCTAGAAAAGCAACCATTAAGCCCGTAATTAGAAAGACTTTTTTCGACTGATTCATAGTCGCAACCTCCGCTATTCAGATGCCAATTCCCGGTCTGTAGAAGTGCATCCATGGTAATCAAAAATATTGGGAATTTTTTCCCATTTACAGCGAAAGTATATTAACTATCCTGAAATGGTCAAGGAGTTTTTTATTAATATTTGATTAAGGGGTCGGTCCGCTTGAAAACAGCAACCAATCGAACAGTGATTTTTTTACAGAAATTCATGTAGATTCGACTGCAGGGAAGGACCGGGAAAAACCTGAAAACAGTCGTATTCGCGAGGGTGAGGGAGCTCCCCTGAAACCTCCGCTTGGCAGGCTGTCACTGCCGCTATCCTCAATGCCCATGGCCTGTTTTCAACCAGGCTCCACCGCTCTCAAATGCCCTGGACCCTTGCATTCAAATCGCAGATCCCGTGGCGACACCCGGGCCTTGGAGTGGTTTCCCGTTGTTGGTTCCAATGCGCCGCTGGCGGCACTGATGATTCACGCTCCGCCACCCTCGATAGTCCACACATATCGTCTATAATCAAGCCATGGATACAGTAGACACTGGAAAGGTCACCCTCAGCATCGAAGAGGGCCACTACCTTCATGCAGTCATCTATACCAATGACGAACTGGTCGAAGATGACATCAAGCCTGTTACCGATTATCTGGACAATTTCACAGAGCCTCTTCCTGCGCTCATCGAAAGAAAAGGCCGTTACGCCATCTCCATACCGGTACAGATCGCCATGCTGCAGCAGACCAAGAAGCGCCTCAAGGCCGTTGCCTTCATCGAACGTGATCACAAGGATGTCATCATGACGCGCATCGCGGCCAATACCTACTTCAAGGATATCGCTGTCCGCTCCTTTTACGATAAAGTGGAGGCGATTGACTGGCTCTCACAATATTTCTACCAAACCCCGCTGACAACCAAAGCACAACACAGTGCATAGCAAAACCAAGAGAGTGAGATTCCATCCTGCAACCGAGACGCAGGGTGTCACATGGGCAAGGCGGATTTATCCACCACTTTGCGCATGACGAAACTGGAGTGGACGCCGGTAACCCCTTCGATACGTGTGATCTTGTTAAGTAACAGAGCTTGGTAGGCCTCCATATCCCTCACCACTACCTTAACTTGATAGTCCGCATCCTGGCCTGTGATCAGCAGGCACTCCATAACCTCGGGCAGGTTATTGATCTTGCGTTCGAAATTTTCAAAGCGCTCGGGCGTGTGACGGTCCATGGCGATATGAATCAAGGCGGTCAGATTGAGATCCAGTTTCCGTGCATCCAGGTGGGCGCGGTAGCCAGTGATAATACCGGACGCCTCCAGAGCGCGGACCCGGCGCAGACAGGGCGATGGCGAGAGCCCGACGCGTTCCGCCAGGTCCTGATTACTTATCCGCCCATCCCGCTGTAATTCAACCAGGATATGGCGATCGTATCGATCCAATTTTGATGTGTTGCTCATATGTAATTAATATAGCAATTATATTGCTGTTTTTTTAATTTTTTTAGTATTATTTACATTTTTTTAACAATTATAGGTTATATTTCGCAATCTCCTGCCTGCCTGTTTGGATTAGTATTTCAACATCGGCCACAAGCCGTAACACCATCATCCGGAATCACGAATTCCGGAACGAAGCGAACGCCCCACAAGGGTATGCCAAACGATGACATTCGACCCACCCGCATATACCCATGACGGTTTTGAAGGTGGAGCAAGCCCGGCAAGTTGCCGGGCGAGTCGTCGAGGATCAATCAAGGAACCGGCAGGAGGTTCACCGTGAAAGATTTTGACCATCGCAAATACCGCCCAACCCCGGTTGTGCCGTTGCCCGACCGCCAGTGGCCTAACAACACGATCGACAAGGCACCCGTCTGGGCCAGTGTCGATCTTCGCGATGGCAACCAGGCCCTGCTGGAACCTATGAACGTGGAACAGAAACGCCGCATGTGGGATCTGCTGGTGAAACTCGGACTGAAAGAGATCGAGGTCGGCTTCCCCTCCGCCAGCCAGCCCGATTTTGACTTTGTCCGCTGGCTGATCGAAGAGGATCAAATTCCCCGTGACGTTACCGTACAGGTCCTGGTACAGGCCCGCGAAGCGCTGATTCGCAAGACGTTCGAATCCCTCAAAGGCGTGCATCGTGCGATTGTGCATGTCTACAACTCGACATCCAGGGTACAGCGGGAAAGGGTATTCAAGTGCGACCGCGAAGGCATTCAATCCATCGCCGTCACAGGCGCGCAACTGCTGCAGCGGGAGGCAGCCAAATACCCCGACACAGAGTGGGTATTTCAATACTCGCCGGAGAGCTTTTCAAATACCGAGTGGGACTATGCAGTGGATGTCTGCGATGCGGTCATCGATGTCTGGCAACCGACGGCAGAACAACCCTGCATTATCAACCTGCCTGCCACCGTGGAGAGCACGACACCCAATCTTTTTGCCGACCAGGTCGAATACTTCTGCAGAAAGCTGCGACACAGGGAGTCGGCAATCATCTCAGTCCACACCCATAATGATCGGGGTTGCGCGGTAGCCGCCGCGGAACTTGCCATCCTTGCCGGCGCCGACCGGGTTGAGGGCACCCTGCTGGGCAATGGCGAACGCACCGGCAACATGGACCTGATCACCTTGGCGATGAATCTCTACAGTCAAGGAATCGACCCGGAAATCGACCTCTCCAGACCCGATGAGATTATTCGTGTCTATGCCCAATGCACTGGCCTGCCGGTGCATCCCCGCCACCCCTGGGTAGGCGAGCTGGTCTATACCGCTTTTTCTGGTTCGCATCAGGATGCGATTCGCAAATGCCTGCATCGACAACAGGCGGATGAGCCCTGGCAGGTCGCCTACCTGCCCATCGATCCGAAGGATATTGGCCGTGATTACCAGGCCGTGGTCAGGGTCAATAGCCAATCGGGCAAGGGTGGTGTCGCATATGTGCTTGAGCGTGACTATGGCCTGGCACTGCCACGCTGGATTCAACTGGAACTTGCCGCAGTGGTGCAAGAGGCAAGCGAAAACCATGTCGGAGAGATCGACAGCGCCACCATCCATGACATGTTCCAGCAACAGTTCGTCGCCGATTCGGCACCTGTACGGCTCGAGGGTTACCACCTCGACCGCCAGAACGGGATTGATCTAATCGAAGCCGAGATCAGCGACAATGACCGGCCGGTCACAATTCGCGGCATGGGCGAAGGAGCCATCTCCGCATTTATCGATGCCTGGACCCAGGCCTACGGCGTGAGCGCAGAGGTAATCGACTATAGTGAACATGCCATCGGCGAGGGTACCGATGCGGTCGCCGTGGCCTATGTACTGCTTGAAGTGGATGGCCAGCGCATCACCGGCGCCGCATTCGACCAAGACAGCCTGAGCGCCTCTCTGAAATCGCTCATCTCCGCCCTCAATCTGTCACAGAGCGAGCGCCGTGCCGCTTGAGATGAAACCGCAAATGAGCGCAAATAGAGAATGATCCGATGGGACCCCCGCCCTATAGCTGACGGTTTATCTCTCATTTGCGTTCATTCGCGGACTGAAATAATTAACGCCCCTTGCTCGCCGCCACGCGCAGGCGCAGTGCGTTCAGCTTGATGAATCCTTCCGCATCCTTTTGATCGTATGCGCCGGCATCATCTTCGAAGGTCGCAATCGACTCGTCGAACAGGCTGTCGCTATTGGAGCGCCGCCCAACGATGGAGACATTGCCCTTGTAGAGTTTGACCCTGACCACGCCGTTTACAACCTCTTGGGTCTTATCGATGGCTGCCTGCAGCATCTCCCTTTCCGGGGTAAACCAATAGCCGTTGTAGATTAACTTGGCATAGCGCGGCATCAACTCATCCTTCATATGCGCCGCCTCCCGATCCAGGGTCAATGACTCCATGGCACGATGCGCCTTGAGCAGGATGGTGCCGCCGGGCGTCTCATAACAGCCCCTCGATTTCATGCCGACGTAGCGGTTCTCTACGATATCGGCACGTCCGATTCCGTTTTCGCCACCCAGTTGATTGAGTTTCAGCAGCAGGGCTGCGGCGGAAAGCTTCTCACCATCGATGGAGACAGGATCGCCGTTTTCGAAACCGATTTCCAAATAGGTCGCCTTATTCGGCGCATCTTCGGGGGATACGCTCCATCGCCACATATCCTCACCCGGTTCGTTCCACGGATCCTCGAGGTCGTAGCCCTCGTAGGAGATGTGGAGCAGATTGGCATCCATGGAGTATGGCGACTTCTTACCCTCTCGCTTCATCTCGATTGATATACCGTTGGCCTCGGCGTAGGCGAGGAGCTTTTCCCTGGAGTTCAGATCCCACTCCCGCCAGGGAGCGATGATCCTGATATCGGGACGCAATGCGTAGGCACTGAGTTCAAAACGCACCTGGTCATTGCCTTTACCAGTAGCACCATGGGAGATTGCGTCGGCACCGGTCTCATTGGCGATCTCTATCAGGCGCTTGGCGATAAGCGGCCTCGCGATAGACGTCCCCAGGAGGTACTCCCCCTCGTAGACCGCATTGGCGCGAAACATCGGGAAGACATAATTGAGCACGAAATCCTCCGTCAGGTCCTCAATGAAGATCTCGCTGATACCGGCCGCTTGCGCCTTGGCGCGAACAGGCTCGACCTCTTCTCCCTGTCCAATATCGGCAGTGAAGGTAACCACTTCACACTGATACTCATCCTGCAGCCATTTGACGATTATTGAGGTATCGAGACCACCGGAGTAGGCCAGGACAACCTTCTTTATGTCATATTTCGACATCTGGTATCTCCCAATATGATGCACTAAAGCCGGCGATTATAACCCATCTTGCACACGATGATATGCCACGATTAGCGCCATTCACACAGGCAAAAGCACCGGAATCTCTTCCTCACGACAAGCCAGGCGTGTTCTCTACCGCCAAAATCCGGTGATACGAGCGCTATCAACGCATACGGGTCGAGTAGCCCCGGGGCATACCGCTACAGTGGGGTATAGCTTGTGTGTGCCCTGTCCCTGATTTTCAGAATTTAAATAGTAAATTTTTAAAGAGGCGCGCTAACACGACGCTATATCCTGTAATTCATGCAGGCCGAATCGCAGCACCTGGCAATTCAATACGCCTTCAACCTGCCCGCCGGATAGAACTTTTATTCGCATTGTTCACCGACCGTTGAAATAAGAACAAGGGAGAAACAGCACACATGACAGTCAAGAACCATTCATGCTCTTCTCTTACACTGTTTACCAACCAGGATAGCCGGATTGAAATCAAGCTCTGATACAACAAATAAGCAATCGAATCATTCACTCTCCCGGGCAATCGATATGTCGTCAGCCAAAAAAAAACCACAACAAAAACCGAATATACACTCCCTGCTCCCGGTTTTAAGCAGCAAACAAACGCTCAACACTGCTACCGCTCCAGGAGACAAGATCAAACACCTGGTGGAATATAAGAGCCTCTCCTCACCATCAGCGATCACTGAAGAAGCGGAGAGAAAGCGACTGTCACGCGAACTTCATGACGGCCTTGGGCAGCTATTGACTACGATCGGATTGCAGGTAAACCAATGCATCAACGGCTTCGAGGGCAACCAGGACAGCGGCCAACCTATCAGTAAGCACAAGGCATCGCTGGAACAGCTTTCGCTCCTGGTTCAGGAGGCAATTGGTGAAGTCAGATCCCTATGCTGCGCCATTCGCCCTGCCATACTTGACGATCTCGGTATCCTCGCCGCTATCTCATGGCAATGCAGGCAGATCTCAAGGGCCGCCCCAGAACTGGTTATGGTAACCAGCTTCAATATCGAAGAAGAGCAGATCCCCGTAGCCTATCGAAGCGCCATTTACCGCATCGTGCAGGAATCCCTGAACAATGCGGTGAAGTACGCTCAGGCCAGCCGTATCAGAATTTCTCTCAGGCTAGAGGACGAGTCGATCCATCTCAGTATTGTTGATAACGGGATCGGTTTCGATCTGTCCAAAATTCAGCAAAAACTCGGGATCGGACTGATGAGCATGCGTGAAAGGGCGGCCTCGATTCAGGGAAAACTGGAAATCGACACCAGCAGCGGGACCGGTGTCGAAATTCGTGCCCAATTCCCAATAGAGGCCATGGCAGGGTAAAACATTTTTTACGGCTGTCAATTCTGACCTTACACAATCAAAGATCCCGCCAGCAGCCACTCCACCTCCTTGCTTGCAGCGAGCCGATGCTCCGGTAGCGCCACTGCCTCCTGGCAGGCTAGGCAGTGATGATATGATCAGGACACCCTGAAGATCTAGCCGGCGGAATTGTTAACTTTCATGGTATTTCGGGACGCAGTCGACGCCAGGGTGTATCGTATATTTATCCTTCAGTCACCGACTCCACCCAACAGGCATAACGAGCTATGGCAAACATTGATGCGATAAAGTTACTCGGCGGCATACTCAACAGCGGTGTGTTATCCCGGGGTTCCGGGACGAATGTTTTAGGTTCGGTCATTGGCGCCATGACCGGAGGCGGTTCCGCGCCCACCGGGGGCGGCCTTGGCAGTATCCTCGGCAGCATGCTCGGAGGCGGGACTGCTCAATCGGGCAGCGGCGGTCTCGGTGATCTCCTTGGCGGGGTCAGCCAATCATTGGGCGCCAACCAATCGCCCGCGGGTAATCTCAGCGACCTTCTCGGCGGCCTGATCAACGGGGGCGGCAACGGCACGGGGCTGGGGGGCTTGATCGGTGCGGCCATGTCCCAGTTCGGCGGACAAGCTGCCGCCCAACCCGCCGCCAACTTCAAGTCCGGCGACACTCTCCCCCAGGGAGTGGACTACCAACAGGCAAGCGATCAGGCAACCCTGCTGATTCAGGCCATGATCAACGCGGCAAAGGCCGATGGCGAGGTCGACAGTGAGGAGCAGCAGAGAATTATCGGCAAGCTTGGGGAGATCACCCAGGATGAGATCGACTTTGTCCGTAACGAGCTTTCCCAACCCCTCGACCTTGAGGGTTTCGTCCGCTCCATACCGGTGGGATTGGAGCAACAGGTGTATGCCATGTCGTTGATGGCAATCGATCTCGACACCCAGGCCGAAGCGCAATATCTGCACAACCTGGCCCAGTCAACCCGGATCACACCCCAGGTCAGCAACTTGATTCATCAACAGCTTGGCGCTCAACCAATCTATAAATCCTAGGCCCGGCAGCAGAAATCGAGCAGGTCCTGCCCAGGTCGATCGCGTAAAGGCGGCCATCAACGACAAGGTGCGGTCTAGCCGCACCCTGTGTTGAGAGTCGCGGCGACTAGTTCTTTGATTTGTCGACGATCTTCTTGATCCAGGGCATCATTGCCCTGAGCCGTTCGCCCACCTGTTCGATGGAGTGGGCCTCATTGAGCCGACGATAGGCGGTCATCGACGGATAGCCAAGGGCACCCTCGGAAACGAAGCGTTTCGCATACTCTCCGGTCTGGATGTTGTGCAGGGCCTCTCTCATCGCCCTGCGGCTCTCCTCGTTGATCACCTTCGGGCCGGTCACGTATTCGCCATATTCCGCATTGTTGGAGATCGAATAGTTCATATTGGCGATGCCACCCTCGTACATCAGATCAACAATCAGCTTCAGTTCGTGCAGACATTCGAAATAGGCCATTTCGGGAGCGTAACCCGCTTCAGTCAGGGTTTCGAAACCGGCTTTCACGAGTTCCACGGCACCACCACAGAGCACCGCCTGTTCACCGAAGAGATCGGTCTCGGTCTCATCCTTGAAACTGGTTTCGATAATACCGGTACGTCCGCCGCCGATTGCCGAGGCGTAGGAAAGCGCGGTATCCATGGCTGTGCCCGTGGCATCCTGATAGATCGCGACCAGATCGGGTATACCGCCGCCCTTGACATATTCGCTGCGCACCGTGTGTCCCGGGGCCTTGGGGGCGATCATGATGACGTCAAGATCTTCCCGCGGCACGATCTGGTTATAGTGAATGGCAAATCCATGGGCAAAGGCAAGTGCCGCGGACTCCTTTATATTGGGCTCGATCTGTTCGCGATAGAGCTTCGCCTGAAACTCATCGGGTGCCAGTATCATGACGATGTCGGAGGCGCTTACGGCATCCTCGATAGATTTCACTGTCAACCCGGCATTCTTTGCCTTGGTCGCCGAAGGAGAACCCTCTCGCAGGCCAACGATGACATTCACACCGGAGTCCTGCAGATTGTTGGCGTGGGCATGCCCCTGTGAGCCGTAGCCTATGATGGAGACCGTCTTCCCCTTGATGATGCTCAGGTCGCAGTCTTTATCGTAATAAACATTGATAGCCATTTTGTTTCCTTCGGAAAATTTCAGATGTTAAATATGCGGGAACATTGCCAGCCCTTAGAGAGCTGTAGTTTATAACGCAATGCAAGCGATGAAAGGCAAAGCGTGAAAACAAACTAAACGATCACGATTGCGTTTCTCCGCGGTCTTTGCGTTAAATGTTTCACTTCATTGCATGAACCACAGTATCAGAGCCCGAGCCCCTTAGCGCCGCGGCCGATGCCCGAGGGACCGGTACGCACCACCTCGATGATCAGGTCTTCGTCCACCGCCTCGATAAAGGCATTCAGCTTATTCGCTGCCCCGGTCAACTCGACGGTGTAGCTGGTATCGGTGACATCGATGATCTTGCCGCGGAAGATATCGACCAGGCGCTTGATCTCCTCACGCTGGGTGCGTTCCGCCCGCAGTTTGATCATCATCATCTCGCGTTCGATATGGCTACCCTCGGTGAGATCGACAAGCTTTACCGTGTCGATCAGCTTATTCAGCTGCTTGGTGATCTGCTCGATGATCTCGTCGCTGCCGCTGGTTACCAGGGTCATCCGAGAGAGGCTTAAATCCTCGGTAGGCGCCACCGTCAATGACTCGATGTTATAGCCACGCGCACTGAACAGATTGGCAACCCGCGCCAGCGCGCCAGACTCATTCTCCAACAAGATAGATATGATATGTCTCATCAGACCAACTCACTCCCGGGTGACAGATACATCTCATGATGCCCCTTGCCTGCCGCTATCATCGGATAGACGTTCTCTGAGGGGTCGACCACTACATCCAGGAAGACCAGCCGATCCTTGAGCGAGAAGGCCTCCTTCATTGCCCCCTCCAGATCCTTCGACTTGTCGACGCGCATGCCCACGTGGCCGTAGGACTCGGTCAATTTCACGAAATCGGGGGTTACACTCATCCCCGACTGGGAGTAACGGCTTTCGTAGAAGAACTCCTGCCACTGACGCACCATTCCCATATAGCCGTTGTTGAGCAGAATAATCTTGATCGGCAGTTCATACTGCAGGCAGGTTGCCAATTCCTGGATACACATCTGGATGCTCGACTCGCCGGTGACCACCGCCACTTCCGCCTTGGGGAATGCCATCTGTACGCCCATAGCGGCCGGCAGGCCGAATCCCATGGTGCCGAGGCCACCGGAATTGATCCAGCGCCGGGGTTTATCGAAACGGTAGAATTGCGCCGCGAACATCTGGTGCTGGCCGACATCGGAGGTCACGTAAGCCTCCCCCTTCGTCACCTTGTGCAGCACCTCAACCGCCTGCTGCGGCTTGATCAGCTTGCTCTCGCGGTCGTACTTCAGGCAGTCCATGGAGCGCCATTTCTCAATCTGCTCCCACCACTGCTTCAAGGCCTGTTTCCTGGGCTTGGCACTGCCCTCTTCCACCACCTTGAGCATATCCCGAAGCACCTGCTTGACCGGGCCCACGATGGGCACATCGACACGCACGTTCTTGGAGATTGACGAGGGATCGATATCGATATGAATAATGGTTGCATCTGGGCAAAACTGCTTTACATGACCGGTGACACGATCATCGAAACGGGCACCGACAGCAATCAGCACATCGGTCTCGTGCATCGCCATATTCGCTTCATAGGTGCCGTGCATGCCGAGCATACCGAGGAAATTCCTGCCGCTCCCCGGGTAGGCCCCCAACCCCATCAGGGTCTGGGTAATCGGAATTCCCAACCTGTCGACAAGCTCGGTCAATGGCTTGGCGGCATCGTCCAACACCACGCCACCACCGGTATAGAAGACCGGGCGTTCCGCCTCCATCATGATCTTCACCGCTTTCTTGATCTGCCCGAGATGACCCTTGATCACAGGGTTGTAGGAGCGCATCTTGACCTTGCTGGGATATTTATAGGGAATCTTGATCCCCGGATCCGTCACATCCTTGGGTATATCGACGACCACCGGCCCCGGTCTGCCGCTGGTAGCGATGTAGAAGGCCTTTTTGATCGTCTCTGCCAGGTCCTCCAGCCGCTTCACCAGAAAGTTGTGCTTTACACAGGGGCGGGTGATTCCGACCGTATCGACCTCTTGAAAGGCGTCGCTGCCGATCACCGGCGTCGGCACCTGGCCCGTCAGAATCACCATCGGAATGGAGTCCATGAAAGCGGTGGCGATACCGGTCACCGCATTGGTTGCCCCCGGTCCGGAGGTCACCAAGACCACCCCCGGTTTGCCGGTGGCACGCGCATAGCCGTCGGCCGCGTGGCCAGCCGCCTGTTCGTGGCGTACCAGAATATGCTTCACATCCTTCTGCTTGAAAATTGCGTCGTAGATATGCAGCACAGCGCCGCCCGGATATCCGAACACATGCTCCACACCCTCATCTTTCAAACACTGGACGATGATCTCGCCACCGCTGAGTTCCACGTCTGATGCCTCCAGTCAGGCCAGTTCAGAATCTGGCCGAAAAAACAAAATAGGAACAGAGCAAAATACTAATATTGATCATATTGGTCAAGCGCTTATCCCAGCTCAGGAGCAATTCCGACACTCGATCGAGGGTATTTATCGTTTTCAGGCCGGAAAATGCATATCGGCGTGAATGGGCGGTCTGCCTCCTTCGCCTGATAGAGAAAAGCGTCAGCCCGTTGCAGCGCCTCTTCGAATGCCTCACCTCCATCCTGGTAGAGAGAAATTCCAACACTCTGAGTAATACTGAATGCCTCGTCTGACTCGTTAAAAACCAGAGTCGAGGTAATCGATCCCAGCCGTTCGGCATATCTCAGAATCGCGGCCTCACTTGCAAACAATCCAACGACCACAAACTCTCCGCCACCATTCCTGATAGAAGGATCGCTGGGTCTTGAATCATCCGGAACCGTCCGTGCCACCCTAGACAGCAGATTGTCACCAACGGCATGTCCATACCTGTCATTCACCCGTTTGAAGCGGTCTATGTACATAAAGACAATTGCCAACAGACGCTTCTCTGCTCGCTTCTTCCTTTTCAGTATATTTGGAATGCTGTCTATCAGAAAATGCCGCTGATAGAGCCCAGTCAAAGAATCATGGATCGCAAGCTGATTGAGCTGGTCGATCAGTTGCTTGGCAAAAAAATGGAGACACCGACAAACACACACAACGACGCCAGGACGATGGTAGAGGCCCGCGACAGGACCTCACCGGTCTCCGGTTTTATATCATCCAGGTATTTTCCGGTACCTAAAACCCAGTTCCAGGGTGCAAAGTAATCCACATAGGAAATCTTTCGGAACTCGAAGTCACCATGAGGTTTTGGCCAGTGGCACTCAACCCAGCCGCCGCCCTGTTTTGCCACGCCGATAAACTCTTGAAATATTGGTTTACCCTTCACATCGGTCCAGTTGATCTGGTTGATGCCCACACGCTCGGGGGTATGGGGCTGCATATAGGGAGTGCCATCCCCAAGATTTATCCAGTAGTAGCCATTCTTCACATGGGTCGCATTTTGCAAGGCTACTGCTGCCAGCTTTTTGGCTCTAGTTTCCGAGAGACCGCCCGTTGTTGCAGTCCGTGAAATTAGCGGATTACACCCATGCCGATTTCTGAGATATCCTGAGCATCCTGTTCATGTTCATGTTCATGTTCATGTAACAGACTGACGGAAAGACTCCGATAGAAGTAGGACAGCGCAGAAAGCAAGAAAAGTGATGCAGGATTCTGGTTCTATTCTGTTTATGCATGAAATGAGCAGCAAGCATATGCCTCTACCCGGTGTATGTTATAGGCACTGAAACATACGCACCGCTTCAGCATCGGCCAGAATTAAAGACAGGCAGGCGACTGAACGAGCAAGTTGACAATACTGAACAATACCAATGACCTTGATCGCCAAACCGGCAATCCATCACGCTTCTTATACCACCAACCCTTGCGCTTCGTCCGGCTTCATTCATAATGAGGTTAACTGGAAATACCGAATGATACAAAGGATACGATTATGAGGTTCGTCATCATTCTCTGCCTGGCCATTGTCTACCTGAACCCACTTCACGCAGAAACCTATCGCTGGGTCAATGAAGACGGTGTAGTGACCTACTCGCAAACACCGCCGCCAGATGCCAAGGCCGAAACCGTAAAGATCAAAAGCGCACCCGCCGGCAGCAGCGGCGATTCGAAGCAACGACTCAAGGAGCTACGTCAAAAGCTCGCCGACAGCGCCGAGGACAGGGCGCTGAAGAAGGCACAAAAGCAAGAGTCTGAAGAGATCGCGAAGGAGAACAAGCACAACTGCAATGTCGCGAGGAAGAACCTGGAGCAACTCACTGCATTGGGGAACCGCCTTTATAAGGTCGGTGACAACTACGTGCGCCTTACCGAAGAGGATCGCCAGCGAAGGATGCAAGAGGCGAGAGAACAGATCAAAGAGTACTGCAAGCGATAACCGACTATGCCTCTTCTCAAAATCACCACCAACAAAGATCACGATCAGACACTTGTGGGCGATTTCCTCAAGCAGGCTTCAGCGACAGTGGCTGAGATCCTTGGCAAACCGGAGCGGTATGTCATGATTGGCTTCGAGCACAATCCACACATGCTATTCGCGGCAAGCAACGATCCCCTGGCCTTCCTGGAGTTGAAAAGCATCGGTCTGCCGGAAGACCAGACTCGACAGTTATCACAAGCATTGTGTCGATTGATGGAACAACAACTTGCAATCCCCACTGAGAGGATCTATATCGAGTTCAGTGGTGCCGAACGCCATCTGTGGGGATGGAATGCAGCCACATTCTGATCTCCCAAATCGGGCAAAACGGCTGCCACCATTCACACCTATGCGACACTGGCTCTGATCCTGTCGTGGATCTTCACCTCCTGCTGGAACTTCACCAGGTGCCGTTGACGCCAGCACCTGTTCAAAGACCCTGATAACAGGCTACGACAACATCGGGTTGACCGGAGCGGAGACAGCCTACACAGATGAGACGCGCTCGATATCGATAAAGGGCTGAATGGCGGCAAGGACACCACCCTGAATTCCATCTATCCGTGACCCGCCACCCGAAGCGGGATAGAATCACGCTTTTTCCAATCAGGTAGAATAAACCCAATGCGTACTTCCCAGTTCCCCCTGCACACCGTCAAGGAGACTCCCGCCGACGCCGAAATCGCCAGCCACAAGCTGATGCTGCGCGCTGGCCTGATCCGCAAACTGGCGGCCGGGCTCTACACCTGGCTGCCGCTGGGTCTGCGGGTGCTGCGCAAAGTCGAAAACATCGTACGCGAGGAGATGGACCGAGCCGGCGCCCTGGAGGTGCTGATGCCGACCCTGCAACCCGCGGAGCTGTGGCAGGAGTCGGGACGCTGGGATCAGTATGGCCCCCTCTTGCTGCGTATCCAGGACCGTCACCAACGGGAGTTCTGTTACGGCCCCACCCACGAGGAGATCATCACCGATCTGGCACGCAACGAGCTGCGCAGTTACAAGCAGCTGCCTGTCAACTTCTACCAGATACAGACAAAATTTCGCGATGAAACCCGCCCCCGCTTCGGTGTCATGCGCGCCCGTGAATTCCTGATGAAGGATGCCTACTCCTTCCATCTCGACCAGGCATCCCTGCAACAGACCTACGATGTGATGCATGAAACCTACTCCCGCATCTTCAGCCGTTGCGGCCTCGACTTTCGTCCAGTGGCGGCTGACACCGGCAGTATCGGCGGCAGCGCCTCCCACGAGTTTCACGTCCTTGCCGCGTCGGGTGAGGACGCCATCGCCTTCTCCACCGAGAGCGACTATGCCGCCAACGTGGAACTGGCCGAGGCCGTGTCCCCTGCCGGGGAGCGCCCCGCAGCCTCCGTGGAGATGACCCTGGTCGACACCCCTGACGCCAAGACCATCCAGGAATTGGTCGAGCAGTTTGCACAACCCATCGAGAAGACAGTAAAGACCCTGGTGGTGAAGGCAGCCGAAGAGATGGATGCGGAACTGGTGGCCCTGCTGGTGCGGGGCGATCAGGATCTCAACGAGATCAAGGCCGACAAGCTGCCCCAGGTGGCCTCGCCGCTGGAATTCGCCGAGGAGGCGGAGATCCGTGCCGCCGTCGGTGCCGGTCCCGGCTCACTGGGACCGGTCAAGCTACCGATCCCCTGCATCGTCGACCGTACTGTGGCCAAGATGGCCGACTTCAGTGCCGGTGCCAACCGGGACGGCAAGCACTACTTCGGTATCAACTGGGGCCGCGACCTGCCGGAGCCGACCGAGATCGCCGACCTGCGCAATGTGCGCGAGGGCGATCCCAGCCCAGACGGCCAGGGTACGCTGACCATCGCCCGGGGTATCGAGGTGGGGCATATCTTCCAACTGGGGAGCAAGTACAGCGACGCCATGAACGCCTCAGTGCTCGACGAAAACGGCAAGGCTGTGGTGATGACCATGGGCTGCTACGGCATAGGTGTCAGCCGGGTGGTTGGCGCCGCGATCGAGCAACACCATGATGACAAGGGCATCACCTGGCCGGCTGCTCTCGCCCCGTTCCAGGTAGCCCTCTGTCCGATGAAGATGGAGAAATCACAACGTGTACGCGACGCGGTGGAGAAGCTCTATGCCGAGTTCCAGGCTGCAGGTATCGAAGTGCTGCTGGACGACCGCAACGTACGCCCCGGCTTCATGTTCGCCGACATGGAACTGATCGGCATCCCTCACCGTATCGTGGTGGGCGAGAGGTCCCTCGACGAGGACAAGGTGGAGTACCGCGGACGCAAGGAGACCGAAAACAGCTTCATCCCGCTGGACGAGATCGTCGCTTTCATCTCCGCCCGGCACAAAAACCAGGAATAGGCGGTTGCAATGCGAACTCCGGTGGTGGTTTCCACTGCTCGAGTCAAAGCGGTGATTTGCTTTCAATAACAGGGACCGGAATTTGACAGGCCACTGCTGAAGCGTGGAAACTATGCCGCTTTTAACCCGGTCCGGGTGATCCACAGAGAGGCAAGACAATGACCAGACAAAACGCTTACAACCGCGATGAGTTGTTGAGTTGTGGCCATGGCGAGATGTTTGGTCCCGGAAATGCGCAACTGCCGACACCCAACATGCTGATGATGGACCGCATCATCAAGATCACCGACGACGGAGGTGAATTCAACAAGGGGGAGATCCTTGCAGAACTCGATATCCGTCCCGATCTCTGGTTCTTCGACTGCCACTTCCCCGGTGATCCGGTGATGCCAGGCTGCCTCGGCCTCGACGCCATGTGGCAGATGGTGGGATTCTTTCTCGCCTGGATCGGCAATCCGGGACACGGCCGTGCCCTCGGCGTGGGCGAGGTGAAGTTCACCGGCCAGGTACTCCCCAGTGCCAAGCAGGTCAGTTACCACATCAACGTGAAACGGGTGATCGCGCGCAAGCTGGTGCTGGGCGTGGCCGACGGGGTGATGAAGGTCGACGGACGGGAGATCTACAGCGCCAAGGATCTGCGTGTCGGGCTTTTCACCTCCACCGACAGCTTCTGATCCCAGCGGCCAATGGCCATATTACAGGGGGTGCTGGGTCTGTTACTTTTCCCCCTGCTCGCCTGGCTGATCAGCGAGAACCGATGCGCCTTCGACTGGCGGGTAGCGGTTGCCGGTCTGGCGCTACAGCTTGTCATCGCCCTGTTGCTACTCAAGCTCTCCCTGTTTCAGGCACTCTTCATCCAGCTCAACCAGATGCTGCTGATGATTCAGCAGGCCACCGAGGCGGGAACCAGTTTCGTCTTCGGTTACCTGGGCGGCGCCGAATCCCCTTTCCTCGAGAGCGAGAGTGGCAGCAGCTTCATTCTCGCCTTTCGCGCCCTTCCCCTTGTACTGGTGATCAGCGCCCTCTCCGCCCTGCTCTTCTACTGGCGGGTATTACCCCTGATGGTGGAGATCTTCTCCTGGCTATTGCGCAAGAGCCTGGGGATCAGAGGCGCGCTTGGCCTTGCCGCTGCGGCAAACGTCTTTGTCGGCATGGTGGAGTCGCCGCTGTTGATCCGGCCCTACCTGAGCAGACTGACCCGCAGCGAACTCTTCAGCCTGATGACCCTGGGCATGGCCACTATCGCCGGGACCGTTCTGGTACTCTACGCCAGCCTGCTCGAGGGTGTGCTGGCCAACCCCATAGGCCATCTGTTGACCGCATCTTTGATCTCCGCTCCGGCCGCGGTGATGATCTCCCGCCTCATGATTCCCGAAGCCGCGGCCGGTACCGCCGGCGAGCTGACAGATCTGCAGACCGCAAGCAGCAGTATGGAGGCGATCACCAACGGCACCCTGGAGGGCCTGAGACTGCTGGCCAATATCATTGCCATGCTACTGGTACTGGTCGCCCTGGTGAGCATGCTCAATCAACTGCTCGGGCTGCTGCCTGATATTCAGAATCAACCCTTGAGCCTGCAACGCCTGTTGGGCTGGATGATGGCGCCGCTGGCGTGGCTCATGGGCATCCCCTGGTCGGAAGCGGTCACCGCCGGCTCCCTGTTGGGTACCAAGACGGTCCTCAACGAACTCCTTGCCTATCTCGATCTAGCCCGCCTGCCCAGCGAGGCACTGGGGGAGCGCAGCCGCCTGATTCTCACCTACGCCCTCTGTGGATTCGCCAATTTCGGCAGCTTGGGCATCATGCTGGGGGGCTTGGGCGCGATGGTGCCGGAGCGCCGTCGCGAGATCGTCGAACTGGGAATGAAATCGATCGTCGCGGGAACCCTGGCCACCCTGCTTACCGGTACAGTGGCAGGTTTGGTATGGTGAGACGATACGGGTCTCATTTATCCTGGAAACATCTGATCAGATGTTTGGAGATTCCACAGAACAGTATGAATCCGGAGAGAGCCAGATGAAGAGTCTTTGGAACCAAACCGAAGCGGCAGGGTACGAGAGTGAGCTGGATCTGCGTGTCTACAGTTCACGCCTGCTGGGTGCGGATCCTTCGTTGGTATTGCACGGCGGTGGCAACACCTCGGTGAAAATCAGTGAACCAGACCTCTTCGGAGAGGAGAAGGAGCTCCTCTACGTCAAAGGCAGCGGCTGGGACCTGGCGACCATAGAGAGAGGGGGATTCACCCCCCTGCGTATAGACCACCTGCTGCGTCTGGCCCAACTCGAATCCCTCGACGACAGTGAGATGGTCAACCAGCTGAAGACCCATCAGACCAGTGCCGCCGCGCCAACGGCCTCGGTCGAGGCGATTCTGCACGCCGTTCTGCCCTACAGATATGTGGATCATACCCATGCGGACGCAATCGTCACCCTGACAAACACGCCGCGAGGCGAGGAGATCGTTCGCCAGCTCTACGGCGAACGTGTGGTGATCATTCCCTACGTAATGCCGGGCTTCGATCTGGCAAAATCGGTGGCCAGGCTGTTTCCCTGCAGTGCCAACCAGGAGACCCTGGGCATGGTGCTTATGAGTCACGGCCTGTTCACCTTTGGTGACACGGCACAACAGTCTTACGAACGCATGATCCAGCTGGTCGACGAGGCCGAAAACCACCTGCAGCGGTCAGGGGCCTGGGAACTGCCGGAACAGGGCAAGACCCATGAGCCTCAACCCGGCAGGGTGGTCGAACTGCGCAAGGAGATCTCCGATGCCGCGGGATTTCCGGTGATTGTGCAGAGTCACCGCAGCGGTTCCGATCTCGCTTTCTGCCAACGTCCGGAGACGGCGAAGATCTCCCAGCGGGGACCCGCCACACCCGACCATGTCATTCGCACCAAACGGCTGCCGATGCTGGGCCGGGATGTAATCGAGTATGTGGCGGAGTATCAACGCTATTTCGAGCAGCACGCCCCCGCCTCCAGAACCCCGGTGGAGATGCTCGACCCGGCCCCGAGGGTAGTACTCGATCCCCAGCTCGGTATGCTCAGCGTGGGAAAAAGTCCCCGCGATGCGGGTATAGTCGCCGATATCTATCGTCACACGATGGCAATCATCCAACGGGCAGAGCTACTTGGCGGTTGGCGGGCCCTCCCGAGCCAGGCGATTTTCGATGTCGAATATTGGGAACTGGAACAGGCCAAGCTGCGCAAGAGCAGTCAGCCACCCCCCTTCCAAGGGGAGATTGCGCTGATAACCGGGGCCGCCTCGGGAATAGGCAGGGCATGTGTCGCGTCGATGCTGCACCGGGGCGCCGCGGTGATCGGCCTGGACAAATCGCCGGCCATCGTCGATCAACACCCCCATGACGGCTTTCTCGGTCTGCAGTGCGACATCACAGATGCCAAGGGGATCAAGCAGGCACTCGAACAGACGGTGTTGCGCTTCGGCGGAGTGGATATGCTGATCCTTAACGCCGGCGTCTTCCCCGGTGGCTGTCCGGTGGCTGAATTGGATGACGACACATGGCGCAATGTCATGGAAATCAACCTGGATGCAAACCTGAGCCTGCTGCGGGAGTGCCACAATTATCTGAAACAGGCGCCCCGCGCAGGCAGAGTCGTCGTTATCGGATCGAAGAATGTACCCGCGCCCGGCCAGGGAGCGGCCGCCTATTCCGCCTCGAAAGCGGCATTGATCCAACTCGCCAGGATAGCGGCCTTGGAGTGGGCGAAAGACGCCATCCGGATCAACACCCTCCATCCCGATGCCGTTTTCGATACCGGGATCTGGACAGAAGAGGTACTGGCCGCCAGGGCAAAACACTATGGGATCAGTGTCGCCGACTACAAAAGGCGTAATTTGATGCGTTGTGAGATCAACAGCCGAGACGTGGCCGAACTGGCTGCGGAGCTATGTGATCAGCGCTTCAGCAAGACAACCGGCGCGCAGATACCCGTGGACGGGGGGAATGACCGGGTGATTTGACTTCCACCCGGAGCGCTGGCCGATCGATTGCGTTAGCCCGGCTAACCGACAGCCAGCTGGGCTGGCTCCATCACCGGATTCACCCCATGCAGATGGCAGGCGCGTATCGACTCCCAGAGCAGATCGATTGCCTGAGGGCGGGGAAAGCTCTTTCGCCAGGCCAGGCCGATCCGGCGCTGTGGCGATTCCACGGCCAAGGGCCTGGTGGTGAGCAGATCCCAGCGCAGATACTCCTCGCCTGCGGCGGTGTCCGGAAGCACTGTTATGCCGATGCCACTGGCCACCATACAGCGAATCGTCTCCAGTGAATTGCTTTCCAGGTTCTTCTGCAGGTTCGCATCACTGTTGATTTTATCCACACATCCGGGACAGATTTTCTTTACCTGTTCACGAAAACAGTGGCCATCGCCGAGTAGCAGGAGATTCTCCTCCTGCAGTTGCTGAACGGAGACCGACTCCTGATCGGCCAATGGATGACTGAGGGGGAGAAGTACGGAAAAGGACTCGTCATAGAGCGGGCGGGTAACTATGCCCGGCTCATCGTAGGGGTAGGAGATGACGATGGCATCGAGGTCCCCCTGTTTCAGCTGCTTGGTCAAAACCGTGGTGAAGTTCTCCCGGATGACAAGGGGCATTTCACTTGCCTGCTGCTTGAGTTGGGGCACCAGATGGGGAAAGAGATAGGGCCCCACCGTATGGATGGCGCCCACCCGCAGCGGTCCTGCCAGTTGGTTGACACTCTGGCTCGCAAGCTGGCGTATCAGGCCTGCCTCTTCCAGCACGCGCTGGGCCTGGGTCACGATGCGTTCACCCGCCGCAGTCAGGCTCACCTCGCCCTGACCACGCTCAAATAGACCGACACCCAGCTCCTCCTCGAGCTTTTTCACCGCCACGCTGAGTGTAGGCTGACTCACATAACAGGCTTCTGCAGCATGTCCGAAGTGGCGTTTCTGCGCCACTGCGACGATATATCGGAGTTCATTGAGTGTCATAATCTATAGTGTAGCCGGAAAGATAGAAAAAACTAATTGGCTTGAAAACTGTTAACGCCTCAGCAGAAATCGAAGCAGAATATGGAATAATCCCTAAGCATAGGTCAAAGAAGTAAAAAATTGGATTTTGCTTTGGCAAATCCTGTTCTAATATTATGGCAAGATGACAAGGTCCTGATGGGGCGTGGAGAGATAAATTGCTCGTCAGACTAAAATACAGAAAAGCGGACCGTTCTATGGGTAGCAGTCCTGACAGTAAGCAACCAAAATTCAAGGAGATCCCCGGGGAGAGTCTCAAGCTGCTGCAGCTGACGGACAGTCACCTCTACGCCGACCCTTCCCGTTGCCTTTTAGGTATCAACACCCTGGAGACCTTTGATCAAGTGCTGGCCCAGGCGCTGCAGGAAGCCGGTCATCCCGATTTCATTCTCGCCACCGGCGATCTGGTGCACGATGCCTCCGACACTGGCTATAAGCGGCTACTCGGCAGACTGCAACTGACCGAAATCCCCACCTACTGCCTGCCGGGCAATCACGACCTGCCGGGAAAGATGAAGCAGATCCTCAATCAGGACAATGTGCACTGTATTCCCAGTGTGCAGGCTAAAGGCTGGTCGCTGATCTTTCTCGACTCCACCATACCCAACAGCGATGGCGGACGCATCGACAAGAACCAACTCGACCTGCTCAAGGTTTTGCTGGAGGCACACAGCGATAAACACACCATGATCTGCATGCACCACCACCCAGTGCCCGTTGGCAGCCGCTGGATGGACACCATGGTACTCGAAGAACCGGACGACTTCTTCCGACTGGTCGACAACCACCCCCAGGTCAAGGCGGTCCTCTGTGGTCACATCCATCAGACCTTCGATTCCGAGTACAAGGGCATACGCCTGATCGGTTCACCCTCCACCTGCGTGCAGTTCATTCCCGGGGAGGACAATTTCGCCATTGACGCCACACCACCAGGCTACAGATGGTTGAGCCTGCAAGCCGATGGAAGCATCGAGACCGGACTCGGTTGCCTGCCGGAAATTCCCTCCGGACTCGATCTCGCGTCAATGGGTTATTGAACCGCCTGCATGGCGAGTGACGGATCAATCCAGAACAACCTCAACAGACGTCCCTACCTCCATGCTGCGTTCAGTGTGGACTATTCGTAATGCCAAAACCTCCACGCCCGCCTCGCGGACAACCCGGCGCAGGGTCTCCGCATAATCGGGATCAATCTCTTCCGCCGGGTAAAAGTGATTCCCCTCCGGACGATTCAGCGCAAAGATCATGACCCCCCTGTATCCACGACCACAGGCCGTCGCCAGCATCTCCAGGTGTTTACGGCCACGCAGTGTCACCGCGTCGGGAAAAGAGAGACCATCTCCCCGCCACAGGGTGACATTCTTGACCTCGACCCAGGCATCGGCGCGACGACCCTCGGCGAGGAAGAGATCGAACCTCGATTTCCCACCGTCATGGGCATAGACGACCTCCCGCCGCACAGAGCGGTAGCCACGCAATGCCTCGATTCGCCCCTCTCTTACCGCCTCCTCGACTACCGGATTGGTTCGCCCTGTATGCACGCCAATCCAGCCCTGTCCCATGTCCACCCTTTCCAGGGTCCATGCCAATTTGCGTCGCGGATTGTCACTATGGCTGAGCTGAACCGGCACACCGGGCTCCCAGCACCCAAGCATGCTGCCGGTATTCGCACAGTGGGCGACCACCACCTCACCTCCCGATAATTCGATATCAGCGAGAAAACGCTTATAGCGCCTGAGGATTCGTCCATTGGTGAGCGGTGGTAGTTGCATGGGGTTGGTGTATTATCTCATTATGTCAATTTGTTGGCAGTCGATGACAGGTTGTCTCCTGCAAGACCGGGTTAGTTCAGTAAGGTTCTGTACCGTCCAGAGGTTCCGGGTATAGATTTGAATAGCTTGTTTCACAATTCCAAATTAAACGACCAGCGCAGTGGAGGGAACAGATAATGAAGACCATGGTATGGCTGACAGTAAGCGCGACACTATTGATCGCCAGCCAACTTCAGGCGGAAGATTCCGGCTACGATAACCGGCAATTCACCATCAATCCGGGCAACATGATGAATGGCATGTTCAATCCCATGAACAGCTTTTTCAGTGGTTCGGATCGCTACCCCAATGATTACTACAACTATCGCTATGCCCCGCCCCCAGCCTATCCGCCGGCCTATGGCTATCCCGGCGCAGGCTATGGCTATCCACCTGCGCATCCAGGCTATCAGGCCCCACCCCGGACAGGCGGCTATCCCACACCCGCTCCTGCTGCGCAACAACCCCAGCCGTCGACAGCCAATGCGCAGCCCGCACCCCCAGCTGCCCATGACCAGGCCTCTCCCGTGCACTCCGGATATGCGGAGAAATACCGTTTCCGCCCCCTGGACGCCAACGAGCCCGCTGCGAACAACAGTAACAGCGCGACAAATCCCCAGGACTCCGCCCCGCCACCAGTCTACCCGTCACCACCACCGGTGGGACAGGCCGCCGCGCCGCTAAATCCACACAGCGCGGATGGAGGCTACGGACCGGGCCAGGGGAGTCGGTCCTCAATCCAGGAGAGCCAGATGAAATTCAGGCCTCTGGACAAGCCCGGTTACGTGGAATAGTCTCTACAGGAAGGGCGGCAGACCTCAGCCGATGCTGAATTGCTGAAAATCGCGGTAATCGATGGTCTCGCAGGAGACACCGGTCACACTGGCATTTTGCGGGCCTTTGCGTAACCAGCTCAGCAGGGAATCGACTGCCTCCGCAGTACCACATGCCACCACCTCGACACGCCCATCGAGGAGGTTGTTGGCATACCCCTTGATACCCAGCTGCTGGGCCTCGTGACGAGCCGATGCCCGGTAGAATACACCCTGTACCCGGCCCGCCACATGGCAGCGGACACAGATCTTTCTCATGCCGTTATCAGCCTGTTCACTCATCATTCAGCCTCACTACTGCCTTTTCACCGGCCCGAATCGCCATTTCCTCGGTTGGGGAAAAGAGCGCTTCGAGACGGTATCTTGATCCACCTGAATCCCTTGTCAGCGGGTGCATGCCAAGCAGGTGGATCGTGCCATCCATCCATTCGCCACGCACTCCGATCTTAACCCCCATGCCCGGCCTGAGGGTAACCGCAGTCGCCGCATCGACCTCCGCAACCGCCTTCATCCGGCTGTTGTCGATCAGCGACAGAATCGGCATTGCGGTTTGGCGATTGATCACCGCCTGACCCGGATGTACATGTATCGCCTCTACAATCCCGTCAAAGGGCGCCGCAATCCGGCTGTATTCCCGCTGCAGGCGAATAGCGATCAGTTTCGCTTCCGCCTCGCGATAGCTCGCATCCGATGTGGCAGCGGCGATTTCAGCCTGCTTGCGTTCATGATCTGACAACAGAGTTCGATCATAGAGTTCCAGGGCGCGATCCAGCTCACGCTTCGCCTCTTCATTCTGTTGTGATGCCGCCTCGAGACGTGACTCCGCGGCGGCGAGTCTCGACTTGTATCTGCGTTGGTCGAGCTCCACCAACACCTCGCCACGCTTCACCGCGGATCCGACATCCACATTAATCCTTGCCACCATGCCGTTGACCAGGGTGGTCAGCGCCAACCGGTTGTTCCAATCTGTTAGCGCCTCCAGATCACGAGCGATGAGTTCTCCGCTAAAGAGCAGACAGATAACAAGTAGAAGCCTCATTATAATTATCTCCCTTCTTGGTCGTTGTTGTGGGCCGGTGCGGTCAACAATTCACCTGTTAGCGCCTTGAGCCGTGCATGGGTAAGTTGAATTTGGAACTCATTTCTCGCCCGTTGCAGTTGAATATCGGCGATTTGGGTCATCGAGTCGCCCAGATCCGTTGCCATATCCAGGTCATAGAGGGTGCGGCTGCGATCAAGATAGAGATCGCGAAAATCCGCACTGACCAGCAGCGCATCGCGATCGACCTTGAGCCGGTCGAGCTCCATCCAGTAATCCAGCATTTGCTGTCGCAGCGCCAGTTCGTGGTGCGCCAACTCTGCCTGTTTCCTCTGCACCAGGGCACGCTGCTCGGCAATCTCCGAATCCACCCGATTACCCTGATAGAGGGGTAGTTCGAAAACAAGCGCCGCGGTCATCGGATTGCGACCGCCAAGCTCGCGCTGGTAGGCAGCGGCCTCCAATTCGGCACGCAAAACCGGATTGGCTTCGGCTTCGCTGGCCTGCAGCCGCTTCATCGCCGCCTTGAGCTCGGCCTGCAGTACCTTGAGTTTGGGATTCTCACGCAACGCCTTCTCAACCAACGGCTCTACCTCCGGCAACTCCCCGAGTGGACCAAATACCGGAGACTCCAAATCTGCAGGAAGATCCAGCGGACGGTTCAGACTGATAGCGAGTTGAGAACGGGTGATCCGCTGTTTGTTACGGCTTGCCCGCATTTTACGAAGCGCCTGCTGGTAGATTGCCTCAAGCTCCACCATATCTATATCGGATAGCTTGCCGAGTTCGTTCTTTGTCCGCGCCCTGTCGAAGCGGATGTAGTCGATCGAGAGCGCCTCGTTATCCCTGGCATGCTCCAGATCGGCCAGCAGGACATCGAAAAACCTCGCCATCACATCCAGCCTGCGCTGCTGTCTCACCTCGAGCAGCTGCCACCGTTTGGATACCAATCCAGCCTCGGCCGCTTCTTCCGCGTGGCTGGTGCGCCCAAAGTCGTAGAGTCGCTTACTGAGTGTGAGCCGGGCCTGGCTGTCGTTACGGGAATCGTCCACCGCAATATCCGATGGATCGATGACACGCAAGGCAGCGGTCAGCGTGACATGCATATCGTCATCCGCCTCAACCTGTTGACTGAACGCCCTGGCTTGAGCCAGGTCGGCATCAGCAAGGTTTCGCTCCGGATGTGCTTGATCCGCCAGATCCAGGGCGTACTCAAGGGTCAATGGAGAGGGCAGTGGATCCGCAGCCTGAAGCGGCTGGGAGAGGATGAGAAATGGCATCAGCAGCACTGCTGCGCGAGGCATGGCAAACCGACAAGGCTTCCTACCCAGCTTTATGCGAAAAGACATTTTTCAGGGCCTGTTAACACGAATCCACTGGGCTCTAGTTGACTTTTTTAAGCGCTCTTTTCTTTGCTCGCTTGTAACGTGAAAAATTGGTCGTCTTGAAGTGATCGTCGACAACGAACTCGCCCAGCCACAGGAACTCCCGGGCGTCGTTCGTCGCACCGGTGAAACGGGTTATCATGTTGCCGTCGAGGTCGAAAAAACCGAATACCGGAGTGGCGCGGACTTTGTGATGCTTGAATGCAAAATCCTTCTCTTTCATGGTATTGCCTTGAAAGTCCGAAATCTCCACGTCACCTTCTATGTCCACTGTATAGATGAGAAAATGCTCTCTGAAATAGTCCTGAACCTCGACCTGGTTCAGTACCCTGGTCTTCATTCGATGGCAGAACGGGCACTCATCCATTTCGAACATGATCAGCACTCCCTTCTTTCCCTCTTCCCTTGCCATCTCCAACTCGTCGCTGAAGTTACCCAGGGATTGATCGAAAAAGTGCTCACCGGGATCCCGGGTGGCGGCATTGATATCACCAACAACCAATATCATGCAGGCAAACAGTAAGAGATATCGGGTCATCGCCAGCCTCCTTACTCATTCTTCGAATCGATAAAACTCTCTAGATCTTCCAGGGTCACGGGACCCACCTGGCGGGCAACCAGTTTACCCTCGGGATTGACCAGGAAGGAGGTGGGGAGCCCCGGCACCCTGCCAAGCTCGGTACGCGCCGCCGGCTTGGCAATGAGTATGGGGTAGCTGAGAAACTGTTCGTCGACGAAGGCCTTCAAACGTGGCATCTCGATTCGCTCCATCGCGACCCCCAACACGACCGCGTCTGTATCCTTGTGATTATTATGAAAAACCTCCAACTCTGGCAGCTCCTCACGGCAAGGTGGGCACCAGGTAGCCCAGTAGTTGACCAATACCCATTTACCGCGGTAATCGGAAAGTCGATAGCGCTTACCGTCCAGCCCTGGGAGTTCGAAATCCACCGTTTCCGCTGCTGCCATAAATGCGTAGAACGACAGTATTGTGATAACCAGCAGACGCAGCAGCGGCCTCGCATGGATCATATTTCTCTCCACTAATGTCTGTAATCTGTTAATTGATTTGAAATTTTTCAACCGGCCAAGCCAGCCCGAAACAGCCTTTTCTCACTGGCAATTTTCTCTGACCAGCATTCTCAAGGTAAATTCCAGTCAGTGCAATTCATGGAAACCACAATGTTGAAGCACTATCGGCGGCATGCCCCGATCGATCCGAGCTCAACACCTGCTGCCGTCAGTGGACTGCACATGAGCCATCTTCAATCCTCGCTGAACATTCTATCTGTTTGATTTTATAATATTAAATTCCCCGCGAACTGCCAACTCCCCGGATTCCCACGGATTTCCGGCCGGCGCTCTCAACACCTTGACGGGATCAAGGCTGTTCCACCTCTCGAGCTGGATGATATAGTTGACTATTAAGCAGTCGCCCGGAGTAACAGGCTTTCAGGTCAACATGTTTGATTTTTTTTCCCACAGGAGCACATCGGCGACCCAGGCGCTTTTCTATGTGCCGCAACCGGATCCGTTTAAAAATCCATTGGTGGAGATCGACCCTGCACAGCTTCGCCAGTGGGCTACCGCACTGCCGTTCGCCAATCAGACACAGCTGGCAGAGACCGTTATCACCAGTCTAAGCCGGCTCAATCGTTACCCGGGGCCGGTTAAGAAACGCACGGAGTTAATGGAGATATACACGACCCCGTGTATAAGACTTACCCATGGCACCACGCAGCGCAAAGCGGAAGCCCCGCTCCAGCTGATTCGTCGGGTGATGTTGGAGATGGCCTATGGATACAGCCATATCGCCAATGATTGCATCAGCAATAGAGCCAACCGAAAAAACCTGCAGCGCCTTACGCATGCCATCTACTTTGCCATCAAGTACTACATTCTCGAGTACCTGCTCGCCTGCGAGGATTTTGACTGCCGCAGCGGGAGGGTATATCGCGATGTCACCCGCTTGATGACCTTTGCCGAAGAGCAGGACATTCACAACGCTCAAATCGAGGACAACGACCAGTCCCAATCCGAACATGCCACCATCGTTCACCAGTACAATCGCTTTCTGCTGTTGCTGCTCCTAGACCCCTGTCATCTACAAGAGGGTGAACCCAAATTGTGTTTCGATTTTCTCGACAGCATTGCGGGAAAAGCCCATATCACCCCGGCATCCGCCGAGACTGACCCCACGGGTCGTTATGTCATCGACAGGTTGGGCGAGGTACCCCCCTATCTGTTCCATCCCGACTGCCTGGACGACCTGCCCCAGCCACGCTTTGTCCTGTTCGATCTCAGCCCGGTCAGCCAGGGACTGCACAAGAAGTTAAGGCAGATGGAGAGATCGGAACAGGGAAAACCGCAATCCATCGCGAAGCTGACGATGCAGGAGGCCACCAATCTGCTGGCGCGCATGCTGAAATCCTGGCACATCCGCCTGAAGCGGGACAGTGAGCGTCACTCCACCTCCGGAGAGGTTTTGCTATGGATTGGCGTCGATTCCATCTACTCCTATCTCAAAGGCTCCAGCATCAAACCGCTGCCAGCGGATGATGAGATTGATATGACTCAGCTTGGTGGAATCCAGGGCGAGGGCGCACCCACGGGGGGCCAGAGAGTTTCCGCCATGCGCACCAACCAGAGCCGTTCCGGCGTCGCCTTGCGGATTGCAAAAAACAGCAGTCAGATACCCTTAGTCGGGGAACTGTTGCTGTTTTCCAGCCACCAGCAACGAAAGGAGAACGAATGGAAACTCGGGATTGTGAAACGGGTATTGAGTTCTGAAGAGAACCTCATGGATATCGGCATCCAGTTCATACTCGGGAATATCGAACCCATTACCCTGCGTTCGGCAAATCAGCCAAAGTCATCGGATGATAAGGTGAAGGATCGACCCGCTCTCTTCATCGATCAGGGACATAACCACCGCAGCTCTCTGATCGTACCGAAAAACTTCTTCGTAATCGGCCAGGATTATCGCGTCGAGGAGATGATTCCCGCCCCCAGCATCACACCGTTGCAGCTACTCGAGACAACCGCGAAATTCGAGCGCTACCGGATCAAGAACGCATAGATCCGGGATCTTCAAACAGATCCAATCGCCCCTAAAGCAACTCGATGAGCGGTCGACGCATGACCGCCTTCAGACTGTTGTTCGCCTCATCGATCAAGGCGCGAAATTCATCGGACACCGCCAGCAGGCGATCCCCGTCCGGCAGCACATAGGCATCGGAGCCGTAGAGCTCAGCCAATGTGACCTCCCGAAGATCCCGCGCCAGAACCCACCCCTTCTCATCCGTAAACAACACAAAACGCCCCCGTTGCAGCGATTGGAGTATCGATTCAAGTTGTGCCTCGGAACTGTCGGCAAGCCGTGACTGGAGCTGGTCCGAGGTGGTCGATAGACCCTGGCGTTGCGCTTCACGCAACACCCCGATGATATCCAGGGCGAGAATGAACCTGTCCCCCCTTTGGCGCTGCCTCTCCTGCCAATCGTATCGATAGACACCGAGACAGTAGGTAAACTCCGCACCCAACAGGGTCACCAACCAGGAGAGATAGAGCCAGATGAGAAAAATGGGGACTACCGCAAGCGCCCCGTAGATGGCTTCATAGGTCGGAAAGGTGGTGACATAGAGGGCGAACCCCCGCTTGCTCGCCTCAAACAGCAGTGCCGCAAGCACGCCTCCCGCCAGTGCGTGGCGCAACATCACCGAGCGGTTGGGAACCAGGGCATAGAGCAGGGTGAATGCAAGCGCCGATATCAGAATTGGCATCATGCCGAGCAGCCTCGACCGAACAAGCACCACCGTTTCAGTGTCATTAAAGAAGGGAATCGACACCAAATAGGAGGTCACACCCACACTGATCACGATCAATATCGGGCCCAGGGAAAGAATCGCCCAATAGACCGTGAATTTGGCCAGGGCCGAGCGCTTTCGCCGCACATGCCATATGGTGTTGAAGGCCTTGTCGATGTTGCTCATCAGCAACAGCGCCACCAGGACCAGGAATAGAAATCCCACCCCGGTGAGCCGCGCCGCCTTCTGGCTGAAGTTTCTGAGATGCTGTTGCACCGCCTCGCCCGCTGCGGGAACGAAGTTCTGAAACAGGAAATTCTCTATCTGTTCAGCGACACGTTCGGAGACCGGGAAGATGGAGAACAGCGCCAGCACGACAGTCATCAGTGGCACCAGTGAGAGCAGCGTGGTATAGGTCAATGCGGCCACATGCCGAATATCACCACCCTTGCTGAAATGGTGTATCCACAATCGCAGGAAGGATTTTACATGCCCTATGGTCGAAACAACGCTATCGTTGGCAGCTATCTGATTCATTACTGAAATCCATGTTTTTTACACTATCGAATCGACACAAGTGATTCTGGAGCCATTCTCTCTGTATGGATACAATGACGCCAATTGCAGTTTGAGGCAATCCGCCACGGCCTGCCTGCGACAACAGCCGGAGGAGAACAAACATGAGTATCGAGATCTATCACAACCCACGCTGCAGCAAATCGAGACAGACACTGCAGTTGTTACAGGATAAAGGTATCGAAGCCGACGTGGTCGAATACCTGAAAACACCACCGGACAAGGCCACCCTTGAGCGGATTCTCGACATGCTCGGGCTGCAGCCGAGAGAGCTGATGCGGACCAAGGAGAAGGAGTATAAGGCGCTGCAACTCGACGACCCGCAACTGACCCGTGACCAGTTGATCGATGCGATGATCGCCAATCCGAAACTGATAGAACGTCCGATCGTCATTCAGAACGGCAAGGCCGCAATCGGCAGACCGCCTGAAAAAGTCCTCGAGATTCTCTAGCAACCAGGTTTCACGACAAAGACACCAACATAGGTACCGGTAATGGCCGAAGTGCTAATCCTTTACTACAGCCGCCACGGCGCAACCGCCGAGATGGCACGCATTATCGCCCGGGGAGTGGAAGAGGTGCCGGGGGTAAGCGCCAGACTGCGCACGGTACCCAGGATATCTCCCCGCTGCGAAGCCACTGAAGACAGCATCCCTGAGAGCGGCGCGCCCTATGTCAGTGAGGACGATTTGCGCCAATGCGATGGCTTGATCCTGGGCAGCCCAACCCGTTTCGGTAACATGGCGGCGGCCATGAAGTACTTTCTCGACACCACCAGCCAACTCTGGGTAAGCGGCGCCTTGATCGATAAACCCGCATCGGTTTTCACCTCAACCTCCAGCCTCCACGGCGGTCAGGAGAGCACCCTGCTGTCGATGATGCTCCCCCTGCTCCATCATGGCATGCTGATTCAGGGCGTGCCCTATAGTGAAACCGCCCTGCTCCACACCAAAAGTGGCGGTACACCCTATGGCGCCAGCCATGTGGCGGGCGGAGAGAGCAATCTGCCCTTGAGCGAGGAGGAGACGCGTATCTGTAAAACCCAGGGAAGGCGCATGGCTGAGACCGTGAAGCGCCTTGGCACCTGATCCCGTTACCGCGCATGTCGGTTCAGCTGCCACTCAGTCTCAGCATCCGGCCAAGGGTCGATTTTTCCGCCTTTATCAGCGGTCGCAACGGCGAGGCGGAGTCGCGGTTGCGTGGCGAATCGGATCCCTTCATCTATCTATGGGGGGTATCCGGTAGCGGCAAGAGCCACCTGCTCCAGGCCTGCTGTCATCAGGCACAGCAGGAGCAGGGGCAACCTGCCTACCTGCCATTCAAATCCGAACATGGATTGCAGCCGGGGATGTTGGAGGGACTTGAGGCGTTCTCCCTTGTCTGTATTGACGATCTTGAGGTTTTGGCGGGTAAACAGGATTGGGAGTTGGCGATATTCAACCTCTACAACCAGCTGCAGGAAGCGGGCTCGCGGCTGGTCGTCGCCAGCGACCGTCCCCCCGGGAAACTGCCGATCAAGCTTCCCGACCTCGCCTCGAGGCTGACCTGGGGCCCCTGTTACCAGCTGTTTCCACTGAACGACGAGGAGCGACTTGAACTGCTGATTCGCAGCGCCGAACGCAGGGGTCTGACCATGAGCGTGGAGATTGCCAGCTTCCTGTTGCAGCGCATACCCAGGGATATCCACTATCTCTCCCTGCTCATAGAGCGGCTCGATCAGGCCTCCCTTGCCGCCCAGCGGCGGCTGACCATACCATTTGTGCGTGAAATCCTGAAACTCTGAGGGGATATACTGGAAGCATATGGCAATGGAGGCATTGAAATGACAACCGTCCAGGAGTCGATTCAACAGAAACTTGAAACCGCGTTAACTCCCCTGCATCTGGAAGTGATTAACGAAAGCCACATGCACGATGTACCCGCTGGCGCGGAATCCCATTTCAAGATTGTGGTGGTCAGCGACGCCTTCAAGGGCGAACGCTTGATCAATCGCCACCGCCAGGTCAACAAGCTGTTGGCAGAAGAGCTGCAGGCCGGGGTTCACGCCATCGCGCTGCATACCCTGACCCCCGAAGACTGGTTTGATCGAGGAGGCAGGACAACCGACTCTCCACCCTGCCTGGGGGGCTCGAAACAGGTCTGAGTTCGGCAACAGGCCGTTGCTGAGACGTCACTTGCGTTGCAGTACGAGGCTCAGTTCAATCGTTTCCCCATTGCGCCAGATCTTGACCTTGATCTGGTCACCGACACTGAAATCATCGAGACGTCCCAAGAGTTCGTTGACCGTGGTTACCGCCCGATCGTCGATCTCCTGGATGACATCACCCGGTACCACATCGCCGTTGACATCGATAAAGGTGCCCTGCAGACCGGCCTGCTCAGCGGCTGATCCGACCTCCACATGCAACACCAGAACCCCATCCAACTTGAGCTTTTCCAGGATAACCTGATTGATCTCCTCGTCCACCGAGACCCCGAGTGAGGGTCTCACATAACGCCCTTTGGCGATCAGCTCCGGCACCACACGGTTTACTGTGTCCACCGGTACCGCAAAGCCGATTCCGGCGTAGGAACCCGAGGGGCTGTAGATGGCGGTATTGATCCCGATCAGCCGCCCGGCACTGTCGAGCAGGGGACCGCCGGAGTTGCCTGGATTGATCGCGGCGTCGGTCTGGATCAGGTGGTCGATGGCAACCCCGTCTCGCCCCTCGGAGAGGGAGCGGTCGAGCGCCGAGACCACCCCGGTGGTCAGGGTATAGTCGAGGCCGAAGGGATTACCTATGGCAAAAACCTTCTGCCCAACCTTGAGATTGTCACTGCTGCCGATGGGCACCGGCGGAGGCCGGTCGAAAGGCACCCGGATGCGCATTACCGCCAGGTCGTGATCGGGACTGCTGCCGATCAACACCGCACGATAACTGCGCCCGTCGTTGAGCCGCACTTTCGCCTCCGAGGCCTCGGCGATGACATGGTGATTGGTCACCAGATGGCCGAGGTCGTCCCAGATGAAACCCGAACCCGTGCCCTGGGGCAGGCTGAAGATATCCCGGGTCCAGGGATTGCGTACCCGCTGCAGGGTGGTGATGTAGACCACAGAGGGACTCGACTGCTGAAAGATCTCCACGGTAGCCTTCTCGTCCGCTGCCAGATCACCCCGGGGGGTGACCATTCGAGGCTCGGAAGTGAGACCGATGATCCAGCGCTCGAGCAACGGCAGAAAGGTCCAGGCCAACAGCAGCAGCAACAGGCCACCGACAATGAACTTGACCCGCCGCAGATAGGGATCACTCATGGTAAAGCGTCGGCACAGAGGAATCCGCT
The DNA here is from genome assembly GCA_040793985.1 of Candidatus Thiodiazotropha sp. Lineage (GTDB taxonomy): Bacteria > Pseudomonadota > Gammaproteobacteria > Chromatiales > Chromatiaceae > Thiodiazotropha. The sequence goes on along the minus strand of JBFNJI010000003.1, from coordinate 532,464 downwards.
TGCCGCTGTGCCTGAGCGCACGACAGATGCCAGCTGTCCATCATCATCAGTCACGCTGACTGAAGTACTCCCTGGTCAGGGCGAACACAACCGGACTCAAAAGCAGCAGTGCGATCAGATTTGGAATCGCCATCAGGGCATTGAGCGTATCCGCCACCAGCCAGACGAAATTGAGGAACTCCTGTGCCACAGCGCCCAGCGGAATCATCAATATCCAGGCAACCCGGAAGGGGGTGATTGAACGGACCCCGAACAGATACTCGACACAACGCTCGCCATAGACGCTCCATCCGAGGATGGTGGTGAAGGCGAATACCGCCAGTCCCAGGGAGACCACGTAACTGCCGATCCCGGGCAGCGCGGTTTCAAACGCCAGCGAGGAGAGAGCCGAGCTGGTCTCCCCGCTGGTCCAGGCACCGGTCACCACGATAGCCAGGCCGGTGATGGAGCAGACAATTATGGTATCGATGAAGGTACCGAGCATCGCCACCGAACCCTGACGCACCGGATTGTCCGTAGCCGCCGCAGCATGAGCGATGGGCGCGCTGCCGAGACCCGCCTCGTTGGAGAATATTCCCCTGGCCACACCGAACTGGATGGTTAGCCAGACGGCCGCGCCGGCGAACCCGCCCGTGGCGGCGGTGGGGGTGAAGGCCTCGCTGACGATCAACGCCAGGGCATTGGGTAGGTCTCCGGCATAGATCACCAGCACCACAATCCCGGAAAGCAGGTAGGCCACCGCCATGAAGGGCACCAGCTTGCCGGCCACCTCGGCGATGCGGCGGATACCGCCGATCAATACCAGGGCCGCCAGAATCGCCATCACCAGGCCTGTCACCCAGGGCGCGATCTGCAATCCCTCGTTGGCCGACAGGGCGTTGGCCACCGAGTTGGCCTGCACCGTGTTGCCGATGCCGAAGCCCGCAAGGGCACCGAAGATTGCGAAGAGCGTACCCAGCCAGGCCCATTTGGCATCCAGCCCGTTCTTGATGTAGTACATGGGGCCGCCCACATGATTGCCGTTTTCGTCCAGCTCGCGATAGCGTACCGCCAGCACGGCCTCGGCATACTTGGTGGCCATACCGACCAGCGCGGTGCACCACATCCAGAAGATGGCCCCCGGACCGCCGATGGCGACCGCCGTCGCCACACCGGCGATGTTGCCGGTGCCGATGGTGGCAGAGAGCGAGGTCATAAGGGCGTTGAATGGGCTGATTTCACCCTCGCCCAGCCCCTCGCGTCCGCGCCAAAGCATACGGAAACCGTAGCCGAGGCGCGCCAGGGGCATCAGCTTCAGCCCGATCATCAGGAACAGTCCCGTGCCCAGGATCAACACCAACATCAGTGGACCCCAGACGATTCCGTTTAACTCTTCTATAAGTACAGTGACGCTCTCCACCCCTTGCACCCCTCTTGTTTTCAGTTAAACCTCAAAAGCTTAGCTGGCATTTATCCAGTATCGACCGGCGCCCGCGCGGCGTTTCGCCTTCCGTACCGCCAAGCCCCCCAATGGATGGCCCACTATACACACCCCAGGTCACTGAATTCAAAAAGAAATTCCAATGTGCAAAAAATCCCCTTGAGATTATGCGGGTTGCCGGTTAATCTCGGAGACTCTACCCAACATGTGTTTGGATGCTACCCATGTCTGTCTGCAAAAGTCTAAAAGGGTATACCCGGAAACATGAACGTCTGGCAGATCTCTTTTCTCTGCTAGCTGTAGCGCTCTTATTCGGTACCCTCTATGTCGTCCTCGCCTACCATACACCGATTGTCGGCTGGTTGAAGCAAGAAGCCATCATTCATATACCGATCGCGATTGCCCTGCTGGTACTCGATATCTTCTTGATGTATCTGTTGCTGAATATCGGCTCTGCCCGTTTTTCAGAGGAGGAAGAGGGCTGTTTCCATACCTTCAAGGGACGCCGCAGCGGCAGCGGTTCCATCGGTACCGTGTTCAGCAACTGGCTGCACCATATGGAGCAGGTCGGCAAAAAGCATCGCTGAGCCACCAGGCCCGCCGGTAGATTGATCCACGGGCATGATCGATGCCCGGGCTGGTGCATGAACTGCAGATAGCGATTCATCAGCGGGTGGGCATTGACTCCTGCAGTGGACAATAATCACTTTCATGGAGAGTTAGATGTCCCCCCCCTTCAGCCGACCCGGTTTACTATTCATCCTCTGCGCAATCATCAGCTTCACCCATCACGGCTGCGTCTCCATGGCCACCGACCGCCTTGCGGCCAATCTCTCCGGCGCGATGCTCAACCAGACGGACCCGGAAATCGTAAGGCACGGGGCACCCGCCTATCTGCTGCTGCTCGACTCCCTCATCGAAGAGAGCCCCAATGATCCTGCCCTGCGGTATGCCGGGGCACGGCTCTACAGTGCCTATGCGGGGGGATTGGTGACAGATAACCAGCGCAGAATGGGTCTAACCCAGAAGGCGCTGGACCACGCCAGCCGCGGATTGTGTCAACGCCAGTCTGCGATCTGCGAGTTGGCCGCTGAGCCCTACGAGCGCTTTATCGAGGCAGTTCATGGGGTAGGCAGTGAGGATATGGAGGGGTTCTATCTCTACGCTACCAGCTGGGCGGGCTGGATAGAGGCCCGCAGCGACGACTGGAACGCCATTGCCGATCTCGCCAAGGTCGAGGCCATGCTGCAACATATTATATCCCTGGATCCCGGGTACGAGCGGGGCAGGGCTCAACTCTACCTGGGGGTGATCAGGAGCCAGATCCCTCCCGCCCTGGGGGGGAAACCGGAACTTGGCCGGCATCACTTCGAACAGGCCATCGGCTACTCCTCGGGAGAGGACCTGTTGGCAAAACTGGAATTCGCTCGACACTATGCCCGCCTGGTTTTTGATAAAACCCTGCATGACAGACTGCTCAATGAAGTTATCGACGCAGATCCGGTAAAACCCGGTCTCACGCTGAGTAACATTATCGCCCAGCAGCAGGCCAGAACGATGCTAGAGGACGACTATTTTTAGCTCTCAGGCCCGACGGCATTGCCCCAAACCCCATGCCCGTGAAGACAGGTAATTGACCAGGATTTTGCGTCCGAATACCGGTTTACGACGTACACTAGAGTGTATCTGTCGATAAATAACCCTGTAAAATCGATATGTTGAGTGATGGACTCGTTCAAGACGTCCAAATCGCATTGAGGATTCCACCATGTTCCGCATGATCATCGCACTCATGTCCCTGCTTCTGCTGAGTCCGCTCGGCCAGGCAAGCACAACCCTGAAAATAGCCACCCTGGCTCCAGACGGGACAAGCTGGATGAAAGAGATGCGCGCCGCGGCGAAGCAGATAAAGCAGCAGACCGAGGGCAGGGTCAGGATCAAATTCTATCCGGGGGGCGTGATGGGAAATGACAACAGCGTCTTGCGCAAGATCCGTGTCGGCCAGTTACACGGCGGCGCAATCACCGGTGGTGGCCTGAGTAACATCTATAGAGACGCACAGCTCTATACCCTGCCATTCCAGTTTCGCAATCTGCGTGAGGTTGACGCGGTACGCCGGGTAATGGATCCGCTGATAATCGACGGGCTGAAAAATGAGGGCTACATCAGCTTTGGATTGAGTGAAGGCGGCTTTGCCTATCTGCTCTCGAACCAGCCGGTTAAATCGACAAAAAGCATGAAGGAATTGAAAATTTGGATCCCGGAAGGGGACAAGATCAATGCAAGCATGTTTCAAGCACTGGGTATCTCTCCGGTTCCCCTGCCCCTGACCGATGTACTCACCGGCTTGCAAACCGGTCTCATCGACACCATCGCCAGCGCCCCTATCGGCGCCATTGCCTTGCAGTGGCATACCAGGGTCAACTACCTGACACAGGTACCCCTGGCCTATCTCTATGCAACCCTGGTATTGAAGGAAAAAGCATTCAATAAGATGCAGCAATCAGACCGCTCCATCGTCAAACAGATACTGGGGGCCGCCTTTGACAGGATCGACCATCAGAACCGCATGGATAACGAAAAAGCCATGGCCGCACTGCAAAAACAGGGCATCGAGTTTGTCAATCCCAGCGCCGATCAACAACAGGCATGGGAGAAACACGCCAACTCGACCCTCATCAAACTCAGCGAAGATAAACTGTTCAGTAAAGCCATGCTCAGCAGGATGCAGACACTTATTCAACAACAGAGGGAGGTAGCTGCCGTGCACTAGATAGTGTCCAAACAGCAGCAGAATATTTGATCTACACTTAGGGCTCAGCCGGCACGAAACACAATACCCATGCAGCTACCAGGATCACCCATCGACCGTCCGCACACACGGGCTGGAGGCGAAAGGGCCTACCGTTGGATCGAATTGCCGTACCGGCCACTCATACGCGATGAATCAAAATGACCGGTATAAATCTCTTCAAACCAGACAAGGCCGATACTGAAAAGGAGAGCTTCGAGACCCTATTGGAGTCTGAAAATATCATCATCGAACGTATACTCAGCCCGCCGGACACCATCACAGAGTCATCGCAACAGCCCCATGACGAATGGGTTTGCGTATTACAAGGCAACGCAAAGCTGGAGATGGATGATCGTCAGATCACACTCCATCGAGGTGACAATATCCTGATTCCCGCAAATACCCCTCACAGGGTATTAACCACGAGCCATCAGCCACACTGTATCTGGCTCGCCATACATATCTTGTGATCTGCACATAGCTGAGAACCATGTTAATCACATTGAAGCGTATCAAGCAGTTGATCCTGTTTTTCGAGGATAGTCTCATAGTACTCCTGCTTAGCGCCACGATCCTGCTAGCGGGGAGTCAAATCCTGTTGCGCAACCTCTTTGACAGCGGCCTGATCTGGGCCGATCCAACCTTGCGCATCATGGTATTGTGGCTGGCGCTTTTAGGTGCTATCGCCGCTACCAGGGAGAACCGACACATCCGCATCGATATTCTCTCCCACAGGTTGTCGCAGCGCAGCCAGTCGATCCTCGCAACGGTCAACAACCTTTTCAGCGCTGTTGTATGTGCCATTATCACCTGGCACGCGGTGCGCTTCGTCCATGCGGAGTGGCAAGACGGCGCCACCCTGTTTGCCGCGATTCCTGCCTGGCTGGGTGAGATCATCATTCCGATAGGCTTTGGGGTGATGACCCTGCGCTTTCTCTTCAACCTCGCCCTGCAGCTGTCGCAAAGGGATGGCGGATGATCATAGCACTGTTGTTGATTCTACTGGCACTTTGCGGTGCCCCCCTTTTCGCGATTATCGGCGCGAGCGCACTCTGGGGCTTCTATCAATCCGACATCGATCTGTCGGTAGTGGTCATCGAGTTCTTCCGTCTCGCGGAGATGCCGGTGCTCCTGGCGATCCCGCTCTTTACCTTTGCCGGTTACCTGCTGAGTGAAAGTGGCGCTCCCCACCGCCTGGTCAGACTCACCGAGGCGCTGCTTGGCTGGGTACCCGGCGGCATGGCCTTTGTCGCCTTGATCGCCTGCGCACTGTTCACCGCATTCACCGGTGCATCCGGTGTCACCATCGTGGCCCTGGGTGCCCTACTCTACCCCGCGCTTCGTGAAGCGGGTTACAGAAAAAACTTCAGCCTCGGACTGGTGACCACCTCCGGTAGCCTGGGACTGCTGTTTGCACCGGCCCTGCCCCTGATCCTCTATGCGGTAGTGGCGCAGCAGTTGGGCATAGGCGGTCCGATCAGCGTCGACGACATGTTTCTCGCAGGTATTCTGCCCGGTCTGCTGATGTTGCTGGTACTGCTCGCCTGGGGACTCTGGTCCGGCAGGGACCTGCCGCTGAAGGCATTCACCCTGAGTGAAGCCAGGGCGGCAATCCGCGCCGCTGCCTGGGAGATACCCCTGCCGATTATCCTGTTGGGTGGAATCTACAGCGGTTACTTCGCACTCTCGGAAGCAGCAGCCGTCACCGCCATCTATGTGTTTATCGTCGAAGTCTTCATCTACCGGGAGATACCCCTGAAACAACTTCCCAGGGTGATGCGTGAAGCGATGTTGCTGGTGGGCGGGATTCTGATCATTCTCGGCCTGTCGATGGCATCCACCAACTATCTCATCGATGCTGAAGTTCCAAGTCGACTCTTCGATTGGCTGCATGAGCGTGTAGCAGAACCCCTCACCTTCCTGATCCTGCTTAACATCTTTCTTCTCCTGCTCGGGACTATGCTCGACATCTTCTCCGCCTTGGTACTGATGGTGCCGCTGCTGCTTCCGGTGGCCGTACGGTACGGGATCGATCCGGTCCATCTCGGGATAATATTTCTGGCGAATATGCAGATCGGCTATTTCACTCCACCGGTAGGTATGAATCTGTTCATAGCCAGTTACCGCTTCGACAAACCGATCGCTGAAATATACCGCGCCACCCTTCCCTGGTTTTTCATCCTCTTTGGCGCGGTATTGATTATCACCTATTGGCCGACACTTTCGCTGGCATTGCTCGAACGCAATTGAGTGCGAATTCGACCACCCAATTCAAATCCGGCGAGGCCCAGCATTATCAATGCAGTGCCTGCCCATACCTTTGCATCAACCACTTCTGCATTCAGCCATTTTCCGGCCAACAACGCGATAACCGGCGTAACCAATGTTATTAGTGCAACCTTGGTGGTCTCCACATGACGCAGGACGTAGAAATAGAGGGCAAATCCAAGCACCGATCCAACGACGCCGAGATAGATAATCGAGGCAAGGGCTCGTTGCTCAATAAGCGGCGGCCAACTCTCTCCCTGCAGTAACCAGCTCAAGAGAAACAGCGGTACCGCCACGAGCAATCCTCCAGCGGTCACCACCAGTCCATGTAACTGGGCATCGATACGCTTGACCCACACCGCGCTTGCGGCGTGAGTGATCACCGATATCAGGACACCGATCAGCCCAAGGACAAAAGCCTCGCCGAGCTCCATACCCACGGAAAAGATAGTCGTCAAACCTACCAGCGCAATCAACACCGCGAGAAAACGTTGCAGGTCGAGACCAGGCTCCTGCAGCCAGACACGCGCCATCAGACCGGTAAAGATAGGTGAGAGGCCGAAAATCACCGAAATCCATCCCGAGGGGATGAACTGGGATGCCCAATAGACCGCTGTCATGGCGATGAAGATCCCCATGCCCGCTGCCATATAGGTGTGTCGTGCTCGTTTGTGCCACACCAGGGGTTGCCTGATCAGGCGCAGCACAAGCAGTGCCAGGACGACGCCGATCACCATGCGACCGGTGACGCCGAACAGATAGCCAACACCTTCGCCGCTCCATTTGATGGCGAGTGGCGTGGTTCCCCAAATCAGCACGATCCCAAGATAGGCGGCCGGCACGGACATTTTATTTACCTCCTATAACGCAAAAGGCCGCAGATGATGTTGTCATCTGCGGCCTTGTAAAAAAAATTCTGTTGCTGGTTTGCTAACTTCGCATAACACTCCCGGGCGCAGATGAACAGGCGACTGCCCATACGGGTAGACGGCGGCGCTTGTTGATCATCATTGCCTGGTGGATGTCGTTCATGGAGATGAGAATGCATGCTCAAGGCTGCAAGGTCAAGGAATAATTTCCACTGTCTATGTGACAGAGGATTAATCAGTGAAAAATAAGATTGAAATCAGTCGACGGTGATACAATTGAGGCTCAGTAAAATAAAGTTGGTGCCACCCTTCGGTTATGGACCTCTCCCCGCTCTTCCCCTCCCAGGTAGTATTAGTCAATGCCACTGATGAGATGTGGAAGACGCCTCTGTGCAGCGAAGAGGAGAGGCTGATTGAAGGCAGCGTTAAAAAACGCCAACGAGAGTTTCGTGCCGGCCGTAATGCGGCCCACACCGCCCTGAAGCAGCTCGATGCCCCGCCAGGACCGCTGCTACGCAATGAAAACCGTAAACCAATCTGGCCAAGCGGCTTTCTTGGCAGCATTAGTCACTGCGATGACAGCTGTGTCGCCGCCTGCGTGGTGGAAGACGACCTGGTCAGCCTTGGCATCGATGTCGAACCGCTGAAGCCGCTGTCGCCAGGGATTGCACGCTATATAGACACGGATCGGGAGAGGCAGTTCATGGAGCGACACCCGGAGTTGCCACGAAGGTTGATTTTCAGCGCCAAGGAGAGTCTCTACAAGTGTTACCACCCCTTGATCGAACGCTTCTTCGGTTTTCAATCTGTTGACTTGGAAATCGATCCTTCAAGCGGGCAGTTTCGATTCAAGCCAACTGCGGTATGCAAAGTGGAGTTTCCACAGGAATTAGCTTTCCACGGCCGCTACTTGGTGACAGAGCGTCACCTCTATACCAGCTGTTATCTGAATAGCGCCCGGAACCATGCCGGGTAGATCAGCCTAAGCGCCCTTCATCAACAGGGAGACACCCGTCGCGTTCCAGCGTTCACCACCGAGAGTGGGTTTACCCAGGCTGTTCCAGAGCTCGGCTGCCTGCTCCGGGGAGATCGAATTGAACTTCAGCTCGACCGCCTCCCGGGTAAGTGCGGCAATATAGCGCTCCTTGCCGACCAAATCGATCAGGGCAAAATAGTCTATCTCCTTCGAAAACTCCCTGTTGACCATATCGAGTGCATCATCGACCTGGCTGACTTCTATAATCTCGATGGCGCGTTGCTCCATTGCATCGCGCTCGGCCTTGGCGCGCTGTTTCTGCAAAAGTACCAGCTCCCCCTTGCGAAACATCCCTTCATCCCAGGTATCCAACGCCACGCGGACCGGTTGGGTTGCAAGGTGGGGAAAGTCGCGTGTGATACGTCGAAGATGCTCAACGGCCTCTCTTGCCGCGAACACAATATCGACCTCTTCGTCTTCGAATTCGATCTTTTCCTGCTCTTCATCCATAGCGGTAGGCCCCAAATTCCACATTCGCTATAGCGGCATTGAATTCGATTCCTTTACAACGACTGGCAGCCCGTCAAACCTGGCCTTATACTGGCCCCTTCTGTCAGGGCCTGTTTGAGCGAAATCCGACGAGGTTGCAGCAGCTGCAAACCAGCCCCGGCAGAGGTGTGTTTTCAGGCCTCCAAGAGACAGTTCACGACATGTACGCAGTCAGCAAAGAGATCCACTTCTGTTATGGTCACAGGTTACTGAATCACCAGGGGAAGTGCCGCCATCTCCACGGTCACAATGCCAAGGCCGTGATCCGCCTCGAAACAGACCGGCTCGACCCCATGGGCATGGTATGCGATTTTTCCGATATCGGTGACTATGTGAAACACTGGATCGACGAGACCCTAGACCACAATATGTTGTTGCATCGCGACGATCCGGTATTGCCGTTACTGCAGCAGGCGAACGAGTCGGTCTATATCATGGATAGCAATCCCACCGCAGAGAATATCGCCCGGCTGATCTACGACCATGTCGAGGCGGGAGGATTTCCAGTGGTCGAGGTGGCGATATTCGAGACAGAGAGTGCGCTGGCCAGTTACAGACGCAGTCCGGCCACTCCCCGCTAATACCATCCTCAAACAACCGGCCTCGCAGGCCGACGCCAGCGCTTCACATCGACAGCGAGGGGACGATGGGCCTGCCCCGCGAGCGCATGGCGGAAGCAAATCCCCGGGAAACAAGCACCAGGCGGAGGATGCCGCCTGATCAGCCGATCTCGTTATAACCTCGCTCTTCGTGGAGCACTATATCCAGGCCTTCGATCTCCTGTTCCTTGTTGACTCTCAATCCCAACAGGGCATCAACCAGTTTCAAGATCGCGAAGGTTGCCACTGCAGTAAAGAGGACCGTTACCACGACACCGACAGTCTGTACAAAGAACTGGCCACCCATGCTGTCGATCCCTTCAGCGAACCCGTAACCGGAAAAGACGCCCAATGAGGTTGAGGAGAAGACGCCCGCAAGCAGGGTGCCGAGTATGCCGCCGACGCCGTGGACAGGAAAGACATCGAGGGAGTCGTCGATCTTCAACACATGCTTCAGGTAGTTGGTGGCGGAAAAGCAGATAGCCCCTGCGAGCAGGCCAATCACCAGCGCTCCTGCCGGACCGACGAATCCGGATGCGGGGGTAATCGTACCCAGGCCTGCCACCATACCGGTTACCGCGCCCAAGGCACTGGGCTTGCCGAACTTGATCCACTCACGCACCATCCAGGTCATGGCGCCTGTTGCGGCGGAGATGTGCGTCACCAGCATCGCCATGGCGGCATTGCCGTCAGCAGCCAAAGCACTACCGCCGTTGAAACCGAACCACCCGACCCAGAGCATACCGGCACCGGCAATGGTCATGGTCATGTTATGCGGCATCATGGAGGCGGTGCCGAATCCACGGCGGGGACCCATCACCATTGCAGCCACCAGGGCTGCCACACCCGCGGTGATATGCACCACGGTGCCGCCTGCAAAATCGTAGAGACCCATGTTGCCCAACCAGCCCCCGCCCCAGACCCAATGGGTAATCGGCACATAGACGACGAATAGCCAGATGGCACTGAACAGCATCATCGAGGAGAAACGCATACGCTCGGCAAAACCGCCGACGATCAGTGCGGGTGTTATGATCGCAAAGGTCATCTGGAAGAGCATGAACAGGGACTCCGGAATATCGCCGGAGAGGGTCTCCCGTCCGATACCCGCCATCAGCAACTTGCTGAAATCCCCGATCCAGGCGTTACCTTCACCAAATGCCAGGCTGTAACCGGCAATCAGCCACAAGATGGAAACCATGCCCGCAATGGAGAAGCACTGCATCAACACTGAGAGAACATTCTTGGTACGAACCAGACCGCCGTAGAACATTGCCAGACCGGGTAAGGTCATGAACAGTACCAGGGCGGTTGAGGCCATGATCCAGCCGGTGTTGGCCCCATTCAGGGTTGCTTCCTCCGCCAGACAGAGGCCTGGCACCATCCACAAGGCTGCCAGCAACCCAACCTTTCTTTTGTAATTACCACCCACCATGGTTTCCCCTCATTTTTAGTACAAGGCAACGCTCACAGGTGCCCGATCAAATCCTGCATTCTATGTTAATTTGTAAAAAAATACTTATCTTATTTTTTTCAAGCAGTTAGAAGCCCATTCTCAATTGAAGGTAATCTCAAGTTATTGATATAAAAGCCGATATAAATACAAATACCACAGGTTTGATGGTATTTTAGTGACAGATTTACTTGATATATAAGAAATTGTTAATATAATTTAAATGACAAATTGAACGTTATTCGTGCTCAGGTTACAGATGAACAGTCAATACCAGGGAAACAAACAGGCAGATCCACTAGATCGTGAGGGCAATCCCTTCAGGATCGAGAGTGTTGAGGGCCTCCCTGAAATGGCTCAGGATGAGTCCTGCCACATAATCAAGCAGTACTTCGATCATCTGGAATCGACACTTGCAAAAAAGGATGCCCAGATCGATATCGAACAGTTGAGCCAGCTGCTGACCGAGATCACCGGATTCATCCGCTCAGAGAAGAGCCAGTTGAAGGGCGACGGTTATATGCGCATGCTCAACCGCCTGACCGCCATCTACGCAAAAGGCGTACAGGTGGAGGATGACAGGGCGTTCACCGGAACCGCGGTGAACTACGCCGATATCATGAATACCATCAGTCAAAACTACACAGGTTATGACTACAGTGAATCCATCGCCCTGATGCTGCACTACATGGACAAGCTGTTCAACTACCGGGAAGAGAGCTGGTTCGACATATACCAGCATATTGTCTCCATGCCCGATTCCATCAATATCCTGCAGATGCTAAAGGAACAACACCTGCAGGAGATCCAAAACTGGGTTGAAGAAGGCGTGGATAATCTCTTCTCGATCTGGGAAGAGCAGTTGGAAGTACTACAGAACATCGGTGATGAGATCCATCAAATCGACAGGGAGATCCTGTTGCTCAGCAGGCAGCTGAGGCATAGTAAACACGCCATCGGTTCGAATATCTACTATCTCGAAGATGGCCGTAGGCACCGCGCCCTCGCCAAGCTGAGAGAGAAACGCAGGGAGCTGGAAAGTGCCCGCGAGGCCAAATTCGATCTGACCACCCTGCTGGACGACAATATCCAGGAGTTCGGCCGGAGACTGACCGAAATCAGGCGCAGCACCCAGATCCAGCTTGTGTGGGACAAAGCCTGCCGTCGTTGAGGCGAAAACAGGACCAGTCGGAAACCGTGGAAAACGAAAAGGCCTGACACAAGTCAGGCCTTTTTTCTATGGTAGCAAGGGGCAGATTCGAACTGCCGACCCCAGCATTATGAGTGCTGTGCTCTAACCAACTGAGCTACCTTGCCAGAAGCTGTCATGAAGGGCGTGGAATATACTGTTGCCATACCAAGCTGTCAACATCAGACGTTAAATCTGAAATGGATGACATCGCCATCCTTGACCACATACTCCTTGCCCTCGGAGCGTAACTTACCCGCTTCCCGCGCCCCCTGCTCCCCCTTAAAGTCGACAAAATCGTCATAGGCAACTACCTCGGCGCGGATGAAGCCGCGTTCGAAATCGGTGTGGATCACGCCGGCCGCCTGAGGTGCCGTGGCATTCACTGGAACGGTCCAGGCTCGGACCTCCTTCTCGCCCGCGGTAAAGTAGGTCTCGAGGCCCAGCAGCTTGTAGCCTGCCCTGACCACCCGATTCAAACCCGGCTCCTCCAATCCCATGTCCGCGAGGAACTCACCCCGCTCATCTTCGTCCAACTCCACTATCTCCGCCTCGATGGCGGCACAAACAGGCACCACCTCGGCCCCCTCCGCGGCTGCCATTGCGCGAAGCGCATCCAGATGGGGATTGTTCTCGAAACCATCCTCGGCCACGTTGGCGATGTAGAGCACCGGTTTGACCGTCAATAGAAAGAGATCGCGCAGCTCAACCTGCTCATCCTCGCTCAACGTCATACTGCGAACCGGCCTGGCACCGTCCAGATGATCCCGCACCCGTTCCAGCAATGCCTTGCGCGCCAGGACCTTCTTATCACCTGTCTTGGCCTGACGGACGCTCTTTTCCAAACCCTTCTCCACCGACTCCAGATCCGCCAGACTGAGTTCGGTATTGATTACCTCCACATCACCCGCAGGATCGACACGGCCGGCGACGTGGACCACATCATTATCCTCAAAACAGCGTACAACCTGGGCAATGGCGTCGGTCTCACGGATATTGGCGAGGAACTTGTTGCCCAACCCCTCCCCCTTGGAGGCGCCGGCGACCAGTCCGGCGATATCGACAAACTGCATGCTGGTAGGGATCACCGCCTGGGGTTTGACGATCGCTGCGATCACATCGAGGCGGGGATCGGGCAGGGGTACCACACCGACATTGGGATCGATGGTACAGAAGGGGTAGTTTTCCGCAGCGATCGTCGCCTTGGTCAAGGCATTGAATAACGTTGATTTACCGACATTCGGCAGGCCCACGATACCGCATTTGAAACCCATCTGAAGCGACCCCTGGAAAAAAGGGGCAAGCATACCGGAAAGGCGGTCCGTTGTGCAGTCCTAAAGTGACAGGATTGAAAGAGATGGATCCGCTCTACTGGCACTAACCTCTCTGATTTACTGACCTGCTCGAGCATTCCTTGCTACTGAATGGTGAATAATTTACCGAAATTGGCTATCCGCAGCACATCCTGCACCGACTCATTGCCGTTCTTCAGAATTACGCCGTCTGCAGCCTTGGCGCTATGTTCGCGCAGCTGCAACAGCATACCCATCGCGGAGCTGTCGAGATAGTCTGCTTCACTGAGGTCGACTACAAAGCGCATTTCACCTTTGGCGAAGGCCTTATAGGCCTGCATGAACTCCTGGTGGACGGAAAAATCGAAACGCCCGGAGATCTGAATGGTGACACTCTTTTCATCGGGTGAAAGTTCTGTGGCTATGGACATAATGCCCCCTTATTGTAAGTTCGCATGCTCTAAATAGCGTCACAACCCTGCCAAGCTTTACCCCGGACCGCGTTTCAGCAACTCCGCCGCAAGCGCCTCAAACTCCGTGGCCGACCGACTGCCCGGGCGGTATTCGAAAATGGTGCGCCCGACACCCGGACATTCGGCGATAACCGCCGATTCCCGGATCTGGGCCTTGATCAGATGCTCGGGAAAATGTGTTCCCAGTTTATCGGCTACCTCCTTGGAGAGACGCCTGCGGGGATAGAACCGATTCAAGGCAATCCACTTGCGTAGCGGCTGTTTCAGGTAGGGCTCGAACTTTTTGATGGTAAGCATCATTTTGGCCAAACCATTCAACGACATATGGTCTCCACTCACAGGGATCAGTGCCTCATCGGCGGCAAATATGGCGTTCGCCACCAGCAATCCAGATGATGGGGGGCAATCGTAAAGAACAAATGACTGACCTTCCAATCTCCCCTCCAGCGCATCACTTAACAGCCGGGCCCTCGATGCGCCGCCATCATGCAGGTATTCTACCTCTTGCAGACGGTTACCCGCGGGAATCAGTGTCAGCATGTCCCTGATCCCCTGTTTCACGGATCCTGGCTCAGCGGCGTTTAGCATTACCTCATCTATTCCCTTTGACGGGGCGCGGAAGATCCCGTAACTGGATGACAGCTGACCTTGAGGATCGAGATCGATCACTGTTACCCGGTGACCCGCCAGCGCCAATGCATGTCCCAAATTAGTGGTTATCGTGGTTTTCCCAACGCCACCTTTTTGATTGATCAATGCAATTCGTCGCATGCCTAAGCCTTTCCGTCGCTGAGCAAAGTAGTGTTGTCAGTCCCAGACCTATTTAACAGAGGTATTTGATCTTTAAAGAAAAAAACATTATCAATATGGCTATCGACCCTGAAAACCATTTCTTTAGAAGTCAAAACCTGGGTGGATTCCTGGAACTCTGCCGCGAAAATCACAATCCATGACAATTCAAAACCCGATCTGCCCCTCAATTCTCATCTAAAATGTGTGATCCTCAGGTACACTATTACTGTTATGCCATTGAATTTTATATCAACACTGTTACTTGTTATCTGTTCAACGGGGTTGGCCCGGGCCGTCACCCTTGATCTGCCGCCTGAGGGTGAAGATGTGGTGGGGCGGATATTCACCCTGACCACCCGCTACGAGGAGACCTTCTCCGACATCGCACGCATCTATGATAT
This sequence comes from Candidatus Thiodiazotropha sp., assembly GCA_040793985.1. Taxonomy (GTDB): domain Bacteria; phylum Pseudomonadota; class Gammaproteobacteria; order Chromatiales; family Chromatiaceae; genus Thiodiazotropha. The sequence continues at coordinate 517,389 of JBFNJI010000003.1, read as the reverse complement.
CGGCTATCGTCAAATGGTCGCGGCCAATCCCGATGTCGATCCCTGGCTGCCAGGGGAGGGATCGGAGGTGGTGATACCCCAGCAGTATGTACTGCCGCCGGGACCGCGTAAGGGCGTAGTCATCAACCTGGCTGAACTTCGCCTCTACTATTACCCCGATGACCGCCCCGTGGTGATCACCTATCCGATCGGGATAGGACGAGAGGGTTGGAGCACACCCACGGGAGAGACACACATCATTGGCAAGAAGAGGGATCCGAGCTGGACCGTTCCCAAGTCAATCCTCGAGGAGCATGAGGCGGAAGGCGATCCGCTGCCACCCGTGGTGCCACCGGGACCGGAAAATCCATTGGGCAATCGAGCCATCTACCTCGGTATGAACGGCTATCTGCTACACGGCACCAATAAGCCCTATGGCGTCGGCATGCGCGTCAGCCACGGCTGTATCCGCCTCTACCCTGAAAATGTGGAACGCTTTTTCGAAGAGGTCGAAATCGGTGTCCCGGTGAGGATTATCGACAAACCCTTCAAGGCCGGCTGGCTGAAGGGGGAGCTGTTTGTACAGGTGCACCCGCCGTTGGCTGAATACGTCGAGCAACGAGGTCACAACTATACCGAGTTGGTGGATGCCGTGATCGGCAAACTGGAAGAGGATGAGCGTCGTCCTGACTGGGATCAGCTCTACACCATCATCGAACAGAAGACAGGAATACCCATGCCCCTCTTTCTGTGGCAGGGAAAGGCTGTGGCAGACGGCAACCATTAACCCGTTTATCGAGCGCCCAATAAAAAACCCCGGCAGGGACTCCCATACCGGGGTTTTCGTTTTTTTTAGGTCTGGAAACTGTCGGCTTATTTAGCCATTGCCTTCTCAGACATGCGACCACAGCGCTCACTACAAGCCTCTGCGGCGTCTTTGGCCGAGTTGGCGGCCTTCAGTGCAGCGTCAGCGGTACCCTGCGCGGTGGCAGCGTCGAGTTGGGCCTCTTTGGCAGCCTTCATGGCAGCGTCGGCAGCAGCCTGAGCATTGGCGACGTCCTCCTGCAGACCGCTGTTGGTTGCACAACCCGCGAATAAGCCAACAGTGAGAATCATTGCGGCAGTTTTCATCATGGTGGTTTTCATAATTACTCTCGATCTCTCTACGAATTAATTATTACATTGTGTGGCTTGCGCTACACACCCCTTCTACCTGGTCGTGCTGATACAGAGCTTCCCAAATAGACCCTAGAAATGCACTGCATGTCATGGCCTATTTGGGACTCCTCCCCAAGGACCAGGTAACAAACAGTCCTTTCCCTGTCATACAGGCCAGCTACACCACCAACCCCGTTATGACAGCGGCTGCTGTTTACTCCCAACTAGCAGCATTCAAGAAACCAGGTTGCAGGAGTTGCAGCATCTGGCACGAAAGCTTGAGCTAAAATTCAAACAAATTCAATGGCAAGATTCCAAAATTAAGAACTTTTTGCAATTTTTACCCCTAAGTTCTCGAACGATTCACTCCATAGCCACAGAACTCGCCTCAATCACCCGCGCTGACCCCAAGCCCCGTGGATCGGATGCAGCCTTCACTTGATTCTGTTCCCTGTCCCATAACACCGCCTGCATGTTTCCATATCCCCGTTCAAGCGGCTTAAGATTGTGTCCCATTGCACTCAATTGCTGCTGCATGGAGTCGTTGAATGCGCCCGGTTCGAATTGGATTTCATCGGGGAGGTATTGATGGTGAAAGCGGGCCTTTTCCACCCAATTTGCCGGCTCCTCTCCTTCTGCCATCTGTAATATACCCAGCAAAACCATGGTTATGATTCTGCTGCCGCCCGGGGTACCCAGGATCGCCACCCGCCGCTCGTCCTCCACAAATGTGGGGGTCATGCTTGACAGCATGCGCTTGCCCCCGGCAATTGCATTTGCCTCGCCGCCGATCAAGCCGTAGACATTGGGCACACCCGGACTGGCGGAAAAGTCATCCATCTCATCGTTGAGCAAGACGCCGGTTCCCGGCACCACGAAACCCGATCCGAACGGATAGTTGATACTCAAGGTGGCCGCCACCCGGTTACCCTCGTCATCGAGAATGGAGAAGTGAGTGGTATCCCGCCCCTCCTCCGCTGAGCTGAGATTGCCTACGCTGGGGCTGGCACGATGCAGTTGAATATCCCGCGCCAGGCCAGCCGCATACCAGGGATGGGTCAAGGCCTCCACGGGGATATCGACATAGTCGGGATCACCCAGATAATCGGCCCGGTCCCGGTAGGCACGACGCATCGCCTCCACCAGCAGGTGGGTACGCTGGGTATCGCTCTGTGCGGCCAGGTTAAAACCCTGGAGGATGTTCAGCATGGTCATCAACGCGATCCCCCCGGATGAGGGGGGTGCCGCGCTGGTGATTTTCAAGCCCTGATAGTTTCCGACAATGGGCTGTCGTTCCACTACCCGGTAGTTGGCCAGATCCTCGAGACTCCAGATACCGCCCGCCGCCCGCACACCCTCCACCAGGCGCAGGGCAACCTCTCCCTTGTAAAATCCGTCTGCGCCCTCCAGGGCAATCTTTTCCAGGGTCTCTGCCAATGCAGGCTGCTTGACAATAAAGCCCTCTGCCGGCACCTCGCCCCGGTCGAGGAACTGTTCAGCGGAAGCGGGATGGGCCTGCAAGGCCGCGAGTCGCCAGCCAGCCAGCCTGCGATAGTGGCTGTCGACCTCAAACCCGTCCCGCGCCAGGCGGATCGCCGGCTGCAACGACTCGCCGAGCGGCAGCCGTCCATAGTGACGCGCGAGATGGACCAGAGCCGCGGGCTCCCCGGGTATGGCGGCAGCGAGGGCGCCGTCGATGGAGCGCCTGGGAATGACCTTTCCCTGCTGGTCCAGATAGAGATCGCGATGGGCGGCAAGGGGGGCCCTTTCACGACCGTCCAGCATGGTTTCAAATCCGTCACTGGCTCTATGCAACAGCCAGAATCCGCCACCTCCGATGCCTGAACCGTAGGGTTCCACGACTGCCAATACCGCACTCACGGCCACCGCTGCATCGAAGGCATTACCCCCGGCACTCAAGAGTTGATGACCCGCTGCTGTCGCCAAAGGATGCGCGCTGGCAATGGCGGCTGCTCCAGGCTTCTCGGCCGCAGCCGACTGAAAGGAGAAGAGGAAGAGAAAAATAAGGCTCCACAAGGGAGCCTTTTCAATGTGCACTATTCGCATTGACGCTCTATTCAGATTCACCGGTGATCTTGAGATATTTGGTGTACAACTCCTCGTAGCTCTCCTCATGATCGGGATCCTTTGGAATACAGTCCACCGGACATACCTCCACGCACTGCGAGGTATCGTAGTGGCCGACACACTCGGTACACAGATCGGCTTCAATTTCATAGATTTCATCACCCTGGGTGATGGCACCGTTGGGGCATTCAGGCTCACAGACATCACAATTGATGCACTCGTCAGTGATTATAAGCGCCATATTTTTCTCTCCTACAAAATCGCATAATTAGAAATCTGTTGTTTAACCGTGAGTTTGACATCGAAAATTGATGCATTTAACCCTGCGTCACCCAGGGATACCTGATTAACTGAAGCGTTTGCTCAGAGCCGCTTGAACCTCTGGGTGGACAAACTCCGACACATCACCGCCCAGGGAGGCGATCTCTCTGACCAACCCTGAAGAGATGAAGGCAAATTGTTCCGCCGGGGTAAGAAACAGGGTCTCGATATCCGGCGCCAAGCGGCGATTCATACCTGCCAGTTGAAACTCATACTCGAAGTCCGATACCGCGCGCAGTCCACGCAATATCACGTTTGCATTGCACTCCTGTACGAAGTCGACCAGCAGGTTGTCGAAGATTCGAATCTCGACATTCTCAACTTTGCACAATACGTTTTCCACCAGCCTCCGCCGCTGCTCCAGGTCAAATGCCGGATTCTTGCCACTGTTCTTGGCGATGGCCAAGATGATGTGATCGAAAAGCTTGGAAGCCCTTCTGACCAGGTCACTGTGACCGTTAGTGATCGGATCGAAGGTTCCGGGATAGACGGCAGTTATCATATGCTCACGGAATCGGTAAAAGGCATAATAGTACCAGAAACCCGACCAATGAATGATAATTATCAGCCGGGCAGCGAAGCGCAGGCCAGGCCATAGTGTACCTGACCCGCTGTTTTCTGCTTTTGCATTTCCCATCCCTCTGGCAGGGATGGCGTGTTGCGCGGTGCCGCATCTTCCCAGTAGATATGGGCACCATCCGCCAACCAACCCATGCTCAAGCGTTGGCAGAGCGGCTGCAGCAGATTATCGACGAACGGCGGATCCAGAAACACGACATCGAAGGGCATCGCCCCCTGCTCCAACCATTGCAGCGCATCCGCGCGCACTATCTGGACTTGGTCAAGTTCGAGTTGGCGCTTGTTCTCGGCCAACTGCCTGATTACCGCCATCGCGGTATCGAGCATCACCACCTGGGCCGCGCCGCGGGATGCGGCTTCCAGCCCCAATGCGCCGCTGCCGGCAAACAGATCGAGACAGCGCGCGCCCTCGATATAGGGTTGCAGCCAGTTGAACAGGGTCTCGCGGATACGGTCTCCCGTCGGTCTCAATCCCGGTAGTTCAGGAAAATGGAGGCGGCGCCCGCGGTGTCTTCCGCCGATTATTCTTACTTGGCAAGCAGCCTGACTGGACATTGCTCAGAAACCTTCTCTCGATCTATCGGTTGGCGATCAATCCCTATCGTTGCTATCAGCGTCTGATTCCCTGGAGACTTGAGCCAGGGGCGCGGTACGCCCAACCTGCACCCTGACGAGACGCTCCGGGTCGATGCGTCGCAGAAAGGCGTCCTTGATCTGCTCGCGGCTCACCGCGGTAACTCTAGCCGTGAATTTATCCAGATAGTCGAGGGGCAGATCATAAAAGCCGATGACCGCCAGGTATTCGACGATTTTGCCATTGGATGCGATACGCAGAGGAAAACCGCCGGTTATGTTCTGCTTCGCCGCATTCAGCTCCTCTTCCGTAGGCCCCTCCCGGATGAAACGGTCAAGGGTGTTCTTCACCACAAGCAGCGCCTCTCCGGCCTGGTCGTTCTTGGTCTGCAGCCCCATCTGGAAGAGCCCGATCTGGCGCATCGGCAGGAAGAAGCTATAGACACTGTAACTCAAACCGCGCTTTTCACGCACCTCGTTGCTGAGAATCGAGACCAGACCACTGCCGCCGAGGATATGGTTGCCCACATAGAGGGGAAAATAGTCGGGATCGCCCCGTCGCATCCCCGGTTGCCCAATATAGAGATGTGACTGGGTCGAAGGGAAGGAGATCTGTTCATCGACTGCCGCCTGCAATGGGGCCACCGGCGGCAGATTCGGTACCTTTTCACCGGGTATGAGTCCAGCGGTTACCTGCTTGGCGATCGCTTCAGCCTCGCCCCTGGTGACCGCACCGACAATGGCGACCTGGGCATTCTTTGCCACATAGAGGCGCTTGTGGGTGGCAATCAGCTGCTCGCGGGTTATCGCCTTCACCGACTCGATGCTCCCATCGGGATCACCGGCGTAGGGATGATCGCCGTAGACCAGTTTGTAGAGTCGTTTTTTACCCAGGCTACCCGGTGACTGTTGATCCTGTACCAGCCCGGCGAGTATGGCTTGGCGCTGGCGCTCTATATCCTCCGCGTTAAAGCTGGGCTTGGCGACCACCGCTGCCAACGTCTCGAGGCTGGTGGCGAGTGCCTTGGGCTGGGTCAGCGAACGTACCGCCACCCAGGCCATGTCCCTGAGCGATCCGGTCTCGAGCTGTGCACCCACACTCTCCAGGCGTTCGGCGATCTGATATGCGCTCCACTCGCCGGCTCCCTCGCTCAGCAGACTGTTGGTGAACGAGGTGACACCCGCTGCATCACCGTCCCGGGCACTGCCGGCATCGAACACCAGGCGTACGTCGAGCATGGCGATTTCAGGTGCCTCCACAAACAGCACCTTGGCCCCGTTAGGCGTCTGCCAGGTCTGAATATGAGGTGCGGCCGAGAGCCTTCCGCCCGGCAGCAGGAGAACGCAGGAGATGGCCAGTTTGAACCATAGACTAGTAGGCATGGGCAACACCCCCGCTCATCGGTTTGGTCATGGCTGTATCCAACGGCAACGGCTCCAGTACCGCCACGCTGAGATTCTCCTCAATCAGGTACTTCTCCGCGACCTGCTTGATCTGTTCCGCGGTGACGCTCTTCAACTGATCCACATATTCGTCGGCAAGGCGCCAATCGAGCCCAACCGTCTCCAGCCGGCCGATCAGCATTGCCTGATAGAACACCGAGTCCTTCTCGTAGACCTTGGCCGCGATTATCTGGTTGCGCACGCGCTCCATTTCCTGCTCACTGACCAACTCTTCCTTGAATCGCCCAATCTCCTTCAGCAAGGCCTTTTCAACCGCCTCGATGCTGCTGTCTGGAGCCGGTATCGCATCCATTACCAGCATTCCCGGAAGCCGGGTGAAGGCGCTGTAACTGGTATCCGCCGCAACCGCCAGCTTGCTGCCTCGTATCAGGTTGTTACTGAGGCGTGCGCTGCTGCCGCCATCCAGCACATAGGCGAGCATCTCCAGGGCGTATGGTTCCCAGGCCTGATCGGCCTTACCCACCACCGGGGTCTTGTAACCCATGATCAGGTAGGGTTGCCGGGCAGGAACCTTGACCGTGATTCGTTTGCTGCCTCGCTGCATCGGTTCCAGGCGCGGTTTCGGTTGCGCTACCTGCTCCGGTTTGAGGGGGCCGAAATGGCGTTCCGCCAGTTCAATCACCACAGCGGGTTCCACATCACCCACCACAACCAGGGTGGCGTTGTTTGGCGCATACCACTTGCGGTACCAGACCTTGAGGTCGTCGACCTGCAGTGCGTCCAGATCAGCCATCCAACCGATAACCGGCGTACGGTAGGGGGAACTCTCGTAGGCACCGGCGACAAAGCGCTCATAGGTCAGTGACTGGGGTTTGTCCTCGGTACGCATACGGCGCTCCTCCTTGACCACCTCGACCTCCTTTTCAAACTCCTCGGGAAGCAGCAACAGGTTACGCATGCGATCGGCCTCGAGTTCGAATGAGACCTCCAGGCGGTCGCTCGCCATGGTCTGAAAGTAGGCGGTATAGTCACGACCGGTGAAGGCGTTCTCGTCACCGCCATTGGCGGCGATGATACGCGAGAACTCACCGGGTGGATGTCTCTTTGTGCCTTTGAACATCATGTGCTCAAGCACGTGGGAGACGCCGGTGATGCCGCCGAATTCGTAACTCGAACCAACCTTGTACCAGACTTGAGAGACGGCGATGGGTGCCCGCCGGTCCTGTTTGATTATCACTTTCATGCCGTTGTCGAGCCTGTGTTCGACCACATCTGCCTCGGCATAGCTGAAACAGAGCGCCATCAGCGCCAGGCCGGCGATCAATCTTCGCATTAGCAACATCCTCTCTTTATATATAGTCCCAGGGCGCTGTAGAATAGCGTCCTCGACAGCCCGGGGCATTCTTTCAGAGGCTGACGGGATTGTCCAAACAACAACTATGAACCTGTGATCAGCACAGAGTTCCAAACTTAGCACCGGTGAAATGCCGCATGTTCGGATTTGGCAAACGTAATAAACAACAAGAGGGTGTTATAGCGCCTGCTCCCGAGGAGGAGAAGCGCGGTCTCTTCTCTCGACTGCAAGAACGCCTCTCGCGCACCCGGCACAACCTCACCGATGGAGTGGCCAACCTGCTGCTTGGCCGCAAGAGCATCGACGACGATCTGTTGGAAGAGCTGGAAACCCTACTCCTCACCGCGGACGTGGGAGTCGAGGCGACCAACCGCATCATCAACGATCTGACGGAGAGGGTTAAGCGAAAGCAGCTCAGCGATCCGCATAAGCTGATGCAGCTGCTGAAACAGCACCTCAGAGAGATACTTCTGGCGTGCGACAAACCCATCACCGAACGCACGGGCGGCAAACCCCTGGTGCTGCTGATGGTTGGTATCAATGGGGCGGGAAAGACTACAACCATCGGCAAGTTGGCAAGGAAACTCCAGCTCGATGGAGAGAGCGTCATGCTCGCCGCCGGCGATACCTTTCGCGCTGCCGCGGTGGAACAGCTGCAAACCTGGGGCGACCGCAACCAGATACCTGTGATAGCCCAACATACCGGGGCGGATGCTGCATCGGTGGTGTTCGATGCCCTGCAGGCTGCCAGTGCGCGCAATATTGATGTCCTGATCGCCGACACCGCTGGACGCCTGCATACCAAGTCAAACCTGATGGAGGAGTTGGCGAAAATCAGCCGGGTATTGAAGAAGATCGATCCGGATGCCCCCCATGAAGTATTATTGGTGGTTGATGCGGGTACCGGTCAGAACGCGCTCAACCAGGCGGAGCAGTTTCACCAGACCGTCGGCTTGACGGGACTTGTGATCACCAAGCTCGACGGTACCGCAAAAGGCGGTGTGGTTTTCGCCATTGCGGACAAGGTCAAGGTCCCGATCCGTTTCATCGGTGTTGGAGAGGCCATTGAGGATCTGCGGGAGTTTGATCCGGACGAGTTCATAGACGCCCTTTTTGAAACCCAAAGCCAAAGTTAGCAGCACCTTGATCCACTTCGACAATGTCAGTAAACGCTACCCCGGCGGGCATACCGGCCTGAGCAACGTAACCCTGCGCATCGAGGCGGAGGAGATGGTGTTTCTCACCGGTCACTCAGGGGCGGGCAAGAGTACGCTGTTGAAACTGATCGGTCTGCTGGAGCGCCCGAGTACCGGACAGCTGCATGTCAATGAGCGCAATCTCAGCCGCCTGAAGAATCGCCAGATCCCCTATCACCGTCGCGACGTCGGGATGATCTTCCAGGATCACCGGCTGCTTCACGACCGCACGGTGTTTGACAATGTGGCACTCCCCCTGGTGGTCGCCGGTGTCGGTCACAAGGAGATCGGGCGCCGGGTTCGCGCGGCGCTCGACAAGGTGGGTCTGTTACACAAGGAACGAAGCGGACCGATCACCCTCTCCGGGGGAGAACAACAGCGGGTTGGCATCGCCCGCGCGGTGGTCAGCAAACCCCCGCTGGTACTGGCGGATGAACCCACAGGCAATCTCGATCCCGCACTCTCCGAAGAGATCATGCAGCTCTTCATGCAATTCAACCAGGTCGGGGTAACCCTGCTCATCGCCTCCCACGACATCGACCTGATCAACCGCATGCAGAAACGCATTCTCACCCTGAACAAGGGACAACTGGTCGCCGACACCAAGACGGAGCCTGCTGATGTCGGTGAGTAAGCGTTTACTGAAATCACCTCAGATTTGGTTCCAACGCCACGTTCAGGTGGCCCTATCCAGCCTCGGGCGAATGGTCCAGAACCAACTCGCAACCCTGATGACCTGCGCGGTGATCGGCATCGCCCTCGCCATGCCGCTGGGACTGCATGTCATGCTCGGCAACCTGCAGCGTATCAGCGGCGCCTGGGACAGCGGGGCCACTATCTCTGTCTTCCTGAAACAGAGCGTGTCTGACGAGAAGGCCGCGGCGCTGGCGAAAGAGCTGCGCCAGCATCAGCGCATCGAAGGTGTGGAGCTGACCACCCGGGCGTCGGCCCTGGAAGAGTTTCAACAGCTCAGCGGTTATGCCGACGCCCTGGAGGCGCTCGACAGCAATCCATTGCCGGCACTGCTGATCGTCCAACCCAAGGCAGACTACACGACAGCGGAGACCGCCCAGTTGCTAGTGCGGGAGTTGAAACTCCTGCCCGACGCCGACATCGTCCAGCTCGATCTGCAGTGGGTACGCAGACTGCAGGCAATCACCGTCATCGCCCAACGTGCTGTGGTGGTGCTCGCCGCCCTCCTCGGCATGGCGGTGCTGCTGATTGTCGGCAATACCATTCGCCTGGAGATCCAGAACCGGCATGCGGAGATCGAAATCACCAAGCTGATCGGTGCCACCAACGCATTTATCCGGCGACCGTTCCTCTACACCGGATTCTGGTACGGCCTCTTCGGCGGCATCATTGCCTGGTTACTGGTGGCCATCGCCATCACGCTGCTGAGCGGACCCATTGCCAACCTGGCAAATCTCTACGAGAGCAGCTTCAGCCTCTCTTCCCTGAACCTGTCAACCGTCTTTTCGCTGCTGTTCGCTAGCAGCCTGCTGGGCCTGGCCGGCTCCTGGCTGGCTGTCGGCAGGCACCTCAGCGCCATTGAGCCCAGCTGAACTGGCCGGCGCCAAGCCATTTGCAGCGCTACGGCTGTTGAATTCGCCACAATCTGCCGCAGACCAAATAAAAACTCATACTTTTCTACGATCTGAATTAACTACTGCGGGCCTCGCAAGTATCCCGCCGCTGATTGGGCAATAGCAATATATCCCTTTGTAAAACAAAGAGTTTATGCCTATACAACGGGGGGAACTTTTATCCCGGCTCCCTGTCATATCTTTCGATTGGCACTCCTCATTTGAGAGTGCTAATATCTATCCAGCAGATTTATATGGGGAGACTCAATGAGTAAAGACATCGCACTGACCACTATGCCTTCAGGCAGCATGGACGCCTATATCAGCGCCGCCTTCCAGCTGCCCATGTTGAGCGCTGAGGAGGAGATGTCTCTTGCGATCAGGCTTCGTGACCAGCAGGACCTCCAGGCCGCGCAGCGATTGATCACCTCGCATATCCGTTTCGTGGTACGTATTGCCCGCAACTACAGCGGTTACGGTCTCGCCCTGCCCGATCTGATCCAGGAGGGTACCGTCGGCCTAATGAAGGCGGTTAGGCGTTTTGATCCCGACATGGGAGTTCGTCTGGTCTCCTTCGCCGTCCACTGGATCAAGGCGGAGATCCACGAGTACATCCTGAAAAACTGGCGTATCGTCAAAATCGCCACTACCAAGGCGCAACGCAAGCTTTTCTTCAACCTGCGCAGTTCGAAAAAACGCCTCGGCTGGTTCTCCAGGGAGGAGGTGGACGACGTGGCTCAGGATCTTGGGGTCAAACCCGAGACCGTACTGGAGATGGAGTCCCGCCTCTCCGGTCAGGATATCGCCTTCGATGGCCCCCTCCATGACGACGAGGATCAGGTGACAGCGACCCCGGCGGGCTACCTCAGCGACATGCGCATGGAACCCGCATCCCTGCTCGAGTCCTCTGACAGCGAGTCGCAGATGAAGCAACGCCTGATCGACGCCATGCAGGATCTCGATGAGCGCAGCCGTGAGATCCTCAAGGCCCGCTGGCTGGGTGAGAAGAAATCGACCCTGCACGAGCTCGCCGATCGCTTCCAGGTCTCGGCGGAGCGTATCCGTCAGATCGAAAAAAACGCCATGGGCAAACTCAAGACGCAACTTGCCTGACGGTCTGGAACACCTGTGCACTGGGAAAGCACTCATGGTGCAAGCCCAACAGCAGTACCGGGCCCCGGTCGCACAGGAGCAAGACCGCATTGCATAAAACCGCGGAAGGAGCCGGGGATCGCGCCTCCAGTCCCCCTTTCTGCCAACTAATGCGAGCCCACTATCTACAGCATGTACCCTTCGAGGGACTCGGCAGTATTGAGGATTGGCTGCTGCAATCCGGGTATGAGATCTCCAACACCCAGTTCTTCAATACCCAAGCCCTTCCCATGATCGAGGATATCGATCTGCTCATCGTCATGGGCGGACCGATGAGCGTCAACGATGAACTTGAACACCCCTGGCTGGTGAGAGAGAAGGCCTTTATAAAACGCGTGATTGACGCGGGAAAACCTACTCTGGGTATCTGTCTGGGCGCACAGCTGATAGCGGCTTCACTTGGCGGTGAAATCTATCCCAATTCGGAGAAGGAGATCGGTTGGTTTCCGATCAGGGCTGCAAATCCGCAAGGCGACACGCAGTTTCCGTTTCCCCCTGAGATAACCGCATTTCACTGGCATGGTGAAACATTCAACCTGCCGCGCGGGGCCGTTCGCATCGCGGAAAGCGAAGGCTGTCGGAACCAGGCTTTTCAAATTGGGCTCAATGTGATGGGACTTCAGTTCCACTTGGAAACCACTGCGCACTCCGCTGCGGCAATCGTCGAGAACTGCGGGGACGAAATTGTCGATGGCAAGTACATTCAGACCGCAGAAGAGATCCTCTCCGCATCCACTGAGGCATACAGGAAAATAAACAGCCTGATGACCGACATTCTCCGCTACTTAATCGAAAACAGTAGTAGCCCCGATACCCCCCATGGAAAAACTGCCCCTTCCGCCAGTCGATAAAAAACATGCATTCGCTTGCATCAAAACCTGACTGCAACATGAACTCAAAACAGCAATCGACAAACTACGGTAACGCCATGCCATGCTCCCTTTTCCTGAGTCCCGGCGGTAAATATCCCTTCGCGGCACAGAACTAATTTCCCATTGTCGGCGGCTGTGTTGCCCCCTCGATTCCTGATCGTTGCTGTGCTGGCCGCCTGTCATTCAGGCGCAATGGAAACCGCTTTAACTCAACCCCACACCGGGGCACAGCGCCCCTCGCGATCTTCCAGTGAAAATGGCGAAAGCCAATAAAAGATTATTATTCCCAAACTCGAAAAAGATGGTGCCGGCTTGTTCAATATCAAGGAACAGATCAGAAAATTCGATACAGTCCCAGGCAGGAATTTTGTCCCATATCCATAGCAGGGTTCATCACCTATCCTTTAAACAGTACTATGATCAAACGGCGCCTTCTGGAGCGGCCTAAATGCTACCTAACCTCAATACAGCCGGTGTGGCGAGGGAAAAAGCGGACCATCCAGGGACTGGGCTCTTCACAGAGCAGATCAAACTGATATATGCCAATGCGCTAGCCTCAACACTTGCCATCCTCTCTGTCATCATCCTCGCCTGGATAGGTCTGGATGGAGCCGTACCCAATTCGACACTCAACCTATGGGCCGGCTACATGTTATTCGTGGCACTCACACGCATGGCCCTCTATCTCTATTACAGAAAACACCATGAACGCCACCACGGAAACACCTGGGCAAGCCTGATCATCGGCTCTGCCTTGCTCGCCGGAATAGGCTGGGCCGGGGTCAGTCTCTTTGCAGCGATTACCGAGGATCCCGCTTACAGGATCGTTATCGTGATGATCGTGCTCGGCATCATGGCGGCCACGGTGCCCGTTCTCTCCGCGGTATTGACGGCGTTTTTCTGCGCCAGCATTCCACCGGCGATAACACTGTTACTGATCATCTCGCAATGGCAGCACCATGGCACTGCCTTGCTGCTCGCCGCGCTCATCATCTATACGCTCCTGGTGATCAATGCAGCCATCAATACCAATCGTATCCTGCTGCAGACATTGAGTCTGCAACGGGACAACCAGCGATTGATCGAAAACCTCAACGTTGAAATCAACGAGCGCATTCAGGCACAGGAGATGCTCGAAACGCACAAGCGCGACCTGGAGTTGATCGTTGACGAGCGCACCCATCAGCTGACTGACATGAATGCCGAATTGGCCAGAGAGATCGCCGTGCGCCTGCAGTCGGAAAATCAACTTCGGGAATCCCACGACCGCTTTACCGCGGTCCTCAATACCCTCGACGCCTCGGTTTATGTATCGGACATGGAGAGCCACGAAGTGCTTTTCATGAATCAAAACGCCACCGCTCGCTGGGGTGACCGTGTTGGAGACATCTGCTGGAAGATGATGCAGAACAATCACGAGGGACCCTGTGATTTTTGCACCAACACTCACTTGCTGAACAGTGAGGGCCAACCAACCGGTGTGCACGCATGGGAACGTTACATCAAAGAGAGTGACGAATGGCTAGACTGTCGCGACCAGGCGATTCAGTGGCCCGACGGCCGACTGGTACGTATGGAGATCGCCACCGACATCACTGAACGGATACTGGCAGAGCAGCGCATTCTGGCCGAGCATCAGTTCATGCAGTCCATTATCGACGGTGTGGCCGATCCGATCATGGTGGTGGACAGGGACTACAACATCAAACTGATGAACAAGGCTGCAGAACAAACGCCGTTTGTCACCGATTCCCAATCACAAAACAAATGCTACCAGGTCAGCCACGAACGCAAGCTTCCCTGTGATGGCAGCGACTACACCTGCCCGCTGGATGTAGTTCTGAAGACCAGAAAACCGGTGACCGTGATGCATCACCACAAGAGAGCTGACGGCAGTGAACGCCTCTTCGAAGTGGTGGGTTCGCCACTGTTCGACGAACAACAACAGGTATCGGGTATGGTCCAGGCCTCACGGGATATCACCGCACATATCCATACCCAGCAGGAGTTGCAGGAGAAGAAGACCCGGCTTGAACATGTCGCCTATCATGACAGCCTCACCAGCCTGCCGAACCGTACCTTGCTGGCAGACCGCCTGAACCAGACCATGGCCCAGGTCAACCGCCGCGGCGGGCAACTGGCCGTGGCCTATCTCGATCTCGACGGTTTCAAGGAGATCAACGACAACTACGGTCATGACACCGGCGACCTCTTTCTTGTCGCACTCGCCCAACGGGTGAAGGATATTTTACGGGATGGCGACACCATCGCCCGCCTGGGGGGCGATGAATTCGTGGCGGTTTTGGTCGATCTGAAGGATAGCAAGGATAGTATTCCATTGTTGGAACGCATGCTCTCCGCCGCCGCACAACCGGTTCATGTGGGCGACCTGAATCTGCAGGTATCAGCCAGTATCGGTGTCACCTTCTATCCCCAATCCGAGGATGTGGACGCGGATCAGCTGTTGCGTCAGGCCGACCAGGCGATGTATAGCGCTAAAGTGACGGGCAAGAGTCGCTACCACTTCTTCGAGACGGATAAATATCGGGGTTTACGTGGCTACCATGAGTCGATATCACGGATTCGGGAAGGCCTGCGGAATAACGAATTCCTGCTCCACTTTCAGCCCAAGGTCAACATGCGCAGTGGCGAGATAATGGGTGTGGAAGCGCTGATACGATGGCGGCATCCGCAACGCGGTCTGCTGCAACCGGGAGAGTTTCTGCCGATCATCGAGAACGAGGAGCTTGCCGTATCGCTGGATAAATGGGTTTTGGAGCGTGCGCTCAAGCAATTGGATGCGTGGCAGGCAGAACAGCTCAACCTCTCGATCAGTATCAACATTGGTGCCCGCTTCCTGCAAAAGGGCGATTTCGTCCACCAGCTTCGCAAACACCTTCAATCCCATCCCGGGATCGATCCCAAGCGCCTGGAACTCGAGGTCCTCGAGTCCAGCGCCCTCGAGGATATGGCACAGGTCTCCGAGGTCATAAAGACCTGCAGTGATATGGGGGTGGAGTGCGCCCTGGATGATTTTGGCACCGGCTACTCCTCACTCACCTATCTCAAGCTGCTTCCCGCAAGCTTTCTCAAGATCGACCAGAGCTTTGTCCGTGACATGCTCGACGACCCGGAGGACCTGGCTATCCTCGAGGGTGTACTGGGCCTCGCCACCGCTTTCCGACGGGTGGCCATTGCTGAAGGCGTCGAGACCATTGCACACGGCAGGTTACTGCTGCAGCTGGGCTGCGAACAGGCCCAGGGCTTCATGATTGCGCGGCCAATGCCCGCCAGCGACCTTCCCGGCTGGATAAACAAATGGCGCCCGGACCCGCAATGGACCCAGCAGGATGCTGTGCGCAGGGAGGATATACCCCTGCTTTTTGCAGCGGTCGAGCATCGCGCCTGGATCCGCCAGGTTGAACGCTGTATGCAGGGCAGCCAGGTTCCCGAGCTCAAGCTGGATTCCCATGAGTGCCGCTTCGGCAAGTGGCTCCACCACTACGGGTATAGACAGTATGGTGACTCCCCCGTATTTAAACGTGTAGAGACACTGCACAACCGGATACATGACCTGGCCCGTAAGCTCTGCAATGCCAACCCGCCACCCGGTAAATATGATTTTCAACAGAATATGCAGGCACTCAGGGGATTGAAAACGGATCTGCTGCAGGAACTCGAAAGGCTCATCTGATGCCGACCGGCAGGATCCTGAGGGGACTACGCCAGGTTCTACTGAATGGCCGACAATAAAGGCCCATCGAGATAGCCCGCAATCTGCTCGGGTGTAGCTGGCTCCAGATAGGGAATCTCGCCCAGACAGGGCGCAGGAAGCCATGCCTGCAGGGTCATGATGTTCTCATCGACGGCCCGCATCCCGGGATCGACCAGGTTCGCCACCCAGCCTTCGAAACGGACACCGCTGTTGAGCATGCACTCGGCGGTCATCAGGGCGTGATTGATACAGCCCAGACGTATACCCACCACCAGGATCATTGGCAGATCGAGGGCCAGGGCCAGGTCGGCGAGGGTGATGCCATCACCCAGGGGTACATGCCAACCGCCGACACCCTCCACCACCACCCTGTTGGCGATCTCCTGTATCCGCTGGTAACCCAGCAGAATCTCATCCAGCCTGATCGGTTGCGCAGATGCCTTGGCAGCGAGATGGGGGGCGATAGGGGGCTCGAATACCAACGGATTCACCACCTCATAGGGGAGATCGAGACTGCCCTGCCCCTGTATGCGCAGGGCATCCTCATTGCGCAGCCCCTCAGCGGTAGGCGCTGCGCCCGTGGCGATAGGTTTCATCCCCAACACTGTTTCACCCTGCTGCTGCAGGTTGTGCATCATACCCAGGGTGACTTCAGTCTTGCCGCACCCTGTATCGGTGCCGGTAACAAACAGCCCGCCAGTCATACCTAGCCTACCCCTCCCCTGCCGATCTGATCCAGGGGAATGGTGGTGGCACCATCCACCTGACGTTGCCTGGGTGCCCAGGCGTGTCCATAGACAACCTCATAACTGGCTGGCAGTTTATTGTCATCCGCGCGGAATGCTTCATAGGCCTCGCACATCGCCTGCAATCTGCCCTTCCCGGTCAAACCCCGTGGCCGGTCGCTAGTGACGTTGTGGGCACCCAGGGTTTTCAGGTCACGCATCAGCGAGGAGACATCGTCGTAGGTAAGCCGCATCCGATCCACATCCACCACCGGCTCCGCCAAACCGGCCCGCACCATGGCGTCCCCCACGTCATGCATGTCGGGAAACGGGCTGACATGGCTATGACCGTCCACCTTTGACCAACTCGCGCGCAGCTCGCTCAGGGTATCGGGGCCGAATGTGGAGAATAGCAGCATGCCATTCGGGCGCAATACCCGAAGGAATTCAGTGAAGGTGCCTTGTAGATCGTTGCACCACTGCAGTGCTGCATTGGAGAAGATCATATCCACCGATCGATCGGCCAGGGGCAACTGCTCCGCATCACCGCAGACACAGCTTGGCCTTGCCAGCCATCCACCCCGCTTGCGTGCCCGTTGCAGCATCGGCAGGGCAAAGTCGAGGGCGACGACGCGTGCCTTCCGGTAGTGTTTTTTCAGTCCCAGGGTCGCCTCTCCGGTGCCGGCGCCAACATCGAGCACGACCTTTGGCTGATGGCGGATGTAGGTCAGTCTCTGTAACATCCGCTGGCCAATCTCGCGTTGCAGTAGCGCCACCTCATCATAGCGGCTGGCAGCCCGCGAGAAGGCCACGCGCGCCTGCCGCTTGTCTATGATCCCGCCAAACCGCCTATCCATGCATCGACCCCAGGCTGCGCCTCAACAATTGCGCTGTCTCTTGCGGGTGGGAGAGAAACGGGGTATGCCCGGCACCCTCCAGGATATGCATCTCCGCCTGCGGTAACCATCGGCGCAGATCAGTGCTTGCGCTGGCCGGCGCCAGGGTGTCCCGGCTGCCATAGACCCAGGTTGTCGGACAACTCAGATCGCCCAGTCGCTCTCGAAGATCGACCGATTTCAAGAGCTCAAGCCCGGTCTGCAGTGCTTCCGGTACTGGTTCGGGCCGCTCCCGCAACAGCGCCTTGAGACGCTTCAGCAGGCGTGTCGCCTGAACACTGTTCATCGTCTGCAGGGCAAGGAAGCGCTCAAGGGTCTGACGATGGTTCTTGCGCAGGGTCTGTATGAATTGATCGAGGGTCTCCGCCGCCATGGCATGTTGCCAATTCAGGGCCTTGACGAAGCATGGCATGCCTGCCATTGCGACAACCCCCTCGACCCGGTCTGGGGCCAACAAAGCCGACTGCAGGGCAACCATGGACCCCAGTGACCAGCCGATCCAGATCGCACGCTCAGGCGCGACTTCGAGACAGGCGGCTGCCCAAGCCGTGAGCTTATGCTGTTCGTCAAAGGGGCTATGGCCATGCCCCGGTAAGTCTATCCGGCTGACCCTGTAATCAGCGGCCAGGTCCTCGGCAAACCCGGCCCAGACGGCGGAGTTCATACCCCAACCATGAAGCAATACCAGCTCCGCTCCCTCTCCCTGTTGTTCGATCGCCAGCCTCATGCCATCTCCCGCGGCAGCTTGGAGAGGGCATCCAAGAGACGCTCCAGCTGTCGATCCGTATGGTTGGCACTGAATGTGACACGGAGTCGGGCGCTTCCCTCCGGTACTGTCGGCGGCCGAATCGCGCTGACCAACACCCCCTGCTCCTCGAGCTTGCGGCTCCAGGCCAGGGCCTGCCGGGTCGATCCCGCCAATATGGGTTGGATCGGGGTAATCGATTCCATCAGCGGCAGACCAATCTGCTTCACGCCCTGGCGAAAATCCCTGATCAGGCACTGCAGGCGCGCCCGTCGCCAGCTCTCCTGTTGTGCAAGGCGCAGGCTGACCAGGGTCGCCTCCGCCAGTGCGGCCGGCGGTGCGGTGGTATAGATATAGCTTCTTGCCTGTTGGATCAGGGTTTCGATCAACGTCTCGCTACCGGCGACAAAGGCGCCATAGGTACCGAATCCCTTACCCAGGGTTCCCATCAATATCTCCACATCATCGACGCCGAGACCGAAATGGCTGAGGATACCGCCGCCCTGCTCGCCCAATACGCCTAGGCCATGGGCATCGTCCACCATCAACCAGGCCCGGTGGCTACGCGCCAGCTCCAGCAACTCCGGCATGGGCGCCAGATCGCCATCCATGCTGAACACCCCATCCGTGGCAATCAATGCCTGACCGTCGCCGCAGCGTGTCAGCTGCTGCTCCAGGCTCTGTGGATGGGCATGCTGGTAGCGTATCATTTTCGCCCGGGTAAGCTGTCCGGCGTCTACCAGGGAGGCGTGGTTGAGGCGATCCTCGAAGAGGCTGTCACCCGACTTCAGGAGGGCGCTGATCACTCCCAGGTTGGCCATGTAGCCGGTGGAAAAGAGCAGTACCCTCGGCCTTCCGGTGAATTCCGCCAAGGCCTCTTCGAGGCGATGGTGGGAGCTGTTATGGCCTGTGATCAGGTGTGCCGCACCGCTGCCAACCCCATATTTGGCGGCACCTTGGCGCATCGCCTCCACCACTTCCGGGTGACTGGCCAGACCGAGGTAATCGTTACTGCAGAAGGCGGTGACCCGCTTGCCGTCCACCATCAGCTCCGGTTGTTGGGGTGTCGACACCACGCGACGACTCCGATAGAGCCCCTGGCTGCGGCGCGCCTGCAGCGCCTGGATCAGCCGGTTCATGGATTTTGCAAAGCGATCGACGACAAAGCCAAGCTACCCCGCCTGGGCCTTGTCGCAGGGAACCTTGGCCGCCTTGACCTCCGTCTCCAACAGCTGCTCGGTCTTCATCCCCAGCCGCTGCAGCAGCTGCCGATCACGATCCGCCTCTGGATTCTCCGTGGTCAACAGGCGTTCGCCATAGAAGATCGAGTTGGCCCCGGCGAGGAAACAGAGTGCCTGCATCTCGTCACTCATCTCGCCGCGTCCGGCGGAAAGGCGCACATAAGAGCCGGGCATCAGCAGACGGGCCACCGCGATGGTGCGTACGAATTCCAAGGGATCGAGATCCTCGGCATCGAAGAGCGGGGTACCCTCGACCTTCACCAACATATTGATCGGTACCGACTCCGGGTGGCGGGGCAGATTGCAAAGTTCGCGCAGCATGCTGGCGCGATCCCGTCGGCTTTCACCCATCCCCAAAATACCGCCTGAACAGACATTGATACCCGCATCCCGGACATGAGCCAGGGTTTGCAGGCGATCGTCGAAGGTCCGGGTGGTGATCACATTGCCATAAAACTCCGGCGAGGTATCCAGATTGTGATTGTAATAGTCAAGACCGGCAGTACGCAGACGGCTCGCCTGGTCCCGGGTAAGCATACCCAGGGTAAGGCATGTCTCCATGCCGAGTGCGTGTACCGCCTCGACCATTTCGATGACCCGCTGAAGATTCTTGTCAGTGGGATTGCGCCAGGCCGCGCCCATGCAGAAACGGCTGGCACCCTTCTCCTTCGCCGCCTCGGCCGCTGCCACCACATCCCCCAAGGGCATCAGCTTTTCCGCCTCGAGCCCGGTGGCGTGTTTCGCACTCTGGGAGCAGTAGCCGCAATCTTCGGCACAGGCACCTGTCTTGATACTGAGCAGGCTGCTCATCTGCACCTGATTGGGATCGAAGTTGGCCCGGTGCAGGCTTTGCGCCCGAAACAGCAAATCGATGAAAGGTAGATCGAAGAGCGCCTCTATCTCGTGTAGCTGCCAATCGTGGCGTAAAATCGTATCGGTCATGGTGATCCAGCCTCTATCTTATGAACGGTGCAATGCACAGCGGAGGGCCTATGGTAAGGATTGCCCCACACCTGTCAACCAAGGATGGTCATGATGGTCTACAACTGGATAAATTATATACAGTCACTGCTCTACCCGCGAGATTGTCTCCTCTGTGGCGCCGGGGGGGATTTCGAACACCACTTCTGCCCCCACTGCCTCAACAGCCTCCCTTACAATCTCCATGCCTGTCCCTGTTGCGCCCTGCCTCTGCCTACCCATGTGGCGTCGTCGCAACACTGCGGCCGTTGTGTCGCACATCCTCCGGACTACACCGAGACCATCGCCGCCATGACCTATCAGCCACCGGTCAACCGACTCATCGGAATGCTCAAATTCCACAACAGGCTCCATCTGGCGGAGCCACTGGCCAAGTTCCTCATCGAGCGTCTGGGCGAGGGAATCGAGAGGCCCGACCTCTTGATTCCGGTGCCTCTGCATCCACTGCGCTTGCGTCAACGGGGATTCAATCAATCGGCGGAAATCGCCAGGGTCCTGGCCAGGCGTTACCGGCTCCCACAGGATTGGCGACTCTGCAGACGCGTAAAGCATACCCCGGCACAGGCGGAATTGAAGCGGGAGGCCAGGCGGAAAAATCTCCGGCGGGCGTTTGAGGTATGCGCAGACGTGAGGGGAGCGCACCTGGTCGTGGTGGATGATGTCATCACCACGGGGGCCACGGTGACCGAACTCTGCAGGGTACTGAAAAGAGCGGGGGCAAAACGGATCGATGTCTGGGCAGTTGCCCGAACGTCAAATCAGTAGGGACCTCATTGATTGCCGATGGGCAGTATGAAACGCTCCCCCATATGCTCCATCACCGCCCCCTGGGGCAGGATCTCCATCACCCTCGGACCCTCGGAAAGATAGTCGCCTTCGCGATACTTCTCCATATTGATCAGGACATACCGTTTCAGGGGACGGGTATCGTAGCTGTGGATATCGATATTCATCGCTGGCAGGTTGGCAACAAAACCGCTTGGCATCTCATGCAGGGGCTTTGGCGGCGCGGCGGGTGGCGAAGGCGGTGGGGGTTCAGACACCACCACCTCGGGGGGATCGATCTCCTGCGCTTTAGGCGGTACCACCTCGTTCTGGCCGGGCGCGGTATTGGCCTGCAGGGATTCGCCATCCTCCCCTCCCTCCCTTGGCAGACTCACCTCCGGCTCCCGCTTTTGCCCATTGTCCGCTGGCTCGGCCCCGGTGAGGGGGATCTCTGTTTCGACCGGCGCCTGGGGCGGGAGCCAGCTTTTGCTACCCAGGTAGATGCCGATCCCGATCAGGATCAGGGCAAGCAGTGCCATCATCAGCCAACCCATCCCATGAGGGCCCGAGGCTGCCGGTTGTTCCGCATTGGGATTGATTTTGGGCACCTCACCCAGCTTGTGCTGGCGCTCAGCCTTCTTCAGCGCTTCAAGGATCAGCGACATTTCAGCCCCCCGCCAGGTCCTGGGCTGATACCAGGGTCGGCGTCGCCGATGGCAGTGCCAGGTTGTTGAGATAGATCATGGTCTGCTGGCCGGCCACCCCGTCCGCGGTCAGCCCCTGCTGCTGCTGAAATGCCCGCAGGCGGCTCTCGAGTTCGCCATCAAAGCGGTCGAGTCCCTTGTGCGCGGATGAGGTGATCCCATCCACCTGCTGCAGGCGTTCGCGCAACCAGCTGACAGCAATACCAGAGGAGCCCTCACCGATCAGCGCAATCTCGGTCATCGGTCGCCATAGCATGATATAGTTGCCTCTCCAGTAACGCTCCAGCTGGTTCCGCGTTATCACCCCCTGTCCCCGGCCGCCGTCGACCAGCAGCCACTCATCGTCAACATGTTTCAACAGCAGTAGACGCCTCTGCTTATCCTGCCTGAGCTGTAACAGCAACGGCCTGTTCAAACGCAACAGACTCTGCCAATCGGAGGCCGCTATCAGGCAGCGCAGACCAAACTGCTTCATCTGTATACAGGGGGGGGATCTGTTTTGCAGCTGTTTCTCTCCATCCCACAGCTGCAGCAGCGCCTGGTACATATCGGTACGGTTTTGCGGTTCACTGAAGAGTGTCGCCAAATCGAACTCATCCCCAGCCGCCCCAGTTTCGAGCCTTTCAGCGACCTCTCTTTCAGGCTTGGCTATTTCAATGGCCGCAACCTCTTCCGCCTGGGGGATCGCTGCCTCCTCGATGTCATCGGCAAACTGCTCCGGCAGGGTGGGAATTTCAACGCTGGGGGCGGGGTCTGAAACAGGGGGCAGTTCGGGGATTGCCGGCTCCAGGGTTGCGCTCTGAGGCTGCACCAGGCTGTTCTCCAGGACATTTTGGCTGTACCAAAATCCCACCGCAAGCAGCACCAGTAGGGCGATACCCGCCCACAGCCAGGGGTGATGTCCGTAGCGTCTCCCCTTAACCTCACGCGCGGCCCGCCAGACCAACCTGACACCGGCGCGTTGCCTGCCCGAGGCATAGATAGCCAACAGCGCCCGTTCGCTGATGGCATTGATTATCCTTGGGATGCCACCGGAAAAACGATGGATCAGCTGCAGCGCCATGGGGGTAAAAAGATCCTCGCGAATCCCGGCTACGGCAAGACGATGGGCTATGTAGCGGCTGCTCTCCTGGGCATTTAGCGGCAGCAGATGGTAGCGTGCGGTGATGCGCTGATCGACCTGTCTCATCTCCTTGCGTTCCAGCATCTGCTGCAGCTCCGGCTGCCCCACCAGGATGATTCGCAGCAATTTATGCCGGGAGGTCTCCAGGTTGGTCAGCAGGCGCACCTGCTCCAGTACCCTCGGGCTGAGGTTTTGCGCCTCATCCACCACCAGCACGGTATGCTTGCCCTCGGCATGGGTCTTCAGCAGGTGCCGGGTCAGGATATCGGTCAGCAGTTTGAGCGAGTAGGGCGGTCCCTGGTACTCAATTCCCAGCTCGTCGCAGATGGTGGCTATAAATTCGCGTCTCGAGAGACGGGGGTTGAGAATCAGGGCGATATTCACGTCTTCCAGCTGTTGCGCCAGCAGACTGCGCAGCAACAGGGTCTTACCGGTGCCGACTTCACCGGTCAGGAGCACGAATCCGCCATTTGGACCGGTACCGTAGATCAGGTGGGCAAGGCTCTCCTCGTGCCCCCTGCTGAGATAGAGATATCTGGGATCGGGGGTTATCGCGAAGGGATTCTCTTCGAAGCCGAAATCGCTGAATTTCATGCCATAACAGGGTGGCTAATCACAGCCATCCTCGGCCTCCCCCTCATTCTCTTCCGCGATCATCGTGGCCAACTCCAGCCACTTGATCGCCTCCTGTTCATCCACATCCACGCCCCGGCCCGAGAGATAGATCTGCCCAAGCTCACTGGCCGCCAGGTAGTAACCGTTTTCGGCCGCCTCCTTCAGCCATGCGATACCCTGAGCGGCATCCTCCCTCACCCCCTTGCCGAAGAGATAGAGCATGCCAAGCTGGTATTGCGCCTCGACATGGTATTGCTTCGCCAAGCGCTTGAAGCCTCGATAGGCTTCCCGGTGTTCGCCATTGTCGAGGGCCTCCATGGCTTCTTCGAAATCAGCAGCGGGGAGACTTCCCACAGCAAACAGGAGTAATAGGATAAGTGCTGTTCGATACATCATCATGGTTGATCTCTCTGTGTTCACGCTATTCTGACACAGCACGACGGGAAATCCACATTGATCCAGCAGTTTAGACGACCACGCAACTTTCCTGCGTGATATCGATCTGATTGTTGAATGATGCGATCATGCTGCACTGAATTCAATCCAGCATTCATTTGGCGCACAAGGAAATAACCGATATGAAAAGATGCCTAATTCTCCTGCTGCTGCTGTTTCCAGGCATTCTGGCAGCTGCAGTGGAGCCCCTGGTAACCCCGGCATGGCTGCATGAAAACAGAGACAAATCCGATCTTGTCCTACTCGATCTGCAGGACAACCAAAACTACCTGCGCTTTCATATTCCCGGAGCGATCAACACCAACTATGCCCAGTGGCGAGTGGAAAAAAAGGGACAACCCAAGAACATACCGCCGGTACCCCTGCTTGAAAAACTGATCGGTTCCCTGGGTATCGACAACAACAGCCATGTGGTCTTGATCTCCCTGGGCGCCAGCGCGGGGGACATGGCGGTCGCCGCAAGAGTCTACTGGACCTTCAAGGTACTGGGCCACGATCGGATTTCGATACTCGACGGAGGCCTGGTCGGTTATGCGGAAAAACGGGTCTATCCGCTTGAAAAGGGAAACAACCAGCTAAAGCCCAAAACCTTCAAGGCCAGCTATCGCAAGCAGATGAATCCCGGCATCGAAGAGGTGAAGTCAGCAATCAGCGGCGGTAGCCAGATCGTGGATAACAGGACCAGGGCGGAATATCTCGGAATCTATGGCGGAGGCGGCAAAGAGAGGCCCGGCAGGCTACCCAATGCACTACACCTCAACTACGACTGGCTAACGGTGAACGGCGGCGGCAAGCTCCATAGCCTGGAGAATCTGCAGCGCATCTACACATCGAGCAGGGTACCGCTGGATGGAGACCAGATAAACTACTGCCACACCGGCAACCG
Source organism: Candidatus Thiodiazotropha sp. (assembly GCA_040793985.1). Lineage (GTDB taxonomy): Bacteria > Pseudomonadota > Gammaproteobacteria > Chromatiales > Chromatiaceae > Thiodiazotropha. Next base: position 492,275 of record JBFNJI010000003.1, on the reverse strand, counting down.
GGCTGCACTGGGTTGGTTTGTCTCCCATGAGCTCCTGGGCAATCGTAAGAGCAGGCTTTACGATGGCTCAACACAGGAGTGGGCATCCAACCATGCACTGCCGATGGATCTGCAGGTCAAGCTCAGCTATTGACCGAACGATATGCCCAGATTATCCATCAGTACCGCCATCAGTCACAGCCAACCCCAGCCGATGACCGGACGCGCAATACGCCTCCTCGGTCTGATGCTGGGCATGATCCTGCCAGTCATCGCACAGGCCTACCAGGTCGAAAGGTCACCGCAAATGGAGCAGAAACTCAAAACTGCCTATCTCGCCAAGGGGATCGCCTATCGCCCACGCACCGAACATTTCAATGAAGACGGCACCCCGAAATATATCAACCGCCTGATCTTTGAAGACTCCCCTTATCTGCTGCAACACGCTCATAATCCGGTGGATTGGTATCCCTGGTCGGATAAGGCATTTGCAAGGGCAAAGCGGGAGAAGAAACCGGTCTTCCTCTCCATCGGTTACTCCACCTGCCACTGGTGTCACGTGATGGAGAGAGAGAGTTTCGAAGATCCCACCATCGCCGCTTTCCTCAACGAACACTTCGTCCCGATCAAGGTCGATCGTGAGAGCCACCCGGACGTCGACCAGGTCTACATGTCCGCTGTGATGCTGATGACTGGGCATGGCGGCTGGCCGATGTCGAGTTTCCTCACCCCACAGGGTAAGCCCTTCTTCGGCGGCACCTACTTCACTCCCGACCAGTTCACTTCACTGCTGCAGCAGATAGAGCGGCTTTGGCGGGAGCGCAAAGGTGATGTCGAGGAGCAGGCCGAACGGGTCGCCTCGGCGGTGGAGACTAGCAACAGCCTGGCGGGACAGGCCAAGGCATTGGACAAGGAGGCATTCGACGCCGCCCTGGGGATGATGCGGAAATCCTTTGATGAGATACAGGGTGGATTCGGCCAGGCCCCCAAATTCCCCCGCGAGCCCTGGCTCTATCTGCTTCTCGATCAGGCGGAGCGAAATCATGATCCGCAGGCACTCGAGATGCTCGAAATCACCCTTGATCACATGGCCCGCGGTGGCATCTACGATCAGGTGGCCGGTGGTTTCCACCGCTATTCAACCGACTATGAGTGGCTGGTCCCCCACTTCGAGAAGATGCTCTACAATCAGGCCCACCTCAGCCGCGTCTATCTCCGCGCATGGCGGATCACGGGCCGCGAGCAGTTCCGCCGCGTGGCAACCCAGACCCTGGATTACGTATTGCGCGAGATGCGGCTGCCAGAGGGGGGATTCTACTCCGCCACCGACGCCGACAGCGAGGGCGAGGAGGGCCGCTTCTTCACCTGGACAGAGGCAGAGCTTGCGGCAGCGCTGGACCCCCGGGAACAAGAGCTGGCCCAGACCCTGTACGGGGTGACAGCCAGCGGCAACTTCGAAGGCAGCAATATCCTCCACCTCCCCCAGGGGCTGGAAGGCTATGCCGAGGAGCATGAGCTGCCGGTCAAAGCCCTGCGCCAGCAGCTGGATCAGATAAATCGCAAACTGCTCAAGGCCAGAAACCGCCGCCCCGCCCCCCTGCGGGATGACAAGATCGTGACCGCCTGGAACGGCATGATGATTACCGCATTCGCCCAGGCCGCCGATATACTTGACCGCGCGGACTATCGCCAGGCAGCCGTTGAAGCGGCCGAGTTCGTTTGGCATCATAACCGGCGCGGCAAAGGCAGACTGTGGCGGGTACATCTCGACGGCCAATCCTCCATCGCCGCATCCCAGGAGGATTACGCCTACCTCGCAGAGGCGCTGCTCTACCTCTACGATCTGACAAATGAACCCAAGTGGCTGGAGCGGGCCGAGGAGCTGGTCGAGGCACTGATCGATCGCTTTCTCGATGAGCAGAACGACGGCTTCTTCATGAGTGAGGCAGAGAGCACCATCACCGCAATGGGGCGCCCCAAGGACGAGGGTTCGGACAATGCCATGCCCTCCGGAAGTTCGGTGGCGATCCATGCCCTGCAACGTCTTTGGCAACGTAGCGGCAAGCTCGACTACCGCAAGCTGACAGATGCCCTGATCGCGCGCTTCGCCCCGTCCGTGGAGAGCAGCCCCACCAGCTACGGTTATCTTCTTGGTGCCGCTGCCAACCATCTGCATGGCGAGCTCGAAGCCCGCGCCTATGCCGCCCAGGGTGGCATCAGGGTCGAGGGGGCATTGTCGTCGACCCCGGACCAGCTGATGCTGAGCGTCGATATCCACATCCCCGATGGTTGGCATACCAATTCAAACCAACCCATGGCGAAGGACCTGATTGCAACCCGGATGAGCCTGCCCGACAGGGCAAAGGGCTTTAAATTGGGACCGGTAACCTATCCCCGGGGAGAGCAGCAACAGCTCGCTTTTCAGCAACAGCCCCTCTCCGTCTATACCGGCAGGGTGCGCCTGCAGGCCTTTGTCTCCAGCAAGGACAGCTCCTTCGCGCCCTTGTCACTACCGGTAGAGATACGTCTGCAGGCCTGTAACGACCAGGTCTGCCTGCCTCCGGAGACGCTTACACTGAGTCTTGCCCCACCCCGTTCATAGGCTTTAATCGGCCGTACCGAAGAGTCTTAGACACTCCTCATTGGAGCGGATCAGGCTATCCTCGATGGAGACTCCGGAAAACCAGTTCCCGGTCAACGCGAGTCTGCCGCCCTGCAGCAACTCATCGATCCGGGAAACCCTCTCGGCGTGGCCCACGCGCAGGGCGGGGAGTCGGTTCCTGCAGCTGACATGGGACTCGAACGCACCGGGCTCCACACCCAAAACCTCGCTGATTCTCCCCAGGCGCCCCGTCTCATCGAGACCGTTTGGGCGAAAGTGAAAGGTAAAGGCCCGATAGTGTTCGTCGGGCACCAGATCCCTCGATACCGCGGAGTAAAAATCGTCGGCGACACCGATAATCCCCGCCAGTGGCGGCAGCGCGAGCCGGTCCCTCCTGAGCAATACGCTGTGGCTCTCGATAGTGGCCATCTCGATCTCTCGCAACGCTGTCGCCAGATCCGGCATCGAGCGCGCAAGAATCCCTGCGGCAACATCTGGCGCAACCGCCAGGGCGACGTTTTTCGCCGCAACGGCGCCATCTTCCGTCACTACCCGATAGTGATCACCGTCTCTCTGCAGATCGCTCACCGGGCTATGGAGCCCTATCTCGAGCTGCTTCACCATGCCCTCGACAAACGACTGCAATCCCTCTGCGCCGGTAAAACTGCGGACTATCTCCTTCCGTCTCGGCTTTTTGCGAAACAGGGCATCGGCCGGAAATTCGGCGGCCGGCTGACAGACCACCGCATCCAGCGCAGGACCCAGCACCCGTTTGAAATTACGCCGGCCGATGATTTGGCCGAAATATTCGGCGGCGGTGCGCCCCTTTTTCTGGCTCAACCAGAGGCGGGGCAAGACCCCGAGCAGCTCCAGATAGTTCAATCGGGAGGGTATGGATGTGAGGCGACCCTCGCACTGCAGCCAATAGCGCAATTTCTGTTTCGGTTGCAGTTTGTCGAGCTGACCAGTCTCCTGCAGCAGTTGCAGTAGATTTCCATAACTGTTGTAGCAGGTGTGGCCACCCAACTCGGCCCAGAAAATACCCTTATCGGTTTCGAACCTGTGGCTGTTTATGGCGCCACCTATGTGCCCGCCAGCCTCGAGAACCAGGGATTGGACACCCCTGCGTCTCGCCATCAGCGCCAAACCCAGGCCGCTGATTCCCGCCCCCACAACCAATAGATCCACTACCCTGTCGTTCATCCCGCTACCCTGAAAATCGTGCAATGAAAAACCGTGTCAGAATAACTGTACACGGTTTCCAGATACAACACGTCCTATCTGTCAGTGAAGATCGCTGCGCCCCGAAGCACCTCTCCAATCAACAACGAGCGTCGGCGTCACAGACTTGTTTAGCCGCATCCGCCTCCTGAGGATGAACCGCAGGTATTGCAGCCTCCCCCTACCGGTTGCAGATTGTTGAACACAAAACTGGCATTGCCGTCCCCCTGATCGATGAAATCGATCTCCACACCACGCAGGTACTGCAGGGTGCCGTCATCGACGATCACCTTGAATCCGTCACACTCGAGCACACCGTCATTATCGTTGATCGCATCGCTGAAGGTCATACCGAAGCTGATACCGCTGCAGCCGCCCGGGGTGGCGAAAACCCTCACACCCTCGATCGTCTCATCGACCTGCTCAAAGAGTTCGACCATCTTGCTCTGTGCAGTACTGGTCAGGGTTAAGTCGCTCTCGTTAAGGGCATTTAAACTCATGCCGGATCTCCTGAATTCATTAAATACTGTATACGCACCATACTATCAAGAAACGGCACGGCTATGCCAATTAACATAGAAAAAAAGTTGGTTTTATCGGTTTCCCTTCAGTCGGCGAGCAAGACGATCTTCCGTCCGACTAGGTTGCAAGCTGATCGCGGGCGTTCAGATCATAGAGGTGGCGTTCCGCATCCAGGAGATGCTGCCCCCAATGGAGATGGAATCCCATGTGCCAGCCCTCGACGGCCCGCTGTGGGTGGCCGTCCAGCAGCTTCAGTCCGTTCTTCAGCTCGCAATAGATATCGGTGAGATCGTCCGCCAGGCTGCCGCTCATGCTCAGGCCGTCACCCGCAACGTCATATTCCATCCAGTAACTGTCACGGTCTCCCAATAGCTCCCTGAGGTAGGTGTAGAGTTCGAATCTGGCATCGAGATCGGCCATCGTATAGTGGCTTTTTCGTGGTGCCGGCATATTGAGTGCGGCAACCGCCGCATGCAGGCGTGGAAGCAGGCTGGCTACCTCTTGCAGCCACTGTGTGTTTCCCTCTTGCAGGCTCTCTACCAGTTCGCAATAGTTGCGAGCCAGTGCTTCAAGTTGTTCTATTTGTGGGCTCATCTCTCATTTCCTCACAGTCATTTTTTTTCATTAATGCCTGCAAATACGGCTGCCAGCCAGTTACTTAATAAACGACGTTGTATTACACCAAATCCGATGCCTCAAACGCCATTTACACCCTGAGTCTAGCAGTGATAGCGCTCAATCCTAGGAAAAACCCTTAATCCAACTCTCCATTTCAATTGAAAAAATATATTCCCCATGGGATAGGACGGCATAGGATATAGGGTTTTCTGTCCACCACAACCCCGTCTTTGCCGGGCCTTGTGGAAAAACCACAGAACGCACAAAAAGGGATACAATTCCGGTATGTATGACAAATCACCTTCGCTGCCCGTGGTTTTGACCATCGGCGGACACGATCCCGGAGGCGGTGCCGGGATTCAGGCAGATATCGAAGCGATCGCGGCCAACGGCTGCCACGCCGCCACTGCATTGACCTGTCTCACGGTGCAGGACAGCTGCAATGTCAGTCAGTTGATTCCCATCGAAGCCTCGATCCTGAAGGATCAGGTCAACGCGATCCTAGGCGACTGCCGGGTGGCCATAGTCAAAATCGGGCTCATCGGCAGCCTCCCGGCGGCGGAGGCGATTGCCGAGTTCCTGCGGAGTCATCAGACAATACCCGTGGTATTCGATCCGGTTTTGGCGGCCGGCGGTGGCGGCGAACTCGCCAATCAGGAGTTGATCGATTATATCCGTCAGGCACTCATCCCCTTGTGCCGACTGCTCACACCCAACGTGCCCGAGGCGGTGAGTTTGGCCGGATCGGAAGGAGTCGGCGACTACCAAATCATTGCTCGCCGGTTGTTGGCGCTTGGTGCAGAGGCGGTTCTCATAACCGGCAGCCACGACCCCGACCCGGGAACGGAGATCATCCACCGTCTCTACCGTCCTGACACAGCCCCGATTCACTCCCGCTGGCAGCGTTTGGCGGGGGAATTTCACGGCTCGGGCTGTACCCTGACCTCCGCCATTGCGGCCAGAATGGCCCTGGGCGAGACAATGCAGGCCGCCGTGGAGCAGGGCTTGGCCTACAGCTGGTCGGCGATCTCGAATGGATTTAGGACTGGGCGCTGCCAGGCCATCCCCGAACGGCTGTTTACACTTCAGCGTGGTCAACACCATGATGGATGACAGAACATCGGTATTGCGCGGCCTGTATGCAATTACCGACTCTCAGCTCAGTCCCGGGGATCTGTTGCTGCGACACGCGGAAGCGGCGCTGTCGGGTGGTGCCACTGTCATCCAATACCGGGATAAGACCGGGAGTACCGCCCAGCGGCTTGCGGATGCCGCCACCTTGAGCGGTCTGTGCAGGGATCGCGATGCGCTACTGATCATCAACGATGACGTCGATCTTGCCGCCCGGGTGGACGCTGGCGGTGTTCACCTCGGTGCGCAAGACAGCTCTCTCTCATTCGCCCGCAAGCACCTGGGCAAGCGAGCCGTCATCGGCATCTCCTGCTATAACCAACTCGGACGCGCCCGTGAAGCGGCAGCTAGCGGCGCCGACTATATCGCCTTCGGTCGCTTCTTCCCATCCCGCAGCAAACCCGATGCAGTACGGGCCCATATCGAACTGTTGAGCGCGGCGAAAAGCGAACTGGGCATACCCCTGGTTGCCATCGGCGGGATAACGCCGGAGAATGGCGCCCCATTGATCAATGCGGGCGCGGATATGCTGGCAGTCATACATGGGGTATTCGGCGAGGTGGATATCCAGACGGCCTGCCGCCGCTTTACAAGACTTTTCGAGCAGGAGGAGAGACCACGATGAGGCGTTCCCATCAACTATTCGTTGAAGCACAAAAGCATATACCCGGTGGGGTCAATTCACCGGTCAGGGCGTTTAATGGGGTGGGTGGTGATCCGGTCTTTGTCGACTGCGCCGCAGGACCCTATATCTTTGACCCGGATGGCAATCGATATATCGACTATGTCGGCTCCTGGGGGCCGATGATCCTCGGTCACTCCCATCACGATGTGATCGAGGCGGTGGCCTCGGTTATCAACAAGGGCCTCAGCTTCGGCGCCCCGACCGAACTCGAGAACCGGATGGCGGAAAAGGTTTGCCAGCTGGTACCGAGTATGGATCTGGTGCGCATGGTCAGCTCCGGTACGGAGGCCACCATGTCGGCGATTCGTCTTGCCAGAGGCTTTACCGGTCGAGACAAGATCGTCAAGTTCGAGGGCTGTTATCACGGCCACTCCGACTCGTTGCTGGTAAAGGCCGGCTCCGGGATGCTGACCTTGGGTGAACCCTCCTCGCCCGGGGTACCGGCCGCCCTGGCGGAACATACGATCACCTTGAGCTTCAATGACAGCCAACAGGTACGTGAAACCTTCGCCCAGACGGGCGACAAAATCGCCTGCATTATTGTTGAACCGGTAGCGGGCAACATGAACTGCATCCCCCCCGTACCCGGATTTCTCGAGACCCTGCGCGAAGTCTGCGATCAATATGGAACCGTTTTGATCTTCGATGAAGTGATGACCGGATTTCGAGTCGCCCTGGGAGGTGCGCAGGGTCATTACGGCATCACCCCAGACCTGACCACTCTGGGTAAGGTAATCGGCGGCGGCATGCCGGTTGGGGCCTTCGGCGGCCGTCTCGATATCATGCAGAAGATCGCACCCCTGGGCCCCGTATACCAGGCGGGAACACTCTCCGGAAACCCGGTTGCGATGACCGCCGGACTGAAGACCCTGGAACTGATTTCGGCGACCGGTTTCTTCGAACAGCTGTCGGCTAAAGTTGACGATCTGGTGGCCGGAATTATGCAGCAGGCAGAGGCAGCGGGGATTGCGCTGGCGGAAAATCACGTCGGCGGGATGTTCGGCCTCTTCTTCAGCGAGTCCCCCGTGACCGACTATGCGGCCGCCACCGCCTGCGACCTGCCCCGCTTCAAGGCCTTCTATCATGCCATGCTGGAAAGGGGGGTCTACCTGGCGCCGTCCGCCTTTGAGGCCGGTTTCGTCTCCCAATCCCACAGCGAGGAGGATATCCGGAATACCATCCGTGCCGCCGGGGAGGCGTTCAATAGCCTGGATTGAGAGCAACCGGGCACATTTTGAGCCAAGCGTGCCCCATTCAATCGTTTCTGCGGGCCGCTATCGATGAGTGAGTTTTTCACCCCCCTGTTGGCATGGATCGGCGAAAACCCATTCTGGGCGGGGCTGGCGGTGTTCGTCGTCGCCTTTTCCGAGTCCGTCGCCATTGTCGGCCTGCTGGTACCCGGCGTTGTCATGATGTTCGGCTTCGGCGCCCTGGTCGCCACCGGCGTTCTCGACTTCTGGCCGGTATTCTGGTGGGCCGTAGCCGGCGCGGTGGTGGGGGACGGACTCAGCTTCTGGCTGGGCCACCACTACCGGGAGAGGTTGCAGGGGTTCTGGCCCTTTAGCCGCCATCCCACCACTCTCGAAAGGGGTATAGTCTTCTTTCAGCGTTTTGGTGGGAAGAGCGTGGCCCTTGGACGTTTCTTCGGTCCGGTGCGCGCCATCATCCCCCTCGTCGCCGGTATGCTGGGGATGTCACCGCTGCGTTTCCTTGCCGCCAATGTTCTCTCAGCCCTCGCATGGGCCCCGGCCTACCTGCTGCCCGGTATTGTGTTTGGCGCCTCCCTGGAACTCGCATCCGAGGTCGCGTTCCGCCTGGTCGCCCTGATGCTGCTGCTGCTCTTCCTCGCCTGGGTGCTGTTTATCCTCGCCCGGACCCTGTTCAGGCTGATCCAGCCGCATGCCACCTCATTGGTACAGTGGGGATTCGAATGGGGTCAGGGACACAGGGGATTCAGGTCGATTTCCAGTTCGCTGGCCGATCCAAATCATCCTGAGGCACGGGGCCTGGCCTTCCTCGCCACCCTGTTGCTGCTCGCCACGCTGCTGTTTGTCTTGATCGCCGGGGTGGTGTTGGACGGCTCGCTGATGAAACAGGCTGACCTGCTCCTCTACAGCGCCCTGCAGAGCCTGCGCACGCCCTGGGGCGACCAGTTGATGGTGTTGTTCACCGGCTTGGGCGATCTCGGCTCGATCCTGCTGATCACCCTTGGCATCGCTCTGCTTTTGCTGATTCAGGGACACAGACGTGCCCTCTACTATCTGCTTGCGGCAACCGCTTTTGGATTAGTGACACCCCTATTGCTCAAATACAGCCTACGCATCCCCCGGCCACCAAACGCCCCCGATTTCCTCAGCCCCTGGTCATTCCCCAGTGCCCATGTACTGCGCAGCATCACCCTCTACGGCTTTGTCTCGATCATGATCGCCCGTTCCCTGACCCAGGACTGGCGCTGGTTTCCCTACAGTCTTGCAGCCTTGGCCATCGGCGGGGTCTCACTCTCGAGACTCTATCTGGGGGTCCACTGGGCGACCGATGTATTGGCCAGCCTTGCCCTGGGCATCGCCTGGATTGCCCTGCTGGGCATTGCCTACTACCGCCATGTGGAGGCGGAAACCCAGACCACCACGATTATCGGCACCATACTCTCGCTGCTGTTGATTGGCATGGCCTATGGCTGGTTCAACGCGGCTGAAAGATCCACGCTCTTCCGACACCAACCCGAAATCCACCATCTCTCCACGCTCGAGTGGCGTAGCGGCGACATCGCGCTTCCCCTGGTACGCAACGATGTTTTCGGCAACAAGGATCATCCGCTCAACATCCAGCTGGCTGGCGATCGTGGACGGCTTGCCGAGCTGCTCAGGCAACGGGGCTGGCGGGAGGCGGAAATGCTGGGTTGGAACAATATATTGCGCCTGCTGGAACCCCGTGCATCGCTTGCAGCACTGCCGGTACCCCCTCATGTACACGATGCACGTCATGAGGAGTTGGTCATGGTCAGGCAGCTGAGCGAGCAGCAGCGACTGGTGTTAAGGCTCTGGTCGACACCACTCAGGCTCACCCCAGATGGGTTGAAAATATCCGTCGGCAATATCACCCTGCAGAAGGCTGAAACCGTGATCGGCATGTTGACCATTCCACGTACCATGCAGCAGTTCCAGCGGCCGGTCGACATACTGCTGAAAGAGCTGACAGCAGTGACAGACAGTATCGACCTGGAGACAGACGGGCTGATCAGGCTGAGATTGAGACCATCGCGTGACTGAGTCTACGCCCCCGACGCCAGATCGGGTTAAAGCAAACTATGATTCGGCCGAAATAAATCTTATATCGATAGGGCTTACGACGGATATTCTCAGTGTCCTAAAACTTAAATAGATACTAAATTAGAGAATGGAAGCCTGACAACGCACAGCATATTTAAGCAATTGAAACGAAAACACCATTTTCCAGCAAAACGACTTCTCGCCACGGTCGTTTTATGGCTGGTCGCATCAGTGGTTTTTGCCCAGACGGCGGAAATCCGCATCGGTGTGCTGGCGAAAAGGGGGGCTGAAAAAAGTCTCGAACGATGGAGCGCCACGGCCGACTATCTCACCGCCTCCCTGCCCGACTATCGATTCAGGATTATTCCCATGGCGTTCGACGATATCCAGATCCTGGTAAAAAACAAGATGGTCGATTTTGTCATCGTCAATCCCGGTGTCTATGTCAACCTATCGGTCAAATATGGAGTCAGGCGCGTCCTCACTCTGGTCAACAAGCTCTCGGACGAGAGCCAGGTATCCAGTTTCGGCAGCGTCATCTTCACCCTCAGCGATCGGGTGGGCATACGAACCCTGGCCGATCTCAAGAATCAGCGAGTGGCCGCCGTCCACAGCACATCACTAGGCGGTTGGATAATGGCGCGCAGGGAGTTGCGAATCGCGGGGATAGAGAAGTGGGACTTTGCATCGTTGCTCTTCCTCAATACTCACGATGCGGTGGTGGGCGCGGTATTGAATCGGGAGGCGGAGGTTGGAATTGTAAGAACCGACACCCTGGAACGGATGGCACTGGAAGGCAAACTCAAGGCGCAGGATCTGCGCATTGTCTCGCCCAAGACCTATGACAACTTTCCCTATGCTATCAGTACCTCCCTCTATCCGGAGTGGCCTTTTTCGAAACTGTCCCACACATCACTGGCGCTCGCACGGGAGGTTGCAGTGACGCTGCTTGAACTGCCACCCGATCATCCGGCGACCCGGGACGCCCGCATCCACGGCTGGACGATTCCCGAGAATTACCAGACTGTACACGACCTGCTGTCACTGTTGGAAATGCCCCCGTATGACAAATCATTGAAAGACAGATTCGTCGACTCAATCGGTGAAATCTGGCAATGGTATCTCCTGGGGGCCATTGCGCTTTTTATCCTTATCCTGCTCATTGCGCGACTGATCCGACTCAATCGATCACTGACGGTACACAAACAAAGCCTCGAAGAGAGCGAGCATGCACAAATCATCACCTTCAACGAAGCGGCTGTGGGGCTTGCACACATCAACCTGAGCGGAAAGATAGTACATCTCAACCGCAGACTGAGCGAAATAGTCGCACTGACGCCGCAACAGATTTTGGATATCAACCTCAAAGACCTTCTATTCAGCGATGACGTGCCGGCATGCACCCGCGCATTCGACAAGCTACGCCGCAGAGAGACAAGTAAAATCTCCACTCAATTGCGCCTGGTCTGCGCAAACGGCACAACCAAGTGGATTCAACTTTCACTTTCGAAACTTCCTGTACACGCCAAAAATGAAAATCTTCTGGTTGCGGTGATCGACGATATCGATCAATACAAAAAAATCGAGATAGATTCTCTCCGCATCAAACAGGAGAAAGAACTGATACTGGACTCTGCCGGTGATGGCATAATCGGAATCGACAGTGAAGCCAACCATATCTTCATCAACCCCGCGGCGGCAAACATGCTGGGGTATTCAGTCGATGAACTACTGGAGAAAAATTGTCATACCGTCTGGCATCACAGTAAACGGGATGGCGGCAGGTACACTGAATCAGAATGCCCGATAACCGGTGCGCTCCAACACGGCCAGGCTCGGCGCGCCGAACAGGAGACAATCTGGAGGAAAAACGGCAAGCCGCTGCAGGTGGACTACATATGCACACCGATCAAGGAGGGCAACGCAGTAGTCGGTGCGGTTGTTGTCTTTCATCGCGACACGATATCCGATCTGGACGAGCCGGTAACTGCCGCATCATGAGACCTGGCAGACTGGCAGCGATCTATCTGGCTCTACTTGTAGTTACCGCAACTTTCGGCGGTCTGATTTTCTGGGGTATTCACCAGCAGACACTGAACAGCATTGTTAACGAGCTAAAGCTTGAGTCAAACAATCTGATCAATCAAATAACGAAACAGATAAGTCTTGCATTCATTGAAATACACTCAGACCTGCTGTACATCATAGAGCAGCAAGAACTGCATAAACTCGATTCCGCAACCACCAGACAGGCGGCACTAACCAGTGTGCAGGATTCATGGGTATCCCTTGCCATACAACGCAAGCGCTATGACCAAATTCGCTATCTCGATATAAATGGAATGGAGCAGATACGCATTAACTACAACAACGGCGATCCGGTAGTCGTGGACAGGGAGCACCTGCAATCGAAAAAGAACCGATACTATTTTACAGAATCCATCAACAAACCACCCGGAACGATATACAGCTCGCCTCTGGATCTCAATATTGAGAAACAACAGATCGAACTGCCGTTGAAACCGATGATCCGATTCGCATCTCCCGTGGTAGACCGTAACAACCAAACCATTGGCGTGATCATTCTCAACTACCTGGCAAAAAACATTTTAGACGAATTTCGCAGAATCTCGGCCGGGTACTCGGGTAACGCGATTTTGCTGAATTGGCAGGGCTATACACTATTGAGTCCGGAGAGCGCCCAGGACTGGGGCTTCATGTTCCCCGACAGCCCCCAAGTCGGAATCAATGTAAATCATACCGCTGTCTGGCAGTCTATACAGCAATCTCATAGTGGACAGTTAATCAATCGACAGGGCCTCTACACTTTCGACTCGATCAACCCTTCCGGCGAGAGATTGAATATACACTGCACAACCTGTCTGCGTGTGCTTTTACATGTACCGACCGAACTGATCGACTCGAGATTGCGGCGACAACTTGCGCAATCGGTTTACATTCTCTGCGCCACCCTGGTTATCTTATATATTGTATTGGGTATTGCGTTCTGGAACCGGGAAAAAAGAAAAGCCAATGAGCAGCAACTGCAGAACCTCAACCAAAAGATATCCGAAGAGCATGAACTGTTCCTCAGCGGTCCCAGTGTCATTGCAAAGCTACGTAACGAACTGGGATGGCCAATCGAGTTCATATCCGCAAACGTACAGGAGCTACTTGGCTACAGACCCGAGGAATTCACCAGGGGCTCGCTCTCGTTTTCCAACATCATAGACCCTGAATACCTGCAGCTTTATTGTCGCGAAAACCTGCAAGCCGACCAGGATCGCTTGATCAATTTCAAGCGCAATCCATACAAGGTCATTGATAGGGAAAAACAAGGCAAATGGGTTCAGGACACCACCCATCTGATTCGTGACGAAGCTGGCCGTCTCACCCACTTCTTTGTCCATATCAGCGATGTTACTCAGATCAAGGAGATTGAAGAGCAGCTCACTGACTCCCACAACTATATCCAGAGAGTGGTGGATGCAATAGCAGATCCTACGCTGGTGATCGACATAAACAATCACCAACTGCAGTTAGTCAATCAATCCGCTCTCAATCTCTATACCAATGAAAACAAACTCAAAGAAAACATGACGTGCTTTCGCTTCTCGCACAAACGCAACGCACCATGCAGCGGCAAGCACGATCCCTGCCCGATAACGGAGATACTGAAAACAAGGACGAGTGTCTCCGTTGTACATAAACACTATAACAGTATGGGAAATGTAATGTACGTGGACGTAAGGGCCACTCCGATTTTCGATGAAGCCGGCAAACATGTAGTTCAGATAATTGAATCGCACCGGGACATCACAGAAACGATTAACATGGAAAAGCAGCTACAGTACATAGCTGAAACCGACCGCCTGACCCAGGTTTACAATCGAACCAAGTTCGATGAAGAGTTAAAGAAACAGATCGCCTGGGCAGGTCTGTCAAACAACCGTTTCGGCCTGATCATGCTCGACCTCGATCACTTCAAGGAGGTCAATGACAACCATGGGCATGACGTCGGAGATTCAGTGCTTAAAAAGACCGTTGAACTGTTGCACAAGAGAATCCGTAAATCGGATATCCTGGCTCGCTGGGGCGGTGAAGAGTTCATGATCATCACTCCCGATATAGATCAGGACGATCTGTTCACCATGATCGAGTCGTTGCGGGTCGACATAGAAAACCTCGAACACGATGTTGCCGGCAGGGTCACGGCAAGTTTTGGCGCCAGTATCATTACCCATAACGATAATATGCAATCCCTGCTTAAACGCGTGGACATGGCACTCTACCGCTCAAAACACAGCGGCCGTAACCGTTCTACCATTCTCTAGGGTTCTTCAGGCAGGCAGCGGACTTCATAGTACCAGCCTGATTGCCATCAGCGCCAATTGTTCCGCCATCGATGCGATATGCTACTGACCCCGCATTTCTGATACCCATTCATCGCCTGAAAGCTATCCGAAGAGGTGGCAAATAGAGTACTATCTGCGCCCTGCAGCTGATTGACCCTGCTCCTGCTCCGCTGGTCGGATCGCGGCGATTGCCGGCAGCCGGCTGCAAAGCGAAACACAATAGAGAACAGATCTGCCAACGCTTGCAGATCAAGAGGTACCGAGATGAAAAAAACGACCTATGTGGCGGGCATCTGCCTGCTGGCATCCCTAGTCGCCGGCTGTAGCGACAGCAACGAATTCAAGCCGCTCGCAGGCATGGATGCCTTGGATATCTATGCCAATGCATGCGCCAGCTGCCACGGCGAAAACGGCAGTGGCAAATTCGGCGTTATGCTGAAGCTTGCCGGCTCCAACGCCTCCCTGGATGAAATTGTCGGCAAGATCCGCAATGGCGGTCATATCATGCCTGCCTTTCCCAATATCGACACCGATCAGGCCAAGTTAGTAGCCGGCTATATCAAGAGCTTGTAGTCCCCCAGCGCGGTATCAAACTGTGTTCGATATCCAGCTGATCCAAAATGCGGGCGACCATGAAATCAAGCATATCGTCAAGTGTCGCGGGATTGTGATAGAACCCGGGATTGGCCGGCATGATCACCGCACCCATACGGCTCAATTTCAACATATTCTCCAGATGGATATCTGAAAACGGGGTCTCCCGCACCACCAGGATAAGCTTGCGACGCTCCTTCAATACCACATCCGCTGCGCGTTCGATCAGGTCATTGCTCGCACCACAGGCAATGGAGGCCAGGGTTCCTGTGGTGCATGGACAGACCACCATCGCCGCTGGCGGATTTGAACCACTCGCCACCGGGGCCATCCACTGCTGCCTGCCAAACACCTGTAACTGGCCGGGCCTGGCCTGAAAACGCTCGGTCAACAGTTTTTCCATCTCCACCGGTTGCCCCGGCAGATCGAGATCGCTCTCCATTCTGAGCACGATCTGACCTGCCTGGCTGATCATGAGATAGATATCCCTTTCGGCAGCCAGCAACGATTCGAGCAGACGCAGGGCATATGCGCTTCCGGATGCGCCGGTGATGGCGAGTGCGACAGGGGCCTGTTGCTGATTCATCTTCATATCCTGGATTGTAGGGCATCCAGGAGACGTTGATGTATCGCCTCAAAGCCGCCATTGCTCATGACCAGCAGATGGTCGCCGGGAGCTGCCAGTTGCATGGCACTGGAGACCATCGACGCGGTGTCGACAAAGAGATCGAAACGATCGCCCAACGGACCGAGGGCATCAGCGGCATCCCATCCCAAATCGTCGGGAACGAACATCAGCACCCGGTCCGCGGCCTGCAGTGCATGCGCCAGCCGGTCCGCATGCACCCCGCGCTTCATAGTATTCGACCTTGGTTCCAGAAGGACAAAGATGCGCTCATCCCCCACCTGTCTGCGCAAACCCTCAAGGGTGGTCTCTATGGCTGTCGGGTGATGAGCGAAATCGTCATAGACCCGCACCCCGCCTATCTCACCGCGCAGCTCCATGCGACGTTTTACATTCTTAAAGCCGCCTAGGGCCTCGATCGCCAGCCCGGGTGCCACCCCGGCATGCCGTGCCGCGGCGATGGCCGCCAGGGCGTTGGCTACATTGTGTCTGCCTATCAGCTCCCAGCCGACCCGCCCTTGATGCTCGCCTTCGCAGATGACATCGAAGCTGCGGCCATCGGGCACCCTCAATTGCGCATGCCACCCGGCCTCGATCTCCGGATCGAAAAACTCCTGCGGGGTCCAGACCCCCATATCGAGCACCTCACTGAGATTCCCGTCGTTCAATGGCGCAATGATCAATCCCGCGGCAGGCACCGTTCTCACCAAATGATGGAACTGGCGCTGTATCATCGACAGATCGTCGAAGATATCGGCATGATCGAATTCAAGATTGTTCATGACCAGTGTCCGTGGCCGGTAGTGGACAAACTTGGATCGCTTGTCGAAGAAGGCGGTATCGTACTCATCCGCCTCGACGACAAAGAAAGGGCTCTTCCCCAGACGTGCTGAAACACCGAAGTTCTGCGGAATCCCGCCGATGAGAAAACCGGGTTGCAGGCCCGCCTGCTCCAGGATCCAGGCCAACAGGCTGGCGGTGCTGGTCTTGCCGTGGGTACCCGCCACCGCCAACACCCAACGTCCCTGCAAGACATTCTCCGCCAGCCATTGCGGCCCGGAGGTATAGGGCAGTCCCCGGTTCAGCATCGCCTCCACCGCGGGATTGCCCCTGGACATGGCGTTGCCCACCACCACCACATCGGGAGCAGGCTGCAGATGATCGGCCTCGAATCCCTCCATAAGCGCGATTCCGGCCGCTTCCAATTGGCTGCTCATGGGCGGATAGACATTGGCGTCGGAACCGCTGACCCGGTGGCCGAGAGCCCTCGCCAGGAGTGCGATTCCGCCCATGAAAGTACCGCAGATTCCGAGGATATGCAGGTGCATCAGACGGCCACCGGAAAGAGCTGGCTCATGATACTCCACGCCAGGATGTTGTAGAGCAGCGCAATGGCTATACCCAGATTGAAGCTGATCTCGAAGGCGTGGCGTATGATATGGCCCAGCACCAGGATGCTCCAGACAAACACGCTCAGCAACAACAGCTCGGACTCCGTCGATTCACTGCGATGACGCCAGACGATCAGCGGCAGTGCCAGCAGGCTCAACAGCAATCCGCTCAACAGCATGGCGATTGCGGTCTGCTTGAAACGTGGCAACCTGCCTCTTACCGCCAGTATCGCGGCCAGCAGACCAAGCATCAGCGACAATCCAAACAGGTTTTCCACAACGGCGCGATACAGCCCCAACTCTGCATCCAGTACGACCGCCGTGCCGACCAGCAGATTCAGAATCGCGAGTAACCATAGCAGATGGATCGAGGCCGGCAGATCCTGGGGGGCACTGCGCAGCAGACATAGATCAACCGCGCTATTCAGCAGCGCCTTCAAACCTCGTCACCCAGACCGCGATCGATCGCCATCGGCCCCCAGCCCTGGCATACCGGCATCAATTCCAGGACATTCACGTTTACATGGCGAGGAAGCGATGCCACCCAATGGACGACCTCGGCGATATCCTCCGCTGAGAGCGGATGGGTATTGGCATAGACACTATCGGCCTTTTCCCGGTCACCTTTCAGACGCACCAGAGAGAACTCTGTTTCCGCCAGCCCGGGCTCGATAGTGGTAACCCGCACCGGCGTACCGAGCAGATCGGCACGCAGTCCCCTCGAGAACTGCTGCACGAAAGCCTTGCTGCCACCATAGGCGTTGCTGCCTGGATAGGGCCAATTGGCAGCCGTCGAACCGATATTGACGATATGACCGCGCCGCCTTGACACCATCCCGGGCAGAATCTGCCGGGTCATGCGGATCAGGCCCTTGATATTGGTATCGACCATGGTCTCCCAATCATCGAGGCTGGCCTCATGGGCGGGCTCCATGCCCAGGGCGAGACCGGCATTATTCAGCAGTACATCGATCTCCCTGAATCCCTCCGGGAGTTGTTCAACAAATGCCACCACGGCATCTCTATCGGTAACATCCAGCGGCTGCAGATGGAGACGACAGGAAGCCGGAAGCCTGGAGGCCAGCGCCTCGAGTCGCTGCAGGCGCCTGGCGCATAACACCAGATTCCAACCTTCCGCTGCGAAACGGCGTGCGCAAGCCTCACCGAAACCGGAGGAGGCCCCTGTTATCAAGACAGTTTTTTTCATCATTGTTCAACTATGCAACTAAACCGAAATATTTGCGTATTTGCACCAGGGCCTATACTTGCTCCAGTATCACTCGTAAACAACCATCATGCGCCGCCAAATCGGAACCATGAACAAACGACAGAATCTCGGAGTCTTCCTTATTCTACTGGTTTGTCTTATGGGCTGCGACAGATCCACCGGTACAGCCTCGACCCCCGCCACCGAATGGAGCACCGAGGAGATGGTGATTCATCAACTGCACGAGCTGTTGCGCTATGAAGAGCTGGAGCATAGACAGCGGCTTGATGAACAGGATGCGCTGTTACTCCCTGGAGCAGGTGTCACTCGCTCCGAATCGTGAATAGGCACAGGGAAATGCCACGATCAGGGATAACAGCAACAGCGACAAAATGCCGAGATTTCCCAGTTTGGCATAGAGTGTCTCCCCCTGCATGGGGAGTATCTCCCCCTTCAACACATCCAGCTTGAGCAGGGGTGACTTCGCCAGGATATCACCGTCCGGCCCGATAATGGCTGAAATCCCGGTGTTGGTCGAACGCAACAGATATCGCCCTGTTTCCAATGCCCGCATCCGCGCGATCTGCAAGTGCTGATGGGGTGCCAGCGACTTGCCGAACCAGGCATCGTTGCTGGCATTGATCAGGTAGGCCGCTTGCGGGATGGCATCGATCACCTCGTTGCCGAAGGCATCCTCATAACAGATCGAGAGCCCCGCCAGGTAGTCTCCCACCTGCATCAGCGGCTTGGCCTCCTTGGTGCTGAAATCCGACATCGGAATGGTAAACAGATCAACCAGGGGCCAGAGTATGGATTTCAACGGCAGATACTCGGTAAAGGGCACCAGATGGCGTTTGTAATAGTGGTCGCGCTCCTCGTTGCCCAGGGCCACCATGGCATTGAAATAGTGTTCCCGCTCCTCATCCATCTGCACCACACCAAACACCAGATCGGTATGGTGATTCTTGACCGTATTCTCCAACGGCCCGATAAAGGCCTCATCCACCTGGAACTGAAACGCGGAGACGGCAGTCTCCGGCCAGACAATAAGATCGCGATCGAGATTCTCCTTGGTCTTGTTGGCATACAATACCAGGCTGGGCAGTAGCTGTTCAGGAGCCCATTTTTCCGCTTGCGGGATGTTTCCCTGGATCAAGGCCACCCGGATCGGGCTCCCGATCCGCTGACTCCACTCGATCCCTGCCAACAACCAGCCGCCGCCCCAGACGCATGCCGCCAGGCTTAGATACCAGGCCCTGTTGCGCAACGGCGTCGCCAGGGAGAGCAGCAGCCCCACCGTAACCAGGGCCACCCAACTGACGCCAAGCACACCGAGCAGCGGAGCGTAACCCGCGAGCGGGGAATCTATCTGCGAGTAGCCTATCTGCAACCAGGGGAAGCCCGTCAAAAACCAGCCTCGCCACCACTCAAACAAGACCCAAAGCGAGGGATAGACAAGTATCAGCAGCAGCTCCCTGGTGTTCTTGAACAGCCCCGCCAACCAACCCATACAGGCGTAGAAGAGGGCCATCAACAGGACAAAGCCGAGGGTGACCACAAGGGGGAAGAGCCAGCCGAGATCACCAAATTGGGCAATGCTTACATGCAGCCAGGAGACACCGCTGCCCATCAGCCCCAGACCATACAGCAGCCCTGTCTTGAATCCGAGCCGGGGTCTCTCGAGCCATAGCATAAACAGCAATGCGGGCCCGAGCAGCGCCGCAGGCCAAAGATCGAACGGCGCATAGCCAAGGGTGGTGACAGCACCCGCAACCAGTGCTGTCAGGGTCGGGAAACGCAACAGGAACGATAGGCTTTGCGTGGCGATCAACTGCAAAACAAGATCCGTCGAGAATCTTTAACTGGAAGTAAATTACCGGCCCGAGTGGAGGTTTCGATCTTCATCACGCCTCATCAATATAGGGATCGGAGAAGTTTAGTCCACACAGGATTTTCCGTTCCAGTGCCTCCATCTGTTCCGCTTCTGCGTGATCCTGGTGGTCGTACCCCAGCAGATGCAACACCCCGTGAATCACCATGTGCGCCCAGTGGGCTCTTGGCTCCTTCTTCTGCTCCGACGCTTCCCGGTTCACCACCTGCACACAGATCACCAGGTCGCCCAGCAGCGGCAGCGACACTTGAGAAGGGGCCTCGAAAGGAAAGGAGAGCACATTGGTCGGCCCATCCATGCCCCGGTAGTCACGATTCAGCTGGCGACTCTCCGCCTCATCCACCAGGCGGATCACCAGTTCCACTGGGGTGCTGCTTTGGGGCAGTGCCGCTTCCACCCACTGTCCGAACTCCCCGTCTGTCGGTATCTCAAGGGAACTCTCGGTGACCCTTTGCACCTCCAGGATCAGGGACTCCACCGCTTCAATCCTTGCGCTCGAACTCATCATAGGCACGCACCACCCGCTGCACCACCGGATGACGCACCACATCCCGGGCATTGAAGAAGGTAAAACTTATGCCATCCACATGGGCCAGTACCTCGGTGGCCTGACGCAAACCCGACTGCTGCCCCCGGGGGAGATCGATCTGGGTCACATCGCCGGTGATCACCGCCGTGGAGCCAAAGCCGATACGGGTAAGAAACATCTTCATCTGTTCCGGGGTGGTATTCTGCGCCTCATCCAGGATAACGAAGGACTCGTTCAGCGTCCGGCCACGCATATAGGCCAGGGGTGCGATCTCGATTACATTGCGCTCCACCAGTTTCGCCACTTTTTCGAAGCCCAGCATCTCGTAGAGGGCGTCGTAGAGGGGTCTCAGGTAGGGATCGATCTTCTGCGCCAGGTCACCGGGCAGAAAACCCAGCCGCTCCCCTGCCTCCACCGCCGGGCGCACCAGCAGTATCCGTCTCACCTGATCACGTTCCAGCGCATCCACCGCACTGGCGACGGCCAGGTAGGTCTTTCCGGTACCCGCCGGCCCGACGCCGAAATTGATATCGTGGGTCAGCACCTTGTGCAGGTACTCCTTCTGATTGACCCCGCGGGGTCGCACCAGCCCGCGCCTGGTCTTGATCAGGGTATCGGGCAGGTCATTGCTTCGTTTCTGCTCCAGCAGTTCATCCACTCCCGCCTCCTGAAGAAAGAGATGAACCTTGTGCGGTTCGAGGTTCTCGCTGGTGGTAGCACGGTAGAGATCGAGCAACACCCGCTCACCTGCCTGAATCGAGGGTCTCTCGCCGATCAGGCGAAAGCGATTGCCACGGTTGTTGATCTCGATACCCAGGCGTCCTTCGATGTAGCGCAGGTGCTCGTCGAGCTGGCCGCAGAGATTGGCCAGCCTTTCATTGTCGGCGGGTTCGAGGAGCAGGTCGAGGGATTCGGGATGTTCAGCCAATCGTCGATCCTATGCGTTTGCCGCCCTGTCGCCGACGACGGCCTGCAGCCACTCCCCGCGCAGGGAGTTAGGCAGCGCCTCGGTGATACGCACGTCGACGAACTGACCAATCAGTTCCATGGGGCCATCGAAGTTGACCACCCGGTTATTCTGCGTGCGTCCGGCGAGTTGTGCCGGGTTCTTCTTTGCCGGCCGTTCCACCAATATTTTCTGCACCGTTCCAACCATCTGCCGGCTGATGCGCTGGGCCTGGGTATTGATCAGCTGCTGCAGGCGCTCGAGCCGCCGCTGCTTGACCTCGAGGGGCACGTCGTCCGCCAGATCGGCGGCCGGGGTGCCGGGGCGTCGGCTGTAGATAAAGCTGTAGGAGTGGTCGAACCCGATCTCTTCGATCAGCTTGAGGGTCGCCTCGAAATCGGCTTCCGTCTCGCCGGGAAAACCGACGATGAAATCGGAGGAGATGGTGATATCTGGCCGTACCTCGCGCAGACGGCGAATCTTGGCCTTGTACTCGATCGCCATATGGCCCCGCTTCATCTGCGCGAGGATGGGGTCGGAGCCCGACTGTACCGGGAGATGGAGAAAACTGACCAACTCCGGCACCTGGCCGTAGACCTCAATCAGTGAGTCGGAAAACTCCACCGGGTGGGAGGTGGTGAAGCGGATGCGATCTATACCCTCCACCGCCGCCACATATTCGATCAGCAGGGCCAGGTCGGCCTCTTCGCCGTCCGCCATCTCCCCCCGGTAGGCGTTGACATTCTGCCCCAGCAGGTTGATCTCGCGCACCCCCTGGGCCGCCAGTACCACCACCTCGGCAATGACATCATCGAAAGGCCGGCTGATCTCCTCGCCCCGGGTAAAGGGCACAACACAGTAGGTGCAGTACTTTGAACACCCTTCCATTACCGAGACATAGGCCGTTGGACCCTCGGCGCGGGGCTCCGGGAGGCGGTCGAACTTTTCAATCTCGGGAAAGGTGACATCGATCACCGGTACCTGTTCGCGACGCGCCTGGCGGATCATCTCCGGCAGCCTGTGCAGGGTCTGGGGACCGAAGACTATGTCCACATAGGGTGCCCGTGTGCGAATCGCCTCCCCCTCCTGACTCGCCACGCAACCGCCCACACCGATGATCAGGGAGGGATTTTGCTCTTTCCAGGGACGCCAGCGCCCGAGTTGTGAAAAGACCTTTTCCTGGGCCTTCTCGCGGATCGAGCAGGTATTCAGCAGCAACACGTCGGCCTCTGTGGCCTCCGTAGTCAGCTCCAGGCCTTCGGCCAGGCGCAATCCATCCGCCATGCGTGATGAATCGTACTCGTTCATCTGGCAACCAAAGGTCTTGATATAGAGTTTTCCAGCCATCTCATAGTGTCATTCAGGGAAAGAGCGATCATTTTACCGGTTCGACTCTCACTAGCTCAACACCGGCGTAACATGTTGAACTCCAGGGGGCGATCAACAGGCATGGGGCCGCCGGCGTGAAGACCTCGCACCTGGCCGCCGTTGCGCAGAGCGGCCTCACCGTTCGCACCTCGCTGCCAAATGTCCACACACACAAAAACGCCCTGGCTGACCAAGGCGTAGTGAGAAGCAATGCTCCAAGAGACCCTATTCACGGATGAGTTCAATCTCGGTCTTTTTCCTCGCGAACTGCACAGCGGGACCATTTCCGGAAACCACATAGATCTCCTTCAAGGCCTCTCCCCAGTGCTGCGGATTGGAGGTCATGGATCCGTTGGCCGGGAGATCCCGGGCGTGACCGCCATTGCTGACAGTCGGATCATTATCCTTTTCCGCCAGGAAATCCACACAATGATTGCTGAAGGTCTTGTACATCAGCTTCGCCTCCAGCTTGATGTTGCCCCTGGCAATAGTAGCGTCATGCCAATCCGTACTACATCAGCAATCGAGAGATAGCTTCTGCATGTATCGCCGCCTGACGGGAGAGATGTAAGCGGCCTGCCGTCACAATCGAGGAAAGCTCTCTCAGTGCAAACTCGAAATCGTCATTGAAGACCAGGTAGTCGAACTCGGCGTAGTGGGACATTTCGCTAACCGCCTCGCGCATTCGTCCCTGAATCACTTCTTCACTGTCCTGGCCTCGGTCGCTCAATCGCTCATAGAGTGCTTCCGGAGTGGGTGGCAGAATGAAGATTGAGACCGCTTCGGGAAATCGCTTGCGTACCTGCTTCGCCCCCTGCCAGTCTATCTCCAAGACCACATCCTCACCAGCATCCAACTGCATGCGCACAGTGGCCTCATCCGTGCCATAGTAGTTGCCAAATACCTCCGCATGCTCCAGAAAATCACCTCGATTCACCTTCGCCAGGAAGCTGGCTTGATCGATAAAATGGTAGTCCACTCCATCCTTTTCACCTGGACGCATCGTACGTGTGGTGTGAGAGACGGAGACGTGCAATTTGCCGTCCTTCTGGCATAAGGCCTTCAACAGGCTTGTCTTACCCGCACCGGATGGCGCGGAGAGAATATACAGGGTGCCCTGTACCGATATCGAAGCTGTTCCCATATAACCTTCTATCTGATCAACGATTTGTTGTGTCTTGACTCGAAGCTCACTCGATATTCTGGATCTGTTCGCGCATCTGCTCGATCAGCACCTTCATCTCCACTGCGGCGCGGGTCACGTCCACGTTGGTGGACTTGGATGTCAAGGTATTGGCCTCCCGATTGAGCTCCTGCATCAGGAAATCCAGCCTTCGTCCGATCGGCTCATCCACCTCCAACACCCGCTCCACCTCCTCCAGGTGGGATTCAAGGCGATCCATCTCCTCATCCACGTCAAGCCGTTGCGCCAACAGCACCATCTCCTGTTCCAAGCGGGTCTCATCGAGATCTTCCAGGGCTTCAGCAAGACGTTCACCGATCCGGATTCTGACTGCCTCCAGCACCTCCGGCATCAGCTCGCGTACCTGATCAACCTGGGCTTTCAGGCCTTTGCAACGCGCAAGGATGATCTCACCAAGGCGTTCGCCTTCACGTATTCGGTTGTCGATGAGGCTGTCGATGGCGGTCTCCAGCAGTGTCATGGCCTGCTGTTTGACCGGGGTGAAGTCCTGCTCGTTCTCCTCCAGGACACCGGGCCAACGTAACAGGTCCGAGGTGCGCAGACTCTCGCTGAGACCAGTCGCATCGACCACTTGCCGCTCCGCCTGCATGAGTTGCAGCAACAGGCGTTGGTTGACGCTCAAGCCCGCTTCCGCCGCACCCCCTGCTTTGAATTTCAGGCAGACATCCAGTTTGCCCCGACCGAGGCGTGCGTTGAGGCGCTCCCGCACCGCCGGTTCGAGCACCCGCAACTCCTCAGGCAGACGTAAAAACGCCTCGAGATAGCGATGATTGACCGAGCGAATCTCCCAGCTCAAGATGCCCAGGTCACCCCGGTACTCCTCCCTTGCGAAGGCTGTCATACTACTGATCATATATTTCCGCCTGAGATCTCTGATCTTGCCTGACGATGGCGTGCGATCGCCATCCTGTTGGGCCTTGGGTTGCTACAGTCGGGCATCATACCTGACATTGCCGCGGCTGGCATTTCCGCTGCTACAGTATTCGCGATCAAGGCCGCTATGCTTGGAGACTGGAGGCCGTTAATGAATCTCAGTGGCCGCAGGTGCCGGGGTTACAACTTTTTTTATGATGAAAATCACCTTTTTCCGTCACGCAGGGCGAAAATTCCAAATCCGTGTAAGTAATTCTGGAAAAATGTCCTTATAATCAGTGTGATGCTCATCCCATCTTTCACAGAGACACGAATATAACGGAAACGGCATGGATAAGCTCCGAGACAGTCTGCCGGACGGTACAGAGATCGATTGTTATGTGATCATGAAATTGGTCGCAAGCGGCGGTTTCAGTCTGATCTATCTGGCTGAAGATGAAGATACCCAGGACGAGGTGATCATCAAGGAGTTTTTACCTAAAAAACTGGCGAAGCGAGGGAGTAACGGCAAGGTGATCCCCCTCGACGACAAACAGGCCGACAACTTCAATCGCAGCCTGCGACTCTTCTATCAGGAGGCCAAGGTCCTGGCTTCCCTGCGCCACCCCAATATCGTGCAGGTAAGGGGCTTTTTTCTCGCCAACAACACCGGCTACCTGGTAATGGACCATGAACGGGGCAAGAACCTGGCGAGCTATATCAAGAAGCGCAGCGGCAGTCTGAGCACCCGCTTTCTGATGACGGTATTCCCGCCGATTCTCGACGCCCTAAATCTGATCCATTCACGCAACCTGCTGCATCTGGATATCAAACCAAGCAACATCCACCTACGTACCGGCGGCAATCCCCTGCTCCTCGATTTTGGCGCCGTCCACGAAGTACAGAATGAAGGCAGTCGCACCGGCCGCGTGGTTACCACGGGCTTCTCCCCCGTCGAGCAGTACTACCAGTCGGGCAACGTTGGGCCCTGGAGCGATGTCTACGCCATCGGTGCCAGCATGCGCGCCTGCCTCGACGGCAAGGCACCACCCTCTGCCATTGAACGCCATGCCAAAGAGAAGCTGAAACCGGCTGCCAGAATCTATCGCCGCCGCTACCCGGCAAGCATGCTGGAGGCGATCGACTGGGCGATGGAGATAGAGTACGAAAAACGACCGCAAAACGCCGGTGAACTGCTGCAAGCTCTGCAGGTCGAGAACGTGGACAGCGAGAGCACCATTTCTGACCTGATAGGTGAGAAAAGGGCGATATCGTGAAATACGAAACCGCGCAATACACCCTGATGGGTGACCGCTCCATGAATCAGGACCGTTACCTGATCATGGAGGCACCCGATGCCATTCTGCTTGCGTTGGCGGACGGCATGGGCGGCCATCCAAAAGGCGAGAAGGCGGCACAGATCCTTATGGACAATGCCCGCAAGGCATTTCTCACCAGTAGCAAGCCGATCTCCAATCCGCGCTTCTTCCTCTCCGGATTGATGGAGATGAGCCATCGGGAGATCCTCGAGTTCGGTGCCCAACAGGAACCACCGATCGAACCCCGCACCACGGGTGTCCTCTGCCTGGTACAAGAGGAGAACGCTTACTGGGCCCATATCGGCGACAGTCGACTCTATGTCATGCGCAATGGCGTTATCCATATCCGCACTGATGATCACTCCTATGTCGAGCACCTCCGCCAACAGGGTTTGATATCTGCGGCACAGGTGCACACCCATAAATTCCGCAACTATGTAACACGCTGTCTGGGTGGCACGAACAATCGCCCTGTGGCGGAACTCAGCGGACCTCATGAGTTGCAAGAGGGAGACGTGGTTTTACTCTGCAGCGACGGTTTTTGGGGTCCATTGGCGGAGCGGCCGATGGTCGATGCCCTCTTCAAGGAGGAGGCGTCGTTGGTGAAAAAGGTTGCCCGCCTTGCCAACGATGCAGCAGCCACCAGTCACCCGGAAAGCGATAATGTCACCGTGGTCGCACTGCGCTGGTGCGAAACCGAGGCAAAGCTGGCGCCCGCCGATGTAAGCATGACCCTAACACGAAAAAAGAGGGATCTGCTTAACACCCCCTCCGAGCAGGTCGATGTAAGAAATGCAATCAACGACCTGCGCAAGTTCGTCGATGACATAGATACGGACTAGGTGTCTCCCGCATCTTTCTCTTTGTCGGGTTGTTTGATCAAACGATAGGCGAAGAGAATCAGAAACGCACCCGCCGTGGCGGTAAGAATAGTGGTGACATTGAATCCACTGGTTGAACCCAACCCGATAAAGGAACCGATATAACCGCCCACCATGGCGCCCGCCATCCCCAGTAACGTGGTCAGAATCAGGCCGCCGCCATCCTTGCCGGGCATCAGCCACTTGGCCAGTGCACCTGCTATCAATCCAAGCACTATCCAGGAAACAATACCCATAGTTGATCCTCTTCTATCATCTTCTTCTGGTTGAACCCCAAATTGATGGCCGCCTGGCGGCCGGCAAAGATGCTATGCATCCATCTCCACCTCAGTCACAGTGTCTTTGTGGAAAATGTATCGCACTGTTTCAATTCACCATTCTTGAAACCGATCTTGAACCATTTCACTCGCTGCGCCGAACTGCCATGGGTAAACGAGTCCGGACTGACATAGCCCTGTGACTGTTTCTGCAAACGGTCGTCGCCGATGGCGCTCGCCGCATTCAGTCCCTCTTCGACGTCCCCAGCCTCTAGCAGCTGGCGTGAGCGATCTGCGTGGTAGGCCCAGATTCCGGCAAAGCAGTCTGCCTGTAACTCCTGACGCACGGAGAGCTTGTTGCCTTCAACCTCACTCAGCGAGCGCTTGGCCTTTTGCACCTTTTGCGAGATGCCCAACAGGGTCTGTACGTGATGCCCGACCTCATGGGCAATGACATAGGCCTGGGCAAAATCGCCGGGCGCCTTGAAGCGGTCCTTCAAGTCATCGTAAAAAGAGAGATCGATATAGACCTTGTGATCGCCTGGACAATAGAAAGGCCCCATAGCTGCCTGACCGAAACCGCAGGCGGTCCTGGTGGCGCCCCGAAACAGCACCAGGTTAGGTTCCTCATACTTTCCACCCATCTGCTGAAACAGTTGGTGCCATGTATCTTCCGTATCGGCCAAAACCACCGAGATAAAATCGACCAGGGTCTTCTCTTCGGCACTCTGTTTGACCGCACCCGCCTCATGATCGGAAAGGGTATCCTGGCCCCCTCCAAGCATGGATCCCAGGTTACCGCTCATCAGGGCATAGGCACCTATTGCCAAGACCGCAACCATGCCACCCTTGAAACCGAACAACTTAAAAACCGCGGGCAGCAGATTGAGCAGCCCGCCGCCTCCGCCACCGAGCCCACCCATTGGAGATGGTGCCCGCATGTTTCGGCGGTCCTCCAGGTTGTCGCTTCTTCGCCGACCTCTCCAACGCATCTGTCAACTCCCAAATCTTAGTGAAAGACCTGATTAATCCAGCAGCCTGCGGATCTACAGAGTACACCCGCCTGTATCCGACAGAAACCCCGCAACAGCTCTACCCTGAAGAGGTTGGTGGCGACAATACTCTGTACCGTCAATTCGCCAAATCCCGACTGGCATGTTAAATAGTGATCTCCGGGATGTGGACTCCCAGCCCAATGTTGGCTGAGTCTAACCGAAAAAAAACGGCATAACAGTCGAGATTGTTAAATATTTGTCAACTCGCGATCCAGGAATGAGGAAGATGACAGACAACACGATCCTGCTTGGCGGCAACGGTGCACAACAGATCCTGCTCAATGCAGGCATGGCAAATCGTCACGGCCTTATCACCGGGGCAACGGGTACCGGCAAGACCGTCACCCTGCAGGTCCTGGCGGAGTCCTTCTCGCGCCTAGGCGTACCGGTGTTCACCGCGGATGTAAAAGGTGACCTGTCGGGGCTTGCAGGAAGCGGTAAGACACACCCGAAAATCACCGAGCGTCTGGACTACATCAGGATCGAGGCGCACCAGTTCGAACCATCCCCGGTTCTCTTCTGGGATGTTTTCGGTAAACAGGGACACCCTGTGCGCACCACGGTTTCGGAGATGGGACCGACCCTGCTCGCCAACCTGATGGAGCTCAACGAAACCCAGGAAGGCGTATTGCAGATCGCCTTCAGCCTCGCCGATGACGAGGGACTGCTGTTGCTCGACCTGAAAGACCTGAGATCTATGCTCAATTGGATCGCAGACAATAGCCGCGACCTTGAGCGGGAGTATGGCCGGGTATCGAAGCAGAGTGTCACCGCCATACTGCGCAGGCTGCTGGTCCTGGAGGAGGCCGGTGGTGAACGCTTTTTCGGCGAGCCGGCGATTCAGATCGAGCATCTCATGCAGAGCGACTTTTCCGGACGAGGTGTCATCAGCATTCTCGACGCCACCACCCTCTACCACTCGCCGCGCATCTATGCCACCTTCCTGCTGTGGCTCCTCTCCGAACTGATGGAGGAACTACCGGAACGGGGCGATGCCGACCTGCCGAAGCTGGTCTTCTTTTTCGATGAGGCCCATCTTCTCTTCAGCAGCGCACCCAAGGCGCTGTTGGAAAAGATCACCCAGGTCGTGAGGCTGATACGGTCCAAGGGCGTAGGTGTCTTTTTCATTACCCAATATCCCAATGACGTACCTGACCAGGTCATCGGCCAGCTGGGTAACCGGATTCAACACGCTTTGCGTGCCTTCACCCCACGGGACAAGAAGGCGGTCAAGGCGGCCGCTGAAACCTTTCGTGAGAACCCGGCCTTCGATACCGTGGAAGTGATCAGCAACCTGGGCGTGGGCGAGGCCCTGATCTCCACCCTCGACCCAAAAGGTGTACCCAGCATGGTGGAGAGGACACTGATGGCGCCTCCGCGCTCCCAGTTCGGCCCCATCGATGAGGATGAACGTGGAAAAATCATTCAGCGCTCCCCCTTCAGCGCCACTTATGACAAAGAGGTCGACAGGGAGTCTGCCTATGAGATGCTGAAGAAACGAGAGGAGGAGTTGATCAAGCGAAGGGAGGCACAGGCGCAGAAAGAGGCCGCGGAGAAAGCACGTAAACGGGCCGGCAGAAGCAGCGGTGGTTCCAGGCGTCAGAGCGTTGGCGAGGCCTTCGCAAAGTCTGTGGCTCGTGCCATCGGCTCAAAACTGGGAAGACAGATCGTTCGCGGCATCCTCGGATCAATCATTGGTGGCCGCGGCTGATAATCCACCGCACAGCGGCAATAATGAGGAAGGCTGCTGCTTACGCGCAACGACACCCTGAATTGTTACAATCCGGCCGTTAAAGCTGACAACACCCCCAGTTTCACCCATAATGTCGCCCCCTATCTTCACTGCGGTCTGTGCGAGCCAGTCCGGAAATTAACAGTAAAACGGAGCCGAGTATCCCTATGAGACCATCCGCACGCCAGGCCGATGAACTGCGGCAGATCACGATTACCCGCCAATATACAAAGCACGCGGAAGGCTCGGTTTTGGTCTGTTTCGGAGATACCCAGGTTATCTGCACCGCCAGTGTGGATGAATCGATTCCCCGCTTTCTCAAGGGGAGCGGCCAGGGTTGGGTCACCGCGGAATATGGCATGCTGCCTCGCTCCACCACCGACCGCATGGGACGGGAGGCGGCACGCGGAAAACAGGGTGGACGCACCCTGGAGATACAACGCCTGATTGGCCGCTCACTGCGTGCAGCCGTGGACCTCAAGCGACTGGGTGAGCGCACCATCACCCTCGATTGCGATGTGATCCAGGCCGACGGCGGGACACGGACAGCCTCCATTACCGGTGCCTGTGTCGCCCTCGCCGATGCCGTAGCCCACACCCGCGGACTCGGACTTTTGGAAGAGAACCCCATGCTAGGCATGGTCGCCTCCGTCTCCGTGGGAATCTACGAAGGCATACCGGTACTCGACCTCGACTATGTCGAGGACTCAAATGCCGAGACCGACATGAATGTCGTGATGAATGAAAGCGGGGGCTTTATCGAGGTGCAGGGCACCGCCGAAGGCGCTGCCTACAGCCGTGACGAGTTGAACGCCATGCTCGACCTTGCACAACAGGGTATAACCAGCATCATCCAACTCCAGCGCCAGGCACTCGACAATTAAACACAAGCATACAACTATCCAGGAAGATCGGATCAAAGAAACAAAGTTAGTAAATCAGGGAATCGTTTAGCATTAAAATGGAAACAGGTAGATGTCTATGAGTGGACAACACACAGGCGAAAAAATCGTTCTTGCCAGCAACAATGCGGGCAAGGTTCGCGAAATCAATCAACTGCTTGCCAATGAACAGATCACCGTAGTTGCACAAAAGGAGTTTAACATCCCGGACGCGATTGAAGATGGACTTAGTTTTGTGGAAAACGCCATTAAAAAGGCCCGTCATGCGGCAAGCCTGAGCGGATTGCCTGCCATCGCCGATGATTCAGGAATCGAGGTTGATGCATTGAACGGCGCCCCTGGTATCTATTCCGCCCGTTTTGCCGGCCCCGACGCTTCAGACGAGGCAAACCTGCAAAAACTGTTGAATCATCTCAAGGAGACCTCAGACCAACGGCGCAGCGCCAGGTTCCAGTGCCTGATGGTCTATATGCGGCACGCAGAGGACCCCACACCAATCATCTGCCAGGGCACATGGGAGGGACGGATCCTACACCAGCCCCGGGGGGAAAACGGCTTTGGATATGACCCGATTTTCTATGTCCCCACCCATGGTTGCAGTTCCGCGGAGTTGGAACCGGAAGTCAAAAACAGCCTCAGTCACCGTGGACAGGCGTTACAGGAACTATTGCGGGCATTGAGCCGCTGACTGCTTTCGGCCGGTGTCTCTGCCCCGCCGTGTGAATGAAAATTTTTGTGTCTTTTCCCGGCCGTGTCTGTCGGGGAACATCCCGTTATCCTATGCTTCAGGCTGATCTGTTGAGCCTGCATTAGTCTTCAGCCCTGATTTTCGCCACCAGCGAAGACACGGTGCTCTGCAATTCAAACAACCCAATAATGCGTGAGTAAATGATCGCGCATGGGTTGCCTAAGATTAATCTAAAGGCACCTGGACTCGTTATGATCAGCCATTTTCGTGATTTTGCCGGAAGATTTCGATTCATAGCGACAGGCAGCCGGATCGCGGACTTAATAAAACCAATTTCCCTAAAGGAGACAACATCATGTCAGTCGCAAAAGTCACTGAAATAATTGCCTCATCCAGCAAGGGCTTTGATGACGCCGTGAGTAAAGGTATCAAGCGGGCCAACAAAACGCTGAAGAACATCAAGGGTGCCTGGATAAAGGATCAGCAGGTGAATGTCAGTAAAGGCAAGGTCACTGAGTACCGGGTGGTCATGAAAGTCACCTTCGTTCTGAAAGATTGATCCGAGCATGCCGATATAGCCGGCCTGAGTTCATTGGTCGGGATAATCGGTGTTATCGATTTATAAATCAGTTGTTTCACTCACATACCTGTTTCACGCATTCAGGAAAGCATAAAAAAGGAGAATAGAATGGGGCTGTTTGATTTCGCCGCAGACTTGGGTAAAAAACTCTTCGGCAAGGATGATGATCCCGCCGAAAAGATAAAGCAGCAGATAGAAGCGGACAATCCGGGCGTCAAGGGCCTCGATGTCAGTTTCGAGAACGGCAAGGTTGTTCTCTCCGGTGACGCGGAAAGCGCCGAAGCCCTGGAAAAGACGGTGTTGATCGCAGGCAATGTACGCGGTGTCAGCGAAGTCTCGGTGGATGGCGTCAGCGCGCCGCCTCAAGAGGCAAGAGTCGAGTACTATACCATTGAGAGCGGCGACACCCTTTCAGCGATTGCCAAGCGCTTCCTCGGCAAGGCATCCGACTATCCGAAGATTTTCGAAGCCAACCGCGAGGTCATCAAGGATCCAAACCTGATCTATCCCGGGCAGAAGATCCGTATCCCTCTCGACTGAAGCAAAGCCGGGCTGACCCCGCTTCAACGGGGATCAGCCGGCGATTCCCGTTCCTAACCGTATACCACTGTCGGCAGCCAAGTGGCCAGTTGCGGCCAGTAGGCCAGCAGACCCAACATCAGCAATTGGATCACGATAAACGGCGCCACACCGCGATAGATGGCACCGGTGGTAACCGCTTGTGGGGCGACGCCGCGCAGGTAAAAGAGTGCGAACCCAAACGGCGGCGTAAGAAATGAGGTCTGAAGATTCAACGCGATCATCACCCCCAACCAGACCGGATCCAGGCCCATGGAGAGGAGTATGGGGCCGACGATCGGCACCACCACAAAGGTGATTTCGATAAAGTCGAGGATAAAGCCGAGCAGGAACATCACCAGCATGACCACGATCATCGCACCGACCACTCCGCCCGGCAGATCGGTCAACAGCTCGGTCACCAGTTCGTCACCGCCGAATCCCCGAAACACCAGTGAAAAGAGGGAGGCACCGATGAAGATCAGGAATACCATGCTGGTCACCTTGGTGGTCCCGCTCATCACCTCCTTCAGCGTCGCCAGGTTCAATTGACCCTGGCTGATCGCCAGCAGGATCGCCCCGATCGCACCGACGGAGGCCGCTTCTGTCGGGGTGGCGAGACCGCCGAGAATGGAGCCAAGCACGGCGACGATCAACAAAAGCGGCGGCACCAGCACCTTTACCACCCGGATCATCAGCCTGTGCTCCTGCTCCCGCTCGGAGCGCGGAATGGCCGGCACCGTTTCGGGTTTGGTGATGGCGACTATGACCAGATAGAGGAGGTAGAGCAAGACAAGAATGAGACCGGGTACCATGGCCCCCACGAAGAGATCGCCGACCGAAACCGTGTCCGGTGAAAAGATCCCCATATTCAACTGTGCCTGCTGATAGGCGGCGGAGAGCACATCCCCCAGCAATACCAGAATAATGGAGGGGGGGATGATCTGACCCAGGGTGCCGGCGGCGCAGATGACTCCGCTGGCAACCCCGGGATGGTAGTTGCGTTTCAGCATGGTCGGCAGGGAAAGCAGTCCCATGGTCACCACCGTGGCGCCGACAATGCCGGTGCTGGCCGCCAGCAACATACCCACCAGGGTAACGGATATGCCAAGACCGCCACGCAAGGGTCCGAACAGGCTGGCCATGGTATCGAGAAGATTCTCCGCCACCCGGGAGCGCTCGAGCATCACTCCCATGAATACAAACAGCGGCACCGCGATCAGGGTCTCGTTGGTCATGATGCCGTACAGGCGGTTGGGCAGTGCCTGGAGGAAGGCGTCATCGAAGTAGCCGTTGATGCTGCCGAGCCAGGCAAATGCCAGTGCGGTGCCGCCCAGGGAGAAGGCAACCGGGTAACCCAGCAGTAATACCAGGCAGACGACGAGAAACAGGATCAGCGGCAGAAACTCAGCCATTCTCCTCCGCCTCGATATCGTCGGCCTGTCCAAACAGCCGCAACAGCGAGCGAATCACCGTTGCCAGCCCCTGCATCAGCAACAGCCCCGCCATTACCAGGATCAGGCTCTTGAAAAGATAGACACCATCCAGGCCGCCGGCCTCCCTTGATCCCTCCCGCAGCGACCAGGATTGGACCACATAGTCCCAGCTTACCGCAAAGATGAAGAGACAGACCGGCATCAACAACAGCAGACTGCCGAGCATGTCGATCCAGGCCTGTCGCTGGGGAGAGAAGCGCTGGAAGAAGATGTCGACGCGGACATGGCCGCCATGCTTCAGGGTATAGGCGGCACCAACCAGGAACAGCGCACCGTGCATGAAGGTGACCGACTCCTGCAACCAGATCCACCCAAGGTCAAAGACATAGCGCAACACCACCACGGTGAAGGTAACCAGCACCATCAGCAGGCTCAACCATGAGACCGCCCGTCCTGTCCATTCGTTTATCAGCTCGAGCAGCCGGGCGAATGGTTCAAGTGCGGCGACAACAGCTTTCATCGAGCCCTACTGACAACTACCAACGCATCAATATCCATTGCGGCACAGAGATATTGGTCGGATCCGATGAACGGGAGTCGAATTCACCGTCACCGTCCCGATCGACCATGTAGTAGGGCGGTCCGGCATCGGGCTGGACCTTCACCATATAGAGCTGGCCATCGATCCGGTACTCGTAGATGGTCCCCTCCTCATGCTTGATGATTGTCACCTCGGGTTCAATCACTTCACCATCCACGATAATCTCAGGCAGTGGCAGCTCAGGCGGTTCAGGCACGGCCTCATCCCCAACCTCGGCTGCAGGCAAGCCGGCGGCAAGCAGCATCAGGGTCAACACGGGTAAGATCAGCAAACTGTTACTAGGCATTAACTCCCTCCTGGGAGGCACATCGAATACCGGCCGGGCGATCCAGCTGATTATAAAAAAAGTCTAACAGCCCCTAGGCCGAGGTGAAATATCTCAGCCTGGTTAGAGCTCGAGCAGTATCTCCTGTTCCGCGGGGGAGGGTTCGAAACGGCGAGTCTCATAGTGGGCGAAGATTGCATCCACCACCTCTTTCGGCTGGTTGCAGACCTGCACCAGATCGAGATCCTCGGGACTGATGGTGCCCGTCTCGCAGAGGGTACCGCGAAACCAGTCCAGCAATCCCTGCCAAAACGCCCCGTCCACCAGGATGATCGGGATCTTTCGGGTCTTCCCGGTTTGCACCAGGGTCAGTATCTCGGCCATCTCATCCAGGGTCCCGAAACCGCCCGGGAGCACCACATAGGCCGAGGCATGTTTCACAAACATCACTTTGCGGGCAAAAAAGTGGCGGAAGTTGAGCGCGATATCCTGGTAGGGGTTCCCGGCCTGCTCCATCGGAAGCTGGATATTGAGACCGATGCTGGTGGATTTACCCTCGAAGGCGCCTTTGTTCGCAGCCTCCATGATGCCGGGGCCACCGCCACTGACCACGGAGAAGCCGCTGTCGGAGAGCAGACGCGCGATCTCTTCCGCCAAGGCGTAGTGATGATGGTCGCGGGGCGTGCGTGCGGAGCCGAAAAAACTTACCGAAGGACTGATCTGAGCCAACTGCTCAAAACCCTCGACGAACTCCGCCATTATCTGGAATACCCGCCAGGACTCTCGAGTCAGCTGACGTTCGTTGCCACCCCTGGGGGAGCGGCGCCGGTCTCTTGTCATCGCCATCAGGTGTTCACTCGTTGTCATTTTTCTGCTGCGGCATGGAGGCTCAATCATAGCAAGCAACCCTGGTTGTTGAAATGGACCCCTTCACTGCGTAACCTTCCGCCTTTCGTTTTCAATCCCGCAAAACCGGACTAGCGTAAGACCGCAACCCATGCCTGATCTCAATCCGCAGCAACAAACGGCGGTCAACTACATCGATGGACCGCTGCTGGTCCTCGCCGGCGCCGGCAGTGGCAAGACCCGGGTGATCACTGCCAAGATCGCCCATCTGATAAAACAGTGCGCCATCGATCCAGGATCCATCACAGCGGTGACCTTCACCAATAAGGCTGCGCGGGAGATGAAACAACGTGTGGCCGGGATGATTGGCGGCGATAACGGCGCGGGCCCGGTCGTCTCCACCTTTCATACCCTGGGACTCAATATCATTCGCCGGGAGCTGAAGCAACTGGATTACAAGGCCGGCTTCTCTATCTTCGACCAACAGGACAGCGAAACGCTGCTCAAGGAGCTGCTGGGTAGAGAAGATTTGGGTGATGTGTCTGAACTCAATTCCGTCCAGTGGACCCTATCGAGCTGGAAAAACGATCTGATTACCCCCGAACAGGCGCTGAGTCTGGCGGAAGACGATACGCAGGCCAGAAAGGCCCATCTCTATGCCGCCTATCAGCGCAACCTGAAGGCCTTCAACGCAGTCGATTTCGACGACCTGATTCTGTTGCCCGTGACCCTCTTCCGCAATCACCCGGAAGCCCTCGAGATCTGGCAGAACCGAATCCGCTATCTGCTGGTCGATGAGTATCAGGATACCAATCAGGCCCAGTATGAACTGGTCAAACTGCTGGTCGGTGTGCGCGCCGCATTCACTGTCGTCGGCGACGATGACCAGTCGATCTACGCCTGGCGCGGCGCGCGCCCTGAAAACCTCGCGAAACTGCAGTCCGACTTCCCCCGGCTGAAGATGATAAAGCTGGAACAGAACTACCGTTCCAGTGGACGCATCCTGCGCTCGGCCAATCATCTGATCCGCAACAATCCCCATGCCTTCGAAAAGCGGCTCTGGAGCGATCTCGGCCCGGGAGCGGAACTGCGCGTGATGGAGTGCGGCAACGAGATGCAGGAGGCGGAGAGGGTGGTTTCGGAAATCATCCATCTCAAGTTCACGGCAAAGGCGGCGAACAGTGACTTCGCAATTCTCTATCGGGGCAACCACCAGGCAAAGCAGTTCGAAAAGGCGCTGCGCAGTCACAACATCCCCTACTTTCTCAGCGGTGGCACTTCATTCTTCGCTCGCACCGAGGTGAAAGACGTCATGGCATACCTCAGGCTGCTGGCCAATCCGCTCGATGACAGCGCCTTTCTGCGGATCATCAACACACCACGCCGGGAGATCGGGCCCAACACCCTGGAAAAGCTCAGTGCCTATGCCCAGCAAAGGGAGACCGGCCTGTTACCGGCCTGCCGTGAGTTGGGGCTGCAGAGCGTGTTGAACAGCCGAGCCTGCGATCGTCTACACCGCTTCTCCCAGCTCATAGAGACCCGTGCGAGGGAAGCCGAGAACAACCCGGTGGAGGCCGTGCGCAAGCTGGTCGACGAGATCGACTACGAGGATTGGATCAGTGCCAACGCCAGCAGCGACAGCGTAGCGGAAAGGCGCATGGAAAACGTCAATGATCTGCTGGATTGGATCAAGGCCCTCTACCATGGCGAGCTGCAGGAGAAGAGCCTGGAGGAGATGGTCAACCACCTTACCCTGATGGACTTGCTGGAACGGCAGAGCGAGGAGCAGCAGCAGGACCAGGTCCACCTGATGACCCTGCACGCCGCCAAGGGGCTTGAGTTTCCCCACGTCTTCCTTGTCGGCATGGAGGAGGATCTGCTGCCTCATCGCAGCAGTATCGAAGAGGAGAACATCGAGGAGGAGCGCCGCCTCGCCTATGTGGGCATAACCCGCGCGCGGCGCAACCTGATCCTCACCTATGCTGCCAAGCGCAAGCGTTTCGGCGAAATGGTTCCCTGTGAACCAAGCCGTTTCCTGCAGGAGTTGCCGGAAGAGGACCTGCGCTGGGAGGGCCGCGGCAGCCAGCTCAGCGCCGAAGAGAAACAGCAGCGGGGTACGGCCCACCTGGCCAATCTCAAGTCGCTGCTCTCATAGCGGGCGGCGAGACGCCACGCTTCGTAAACCCGCAGATGCTGCGAGTAAATGCAGGACAGGGAGAGCCGATTGGTTCAGTGTTAACAGATCCCGGCTCCCACGTACCAGGATGGGAATGGATTCAGTGGTGCCGGGTGACACGGTATGTGTTCCCACGGAAGACCGTGGGAAGCATACAAATCGACTATTAGGTTAAGGATGGACCAGGCTGGCTTTAGTGGCTGAGCACCCAGCTAACGAGGCTGCGAATGTCATCCTCGGGGATATGGGCATTGGGTGGCATCGGAATCTGGCCCCAGGTGCCCACAGCACCGTTTTTCACTTTGCCCACCAGCATATCCAGGGCAGCGGCATCATCTTTATATTTGGCGGCAACCTCTTTGTAGGCCGGCCCGACCACCTTGGTTTCGATCTGGTGACAGGCCATGCAGCCGGATTGGGTGGCCAAAGCCAGTTGATCACCGCCGGCAGCAGGGGCGGCGGTCGCAGCCGGAGCGGCGGCTTCGGCGGCCGGTGTCTCGGCAGCCGGTGCCTCGGCAGCGGCGGGCGCGGCGGCAGCCGTCTCTGTAGGTGCCGCAGGTGCGGCAGCAGGCTTGGCCTCACCAGCCACGCTCACCTTGCCGACCGGGGCAATTCTTTCGAGCACATCCGCCCGTTCCTCGGCCAGCAGATGGCTGGATACTCCCGCCAGGGCAATCAGGGCGGACAGGGATACGGCTTTGATCTTCACGGGCTTGTTCCTCCGTTGTAACTCTTGAGGCCCAGGTCATGGGCAATTCGCAAAACCCGGCGATTATACCCATAGGCGGCGAAAAGTTCGAACCAGCTTCACCACCCGGGGTTGGTTACCTCCCAACCACTGGCCGAAATCGCCTTGTTCACCATGATGTT
The DNA here is from genome assembly GCA_040793985.1 of Candidatus Thiodiazotropha sp. Classification (GTDB taxonomy): domain Bacteria; phylum Pseudomonadota; class Gammaproteobacteria; order Chromatiales; family Chromatiaceae; genus Thiodiazotropha. Next base: position 453,120 of record JBFNJI010000003.1, on the reverse strand, counting down.
GGACGCCGTCGCCCCCTGTCGTTACACTACCCACCCTAGAATGCGCCCGTAGCTCAGCTGGATAGAGTACCGCCCTCCGAAGGCGGGGGTCACAGGTTCAAATCCTGTCGGGCGCGCCAGATTGATTCCACAGCACCCCGTCAACAGCGACATCCCTGGGGCGTGGCATAAGGACCCAAGCGCGATAGCGCATACAATCCAGCCAGGCTGCCATTCAGGCAAAGCTTCGGTCATGTATGGTGCAACCAGTTACAACCTGTTGTTTATTCTGGCCATTTATACCGGTATCACGTTTGCCTTGTTGATCGACTCAGCTTACAACACACGGTTTCCAGGACGATCGGTCGCGGACTTTCTGGGCCCATCCGACAAAAACATCCTCACCAACCCTGTGATCAGTGACATCTTCTCGGTATTTGTTCCCCTACAATAGGGCAGATAATTTACATTTCTCACCCACAGGGCACTAAAGCCTGCACAACAACCGGCCGATGAATCTTTAGTCCACTGAATAAACAATCGAAGTCGTGTCGCAGGCTGGGTATCAATGGGAAATCTGGAATGAATAATCAAAGGAATCGCAGACGATACCCCCGACTCGACGTAGACATCCCGGCCACCATCGAATACCAGTCCAGGCACTACTCGAACTGTCGCATGCTCAACTTCTCCCGGGGTGGCGTCTACCTGCAATGTCAGGATGAAGCCCTGACCGGCGCCCTTCCCCAGGGCTACCTGCCTGAACATCAGCGGGAGAGTGTGTTGCTTTCACTCCCCGATGAGTCTCTCGCGGTATGCGCCCATGTTGTCTACTTCAGCGGTGAGGGTATGGGGCTCGCCTTCTGCGACAACGAGGGTGAAAAGCTGTATGAATCGCTCTACGCGCGCAGGTCCGCAAACGCTGACAGTGAAGAGGATGCCAGCGTCTGTAGTCCAGCCCAAAGCCGGGAGCTTGTAAACCAACTCAAGCAAAACACAGAACCCTTTCTCGAAGCCGGTTTGACCGATTTCTTCTCCAGCGCGCTGCAGGAATTACAATACCTGATTACGGATAGCAGCGATCGTCAGGAGGAGTCATCGCTGTTTTATGCCCTCAACAGCCTGGAGAAGGACCAGGCGACCATCCGCGAACGCTTTCTGCAGCTGGCCGGAAGAAACTACGCCCTGCTGTTGGGAGAAGAGACAGCGCAGCAGCCAACATCAGAGCAGGCCGAAGATCTGGCGCTGGTGGATACCCATGAGGTGGATACCTGGATTCTGATCAACAAGCTGGCACGGCGGATTGAGTCCGATAATGCGCGCAACCTATACCATATCGAAAGCGCACTCAGCTATCTCTGTCAGGACAATGTGCACAACGAGCTCAATCCAATAGCACCGATAAGCCTGTTGACGATCATTAAGAAGATACTCGATTGCTATCAGTTCAATGTATCGGTCACCAGGGTACTGCTGAACAGGTTTTGCAAAACCCTGCTGAGTGACCTGGGTCTCCTCTACGAGGAGTTACTGCAGCTTTTGCGTCAACAGAAGATTATCGGCCTGGAGCGGGAAGTCCAGGAACGTTGGACCATCGTCAAGAGTCCCGAACCCACCCATGCCGCCAGTAGCCCCATCGAAAACATTACCGCCCTGAACAACCTCAAGCCGGCTGATGATGAATCGACATCGATCCAGAGCATGACGGAAACCGAGCGCAACGGGGTATTGACCAGCCTGACCTCGCTCTCCAGATTGCAGACAGCCAGCCTGCAGCAACAGATTCAGCAGCTGCTGCAGGAGGAGAGCACCAAACCGGTGGAGTTGTCCGACGAGGCCCGCGCGGCTATCGGAGCCGGAGAGGAACTGGTTGCCACTCTGTGCAAGGATCCGCTGATAACCGATGAGTTGCGAGCACTGTTGAGCAGTTTGAAGTTCCTCGTTGTCGAGGCGGTACTGCGGGATACCAACCTGCTGAACAACGGCGACCATCCGGTACGACGTCTGCTCGATTCGATCGAGTCAATGAAACCCTATATAAATAGAGGCAATCGCGCCTCTCTGTTGCGTGATCGTGATTCACGCCGATTCGCGGCAATCACCGAGTCCGTTGAGGGTGGGCGGTACACTCAAGTCGACGATGTGACCGCGGAGATAGAGGCGCTGCAACATGAACAGCAGGAGCGGTTTGAGACGAATCGAAAACTCTCCATCTCGCGCTGTCTAAAGGATGAAAAACTGCGGCAGGCCCAGACAGCGACCTTTGAGGCTCTCTCGAATCTGCTGCTCGAACAGTCCATCGACCCGCTCATCGACAAGCTGTTTCGCTTCGGCTGGGTCAACCTGCTGATTCAAACAGCGGTGCTGGAAAAGGCTGACGACAAGGGCTGGCTCAACTATCTGCAGATCGTTGAACTGCTCCATAAACTGCTCAGCGATACGGCAGGAAAAAAACACAAACTGACGGATGATCAACGGCATGCCCTGTTATCGATGATCCGCAAGGGATTCACCGACTACCCGATTTACGCGGATCAAGCTCTTTCGTTTGAACAGGAGCTGCTGCAAAAGCTGGGGAATAGTGCAAATAACGATAGTCCACCCCATCAGTCGATAACGGTGGATGAGGCTTATTTAGACCAATATTTTCAGGGTATGGACATCCATCCTGCAAGCGTCCCGCAAGATCATGGAAAGGGGGATTGGCAGCACCGGATAAATGAGATCGCACTCGATACATGGCTTGTACAACAAAGCGACGAGGCTAACCTGAGGATACTCAGCCTGGCGTGGAAAAACCCACAAACGGGTCGCTATCTGTTGGTGGATGGAGACGGCTACAAGGTACTGGATGAAGAGCTGCCATACCTGGCTGAACGCTTTGCAGAACAGCAGATCTACCCGATGGAAATGGAGAAACAACCGATTGTCGAACGCACCGTCGAAACCATCCTTTCCAACTCCTATGACAGCTTCAAGCATGAGTCCGCCATCGATTCCCTCACCGGTCTCAGCAACCGTCGAACCTTTGAAACCGAATTGAGCAGACATATCAGCCTGATGGATGATCAGGAAGAGGCTGGCATTCTGATTCTGCTCAATCTGGATAAGTTTCAGGTGGTCAACAACCTCTGCGGATTCGAAGGTGGCGACAATCTGCTGCAGAAGGTAACCGACATTCTACTCAACTATATGCCGGAGAAGGGTTACCTGGGACGCATCGGTGATGACGAATTCTCCCTGCTGTTGCCCGGCCACGACCTGGAAGACGGTTACCGGGTCGCGGAGATGCTGCGCCAGGCAATCTACGAGTATGACTTTGAATGGCAGGGAATGATGATCCCCTCCACCACAAGCGTCGGGGTTGTTGAAATTGGCTCGAACAAACAGCGAGCCGACAGGCTGTTGCAGGCCGCCGTTGCTGCCTGCAACAGGTCCAAACAGGCGGGCGGCAACTGCACCAGGGTCTACCTGGAGAGCGATTCCACGTATCAGGAACATCAGCAACTTGTCGAATCCTTGCCGGCAATCAAGGAGGCGCTGGCCAAGGGACGCCTGGAACTCTTCGTGCAACCCATCGTTCCGCTGCAGGAATTGGAGGGCTTATCGCCTCACCATGAGATCCTGCTGCGTGTCCGAAATGATGCCGGAAATCTCGAATCACCCTTTGCCTTCATCCGCGCTGCGGAAGAGTATGATCTTATGCGTGATGTCGACCGCTGGGTGGTTGAGGCCTTCTTCAGCCAGGTTGAGCCCTATGCTGACAGGCTTCCGGAGGGAGAGAGTTTTTCCATCAACCTGTCGGGCATGTCTGTCGGGGATGATGAGTTTAAAAATCGATTGATCGAACGTATCAAGGCATCGCCGCTGCAAGCCAGGCAAATCGGGTTCGAGATTACGGAAACCGTGCTGGTCGGCGATGTCAGCGATACGGCCGCTGCAATCAATGAAATTCGCCAACTCGGCTGCTCATTCTCACTCGATGATTTCGGCTCGGGTTACGCCTCCTTCTCCTACCTGCGGGATTTTCCCGTCGACTTCGTCAAGATCGATGGGATTTTCGTACGGGAAATACTCAACAAGCCGGCCGATTACGCCATGATCAATTCCATTACCGAGATCGCCCATTTCATGGACAAGCAGGTTATAGCGGAGTTCGTTTCGGACGAAATTACCGGATCAGCCCTTAAAAACATGGGTGTGGATTATGGACAGGGCTACCACTTCGGCAAGCCACGACCTTTGCAAGAGATGCTGGCCGAGATTGTCGATGAGAAGGGCGAGGTCGGCGCCTTGTGACTCCGCCAGCGAGGCAATCCGGCGTCAGCGGATGTCAGTTCACTCGCAAGTGAATCTAAAAAGCCGCCAAGCGTAAACGCCTGGCGGCCTTTCAACTTCCGTTTTACAACGGATGCTTCAGCAACGGCTTACTTGGCTTCAGCCGGCGCCTCGGGGGTTCCACCAGCCATACCTTCGAAGGCGCTGAACTCAGCCGCATCGACCATGCCGTTCTCGTCTTTGTCGATGCTGCTCCAGTTCTTGCTCAGCTCAGGATCAGCAGCAGCCTCTTCAGCACTGATAGATCCATCCTGATTCGCATCGAGAGTGGCGAAGTCGGTGCCGGCAACGAGCGCCGTGCTGAGTGCCAGTCCGCTGATCATACCCATCATCGTAGCCAGAGTTCTCTTTTTCATGATTTCCTCCTCATAAATAGTTTGAGTTGAACTCGGCGCTTTGATTGCACACCCCGTGCCAATTGATGAGAACCAAACAAAATCAAAAAGATAGCAATCCCCCCCGGATCTCCTCTCCCTTCGAAACCGAATAGCCTGTCGCCATACCCAGACAGCTTCAGATGACTTTCCTTAAGCATTTGAAATACTGAGCAATTGTTTGTCGCCAATTAGCGACACCCATAAAACCAGAAAAACAAAGTCGCGAACAGCGATCCATGGGCACTTGAGAAGAGCCAAAGCAGACAGATATCATCACGGCTTAGGATGAAATCTAACTCAGGATCGAAACACATTTTCTCATTCAGCTCCCTGCTTCTGGGGGGGTTTCTCGTGGTCCTGTTTCCTCTGTTCGGGGGAATTTTCAATATCAGCTATCAGCTTGACCGTATTGCCGCGGATGGCCGTCACGCCGTCATGATCACTGAGGAAGTCACCCTTTTAAGCCGCCAGATGGCGGAAGCCGTGCTCTCTCTGCAACGGGCATCCGGCCAGTACTATGTACTCGAAGATCCCGCCCTTCTTGGCAGGCTCGAGAAGTCACATGAACGCATACTGGATACCATCAGCGGTCTGCGCGGCATGCCATTGGACGAGACGCAGGTGGTTTTGCTTGACGAGATTGCAACCCGGGAGTCAACCCTGTTTCAGCAACTGAAAAGCGCACGGCGTACCGGTGCGGATGGTTTCGAGTCCTTCCGGCCCGATTTCGACCACCTGCACCAGAGCGTCTCCACCCTCACCGACCAACTGGGGAGGCTGATTCAACAGCAGCAGGCCAAGCTTCGCAAAATGGCAGACCTGGTAGAACGCACGATGATCTGGCAAAGCGCTGCATTTATCGTGCTATCACTGCTGTTGGCCGCCCTCTTCTCCTGGTTGCTGAGCCGGCCTGTGCGACAGCTAACCAACAGCATACGCCGACTGGGTGACGACGATCTCGAGACCAGGGTCTCGGTCAGCGGCCCCAGCGACATGGTCAGTCTGGGCAATCAACTGGACTGGTTGAGACAGCGACTGATCGAGCTGGAAGAGGACAAGCAGCGGTTTTTCCGCCAGGTATCCCACGAACTCAAAACCCCCCTGGCGGCACTGTGGGAGGCGGTGGATCTGCTCTCCAACGAGGTGAAGGGAGATCTCACCGACCAGCAAAGGGAGATCCTCGGCATTATGCACGGCAGTGTTCGCGCCCTCAGGACCAGAATTGAAGAGCTGCTCAACTATCAACATGCGCTGCACCAGACAAAGGACCGACGGCGTGCAACGATATCGCTGGAATCATTGCTAGAGAGGGTTTCCCGGAGTCTCGATCTCTCGCTGAAGGCAAAGCAGCTCAGGCTCTCCTCATCGGTGTCAGGAACAATGCTGCAGGCAGATGCGGCACAGCTGGAGATAGTCTTAAAAAACCTGGTCAATAACGCAATCCGTTTCAGCCCGCAGGGCGGCAGCATCGAGGTCAGTGCCAAGCGCCTCGAAGATGAAACCCAAATCACTGTCTGTGACCAAGGCCCTGGCATTCCCCCCGACGATAGGGCATATATCTTCGAACCTTTTTATCAAGGCAAGAATCAGGCCTCCGGTCTGATTCAGGGGAGTGGCCTCGGACTGGCCATCGCCAGGGCACACATTGAGGCACATGGAGGACAACTGAGTCTGATGGAGAGAAATAGATCCGTTACCTGTTTTCTGATCAGACTGCCGATCGACAGCGAGACCCCAGACGATGAATCTTAGACAAGCGGCTGTACTGCTCATCGCGGCCTGGCTCTCCGGCTGCGCAGCCACGGAACGACTCGGCAAGGCAGAGACGACCGCTCCCGGTGAGACGAGCGTAACCGAGGAGACGGCCGACACACGATCCGAACGAATGAATTCAACCTCAGCAGCCGAACAAGCCCCAGTCGACGCCGCAACCACTGCAGGGGTGACACAGGCGTTGACCTTGTCACGCTTGCTGGAGCGCCTGGATCGGGTCGCCACCCTGGAGCCTGGCTCGATGAAACAGCAGATCCAGCTGATGAATGCACGCTATAAGGATCTGAGTCCCGCTGACAGATATGAATTTGCCTTGCTGATCACCCGTAAGAGCACCAATCGCAGATCGCTGAACAGAGCCATATCCATACTCGACGATCTGCAGGAGAGTGTGCATGACCGGATCGTGGCAGAGATACTGCTACTGCACCGTCGCAACTTTGTGCTCAGAAAGCAGTACCGGTCACAACGCAGCAAGAGCATCGAACTGGAGAAAAAGATTGAACGCCTTAAGGGACTCGAGCAGGATCTCGACAAATCGAATTCCCGGATGCAGGAATCCTCGACCCCGGCACCCGATGAGGTCCAGCAACCGTGAGTGGTAACCGCATACTGCTGGTAGATGATGACCAGGACCTGTTAAAACTGCTTTCGATTCGGCTCACATCGGCTGGCTATCTTGTGGAGCTGGCATCCAGCGCGGAGCAGGCCCTGGCCAATATCGCCCTTACCCGGCCGCGGCTGGTGATCACCGACCTGCGCATGCCCGGCATGGATGGCATGGCGCTGTTTCAACAACTCCATGCCGAGGACCCGAGCCTGCCGGTGATCCTGCTAACGGCCCACGGTACCATCCCGGATGCGGTGCAGGCGACCAAGTGCGGGGTGTTCGCCTATCTCACCAAACCCTATGATCCCAAGGCACTGCTGCAGCTAATCGAACGTGCCGTGGCCCTGCCACTGCCTGGAGAATCGACTCAAGATGTGGCGGATGAACCCTGGCGGGCGGAGATAGTTACCGCCAGCCCGTTGATGGTGTCGCTGCTGGCGGAGGCCCGCCTGGTCGCCGAGAGCGATGCCAATGTCTTCATACAGGGAGAGTCGGGCACAGGCAAGGAGCTGCTGGCCCGCGCCATCCACAAGGCCGGAGCACGGGTGGAAAAACCGTTCGTGGCCATCAATTGCGCCGCGATCCCGGAACAGCTGCTTGAATCAGAGCTGTTCGGCCACGCCAAGGGGGCCTTTACAGGCGCTGTGTCGGCACGAGAGGGGCTGTTCAAAAGCGCCAGCGGTGGTAGCGTATTCCTGGATGAGATCGGCGATATGCCCCTTGCGCTGCAGGCGAAGCTGCTGCGTGTGCTCGAGGAGCGGAAGATCAGGCCGATCGGCGCCAGCCAGATGATCCCGGTGGACCTGCGCATCATATCCGCAACCCATCGCAACCTCGAGCAGGTGGTGAGCAACGGAGAGTTTCGCGAAGATCTCTTCTACCGTCTCAATGTAGTGAGTCTCTCGCTCCCGCCGCTGAAACAACGAAGGGAGGATATTCCGCTGCTCGCGCGACACTTCCTTGAACAACAGTCGGGAAAAAGACACGCCGAGGCTTTCACCCCGGAGGCGATGGAGCTGCTCATTGCCAACGACTGGCCAGGCAATGTCCGTCAACTGCTCAACGTTGTAGAGCAGTGCTGTGTGCTCTGTACCACCAGCCTCATTTCACCGGCCCTGGTGGCCAGGGCACTGCGCAACAAGGTGGCGGGCAGCGACCTCACCTATGCAAATGCGAAACAGCAGTTCGAACGGGAATACCTGATACGGCTATTGAAAATCACCGGCGGTCGGGTTTCGGATGCGGCCCGTCTGGCCGGACGAAATCGGACCGAGTTCTATCGCCTGCTCTCCAAGCATGTGCTGAGTCCCTCCATGTTCAAAGGCAACGATCTCTGAATGCAGCATTGAAGCAGAGGGATTCATGCCAACAGCTCGGTGCTGACCTATAATCTATCAATGGGCAGGCTCACGAAGATCATCGACATGTCCTCCAAAAACAACGCCGATACCGATAAGTACAACTTTCTCCTCTACATCGATTCAGCTAAACCGAAATCGCAACATGTCGCTGACAGGCTTCGCAAGCTCTGCCATCTGCATCTGCTCGAAAACTTTACCCTGGAAGTCGTGGATCTGCAGGACAACCCGGCACTGTTCGAGTATCGAAGAGTCATTGCGGTACCGACATTGGATATAGAAACGCCCGAGTCGCAGAGACATCGATTTGTCGGAGACCTCTCCAATTCGGAAATTTTCATCACCGCTGCCGGCATGATGCAGGAAGCCACCAGGATGGCAAAGCAGGCAGTCGATATCCGCAACAAAATAAAGCCGCCATACAAAACCGGTTAGTACTACCTGAAAAATTGAGTGTATCTATGAATGACAACAAGATAACCACGGGTCTGAAGGGCCTGGATACTGTATTGAAGGGGGGCTACCCCGCCGCCTGCCCGACCCTGTTGAAAGGGGGGCCGGGTACCGGCAAAACGGTATTCAGCCTCGGCTTTGTCCATGCCCAACTACAACAGGGTGCACCGGCGGTGATCGCAACCTGCGATGAATCCCCAAATCGCCTGGTGGGTTATATGGACAAATTTGGCATGGCGGGATCTCAACATCTCGCCTCGGGGAAACTGGCGGTCCTCGATTTTCGTCCCAATCTGAACGAGACCGTGGTGGGTGAGTATGACCTTTCACCCATTCTACTGCGCATCAGCCATGCCATCGAAAACAGCGATGCAGCGATATTGGTGATCGATTCCCTGCAGAACCTGCTGATGGGACTAGGCGTGACCGAGCCGAGGATAGAGATATTGGAGCTTTTCGATTGGATTCGCGAGAAGGGAGTGACCACCCTTGTCACCATGTCAGCCTCGCTTCATAACCAACCGCATGGTCTGCTTGAAGAGTATGCGGTGGATTGCGTTATCCATTTGAGCCAGAATATCGATAACCGATTGATGACCCGATACCTGCGGGTGCTCAAAATGCGGGGCTCGGCTCACGGTTCCAACAGCTATCCTTTCAGCCTGAACCACAGAGGTGTTTCTCTGCTGCCGATCACCGCGACTCGCCTCGACGACGCTATGGAACTGCAGCGGATCAGTACCGGCATACCAAGAGTAGATAGCATGCTGGGGGGCGAAGGCTATTACAAAGGGGCCAGTCTGATGATCAGCGGACGCTCAGGCAGCGGCAAGACCATCTTCGCCAGCACAATGTTGAAGCAGGTCTTGCAGCAGGGGGAGAAGGCAATCTATGTCTCTTTCGAAGAGTCAGAGGGCGATCTGAAGCGCAACCTGCAGTCCGTGGGGATCGACTTAACCGGATATTTCGATAGCGGTCAGTTGTTGATCCACTCCGGCCGTGCCATCGAGATGGGATTGGAAGAGCATCTGATCACCATTCTCGACCTGGTTGAAAATGAATCGCCACAGTTATTGGTGCTGGATCCGGTCTCCGCACTGATGGATATGGGATCGTCACAGATGGTGAAGATGCTGATGATTCGTTTCATCTCCCACATCAAGATGTCAGCTACGACCCTGGTACTGACCGAACTACTGCCCGACGTATCCGCCGACTACAGCGAACTGGCCATCTCCAGCCTGGTGGATACCTGGTTCAAGTTGCGTCAGGTGGAGAGTAACGGAGAGCTCAACCGATTGATCAATGTGGTCAAATCCCGCGGCTCTAAGACATCCAATCAGATCAAGGAGTTCACCATCGATGATAGCGGTATCCTATTGGAGGATCCCTATATCGGCGAGGGAGAGGTGGTTGTCGGCAGCGCCAGAATCACGCGCATCAAGCAGGAGCAGGAGGAGGTGGAACGCAAGCGCTACGAACTCGAACAGATTGAACAGGCCTTGTCCACCCTGCAGGCCGCCTACGAGTCGAAACAGAAGGTGCTGGGGGCTGAATTCGAGTCGGAGAAGAGTGAATTGATACGCAAGATAACTGAGTTGAAGCGTCAGGCCGGCCAGGTGCTCGACCAACGCGATGCGATGCGGGAAGCGAGGGAGTGAAGATGGCGAAGCAGATCGTACGGCTCTATGTATTGGGTTATTCGCCCATCGCGCGACGTGCAATCGAAAACCTCAAACTGCTATGCCAACAGCCCGAGTTCAGTAACATCTACGATACCGAGGTGATCAATCTGCTCGACCAGCCGTCCCTGGCGGAAGAGGAGAAAATTCTGGCGACACCGGTACTGATCAAGAAACTGCCGGAACCGATGCGACGAATTATCGGTGACCTTTCGGATCGGGAGAGGGTTCTGGTGGGATTGGATATCTTTACAAAAGATCACGGTACCCAAGCGTGAATCCGATCTCTCATATCCGGTTTGACTCCTCGTTTCGGTACCTTTGTAGCTATCAGTCTGGAGATGGCTTTGTTTGACAAGGGTGTATTTCTCGATGTGGGTTCGGTCGACTCCGGAGATATCGCATGGTCTCCGTTGAAGGCCATGGCTAGGCAGTGGGGCTGGCACCAAATGACCGGACCCCAGCAAATTCTTCGACGGATCATCGATGCCGAGCTGGCGATAAGCAACAAGGTGGTTCTCGACCGCGGCTGTTTGACCGCCTGTGAAAACCTAAAACTGATCTGTATCGCCGCCACAGGCAGTAACAACGTAGACCTTGAAGCCGCTGCCGAGTTGGGGATTGCCGTCACCAATGTGACCGGGTACGCCACCCCCTCGGTGGTTCAACATGTTTTCTCATTGATCCTGTCTCTCATCACCCACCAGCATAACTATCGAATGGCCGTCGCAAGAGGAGACTGGCAACAGGCGAGTCATTTCTGTTTTCTCGATTATCCTATCTGGGAGCTATCAGGCAAATGCATGGGCATCCTCGGTCATGGCGAACTGGGCCGAGGCGTGAGTCGCTTGGCCGAGGCCTTTGGCATGCAGGTCCTGGTTGCCCAACGCCCCGGCCGTGCGCCTGCCCACGGTCGCCTGCCACTGGATAGACTGCTGCCTCTGGTGGATGTACTGTCGATACATGTACCTCTGGTGGAGAACACCCGCAACCTGATCGGCGCCCGTGAACTCGCTTTGATGCAATCTCACGCCCTGCTGATCAATACGGCTCGCGGCGGCATCGTGAATGAAACAGCGCTGGCGGATGCCCTGGTCCGTGGCGAATTGGGAGGCGCGGGTGTGGACGTGGTGACGACAGAACCGCCGGTTGATGGCAACCCGCTGCTTAACCCCGATATCCCAAACCTGATTGTGACACCCCATATCGCATGGGCCAGCAGGGAGGCGAGGCAGCGCCTGATTGACGGTGCGACCGCAAACATCCAAGCATTTCTCGCCGGTGAACAGCTCAATCGCCTGGCTTGACGGGACCGCCCTTGAACATTGTTTTTTGCTTGAGATGCTTAAACAACCGGCTAGCAAGTGACTATTTGGCCGCGAATGCATGCCAATAGTCGCAAATTGATTCCGCTTATTTCTATCTACACTCTGTCAAAGAGCTTTACAATATCCTGACACTCATCTTGATTCTGGTATGAATACGTGAACCTTCGATTCAGACTCAATCTTATCGTAACCCTAGTACTGGTGATCATTCTTGCCATCAGTGCCATACAGACAGTGAATATTGCACGAGAGAATGTGCGTGCAGAATCAACATCGGCAATGGCTTTTGCCATACATATGCTAACAGCAGAACTACCTCATATTTCAAAGACAGAAAAGACGGCACTGCAACAGCCCGCCAGGTTCAAACTCAACCAACTAGCGAATGTTCGCCATCTTTTGATTGCCTTCCATGACCTTGATAATAATTTAATTGAAAGCAATAAACCGATACCGCAACAAGAAAACCAGACCACACCAAACTGGTTCAAGAATCTGATGTTCACAGCCTTAGGGAACATCCCCGAAACACGCCTGCCCGTCTATACGAATAAAACCAAGATAGGCGAACTCGTGGTCAGCCCCGAACCCAACAGCGAAATAACTGAAGCATGGGCAGAAACAAAAACACTGCTGCTAATGATTACGCTGATCTTCCTCGTGGTGAACATTATGGTTTATCTGGTTGTCGCAAACGCCTTGAGGCCTGTTACTCATATCACGAAGGCGTTGTCCGATATTGAAGCTGGACGGCTTGAAACACGACTCCCTGTTTTCAAACTTCCCGAGTTGGCCATCATCAGCCAAAGATTCAATACCATGGCAGCAACAATGCAGAACAGCATTCTGCATAACCAGCGCTTGACTCAACGCATAATTCGTTTGCAAGAGACGGAGCGCAAGAGCCTGGCGCAGGAACTGCATGACGAAATTGGCCAACATCTGACAGCGATACACGTTGACGCATCGGTGATAAAAGAGTCGACGGACCATACTTCCAGTACCAAAAGCGCGCAGGCCATAGATGAGAACGCCCTGCATATGATGGCAATCCTTAGAAGCATGCTCAAACGATTGCGACCCGGCGGGCTCGATGAGCTGAGCTTCGTGGATGCGATCCAGGAACTCATTGAGTCGTGGCATGAGAGACACACACAGATAACTCTCGATTATAAAATCCAGGATAACTTTAACTTAAGCGATGAAGCCATTCAGTTGACCCTCTACCGCGTTCTCCAAGAGTGTCTGACTAATATCAGCCGTCACTCCCGTGCAACCAGAGTCAGCATCGATCTGCACACCAGTCGTACGGACTATTCGCTCGAGGTGACAGACAACGGCAGAGGTTTTGATGTCGATGAGCAGAGATCCAGTTTTGGCATTTCAGGTATGCAACAACGAGTTGAGAGTGTGGCTGGCAAAATGGTCATAGAGGCCAAGCAGAACATAGGGGTAGGCATAAGGATCAGCATCCCAAGACTTGGGGAAGTCACATGAGTCGGCAGATCAGCGTATTACTGGCTGATGATCATGCGGTCGTCAGGTCCGGATTGACCAGGCTGTTGGAGCAAAATAGTGAGATAAGCGTGATCGGTGAAGCCGAGAATGGCGATCAGGCCTACCGACTCTACGCTGAACATGTACCGAATGTAGTGATCATGGACCTGTCCATGCCGGGCATGGGGGGCTTCGAGGCATTGAGACGAATCCTGGAAGAATGGCCGGACGCCAAGATCATCATCTATACCATGCATGAAAATATCAATTATGCCATCCAGTCAATGAGCGTCGGGGCGATGGGATACATTGCCAAGTCGGGGCCGACAAACGAGCTGATAAGTGCCGTAAAAAAGGCCAGCGTCGGTGAAAAATGCTTGAGTGGGGATATGGCTCGGAAGCTGGCATTCAACAGCGCGGCCGGTGATGACGATCCGGCGCAACTGCTAACCACGAGAGAGTTTGAGGTGTTTCGACTCCTGGCAGAGGGTAAGTCGATAGAGGATATCGCCACTGCACTCGATATCGGACTTAAAACAGTCGCCAACTATCAGACCAATATCAGACAGAAGCTCGACATCAACTCCCCTGTCGAACTTGTCCGCCTGGCAATCAAACATGGGTTGATCATTAAGGAGTAGGAACCACTGATTAAGCCTGAGAATCTCGCGCCACAGGGACGCACCGCCCACATAGACACCTTTTGTATCCACTTGAAAAACTGTTGAGACGTTACCTTGATATACAGCTTTGGCGCTCAGCAAGGGGATACCGGAAGCCGCAATTGGACGGCTCAATTCCAGCATGGCATCGGTATCCTCTACTCTTACACGTGGTGTCTCTCCAATAACTACGGGGCCTGATCGCCAAATCTTTTTATGGGTGTTGTCTTTTCCGGACCATTGCTCGGCAAAACCCGAAAAACTGACTCCAAGCATCATTGCGCTGCTGCTGATCGACAGGATATTGCGATATGGGATCTTCATACTTCACCTCCTTGTAATGGCATATGCCACGGTTTCATACTGCTTTTTAATGATTGGTCCTGATCAAACAGAACCACACAAACATCCACTCCGCATGCTTTAAGCACTGTTTGTAAATCGTACTTTAGTTATCGACCAGCTGTATGCGGGTTAAATTGTGCACAGCTACCCGATGTAATATTCACCGGGCCAAGTGAAAATCAACTTGGTAAAACCACAAAGATCATACACAGCCGGGCATGCCCGGTGACCGTTTAACCCAGTAATGAGAAATTAGCTATGGACGGGCTCTGTATAAGAGCTGGAACTCGATACGCTTATCGCCTTGCGAAATCTTATATCCAGACCAAGATATTGGCTTTGGGTCAACGACGAAAACCGATCTCCATGGTATAGAATTCGGGATTGAGTGAACTTAGCGGTTCACGCAGCTTTTCGATCTCGGCTGCTGGGGCATGAATCTCAAGCCGGGTGATGTCTGCAATCTTCAACGCCTGATCCAGCAGCGCGCCCACATTCTCCAGGTGGGCAAGTATCCCCTCCGCATCGGCATAGCCTTCACGACAGTGGGCCTGCATTCCATTGAAGCTGAAACCGTAGTGCATGCATTTGGCTTCGTTCATGGTCTTCTCCAGAAACTGCTCGCCAAGGCGGCGAAACTCCTCGAGCTTGCCCTCGTGAACCTTGAAGTAGGGGACCAGGGTACAACAGGGATCGGCCAGTGCCATGGCAGTTCTCCTTGGTGGTGAAGCTAAGCTACTCGAAATCGTAACGCAGGGTAAGTCCGGCATAGAAATCCCGGTCGGGAGCCGGCTCAAAATAGCGCCCGCCGAAGGCGTTGATACGCACATTGCCGTTGTACTGTTTGTCGAACATATTATTCACGCCGATGAAGGGCGCAAGCTCCCAGGGACCAATAAATCCAGTATAGCCGAGACGTAGATCGGCCACGGTATAGGCATCGTTGGTTACCGAATTCGCGTTGTCGGCATAGATCTCATCCACGTAGAGGGCGGTAAACTGGCCATATACTCCGTTGGGATGGGCATATGTGAAGTCGGCGCTGAGCAGATTTTCCGGGACGCCGGGTATGGTCTTGCCGCTGAAATCGTCGCCGTTGTCATTGATGAATTCATCGAATTCGAAGTCGGAATAGGTATAGGCCAGGGTGGCGATCAGGTGCTCTAACGGTTCGAACACCAATTGAGCCTCCAGGCCGTTGCGCCTCGATTCACCCGCATTCTCGTAGAACTCTATATCATCCATCTCAAAGGGTACCAACTCATCCTTGACATCCATGGTGAACAGAGCCAGATCATAACGCACCTTGTTGCCAAGTCTGCCTTTTACACCTACCTCATAGTTGGTGGCCTGTTGTGGATCTAGCGCCTGATTGAAGCCGGCGCCGTCAGGGTCGCGCAATTCCACCGCGGTGGGTGACTCGAAGGAGCGGGAGATATTGGCATAGAGATTGAGTCCTGGTCTGGGGGTGTAACGCAGACCCAGAGTCGGGCTGAACTTACGAAAGCTGCGATCGCCGGAGTCGTCTCCATTGCCGAGAAACTTGTCCTCCACATCGAAGTCGAGGCGATCGTAACGGCCTCCCAGGGTCAATTCCATGTGTTCGTTAATGCTGTATTCGTTCTGGATGTAGAGACCGACAGTGCCAACCTCTTCGTCCTGGTCCTGGATCTTGCTACCCAGGCTCTCTCCCGCGAGAAGGAAGCGCTTGCGTTCATCCTCCTGGCGATCCAGGTCGATACCCAGCGTAAGCCGGTTGGCATGCCCAGAGAGAGGGGCGCTGTGGGTATATTGGGCACCGCCACCGACAGCAAAACGATCCAGCAGGATGCCGTGACCCGTGGCACCGATGGGCAGGCGGTTTGCCAGATCCCGGGAGACATAGTAGTTGTGAACCCGAAGCTCGCCACTGTCACCCAGCGGCCTGTCGTAGACGAAGCCGAGCCGGGTCTGCTCAAGCTTCTCACCGGAATCGAGGCTCAGGTTACGCGTCCAGGCCTGGGTCGGATCCTCGTCGACCAATGCCTCGCTGAGACCGCCTGGATCGTCGGCCTTGGGTGAATCGGTGTAGTTGATCACGGTTGAGAGACGGGCGCCGCCGTCGAGATCGACGCCGAATTTGCTGTTCAGGGCGCTGAGTTCCGTACCGCTGTGTTCGCGGTAACCGTCATAGTTCAGGTTGGATAGGTTCACCAGATAGTCGAACCGCTCCGCCTTGCCGCCGAACTTTAGCTGATGCTTCTGCAATCCGTCCTCACCGAAGGTCGGACGCAGGGCGATGAAGGGTGTCTCCGGTGGCTCCTCTGACTCGATCAGCAAGGCACCTCCAGAGGCATTGCCATAGAGGGCGGAGACAGGTCCGCGAATCACCTGCATATTGCCGATGGAACCGATGTCGATGCTGTCCACATTGGCCTGGCCATCCGGCAGGGTCTCCGGTATTCCGTCGACGATAACCTTGATACCGCGGATACCGAAAGCGGAGCGGGCGCCGAAACCGCGAATCGATACCCGCAGGTCCTGGGCAAAGTTGTAGCGATTCTGCATGAAGATGCCGGGCACCTTGCTCAGGGACTCATCCAGGCCGAGCTGGGGTTCGGCGAACTGGATCTCCTCCTGTTGTACGATACCGATGGCGGCAGGAACCGCCTGCAAGGATTTTTCAACCCGGGTGGCGGTGACCGTGATGTCGTCGAGAGGGGTCGACCTGCCTGTTTCTTCAGCTATGGCAGGGTTAAACGGGGAGGTGGCAAGTAGAGCCAAAGTGAGTGTTAGGGTTTGACGAACAATGGACATCGTGATTCACTCCGAAGCTATGTACGGCTTGATTAATGCAATAAATAATCCAGTTGTTCCCGGGATGCCATGGGATTTTTTCCCGACAACAAGCGGCCGGCTGTCCCAATGACCCTGACTCACCGCCTGATACTGTTGGTAATCGCCATCGTGATGGCGATGCTTGCCAGCGGCGCCTACTACGCCATCGACTTTACCCGTAACAATATCTCGGACGAGGTGAAATCGAGCGCCCGCCTGACCATGCAACTGCTGACCGCAGCCCTGATCAGCGGGAGTGCCGATAGTCAGCCGCAGGAGCAGCAGATCCTGATCAGCCATCTGCAGCAGTTACACGATATCCGTCATCTCAACATCGCCGTGGTACGGGGCGACGGCACCATTATCTATCCCTTCAGCGAACGTCGACAGCAACCTCGGCAGAGTGTGCCAAGCTGGTTTGTCGACCTGGTCAAACCGCCGCCGGCGGAGTATCGCAAGCGCATCGCCAGCCCCCTGATCGGCACCAGCGAAATCGTTATTCTCGCCGACCCCACGGACGAGATTCAGGATGCCTGGCGGGAGGCGCGTTCTATCGTTTTTCTAGTCGTTGTCTTCACCCTCCTCTGCATCATCCTCATGGCCATCATCATTCGCCGCTCACTGCGGCCGGTTAACCAGATCAGTGCCGGTCTCGGGGTTATTCAGTCGGGTGACTATGCCGCCCGCCTACCCCAATTCAACCTGCCAGAACTCAACCGGCTCTCCCAGCAGTTCAACCACATGGCACAGGTGCTGGATGAACAGCAGCGGGAGAACCGCCAGCTCAACAAGCGTTTGCATTCGGTTCAGGAATCGGAGCGTCGCCACCTGTCACGGGAGCTGCATGACGAACTGGGGCAATCGATCAGCGCCATCAAGGCGATGGCGGTTACCCTCAGGCAACAAACCACAGACAAACCAGAGGGTGCCAACGCTATCATCGGCGTCTGCAATCAGATGTATGGCGTGGTACGCGACATGATGAACCGGCTGCGCCCGGTAGCACTTGAAGAACTGGGACTGGTCACTGCCATCGAGCGCCTGACGGACGGCTGGAACGATCGCCAGGAAGAGAGTTTCTGCGCGCTCACCATTGCCGGCAATTACGATGGCATCCACGAAGACACGGCAATCACCCTCTACCGCATCGTACAGGAGGCCCTTACCAATGTCTCCAAGCACGCTGCCGCGGAGAAGGTTGAGATACGTCTTGAACGGGATGACAATGACGCTATCGTTTTGTCCATACGGGACGATGGCCGCGGTTTCGATCGGGATGAACGGGGTAAGGGTATGGGACTGTTGGGCATGCGCGAACGTGTCGAAGCATTGAATGGGAAAATCTCCCTTGCCAGCGAACCCAACCGGGGTGTATCAATCGATATCCAGTTACCCTTCGCCTGAAGGCCAATTGAACGGGAAGAGAGCTAGTTGTAATGAATTCTATCCGGGTACTGTTGGTAGACGATCACGCCGTGGTGCGGGCGGGCTACCGCACCCTGCTCGACGGCATACCCGACATCAAGGTCATTGCCGAAGCTGAGCGCGGTGAAGAGGCATGCCAACGCTTCGCCGAGCTGTCACCCGACGTGGTGGTAATGGACCTCTCCCTGCCAGGCATAGGCGGCCTGGAGGCGACCCGCCGTATCATCGCCCGGGACAGCGATGCGGCAGTCCTGGTCTTCAGCATGCATGACGACACCGCTTTCGTGGAGAAGGCGCTGGCCGCTGGAGCGCGAGGCTATATCACCAAGAACAGTGCCGCCGAGATCATGGTCGATGCGATCCGGGCGGTGGCTTCCGGCCAGGCCTTCATCGATCACGAACTTGCTCAGAACATGGCCCTGCGCCGTGCAGGCGGTGGTGGCGAGGTCTTCGACTGCCTGACCACCCGGGAATTCCAGATCTTCAACCTCCTGGCCCACGGCAAGACCCCGGCGGAGACCGCCAGCGAACTGGCCCTGAGTTACAAGACCGTGGCCAACTACACCACCCAGATCAAGACCAAGCTCAACGTAAAGACCACCACCGAGCTGGTGCACCTGGCGATCCGCCACGGCATCATCGATCCGGTCAGTGAATAGTTTGATGAGTCCGCAAATAAACGCAAATATTGCTTCATGTGTAGGGTGCGGCTTGCCGCACCGTTATCCTAAACGACCACCGCGCCAGAGCTATGCCAGGGTATCGGTGCGGCAAGCCGCACCCTACATTTGTTCCAAAGCTTACCGGTGTCACGCGTGACACTGTTCCCCTCGTTCCCACGCCCCGCGTGGGAATGCATACACCCGCTAACCAAACAAGGCATGGCACGAGTTTGATGAGGGTTTCGGTGCGGCAAGCCGCATCACCCTACATTTGTTCCAATGCTTACCGGTGTCACGCGTGACACTGTTCAAAATTGCTCAATTTTGGAACAGGAAGATTTCCCGAAATCCCGAGAAAAGCTCCTCTTCAACTCAACCGCCGAAGTGCATATAACTTCTCTCAAAGCATGTTGAAAACAAAGAGAGAAAACAGCTATGCCTATAGTTTCACAACAACAACCAAAGCCGATGCGATTGCTGTTCTCCGCCAGCCTCGTCCTATCGGGCTCCGGGACGGGGTGGGCGGAAGAGCGCCTGCCAGCCATCGATGTCATCAGCACCACGCCACTGCATGGTGTCGAGATCGAACGCAACCGGCTGCCCATGCACACCGAGATCGCCACTGATGAAGAGGTAACGCGCCAACAGAGTCTCGATCTCTCGGAATTTCTCAATCAGCGCTTCGGCAGCGTATTTCTCAATGAAGCGCAGAACAACCCCCTGCAACCCGATCTGCTCTATCGGGGTTTCGTCGCCTCTCCCCTGATCGGACTGCCTCAGGGTATGTCGGTCTACATGGATGGTGTGCGGATCAACGAGCCCTTCGGCGATACCGTCAATTGGTCGGTGATTCCCGAATCGGCCATCGCCGGGGTCAACCTGATGGCGGGCTCCAATCCGCTGTTCGGACTCAACACCCTGGGGGGCGCCCTCTCGGTGAGCACCAAGAACGGCTTCACCCACCCCGGGGCCGAGGTGGAGCTCTCGGGCGGGTCCTTCGACCGCTACACGGCCCAGGCCAGCATCGGCGGCAGCCGGGAAAACCTGGGTTACTTCATCACCGCCAACGTTTTCGACGAGGAGGGTTGGCGCGACTTCTCCCCCTCGGAATCGAAACAGCTCTTCGGTAGCCTCGCATGGCAGGGAGAAGCAGGTTCTCTCGATTTGACTCTGAGCCTCAGCGACAGTGAGCTGATCGGAAACGGGGCCTTGCCCGAGGATTTGCTGGAGGAGGAACGGGAGGCGATCTTCACCCGTCCCGACATCACTGAACAGGATGCGACCCTGTTGCGCCTGGGTGGTCAGCGTGCCTTGGGTGACGAGATTGTGCTGGAGGGTACGATCTACTACCGTAACAGCCGGATCGATACCCTCAACGGTGACGACTCCGATTTCGAAGAGTGCGAAGAGGCGGAAAACGAAGGCTTCATCTGCGAAGAGGAAGAGGGGGATGAGGGGGAAGAGGAGGAAATAGTCTTCGATCAGGACGGCAATCCCATCCTTGCCGACGACGATGTAGAGGGGGGTACAGTGAACCGCTCCGAGAGCGACCAGGACAGCTTCGGTCTGAACCTGCAGACAGCCTTTCTGCAGCCGCTGGGAGGTAGGGAGAACCAACTCATCGTAGGCATCGCGGCGGATCGCAGCGAGGTGGATTTCAACTCCAACACGGAACTCGGCAGCCTGGACGAAAGCCGCAAGGCATTGGGCAGCGGTCTCTTTGTCGAAGAGAGCTTCACCGAGGTGGAGACCGAGACCAAGAACCTCTCCTTCTACTTCACCGACACCTGGTCGGTTAACGAAAAGCTGGCACTGACCCTCTCCGGTCGATGGAATAAGACCGAGATCGAACTGCGCGACCAGCTGGGCACGGCACTGAACGGCGACCACAGCTTTACCCGCTTCAACCCGGCCCTGGGTCTCACCTACGACCTGAACCAGGGGGTCAACATCTACGCCGGCTACAGTGAATCGAGTCGAGCCCCTACCGCGATGGAGCTGACCTGTGCCGATCCGGAGGATCCCTGCCGGCTGCCCAACGCCTTCCTCTCCGATCCGCCGCTGGAACAGGTGGTGGCAAAGACCTGGGAGGCGGGACTTCGTGGCTCGCTGCCAGGTCTGAGCTGGCATGTGGGGCTGTTCCAGACCACCAATGAGGATGACATCCTCTTCATCAGCGCCGGCGCACTGACCAACGAGGGCTTCTTCGACAATGTTGGGGAGACCCGGCGCCAAGGCCTGGAACTCAGTCTCAACGGCAACCTGGCCGACAACCGCATCGACTGGTTCCTGAGTTACACCCGCCTTAAGGCCACTTTCGAGGAGAATCTGAGCATCGCCAGTCCCAACAATCCCTTTGCGGTGGATGGCGAAATCGCGGTGGAATCCGGGGATCGTCTGCCGGGACTGCCTGAGAACCTGCTCAAGGCGGGATTGACCTACCGCGTGACCCCGAACTTCTCCCTTGGCGCCGACCTCCAATACAGCTCCGATATCGTGCTGCGCGGTGACGAGTCGAACCTCGATGAAGAGATCGACGGCTATAGTGTGGTCAACCTGCGCGGCGAGTATCAGGCAAGCGACAATCTCAAACTGTTCGCCAAGGTGGATAACCTGTTTGACAGGGAGTACGAGACCTTCGGCCTCTATGGTGAAGCCGACGAGGTACTGGGTGACGATTATGAAAACCCCCGCTTCCTCTCCCCCGGTTCGCCAAGGGCGGTCTGGGCCGGAATCCGCTACACATTCTATTGAATGATCTGAATTTACTGAGTTATTGGGTAGTGGTTTTATTCTCGGTGTGGGCCGGTTGATCGTTTCGGACGAGTAGACCTGGGAGCCCACATCAGGCATCATCCAAGCGTGATCCCGGCCCTTGTTTTTCCCTGGATCTGGTTGGAGGCAGTGTGGAGTTCATAAAACAGTATCTCGATATCTTCATCTTTGGTCTGCTCGGTTTTATGAGCTTTGTCATGGTCTGGTTCGTCATTGAGCGCTACCTCTTCTTCGCTCGTATCGACCTCTCGGACTACGACCATTCAGACACCCTTAACATCGCCCTCACCGCGCACCTGACCACCATCGCCTCCATCGGTGCCAACGCACCTTATATCGGCCTTCTGGGAACAGTGCTGGGGATACTGGTCACCTTCTTCGATCTGGGTCAGGGCGGCAATATCGAACCGGCGACGATCATGCTCGGCCTCGCCCTGGCGCTGAAGGCCACCGCCATGGGACTGGTGGTGGCGATACCGGCGATCCTCTTCTACAACGCATTGCTGCGCAAGGTCGATGTCCTCACGGTGCGTTGGAGGCGGCTGCAGAAATCATGAAGCGCTTCGACCAGGTCAACGTCATCCCCTTCATCGACATCATGTTGGTGCTACTGGCGATCGTCTTGACCACCGCGACCTTCATCTACCAGGGCAAGATATCCCTCGATCTGCCCGAAGCCAAACATGCAGAGACACTCTCCGACAACGTTGGGGTGGAGATTGCGATCGATGCAGAAGAACAGATCTACTTCAATCAGATCACGGTGGACCTAGATACACTGGAGCAAGAACTCACCCTGCTGACCACGCAGACCCCGGTGACGCTGTTCGTGGACAGGTCGGTACGCTTCGACCGCTTCGTAACGGTGATCGATCTTCTCAAGGCAAACAAACTGGAGAAGCTATCTATTGTTGCCCGTAACAATCGATGAGCACACATACCCCCGCTTTCCTGATCTCCGCCCTGCTCCATCTCGGCATGTTCGCACTGGTATTTACCGGTGTCCTGCATCTGCCCAGCGACGTCCTGCAGGAGACGAGGTTGACGGTAAGCCTGGAGATGTTCAAACCGGAACCGATTCCCGAGCCCGAGCCCGAGCCCGAGCCCGAACCCGAACCCGAGCCCGAACCCGAACCCGAGCCCGAGCCCGAACCCGAGCCCGAGCCCGAACCCGAGCCCGAACCCGAGCCCGAACCCGAGCCCGAACCCGAACCCGAGCCCGAGCCCGAGCCCGAACCCGAGCCCGAGCCCGAGCCCGAACCCGAGCCCGAACCCGAGCCCGAGCCGGTTGTGGAGGTTGAACCCGAACCTCCCGTCGAGGACAAACCCATTGAGGCGGCGCCTCCTCCTCTCCCGGTGAAACTTCCAGTGGTAGCTCCGGCTATGGTTCTGCCTGCAGTCGATATCGGTTTGATCCGCCGCCTCGAGGAGGAGTACAAGGCGAGGCTGCGCCGTGCAATCGAAATCAACAAGGGCTATCCGCGGCGGGCCATACGTCTGCGTCAGGAGGGTGAGGTGGTCGTAGGCTTCACCATCCACCGCAACGGTGACATCGCTGCCCTGCATATAGTCGAGAGCTCGGGCAGCGGACTTCTCGACAAGGCCGCCCGCAGAGCGGTGGAGAGAACCAGTGGTGAACTCCCCTTTCCCGATGAGATTGAGCGCACACAGTGGGAGTTCACTATTCCCATCAACTATGCCCTTCGTTGAACGGAACTGTCGTCTTCATATGAACCGCTATCTGAAAATACCGCTGATCGGCAGCCCACGATCCGGCAGCAGACAAGTCTCAGCCACTTATAAATGAACGTCGTTGGTATCGACGGCTGTCGCCGCGGCTGGTTCTACGTACATCTGCTTGAACCGGGATGCTATAAGACCGGAATAGGCGAAACGCTGCAGGCACTTCACGATATCATCGCCGGCGCCGACCTCACCTTGATCGATATCCCGATCGGATTGAAGTCCGGCGGCAAGGCGGAGCGTAAATGCGACCTTGAAGCCAGACGTTTACTTGGACGCAGATCGTCGAGCGTCTTCCCCGTGCCTTGTCGCCAGGTGCTCGCCTGCAAGAGCTACCGGGAGGGGAGTGAGCTCAACCACACTCATACCGGCAGAAAGCTTTCGCGACAGAGCTGGGGGATTGTGCCGAAGATCGCAGAGGCCGACCTGCTCATCCGCCAGCTGCCCGACAAAACCAAATTAAGGGAGATGCATCCGGAGGTCTGCTTCCGCGCCCTCAACAGTGGGCAGCCCATGGCGCATAACAAGAAGTTGCCCCAGGGCCAGGCCCAGCGGTTCGCCGTGCTCATGCGCCATCTCCCTCAAAGCTGTGCGATTGTCAACCAGGCACGTGCGTCCTGGCTGAAGAAGGATCTAGCCGATGATGACATCCTCGACGCCCTGGTAGGCGCGGTGACTGCCTCTTACCCGGAGACACTCCGCTCCCTGCCAGACACGGCTGAGAAAGATGAGCTTGGATTGATCATGGAGATCGTTTTTGCCAATCCAGGCAGTGTCTCAATCAAGCGCCCCTAGGCCGAATTGTCCGTCGGCTGTCCGCCTTGGTATACACTTCAAGCCATGCCCCAACGTCTGATCATGCACATCGACCTGGATGCCTTCTTCGCCTCCATCGAACAGCGCGACCACCCCGAGTATCAGGGACGCCCGCTTGTCGTCGGCGCCGAACCGGGTAGACGCGGGGTAGTCGCCACCTGCTCTTACGAGGCGCGGCGTTATGGTGTGCACTCGGCAATGCCGATCGGCGAGGCATTCCGCCGCCTGCCATCGGAGACCATCTATCTGCGCCCCGACATTTCCCGTTATGGCGAGGTTTCACAACAGATCATGGCGGCCCTGGAGACCATCTCCCCAGTCGTGGAAAAGGTCTCCGTGGATGAGGCATTTCTCGATGTATCCGGGATGGAGCGCCTTATCGGTCCCCCGGAGCTTATCGGCCGTCGGGCCAAGGCCGTTATCCACGATGCCGTCGGTTTGACCGCATCGGTCGGCATCGGCCCCAACCGCCTGATCGCCAAGCTCGCTTCCGACTATCAAAAGCCCGACGGCCTCACTGTAGTGCTGGCGGACCAAGTAGAGTCCTTTCTCGATCCCCAACCATTGACTGTATTGCGCGGACTCGGAGCCAAGAGCGCACCGATACTGCAGCACCTCGGATTGCGCAGCGTCGCCGACGTGCGCCGGCTTTCCCTGCTGGAACTGCGGCGGCACCTGGGCGACCTCACAGGCAGCAAAATCCACGAACAGGCTCGCGGAATCGCCTCGAACAGGGTACACAGGGACAGCGAACGCAAATCGATTTCCAAGGAGACCACCTTTGGAGAGGACGTCACCGATCCGCGGATATTGAGGGAGACCCTGCATTGGGCGGCACAGGAGGTTGGTTATATTGCCCGCCAGGAGGAGCGTATCGGAAATCTGGTTACGCTGAAGATCCGCTTCCACGGATTCGAGACACATAGCCGCAGCCGAACTCTCGCGTCACCGACCGCGGCTGACATGGAGATCTTCAACCAGGCCTGGGCACTCTACCAGGCGGACAATTGGCAGGGGCGACCGGTTAGACTGATCGGACTGGCGCTCGGCGGATGGGATGCAGATGCCTCACTGGCGTCGCGACAAGGCGACCTGTTCGAGGCGGCGGCCCCCGAGTTCGATCCCAGACAGGATCGCATCTACGAGACACTGGATGCGATCAGCGAAAAGTTCGGCAGGCAATCGATGCGGCTTGGGGTCCGGCGTCGAAAAGAGTAAATCTGGCTGTCCCCGGAAGACCAATAGAGCGTCGCACCGACCACAATCCTGTTTTTACCCCGGCTGGTTTCCCTGTCTAGCTGACCGCTGAGACTCAGCATGGCGTCATGGCAGACGACAACGCAATCAACGGGTAGTCAATAACCCGTTTTCCATCGGGAAAATCCACTATGAGTTAATGATATTCAACAATATCGCCTGCCTGCCGTTAAAGAAAACTGCGAACTTGATCATTCTTTATCGGTTTCCCTGTACAAATTCAATACACACAATGCTAGGTTATAACTGCTTCTGCTATAAAAACCACAATCCCGGACCAGATTCAATACAGATGCAATTCGCCACTCTGCCGTCGGTGGAGAGGGTGAAGTGTCGATATCGGTCTATGAACTTTTTCCATCTATGCCGTACCGAGATATGGAGGTCACAATGAGAAAGCCTTTTTTACATTGGCGTGACGATTGGCAGCTCGGCCTTGAATGCCTGGACGATCAGCACCTGGAACTCGTCAATGCAATAAACCGGTTACACCGCTTCGTGGTCCATGAGGATGCGAGGCACGGAAACGACCGTGATGATGTATGTCAGCATTTAAGCAGTCTGATTGAAATCGCGCGGCGTCATTTTAAGGCCGAGGAGGCACTGATGCAGGCAAGGGGTTATCCCAGCCTGGCAGGACATCGTCGTGAGCATCTCATGCTGCTTGCCGAACTGCGGGAATATCTCCGCGAGATTGAATCCGAAAACAAGCCATTCACCCTGGCAACCCTGACCGCACTCAAGCACTGGCAGATCGATCATGCACTTTACAACGATAGATTGTTTGCCGATTTTCTCAAGCACCTGTCGCCGCCAGAGAACAAGATGAGCCTTGACGCCACAGTCAATCCGAATTCAGCCAGGTTGGCGTAGCAGGTCATTCGCAACAACATATACCGCTGCACAGCCATCATCGACAGCCTTTCTATCTACAAAACGATACCCCCTGCTCCGAAAGATACGCCATTGGCATATCTTTCAGTGGGGGCAGTAACTAAAAACTAAATAGCGTTGATGTCGCAGTTGGTTGAGTAGATAGCGATGACCCGGTCTTTGGTGACACGAAGGTGTTCCACCGATAACGTAACAAACTTGGGAATCGAGGTCTCGCTGCGTTTTGCCGGATAGGGGGTACTGTTCTCTCCCATCAGGTATACAGTATCGCTCAATACCGCCTTCAGTGAGCGGAAACTTCCCTTGGTGGTTATTCCCCGTGCGTTCAGGTCATGGATCGCCTGTTCGATATTGTGCAATCGGTAGACACGCCCATCCTCCTCATTGTAGAGGACATGCTGCTTCCCCATACTATCTATGCCCAGGATCTGGTCCACGATAACCAGGCTATCAGCATGGCTGTCGTAAGTTGTCTGACCGACTGAAGCGTCTGTCATCTTATCTGCTGCTGATAAGGGCAGAATCGATAGAGTCAGTGCCACTAGCGAAGTGGCGATCAATAGTCGTTTAAGATTCATTTCATACCTCCAGGGTGTATTGGATATTGTCCGGTTCACATGGATTGAACCCAGTTTCTGCCAGATATAAATCCTTCTGTTTCGGTTGCTTCAAACGCCTGTCATTTGCAACCTACTTGCCACTTATGGCGCTCACCCAAAGCTCGCCTCTGAAGAATCCGTGTGAAACTACTGACCTGCTACTAAGGGTGGTCTCTTTTTCCAATAAACTAGTACCCCTTTCTTAATCCAGACTTAAAACAGCAAATTAAAAATAATATTTGTGATCAGTTAGTTAAGAGTTAATTAAGCCTTAAGACTATGTCCGGGTCCTGACCCAGACCCAATAGTTCACTGGCGTCTGTCACGTCCCGCCTAAATCACCTGCTACATGGATGCCTTTTAAGTAGGCATGATTTATAGTGCTGGTTCATATGAACAGCCGAATCGCGGGGGAGTAGTATGGAAATGAAACGAACACCGGGGATCATGCCTATATCCAGCCTGGCAACATGCCTGATGCTGTTGCAGGCCTGCAGCGGGATAGGCGCAATATCAGGCGATATGCCACTTAAAGTCGAATCTGATCCAGCGGGTGCGACTGTACATATCCTGGGCAAGGCAGTAGGCACAACGCCCATCACCATCTCTCAACAACAGCTCTACCCGCCAGGATACAATACGACCAGTCATCAGAAGTACGGAACCCTTTCATTCAGCAAAGAAGGGTGTGAATCCCTCACCAAACAGATCCACTACCGGAATTTCAGCACAGGAGTTTCGGTCGATCTCGAGTGCAAGGAAACAACCACTATCACTGAGCAGCCAGGCGTTTCTTCAGCACCCCCTCCTATTTCCAAACCTTCATCGAATGAGGCGTTGCCTGGTGTCTCCGAAGCTACAGACAGCGCAGCCAAACCCAAGGCACCCGCGTCTGCGACACAGCCCACCCAGCGGATGGATGACGATATCGCAGATAAGCAAGTCACTGGACTATCGATCAAGCAACGCCTGTTGCGTATCGAGAAACTGAAACGGGAAGGGATGATCTCCGAGGCAGAGTATCAACAAGCAAGAAAGAGAATTCTTGACGAACTGTAGACAAAATAGAAGCCGCCACCAAACGGTGGCGGCATTGAGGGTACAGCTTGTTTAATTATAGGTAGCAAGCAGCCGCATATAGCTGACCACCCCGTTGATCTCTTCTTGTGTGAGCATATCTTTCCATCCGGGCATCATCGATTTACCGGGTGTTCCATGGGTAACAATCTGGATGAAGTGCGAATTGGTGTGTTTGTTCATCTCGGCACTGTCGGCATGGTCCTTTGCTTTCAAATCGAGCACTGCCGCCAATGGGCCGTCACCTTTGCCCATGCGGCCGTGACAGGCGGCGCAGTTATCCTCATAAACCCCTTTACCTAGTGTTGGGTCGCCCGGGAGACTGTGCTTGGACCTCTGCAGGAATCGAATATAGGCGACAAGGGAATTAATCTGGTTCCCCGGCATGGCCAATCCCCATTGCGGCATGGAACTGGTTCCAGAGCCATGGTCTATAGTGCCCTGAATCAGACCGAACAGTTGACGGTCTGTACTCTCCTTGGCACTGCCGTCTCCATCGGTCAGGTCGGTTGGTGCGACATCGAGTTTTTTTGCCAATGGTCCGCTTCCCTTGCCATCTGTACCGTGACAGAGAAAGCAGGTTTGATTGAAAAGGGTATAACCCTCATAGGTATTGCCTGCAAAAGCAGGGACTGAGATCAATCCCAACAGGCTCACTGATGCGGCAAATTTAAACACGCTTATTACAATTCTGTTCATGAGCTAATCCTCATTTGTTTCTGGCACTGCAATCTTGCAGCCGGTACGGATTTCAGTGACGGGGCGCAAGCCGTCCATCAATAACCGGCAAAGAGCTGGAACAGCCATTTGCTATCACGCTCACTACCGCGTGCATCCACACCGTCCCCACTCTCTTTCACATAGAAAAGCTCAAAGCGGATATTCTGCGAGAAGAGGTAATTTGCACCAATCGTCGTTGCGTTGAACTCCGAATCCTCTTCAGCACCATCATCAAGCATACGATAGGCAGCGAATACATTGGCCTTGTTCGGCAACACCCCCAACTGGCCAAGAATAGCAAATGACTTGCCGTCATCGGCATTGGTACATGCTTCGAGAAAATGGGAGTCGTCGGAGGAACAGCTACCGTAACTGGCATAGACACCCAAAGGCATACTACCCAGACTCCCTTGCATCTGACCGTCGATAACCCATCCATCGGTTGCAATCAGTGTTTCGCCGCCGGCACCGTCCGCGACTTCAGCATCGCCCGACCAGAGCTGAAAACCGAAACCTGTGTCCCAGGATCCAATGAAGGGTGTGTAGGCAGCCCGCAGATAGTGCGCCAGTCCGGAGGGTTTGACCTCGAGGTTGTTCTCTTCCCAGCCCGGCACCCAGGGCGTGTAGTTGATAAAGTAATTATGACTCGAGGCGACCAGGGCGATGCCGGTAGCCTCGCCACTACCCAGACCCAATGCCTGGGCGGCGCTGAATCCCCTGCGTTCTTCAATTGGCCGTTGCGAACGCTGCGCTCCGGTATTCAGCAATTCAAATCCGTATGCAGATCCAAGGCCGTCGGTTGAAAAGGGGATCGCACTGAATTGGGTGCTCCCTGCCTTGCCAAGATTGAAATGAACCTTGGTGGAGAGGAAGGAGTTGGCATCAGTCAATCCCAACTCCATGAGGAAACCGGCATCCTTCGCCAACTTACCACCCACCAACAGGGCCGCTTCGTCTGGCCATTCAATAACGCCATAATCGCTACCGGCGTTGGTGTTGCCGTTGGATTTCACATAACGCAGCTTGGTGATAACCGAGGCATTCAACATTAACGGCATGGAGATATCATCCCCCTCGATCATGCCTTGACCGCCGGTCAGTGTATAACCGCCGGACCTGAACGACCTGCCGAACGCGTTGAGGGTAGGAAAGTGTTGAAAGTGACAGGCGCTACAGGGCATGCTTGTCTGTCGCGCAAATGCCGGCACAGCACTTGCATCTTGAGGCAGCACTAAACTCCCGACCAATATTAGTATCCCCATTGCATAGCTATGCAATATCGTGAGTTTTTTATTCATACGCTTCTCCATCAGTGTGAAAGCTTATTCAACTCAGCCGTTGATACTGCTTTTGGTTAATCAGAAGCCGGCAGCTCGAATAGCCATCGGCTGTTGTTTACCCGTTAACGACCCCAAATGTGCTGAAGATGGGTAGTAACCAGAGACCCCCGTCGACTGCATTTCGAGTAGTAAATGAATGGGTACAAAGTCAGTTGGCAGAAACCAATGAGAGCATTTAGACACCACCGGCTTAAGTCCCTAGATAAGCCGGTGGAGTAAAAAGGCAACACCTCAAGATTGACTGCTGTTTTTGTTGTATTCTGCTTAGCCTGTCAGAGAGCCTTGCCAATCAACCTGCCTTGGGCGCAACCCCAGACACAAGCCTACAAGCCCCCCTACATCTGACTCTCCATGCGATATGCATGTAAACCACCCTTGTCACCCCACCCAAATCCCCATACGTAAGAGTGCTGACAATGCTATGCCTTGTACATCCGTCAGCCATCTTCGAAAGCTCTTTTGTTAGCAAATGTGTTAACTTTCGTGTATCGGTCCCTTTCAACATTACCCCATAGATGGCACGTTTATTATGGGTATGAACCCTACTTTTCCGTATAGGCAAAAACCCTAAGTAAATAAGGGGAAACAGCAAGGACGGCTCGCCTGCCTAATACCTGGAGACATAATATTTTACAACCCGGAACTGGACTGACCGCGGCTTTTTCAGGGACCATGTGCTGTGTAGACGATAGTGCTGGCTATATAAATTCAACACCAGCTTGGTTTGCTCACTATGCAGAGTACAAGAGCCGAATGGAGATGATCCAGCTACCCATTATCCCAGCCCTGTTGAAATACGCAGAGCGTTTGAAATTCCGCCAGCTGTTTCTGCTCACTGCCACGCTGTTTGTCGTGGATCTGCTGATTCCCGACATGGTGCCATTTGCCGACGAACTGCTGTTGGGGCTGTTGACACTGTTGTTCGGCTCCTGGAAAAAGAGCGAATCACCGGAGCGACCGCCGATTGAACACAAAGAACAGGACCCGCCATGATGCAATATCTACAAAACAATACGCAGCAGACCCGTGCTTGCAGGCAACAGCCACTGATTTTTTCCCGCAACAGGTTCAGTGCCTTGATGCTTCTATCTACACTCATCCTGATTCTCTCAGGCTGCGCCTCTCTGCAAATGCAGGAGGAGCGCATCAGGGTGACCATAGCCGATTTGAAGCCACTGGAATCTACCCTCATGGAGCAACGATACCTTGTCAAGATCCGCTTGCAGAATCGTTCCAAGGAGGAACTCAAGATAGACGGCATGAGTTTCGACCTGGATCTGAACGGTAAGCGTTTCGCCTCGGGTGTAAGCAGCCAGGAGGCCAGCGTTGCGGGATTCAGTGAATCGATACTGGAGGTGGAATTGAGCAGCACGGTGTTTGGCCTGATAAAACAGTTCAGCGCACTGCAGGATCGCAAGAATGGCAGTTTCGACTACCAGATCAGTGGCAGCCTGAGCTCACCGGATAGCATGCTGACCCTGCCCTTCAGCGAACAGGGTGAGATCAACCTGCTGCCGAGCGCCGCAATCCCGAATAGAGCCAAACCGGAATAGGCGCATAATCGGGCATGCTTTTTTTCCGTAAATGAACACAAATATTTATTCATGGGTTTACAGCAATGCTTCACCCCCATGGGTGGCAGACAGAATTAACAGCTTGCCAGCGCAGTTTCGACCATTGGGTTGTTGCCGGTCAACTCATCCATCCCATTGACGGTTATACTTTCCTATGGAGACATGAAATAAAGTGGTTTCAGTCTGCATGACCATTGCAGCTGCAATATCCGTATCAGCACGACCGGCAACAAGGAGGGGCAGGCGTCTTGTCCCCATCGAATCATACAGAACAACGGAACATTACCCTGGAGGGCAGATCCCTCACCAAGATCTACCACACCGGGGCGGTTGATGTGCACGCCCTGCGCGGGGTCGATATCAATCTCTATGAGAGCGAACTTGTGGTCTTGCTGGGTCCATCCGGCAGCGGCAAATCGACCCTGCTTAACATCCTGGGCGGCCTGGACACCCCCACCAGCGGCCGGGTGCGCTTTCGCGACACCGAGATCACCGACGGCGACGAGTCGGTGCTGACCGGCTACCGACGCTTCCACGTGGGCTTCGTGTTCCAATTCTACAACCTGATCCCCAGCCTCACCGCCCGTGAGAATGTCTCCCTGGTGACCGAGATCGCCCGCGACCCCATGGACCCGGCGGAGGCACTAACCCTGGTCGGCCTCGGTGAGCGGCTCGACCACTTCCCGGCCCAGCTCTCCGGTGGCGAGCAGCAACGGGTGGCCATCGCCCGGGCCATCGCCAAACGGCCCGACGTGCTGTTATGTGACGAACCCACCGGCGCACTCGACAGCGAGACCGGCATTCTGGTGCTGGAGGCCATCGAGCGGGTCAATCGTGAAATGGGCACCACCACGGCGGTGATCACCCACAACACGGTGATCGGCCAGATGTCGGACCGGGTGATCCACTTCGGCGACGGGCATGTGGTCAGTACCGAGATCAACGCAGCCCGCCAGCCGGCCAGCGGCCTGAGTTGGTGAAGCCATGCGCGCACTCAACAAAAAACTGCTGCGCAATCTTTGGAAACTTCGCGGACAGGTGCTTGCCATCGCGATTGTCATCGCCTCCGGCGTGGCGGTGCTGGTGATGTCCCTCTCCGCGCTGCAGGCGCTGACCGAGACCACCGAGGCCTACTACGAGCGGCAACGCTTCGGCGAGGTCTTCGCCAGCGTCAAGCGAGCGCCCCAGCGGTTGATCGAACAGATACGCGCCATTCCCGGGGTTCGCTCGGTGGACCATCGCATCAAGTACCTGGCCACCCTCTCCATCGAGGGCTTCGAGGAGCCGGTGATCGGCCAGCTGGTCTCCGTACCGGAGGGCGCTCAACCGCGACTCAATCAACTGGTGCTGCGTGAGGGCCGTCTGGTCAGCCCCGGCCATCCGGACGAGGTGGTGCTGAGCGAGCCCTTCGCCGACGCCCACGGCATGCAGCCCGGGGATAGCTTCCAGGCGCTGATGAACAGCAATCTGCGCACCCTCACCGTGGTGGGTGTCGCCCTGTCCCCGGAGTACATCTACACCATCGGTCCCGGCGCCCTGATGCCCGACGACCACCGCTTCGGTGTCATGTGGATCGGCCGCGAGGCGCTGGAGGCGGCCTACGATCTGGACGGCGCCTTCAACGACCTCAGTCTGGGTCTGCTCCACGGCACCAATCCCCAGGATGTGATCGAGCGCCTAGACCGGCTGCTGGAGCGCTACGGCGGCACCGGCGCCATCCCCCGGGCCGACCAGATCTCCAACTGGTTCCTGATGAACGAGATCCGCATGCAGAAGACCATGTCGACCATCCTGCCGAGCATCTTCCTGGCGGTGGCCGCCTTCCTCAGCAACATGGTGCTGGGCCGTTTGATCGCCACCGACCGCAGTGAGATAGGGCTTATGAAGGCCTTCGGCTACAGCAACCGGCAGGTGGGCTGGCACTACGCCAAGCTGGTGATGGCCATGGCCGGGGTCGGCATCATCCTGGGCTGGGCCGCCGGCGCCTGGCTCGGCCGGGTCAACACCGAAATCTATGCCGAGTTCTACCGCTTTCCACTGCTGATCTTCCGCCCCGATCCCGGGGTCTTCGCCATTGGCGCCCTGGTCAGCCTGATCGCCGCCCTGGCCGGCAGCCAGGGGGCGGTGCGCCAGGCCGCCAACCTGCCGCCGGCCGAAGCCATGATGCCGCCGGCGCCGCCCCTGTTTCGCAAGACCCGCATCTCCGGCAGCCGCTTCATCCTCTGGCTCGATCAGCCCACCCGCATCATCCTGCGCCAGATCGTTCGCGCCCCCTACAAGGCCCTGTTCACCAGCATCGGCATCGCCTGCTCGGTGGCGGTGATGATCATGGCACTGCAGTGGCTCGACTCCATCGAGCAGATCGTCGACGTCTTCTTCCACGACGCCCAGCGCCAGGACATGATGGTGGGGCTGGTGGAGACCCAGTCCGATACCAGCCTGCAGGAGTTTCGCCGCATGCCCGGGGTGCTCGCCGCCGAACCCATGCGCGCCACCAGCGTGGAGTTTCATGCCGGCACCCACACCCACCGGGGAGCCATCGAGGGCATTCCGCATAACCCGCAGCTGCAACGGGTCTACGACGCGGGGGGCCGGGTGGTGCAGGTACCGCCGGACGGCCTGCTGCTCTCCACCGCCCTGGCGGAGAAACTCAAACTGGGCATAGGCGATCATGTCCAGGTCGATGTGCTGGAGGGGCGGCGGCCACAGCGCAGCATCCCGGTGGTGGATCTCTACGAGACCTATATCGGCATGACCGCCTACATGAACATCGAGGCCTTCAACCGCCTGATGGGCGAACGTGGCAGCTTGGAGTATGTCACCCTGTTGGTGGACGACAACCAGCTCCCGGCGCTCTACAAAAAGCTCAAGGCACTGCCCAAGGTGGCCTCGGTGACCCTGAAAGACGCCGCGGTACATGAGTTCAACGAGACCATGGCCGAGACCATCCTGATCTACATCTCCTTCTTCGGCGCCTTCGCCTGCGCCCTGGGTTTCGGCGTGGTCTACAACAGCACCCGCATCGCCCTCTCGGAGCGGGGCCGGGAGCTGGCCACCCTGCGGGTGCTCGGTTTCCATCGTGGCGAGATCTCCTACATCCTGCTCGGCGAGGCGGGACTGCTGATCCTGGTCGGCCTGCCCCTGGGCGTGCTGGCCGGCACCGGGCTGGGCTGGTTCATGACCAGCGCCATGGACTCGGAGCTCTACCGCATCCCCCTGGTGATCCAGGCCTCCACCAACGCCATTGCGGTACTGGTGACCCTGGCCGCCACCCTGCTGTCGGCAGCGGTGGTGCGCAACCGGCTCGACCACCTGGACCTGATCGCGGTTTTGAAAACCCGTGAGTGACGAATGCTACTTAGACAAGAGAAAAATCCGCAAATGAACGCAAATAGCCATGACAATAGCTTAGGATGTAGGTCTCAGTTTTTCCTTCATTGGCGTTTATTCGCGTTCATTTGCGGACTGCATGCTTTAGCTAAGTAGCTTTCTCGTGAGTGACTAATTAGGCATAGGATTAATGTCATGAGTGCCAACGCCAAACGCATCCTGCTCTGGAGCCTGCTGGGCCTGATCCTGGCGGCCACCCTGGTCTGGGCCTTCATCCCGAAACCGATCCCGGTCGATCTGCTGACCCTGGAGCCGGGCGGGATGACCGTCACCGTCGACGAAGAGGGTGAGACACGAGTCCGTGATGTCTTCGTCCTCTCCGCACCGATCAGCGGCCGCGCCCTGCGTATCGACGCCGAGGTGGGCGATGAGGTGATGGCGCAACAGACCAAGGTGGCGGAGATCGAACCCACCGACGCCACCCTGCTCGACCCGCGCAGCGAGGCCCAGGCCCGGGCCGACATCCGCGCCGCCGAAGCCAATCGGGTATTGGCCGATGCCTCGGTAAAAGAGGCACGGGTTGAACTCGACTTCGCCCAGAGCGAACTCAAACGGGCGCGTAAACTACGCGCCGACGCCGTCATGTCGGAGCGGGAACTGGAAGATGCGGAGCGGACGTACAGAACCCGACAGGCCTCACTGGAGACCGCACTGGCCAACCGCCAGGCACGCCAGGCAGAACTGGAGCGGGCCAAGGCGCAGCTTATCTCCCCCACCGATGTACGCGCCAAGAGCGAGGACTGCCCCTGCGTACCCATCCGTTCACCGGTGGATGGACGCATCCTGAAAATCCTTCATAAGAGCGAAGGGGTGGTCTCAGCCGGCGAACCCCTGGTTGAGATAGGTGACCCCAGCGACCTGGAGATCGTCGCCGACCTGCTCTCTTCCGATGCGGTCAAGGTGGAACAGGGTCAGCAGGTCATCATCGACAACTGGGGTGGCGACGAACCGCTCGCAGGGGTGGTGAGACGAGTCGAGCCATTCGGCTTCACCAAGGTCTCGGCGCTGGGTATCGAAGAGCAGCGGGTGAATGTGATCATCGACTTCACCTCCCCCAAGGCGGCCTGGTCACGTATCGCTCACGGCTACCAGGTCGATGTGCGCATCGTCCTCTGGCGTGGCAGCGAGATACTCAAGCTACCCCTGACCGCGCTCTTCAGGTCGGGAGACAAGTGGGCCGCCTTCGTGGAACATGACGGCAAGGCCAGCAAACGCCAGGTCACCCTTGGCAGGCGCACCGGTCTGGAGGCGGAGATTGTATCGGGTATCTCAGCAGGCGAAAGGATTGTCGTGCATCCGGGCGACAAGATCGCCGAAGGTGTCGAAATCGAGGCCAGAAACAGCGATCGTTAAGCGGAACCTATCCTTGCGCTACCTGTTCTTCTCTTGCCGGGCAGGGCTTCAAAATCCGGCGCTTTCCTCGAGCGCGACCACCCACTCCATGGAGTGTCCGTCAACGCCAACAGAACGCGCCCTGCCGTTGGATTTGGCTGTATACATGCGGTGATCTGCCAGCTCGACCTGTGATTTCCAGTCCTGTAGCCTGTCCTGCTTGACTTCAGCCACGCCGATGCTGGCAGTGACGGGAGCCCCGTCCGGTCGTTCGCCGAGGCCTGCCAACATGATCCTCGTGATGACATCGTTCGCCTCTTTATGGACGGCGGTGGGAAGCACGACAATGAACTCCTCACCCCCCCAGCGAATCACACTGTCCCCCTTTCTCACCGTATCGCGAATCTGCGTGGCAGCTACACGCAGTACCGCGTCGCCGGCGTCATGGCCATAGGTATCGTTGACCGCTTTGAAGTTATCCAGGTCGAAATAGAGAATCGACATGGGCTTTTCGCTCATCGATGCGAGGCGGAATTGCAGTTCAAGAATCTCGATACCGGCACGTCTCGACAACATGCCGGTCAATACATCGTAACTGGCGTGGCTTACCTGGGAGAGCATGTAGCGTAGCTGGGTCATGGATGCAAACAGGGCCACACCAAGCAACAGTACCAGCAACCAGATCGTCGACGTCGCCTCGGGAATTTCAGCGGAGGTTTGGGGAAAGACCGAATAGACCACGACGATTGAAATTGGCAAGGCGTAGCTTAGAAACTCGGAGATTGCCAATGGAAAAAGGGTCAAACCGGCGACCATTACAAAAGGCAGCAGGGCGTAGATTTCCGCAAGCACCAGCGCCGTGCCTTCGAGTTGATGTGTTTCGATAAAGTGGTCTGAGAATAGATAAAAGAGTGGCGTTATCGCCAGCATCGCGGCAAGCAGTATGCGGGCACGCATGAGCCCGGCTTCGGCGCGGGATTGCCAGGCGATGATACCGAAGCAGATTGCCGCAAGCAGACGGATCATCAGCAGCTCCTTCCACAACCCGCTTGGCAGATAGAGAATATCGATCAACGACCAAGCCGGTACCAGCAGGGCAAATATCACGCTGAAGAAAAAGACACGGCTCTGCATTACCGCAGCACGATGACGGGAGATTGGCATTCCATGCTGCTTGGTACTAAACAGCTCGTAGAGCTGATCCTTTGTATAGATTCCTAACGATTCGATCAGCGACACATACATTTTTACTAGGTACTTCATCCCAACTGATTCCCACATCAATGTGGAGTCCAATATAGCGTTTGGTAGAATAAATAATTAACTGCGAAAAGATTAAATCTTGACTCAGATCAATTGCCGCTTCCTATGACGTTCCTCACATCAAGTCAGCTGCGGGGAATCGCCCAACAACAGAGATGAAACCTAACAGCAGCCTGGATAACGATATCGATTCAGGTCATTGTCACTTTTACAGATCCTGACTATCGTTATAGATTGAAGCCTTCCTATTCCTACAGGCAAACATGTCGTAACCAGCTACAGGCAGATAACCTATATCAAGATGAAATCATCGCTTAAAGGGGCAATACAATGGCGCATAACAGGGAGAGTGATATGGATAGGAGCCTGGTTAGCAACTTTTCGATCTACTTTCATCCCCAGTACGCCGCATCAAGGCACCAAAGGCGATACAGCTACACCATTCGTTATCAAGTCTATGCCGAGGAACTAGGCTGGGAACCATTAAACGAGAGCCATCTCGAACGCGATGAGTGTGACGACTACGCCCACCATTGTCTGCTGCAACATAAACGGACAGGTGATATTGCCGGCTGTGTGCGTCTGGTGATACCTCCCCCCGGTGACCCAGAGGCACAGCTACCGTTTCAACATCACAATATCGATGCCATCAGCAGCGATATGCTGAAGCGGATATCAACGGGTCGCGTGGGTGAGATATCGCGGCTGGCAGTACCAAGCTGTTTTCGCCGGCGCGCCAATGAGGCGGGCAAACCCTTTATCCTTGACAATCACAATCCCAGCCTTTTCACCGAGGAGGAGCGACGCAATTTCCCTAATATCTCGATCGGTCTCTACCTCTCTGCTATCGCTCTGGTTGAACTTTGCAATCTCGATTACGTCCTGGTGGTGATGGAACCGAGACTGCAACGCCACCTGAAGCGTTATGGATTGCTGTTCAGACAGATCAGTCCATCCTTCGAGCTGAGGGGAGAACGGGCGCTCTTTTCCCTGCCCCGCGCAGAATTGACCTGCCATATGAATGCACAGATCCGAGCACTCTACGATTTTATCCGTGAAGAACTCAAAATCCAGCCATGGCACCGACCTCGACAAGCGGTGGAGCGACAGCGCAATGACCCGGTTTGATTACCTTACTGCCTTTTCACGCAACATCGGCTGGTTAACGGAGGGAGAGCAGCAACGGCTACGCCACGCCCGGGTCGCCATAGCTGGCCTGGGGGGAGTCGGCGGCAGCCATCTGCTGACCCTGACCCGGCTGGGCGTGGGCAGATTCAACCTGGCCGATTTCGATAGTTTTGCGGTGGAAAACTTCAATCGCCAGGCAGGTGCAACCATCGACACGGTCGACAGGCCCAAGCTCGAGGTGTTACTGGAGATGGCCCTGTCGATCAACCCGGAACTCGACATCAGACCATTTCCCGAAGGCGTGAAACCGGCGCAGGCGAAAGGATTCCTCGATGATTGCGATCTCTATCTTGATGGCCTCGATTTTTTTGCCCTCGATGCTCGTCGGGCAATCTTTGCCGCCTGCGATGAAATGAGGCTACCGGCGGTCACCGCGGCTCCACTGGGGATGGGCTCGGCGTTGTTGAACTTTATCCCGGGGGGGATGAGCTTCGAGGACTACTTTCAATTCGAAGGTGTCGGTGAGTATCGACAGTACCTGCGCTTCCTTGTCGGCCTGGCGCCGGCGGCACTGCATGCCGCCTATCTGGTACTGCCCGAGCGAATAGACCTGGTGGCGAAAAAAGGGCCCTCAACCCCGATGGGGTGCGAATTGTGTGCCGGCTTCGCCGCATCCCAGGTATTGAAGATACTGCTTGGCCGGGGAGATGTGCCAACCGCACCCCGCGGCCTCCAGTTCGATGCCTACCACAACCGCCTGCGCCGTACCTGGCGTCCGGGTGGCAATCGTCACCCACTGCAGCGCCTGGCAATCTGGCTCGGAGAACGCAAGCTGAAGCTCCCCATCGAGGCATAACCGATGGAATCCCCGTCCTCACCATGACAGGCCGGCGAGATGAAGGCACCAATTTTCCAGGATGCTGAAAGCACGCAATCCGCTAGGGCTCAGTGTCCGAGGGTGTGAATGAATGCCTGATAGGTCGTGTCCTTGCTCTCCAGTAGTTTCAGCAACCAGTTCAACGACGCATCAGGGGCGTCGCGAGCACCGGCTTGGGCCTCGATCGCCAGCATCTCCCGGTAGACCGGCGTTATCGCTTCGATGCCTCCCCGGCTCGGTTTGCGACGCACTGAAAAATAGCCGACGGGATTGCGCTTGTTGTCATAATCGACCGTGACATTGGCGTAGACCCAATAGAAGTCACCATTTTTCGCCATATTCTTGACATAGGCGAAGCACTCCTCACCGGATTCGATCACCTTCCACAGCAGGCGGAACACACCCCTTGGCATATCCGGATGGCGAATAATGTTGTGCTGCACACCGAGCAGTTCCGACTCGCTGTAGCCGGCGATCTTCATGAAGATCCGGTTGGCGTAGGTGATACGTCCCTTCAAATCGGTCTTGGATACAATGAAATCGTTCTCATCCATGAAGATCTCCCTGTCAGTCGGGTTGATCGCTCGCTTCATGGCGCACCTGTCAGTTGTGTTTTTCGGTAATCATGGCATCGATGCGATCCATCACCATGTCACTTGCGTGCTCCATCTCCTTATAGGTGTCGATAATCGTTTTCTGCAGCTCTGGATCCTGCTGCCAGTTCTCGGTCAAATGGTCGAGGGCCGCGTGACCATGACTATGCACCGCCCGGTGGGGATCCTCGAGCTCCCTGAAGGCATGCAGGTGACCGAAACTCTGTTTGCCGATGCCCTCATAGTACCACTTGCCGAGGCGACAAGTGTGGTGATCCACCATCACAGCCTGGGCATCGGGATTCTCGGTGCCGGCATAAAAAGATTTATAGGCCTTCTGTTTGTAGATCATGTGATCCACCTTGATCAGGGATGCGTAACAGATATCGTGGGCAAAGTTGACCGAGGTATATGTCTTCTGCGCGCGATCCGCGAAGAGATTGAAGCTGGTATTCATCTCCTCTACGGCCTGCTGCACATTGTTCGCCATATCCAGCATTTCGCTGGAGTTTGCCTGCATCTCTGAGGTTTCACTCTGGAAAGTCGTCACCACTTCGCGAATCTCATCAGTCGCTGTCTTGGTGCTCTCGGCAAGCTTCTTCACCTCGTCCGCCACCACGGCAAAACCACGGCCGTGCTCACCGGCACGGGCCGCCTCGATGGAGGCGTTCAATGCAAGCAGATTGGTCTTGTCGGCTATCTCCCCGATCATTCCCAGGATACCGGTTATCTCATCGCTCATACTGTTGAGTTTCGCCATCGTCTCGTGGCTATGCTCAATCAGGCCCAGGGTTCTGGTCTGGGAATCGACGACCTGGGACACCGCCCCCTGGTTCTCCTTCGCACGCTGCATGTTGTCGGTGGCGGTGGTTGAAACCTTCTGCATCTCGTCGGTGATGCGTATCAAATCGTTCTGACTGAGCAGCAGATTGTCCATGGTCTGGCTGGTATTGAGTTCCTGCAACTCTGCAGCCATCTCATTGTGTTTGATATAGGTTGCATTGCTTGCCATGGCATCCAGCGATTCGTTGATTCGCGCCAGGGTTTTCTCCAGCTCGCCATGCAGGCCCGCGGGCAGGGTGCGGCGGAAGTAGTGGCCTTGCGACACCAGCTCGAAACTTGTTTTGACCTCCCTGAAAAAGGTCTCCAGCTGATCCAGGGATTCGTTCAGGTTCCATGCGATATGTCCGGCCTCTCCCATCCAGGGTACATTGGTGATACGGGATGAGTATTGCCCGTCGAGCGTCTCCTTGAGCACTCGGTCTATCTCTCCCATGACATAGAACGGCATCTGCATCCTTTGCCTCACCATCAAGGCCAAAGCGATGGAGAGCACGGGAAACAGCCATATCCAATGTTGATAACCGCCCGTCAGCAGAATCGAAAAAACGCTTAACAGATTCAGACTGACGAAAACCGCCACATAGAGCTTGAGCCTAGCGGCTAAGTACAAACGATTGATAATTTTCAAAACCTTGCTCCTCAATGGCTTGATTCAAAAGCGCCGAAGAAGCCGCGAGGGCCTGTCTGGATCCGGCCTCTCGCTCCGCCAACATCAGCTTCTCATAGAGCTGTGAGAAGTAGTCTACGGCTTGTTGGTTCGGTTTTCGCCGAACAGAAAAATAACCAATAATTTCACCCTGTTTACCGAAATCGGGGGTGATATTTGCCAATACCCAATAGTGATCACCGTTTTTACAGAGATTTTTTACATAGGCGAAACACTCATTGCCCGTGGTTATAAGATCCCATAGCAATTTGAATACACCCCGCGGCATATCGGGGTGGCGAATGATATTGTGCTGCATGCCAAGCAGCTCGGATTCGCCAAAACCGCTGATCCGCATAAACTCTCTGTTGACGTAGATTATCCTCCCCTCGATATCGGTTTTTGATACGATAAACCCATTGTTTTGTAACGAAACTTCCCTACCTGTTGGTACGATTTTTCCTTTCATCTCCCTTCCCTATGAATTGAACAGTGAATGCTCCAACACCCACAGGTTCTGTACTAACCTATATCGCCTCTTGGCAGCATAACTTTAGTTCCTCAACGGGTGAACGGGTATTGCTTGTACCGCATCGACCTGGGCAAGCAACTCAATGTACAATAGCCCCCCTTTGGATCGACACTGGAGGTTGCTGTGCTTACCGGTCTACCGAATGCTGTTTTTTCCACCCTCATCTGCCTCAGCCTTGCCCTATCACCATCCCTGCTCGGTGCCGGGGAGAAGGGCCTCGGCTACGACCGCATAAAGTTACACAGCAGTGCTTCGACGGAAGTGGAGAACGATACCCTGATCGCCGTGCTCTATGCCCAGAAGGAGGGCAGCGAGCCTGCTGAGTTGAGTGACGGCGTCAATCGCCTTATCGCCCGGGCCGTCAATGAGGTGAAGCTCAGCGAAGGGGTTAAGGTTCAGACCCTCGGTTACCAGACATCGCCTATCTATCAGCAACAGCGGCTGACAGGCTGGCGCGTGCGCCAATCGATTCGCCTGGAAAGTATGCACAGCGACAGCTTGAGCCAGCTGTTGCACAGCCTGCAGTCATCCCTGGCCCTTGAGTCCATCAGATATGGGATCTCCCCGCCGATGCGTGAAAGGGTGGAAGAGCAATTGACACTGCAGGCGATCGACGCATTCCGCAAACGTGCGGAGCTGGTAACGAAGCAGTTTGGGCGCAAGCGATACCGCCTTGTGGAGATGGCCATAGAGACGTCGGAAAGGCCATATCAACCGCGCAACATGCGTGCCAACATGATGGCCCTGGAACGATCCGCGGCAGCTCCAACCCTGGAGGCTGGAAGTCAGCGCGTAAGGGTCGAAATCAGCGGGACCATTGAGCTACAGCTGGAGCAATAGCCTCAGCAGATAGCCTTGTGGGATTCGCCAGGCCTCTCATCTCCCAAATCCCATGTCATTTTAGCCATTTTTTTTACCACTTTGCCCCTCTATGCGCTCAAAATCCCCGGATCTCGGCCGCTAATAAGGATTGACCCATACAGATTTTCAGTTACGTTCCAACCTACGAGACCTCCGATGTTTGGCATATCCAACAAAAAGCAGATTTCTCAGTTGCAACAGCAACTCAATGAAAAAACCAATCAGCTCAACTCGCAGGAAGCACGCATCAGCACACTCCAGGAAGAGAACGAAAGACTGCGGCAACAGTACGAAGAAGCAACGAGAGAGCAGCAGATACAACGCCAGCTGCTGGCAAACTTTCCTACCCTGAGCAGCTCCTTCAGTGAACTTCAACACTCACTGATGCACACGGCCACAAACATAAAAAACGAGAAAGTGCATGCAATCCGCGGTTCTGAGATTTCATCCAAGGCGATCGCCAGTGTTGAAGTCATGCACAACGAGATCGACAATGTAACCGAGATCTCCACGCAAAGCTCCGAAAGCGTGGATAAATTGGGGACGATTGCCGACAACATCAGCAACTTTGTCAGCATCATCCAGGGCATCTCGGAGCAGACCAACCTGCTGGCACTGAACGCTGCAATAGAGGCCGCTCGCGCAGGCGAGATGGGGCGGGGCTTTGCCGTGGTCGCAGATGAGGTCAGGAGCCTGGCCGCACGCACCCGTGATGCCACCACCGAGATCGCCTCACTGGTTGACACCATCACCCAGGA
The DNA here is from genome assembly GCA_040793985.1 of Candidatus Thiodiazotropha sp. Classification (GTDB taxonomy): domain Bacteria; phylum Pseudomonadota; class Gammaproteobacteria; order Chromatiales; family Chromatiaceae; genus Thiodiazotropha. Next base: position 408,796 of record JBFNJI010000003.1, on the reverse strand, counting down.
GACCAAGAAATCGATGGATACCATGTCATCGATGAGGGATGTGGCACACAATTTTCAGAATCAGGTCACGCAATCCATATCGACCATAAAACAACAGTTCGATCTTTCGAAATCGATGGAGATGGCCATCTCATCATCTTCATTGCGTAGCTTTGTGGAGTTGGCGAAGTTTGACCACCTGGTATTCAAGTTCGGTATATACCAGGCCTTTCTCGGCACGTCGGATCTCACCGCAGACACCCTGTCCGATCACAAGAATTGCCGCCTGGGCAAGTGGTACTACCAGGGCGAAGGGGTCTCCTGTTTTTCCAACCTTACCGGCTATCGTGAAATCGAAGGCCCGCATCTGCTGGTCCATAAACACGGCAAACTGGCACTGAGCCAACTCGAAAGCGGGGATAAGCAAGCCGCGATCGACAATATCTCACGCATGGAAGAGGCCAGCCTGGAGGTTATTTCCAACCTCGAGAACCTGGCACAGGCGGGTGAAAATAATCCAAGCATCCTCTGCACCAACGAAGTCTGACTGGATCGTCGACAGGGCCGGGATTCGTTTGGAGGTGGATACATCAGCAATGAGTGGTTGGCTTGAGCTTTGAATTCGCGGCCATCGAGAGGGCCTCGGCCCTCTCGATCATTTTTTCCACAATCGCATAGATACCTACATGCCGGCTTGGGCTGAGGTGCTCTTCAAGCTTCAGTCGCTTGAACAGCGAATCCACGTCGAGGCTATGGATCTCACTCAATGTGCGATGGGAAAGCAGGTCTATCAATAGCGCGAGCACCCCCTTGATGATCGCGGTGTCACAATCCCCCTTGAAGTGGATCAGTGCTGGATCGGCAGGCTCCCGGTGCGCGGAAACATGGACAGTGCTCATGCAGGGTTTTACCCAATTCTCCTCCCGTTTCAATTCGTCCGGCATGGCGGGTAACGCCTCTCCCAACTCAATAAGGTATTGATAGCGGCCGTCCCAATCATCGAAGAACTCAAAATCCTCCACGACCTCGTCGATTTCTCTCATCCCGGGCATCCTATCTCGCATCAAGCGGTTATACGCTGAATGACTCACCACAACCGCACTGGTCCCTGACATTGGGATTGATAAACTCAAAGCCCTCATTGAGCATATTCGCCTTGACATAATCCACAGTCAGCCCATCGAGCATCGGCAGACTCGCAATATCGACAACAATCTTCACTCCTTGCGATTCGAACAGCTGATCGTTCTCCTCCACCTGTTGCGCATAGTCGACTACGTAAGCAAAACCTGTACAGCCGCTCTTTCGGGTACCCAGACGCAAACCCAATACACCCTCTGTTCGTGTCAGCATCGATTTAATATGATCCGCGGCTCTCTCTGTCAATTGAATCGCCACAACATACCTCCTGCATAAGGCATCGCATCACACTATCAAGTTCATCACATCAATCCGAGCTGAAGTCTGGCCTCGTCACTCATTCTCTCCTGGCTCCAGGGGGGGTGCCATACAAGCCTGACGGTGGCGTCGGTAACACCAGGCACGGCATCGATCGCCCTTCCCACTTCGTAGGGCAAGGTGCCTGCAACAGGACAGGCGGGGGCGGTCAGGGTCATATCTACTTCGACCTTGCCCTCGGCATCCACCTGTAGGCGATAAATCAGCCCCAGATCATAGATGTTGACCGCTATCTCCGGATCATAGACTGAACGCAGGGCTGCGATCAGATCTTCCCTTGATGGCGGCGCACAACGACTGAATTCACTCTCTTGACGACCACGCATCTACCGACACCTTTGGCCGAAACTCGTCCCGGGCGCTATTGAATGCACACACCCGGACTCAAAACCGTATTCTTTGCAGAAGGTCATATTCGATCTGTTCACGCAAGGACGGAGTTTCAAATTTGTGCAGAATCTCGCCGGCAAAACCGAGACAGAGCAGGCGCCGTGCCTGATCCGCTTCTATACCTCTGGAACGAAGATAGAAGAGTGCATCCTCATCCAGCTGGCCCACGCTTGTACCATGACTGCACTGCACATCGTCCGCAAGAATGACCAACTGTGGTTTGCTGTCGACTTCGGCCCTTGCCGATAGCATTAGGTTTGCGTTATGCAGATCTGCCTCGCTCTTCTGCGAATCGACCTGCACCTGAATCAGACCGTCGAATACTGCCCTGCCTGCCCCGTACAGGATACCTTTGAAGTGCTCGCGGCTCGTGCAACTGGGCACGGCATGATCCACAGCGAGATGAAAGTCGGTCAATTGTCCGTCACCTGCCGTATAGAGCCCAGCGACCTCCAATTCCGCATCTTCTCCGGCGAAACGGCTGTGGAGCTCAGTACGCGACCACGCCCCTCCAAGCGCGGCACTCACTGCCTGGTAACGGGCGTCTCGCCCCAGCTCGATATGCATATGGCAGAGATGGTAGGCGGCGTCACTCTCCTGCTGCACCCGCTGGTGCTTGCACTCGGCGCCCGTTGCCAGGCTGATCTCACAGACAACATTATTGAAATAGTCAACGCCTTCGTCCACTGACAGATAGCGTTCAATCAGACTCAGCGATGCGTCCTCATCCAGTTCGATCAGGTGACGCAACTGTTGCGCCTGGCAAACTCTTCGATTGGTCGTGACGTGAAGCAACTCAACAGGCTGCTCTATCTCGACACCACGCGATAACTGAATCACCGCGCCATCCTGCAAGGTTGCCATGTTCAGTGCGGCAAAGAGATGGTCGCCCATGCCGGAGAGCCTGGCCACCGACCTCAGCACCGACTGATCCCCCTCGGCCATTGCGTTGCGCAGGCTGCCTATCTTGTATCCATGCTGCCTGCCGCACACCGACAGCTCAGGGTTGTAGATGCCGTCCACAAACACCAGACGCGCTGCGACCTTGTCCTCGAAGGGATATATATCCGGGGAGTCGAGATGACTCTCCGACGTCCGCTGATTCGAACCGAACCCCTTGCCCATCAAACCCTCGACACTGGTATAACGCCATGCCTCCTGACGGGCGTGTGGAATACCGAGGTCGGTCATCTGTCTGACTGCAGCCTGGCGCTGTTCGATTAGCCAATCCCCATGTTCCCCGGATAGCTGCTCAATCGTACGTTGCGCCGCTTGTCGATAGCTCTCCAGATTCATGCAACCGCCTCTTCCAGCAACCAGCCATAACCCTTCTCCTCCAATTCGAGAGCCAGTTCCTTACCTCCAGAACGGATGATGCGGCCAGCCGCCAATACATGCACATAATCTGGCTGGATATATTCAAGCAGTCTTTGGTAGTGGGTCACCACGAGCAGCGCTCTCTCCGCCGATCGCAACAGGTTTACGCCGTCGGCGACTGTGCGCAAGGCATCGATATCGAGACCGGAGTCGGTCTCGTCAAGGATCGCCAAGCGGGGCTCCAGCATAGCCATTTGCAAAATTTCGTTACGTTTTTTTTCACCGCCAGAGAATCCCACGTTCACCGCGCGCTTCAACAGCCTATCGTCAATCTTCACCTGTTTGGCTTTTGCGCGTACCAGTTTCATGAAGCCGACGGCGTCGATCTCCTCCTCACCCCGTGCCTTGCGCAACGCATTCAACGACTCCCGCAGGAAGGTCATGTTGTTGACTCCAGGCAACTCGACTGGATATTGCATGGCAAGGAAAATTCCCCTGTAGGCCCGTTCTTCGACATCGAGATCGAGCAGGTTTTCGTCCTGATAGCTCACCGCCCCGTCACTCACCTGGTAACCGTCCCGGCCGGCAAGGATATGCGCCAGGGTGCTCTTACCCGATCCGTTAGGCCCCATGATGGCGTGCACTTCCCCGGCATCGATCTGCAGGTCGACCCCTTTAAGTATCGTTTTCCCCTCTACGCAGGCATGTAGATTCTCTATCTTTAGCATCTTGACCTCAGCTGTATTTCCCACCTCATCCGACAGCGCCTTCCAGGCTCACCGCTAGCAGCTTCTGCGCCTCCACCGCGAACTCCATCGGCAGTTCCTTGAAAACCTCTTTACAGAATCCATTGATGATCATCGACACCGCATCCTCTTCGGAGAGCCCCCGCTGACGGCAATAGAAGAGTTGATCCTCACCCACCTTCGAGGTCGTGGCCTCGTGTTCCACCTGGGCCGTGGGATTCTTCACCTCGATATAGGGAAAGGTATGCGCAGCGCAACGATTGCCGATCAGCAGAGAATCGCATTGGGTATGGTTGCGCGCGTTCTCCGCCTTGGCCGCTATACGTACCAGGCCACGATAGGCATTGCTGCCCCGCATCGCCGAGATGCCCTTGGAGAGGATCGTGCTACGGCTGTTTCTGCCGAGGTGGATCATTTTGGTGCCGGTGTCCGCCTGCTGGTACCCTTTGGTCACCGCCACGGAATAGAATTCACCCACACTGTCATCGCCGCGCAGGATGCAGCTTGGATACTTCCAGGTCACCGCGGAGCCTGTCTCCACCTGGGTCCAGGAGATGTGAGAGCGATCACCGCGGCAATCGCCCCGTTTGGTGACAAAATTGTAGATGCCACCCCGGCCTTCGCTGTCTCCCGGATACCAGTTCTGCACTGTGGCGTATTTGATCTTTGCTTCGGTCATCGCCACCAGCTCAACCACCGCGGCATGGAGTTGATTTTCATCCCGCTGTGGTGCTGTGCAGCCCTCCAGATAGCTCACCTGGCTAGTCTCTTCAGCGATGATCAGGGTGCGTTCGAACTGACCTGTCCGGGCCTCGTTGATGCGGAAGTAGGTCGACAGCTCCATCGGGCAGCTCACACCCTTGGGGATATAGACAAACGTGCCGTCACTGAACATCGCGCTGTTGAGCGCCGCGAAATAGTTGTCTTTAAAGGGAACCACAGAGCCCATGTAGGCCTGCACCAGGTCAGGATATTCGCGTATCGCCTCCGATATGGAACAGAAGATCACACCCGCCTCAGCCAGGGTTTCGCGGAAGGTGGTCGCCACCGATACGCTATCGAACACCGCATCCACCGCCACCCCGGCAAGCGCCTTCTGCTCGTCCAGCGGAATTCCCAGTTTTTCATAGGTAGCCAGCAGCTGCGGATCCACCTCATCGAGACTCTCCAGACGAGGCTTGGTCCGCGGCGAGGAGTAGTAGGAGATCGACTGAAAATCGATCGCGGGATGCTTGATCGCCGCCCAGTCGGGTTGCTCCATGCCCAACCAATGGCGATAGGCCTGAAGGCGCCTCTCGAGCATCCAATCAGGCTCACCCTTGCGCGCGGAGATGGTCCGGATTACCGACTCGTCCAATCCTGGCGGCAGGGTATCCGACGCTATAGGGGTAACGAAGCCCTCGGCATATCCCCCCCCAATGATTCGATCAACACTGCTATCGACCAGAGACATCTCTTCCTCCATGGGAATCAATGGTGTTCACCCAGACCGTCGCAACGGCATACAAAGCGTGTTGCGCAGTGAGAGTCACGGATAGCGCTCCGGGTCAACGACGGCTGACTCCGAAAACGCTAATAACATAGTAATATAGTCAGGTATTATGATTTACAAGGGATATACCCAATGGGAATTCAAGGTTATCACTGGCGTGACACTTGGGTGGGAAACAAATATCGCTGAAAAACAATGATTAAGTGATAAAAAGCGCTTCGACTCGAGGCCTCTTACCCCATCCGCCAGAGGGTTTACCCACATCCTGATCAGGATTCGAGTATGCTCTTCACCCCGTCAGAAATGATGCGTTCGTAGAGAAATTTCTGCTTTCCATCGACATCCACACCCATACCCTCGAGCATGGCGAACAGATCGTCGATAATGAGTTCGGAAATGTGTTGCTCGTTCTGCAGCGACGCCTCGAGGTCACTGTCCATGGCGAGCATGCAGGCAAGGGCGCCAACCACCTTCAGCATTACCTCATCCTCGACAATCACCGGTTTGGATTGGGGCTCCGATTCCGGTCGTTGGATACCGTATGCATCGCAAACGTGGTTCAAGTCGGTCTGGTTGAAGTGGATATCGCCGGGATAATCGTACTCGTTATCCAGACCACCCTTGCCTGTTCCGATAAGCAGTTCATCGTCAAATACCAGGAATTTCTGAAACAGGTCTTCACGTATCACCCCATTGACGGTGATGTTGTGATCGATGATCGCGCTGTTATAGGTGACCGGCAGCTTCTGCCTGAGCTCATTGACATCGGTTGGATAGAGCTTCAGATAACCATCCACATAGACCCTGTCGAAGTGACCCCGCTCCACCTCAACGGACGCGAAACCTGCAAAGTGGAAATAGAGTTCATCCAGCTCATTCAAGAAGCGACTATCACCGACGTAGTCACATGCCTGTTCCCAGCTGTAAAAAATCCCTTGCTCGTTCATAGTCGCTATCTAACATTCTTTGTCATTCGGATTCAACTCATCCGTTCCTTACCCGGGCCATCATCAGCATTCGACCAGATTGACCGCCAATCCTCCCCTCGATGTCTCTTTATACTTTGTCTTCATGTCGGCACCGGTCTCACGCATGGTTTTTATGACCTTATCCAGAGAGACAAAGTGGGAACCGTCCCCGCGCAGGGCCATGCGCGCTGCGTTAATCGCCTTCACCGCACCCATGGCGTTACGCTCGATACAGGGCACCTGTACGAGTCCTCCAACCGGATCACAGGTCAGGCCCAGGTTGTGTTCCATCCCGATCTCCGCGGCGTTTTCAACCTGTCGCGGGGTTCCTCCCAGCACCTCGGTCAGCGCACCCGCTGCCATGGAGCAGGCGGCGCCGACTTCACCCTGACAACCCACCTCCGCACCGGAGATGGAGGCGTTCTCTTTGTAGAGGATTCCGATTGCGCCGGCGCACAGCAGAAAACGGATCACCCCATCTTCAGAGGCACCCGGCGCGTAACGCCAATAGTAGTGCAACACCGCGGGGATAATCCCGGCGGCGCCATTGGTCGGAGCGGTCACTACCCGTCCCCCGGCCGCATTCTCCTCGTTCACCGCCAGGGCGAAGAGATTAACCCAGTCCATCGTACCCAACGGTACCTGATTGAGTTCCGCGTCGTTGCTGAGCTGTCGATGCAGCCGGGGTGCACGACGCTTGACCTTCAGACCGCCGGGCAGTACCCCTTCACTGGTACAACCCCGCTCCACGCACTGCTGCATGACCCGCCAGATCTGCAGTAACTGCTCACGAATCTCTTTTTCACCGCGCCACGCCTTCTCATTCTCCAGCATCAATTGACTGACCGACAATCCCCGCTCGTCACATTGTCTCAATAGCTCTTCACCACTGTGAAAGGGATACTTGATGGAAGTTTTGTCTTCCTCGAGTACCGCGTCCCCCAGTGCATTCTGCTCGATAACAAAACCACCGCCCACGGAGTAGAAGTTACTGCTTATAATTTCTTCTCCCTGTTTGTCAGCAGCGGTGAACCGCATTCCATTGGCATGCAGTTTGAGCTGTTTCTTCCGATGAAACTGCAGATCCTCGTCCACATCGAAGGGCAACCTGGTGCCATCGGCAAGCACCACTTCCCGTTGCTCTCTGACAGCTTCGATGCGCTGAGGTATGGTCTCTATATCCACGCTCGATGGTGCCTCGCCCATGAGGCCGAGGAGAAGCGCCTTATCCGTACCGTGCCCCTTGCCTGTAGCGCCCAGTGAACCGAACAGCTCTATTGTCACTCTCGTTGTATTGGGCAACAGGGATGAGGTTTCCAGGATTTCAACGAAACGTCTGGCCGCCAGCATCGGACCGACGGTATGGGAACTCGAGGGACCTATGCCTATTTTGAAGAGATCGAAAACGCTAACAGCCATGACAACCCGCTTCCTTATGATCCAGGGTAACCCTTCACCATCCCTACCAGTTGATACTTTCAACTCCTTGATGCCGGTTGCATTGTTAAAAACGTATCGATCGATACACAGGCAACCGGCAGATAGCAGATTGAGATCATAACCCAAAGACCAGGTACCGGGAACCGGAATAGCCTTTATCTTGAGGGGGATATGGGCAGGGGTTCCAGTGGATTTAACTGCCTCTGTGGGTGTGGGATATCAGTGCAATCTCAAAGCAAGCAAAATGTTGCGATTGCGCCATCAGACCTGGTCTATCGTCGAAACGAGTTTATCCTTGTGCAGATGACGGGCGATGTCCAGATCGCTATCGATGACATGATTGATCAACCAGTGTTTGAGTGACGTCAGGGTATCGATGTCGAATTTCCGTTTTCCATCGTCGATCTCCCGTATCAATACCTTCAGCTCTGCCTGTAGCATCGCATGTTCGCGATAATGATTTTCATATTCAGGGTAGTCACACTCTCGCATGAACGCCTCTTCGCTCCTGAAGTGCAGCCTTGTCTCCACCTGCAACTGTCGTATCAGTTGCATCGGCCTCGTTTCGTCGGCAGAGCCTGAATCATCAACGACCAGCGACTCAGCGATCTGGTTTACCAGCTCCACCAGACGCAGGTGTTGCGAATCGATCCCATCGATACCCAGATACCAATCATCACGCCAAGTGAGAAATCGCTTCATTGTCTGCCACACCGGATCCGCTAACCATCGTCCGACAAGGTTGAATGACGGGGAGCAAAGTATTTGGCCCGCTGCAGAAAACGCCGCAGATAACCGGTCTTGGTATCTTCATGACGATATGTTGCATACAGCTCCCTCGTGATACCCCTACTTCCCAACCGCACCGCCGTAAGCGGTAATTCACTACATACTTTGGCAGCCAACCAGTCAGGCAAGGCACATACACCCCGATTATAGGCCACCAATTGCAGCATGATCTCAAATGATTCGATCTGCTTGAGCTTTGGACTTCTCATCGCCGCCGGCCAGAGAAAGAGCGTCAGAATGTCCAGACGCTCCGGTGCCACGGGAAAGGTAATCAGTTTCTCCCCAGTCATCTGATTGGGCTCTATCCATTTCAGATCCGCGAAAGCGTGGCATTTCGGCACCACCAGGACCAACTCGTACTGAAACAGCGTTTCGAACCGTGTCCCCGGGTGATCCATCTTGTCCGGTGTAATCAACAGATCGATATGGCGATTCAACAGTCCCTCCAGTCCGGAAAACTGAAATCTGTGAAAGATATCCAGATCCACGTCAGCTTCCCTGCTTAAAAAGTCGGAAATCACCCCGGTCAACCATTCATAGCAGGGATAGCACTCCACCCCGATACGCAACACCCCCTGTTTGCCGGCAGCGATCGCCTTGAGGGTTCTCTCCGACTGCTCCAGCATGGGCAGAATCTCGTGGGCGGTCTTCAACAATTGCGCGCCGGCGGGTGTCAATCGCAATCGGCGGCCATGCCGCTCCCATACATCAACGCCAAGCTTTTGTTGCAGATAGCGAATTTGATGGGAGAGCGCTGATTGGCTAAGGCAAAGCGCATTCGCGGCGGCGGTCAGGGTTCCCTGTTGCTCGAGTGCGGCGATGATCTTGAGATGGGTCAGCTCTATCATATATGTAATATTTTCATTGTTAGTGCCATATATATCATTATATTTTCATAATTACCCTGCCTACAATCCCCTCCCGTCAAAACAAACATTCAGAAACCGGGATCATGGCGACAACACACAACCTTGGACTGCCCCGCATCGGCGCGAAACGAGAATTGAAATTTGCCCTCGAGGCCTATTGGCGAGGCGATTCAGACCAACAGGGCCTGGAACAGACCGGACTGCGGATTCGGCGCCAGAACCTGCGCCTGCAGTCAGCGCTGGACTACTCGACCGTGGGTGACTTTTCCTTCTACGACCAGGTGCTGGACAGCAGCTTTCTGCTGGGCAATATCCCCCCCCGCTTCGAACAGGCGGGGGAAACCGGGACCCTGGATCGCTATTTTCAGGTTGCCCGCGGCAGCTCCGCCCCGGGGCGTCCACCGCTCGCGGCCGCCGAAATGACCAAGTGGTTCGATACCAACTACCACTACATCGTACCCGAATTCCAGCAAGCCACTGAGTTTGAATTGGCGGCCGACATTCTGCTCTCAAGAATCGATGAGATCGGCGCGAATCCCAAGGAAACCAAGCCTGTGCTCATCGGCCCGGTCACCTATCTTTGGCTCGGCAAGAGCAAGGACGGCAGTGACAAGCTCGAGCTCTTGCCGCGTCTGCTGGCCGTCTACACAGCACTGTTGCGCCTGCTCGCGGAGAGCGGGATAGAGTGGGTGCAGATCGATGAGCCGGTGCTGGTGACCGAGCTCTCACCAGCCTGGCAGCACGCCCTGCGCCTGAGTTATTTTCAGCTGCAAAACGCTCCGCTCAAACTGCTGTTGACCACCTACTTCGGTCGGCTGGGCGAAAACCTTCAATTGGCATGTGAACTCCCGGTGGCAGGCGTGCACATCGATGCCACCCGGCAGCAGGACGAGCTAGGCAGGCTCATCGATTGGTTGCCGAAGCACAAGATCCTCTCCCTGGGCATTATCGATGGCAGAAATATCTGGAAGAGCGATATCAAGGCGATTCTGCAGTGGCTCGAACCCGTGCATTGCCGCCTCCAAGAACGACTCTGGCTCGCTCCCTCCAGTTCGCTGTTGCATGTTCCGATCGATGTGGAGAGAGAACAGAGGCTCGATCCGGAGATCAAATCTTGGCTTGGATTCGCCAAACAGAAACTGTCGGAGCTTGAGCTGGTCGCCAATGCGCTCACCCACGGCAAGGCCAGCGTGGCGGCTGAGCTGGAGGCAAACGCCCGTGCATCGATGACACGAAAGAGATCTCAACGGGTGTTCAACCCGTCTGTGAACCATCGTCTGGCCGCCGTCGAATCATCGATGGCAGAACGTAACAGCCCCTTTCAGATTCGCAGTCGGTTACAGGCGAAGCGGTTGAATCTACCACCCTTTCCCACAACTACCATCGGCTCTTTTCCACAAACGGAGACGATACGCAAACAACGCAGGGCATATCGTCAAGGCAGGTTGACATGGGAGGTTTATAGAAAGGCCATGAGGGAAGAGATCGCCAACTGTATCCAGGAACAGGAGAGAATTGGTTTGGATGTACTGGTGCATGGAGAGGCGGAACGCAATGACATGGTGGAATACTTCGGTGAACAGCTGCACGGCTTTGCCATCACGGATTACGGGTGGGTGCAGTCCTATGGTTCACGTTGCGTCAAACCACCGATTATCTATGGTGACATCGTGCGCCCGGATACGATGACCCGGGAGTGGATAAGCTATGCCCAATCCCTCACCGCAAAACCATTGAAGGGAGTGCTCACCGGTCCGGTTACCATGCTCAACTGGTCATTCGTACGCGACGACCAACCCCGTGCCATCAGCTGCCTGCAGCTGGCCCTTGCCCTTCGCGACGAGGTGCTGGATCTGGAGCGTGCCGGAATCGCGATAATCCAGATCGACGAGGCCGCACTGCGGGAAGGGCTGCCACTGAGACGCAGCGAGTGGCACAACTACCTCGAATGGGCCGTTCATGCATTCAAACTATGTGCCAATGGCGTCGACGACTCGACCCAGATCCATACCCATATGTGCTATTCGGAATTCAGCGATATCATCGAGGCTATCGCCGCCATGGACGCGGATGTGATCAGTATCGAAACGTCCCGTTCAGACAGGGAGCTGCTCGATGTCTTTGAAGAATTCGATTACCCCAATGCCATCGGACCCGGTGTCTATGACATTCATACTCAAAACCTTCCCACACTGAATGAGATTCTCGACCAGATACGACAAGCGCTGAAACGTATACCGGCAGAGCGTTTATGGTTGAATCCAGACTGTGGGCTCAAGACGAGAACATGGCGAGAGGTCATTCCCGCGCTGAAAACAATGCTGCAGGCTGCCGAAATAGTACGTGAGACCGGATCTAGCGTTACTGAATCACCAGGCTTTGATAATTACCGCTAGCGGCCCATACCCAGGAATTAGGCATGAAATACTGGAACAGTGATCGAACAAGTCGGTAGCTGGCATATATTCCGTTTTTCGTCTATGGTTTACTGGTTATAAGGCGCATGAACTAGTTTCAAGCGCTTGAGGGTCACTTGCCAAGATAATAAGCGAGAAAGGCAGATCACCATTACGACTTTGATCCTTTATGCAATCGGGGCGCATCTACTCCCATCAATGGATCTCACGCTTCTGTCTGCATGGTCGATTGCCTTGGTGCAGATCCTTACCAAGAAGCAATCCTACTTGCCCATAACTGCTGGCGACAGGTTTCAGGTATTTGCCAAAACGAACCGGATCAATGCACAGGTAACGGTACTCGAGGTTAGCGATCTCCTTTGTTTCCGGGCACGGAAAGAGCCGGATGTAAAAAGATATACTGGGAATCATCAATCCAATGGCCGAGGTCACGTCTCCAATACGATACCGTCTCTCGGCGTTGTTATGTCTTAGTTAGTTAGCGGACCACACCATGCTCTACGAAAAACTACATAGAATCGAACAGTACCTGTTCGACGCCTTTGCACTGATGCTGGTGCTCTTCTACTCCTACTCCGCGGTATTGGAGCCCGCCGCGACCCAGTACCACCGCGGTATCTATATCATCATCACCTATATCCTGGTCTTTATGCTCTACCGCACACCCACGGTCTGGGGACGGGTGTGGGACTATGTGTTGATCGTGGCATCCGTCGGTACCATCGGTTATTGGATTCTCAATTTCGAAGCGATCAACTATCGTGCCGGTGCGGAGACGGAACTCGACAAGTGGATTGCAGTGGTCGGCGTACTGATAGGTGTTGAGCTCGCCAGGCGGGTGGTTGGCTCCGTCTTCGTCATCATCGGTGCCGTCATGCTCCTGTATGGCGTTTACGGGGAGTATGCCCCTGAGATGATCTCCCATGCCGGAGATACCTTCCCCGATCTCTGCACCAGCATCTTCTACAAGAGCGACGGCGTCTTTGGCATCATGGCCAATGTGCTGGCAACCTACATCATCCTCTTCGTGATCTTCGGCGCCTTTCTGGAGAAGAGCGGGGCACAACGCTTTTTCATCGATTTCCCCCTCGCCGCAGTGGGTCACAAGATCGGCGGTCCCGCAAAGGTCTCGGTCATCGCCTCAGGACTATTCGGTTCCATCTCCGGCAGTGCCATAGCCAATACCGTCTCCACCGGCGCCTTCACCATCCCGATGATGAAGAAGGCCGGCTTCAGGCCCCATGTGGCCGGCGGCATCGAACCGGCTGCCTCCATCGGCGGTATGTTCATGCCTCCTATCATGGGCGCCGGCGGGTTTATCATGGCGGAACTGACCGGTGTCCCCTACTCCACGATCATGCTGGTGGCCATCTTTCCAGCCCTGATGTACTTCTTCAGTGTCTTCGTAATGGTCCACTACGAGGCCAAGCGATTCAACATCGTCGGCGAGAAATCAAAAGAGAGCGCCAAGGAGATCCTGAAAAAGGAGTGGTTCTATGTCCTCCCGCTGGTGATCATCACCATCTTCATGCTGGCGGGCTACTCCCCCGGATACTCGGCCATTCTCGGTATCGTCGCCTGCATTGTCGTCAGTTGGTTTCGCAAGGATACCCGCATCGACCTCAAGGGTTTCCTCGTGGCCTCCCGTGCCGGTGCTGAATCGAGCCTCAAGATAGGCGCCACGGTGGGTGTTATCGGCATCATCATCGGTGTCCTGACCTACAGCGGACTGGTGCTCACCTTTGCCGATATCGTCATCGAACTGGCGGATGGCAAACTCTGGCTCACCATCCTGCTGATCGCCCTCGCATCGCTGATACTCGGTATGGGCGTACCAGTTACCGCCGCCTACCTGATCACCGCAGTGGTCGCGGTACCCGCTCTCACCGAACTGGGAGTAAACCCGATAGCCGCGCATATGATCGTCTATTGGCTCTCCCAGGACTCCAACATCACGCCGCCGGTCTGTATCGCCGCTTTCGCCGGCGCGACGATCGCCAAGGCCAACATGTGGAAGACCGCCTTCACCTCATTCAAGTTCGCCAAGTTTCTCTACCTCGGACCCTTTCTCTTCGGCTATGTGCCCGGCTTTTCACTGGACGGCTCCACCAAAGATATCGCAGTCACTTTCATACTGATTCTTATCGGCACCTACGGCTATGCCTGGCTGCTCAGCGGTATCTGGCTGGATTGGTTCAAGAAGTCCCCGGTAAAGACCTGATAGACGAGTTCCAAATATGCCCAATAAAAAACTTCCCAGGATTGGCTACAACAAGATCCTCTATGTCACCGACCTCTCGGAAGAGGGGCGCCTCGCGTTTCCTCATGCCGCCAGCCTCGCTCGCAGCTTCGATGCCGAACTCACGGTGTTTCATGTGGTGGAAGCCCGCGAGTTCGAGAAGTTTCTCGAAGGCTACTTCGATGAAGAGCTGTGGAACGAGATCAGAAACCGAAATGTTGAAGAGGCCAGGGAGATACTGGTGAAAAGGAAACGTAGCGACACCACGATCAGGGAAGATATACAGCAGTTCTGCGAAGACACCATGGAGAGTGGATCGGATTCATCCTATGTAACCTACGACATAGCCGTGGACACAGGCGAACCCGGTGACAAAATCGTTGAAAAGGCCCATAGCGGCGGTTACGACCTTGTGGTGATCGGCAAGCGCGGGCAAGGGATTCTGCGTGGCGGCCTGATGGGTGACACTGCCCGCCGCGTCATCCGCCATGCCAAGGTACCCGTGATGGTGATTCCGATCCGGGAGTGAATCGAAGCGGAACCACGGCAGGCCCACGTCGCGATTCACCGCCAAAACAACCCCATTCACTCCCCGAGGCCGCTCGGCCGTCGGGAAGTGCCGACGGGGCAATATCAGGCCAGGGCTTTTTCTATCGCCTTGACCATCGCCGCGCATGCACCCGCGCACGCCTTGCACTCCATGTGCTTGTCTTCATGTTCTCGGCACTCATCCTCGCATTCCGCGCAGACCGACCGGCAGATCTTCGCATAGGCCCCGAGATGGCCTGAGTTTGAGGTGGCCAGGCAGTGGAATATGCGACGCGGTCCCATGTCGAGGCAGTCGTTGACCGCCCCCAACAGGTCTTCACGCTTTGGCGCATGGCCCTCGTGTCGGTGACCTGCATGGTCACCATGCAGCAGCTGTTCTGCCGCCTGCGTGATACAGCTGCTCAAAGCGGCGCTGCACCCCCATCGGCAAGCCCGCTGCCATCGGCACCTCCGGTGAGGCTGTCACTCCCGGTATGCGCCAAGCGCTGCGGGGTAGAGCGTTCGAACTCAACCCTATCCATGGGACGGGATCTGGTTTGGACCCGGGCATCGGCTTATATCCATCTATTTTCACATTGCCACATCACCTTATTTATGCTGAGATAGAAATTATTAATAATCAAATCGCGTGGGCGACAACAACCCAGCGTCTTTTGGCCCGCTGCAAGCAACAAATCAACAACCATACAGAGGAGGCGAATAATGGGACGTGTAGCACTAGTTACGGGGGGTACCCGCGGTATCGGCGAGGCGATCAGCGTGGCGCTGAAGGATGCCGGTTACACGGTTGCCGCAAACTATGGCGGCAATGAGGAGGCGGCGAAGGCGTTTTCCGAACGCACCGGGATCCCCGCCTACCGGTTCGATGTCAGCGATTATGAAGCCGTGACGAGCAGTATTGGGCAGATTGAGCAAGAGGTAGGTCCCATCGAGATCCTGGTCAACAATGCCGGCATCACCCGCGACGGCACCATGCACAAAATGAGCTTCGAGAAGTGGGACAAGGTGATCCAGACCAACCTCGCCTCCTGTTTCAATACCTGTCACGCGGTAATCAACGGCATGCGCGAGCGGGGATTCGGTCGTATTGTGAATATCGGTTCGGTCAATGGCCAGGCCGGTCAGTATGGGCAGGTCAACTATGCCGCGGCGAAATCGGGTATCCACGGATTCACCAAGGCCCTCGCCCTTGAAGGAGCGACCAAGGGCATAACCGTTAATGCCGTGGCCCCGGGTTATGTAGCGACCGACATGGTGCGTGCCGTACCTGAGGATATCCTGGAGAAGATCATCATGACCATCCCGGTCGGACGTCTGGGAGAACCCGAAGACATTGCCCGTTCCGTACTCTTCCTGGTCGCCGACGACGCTGGCTTCATTACCGGCTCTACCCTCTCAGTCAACGGCGGCCAGCATATGTATTAACAAACTCCCTAACTCAAATGGGAGATGAACATGCCGCGAATGAACGCGATTCGTTGCCTATGTACGCATATTGCTTGCAGTGAAGAGAAAGACGCATTTCGCGTGATAGGCTCGTTTCACACAATTTGCGATAATTGGCGGTGATTCGCGTCCATTTGCGGTTTAGCTTCGCCCCTGTTATTGGCGCTACTTACTGTTCCGAGAGTTCCTTCTCCAGCTGTCGGCTGAGCTGTTTGGGCGAGCTGCTGTGTTTGGCCAGGAGGTGGTAGGCGACCGGTACAATATAGAGGGTGAAAAGGGTCGCAGCGATGACACCGGAAAGGATGACCGTACCGATCACGGTGCGTGTTTCGGAACCCGCTCCCGAGGAGAGCAGCAGGGGTATGGAGCCGGCAGCGGTGGTGATGCCGGTCATCACGATAGGGCGGAACCGCACATGGGCCGCTTCCAGCAGGGCATCGTTGAACGCCTTGCCCGCGTCCCTCAACTGGTTGGCGAATTCGACGATGAGGATACCGTTTTTCGCCGCCAGTCCCACCAGCATGATAAGGCCGATCTGGCTGTAGATATTCAGGGTCTGGTCGGTGAGATGGAGCCCCAGCAGCGCCCCCGCCATCGCCAGGGGTACGGTCAACATGATCACCAGCGGGTGTAGCCAGCTTTCGAACTGCGCGGCCAGTACAAGATAGACCACAACCACGCCGAGGATGAACACGAAGAGAACGGAGCTGCCCGCGGTCTTGTAGTCCCTCGACTGCCCCTTGTAGTCGATAACGGCATGTGCCGGCAGATGCTCACGCACCAATCCCTCGAGATAACCCAGCGCCTTACCCAGGGCCAGACCATTTTCCAGATTGGCCTCGATAGTGAGGGCGCGCACCCGGTTATAGCGATTGAGGCTGATCGAGTCGGCGACCTCCTGCAGGGTTACCAGGTTGGAGAGCTGCACCAGCTGACCACTGGTTGCCGAACGCACATAGAGGTGATTCAGGTCGTTAGGCGTCTGCTGGTCACTGCGTTCGCCCTCGATGATCACATCATACTCCTCGCCCTGTTCGATATAGGTGGTGACACGGCGCGAGCCGAACATGGTCTCAAGGGTGCGGCCGATGGTCTCAACGGTGACCCCGAGCTCCGCCGCCCGATCGTAGTCTATATCCACCTTCAGCTGCGGCTTGGTCTCCTTGTAGTCCCAATCTATCCCCAGCAGACCAGGGTTGTCCCGCTCGATCTCCTGCAGCAGCCGGTCGCGCCACTGGGCCAATTCGTCATAGGTGCCGCCCCCGATGACGAATTGGATCGGTTTCTGGATGCGTCTGCCGAAGCCCTGGCGCATTACGGGAAATGCCTTCACACCGGGAAGGTCGGAGAGTTTCTTACGCAGCTCGTCCATGATGGTCCAGGCGGACCGGCGCGTGTTCCAGTCGTTCAACACGTTGATCACGATTCCGCCGTTAAAAATGGCGAAGTTACTGAAACGCCGCGGCGCGCGCACCAGCAGACGGGTGATTTCACCGGACTCCACATAGGGCATCATGCGCCGTTCGATCTCATCCATGTACTCCTTCATATAGTCGTACGAGGCCCCCTCAGGGCCGTTGACGATCAGATAGAAGGCACCACGATCCTCCTTCGGGGCATACTCATCCGGTATCCGCTCCAACAACCAGTAGGCCATGGCGAGGATCGCGCCAAAAAGCAGCAGCATCAGCCAGAAGTGCCTTATCGCCAGATGCAGGGTCTTGATATAGAAGTCGCGGATATGGCCAAACAGCGTATCCACCCAGTGACTCAGACTCACCCTGCCCACCTCTCCTGACGGCAGGATCTGCGAGGCCAGCATCGGTGAAAGGGTCAGCGCCACCAGGCTGGAGAAGCCCACCGCGGCCGCCATGGTGAGGGCGAATTCCGAGAAAAGCCGGCCGATATCGCCGCCGAGAAAGGCGATCGGCGTGAACACGGAGACCAGGACCACGGTGGTCGAGATCACCGCGAACGCGACCTGCCTGGCACCACGGTATGCCGCCACCAGGCGTGACTCGCCAAACTCCTCCATGCGGCGGTGGATATTCTCCAACATCACGATGGCATCATCCACCACCAGGCCAATCGCAAGCACCAGGGCAAGCAGGGTGAGGATATTGATAGTGAAACCGAGCATCAACAGCACCAGGAAGGTGGCGATCAGGGAGACCGGCACCGCCACCGCCGGCACGATCATGGCGCGGAAGCTGCCGAGAAAGAGGAAGATCACCGCCACCACCAGGAGGATGGCGATAAACAGGGTCTTGTAGACCTCGTTGATGGCATTCTCGATGAAGACCGAACTGTCGAAGCTCTGCTTTATCTCCATGCCCTCGGGCAGGGTGGCGTTGATCCGCAATCGCTCCGCCTTGGCCGCCTGGGCTACCGCGAGGGTATTCGCGGTCGACTGTTTGATAATGCCGATGCCGACCATGGGCACCCCATTGCCGCGAAAGAAGGTGCGGGTCTCTGCGGCCCCTTTTTCGACCCTGGCGACCTCGCCCAGGCGCACCAGATAGCCATCTTCACCCCGGGCAATCACCAACTTGGCGAAGTCATCCGCGGTGTGGAAGTTACGATCGACACGTACCGTGAAGGCCCGCTCCTTCGAATCGATGCTGCCGGCGGGGAGTTCAAGGTTGCCGGCACGCAGGGCCTGCTCCACGTCGGTTACCGTGAGTCCCCGCGCGGCAAGGGCCTGGCGATCGATCCAGATACGCATGGCAAAGGTCTGGCCGCCCCCAACCCTAACCCGGGCCACCCCATCGAGCACCGAAAAGCGGTCGACCAGGTAGCGCCGCGCATAGTCCGACAGTTCCGGCACGGTCATGCGATCGCTCACCAGATTGAGCCACATGATCACGGACTCGTTGCTGTCGACCTTCTGGATCTCCGGCGGTTCCGCTTCCTGCGGCAGGTTGTCCAGAATCGCCGATACCCGGTCACGCACATCGTTGGCCGCGCCATCGATATCGCGATCCACGTTAAACTCGATGGTGACCGCGGAGCGTCCGTCCTCGCTCACCGAGGAGATAAAGCGTATCCCCTCGACACCGGATATGCGATCCTCGATCAGCTGGGTGATGCGCGTCTCCACCACGTTGGCCGCGGCCCCCCGATAGATGGTCTCGACGGAGACGATGGGGGAGTCGATGTTGGGATATTCACGCAACGGCAACTTGTCGAAGGCCACCAGGCCGAAGGCGATCAGCAGCAGCGAGAGAACAGAAGCGAAGACCGGCCGTCTGACCGAGATTTCGGATAGGATCATTGCCCGCCCTTGGAGGCCTAGACCAAGGGTTTCAACAAGGCATCGATGGCGACCTCGTTATTCTGCACTCCCTTGATCCTCACCTTGCCATTGGCCTTCGCCTTATCCGTACCGTGGGTGATTACCCGCTCCCCCATCTGCAGACCGCTTACCACCTCCACCTCCCCGGGACGGCGTGAACCGATGGCGATCTTGCGCTTCACCACGCGGTTATCCTTGCCCTCCACCACGAAGACGAACTGATCGCTCCCCCTGGGCATCAACGCGGACTCGGGGATCACCAGGGCGCGGCGCGGATTGTGCAGCAGTTCCACCGTCATCAGCATGCCCGGTTTCAGCAAACGCTGCGGATTGGCGATTAGGGCACGCACCAGGACCGATCGATTGACCGGGTCGACCCGGCTGTCCACAACCTTCACGTTTCCCTCGAAGATACGATCCCTGTAGGCACGACTTCGGGCACGAATCGACAGCCCCTGTTGCAGAGCGGCGAGATAGACGGAAGGCACCGCGAATTCCAGCTTCATGGTGGCGTCGTCATCCAGTGTGGTAATGGTGTCGCCCGTCTCCACCAGTGCGCCGACGCTGATATTGCGCAAGCCTATGACCCCGGAAAAGGGAGCGGTGATCAAACGGTCGGCAAGCCGGGACTCGATCGCTGCGAGGCGGGCACGCGCGGTATCCACCTCCCGCCGCCGCTGGTCCAGCAGGGACTGTGCCTCGATGCCTTTGGACTCGAGTCGGCTGACCCTGTTGAATTGCCGCTTCGCCTCGTTCAGGGTGGCCCGGGCCTCCTGCAACAAGGCGTGCTCTTCACGGTTGGTCATCTCCACCAACACCTGGCCGGACTCGACCCGCTCTCCATCGTCGAAGTGGATCGCGGTAACCGTTTCCGTGACATTCACGGTAAGCTCCACCGACTCGTTGGCTTTTAGCGTACCCAGTGCCTCGATACGTTCGATGAACTCCTCCTCGGTGACCTCGGCAATGATCACCAGGGGAGGGGGTTTCTCCGCTGACCAGCCGCTTGCGGCCATAAACGGCAACAACAGCATCAGCAATAAGAATCTCGATCCTGTATACATGAGACCTCTATTCACACAATTCCCTGCGGGCAACCCGCTTCGCCCATAGGCCTGATTACTTTTGAAAACGTGCTTGGCGGTCGAGTTCCATCGCGCTGCCCATTTGCTTGCCGTTTGGTTCCATAGATATCAAATTTCTCTCCGGGTTATATCGGCAGCTCCCCACGGAGTGGCTTTCGAGCACTGCCTGGTTGCCGTCGTGCACCCGGGCGGGCCGGGTAATCAACCGCTGCTATCATATCCCATGTCGCCATTGCGCTGAACAACGTAACCCTTTGAAGACAAGGATTGTAGCTCTGTCAAACAAGGTTGAGGGCTGGCGCCAAAATGGATTTACCCGCGGCCAGGCATAGCGTCAAACCAGGGCATGACCCCCCTGTAGCGGCAAAATGAAAAGCCAGACAATTGCCCCAGATCAATCATATGTACGAATCTCAGGGTATGCTATTGCCCATCGTTGTATTGAGGGATCGCCAATGGACAAAGGATACTTGGCAATTTTGGAATATAGAATGACGGACAATGACAACGGGATTGCTAATTTTCACAGACCTTGACGGCACGCTGTTGGATCACCATAGCTACGACCATCGGGATGCCCTCCCCGCTCTGGAGAGACTGAAAGATCTGCACATACCGGTGATTCCGGTTTCCAGCAAGACGCAGAGCGAACTCACGGCTGTTATGAAAAAACTCGGACTCGAAGGCCCCATGATCGGCGAGAATGGAGCCGTCATCAGCTATCCGGGTGAAGAGCCCCAGATCGTTCCGCCCGGCTATCTGCAGATCCGGGACTTTCTTGTCGATAGCCGGACTAATCCCGATTACGATACCCTTGGATTCGGCGACATGACACTGGAAGAGGTCATGGAAAACACCGGCCTGGAGAGGGATATGGCATTACACGCCATGCAGCGTCTAGGTTCCGAGCCTTTTCTCTGGCATGGCCAGACAGATGCGCTAAATCAATTCCGCCTGGATGTCGCCCGTGCCGGGTTGAGAGTGCTCAATGGGGTACGCTTTTACCACCTTTTGGGCGATACCGACAAAGGCAAGGCCCTCCGCTATGTCACCAGCCACCTGAAGAAAAACGGCTACCCCGTAACCACGACCATTGCGCTGGGTGACAGCGACAACGACCGGGAGATGCTGCTGGCGGTCGATATTCCGATCATCGTTCGCAAACATGATGACACACATATCGTCCTTCGGCAGCGTCCCGATGCCATGGTCACCGATCTGCCGGGACCTGCCGGGTGGAACCAGGCGGTCCAGAAGCTATTACAGAAATATGAGGCCTGAATATGGCGGATTTCTCTCAGCGTTGCGAAGTCGCCCTTCTGCACCGCCTCGCGCATCGATCCCTCGATGAGATGGAGGCTGAATTCGCGGACCATCATGACGCTCTATCGGCCCATGGAGCCGGGGCGGTTGCTCATCGGCCCTGACGTCGCCATGGATACGCCGCGGATGACCAGGCAGAGGGCTGTCGAGATCGTCCAGTTGAGCATCCCCTTATAAACGGCTGAATGCTTTGGCAAAAGGCGGCTTGTTACGGCCCGTGACAGGGATTAGGGAGCGGGCAGCCGCTAACTAAAAAATTCATTCACAACCATGTGTCAATAGAGATTTTCTATATTCAATATCTCTTAAGTATTAAAGAATTGACATGTGTCAATCCCTTTCTGAAAAACCGCTGTTGTATCCTGCTATTTTTAAAGGACAAGTAGAATAAAAAGAGACCAATCAATCACCATGGAGGCCGTCATGAGACTCGAACGTCAGGATGCAGTACGCCCGCTGGATGCGGTCAAAGCCAGCAAGACCATTGAAGTAGAGGGCAGGATGGTCGCCATCGATGATGAAGGCTATCTACTCGATTTCGGCGACTGGAGCCCGGCGGTAACAGAGGCTTTGGCAGAAACAGATGGGGTTAAATTGACAGAAGAACACTGGCTGTTGATCGACTTTCTGCATCGCTTCTACGCAGAGTATGAGATCGCACCGGAAATTCCAATCCTGGCACGTAATCTGTGCAAGGACCAGAACGATTGCCGTTGGACCAAACGCTATATCGAAAACCTGTTCCCGGGCGGCGCCAAGATGGCCTGCCGTTACGCCGGACTGACAAAACCGGTGGGGCGCAGCTGCATCTAGTATAGCAACAGGCGCAAGCGGCCTGGGCACTGCTGCAGTAAAACGCTTTTCAAGCTGTAACGCATGGGGCACCTCGCCAGAGATGCCTCCCATGCCCGTCTAGTCTATTCACTTCCTTCACTGCCCCTTTCAGGGTATAAAACGGCTTTTGCGACACAGGCCAACGGCAATCTCAGCTTCTTCAGATGAACGGATCATATCTACGCAGCGCCCCGACCCTCTGCATAACACTGGCGGCTTCAATCCTCTCTTCTCCACTCCTCCAAGGTGAGGAACTGGGCCAGGTCAGCACCAAATTCCGCGTCGTCGGCCCCAATGACAAGATCATTATCGAGGCCTTCGACGATCCCGCCGTAGCCGGTGTCACCTGCTATCTCAGCCGTGCCAAGACCGGCGGCGTGGGTGGCGCGATCGGGATTGCCGAGGACACATCCGACGCCTCCATCGCCTGCCGTCAGACCGGCCCGGTAGCGCTTACCGCGGATATTCTGGACAAGACGCGGGACGGTGAGGAGGTGTTCAAACAGCGCACTTCCATCCTCTTTAAAACCATGCAGGTGGTGCGATTCTATGATGCCAAACGCAACACCCTGATATATATGTCCTACAGCGACAAGCTGGTGGATGGTTCGCCGAAAAACAGCATCACGGCAGTCCCGCTGCTACAGATCAACTCCACCCAGTCAGGGCGACAGACCGAGGATGCAGGCGGACTCCAGTGACCCCGACCCAACTCCATACCGGACGCCTGGTACTGACACCTGAAGATCCCTACCTGGTACCCGAAGACCCCAGGGGCCTGATACAAAGGCTGCGCGAAATCGGTTTCGCGGGGGATCGTCTGGGTGAGGGAGCTCGGGCCTTCATGGTTGGTGATCAGTTTATGAGACTGGTTATTTTCATGGGTTGTTCACCCGCGATTCAATCCAGTCCCAACGACTCGGGCGAGGCCTTTTGCCATCTTGTCCAATCCGGCCCCCATCCGCGACCCCAGTTTCTCAGCGGACGCAATACCACCGCACCGCGTTGTGAAGCCTGCAGAAAGAGACTACCCCAATGGCAGGATATCATGCGTGAATGGGAACTGGACCCGCCAGACTTCCTGGCGACCTGCCCTCACTGCGACCACGGGCAAAATCCGGTAAGTTACAACTGGCGGGAGAGCGCAGGCTGTGGACGCTACATGCTCTTCGCGGAGAACATCTTTCCCCAGGAGGCCGTTCCATCGTCAAAACTGATGAACGCGTTGCAAAGCACTACCGGTGAGCGGCCCTGGCACTACTTTTACATCCAGGACTGAAACGCAACAGAGGGACCTGCCTCAGCCCAAATGGCAGCAGTTTTTGCCCGCCTTTTTCGCTTCATAGAGGGCCTTGTCGGCCCTGGAGAATACGTTATCGATGGAATCGTTGTCTTGAAACGGCGCAATCCCGCAGGAGATAGTCACGGTAACCGGCTTGCCCGCCGAGTGAAAACCGTTGGTCTGCACGGACTTACGCATCTCGTCTGCCACCTTCAAGGCCTCGTCACCCTTGGTACCGCAGAGCAGGCAGACAAACTCCTCTCCACCGTAGCGGGCGATAAAGTCGGTCACCCTCAACCTTGTCCGCAGGTTATTCGCTATCACCCGCAGGGCCTTGTCGCCGGCCTGATGACCAAAACGGTCGTTGATCGACTTAAAATCATCGATATCCCACACCAGCATGCAGAGGGGTTCGTCGAATCGCTTCCAGCGCGCATACTCCTGCTCCACCCGCTCCTCGTATGCCAGGCGGTTGGGCAGTCCCGTCACAGCGTCGATGAGCGCCATGTGGTGCGCCTCGACCATTCTTGAGCGCAGTTCGCTGGACTCCTTCTCCAGTTTTTCCAACCGTTGCTGCAACTCCTTTTCACTCTCCTCGCTCTTCTGGTGCCACTCCTGCTCTTCCCGAAGGTAGTTGTCGATATTGCTCTGGATCAGCATGATGCGCTCTCGCACCGTGGTTTTCAGCTGCTGCAGATCGGTTGCCTCCTGGACGCTGGCACCCAGATCCCCGACATGACTGGTCACCTGCTGTGAGAGATTTCGACCGTGCACGGCGATCTGGTTGCGTCCGTCATGGGCGCTCTGCAGGTGCACGCCGAGATCCTGAAGGCGTTGCGTCAACTCCTCGAGGAAGTCTTCCGCCTCCTTGATCTCCATCTGCACCTGGCCGTAGGACTTCGCGGAGAGTTCCAACAGATTATGCAGCACCTCGGCCCAGGCATCGTCGGCCGCATCCCGTCCCAGCTGCTGCTTGAGTCGAGTGACCTCCTCACCCCAGTGCCCCGGCCAGGAGGCCTGTTCCAGCAGATTGAGCAGAATCTCGTTGGGCTTCGGTCCGCTCTCCCTTTCGCTCTGAGCGCCACCCAGGAGACGATCGAACAGTCCCCCCTTTTTTCCCTTTGCGGGATGTTCGCGGCTCAACAAACCTACCAGGCGGGAAAATTGATCATCCTCCATCTGTGACGGATCTTCACGCAGCTGGGACATCAGCTGTGTTGCCTCTTGGGCCTGTTTCTTGCCCAGTTGGAGGTTGGCGAGCAACCGCTGGTACTCACCCGTAAAATCGCTCTCGCTCTCTTGCGTCGATTCGGAGAAGTGGAGCAGACCGTCCGAAAGGGCATTGAGCTTGCTTGACAGCTGATTGTTGACGCCGCCCCTAACGGCATCGCGAACACCTTTCAGATGGGGATCGAGACGCGGTTCCAGGCCATTGGCGGCGAGGGTCAGTCGGATGATGGTGCGAGTCAGCAAACCTTCCAGTTCACGGTTCGCCTCTTCCTCGCTCTCATGCTGGCGCAACAGATCTTCGTATCGCTGTTTCCAATCTTTCTCATTCATCGCTTTTTTTGCCGTCGCGACGCTGTGAAGTATCGCAGTTATGTTGTCATCGCTCGAGACCCGGCCGGCGTTTCTCCACCTGGCGGAGACTCGATCAAGCGACCATGGGCAGCATAACGTCTTTCGGTAACTCTATCTCCAGGCTGACCGGCAGGTGGTCCGAATGCGCATAGTTGAGCACTTCGTGTTTTGAAACCCTCAGGCTTGGAGATGCCAGGATGTGGTCCAGTTTGCGGCTCGGGCGCCAACTGGGAAAGGTCATCATATCGCACAGGCTGCCCTGCAGATTCGTCCTTTCGATCAGGTAGCGAAACTCCCGGGAACTGCAACCGCAGTTAAAATCCCCCATCAGCACCAGGTGTGAGTAGTGGGACACCAGATCGCTCACGTAGGAGAGCTGACGCAGACGAGCCCTGCGCCCCAGCGCCAGGTGCATCATGCAGATACCCAGGGGCTTCTCGTTGGTCTTGAACTCCATCAGCACGGCGCCTCGGCCCGGCAGACCCGGCAGACGGTGTTCCGTGATCACACCCGGCTCTACACGGCTCAGTACCCCGTTGCTGTGCTGTGCCAGTTTTCCCAGTCTGCGGTTGACCTGCCTGTACCAATAGGGGAAGCCGGCATGCTCGGCGAGGTAGGCGGTCTGGTCGATGAATCCGCTGCGCAGGCTCCCTGAATCGACCTCCTGCAGCCCCACCACATCAAAATCCTTCAACAGATGGGCAATGCGATTGAGATTTGCCAGCTGCTGCTTGTGCGGCAGCATATGTTTCCAGCCACGGGTTACATATTCACGATAGCGCCGCGTATCGGCCCCCGCCTGGATATTGTAGCTGAGCAGGCGAAGGCGATAAGTACCGTCTAGTGCGGACTGATGCTGAACGATTTGATCATTCATAGCTAAATGTGACTTTTATTTGTTCCCCGTTCCAATTGATTTTACGGCATCAGCGCCAGAAAACTTGAGGGCAACGCCACAAGTTTTAATACAATAGCGCAAATACAAAAAGGCGGCCATAAGCCGCCTTTTTTCACTCATCTTCCCAGGCCGGATAGCCGATTATCTGCTAAGGCCTTGTATGTATTGGGCAACCGCAGCCATCTCTGCGTCGCTCATGCGGGCAACGACACCCTGCATCATTTTGCTGGCGTCATTGGTGCGATTGCCGTCGCGAAAGTCCTTCAGCGCCTTCTCCGTATAGGCGGCATGCTGGCCGGCTACGGCGGGAAAGTTGGCTTGCGGATTCCCCGATCCGGCGGGACCGTGACAGGCCATGCAGGCGGCCACACCGGTCTCGGGATTGCCGCCACGATAGAGCGCCTCACCGGCAGCCACCATGTCTGCAGCGGCTTCGCCGATCTGTCTTGTCTGACCGGCGTAGTAGGCTGCCAGATCGGCAATTTGCTGATCGTTGAGTGGCATCGCCATCGGCGCCATGGTCTGATCGGTGCGATCGCCGGTCTTGAAATCCTTTATCTGCTTCTCGATATAGGCCGGATGCTGACCTGCTATTTTGGGCCAGAGGGGATTGAGCGGGCTGTTTCCGTCAGCACCATGGCAACCTGCGCAGATTGCGGACTGTGTCTTCCCTTCCTCTGGATTTCCTGCGGCCTGGGCCAGGCTGAGTCCGAAGCTAAGGGCGATAGTGATGGGTAGGAACCATTTAATCATGATCAATCCTGGTCTGAAATCTGCTGGGCAGGTTGAAATTCCGGGCTTTTGATTCCTGCCAGAACACTGGCCGGCAATCCTGAAAGCCCCCGAAAAAAGCTGCAAAACTATAGCAGAACTCTCTAATAAAGGTCAAAATCAGACAATCCCAGGAACAGGCGGTTCAATCCATGCAGAAAGATCCCGATCAATCCCTTGTCAACAACTGCTATGCGGTGATCTACACCCCCAGTCGTCGCCGCAAGCGCTTCCCTGAAAACTGCGTCGAACCAGTCGCCAGTGCTGAACAGGCCCTGGCGATGTCCACGGCGCGGAAAGATTGCCATGCTGCGGAGGTGCTGGGACCCTCCCGTTCCTCGGAAGGCTTTCGCCTCTACTACCTGCTGAAGTGGCTCTAGGGAGTAGTCGCAGCAGGATCACACGCGCAGCTTGCCCATCTCATGCTCGATCGCCCTGGCATCCAGGGTTTCGAAATCGGAGCGACTGAATGTGGTGATACCCCCGGCGAGCTCATACCAGGCAAATCCATGCGTCCAGGGAGCGTGCTGATAGCTGCCTTGCCGCTTCCGGGCGAGACAGTAGAGCCGGCCCGGCCGGTAGAGCAGATTGTAACTGATTTCACGCTCATGCATTTCGGCGACATGATCCCAGGCCGCGGCAGCTGAAGTGAACACTTCGCAGGGGAGCGGATAGCGCCTCCCTCCGCCATTGTGGTGCCAATCCCCAGCCTCGATCGGTAGTGGGCCGGTACGGACGTAGCACTGAAAATGGAGATGGTTGACCGAAGCAAACGCGCCATAGCTGTTATAGGCGACTCCCATATCCGGCAGTCTCTCCCCCAGCGCCTCTACCAAGTTCCAGACATAGTGGTGATAGCTTGAGGTCAGGAACTGAGGCAGCCGATCGCGCCGTTGGGGAACCAACAGCCCGTGCATGGGGGCAAAGGGGAACTTGTTGTAGAGCAGCTCAACCTTCTTCCCCAGCAACTCCCCGGCCCAGAAGACCTCTTTGCGGAGAAAGGGTTTATTGAAGTTGAAGCCGTTCGGGTCGAAGGCGCGGCTGATGCCTGTCACCGGCTCTCTACTCATGCGGGAAGGCCGGAAGGCCCTGACATGGTTGAACTGCAGCTCCCACTCCCCGGATTGCCTAAATTCTGTGGCATGGACGCCGTCGAATCCAACCGCCATCAGCTTGAGAAAGACCAGTTGGTCGTCCTCTGCGCCAGCCGGTTCGCGCCCCTCGCTCAGGGTATCCCGGCAGTTGGCGGCGAGCTGATCAAAGCGCCGCACCAAGTCATCCTTGAGAACCCGATAGACCCCGCTGTCGAAGCAGGCATTGGCATGCACCAGGATATAGCTGCCCAATCCCGGATTGCGTAACAGCCGTTGCAGTCCCGAAGTAAACGCCTGTTTCAGCTGCTCCGGGGAGTCAAATGGAGATGCTATCAACTATCAATGCATATGACGCTTATGGTCACCCTGTTTCATTTTCATCTGCAGTTTACGCACCGGCGCATCGACTTGCACGCTCGAGCCATCTTCGAACATCAGGGTCAGTGGCACCTTCTCATCGGGAACAAGCTGCTGCTTCAGGCCAATCAGCATCACATGCAGTCCGCCCGGCTGCAGCTTGATCATCTCACCCGCTGGCAGATCTATCTTCTCCACCTTGCGCATGCGCATCATGCCCTCCTCCATGGTATGGGTATGCAACTCGACTACCTCGGCGACCGGGCTGTCAGCCGCTGTGAGCGCCCCCCCCTTGACACCCTTATTGTGCAATACCATGAAAGATGCCGAGTTGGGTTGACCTGGCGGAACCGCCCTCACGTAGGGATCAGCGACCATGATGCCATCGGCTAGGGAGCCGGCAGCGGCTGGCTGGCTGAGAATGAGGAAAAAGAGTCCAAATAGTGAGAAATGCTTCAATTGGGACATGTTAAAAAACTCCTGTGCTTGTCACGACTTGTCAGCCCATCTCCGGAAAATCTGCCGAAAACGGTATGCCGACGCAGGAGGAGAATGACACTAATGCCACTCACAAGGCAATCCGTTGTATGCACTTTTATCCGATTTCGAACCAGGAGTGGGCCATATGCCCTATATTGCGCTATATACCCCAGCTCAGAAGGGCAGAATTGAGGGCATAAAAAAAGCGCCTTGCTTGCCAGCAGGCGCCTTTTTCAACCTTGAGCCAAGGATTTCCGGGTCAAATCAGAGAGTCAGCAACCAGTCGACAATGACCTTGATATCCTCGTCACTGACATGGGCGTTCGGCGGCATCGGCACCGGACCCCAGACACCCTTACCACCGGCCTTGACCTTTGCGGCCAACAACTCAGCGGCGCCCTCCTGGCCCTTGTATTTGGCTGCGACCTCTTTGTAGGCGGGACCGACTACCTTGGTTTCCAGCTGGTGACAGGCCATGCAACCACGTTGTGTCGCAAGTGCTACAGGATCAGCGCTAGCAGTCGCCACTGCGCCCAGAGACATAACAGTCGTGCTCGAGGCCAGCAGCATCACTTTCATTTTATTCATCAGGTAATTTCCTCTAATATCAATCAATTAACACTCATACACCTGTTGGGATGAGATATGCCCGTCCCACAATTTTGGCGGATTATAAAGTAAATAGACCTCAATTGCCTATCAAAGACAATTATCAATCGGATTAGTTTACCTTAATTGACAGTGTAATTTTTTGTTGGCGACCCGTCTGTCCACCACTGCAGGCGGCGGCATTTCAATGGCCGCCATCCTTGTCCGCCAGGTGGGCCAGATAGAGGGCCAATCCAAGCAGGGCAATGCCTGCGGCAAATTGCAGAAGATCCATGGGCGTGGCGAAATCCATACTCAGGGCGAACTCAAAATAGCGCACCACGAGTATCATCATCACCACCTTCGCAAGACGGCTCTTGAGATCGTCGAGGCTGGTTATCATCAGCACGTTTGAAGCGCTTTCGGATGCCTCTGCATGATCTATCTTACTGATAAACAACTCATATAGACCCAGGGAGAAGATCAGCAGAACGGTCGCCAGCAGGTAACCGTCCACTATCTCCACAACATGGGTGACGGTTGTCGAACGTAAATCGACCCGCTGCTCGGCGCTCAGCGATGGAGAGGCGTACTCCCCAAGGTGGGCAATCATGTAGAAGGCATCGACCGAGGCCATGTAGAACATGGCGATCGCCGCTGCCATGCTCGCGACAACAGCCGCCAAGACCACAAGTCGGCTGTTCCAAAGTAGTTGTTCAAATTTCTTTTCCACAATCCACCACGCTCTGCTTATCGTCGGCCTATTATTCCCAGCTTGCATCCAGACTCAAGCGTTAAAACCGAGCAATCCTGATACATGTGGGGATTCCGCAGCCCTGCAACGCCCATATTTGCATGTATTTGGCAATGCCACGGCCACGCCAGTCGAGGCAAGCTGGATTGAAGCAGGCGAACTGATTATCATCAGCCCCTTTTCCCGAGGACATAGCCTCAATGCCTGTTTACATACCCGGGCAGCGCTGGATCAGCGATAGCGAATCGGAACTAGGCCTGGGCTGCATTGTCGAGGCCCAGGGACGAACCGTCACCATCCAATTTCCCGCGGCGGGAGAAACCCGCGTCTATGCCCAGCAGGGCGCACCCCTGACCCGGGTGGTCTTCAGCGTCGGTGACAGCATCGAAAGCCGTGACGGCAACCCCCTGCACGTGACCCGGGTGGTCGAGGAACATGGCTGTCTGACCTATCTCGGTGACGACCAGACGGGGAAACAGGCCAGCCTGGCAGAGGCCGATCTCAGCGACTCCCTGCGCATCGACCAACCCCAACAGCGCCTCGTCGCCGGGCAGATCGACCCACCCCACTGGTTCAATCTGCGCTACCAGACCCTGAAACAGCTTGGACACCAGCTGCAATCTCCCGTACTCGGTCTTGGCGGCCCCAGAATCGATCTTATCCCGCATCAACTCTATATCGCCCACGAGGTGGCCAACCGGCCGAGTCCCCGGGTTCTCCTGGCCGACGAAGTGGGGCTCGGCAAGACCATCGAGGCCTGCCTGATCCTGCATCATCAACTGATGACGGGACGCAGCAGCAGAGCCCTGATCCTGGTACCCGATCCCCTGGTGCATCAGTGGCTGGTTGAGCTGTTGCGGCGTTTCAATCTCAGATTCCGCATCTTCGACGAAGAGACCTGCCAGGCGATTCAAGACTCGGGGCAGGGCGACAACCCATTTCATGCGGAACAGTTGGTGCTCTGCAGCCTCGATCTCTTCCACCACAATGCACAGCGGCTCAGTCAGGCGCTGGAGGGTGGCTGGGACATGCTGATCGTGGATGAGGCCCACCACCTGACCTGGTCTGCCGAGAATCCCAGTGCGGAGTATCTGCTGGTCGAGGCCCTGGCACTGAAAACCCCAGGTGTGCTGCTGTTGACGGCCACGCCCGAACAGTTGGGCCAGGCGGGGCACTTTGCCCGCCTGCGACTGCTCGATCCGGATCGCTACTACGACCTACAGGCCTTTATCGAGGAGGAGCGCCACTACCAGCCGGTGGCGAATGCCGTGGAGCAGCTGCTCCGGCAGGACAGGCTGACTGAAACCTCCGCAACAGGACTGAAGGCGCTCCTCGACGAGAGCGAACAGCAACCGTTGCGAACCCTCCTCGATGATGGCAGTACCGAAGAATCGGCAAGGGTTGAGGCCAGGGAATCGCTTATCACCACGCTTCTGGACCGGCACGGTACCGGCCGGGTTCTGTTTCGCAACACCCGCAGCGGTGTCAGTGGCTTCCCCGATAGGGAGTTGCACAGCTATCCCCTGGCGCTACCTGCCTGCTATGAACTGGGCCCGGATATCCCAAGCGATCTCCCAGCACAGCTCCGCCTTACCCCCGAACGACTCTATGCGGATTGCGGTCATCCCGCCTGGTGGCTTGAGGATCCCAGGGTAGGATGGGTTATCGAGCGCTTGCGCGAAGATGCGCACAGGAAATATCTCCTGATCTGTGCCCATGCGCAGACCGCCATTGATCTGCAGGAGGCGATCAGGGTACAGAGCGGTATCGCAGCCGCCCTGTTTCACGAGCGCATGACTATCATCGAACGCGATCGCTCGGCTGCCTGGTTTGCCGATCCGCAGGGTGCGAGACTGCTGATCTGTTCCGAAATCGGCAGCGAGGGACGCAACTTTCAGTTTGCCCACCACCTGATCCTCTTCGACCTACCCATCGACCCGGATCTCCTGGAGCAGCGCATTGGCCGCCTTGACCGTATCGGCCAAAAAGAGCGGGTCCAGATCCACGTTCCCTATCTGGATCCGGGTCCGCAAGCGATCCTGCTGCATTGGTACAGAGACGGTCTCGACGCCTTCAGCCATCCGGTTCCGGGTGCCCATGAACTGTTCAAGCAGCTCAATCCCATGCTCTGGGAGGTGCTCGAGTCAGCGATCCCGTCGAGCGGGCTCGAACAGCTGCTTGAGGCGACACGCCAGATGAGATCGGCAACCCAGCAACGTCTGCAACAGGGCCGGGACCATCTGCTGGAGTTGGGCGCCTGCCGCGAGCCCACCGCCAGCTGGCTGGTCGACCAGCTTCGCCAACAGGACCGATCTCCCGGGTTGCGTCTCTACCTCGACCGACTGTTTGACAGTTACAACATCGACACCGAGGAGCTGGGTGAGGCAGGCCTTGTGCTGCGCCCCGGAGAGCAGGTGATCGCCGGTCCGCTACCCGGCCTGCCCAGCGAGGGCATGACCGCGACCTACAGCCGTAGCGACGCCCTGGCCCATGAGGAGCGTCAACTGCTTAGCTGGGAACATCCGCTGGTCAGCAGCGCCATGGAGCAGGTTATCGGACAACAGACCGGCAACAGCTCCGCGATAGCCATCAAGCACCCCAAACTGAGGGCGGGACAGCTCCTGCTCGAATCCCTTTTCATCGTCGAATGCCTGGCCCCGCGCAAGCTGCATGTCGCC
Source organism: Candidatus Thiodiazotropha sp. (assembly GCA_040793985.1). GTDB lineage: Bacteria > Pseudomonadota > Gammaproteobacteria > Chromatiales > Chromatiaceae > Thiodiazotropha. The sequence continues at coordinate 375,677 of JBFNJI010000003.1, read as the reverse complement.
CGTTTCCTGCCGCCGACACTGATCCGTGTCCTGCTCGACGCCAACGGCAAACGCCGGGATCAGTCGCTCAGCTGCGATGAACTGCTGGAGCAGTCCCAGGCCTTGGAGGCTCAGAGCATCCTGCCTGTGATCGATAACTACCGCCAGCAGATACGTAAAATGAATGCACAGGCGGATGAGGCGGCGCAGGATTCGATGGAACCCGTGGTCAACCGGGCTCTCAGCGCCATGATGGAGCACTACACCGAAGAGATACAACGCATGATGGCGTTGAAAAAGCACAATCCCGGAATTCGCGAGGAGGAGATTCTGATCATGCAGGAACAGGGCCTTGAGCTGCATAAACATCTACAGGCCGCCAGGGTGCGCCTGGATGCCGTGCGCCTGGTGGTCACCCTTTAGCGATCCGGCGGCTGGAAGCATCACTCTTCAGTTGAAGCAGGATCCGTATCGAACAGCAGCTCGATGGGAAAAGGCCTGCAGATGCCGAATCCCTGAGCATAATCGATGCCTATTTCCTGCAGACGATGCAAAACCCTGTCGTTTTCCACAAACTCGGCGATGGTCTCCAGCTCCATGATGTGGCCAATGCGGTTGATAGCGTCGACCATCGACTCGTCGATCGGATTATCGAGCATCTCTTTGACAAATGCGCCATCGATTTTCAGGTACTCCACAGGCAGATGCTTGAGATAGCCGAATGAGGAGAGGCCGCTACCGAAATCGTCGAGTGCGAATTCGCACCCGAAACGCTGCAAGGTTCGCATGAAGTGCTCTGCCGATGTGAGGTTGGAGATCGCCGCGGTCTCCGTTACCTCGAAACAGAGCATCCCCTTCGGAATCTGCTCACGGCGAATCCTCTCCACGATCATCTGCAGGACCTCTTCATCACACAGGGAGTGGCCCGAAAGATTGACAAAGTAACACCGGCCGGCGGCAAGACTTGTTTCCCGGTTGGCGACGATATACCGGATCAGGCGATCGACCACCCATCGATCGATATTCGGCATCAGGTCAAAGCGTTCCGCCGCGGGAATAAACGCGCCGGGTAGAATCAGCTCACCCGTATCGTCCAACATACGGATCAACACCTCCACATGTTCCGATACTTCGCTTTTGTTGATCGACTTGATTGGCTGCACATAGAGGGTAAACCGGTCGTCTTCCAGGGCACTGCGTATATGGGTTACCCACTTCACCTCGCCATGTCGCTTGGCGGCGGGACTGCTGACCGGGTCGTAGATATGAACCTTGTTCCTGCCCTCGTCCTTGGCGGAGAAACAGGCCGAGTCGGCATAACTCAGCACCTGCTCCAGGTCCGTGCTCTGCTCATCGATGGGTACCATGCCGATGCTGATACTCTGGGAGAAGCTCTTCTCTCCAAACACAAAGCGAAACCCCTGGACCGAGCAGCGGATGGTCTCCGCAATGCGCTCGGCGGCCTGCACCGAGCACTGCGAGAGCAGGATACCGAATTCGTCCCCACCCAACCTGGCAAGCAGATCGCTGTTGCGGACGGAGTGCTTGATCAGGCTGGCCAGCTGTCGCAACAACTCATCGCCCGCAGCATGTCCGCAGTTGTCGTTGACGATTTTGAAACGATCCACATCGAGGTAGAGCAGGCAGTGCTCGCCTCCGTCGATCGCTGTCTGCTCCAGCAATCTCGTCAGCTGTTGATCGAATTCGGTTCGATTGTAGAGCCGGGTTACCGGATCGTGGCTTGACTGCCAGCTCAATTGTGCAGCCAACTTCCTTGATTGGCTTGTATCCTTGAACACCAGGACCAGGCTTTCAACCTTTCCCGTTTCGTCCTTGAGCCTGGTGATCGACTGCTGGATGGGCAGACTCGGCCCCTCCCGGTGCTTAAGTACCAGCTGCCTGCCCTCGCTCTCAATGATCTTATCCAGTGGCAGCGGGGTTCTCTCCGAGCCCGTTTCATCGAACACCCGGTAGACTTCAGCCAATTGCCGCCCAGCCATCTGCCGACTCTGATAACCAATCATGCCTTCGGCGGCCAGGTTGGCAAATTCGACCCTGCCGTCAGCATCGAGCAGGATAACCGCATCCTCCACCGATGAGAGCATCGCCCGGGTCCGCTGTTCCGCCATGCCGACGGATTGCATCTGCTCCTGTTTTGACAGCTTGTCGTCATTCCCGCTGATCTGCACCAGGCAGTAGCCAGGATGCATCGCCAGCGGCTTGACACTTACCCGCATGAACCGATCCCCATCGATATTGAAGAAGTGGCGGTTGCTGTCCAGAGAGAGGTAGGTCTGCAGGGCACCCTGGGTTTGGGGTGCGAGCATGGCACTCAGCACCATTTTGCTGAAGCGCGGTCCGGCCAATTGGGGAATCAGCTCTTCAAGGGGGCGTAACAGCGCCTCGCTATCCGTCTTGCCCACGCGGTCTGCGAGGTGCCGATTCCAGGCCACCACCTGGTGTTGTGCGTTCAGCAGACATAGGCCGACGTCGCAAGCCTCGATAATCTCTTGCAAATGCCCCAGATCATGCTGGGAATAATCTTCCGATTGAGGCTTCTGAAATGACCCCTTAACCCGCACTGCAATACCTCTTGAAATAACCCCGACAGAATACAGTTGATCGATCAATCAACGGCTGTTCGCTCACAGCACCAGGTCATCCGTTCCTTGCAGCACTTGTGGTCAATGGGTAGTTAGAGCGCCCGGAAGTGCCAGCTCGTATCCTTGGGACACATACACTCCCTACCCGGAAGCAGATAGATTACTTAAAGGGTCGGCCGACTCATGCAGGAACTTTAGGAAAGCTGGTCAAAAAAGTGTCTCAAAACAGCGCGATCTCTGGCGGTCGTAGCGGACGATAGTCGCCCGGCTCGAGGGATTGGTCGAGGCTTAGCTCACCGATCGACTCCCTGTGCAGGGCCACCACGCGATTTCCAAGCGCTGCGAACATACGTTTCACCTGGTGATACCTGCCCTCGGTGATGGTCAGGCGCAGCTCTGCTGCGGTTAACCTCTCAACCATTGCGGGTTTTGTCGGTTTACTCTCCCCCCTGAGCCGCAGACCCGCAGTCAGCCTGGAGACCTGCGCGTCACCCAGTGGCTCGGCAAGGGTGACCAGATAGCACTTGCGGCAAAGGCTCGACGGCGCGGTGATACGGTGCGACCACTGCCCGTCGTCGGTTAACAGCACCAGGCCGGAAGTATCGATATCGAGTCGCCCGGCGATATGCAGCCTCGATTGCCTGGGGAGATCGCACAGATCCAGAACCGTTCTCTGGCTGGGGTCCCGGGTGGCGCAAACCACGCCCAGGGGTTTATTGAGCATGAAGTAGCGTGGCCGGGGCGGTGACAGCAGACATTGATCAAGGATCACCTCGGCATCTGCTTCCAGCCGGCATGCCGGCCGGGTAACCGGTACACCCCCTACCCTGACCCTGCCTTCCCGTATGGCGCTACGCGCCTGGGAACGGCTTAGCTCGGTGGTTTCGCAGAGGTAGCGATCAAGTCTCATAACTCCTTGTAGATCTCGCCTCCCTGATGCTTGAACTCCACCGCCTTCTCCTGCAGGCCCTGCCTGAGGGCCTGATCTTCACTGACCCCCTGGTTACGCGCATACTCCCGCACATCCTGGGTGATCTTCATGGAGCAGAAGTGGGGCCCGCACATGGAGCAGAAATGGGCCACCTTGTGGGCCTGGTGGGGCAGGGTTTCGTCGTGAAACGCCATTGCCCGCTCGGGGTCCAGGCTGAGGGCGAACTGATCGCTCCAACGGAACTCGAAGCGCGCCTTCGACATGGCATTGTCCTGCAGCTGGGCGCCGGGGAAACCCTTTGCCAGATCCGCCGCATGGGCTGCGATCTTGTAGGTGATGATGCCTTCGCGCACATCCTCCTTGTTGGGCAGCCCAAGGTGTTCCTTGGGAGTCACGTAGCAGAGCATGGCGGTGCCGTACCAACCGATCTGTGCGGCGCCGATGCCGGAGCTGAAGTGGTCATAGCCGGGGGAGATGTCGGTGACCAGGGGGCCCAGGGTGTAGAAAGGGGCCTCGAAGCAGTCCTCCAGCTCCTTGTCCATATTCTCCTTGATCATCTGCATGGGCACATGACCGGGGCCCTCGATCATCACCTGCACGTCGTGCTCCCAGGCGATCTTGGTCAGCTCGCCCAGGGTCTCCAGCTCACCGAACTGGGCAGCGTCGTTGGCATCGGCAAGACAGCCGGGGCGCAGTCCGTCACCCAGGGAGAAGGCCACGTCGTACGCCTTCATGATTTCGCAGATCTCCTCGAAGTGGGTGTAGAGGAAGTTCTCCTGGTGGTGGGCCAGGCACCATTTGGCGAGGATCGATCCGCCACGGGAGACGATGCCGGTGACGCGCTCGGCAGTCAGGGGCACATAGGCCAGCCTGACGCCGGCGTGAATGGTGAAGTAGTCGACCCCCTGCTCCGCCTGCTCGATGAGGGTGTCGCGCATGATCTCCCAGGTAAGCTCCTCGGCTTTGCCGTTGACCTTCTCCAACGCCTGGTAGATGGGCACTGTGCCGATGGGCATGGGTGCGTTGCGCAGGATCCACTCCCGGGTCTCGTGGATGTTGTCGCCGGTGGAGAGATCCATCAGTGTGTCACCACCCCAGCGGGCAGACCAGGCCATCTTCTCCACCTCTTCCTCGATCGAGGAGGTGACTGCGCTGTTACCGATATTGGTATTGATCTTGACCCGGAAATTGCGTCCGATGATCATCGGCTCAAGTTCAGGATGGTTGATATTGGCGGGAATGATCGCCCGTCCCGCCGCCACTTCCGAGCGTACGAATTCGGGGGTGATCTCGTCGGGTATGCGGGCGCCGAACGGCTCTCCCGGGTGTTGGCGCAGCAGCTTACTGTAACGCGGGTCCCCGCGAAGTTCCTGCAGGCGGCAATTCTCGCGAATCGCCACAAATTCCATTTCCGGTGTGATGATGCCCCGGCGTGCATAGTGCATCTGGGTTACATTGCTTCCGGCTTTCGCCCGGCGCGGGGCATGAATATGTTCGAAGCGGAGCTGGGCCAGGCTGGGGTCGGTCTGTCTGGCCCTGCCGTAATCCGAACTGGGACCGTCGAGCAGCTCACTGTCACCACGCTCTTCTATCCAGCGGGATCGCAGGTCGGGCATGCCCTTCATCAGATCTACCCTGAGTTGCGGATCGGTGAAGGGTCCCGAGGTATCGTATACAGGGATCGGTGGATTGGCCTCTTCGCCAAAGCTGGCGGCAGTCGCCTCCTGGCTGATCTCGCGCATCGGAACACGGATATCGGGACGCGAGCCTTCGACATAGATCTTGCGTGATTGGTAAAAGGGACGCGTCACCGCTTCCGAAAGGGTGGCGGTCTTTTTGATGAACTCCTCAGGGATTGCACTCATGCAGGAAACCTCGCTGTGGCAGAGGTGAAGATGAGCCCAGCAGGTTCCAGCTTCCCTCCGCCGGTATTAACCGGATCAGGTAGTAAGGGTCTTTCTCAGCACGCAACAGCCCCCTGTCACGAACACCCCCAGCTTCTCAGCCGCAGTATAACCCGAATCTATCCGAGACCAACCAATTAACATAACCCGCAACCCGGAACCGATAGCGGCACGGCTCGCCGAAAGACTTGGAACCACACGGACGCAATCGGTACATTTTCTTAAAATTCATAAAGTTATGACTTTTGATACAGCTCAGGAACCGCCCTGAAGCAGGCAATCAGCTAAACAATATCCCCAACACGCGGGCGGAATCTCACCCCGCCGGCAGAGCCAAGGCCTGAGGAGAATCTTGCCCGGGAGAGACAAAATCCGTAGTCTTAGTCTTCTGCCGTGTCAATAACCACAATTTAGATCAGGATATTCCGCATGATGGCAAACAGCTCCGAAAAAGCGCGTTTCAACATGGTTGAACAGCAGATCCGACCTTGGGAGGTCCTTGACCAGCGCGTCCTCTCATTGATGGAGACCCTTCCCCGGGAGCACTTTGTTCCGGCGCAATATCAGGATCTTGCCTATGCCGATATCGAGATCCCCATCGGCAAGGGCGAGCATATGATGTTCCCCCGTATCGAGGCCAAACTGATGCAGGCCCTGGCCATCCAGCCAACTGACCATGTGTTGGAAGTGGGAACCGGCAGCGGATACCTGACAGCCTGTCTGGCCAATCTGGCGAAACAGGTGGTCACAATCGATATCAATAGCGAGTTCACCGAGCAGTCAAGACAGCGACTCGAGCAGCAGGGCATCAAGAATGTAACCCTGTTAACCGGTGATGCCCTCGCCACTCAGCTCGGAGAAGCACCCTTCGACGCCATTGCGGTAACGGGTTCGTTGCCAACCAGTCAACAGGCGGAGATCTTTCGTCAACAGCTCAAGCCAGGAGGACGGCTGTTTGTCGTCGTCGGCAAGGCACCGGTAATGGAGTGTGTGCTGATCACAAGACATACCGACAAGGTGTATCAGGAAGAGAGTATCTTTGAAACGGAGTTGGCGCCTTTGAGCAACGCCCCCGCACCCGTGGAGTTTGAGTTTTAATCAAAAACCTGTTGCTGCTCCCCGGTTAGCTTTCGCAGCACAGCGAATAAGTACAAGAGTGAGGGAGATCATGTCCATAAGCAAATGTGCGCTGCCGCTGACGCATGCCAAGAACAGTCAGCTATTGATCGTCAATACCCAGGAACGGCTTACCAAGGCCATGCCGAAACCCGACCTGGACCTGATGGTGAAGAATATAATCAGGCTCAGCCAGGCCGCAAGTCTACTCGATGTTCCTATCATACTATCCGAACACTACGGCAAGGGCTTGGGAAACACCTTGCCGGAGATCGCCCAGCACCTACCACCCCATACCAAGGCCAAGGACAAGCTGACCTTCTCCTGCTGTACCGCCCCCGGTTTCGAGGAGGAGTTGTCGGAAAACGGGGATCGCAAGCAGATCGTGATTGTCGGCCTCGAGGCGCATATCTGCGTATTGCAGACTGCCTCCGGCCTGATGCAGTGGGGTTATCAAGTCTTCGTCGTCGAAGATGCCATCTCCTCGCGCGACCCCCTGCACCGTATTAACGCGATCAAGCGCATGGGGGTCTGCGATGTGCATGTCAGCAACAGTGAATCTGTCGTATTCGAGTGGATGGGGGATGCAAATCATCCGAAGTTCAAAGAGGTATCTCAGCTCTTTCGATGAATATCCACGGCCTTGCAAACAGCGTGTCATAGCGGTGAATAGGGATCAACCGTCCTTCAGTTGTCGACTTTGAATGAGCCGCCGTTCGAGCCTATCGGCCAGCAGGTCGTAACCTTTGAAACGCAGCTCAGCCACCTCGGCACTGTGTTCGTAGATACGGTTTAATTGACTAAGTGCCCGCAGTGCGTGCGGAACAAGCGCCTTGTTGAGCAAGGCTTCGGCCAGGGCTATGTGGATACGATAGGAATCGATATAGGCGATATTCTCACCCGCACTCAGATTACGCAGGCTCTGCTCGAACTGAATATATTTTTCCACCTGGCGAATATGGTTTGCCCGATTGAAGAAGAGATCGGCCACTTCAGCAACACTACAGGTTCGCGCAATCGAGAGTAGTGTATCGGCAGTGTAGTTTTCGTAGGCGTGCGGCTGCCGGCAAGCGGCATGTTCACCGGAGGCCTGCAGAGTACCCGAGAAAAACACAAGCAGTATCCCGATAAGCCTTGCTTGCATAACCGCTCTACCCCATTATTACAGTAAGATGACAAAGTTATTAACATCTATAGACCAAAATGGGGTTAGCGCAAGTGGTGAAACCACCTGTTGAACCGTTGTATTGTGGCGCTGCGTGGTTGAGGGCGCAAACTAGGGAAGCTCCACTTCCCTGCTTTTTCCGCCGTATTGGTGCACCGAGTCGTGTGCGCGGATTGTGACACGTTTTATATCCGCAGGAATCGCTACGTTTGACAGGTAACGGGTAAATGGCTGTTCCTTGACATGAGGGTGATGAAGCGTCCTTGTCGCCAACACACCACCCTTCCCATCCAATACTTCCCACCTGTTTGCGTAGTGATCCCACCCGGTGTCCCGGTGCAATACGGTTACACCGAAGTCGTACAGGTTCTCAGCCTTTTTACGCACGGACACTTTGACAACATCGGCTTCACCAGCATATGCAACAGTGGCAAGAGCAAATGAAATCAAGACAAGAACCGTTAAGATCATCTGCACTGTGGGCACGGTGCGTTTCTTCTTTTGCACACAACCCCTCCTCATCAATCCTCGCTACTCAAGCTTAGTCCACCCATGAAACAATTGCCGGCATCGGCGGCAAGGCCTTTAAATGGCAGCCGCTTCCCGGCTGTCGATTTGCCTGCAGACAAGGATTGCATGCACAATAAACGCGACACGCGGCATGGGTATGGAGCGGAACACGGTTACATCACTTCAACTCTTTTCTCACTCAATACATCGGATTGCCGTTCTCGGTTTCGCCCGGTATCAGTTGAATGGAATCCCAATGCTCGACGATTTTGCCGTTTTCGTCAAAGCGAAAGAAATCCATGGTCACATACTCCTCATCACCAGGCCATGTTTGATGGGTATGCAAAGCCACCAGGTCACCCTCGGCAACGGCGCGGACGAACTCGATCTCCTTGCCGGGGTAAGAACTCGCCATTTCGCTGAAGTAGTCAACGAAGGCCTGCTTGCCGTCGCCGACCATGGGGTTGTGCTGGATATACTCTTTACCCACATACAACTCGGCGGCCTTCTCTGGCTCACCCAGGTAGGCTGTTTTGTAAAATGCAATTGCGTTTTGTTTATTCACTTGCGGGTCCTGTTTCATATTCACACCCCTATGTCTGTGAGCCTGTCAACACGGCAGTACTCTTTGCCTGCCACGCCTCTAGCGTTGCAGCGTAGCCAGCTTCAAACCCATGACCAGGAACAGTCCCGAGAAGAGCCGCTGGATGCCCTGCACCAATCCTGGCGACCGGGACACATAGCGACGAATCTGATTCGCCAATATCCCGTAGCCGATGAACACGACCAGCGTCATCAGCATGAAAACCATACTCAAAACCAACATATGCGTAATCGGATTTGCTACATCTGCGGGGACGAACTGAGGAAGGAAGGCAAGGAAAAAAAGCGAAAGCTTCGGGTTCAGAATATTAACCAGAATCGCCTGCACCGCAATCCATCCGAATCCACCATTGCCTGGCGCCTTGTCAAACCGGATGGCGGCAGACTGATGCCACATGGTCCAGGCGAGGTAGAGCAGATAGCAGACACCCAGAAACTTGAACAACTGAAACACCAAGGCACTTGCATGAAGCATGGCTGCCAGTCCAAATACGCTTGCAACCAGGTGCGGAAGAATCCCAAGGGTGCATCCGATGGCTGCGACAACGCTTGCTCGCCAGCCCTTGGTCAGGCCGATCGACAGGGTAAAGAGCACACCTGTACCCGGTATCAGCACCACGATCAATGAAGTCATTAAAAACTCGGGTGAAATCATAAATCCCTCCTTGTGTGTGTAGCGATACTCTTATACGAATAGAGAGAAACAGGCGTTTTTCTCACGCAACTCACCGGGGTTCGGGGCGGGTTAGAAGAAACACCACTATGCCTGTCAACAGTAGCGACATGCCCGCCACAACCCACAGGTTGCTGATCTGCAGATACATGACCAGCCACGCAATCAGGATCAATACAACGGCCACTATCTTGCTGGATCGTGAAATCGCCCCTTGTTGTTCCCAGTCAATCAGCAACTTGCCAAAATGGGGGTGTTGATAGAGCCAGCGGTGCAGCCGCTGTGATCCCCTGGCGGCAAACCACGCGCTGAGCAGCAGGAAGGGCACCGTTGGCAGACCGGGAACAACGATGCCGACAAGCGCGAGCGCGAGAAATAAATAGGCCAGTATCAGTGCGCCCCAACGAACCGGTTTAAACATGTGTTGTTAACAAATCCATTCACCCTATACAGGCATTTCAACAGGCTGCCTGTAGTTTCTATGCTTTGAATTGCTTGTACATAACGAGGGCATCAACATAGCCATCGCGCTTGCTGTTAAATGCTTGTGGCAGTATGCCTACAACCTGAAAGCCCAGCTTTTTCCACAGGCGTATTGCTCCCTCATTGGTGGAGACGACCAGATTGTATTGCATGGCACGAAAACCTGCATCCTCTGCCGCCTGCTGTGAATGTTCACACATGGCCGAGGCCACTCCCTTGCCCCGGGCAGCCTCCGAGACGATGTAACCACAGTTGCAGACATGGGATCCGAGACCCGGCTGATTGGGTTTTAGATAGTAAGTGCCAATAACCTCGCCATTCCCTGCCGTAGCCACATATGTCTCTCGCGGTATCTCTATCCAGGCACTGTAGGCCTCCCGTTCTGAGATTTCCGGTGAAAACGCATAGCTTTCACCGGCACGAAACACCTTCTCGATAATCGGCCAGACGCGGCTCCAGTCTGGCTCCTGGTATTGTCTAATTTCCATACATAAAGCTTGCTAAAAAATCGTATCGGTATGTTTCCTACACAACACAGTCCGTGCCGGGACGGTGTAGCGACACCTACTCTATCCGGCCGCAAAGACCCAGGATCCAATTGCTCTGCCTCATGGTCAACTGCACAACGACAGCAATAGGGTACGGGTGACTCACCTATACTGCGGCGACCAGATAGACAGCAAACAACCCGTCCTCATCCACCCAATGACGCACTTCCGAAAAACCGTTCACCGTTACCAAATCGATAAACTCCAGCGGTGAATATTTATAGGAGTTTTCGGTATGCAGCCGTTCACCCCGTTTGAATTTGAAGCGATGACCGTTGAGGCGAAGGGTCTGTTCCCGGGTACTCACCAGGTGCATCTCGATGCGCCCCTCGTCGCTGTTATAGAAGGCAAGATGTTCGAACACGTCGGGATCGATATCGGCATCCAGCTCCTCCTGCATGCGTTGCAAAAGGTTGAGATTGAAATCCGCGGTCAGCCCCGCCGCGTCGTTGTAGGCCGCATTCAACACACCCTCGTTCTTTTTGGTATCGACACCGATCAGCATCATTCCCCGCTTCCCCAGTGTACGATGGACCAGGCGCAGAAATCTGCCGGCCTCGGTTGGATTGAAGTTACCGAGGCTTGAACCGGGGAAGAAGAGCAGTCTCGGACCGTCAGGCACCTCTTGGGGAACCGGCAGCGAGTGGGTGAAATCGACACAGGCGGCATGTATCGGCAGCCAGGGATACTCCATGGCCAAATCCCTGGCACTCGACTTCAGATAGTCGAAGGAGATGTCCATCGGCACAAAGGCGCTCGGCCTCAAGGCATCGAGCAGCAGACGCACCTTGCTGGCGCTGCCCGCTCCGGGTTCGATCAAGATCCGGCCTCTGCCGGTGAGTGCGGCGATCTCTCCGGCAAGCTCAGAGAGCATACGGCGCTCCACGGTGGGCAGATAGTACTCCGGTTGTTCACAGATTCTGTCGAACAGTTCGGAACCGCGCTGATCGTAGAAAAACTTGGGCGGTATCGATTTGTCCGACCTGGAGAGGCCGGAAACCACCGCATCGTAGAGACTCAGGGCCTGAGGCTTGTGATCGTGAAAGGTGACATTTTCCATCAAGCATCCTCCGCCAGTCGCAGACCGGTAAAGGCCCAGCGCTCGTCCGGGTAGAAGAAGTTGCGGTAGCTGGCACGGGTATGACCTACAGGCGTTACACAACACCCCCCCTTCAACACCATCTGGTTTGACATGAACTTACCGTTGTATTCGCCCATCGATCCCGCCAGTGGCCTGAAACCGGGGTAGGCGGCATAGGGTGAAGCCGTCCAGTTCCACAGATCGCCGTACCACTGCCCCGATACGCCGGCCGGCAGCGGATGGAGCTGGCCGCCATCGATGAAATTGCCATCCAACGGCTGTTGCGCCAGCACGATCTCCAATTCACTCTCCAGCGGCAGACGCTTGCCTGCCCACCGGGCGTAGGCATCCGCCTCGTAGTAACTGAGGTGACAGACGGGCTCGTGTGAATTGAGCCGGCCCAGGCCACCCAGGGTGAACTGCAGCCACTCGTTCTCCTGTTGCTCCCAGTAGAGTGGGTGGCGCCAGCCCTCGCGCTGCAACAGGGCCCAGCCATCGGAGAGCCAGAGGGCCGGCTCGTCATAGCCCCCGTCTTCCATGAACTCCCGGTATTCGCCATTGGTCACCAGGCGGTCGGCAAGCCGAAAATCGGACACTAATAGATCGTGCCGTGGCGTTTCGTTGTCATAGGCGAAACCCTCATCCTCTCCATGACCGATTCTGTGAACGCCCCCCGTCTGTTCCACCCAGCGTATCGACCTGGTGCTGCCGGGGGCAGTCTGCAGGTCGTCCCGATAGGCCGGCTTCAATGGATTCGACCAGAAGTTATGCTTCACATCCATCAACAACAGCTCCTGGTGTTGCTCCTCATGGTTGAGCCCGAGGATGACACGGAATGCGAGCTCGCGCCAAGCCTTCTCACCGACGGTCTCCATCAACAGCATCATCTGCTCATCCACATGGGTACGGTAACGGTAGACTTCATCCACTGTCGGACGCGACAACAGGCCCCGCCTGGGTCTGGGATGCATCATGCCGTGGGTGTAGTAGTAGCTGTTGAAGATATAATCGAACTGGGGATGAAAGGGCTGGTAGCCGGCATTGAAATAAGGCAGCACGAAGGCCTCGAAAAACCAGCTCACATGGGCGATATGCCACTTGGGCGGGCTTGTCTGAACGATGGATTGGATTTGAAAATCATCCTGCTGCAGCGGCTGGCAGAGGGTTTCGGAAAACTGGCGGACGCGCTTGAACTCCGCCATTATCCGATCACGACCGCTATTTATGGTGATAGTGCTGTCCATATCAATATCTCATTCTGCTTTTTATACTATTTGAGATTCGAAGCATGTCATGCCATTGGTAACTCAAACCATCAAGCTCGCTCCATGTAAACGTAGTTGCTGAAGATATACAAGCAACAAACTATAAGGTTGATCGTGCTTCAACAAATCTGCATATGGTAGTACCGCACCAGTCCAACCCTCCGTATGCCAATAGGCACCCTGCTTCAACGCAAGTTCCCTCCAGTCGGCGGGTTCAGGGTAGGCGGTTATGTAAAAATAGGCATCCGGAATCGACTCATCGCCGGTCACAAAGCCGAAATTCATCTGCTCGTCCGCACTTTCCGCATCTGCCGGATCAGTATCGGGGACCAGCCTGCCGGAGAACCAATTCAAGGCAAGATCGAAATGGTGCGGAAAGAGTTGTACGGGACTGGTCTCCTCCCTTAATCCGCCCTTGAACGCCTTGAACACGCTATCTACCCAATTGATGGCGCGACGATAACTTTCAGCCGCCGCGAAATCGTAGGGTAAGATCGAATCATCTCGGTATTCGTCTGGCAGATGCCGCTCCAAATCGATTCCTGTTGACGGGAGACTCGACAAGATCCAACGGTATAGACTCGCCGAGCTCTGCCCCGCTAGGGGTAGGGCTGACAGCCTGCCATCACTGCCGGAAAGAATCAGACGATGACCGGCCAGGTCGAGGTTGAGTTCATAAGTCTGCGTACCGACGGGAAAGGGTGTGGTGGTCAATCCATGGGTGTAGACACTCAGGGTAATGTGCCACCAATGTTTCGATTTCGGCGCGAATTGGCTGCGCACCTTACCGACGATACGGGCATATTGCTGCAGGGTGTCCCTGGTTGGACGCCAATCGGCAAGAGAGAGTGGGGGAAGTATATTCGACATTACAATTTCTCTTTCTTCATGGATTTATCCAGTGATACGAGGGCCAGCATCGATCGCTACGCATTTGGCCCGGTCATGCATGGAGCGGAATGTCATGTCAGCCAAATCAAGAGCGGAGCGGTAAAAATCGGTAATGACATCGGCCGGGATTCAAGCGCGTTTGCCATTGCTGACGGGATCTCCCGGTTCCATGTTCACTGGTAGGCGTAACGGCATAGGCGTCACAGCCCGTTGCTCGGAAGATATACTGTCGCCGCGACGCTCGCAGATCCTCAAAACAGCTGCATATAGGCCGACGCCGGGTCGGGCGGTGAGGCCATGGACGATCACGCTGATGCCCACAGTCACGATCACAGCATCAAAAATCAGTGTTGCGTGGGCGAGCTGGGCATGATCCAGTACCAATAACACAAACAACAGCGAGGCCAGCCCCCTCGGGCCGAACCAACCGAGAAACAGGCGCGTTTCCCAACGCAGTTTTTTACCTGCCAGGGATACCAGCACAGGAAGGACACGCACCAGGGTCAGACTCATGACGGCATACGCGATCAATGCCCAGTTCATATGGTTCCACACCTGCGGCAGCAGAACCGCACCAAAGAGAAAGAAGATGATCAAATTGAGCAACTGCCCTTCGGACTCGGCAAATTCATAGATCTCCCGATTGACATGTTCAAGCCGGTTGCCTGTTGCCACTCCGGCTACAAAGGCGGCGATAAAGCCATTTCCACCAATCAGATCCGCTGCCAAATAGGCTATGAAAGCAAGCGTAAGGAGATAAATATTACAGAATTCATGGGTCAGATAGCCGCGTGATATCGCCCAGTTGATGGCTGTTGCGCCAAAAACGCCGACCAACACACCGACGATGGGGCCGAAGATAAGTTGCTGTGCCACAAAACCGAGCCACTCATCTTCCTGACTCCCGCCATGAACAGCTGCAGCGATCGAGATGACGAACAACAAGGCCGGCAGCGCAATGCCGTCATTCAGGCCGCTCTCGATATTCAGTGACTGGCGTATCCTCACAGGCACCTTTGTACTGCTTACAACCGCCTGACCCAGGGCGGCATCCGTGGGTGCCAGGATAATCGCCAGTATCAGCGCTTCGACCCACAACAGCTGCGGCAGCAGGACAAACGCCGCCAGCATACCCGCCAGGATGGTCAGGGGCATGCCGATCAGCAGCATGCGTAGCGGAAGGTCATGGTCCGATCTGAGGCACTTCAGGTCTATGCGTGCCGCATCGGTGAACAACACCAGTATCAGGGTGATTTCAGCGACTGTGTGTATCACCCGGTTATCCAGGGTCAGGTCGATCCAGCCCAGGCCCACCGGACTCACCAACAGACCCAATGCGGCAAAGACCAATGGGGGGGTCAGACTGCTACGGCTGATCGGCCCAGAAAACAGGGCAAACAGGGCTATGCCCAGGAGGATGAAAAGCAGTATCGCTTCACTCATGATCCGCCCATACCCCGCTAGACCAAATCCACATCGGTCATCACCTCGACCAGCGCCGGTCCGGGATGGCTCAAGGCCTTTGTCAGCGCATCGTTCAACGCTGTCGAATCGGCAACACGAATACCCATGGCACCGCAGAGCTGTGCATACTCGGCGAAGTTCGGGTTGTGCAGACCGGTCTGCCACACCTCCCAATTGCCTGCCCGCTGCTCCTTGCTGATCTTTCCCAGCTCACCGTTATTCATCAGGATGTGGGTGATGTTCATCGCGTATTTCACGGCTGTATTGATCTCCGCCAGATATTGACCAAACCCGCCGTCACCGGACACCGAAACCACCTGGCGATCCTTGAAATAGGGATCATCCTCCTGGGTGGCCGCCCAGGCGCCCATTGCCGCGGGAAAGGAGAAGCCGATGGAACCCAGGTAACCGGACATCAGTACGGCCTGGCGTTCACACTCGAAATAACGCCCGAAGGAGTACGTGTTGTTACCCACGTCCACCGCGATGATGGCGTCCGCATCGACCGTCCGCCCCAGCTCTTCGAACAGGATGGCGGCATTGACGCCCTGGCCGCGGTCGTCCCGGGTGCGGCGTTTTTTCTCCTCACGCCAGATAGCCCAACGCTCGGCCACGTCGCCACGCTGATCCTCGGTATCCAGATCGTTTGCCAAGGCTTGCGAGAGCACAGTGGCCGTCACACCGATTTCACCCCAGACCGGCACATCGATCGGATGAAACTTAGCCAGGGTCATGAGATCGTAATCCACCTGGATGGTCGGCCTTTTCGGTGTAATACCGGTGTGGTTGCTGAAGCTGGCACCGAATACCAGCAGGCAGTCGGATTCGTTCATCAACCAGCTGGCGATAGGGGTACCACTCCTGCCCAGCACACCGCCCGCCAAGGGATGGCTGTCCGGGATCTGTCCCTTGCCCTTGAAGGTGGTGATGACAGGCGCATGCAACTGTTCCGCCAGCTTGGTGACAGACTCCATCTGGAATCGTGCGCCATGACCGACGACAATTAGCGGGCGTCTGCTGTTACGCAACAGGTCGATGGCTGCCTGCAGCGCCTCCTCCGGAGGCGTGATGTTACGTGAGGGCAGGCGCCCTTCCGGCGACCCCACGGCAGGCGTATCGGTCAGTTCCCGTTTGGGAACCTCGTCGGGAAAGATCAGATGGGAGACACTCCGATTCAGGATGGCGCTCTTACAGGCCAGATTCATCAATTCCGTGTGGCGGCTGTTGTGGAGCACTGTCTGCGACCATTGAGCGACCTTACCGAACGCACCGGCCTGGTCGATCTCCTGGAATGCGCCGGGACCCAACACCTGGGTCTCCACCTGACCGGTGAGTGCTATCACCGGGGCACGGTCCACGTGGGCGTCCCACAGACCGGTCAGCAGGTTGGTGGCCCCAGGCCCGGCAATTGCCAGGCAGGCTGCAGGCCGGCCGGTGAGCTTGCCATAGGCGGAACAGGCAAAGGCGGCCGCCCCTTCATGACGGATGCCGTAGTAATTGAGACGACCCGCCTGCTGCTGAATGCGCAGGGCGTCGGCGACACCCAGGTTTGAATGCCCCACCATGCCGAAGACCTGCCTGATCCCCCAGTTGGTCATGGTCTCCATCATTAGATCACCCACCGTCTGGATATGGTTTGCTTCCGGAGGCAGGCCCACATAGATTCCATCGTCCCGGATCTCAACCGGAAACGCTTCAACCCCGTCATCGAATCCCGGCGCCTTTCCGCTGATCGGATCATAATCCCAGCCGTGCCAGGGGCAGCGCAGCAATCCGTTTTCGATGGAACCTTCCCCCAGAGGGCCTCCCTGGTGCGGGCATTTGTTGTCCAATGCGCCGTATTGCCCTTGGTGGTGACTCATGCACAGGGTCTTTTTCCTGCATGTAACGGAGGTGACACGCCCTTCCGGCAGTTCATCCCTGGAGAGCACCTTGTGCCACACCAAGGTCGTGTTGCTATCACTCATAGTCTCTCCTCGAACCGGCACTCGGTTCCAGTCAATCCAAAGAGATGCCTGCATAGGCGATCCCGGTAAGATGGGCCATTTCACGGTCGAATGTGGTCAGATCATCGATACAGAATCCTCCGAGATGATCGTGACCACAGGCCCTCGCCATCACCTGCATCAGCTCCGTGGAGGCACGCATGAAGTTATTCAGCTGCGCGGCACCCTTCTCTATCTTCAGGCGGCGGCGTAATTCCGGTTTCTGAGTAGCGATTCCTACCGGGCAATTGTTGGTGTGACAGGCGCGCATGCCGAGACAGCCGATGGCCTGCAATGCCGAGTTTGAAACCGCAATCGCATCGGCGCCCAATGCCATCGCCTTGATAAAATCGGCCGGCAGTCTCAGGCCGCCGGTAATGACCAGAGAGACGTCACTGCGGCCCTGCTGGTCCAGATAGCGCCGGGCCCGCGCCAACGCCGGTATGGTGGGAACCGAAATATTGTCGCGAAAGATCAGGGGCGCAGCGCCGGTGCCACCGCCCCGCCCGTCCAGAATGATGTAATCCACCCCGATCCGCAGAGCGGCCTCGATATCCCTTTCGATATGCTGGGCGGAGAGCTTGACGCCAATCGGTATACCATCGGTCTTCTCACGCACCTTATCGGCGAATCGACGGTAATCATCGATACTCTCCCAATCCGGAAAGCGGGATGGCGATATGGCCGACTCTCCCTCTTCCAGTCCACGCACTTCCGCTATCCGTCCTTTGACCTTATTCCCCGGCAGATGGCCCCCGGTACCGGTCTTGGCACCCTGACCACACTTGAAATGAAAGGCCTGGCACTGTTGTACCTTATCCATGGAATAGCCGAATCGGGCTGATGCGAGCTCATAGAGATAGCGGCTGTTGGCGGCCTGTTCGTCCGGCAGCATGCCACCCTCGCCGGAGCATATCCCGGTACCTGCCAATTCCGCTCCCCTGGCCAGCGCCACCTTGGCCTCCTCCGAGAGTGCGCCGAAGCTCATATCGGAGACGAACAGGGGGCGTTCCAACCGCAATGGCTTGTTGGCATTGGGGCCGATCACCACTTCAGTACCCACAGGGTGGTCGTCCAGCAACGGAACCCGATACAACTGTGCCGTCAATAGCTGGATCTGCTCCCAACCGGGCAGTTCGTCCCGGGGCACACCCATGGCACTCACCCGGCCGTGGTGTCCCACCCTGGATAAACCATGTTCGGCCAGGTGCTGTATGTATTTGTAATGAGGTTCTTCCTTACCTCCGTGTAGGTCCTTGTACAACCCCTGGTATTGCTCCCGGTCATAGGGTTGGGGATTCTTCTCCGCCCAAGCCTCTACCTCATCCTCATCCACCCATACCCGACCCTCTTCCACCCAGGCAGTAAAGCGATGCAGTTTCTCGGCAGGATTGTAGGAACTGACACCAGACTTGTAGCCGTAATCCCAATCGTGCACGCCGCAGATGATATTCTCCCCCTCTATTCGGCCATCGGCCATGAGGGCGCCGCGATGGGCGCATCGACCGTAGAGAACCGAGACCTGATCACCCTCCTGCCAGCGGACAACAACCAGATCGACACCGGCCACAAGCGCATAAGTTGGATTGAGCGGCTCCAGTTCAGACCAGGAGAGAATTGCGGTTTTATTCATGGTGAGATCCTGATTTTTAAGTTGATTATTGTTCTTGTCGCTAGGCGCAACGACATGGCAATCCCGGTTATAAGCCGGGTTGTTTTTAAATGGCATGCATCGCTGTCAAACCGGACAAAGCACGGGTTGAGCAGCATATAATTGTTTTTATTACTGTTGTTTGTGAATCTTGTGGTAAAAAGACTAGCCTAGCATCTTTGAACTATCTATGATGATTCGTTCAGAATCCAATACCGTTCGTACACAATCCACAAGAAGTTGCCCATGAATCCACTAAGCAACGACATCCACGAGGATGCCATGACCCATTTCCTCTCCAGGGTCCGGTTCGATGCGCAGATCTTCAAACATCAGAGCTATAGCGGAAACTGGGCCATTGATACCTCCGGATCGGGCCGCGTTCCCTTCCATCTGATCGACAAGGGAAGCGCCTGGGTGCATATGCCGAACAGTAAACCCAAAGAACTGCATGCCGGTGATTTGGTGCTGATACCCCGCGACCTGCCCCACACCCTGTCGAACCAACCCACGCCACCGGATACAAACCTGGTGAATCGTCCGGTGAGTTCCGACACCGACAACTCTGCCACCAGCGTCTTGTGCGGGTACTATGTGTTCGAATCCGCCGCTGCGGAGCTGCTGCTGAATGACCTGCCGGATCTTGTCGTGCTGCTCGATGCCCGTAACAATCCGGTCACTGAGGGTGTGGGCCATATCATCGACGCAACCCTGGTGGAGGTCGATAATGACTATCCCGGTCGTACGCTTGCACTCTGCGACCTGGCGCGATTGATGCTGTTGCATCTGTTGCGCAGCCACTTTGCCGGCGGATTGTCGACAGGTTATCTGGCGGCCCTCAACGACCCCAGGATCAGTCACGCCCTGCTCCTGATCCATACCCGATTCGGCCAATCCTGGACATTGGAGGGTTTGGCCCAGGAGATCGGCATGAGCCGCACAGCATTCGCCAACAGGTTTCACGACCTCATAGGCATGCCACCTATCAAGTACCTCACCGCCTGGCGCATGGAAGAGGCCACCCAACTTCTGCAAACCACCCGACTGGGGATCGAACAGATCGCTGAACAGTGCGGTTACCATTCGGCCACATCATTCAGTAAGGCATATAAATGCAATACCGGTAAATCGCCGAAGCAGGTTCGATCCAAAAAGCCGGAATCACTGTTCGGCAAGGCGGCAGAACTTCTGCTCGGCGGCAACAGGGATTGTGCGCGTGAGATCGGCAGTGATGAATAGAAACAGCACTCAGGCCAAGGATGAGATGCGGATCATTTTCTACACTACCCTGGCATCGATCCCACCGGGTCGATACTGCAGCTACGGCGATATAGCCAGGCTCTGCGGTGTCCATGTACGCCAGGTACTGGCCTGGCTGCGCAGCCTCCCCAGGGGAAGCGATCTTCCCTGGTATCGACTGATCACCGGACAACGGCGGATCGCCGACTACCCGGGTAACGAGAGACAGTACCGCAGACTCGCGGATGAGGGCCTGATTCCCGAAGCCGACGGACGCTTTCCGGCGCATCACAGGTGGCCGGACGACTAGGGGTCGGCAAGCCCCAGGTCGTGTTTGTGATCGATATCGAGCAGCACAGCGGAATCATCGGTGGGTAGCAACACCAGCTCATCCGGGTGGGCCGTCAGCAGTTGGCGCGCGCCCATATCCCCCCGCAACATCTGCAAAGGCTCCCGCCACTGTCGCGAGAAACCTACCGGATGACCACGGCGCCCCCGATAAGCGGGAGCTGCGATGGACGCCCCCCCTTGCAACGCCCGGGCCACTGAGAGGATCGTCTCCGGCAGGATCCAGGGCATGTCGGCCAGGGCCACCACCCAACCCGAGGCATCGGCGCTGGCCCCTATGCCCCTGGCCAGGCTCCCGCCCATTCCCTGTTGCGCCTCACTGTTTTCCACCACCACCAGACCCAGGGTTTCGAAGGTTTGCGCCAATTGATGATCCCCTGGCCGGATGACTGCCAGGGCGTTGGGGAGAGCACTCACCAGGTTACGCGCTGCCGCAGCAGCCATCGACTCACCGGAGGGAAGCGGATCGAGCAACTTGGGGCGGCCGAAGCGCCTACCGCTACCCGCCGCGAGCAGTATGCCATGGATCTCTGTCATGCCCCGCTGAAACCGCCTGCTGTGATATTCATCACGAAACCCATTGAAGATCGCTATTTACCGCTGTTCCGCTGTATAAGTATCAAGACCAGCCGCGATCAATGAAGCCGATTAGGATCACTGGGGATTGTTCACCAAGGTTGCGCAGCTTATTGATACTTTGCGGATGTTATGAATTGATCGAATGATTCACACCAGACAATTACGCTGGTGTAATTTGCCGGATCGATGGTTGGCGGAACATCTACCACGAAATTCTCGAATGTCTTGACGTCCCCCACTTGAACCATGCTAGGTTTCAGTCGATTGAAGTCCGATTCGGTCTCTACGAACTCCGGAGAGAGATAGAGCTTGTAATCCGGACCGGGGGCAAGCTCGCCCATGAGCGTGATGGCCTTCGCGCCCACCGACACCGTACCTTCTCCCCAATGCAGGGTGTCGCTGTCTTTCAGGTCCCTCCTGAATTGAGCTGTGTACTTGGCTTGTGAAGACATTGCCATGACTTCCGATTCACTGGGGGCTGGCGGGGCGGTAAGAATGGGTAGCGCATAGATGCCCAGGCCAAACCCCGCCACACCCACGATGCCGTGTGTAATCAATAGCAATAGTAATGTACGGATTTTCATAATGCCCCCACCAACATGCGGTCGCTGCAGCCAATGATTTTATAATGCTCGCAGTGAAGTTTAACGTCCCAATGAGTGACGGCCAAGTGGAGCTGCACGTCTCTCAAGCTTTTTCTCTTGGCAGCCACGAATACTTGCCAGGCATGAACAATCCGGGCTTCATACTCTATCCATCCCCTCTCTTGCCTGTGCAGTTGTTATCAGCTATCACTTTCAATTTTCTTAGACTGTCCGCAAATCCGCTATTGCGGATTACTCTTAATGTTACGCAAATGCCATATTTACGGTTGACAGTTCAACTCAGTGACACAGGCTGTTACCAGTTCGCCTTGGCGCCCAGGAATAGCTGATCACGCCACCATTCTCACGGAAGTATGCCGGTCGTCAATAGAGTGTCTCGTTCATCTGCCGTCTACAAAGTGCGACGGAAACCATTTGCCGGGTTGATGCGTTCGTTGGAGATTGTTTAGTCGGCAAACTCCAATAGCTCTTGTATAGTCTCTATCCCATCCAAGGCGCATTTTTCATCGGCCTTTCCGTCAGGTGCGCCGGCAACACCCACGGCGCCAACCATTGAACCAGAAGCTTGAATAGTTACCCCGCCACCCAACACCAAAATACCCGGCAGCTGCTTGATACCTGACGCCTCAATATTTGAATTTACCGCATCTGCGAGTGAAGTTGTCGCGGAACGGAAACTGACCGAAGTCTTTGCCTTCAGGATTGCGCCTTCCGATGACGATACACCTGCCAGCTTGTCTCGCAACACGACCTGTAAATTGCCTCCTGCATCGACTACTGCAACCGAAACCTGAAACCCGGATTCACGGCAGCTTTCAAGTGCTGACCGGGCAACGGACAATGCTGCTTCCGGAGTCAGGGTTTTCGAAGTGAAGAGGACATCCATCTCTTTCTCTTCGGCATGTAACGCAAATGTGCCAAGCAAGGCGAGGGAGATCAACATCTTGTTTGTTCTCATGATTTTCTCCTTAACTATAGAATGCCAAACGCAGCAGATTGCGGAGCGTAGCGACTAGACCTATAGGCGTTAATTTTTCTTGCTATGCGCCTGTTTGCCATTGACAACACTTTGCATGAGCGCAGGCGTATTCCCCCTTAGTTTGGAGTGGCGTGGTAGTTGCCATTGGTGCGTATGTAAATGACGCTCTCCCCTCCGGCCACAGATGACACAGGATGCGTCGACGTCCCCTTCGAGGCAAAATAACTGCCCGGTTCCAGGGTCTTAACCTCTGTTTCACTAGCTTGGTAGTGTAGTTGACCTTTGATCAGCACGGCGCGGAAGTTCGAGCCGCTGCTTTGTATCTTCCCCGCAAATCCTGCCGGCAGCTTGACAAAGGTGCCGTTCGACCCTCCCTTCTGCCGGTTGCCCCAAAGATAGGCTATCTTTGGACCGCTTGAAGATGCAGGCGTTCCGGGGGGATCGACCCAAACAATGTTGGAGGCATCCACATTAATCGGTCTTTCTCCACTGTCAAACGCCTTCTCTGCAGGAAGCACAAGATAGGGCCCCTTATCAATTTCCACCAGCGCCACATTGGTTCTACCCTTGGCTGCGGTAATGTGCACTTCACCTTTCGGCTGGGTCCAGAAAGAACCGGCGGGCATCCACATGGCAGCCGCACCAGGGTCATCGTTGTGAATGCCACCGCTGATGACGACTGCGCGGTAGGTGACATTGTGAATATGCGGTGGTGACGAAAAGCCATCCACAAACCTGGCGAGGAAGCCTGTTGGCAGTTCGCCATTACGATCGCCCCAAAGCGTTCCGGCTTGCGGACTCTTGTCGCCGCGAGCGGGATTTAGTTGCTCCCATACGACTTCGGACGCCAAGACAACCACGTTGGCCGGTTCGGCGGCGACCTGCATGCCAGTGCAGAGAGCGGTTAAGGCGGTTACAAGTGAGAACGACAGACACATTTTCATAGTCCGTATACTCCTCATCTCTACTTTCTGATTGTTTTTTTGTCCGCTACAGGCAGAGGCTTTATTTAAACGCTGGCGCTCCGGATCAGCTATAGCTGTTTACCCTCACCCGCATCCGGATCGCCAGGCATGTTTGCGAGCTTTGGTTATTCCGGCATTTGTGAAGAGTGGTGTTCCAAAATCATCCAGCGTTCACCGTTCCAGCCGTATACGAAGGTGAATCGTGCCGGCACGACGGCACCGTCCTTGAAAGTAAAGGTATAGATGCCTGAGTTGATGGCCAGTTGGCCAAAGGTGCGAACGTTTGCCTCATCTATCTTACCCACCGGTCCTTTGGCAAGAAAATGAACAAAATAGTCCTCGATTTCTTCGTGGTTGTGACGGACCTTATTGGACACGGTCGGAAGTAGAATGCCATTGCTTGCATAGAGCGCCGCGACTTTTTTGGGATCTCCAGTCTGTAGCGCACTATTCCACTCATCGAATAGTGCCGTAATTTCATTTTCACTCATGTTCGAAACCCTTTATTCAATTATGATGGTTGTGTGGACGGCACCTAATGTGTGAAATGCCGTCGGCAAAAAAATTTATGATAACACGCCAATTGTACTGTAAATGTTCTCATCCAATGAACAACGCCGCCTGCAGCAGATACCCTCAATGAAAGCAGCGTGACACCTGGTCCCCGTATTGGTGGTCTTTGGGCCAATCACCCGGATTTAGATAAACGTGTTCGTATCCCACCCAAGCCAGTTCCATGATATCTAAGCCATAGGGTAAAGAACTATCCTGGCTGGAATAACCGCCACCCTCGTGTTGACGATTATACGCGTCCCTGTGACCGCATTGAACCGGAGGTTGTCGCTTTTCCGGATCAACAGAAAACTATCGGCATTCCCCAATATGCCTGGTTCTTCGACCGGTCCGGTTCCGGAGCCTTGCCCGCCACGCGCGGACCGCGTGGAAGTGGGGACCCGCGCTTAGAAAAACAGCAGTTTCACAATAAAGGCTGATAGCGCAAGATAGAGCACCCTGCGGATCAATGTCTCTCCGTGGCTGATGGTGGTGTGCGCCCCCAGCCAGCCGCCGATGGAGTTGCCAACAGCCAGTCCAAGCCCGGTCCACCACAGCAGTTCCAGTTGCGAGCTGAAGACGATCAGGGCTATCACGGTGTAGACCAGGACGATCAGGACCTTGTGCATATTGACCCGCACCAGGTCCAAATGCATGACCCTGTGCAGGATCGGCATGAGGATGAAACCTACGCCTATCTGGATGAAACCGCCCCAGAAACCGGCGCCGACCATGAGCAGATGTCCCGCGGCGAGGTTTTTTGCCTCGGCCTCGCCGTCGATCGGCTTTACCCTGTCATGCCCGGTAGCCATCAGCACCATGACAGCGATCATCACCAACGCAAGGACACGGTCGAACCACTCCCCTTCCAGATGCACACCCACGGAGGCCCCGCCCACAGCACCCAGGGAGGCGGCCGCAGCGAGACTCAGCCCGAGCTTGAAATCCGAGTAGCCGCGGCGGCGAAAGGCCGTGACCGCGGTGATGTTCTGCGCCAGGATGGCGATGCGGTTGGTGCCGTTGGCAACGGGCCCGGGGACGCCCATGAACAGCATCACCGGGACGGTCAGCAGGGAACCGCCCCCCGCCATCACATTGAGCCAGCCGGCGGCGACACCGACAAGGGCCAGGACAAGGATCTGCCAGAATTCCATAACTGATCTTAACCTGGATTGCCGCAGCCATGGAAACCTGCGGGGAGCAACTGAGCAAACGGATCCCGGATATTGCCCGACTCAACTGCGCAGGCAATCGAGGCTTCTCAAATCATGCCTCTGCCGCGGCCTTGCTATCGGGTTCCAGCCTACTGTTCCGGGTCGCGGTTATCTCGGCGATGATGGAGAGGGCGATCTCTGAGGGCCGCTTGCTGCCGATCGCCAGACCGACCGGGCCTCGAATGCGTTGCAGCTGTCGCGGCGTGCAGCCCATGTTCGACAAACGCTGATTTCGTTTTGCGGCGGAGCGTATCGAGCCAAGCGCACCGATGTAGAAGGCATTGGTCTCGAGGGCCTCGATCAATGCCATGTCGTCCTGTTTCGGATCGTGGGCCAGGGTCACCACCGCGGTGCGCGGTCTCGAGGCCAGCGCTCGCACCGCATCATCGGGCATGCGCCGGGTGTAGCGGACATCGGGCAGCGGATCGGGATCGGCGAACGCCTCCCGGGGATCGCAGATCGTCACCCGGTAGTCGAGCATGCGCGCCATCCTGGCCAGGTAACGGGCCAACTGACCATCCCCGATCAGCAGTAGCTGCCAGGCGCTACCAAAGACTTTGATCAGGCTCCCATCCGACAGGCTCAACTCCGGACAGCCGGCACCATCGCCCAGGGTCACCTCGCCGGTGTCATGGGATAAACGCCGGGCCACCAGCTCGCCCCGCTCCATGCGCTGCAGGAGCTCCTCGATGGAGGCGACACAATCGAGTGGCTCGACACTGATCTGTACCCGGCCGCCACAGGGCAGTCCGAGCCGCGCGGCCTCCTGGCTGTCGACACCGAACCCCACCGAGGTCGGCAGCGCAGTGGCCAGTTCTCCCCCGCAAAAGCGGTTGATCAACGCCTCCTCGACACAACCGCCCGAGACCGAGCCGAAGAAGTGTCCCCCGTCATGCATCGCCATCAGCGATCCGGGAGGCCGGGGTGAGGAGCCCCAGGTCTCGGTCACTGTCGCCAGGGCCACGCGCTTCCCCTCGCGCAGCCATTCGACTGCCTTGGTTAACACCTCCCAGTCTTCCGCCTGCACGAGTTCACTCAAGGAACAGCCCCTCAAGCAGGCCGTAACGGAAGTTGGCGCAATCGCTGACCCGTCGCTGCATAGACCGCATTGGCTACCGCCGGTGCGATTACCGGCGTTGCCGGTTCACCGACACCGGTAGGCGGCTCGGTGGAGGGTACGATATAGACCTCCACCTCGGGCATCTGATCGATGCGCAGGGTCTGGTAGTCGTGGAAGTTCGACTGCAGGACCCGCCCCTCCCTGAAGGTCAGTTCACTGGCCAGGGTGGCTGCCAGGCCATAACCCATGCCACCCTCCATCTGCGCCTCGATAACATCTGGATTGACCGGCACGCCGCAGTCCACAGCGATCACCACCCGATCGACATAGATGACCCCACGCCGAACCGTGACCTCCGCCACCTGCGCGACATAAGAGTTGAAGGATTCGTGTACCGCCACCCCGCGGCCGCGATTGCGCCCAAGGGGCTCGTCCCAGCCCGCCTTCTCCACGGCTAGGTTCAGCACCCCGAGGTGGCGCGGGTGATCCACCAGGAGCTCACGGCGAAAGGCCACGGGATCCTTCTCCGCCGCTACCGCCAGTTCATCGAGGAAACACTCCACCGCGAAGGCGGTATGGGTGGAGCCTACGGAGCGCCACCAGAGCACCGGCACCTGCAGTTGCGGCGAGTGCAGATCGATGTGGATGTTCTTCAGGGCGTAGGGCATGTTCGCCGCGCCCTCCACCGAGGTCTGATCCACACCGTCCTTGACCATCACCGACTCGAAGGGGGTACCCGCCAGTATCGACTGGCCGACGATACGCTGCTGCCAGGCCAGGGGCCGGTTCTCTCCATCCAGTCCCGCTTTGAGTTTGTGCAGATAGAGTGGCCGGTAGTAACCGCCACGCATATCGTCCTCCCGGCTCCAGATCAGCTTGACCGGGGTCCCCGGCGGCATCATCTTGGCGATATGCACCGCCTCGAGGACATAATCGGCCTTGGGATTGGCGCGACGGCCGAAGGATCCGCCGGCGTAGAGCATATTGATACGTACCTGTTGCGGCTGCAATCCCAGCAGCCCGGCCACCGCCATCTGATCCCCGGTGTTCATCTGCTCGCCGTTCCAGATCTCGCAACCCGAGGCATCGATGCGTACCACGCAGTCCATCGGCTCCATTGGCGCATGGGCGAGGAAGGGCACGCTGTATTCGGCCTCGATGAACTTTTTCGCGGCGGCCATCGCCGCCCCGCTGTCGCCCTGGTTGCGCGCAACCGTACCGGGCCGCTTCGCCAGCTCACGATAGTCATCGAGTATCTCGGTGGAGCTCTGTTTGAAGGCCTCGTTCTCGTCCCACTCAACCTGCAACGCATCCCTGCCCTGCTTGGCACTCCAGAAGTCGTCCGCCACCACCGCAACGCCGGATGGGATCTGCAGCACCTGTTTGACGCCTTTGACCTTTCTGGCGGCCTTGTCGTCAAAACTGCGCACCTTGGCACCGAAGCGTGGGGGATGGGCCACCACCGCGGTATACATTTCGAGGAGTTTCACATCGATGGTGAAGCGTGCACTGCCATCTGTCTTTTCCGGGCTGTCCTTGCGCGGAAGACGCTTGCCGATGAGGCGGAACTCGTCCGGATCCTTGAGCAACACATCCTCGGGTACCGGCCGACGTGCTGCGGCCTCCGCCAGCTCGCCGAAATTGGCGCTGCGTCCGCTGGCGGAATGACTCAGCACGCCCGCCTGCACCTCGATCTCATCCGCCTTCAGCTGCCACTGCTCCGCCGCAGCCTCCACCAGCATCTGCCGTGCCGCGGCGCCCGCCTTGCGCATCTGTTGCCAGGAGTTGGCTATGGCGGTGCTGCCACCGGTTCCCTGGGCCTCGCCCCAGAACAGATTCTTGTAACGCCCCGCATCCGCCGGGGCACCCACCACCTCGACCTGCTCCCAGGCGGCATCCAGCTCCTCCGCCACCAGGGTCGCCATGCCGGTGTAGGTCCCCTGTCCCATCTCCAGATGCTTGGAGATAACGGTGACCTGGTTGTCGGTGCCGATGCGCAGAAAGGCATTGGGTTGAAAGGAGCCGTCTGCAAGCGGTGCCGATCCGGCAAAACCCGGGCCCGATTTACGCATCTCCGCACGGCTGACGGGCATGATGCCCAGGGTCAAGCCGGCTGCGCTGGCGACACCCGCCGCGAGGAAACGTCGGCGACTCAGATTGGCTATCCACTCGTTCTTCATCCCATTTTCCTCCCTGCAACCTGGGCAGACTTGTTCGCTGCCGCCTTGATGGCGGCGCGAATCCGCACATAGGTGGCACAGCGGCAGAGATTGCCCTGCATGGCAGCATCGATATCCGCGTCGGTTGGGCTTGGCTTGCGCTCGAGCAGGGCCGCAGCCGACATGATCTGACCCGACTGGCAGTAGCCGCACTGCACGACCTCCAGTTCGCGCCATGCCGCCTGCACAGCCTTGCCCGCGTTGGAGTCCAAACCCTCGATCGTGGTTACCTGCCTGCCTATCGCCTCCGACACGGGGGTGATGCAGGAGCGAACCGGCTCGCCGTCGAGATGAACCGTGCAATTGCCGCACTGCGCAATGCCGCAGCCGAATTTTGTGCCGGTAAGACCGATGTGATCCCTCAGCGCCCACAACAGGGGCGTGCCCGGATCGATATCGAGGACCTGGTTTGAACCGTTAACTTCGAGTCTGATCATACAGCGCCTCCGGGTGCCGCTATCCATAGAGCAATTATGTTTCATCTTTCCTGAAACGATGGCTTCGGTCACTACTGCATGGCTACGCCGCACTCCCCGAGCTGAAGCAGCATCAGCCAATCATTTTCAGGTCAAAGATTTACAACCTAGGATAGTAGGACAAAACACCCTTCGCTATGTTCAAACCAGAAAGGAAAACGGAGGCGAATCAGCCAGCGGTGGAGCCAGGCGTTATCGCGCGCATGCCACCAAGACACACTTTGCGCCAGTCACCTGGACCCCTGCAAAGAGGATCATCGGCGGGTTTCACGATTACTGGCTCTCTGTCTCACAACTGTTTTTTCCCATAACCGCCAAGCCACCAGCAGATTCAGCATAACCAAGGTGGGAACCACCAGTGCCGGAGCCATCACCATGGGAAACATAAAGAGTTCCGCAAACAGCGGTTCCGCCATGAATATATGCATCAGACCGGCGACCGGAAGCACGATCGCCACCGCACCGACGAGGTGCCAGAAAAGAAGAAAGCGATCAGTCGCCATTCCCGCTCTCGCCAACAGGGTCACAAGGATGGCCGAGAGCCCGAACAGCAGGTCCGGCCCTCCCACAAACCAGGCAAACAGCTGGGGAAAGAGCTCCTTCGATGCCTTGATCAGGGTTCCCAGGGCAAGAATTCTGAGGATATGCATTCCGCTCAGCCAATAGGCCGGCGTCTCATCCACCAATACTCTCAACCCCTCCCTGAGCGGAGTCAGAAGCAGCACCATGGTAGTCGCGATGAACACCGGTACATAGGGTATCCAGTACCCCGGCAGGCTATTCAAAAAGCCCTCGTTGAAACCTCCCATGCTCGACTGGTAACCGACAAACAGCCCCCATGCCAGAAGCGTCATAATCAATAACGCAAGCTGGTCACGTTGGGAGGAAGTCAGTATCCCCCGCCGATGCAGCCTGCTGACAAGAAACCAGACAAATCCGAATATGACCGCTATCAACAGGGGCAGGCTTGATAGCTGCATTGCCAGCTCCCAGTTTCGGCTCTCACGCTGCACGGCTGCAGCATGTCAGGACACCCTGCCAGTTGTCGTGGAAGCGGGTGAAGAACTGCGCGAGAGCAAACCGAACACCGACTGGGCAATCGCCCGGGGCGGCAGTTCGCCAAGGAAGGCCAACACCCTGTTCAACACCCCGGGTATCGCAGTGGTACGCCCCGCCAGGGTGGCACGAACCCCAGCGGCCGCCACCTTCGATGGGGAGAGCCTCGGAATCCAGCGGTACATCGGCATATCACTCGCGCCCGCTGCAGTGACAAATGCCGTGGCCGTTGGCCCAGGGCATAACGCCGTGACCTTGACCCCCGTACCCGCAAGCTCCTGTGCGAGACCGCGACTGAATGCGAGCACATAGTGTTTCGAGGCCACATAGGTCGCCCAGTTGGCACCTCCCGCAAAATAGGCAGCCAGCGAGGCGACATTCAATATTCGTCCACCGCCGCGCTCGATCATACCCGGGAGAAACAGCCGTGTGAGCGCGGTAAGCGCATTGATGTTGAGCTGCAGCATAACAAGCTGACGATCGAGATCACTCTCCGCAAAACACCCAACATCGCCGATTCCCGCATTGTTAACAAGAACATCCACCTCAATACCCATTGCATTCACCTGCTCATACAGCTCGGTGAAGCCACCTTCCGCGGTCAAATCAAACGGGCTGCATGCCACATCACAGCCATATGCATTCTCCAACTGTTCCGCTGCATGCCTGAGGTCGTCTTCATTTCTCGCCACCAAGACAAGATCATACCCGTGAACGGCGAACTGCTTTGCCAATTCGAATCCAATACCCTTTGAGCCGCCGGTGATCAATACAGTTGGACGGTGCTCGTTTCTCACAGCTTTCGCAGTCATTGACCTAATCTCCCTATGATGAGTCCAATCTCCCCTGTTCTACAGAGGCACGCCACACAACAAGGCTGCGGGTTGAATCAACCCATACAAATAATACTTAAACTGCATAGCGCATCGCAGTCAGATCGGCCGGGTATCTCGAGCAATCGATGCATGCAGCAAAATCAATACTAGGGGGAGGAGTAGTTCAATCACAATCGGGACGGTCCCGGCCATGCCCGCCGATCCGAACTGAAACAACGCATAGATACGCGCCACGGCCCCAAGCAGAACCGCACCCGCAACGATTCTCAAAACATCCTTGCCACGCTCGACATTCAACATGAGCCAGACCATGATCAGACCCATACCCAGGATCAAAGCACCAAAAAAACGAAGATCCGCATCCAACAACAGACTTGTTGCGTTTCCAGGCTCCACCCAAACTTCAGCAAAAGGCCCAGGTCCCGTGGTTCCATGGATCAATGCCGGTCCACCAAATCGAAAAAACATAAGAAATGCGCCTATACCCAGCAGAATGCGATAGAAAGTTATCTTCATTGAGCCCTCCTTATGCAATACAGGTGAATCAAGCGTAGTCAGTCTCGACAGATGCCATAGGCACAGGATTCGCCATGGGATTTCGCCCATGCACTATCTTCGCTCGAGTATGCAGTCCCCTTGCCGTGGCATAGGCTTTTTACCGACCGCACCCAGCCCCAGGATCCTGTCACGTTGGCGACAAAGGTAGCCCGCGTTCATCGGCAACCCCTATTAGTGTATATACACATATAAACGCTACGGAAATACCATTCAAACCGCTGCCGCGCTGTGCACAACAGCCGTCAGATCCCCGATCAATCGCTCAAGACGGCTACCGCCCAAGGACGTTCTGATCCTCTGTTGTGCCTCCTGCCACAGAGGTAGAGCCTGTTCCAGGCGCCTCACTCCTTTCTTCGTCAAATCGACCTCGCGCGAGCGCTTGTCACGCTGACCGGGTTTTACCGTGACCAGCCCATCCCGTTCGAGGGGCCGCAAATTTCGTGTCAGGGTGGTACGGTCCATCACCAATACGTCCGCCATCCTGGATATCGTCACCGGCCCCATGGCTCGGGTCACTACCAGCAGGGTGAACTGATTTGGCAATACGCCACTGGGTTTCATGATCTCCTCGTAGACTTGGGTCAAAGCACGCGACGCCTTGCGCAGGTTGAACATGGCACAATGCTGGCCAATTTCGCGGCACATGTTCAGATCACAGGTCTGTCTCTTTCCGGGCATACATTAGTGTATATACACGTATTGCCCATATGTCAAGTTTTTCCTTCGGAAAATGCTCAGTGGCATAGATCGGTGAGGCTGCACAGTATTGTGACGAGATTCCCTACCGAGCAAAGTTCGCATCCCCGGACGAAGCGACCTCCATTGTTGTCTATAGCGCCAGCACACACTGCAAAAACTTTCGCATCACGGCGCAGATCCCCGCGGCTATCGATTCTGCGAAGGTAGCGGATACCACAGAAGCAAAAGGGGGCTTGATCGAAGCAGATTTGCCTATCGGGTCAAGCAATGCAGTCGTCTGAAAAAAGTGTGATACACCCCTCGACGTGGATGTATCACCCACTATGTTCCAGCTGTAAAGTGCGGGTATTGTTGCCGTAAATTCATTATCATGCATTGAGTGATTATTTGAGTTTGCAGACAAATACGCTAACCTGACAAGCAGCATTTCGAATCAATCAACAATAAACCGGTGAAAGTAATGAAATCATCTATCAAACAGCTTCTCTCATACAGTGCTTTTACAATCATGTTTCTCGCTCAAAGCGCACATGCCGCACCCGGCATGAACGAACAGCAGATGCAACAGATGATGCTCGATGCCCAGAAGGCACAGGCGTGTTTCAGCAAGTTTGACAAGGCGACCTTTGACGAGATTGAGGCCAAAGGCAGAAAAATGGAGTCCGAGATAAAGGCCCTGTGCGCTGCAGGCAAGCGCGATGAGGCAATGAGCACTGCGATGAAATACGGCAAACAGATGCACAACGACCCAAAAATGAAAGAGATAAGGAAATGCAGCGAGCTTATGCAAGGTGCAATGGCCGCTATGCCTCAGCCCTTCATGCCTCCGACTGAGGAAGACCGGGAGGCCGGACATATCTGCGACGATATGTAAGCTGTTTCGTTTGCGTCTATTGCACTGCGATCAGATACCTATCAGCGGATGCAACACGCGGCTGAATACGCCTGAGAAGCGCAGCTTGTCGTCGCTGGCGATGAGACAGATACAGGGCTCGTCGCCAGCCACCACCGGTTGATGCTCAACTGAATCATCCAGGTCTGCCAAGTCGCCGCTCTCAAAGATGCCTATCTCAACCTCACAGGCACCCTTGATAACCAAGGCCAATTCACCGCCCATATGGGTATGGTGCGAGATCCTGGTACCCGGCGCAATGGAGAGCGGGCGAACACTTCCCCTTCCACTTTCAATCCCGGAAATGAGGTGTTGACGGATACCCGGCACTGAGCTTTGCCAAAGCGATGAATCCACCCTCATCCGCTGCCTTTCTGGCCCTACAGCTTGCTTTAGGCAACAAGCCACCAGCCAACCTGTCCCTCTGTTGCTTGCCGTGTAATGGCGGGTAGCTCTTTTTACTGTTACAGCACTCTGTTCATCACGATATCTTCAGGCACCTCGACATGGCGTTCTACGATGGACAAAATTTCAGTCGGATTCATGGCTGGCCACTGTCAAAATATAAATATAATACCCTATGGCAGGCTGAGGATATGTTTTGCCAACAAGACTAACCGCCAGGCTGTTGTCGGCAAGGCGGTCTGAAATATTGCTGGATCAACGACCCTGTTTGCGCAGATTCTGCACACTGAAGATACCGGGCGGGTTTTCCTCCGGATTGATCACACTCTTGAACTGCAACGTAGTGCAGTGCATGGCCTGCTCGTCGAGAAACACCGCAAAGTCATCGATCGCCACACCGGTTCCCTGGTTGCGCTCAATGTGATTGTCGGAGTGGGTTTTACCGATGGGAAAGTATTTCCAGGGATCACCTTTCTTGTCATAGGAGAGCAGCACCGACATGATACCGGTCTGGGCATCGAGATAGATGATCCGCTTGCTCAGGGGATGATTCGGATCCTTTGGGCGTCCCTCGACCACATAGGCCTTGCGTAATTGCCAGGTCACCTTGGGAAAGCAACCGCCCTTGCCGGTGACATCGACGAAGCGGAAACCATCGGGATCGTTCGCCGGCTCGCTGGAAAGCGCCATCTCATTATGGTTGTAAAAGGGTAGCAGCAGGTTCTTGGTTTCGAGGTATTTCCATTCATAGTCCGAGACCCGCCCGTTGTAGCCTTCGAAATCCTCGATCATTGCGTCGGTGCCCAGGAAGGCGTCGGTGATCTGTCCGGTGGCCAAACGGCGAACCCGACGCTGAAAGCCCAGATAGAGCCAGGCATCGTCACGCTTCAGATCATCCTCATAGCGATGGATCAGCAGCTGGGTGTTGGCCAGATCGAACGGCTCCAGTACCTTGCTGTAGATTGAACGAAATATCTGACCCGGATTCGGCTCGATATCGGGTTTCGGATCGAACTGGGAGCGATGCTTCCAGTTGAGGAAGTGCCAGTCGAATTTGAGCACTCGCTCGACCTTGTCGTTGTTCATGTTGCGAAAGGTCCACCAGAAGGGCTTGATGGTCTCGCTGTCGCCGGCATTGAAGCCCCGCTGAAAGTTCCACACCACCTTCAGCCCCGCTTCGGGGTCATTGGCATCGGGTTCCTGGGGAAATGGCCGACCGGCCACAAAGCCCTCCAGCAGCCCCTGCTCCGTCAATTTGACGCTCGCGGCATGGGCACGGGTTGCCGCCACATAGTCAGGGTGCAGATCGAAGGATGTTGTGGGCGTGGTTTTTATCGAGTACCAACCCTGTTTGATATAGCGGTATATAAAATCATCGAGAATCGCCTTATAACCATCAACATTCTTCTGGGTGATCTCAACACCCGGTTGATAGCCCTCGGCCGTGGGCAGGCCGTTTTTGTAGGGATAAAAGGATTGTTCGATCACGGCATCGTCCATGTCGCCATACACAGTGCCGCACAGCAGCACCGACAAACCCATAAGGGCGGTATAAAGCGTTTTCATCTGCGCGCTCCTCCTGCGAACAAAAGTTAGAACTGGTAACGGACGGTCAATTGGAACTCATCCTCGTTTATCGCACTGCCGATGGGACCCGAGCGAAAGCGTCCCAGCGGTTCGAATCCGCTCAGGCCGGTACTGCTCATCTGCGGCGCGGGAAACGGGAAAGGCGAATAGGGCACCGCAGAACGGTTATCGTCCGCCTCGATCGCACCGTCGCCGAACTTGATATTGAATCCGGCGGTAATCACCCAGTTGTTGCTGGGCTTGTAGGTAAGCGAAGGCCCGGCGACACCGCTGCCCGCCTTGAAGTCCCAGGCGGTCAGCAGTTGGGGGGTCAGGCGATCGTTCATGTAGTTACCCTGAATCAGCAGGGTGGCGATGTAGTTGTTTTCCCAGTCGACAAAACCGACCTCATTGATTGTCGGCAAACCCAGATTGTTCGACATCGAAGTGCGGTGATCCAACAGATGCTGCCCAAACAGCTGTGCCGAGATGAGAAAGGCCCGCCTTTCGTTGAGGAACGGAATGAATGTCGGCCGATCGATGCCGACCACCCATCGGACCACGTCCGATTCAGAGAACAGCCGCGGACTCAGGGTATCCGGGAACTCCTCGCCCCGGGTATAGGCCGCCTCGACCCGGATCGCCGATTTCATCGATTCGGAATAGATATCCAATGAACCGCCCAGCAGGGTAATCCAGGGATACTCCACATCGAAGGCCAGGCTGTAGGGCCAGACACTGTTTTCAACCGGTGGGGTGAAGGGATTATCCGATTCGATACCGCCCCGCAACGAGGGCAGTTGAGAACGGTAACGCAGGGCATTGACGGAAAAGCCAACCCCCTTGTACACACCTTCCATGCGCAGTCCCAGTTCGCCCGCATCCCAGTCCGGCAGATTAACGTCCCGTATACCGATGGTCTGGCTGGGAAAGTCCACCGTCACCCCAGGGGCCGGGAAGTTACCGACGGTACAGCCGTTGTCCCAGCAGTTCTTCAAGGCACGCAATGCGTTGCCTATGCCGAGGATACGATAGGGCTGACCACCTTGGCCCAGACTGTGCGGGCGGAATTTTTCCCATTTCCATACCACCTGGAAGTTCAGGTCTTCGAACAGGTCCGTTGCCCCCTTGCGCTGCTCCACGGTCAAAATACCCATTGGAATCCGGCTGTCTTCCAACTCGTCATAGATATTGTTGCGCGAAAAATCCACCGGGTTGATAACATCCAATACCCGGAACAGATCAGTACGTCCCCACACCACCTGTTGGCGTCCGAAGGTGAACGTCAGTTCCTCATGGCCCTCCATGGGTACGGTCCCGGCCACGTAGAGTTCACGCAAAAAATCCGCACGGTCGTTGAATTCGGCAAACCGCAGCTCATCCAGATCTTTGTCCCCGATGCCCTCTTCGCAGCCTCGATCATCCGTGTCGCAAGGGCGTACCGGAGTCGCCAGCATGACGCCGTTGTCCGCATAATCGTAGACATCCTCGGCGGCCAGCACCAAGCCGTCGTTGGGATTGTCAGGCCCCGCGATCGCCGTCCCGCCGGCCAGGGGGTTGGCTCCGGGTAGCGGAATGGCCCCATCTCCCACGCCCAGGGGACCGAACGTCCCGGCATATACCGGCGAGGCGGTCACCGGAAAACCCGGAGAACCGGGCAGCGAGGCAAAGAACGGGGTGTTGGCCGGCGCGGGAAAGGTGACCGCACCCCCCGCTTCATCCCCGAAATCCTTCTCTTTCAGGTCATACACCGCATCGTAACTGCCGCGGAAGGTGCCGTTCACGCTAAACTCGGAAAAAATGCCCCTTGCACCCATGTCCTTGGCGAACTCCACCTGACCGGTCAAGCGCTGCTTGGTCAGTCCGACATCGTCCCGAACGTAGGTGGCGTCTTCGATAAAGCCCCGCACCTCCAGGGTGCCATCCTTGGATTGCCAGGCCAATGCCTGTAGCGGCAGCATCGTTGCCACACACAAAGCGACCCATGGTATGGCAGTACTGACACCGCCTTGGACTGTATGCTTATTCATCTTGTCTCCCCTACGATCTTTCTTGGATTATCGATCAGGTTCGCCTCAGTCTCCCCCGGACTTTCGACTTCCCGTTTACTTTCGTTCCCACCGTTCGCATCTTCAGCCGCCTGCATGATGAACTTCGGCTTGAATTTCAGAATCCACGCCGGCACCAGGTTCATCGCCGCCACCGCGTTGAGGATCAGCATCACGATCAACAACAGTGCGGCGTCCGCCTGAAAACGCAGATCCGAGATAAACACCCACATCACCACACCGCCGATCAGCGTAATTGCCGTGAATCCGATCGCCACGCCGGTGGTGCTGATGGCGTGCTTGACCGCTGCCCTGAGATCGCCGAGCCGTTCATACTCAGCCCGGATCCGGTCCATGATGTAGATGGAATAGTCGATCCCCACACCAATCCCCACCGCGATGATCGGCACCGTGTTGACGTTTATGCCGATGCCGCTCAACCCCATGTAGGCATAGGTCAGGGTGGTGGCGAAAGACATCGCCAGCATCATCAGCCATCCGGCATGAAATGACCAGTAGAAAAAGGTCACCGAGCCGAAGATCAAGACCAACACCAGGGGAATCACCACCAGGTTGGTTTCGTAGGCCGCTTCGTTGATCGCCGCGGTCACACCGATCAGGCCACCGGCCAGCTTGATCGTCAACCCCTCCACCTGGGCCGCCGCCGAGTTCATCCACTGCTTGACCATGTGAATGGCCCGCCGAATCGTCGTCCCCTGGTGATCCTTGTAATAGAAGACCAGATTGGCGCGCTGCTCATCGGTATCGGCAAACTCCAGCAGGGCACCGGGAATGGGGCTCGACATCATATACATGAACATCAGGCCACCCGTGACCCGACTGTCTTCCGGTACTATCAGCCAGCGGGGATCGTCATAGTGGGTGATCCGGTTGACCGCCATGATCAGGTCGGGCAGACCCTTGGCCGCCCCAAGCTCCGGATCGGTCAGCATATAGGCCTCGAAATCGGCCAGGGCCTTGACCACTTCAGGTCGCTTGATGCCCCCTTTGTCTTCGGTATGGGCAATGATGTAGAGCTCTTCCGAACCGGGAAAGGCCTGATTGACCGCTTTAGAGGAGAGATTGTAATCATGCTCCGGATAGAGCAGTGGCGATCCGGGTTCAGCCTCGCCGATCTGCACCCGGGAGGCAAAATAGCCGCCGATGCCGTACAACAGCAGCGCGCCGATCAGGATGGCCGAAACGCCCTTGGGGCTGGTGACCCTACCCGCAGCCATCGGCAACATACGCCGCATCAGATTATGCGAGATCTCCGTATTGCGGGGTGCCGGCAAGATCTCCAACAGTACCGGCACCATGATGAGTACCGTCACAAGCACCGACAACGCCCATAGCGACGCATATACCGCCAGCTTGTCGTTTATCGGCACAGAGCCCAGGGAGATCAACAGCAGGCCGATGGCATCCGAGATCACACCAAGAGCGCCGGGACGGAACAGGTTTTCAAAGGCGCTGCGTGCCGCGACCTTGCTGTCACGGTATGTCTGCAGGTCATGGTAGTAGCGTTCCACCAGTTGGATACCGTGCGACATCGCCCGGGCGGAGATCAGGAACGGCACCACCAGCATCAACGGATCCAGGTTGTAACCGAGCAACGAGAGGGTGCCCAGCCCCCAGATAGTGGTCAGCACTATACCCAGGGCCGGCAGCAGGATACCGTACAACTTGCGGAAATAGAGGATCAGCAGCAACAGCATAATCAGAACGGTGTAGAGAAAGATCTGCACCACCTGGTCGGTGTAGCTGGATACCCAGCCGACCAGAACAGGATTGCCTGTGGCATAGATCGTCACACCGGGTGCTGACTCCTTGTCGCGAATCTCCTGAAGTTGCTCGAAGACCTTTTCGTAATTGAGCTCCCCCTCGTTGAGGGTACCCCGGATCAACGCCGACTTCAGATCGGGGGAGACCAAAAGACCGAATACCGCGCGATTGGCGATGACGTCGCTGCGCATCTTCTGCAATTCATCAGCCGTGTACTCGGCCACGGAAGGATCGAAATGGGGGGCCGATTTAACCGTGCCCTCCTCGTTCAGCCAGACCTTGCGGGTATTGCGATGGGTCAGGCTGGTCACCAGATTGTGGTTGATGCCATACAGTGAATCCACTGCCTGGGTGATGCGGTGAATGCGTCGCAGGGTCTCGTTATCGAAGATCGTCCCCTCGGCCACCTCCACCGCCACGATGACATTGTTGGCGCCACCGAAGGTGTCGCGGATCTCGTTGTGAAGTTGGATATAGGGGTGCTGCTGGGGCAGCAGATCGGCAAAATCGGAGGCCATGCGCACGCCGGGGATCTGAAAGGCGAAAAACAGGGTTACCGCCAGGATCAGTGCCAAGGTCACCCTCGGTGATGAAAAGATAACCCCATCGATCCGGTGCAGCTTTGCAATGAACCTGTTCATGATTCAGAATCCCGGCCGCTCGTCTATGCCGGACTAGGCGGAAATAATATGCAAGGCACCATAGCCTCCCCCAATCAGCAACTTACCCCCTGTCAACGGCGTCACCGCTCGGAGATAGAATCGTATCGGTTTGCCATGATCGATGCGTTGCCAGTCACTCCCGGGTTCGAGCCGTTTTCTTAACAGCGTGCCGTTGCCCCCGACGACATGTAAAACACCCTCGTCCAAGGCGATGCCGTACAGCGGCGCCTCGGTACCGGTCTCCTGTCGCTGCCAACTCTCACCGCCATCACGGGTATGCAGTACCGTACCGGAAAGTCCGACTACCCAACCCTCCTGCGGCGAGATGAATAGCGCATCCTGGGGGTAAAAATCATCCGCCAACGGCGTCAGGGACTGCCAGCTCATCCCGCCATCCTGACTGTGTGCCAAGGCACCGAATTCACCGGAAACAAAGGCATGCTGCCCATCCAGCATCTGGATACCGGTAAAATGCAGATCTTCGTCCAGCGAGGTGGTGCGCCATGAGACACCCCTGTCCTTGCTGCTGAGAATGGTGCTGAAACCGCCTACCACCCAGAAATTACCCTCGGCATCGCAGGTCATAGCCTGTAACGCCTCCCGGGTATCGATGTCGACGGCTTGCCACTGCCCGGGCAGGCCATCCCCAAGCCAAAGTTTGCGTGAGACATCCAGGATCGCGAAGGTCCCATCCGGACAGCGAACAACATCGATAAGAAAGGGTTTGTCAGGCAGTACTTCCCGCAGCCAGTTCACACCCCCATCCCGTGAGGTCAGCACTGCGCCCATGGATCCCACGACGACAATCGTCTGGTCACTGGCCGCGGCCGCCTGAAACATATCGGAACGACGGGTGGCCTCTGTTCGCTGCGCGGCAACCCCCTCAAGAAACAGCGGCGCTTCGCAACCGAGCAAGGGAATTAAGACAATCAGCCACAGCCAGCCGCTAACCTCAGTCACCCATCGTCTTTTTATGCTTGTAGAGGAAGTATTCTTAATCATTTGACTGCATTTTTCGTTGTCGCAATAAATCCTGCTATGCAATAACCGCGAGGACGAAATATGCAACATCTTATGAAGTATAGGGAGAATAACCGCACCAACCCTGCCTATCAAGGCAGAAAACCGGTGGCAGAATAGGCTTGAGCGACCCGCCTACCCGACCTCAACCCACGCAGCGCCCCGGGTTTCCGGCTGAATCCACCCTCTTCCACTGCCTTACCGGCCCTACAGCTTGCCTTATGCGACAGACCACCAGGCAATCTATCCCTCTGTTGCTTGCCGTGTACAGAGGCGATAATAAACCGCTGCTTTACAAACCAGTCCGAAGCGGGTGAGGCCCAGGTAACAGGCAGTAAATCTGGCGGTGGTGGTAGTGCACCCTTGGCCTGAAAATACTGCAAAATCTTGTCGATGATGCAGTTACCGCTCGAGCACCCTCTCCCGCCGATATATCATTGAATATTTCAATAACCCTGATCCCTTGTTCCCCAATCTGCTAGAATGACTCAGACCTAGCCATAATCACCACTAACCAAGTAAAACCCGGGATATCCAATTGAAACAACGCAGACCTTACCAGAAAGTCCTGATAGCCATTGCATTCATCTGCTATTTCGTCGGTGTCCTAGTAGGGATATCTGCCTTCTATTTTGGAAAAGGTGGCCAAGATCCCGTCACCGCCAGCCTGATGGCCAGTGTGGTGTTCTTTTTCGGTGTAGGTATCGTTTTACAAGCTATCGGCAGCGCCAATCTTCCCAGTTTAAAATTTGACAAATAATCCCTAACTAAAAGCTAACGCTTCCCTCAATAAAGATCCGCTCTTCAGCAATATTCTTCCTGCCACTGCCAGAGTTGAAAAAATCGGAATGCGAACCACCCAGATTCTGCCCGATGATAGCCAATTCAGCATCCGCATTTTGGAGCTTGAAGGCCTTTGAAATCCGCGCGTCCCAACGATCGTAAGCTGGAATATAGTCACCTTCACCACCCCACTCCAGGTCATCGACATAGTAGTAGGCAAGACTCACTTGTAACTGATTTTCGAACGTATGGCTGCCCAGCAGACTGAATGTATGCCTACTGACTCGTTCGCTGATATCGAAATCGTAATCAGCCTGACCATTCTCTATTTCATCCAATAAAAAACCTTCGGCATCCATGTGGCTGTATCCCATGAAGACGATATCGCGTGGCGTCGGTCGGAAGTCGAGGTTTATCTCAATTCCCCTGACGACAGCCTCGCCGTTGTTGCGAAACGTATAAGCGCCTTCTTGGATAACGTCATTGAAATTGTTGAGTGTCAGCAGCGCGATGGGGTCGGTGAGGCCACGATCTGGATCTGGGTAGTCGAGATTCTCTATATTGATAATCCGGTTTTCGATCTCCTCCCGGAAAAGCTTCACATCCAGAATCAGTCTCTCGTCAAACAGCTGACCTAGGTATCCCAGTTCCAAGCTGTCAATTTTCTCAGGTTCAAGATTCTCCGTCGCAATCATCCCGATATTGAGATCGTTGAGCGGTTCGTTCTGAAAATAGACAATATTGGCAAAATCTTCGACCAAGACCGGCATACGGTAAGAGCGGGTGCCAATAGCGCGTAACGTGTGATTCTCTGTTGCATGATAGTTGAGCGCCAGGCGGGGAGAATAGGTTGTGTCCTTATTCTCAAGCTTCTCCGCCATGCCCCCCGCATTGACCACCCAGTCAGGTGATATTTGCCACTCTGCATTGGCAAACAGTCGGGCCAAATTTCGGCTGATGGTATCGTATGTATGGAAAATCCAAACGCTGTCCGCCCTATCATGGCGTACACTACCCCCCCAGACCAGACGCAGATCAGTGTCCAGTTGCAGTGTCTGCTGCACTTCCAGGTCGTAGCGATCCATCCGTACCTCATTTATCGAGAGTATGATGGGAGTATCTGTCAATCGAGTGGCATCGAGAAATTGCTGATACGTCGTGTAGTTGCCGCCTGATACCAGCGAGGCGAAGAGGTCTGGACGGCTGTCTTCCGGGAAGGCCTGCATCTCATCTAACTGCCTAATCATGTCAGAGAGAATCGGTGTCCTGCCGATATCATCGCTTTTCTGGCGATTGTGATAGAACTGAA
This sequence comes from Candidatus Thiodiazotropha sp., assembly GCA_040793985.1. Classification (GTDB taxonomy): domain Bacteria; phylum Pseudomonadota; class Gammaproteobacteria; order Chromatiales; family Chromatiaceae; genus Thiodiazotropha. The sequence continues at coordinate 332,970 of JBFNJI010000003.1, read as the reverse complement.
TTTTAACCTCATTGGTCTCAGAAACCTGGTGTCTCCAGTTCAGTTGCTGGTAGTGGTAATAACTCTCCAGATCCCGGACAAGATCAAAATCATCCTCCCAACCCTCCTGGTATGTCCCCCTGCTATAGCCGAATCGAAGATCCAGTGTATCGCCGTTCTCGAATAGTTGGCTGCCACTGAAGTTGATCCATTTGGTAAGCCCATCGTCCTCACGATTGCCGAAACCTGTCTGTTCGATGACATTACCGGAGAACAGATAACTGAAATCCGCAATCTGATCGCTATGACGAAAGTAGATATCCTGGTTGTGATCACTACCGGCAGTCGCCTTCACAAGGGTTCCAAGCACGTCCAGGGGATGTTCCGTGATGATATTGATAATTCCAGAGAACGAATTAAAGCCATAGGAGGCGGCGTTGGGACCACGCGTCACCTCTATACGGGCGATCTCCTCAACGTTGATAGGTAGATAGAACCATGAAACGCCACCGAAGGCAGGTTCGTAGACCGAACGACCGTCGATCAATACCTGCATATCACGGGAATATTGGTCGGCAAGGCCATGATAAGTCACGGTGCTCCGATGGCCCGATACAGATCCTATATTGAAGCCAGGGACCAGACGCAGTAAGTCGGGGATGTTGCGCGCACCGGTTGCACGGATCATCTCTTTGTCGATGATGGTGATTGCCGCAGGCGTATCCTTCAAGGATTGTGACAATCGAGTGGCACTGAGCACCACCGGCAATTCGTCGAAAAAATACCCGATCGGGATTTCCTCGTAGGCAAGAGAACTATCGACGACCAAAGCGAAGGATAACAAACATATGATGACTTTGGTCTTGCTGCTGTTTCGCATCTGCCGTACTCGATAAACTGTGCCATTCCGGGCGTTTGTCGCTATTTACATGATTCGGAAGTATAGGGAGAATAACCGCACCACCCCTGCCTATCAAGGCAGAAAACCGATGGCAGAATAGACTTGAGATACCCGTCTACCCGACCTCAATCCACTCAACTCCCCGGATTTCCGGCTGAATCCACCCTCTTCCACCGCCTTTCTGGCCTTCCGCTTTATTTCAGGCAACAAGCCACCAGGCAGCCTATCCTGCTGTTGCTTACCGTGAAGAGAGGTGTGAATACACCATGAAACCGGGTCAGGTTTACTCTGGGCTTGGGCACCAGCGACGCGAGCATAGCGATGAAATCCAACCACTTTCGCTACCTGGAAAAAACGCTTGTCCACCTGCCAACGCTTTCCGGTAATAGACAAAGATGTGCCGTGACTGCTCGAAATCGGGAATCTGATTAGTCTGGTATAGGGACGTTTTCGATACTCAAGGAGTTTATGTTTGTAACCGTGGTGGTGCTTGCCCGGGTACTGAATATCATCCCATCATACTCAGCAAATCTGCGGCTCTCCTGCGATGCTGAAACGAGTCCGGGACGTCCGTTTAACCTCCGGTACCGTTCTGGACATGCACCGTGTTTTCCGGGCTGGGCAGGCGAATGGTAAATGTAGTGCCCTGCTGCAGCCGGCTGTCGACTTCAAGTTGCCCTTGATGCTGTTCGACGATGGCCCGATAGGCCAAAGCAAGCCCCTGACCTGTGCCTTTACCGACTTCCTTGGTGGTGAAGAATGGATCGAAGATGCGGTTCAGGTTCTCTTCGGGGATTCCGCAGCCGGTATCACTGATCTTGATTTCGATCCACTCATCAACCATTTTGGTTTGAACGGTGATGCGGCCTTTCTGTTCCTTGTCACTGCTCCGTTGCGCAATGGCATGGGAGGCGTTGACGACAATGTTGAGTAGTGCCTGACTGATTACCTGGGCAATGCATTCAACCGGGGGCAGGTTGGGAGCCAGATCCTTGATCATCTCCGCATTGTATTTCCACTCGTTTCGGCAGACGGTGATCGTACTTTCGATGAGTTTGTTGATATCGGTGTGTTCCATCGACTCCTTGCCGGGATGGGAGAACTCCTTCATCGCCTGGACGATTTTCTTGACCCGCTCTATGCCCTCTTCGGATTGGGTGATGGCCAGGGGAATCTCCTCCCTCAGCATCTCCATGTCTATCTCATCCCTCAGGGACTCAATGTCATTCAATAGTTGCTTCTGTTCCTGGGTAGCCGCAAGAGAGGTCAGTGTCGAATCCTGTTGTTCACTCAGGTTGAGAAGGTCATTGAATCCCTCCTCAAGAAAACCGATATTGTCGCCTATGTATTGAATGGGCGTGTTGATCTCGTGGGCAATGCCTGCTGCCAGTTGCCCGATCGATTGCATCTTTTCCGCTTGAAGCAGTTGGGTTTGGGTTGACTTGAGATGCTTGTAGGCGGTTTCCAACTGCTGATTGCTCTGTTCGACCTGGAGAAGTGCATCGCTGGTCTTATTGAACTGCTCCCGCAGTGCTTTTTCCGCCAGCTTTTTCTTGTTCTGAGCGTTCGCCGCCACGGCCGAGACTATACCCAGGACGAAGATGGTTATCAGGAACAGCATAAAAAAGGTTTTGCGGATCGAGTCACTCGTTTGCCGAAGGGAGTCGTCGGGTATGGTGAAAACCAGCTTCCAGTGATAATCTGACAACGGTCTTTCCGAATTGAGTTTCACCTCTGAGCCGTTGGAGATCCCTTCTCTGATGGGTCGGATTGTCCTGAAGGTGAAGAGTCCGGTTTCAGTCAGAAACTGCCCCGCTTCCTCGTTTTGTATCCTCTGCCACTCGGCAGGGAAACTGTTTTGAAAGCGCATGTGCCTGCGCTCATCGAACATGAAGCCCCATGCCTCTTCCTGCCTGGGACTTCTCAGCCAGTAACCCTCGGAATTGAGCAGCATCATCTCCTCTTGGGAGTGACTGGTTAAGTGATCGAAGCTCTTGAGCAGATCATTGCCCAGGTAGTTGAGCAGTACAATGCCCGATTTCCTTCCCTTGGAGTCCACGATCGGGGTAGCGAATCGGATCATCGGTTTGAGTGGACGCTCGATCTGTCCATGCTCCACATTGAGATCCAGGGGGGAGATGAAGATCTCTCCCTTGTTCAGTTTGAAGGCATCGCTGAAGTAGTAGCGGTTGCCCTTGTTCTGCAGCCCGGCGGCTGGAACGGTGGCCGGCGCTCCGAAATTATAGTTGATGCGGATAATTTCCTGACCGCTGTCGTCAAGATAGCGGATCTGGTCGTAGACTTTCCGAATCGAGGAGATGTAGAGGTAGTCGGCGGCGAGATCCTGGACGGTTTCGACGTCACCGTCGACCAGTTTCAGCAGTTCATGGTGGGAGCTTATGATACGCAGATCACCGATCACCCCCCGGAAACGCTGCTCGAGACGCTCCTTCTGAACATCAACCCGGCTTTCCTGGTCGATCTTGTTGATTTCAATGTTTTTGTTGAGTTCTATTAAATAGAGAAAATAGAAAAAACCAGCGGAAATCAATGTCAGGGGAAGCAGTAACCGCAGGAAACGGATAACAAGGGATAGTTTGACGTCTCGGTTCGGCATATCGGGTTCTTGCTGCATGCCTGATATTTGTCTGCACATTGAAATACATCGGCAATGGCTGAAAACTCTTGACCGGATCGATGGATTGGCTGACCCAGGTCAAGTGGGGTGAACACAGGGGTTTTTGGTGATTTGTGGAGCGGGTATTGGGGCTCACACCCTGGACGCTATCGGGCCGCTTGATCAAGGAGCTGCTTGAAACCCTGATCACGGCATACCAGGTCGCTGGGCTTTTGAGGTAGTCGGTAAATTCCTGTTGTAGCTGCAGGGGCAAGGACTTGCCCTGCGCGGCCATTCCATCCCTGAACGGCGGGTTATGGCACCGACTTGCCGGTGCCAATCGAGTCCCGTCGTATTCGTCCATGAGGCCCGCCACACCTGTCCCAGTCGATACAGAACCCATCCGCTGTCGGAAAAGCGTATTAGCATATCCATGCTTTCGGCAGAAAGCTCTCAAATTCGACTACAGAGGTACAAACCACGCCGCTTCCCCTGGACTTTCCCTACTGGCTGAGCCGGGCGGCTGATGATTAAGATCATAAGTAAAACAGGCACCAAGCCTCAAAGCCCCTCTCCCTTTAGGGGAGAGGGTTTGGGGAGAGGATGCTCGCAAGCGTTTTTACCTTAGAGGCGCTAATTTCACTGACCGATCAACTATCGGCGCTGTGCCCAAGTCATGGCCTGGTGACGCTGTTCGGCGGGGTGTCCTCCGATTTTGACGGGTTGTCTCTTCCACGCCGGGTGCGCGTAACATGACGCCGATGCTTGCTGTTGGGCGCGAACACGTCATGAAACCGGGTCATGTTCACCCTGGGCTTGGGCGCCAGCGCCGCGAGCTTGGCCTAGTCAATGCCAAGCGCGCCCAACGCTTCCTTTTCTGTATTGAACGTTTCGATCATCGCTCCTCTATTCAACGCCACAAGGCAAGAGAACTTTACGAGTTCATTCGACTTTTTCTGTTCATTGATAATGACACTGATCCGGGGTCTTTCTGAAAATCCTATCTTTTTGAGTAACTTTCCAAATTCATAGTGGTCTACCGTACATGCCATGATCTCTGCATCCCTGTGGTCAACCACAATTTTCCAAATACCGTTAGCATTGCATGCATGAGCAACCTGTTTGAGTACCTCAATCCTGTCTGTGGCGCTGTATACGCCATGTAATGCCACACTTAAAAAACGCCGTGAATCAGCAACGATTTTTGTGTTCATGGCTTACCTCTATAAACTTTTACTATATGGAGCATGTAGATAATAGTAGCTGCTAGTTACAGTTACAATATAGCTGCTACTAGTTGCACATACAAGCATATTGTTGTAAATTTTTGCAAATAAACACAATTGAATATGCTCGAATGTATTCTAAAAAAACAGGCAGGACACCATGAGTGAAGAACGCGTTGTTATTTCAGCAAAAATCTCCAAGGAAGCGGCCGAAGGCTGGCGCAAATTTTGTGACAATAATGGGATATCTGTGACTGCGATGCTAGAAGTTGCCGGCTTGGCTTTATTGACGGAAACGGTACCGCCCCACGTCAAGGAGAGGGAGCGCATGGTTAATGACGCTCGTGAGGTCGATCGGCTGCGTCGTGTGCGGCAGCGCAATTAAGGGGACATTTAGGCGGGTATGGTACGTATTTTCAGCGAGGCTGAAGGTAAGGATTTTGCTCACTTGATCGGGAAAATCTATGAACTGGCCCCTCTAAAAAGACTTTCATAGTTCTCGGTCGATTACGACGATAAGAATAAACCCATCGGTTATTTTTCGGTACGTCGCAAACCCAGCAGGAAAGGCGTCGAAACCATGATACCCATCTACCAGGAGATGATGAGGGTCGAGCAGCAGGCAGGGGCACGGGATGCTCCCAATGCATCGTTGCAGTGGTTGGTGGATCAGTTGAAGAGCAAGAAGACCACTTATGATGAGTTCATCCAGACCCTCGGCCATTGATAGACGCAAGAACCGTAGCAACCGGTTCCCCATAAGCTCGATTGTCATTGCTGTTTACATGCCAGAAGCCGGGCAGCAGCCCTGTTTTATTCGGAATTTGGCACTCTGAAATATCCTGTCGATTCTCCCTGATTGTTTCCGAGCCCTGATTTGTAGGCATTTGTAGAGTACTCTTGATCAATTGAATGGACTGTTATCCATTAATTGATCGTAGGGCTGTATGTTAGGGAGGGCTTGAAATCATGAGTGGTCTTTATCTATCAGTTACGGGAGTGTTGCCATGGGGTGCTGCGTTGTAATGAGAAGGATAAATCTTTTTCAAACAGCGCTACACTAAACACTTTATGAGCCGGGGAAAACGAATAGCTGATCCGTTGCGCCTACTGTTGGCTCGAGCGAACAGCGCCATCTGGCTGGTTGTTATCGTAGGTTTGGGTCTCTCGTTTGCCGCCATGCTGCTGATGCGGCAGCAGCTGGAGGCACACAACATGCTGGACTTCGAATGGGTTGCGCACAATCGCATCCGTGCCCTGACACATGGCATAGATAACAGTATGCTTGCGGTAACTACGCTTCGCAACCATGTCATGGCATCCGGTGAGGTCAAGGGTGAGGAGTTTCAACTGTTCGCCGGCTCCCTGCTGGATCGCTACCGGGGTGTTCAAGCGCTGGTCTGGGCGCCGCGGATTAAAGATACGGACCGGGATCAATTCGAAGCCTCTGTTGCATCGAGTAGTAAAACCTTTCAAATCTCGCAAGGCGACGGACATTTCGAGCTGCTGCCAGCCACTGAACGGGCAGAATATTTTCCGGTGAGCCATGTCGTCCCAGAGAACAATGACGCCATACCGGCCGGATTTGACCTGGGATCTATACCCAAATTCGCCGACGCCTTGTCACGCGCTGGAGATCTGGGACGGATGGAAGCGAGTGGAAGGATCGCATACCCGGTGTCTCAGGATGGTGTTGAGTACGGTTTCATGGTCGCCAGCCCGGTGTACGCTGGCGGTAGGGCAACTGATACGGCAAGTCAACGCCGCGCAAACCTGAATGGATTCGTGGTTGGTTTTTTTCGCCTTGCCAGTCTGACCAATGCCGCCATATCGTTACTGGAGCCACGGGGCGTTGAGATCTTGATTCTGGATGAATCGGCACCCGCATCCGAGCGTTTTTTACATTTCTACACCAGCCGTCTCTCTCCCAGGCGAATTGGGATTGGTGAGTATGAGAGCTGGATGAATGATCCGGATGAGGCGAAGGTCATGGAACACGTCCGGATAGCCGATCGTATGCTGGCTATCGTCTGCGGCCGAACCAATATGTTCCGTAGCGCCGAGGCGTTTCAGGAAGGCCCCTGGATGGTGCTGATAGCGGGATTGCTGTTTACCATGTTGCTGGCATTCTATCTGGCCAGAATACGCGAGAATATACGACAACGCTCGGCCATGGAACTGCAGCTGGTCGAGCGGGAAGAGTTGTTCCGACAAATGACAGAGACCGTGGACGAGGCGTTCTGGTCCACGGCGGCGAATGAAGGCAGATTGCTCTATCTCAGTCCCACCTACGGCAGGATGCTGGGTATCGCCAATGATATCAAACGCCAATCTTTACTCGATGCAGCCTATCCCGAAGACCGGAAGGCATTAGGCGAGGCGCTGCAGCATATCAGCCGCGTGGGTGGCGATGTTGAGGTCACACATCGGATCCAGCGTGCCGACGGTACCCTGCGTTGGGTGCGTACACGTGGATTTGCTGTGCGCGACAAGGATGAGCGGATCTACCGACTGGTGGGTTTCATCGAGGATATTACCGAGCGAAAGCTGGCTGATGAGGCGTTGCGCGAATCCGAGGCCAAGTTGAGAAATCTGTTCCAACAGACACCTGATATCATCATGACCGTCGACCGCAAGGGCACGATCCTGCTGATGAACCGGTCGATTCCGGCGCTGCCGGCGGAAAGGGCGGTTGGGCGAAACTCCCTGGCTCTGATGCCGAGGGATTTCCGTAGATGGTTCCGCAAGGCGTTGAAAAAGGTGTTCCGCAAGGGAAGTACCCGGAAATTTCAATATTCGGCAGACGACGGCACCTATTGGGAGGGGCGTATTGTACCCATATCCAGTAGCGAGGGTGCAGTAACGGCCGCGATGGTGATCGCCGGTGATGTTACTGAAAAGCGCAATCTGGAGGCTCAGGCTTTGCGTAACGCCCGCCTCGCTTCAATCGGCGTGCTGGCCGCCGGTGTGGCTCATGAGATAAACAATCCCAACAATGCCATTCAGTTCAACGCATCATTGATTTCTCGTGCCTGGCAAGATATCACACCCATATTGAATGAGTATTATGAGGCGCATGGCAATTTTGCACTGGGCGGCATGACCTTCTCAGAGGCCAGGGAGAGTTTTCAACAACTCCTTACCGGAATAACCGGTAACTCTGACCGCATTCGCCGCATTGTGCAAAACCTAAAGCACATGTCCCGACAGGATGCCGGTGAGCTTTCCGAAAAAGTGGATATCCAGCAGGTCCTGGAGGAGACAGTTATGATTCTCCACAATCAGATCCAGAAGTTCACCGATAACTGTTCACCGGATATACCGGACGATCTGCCCCTGGTGCAGGGCAATTCACAACAACTCGAGCAAGTATTCATCAATGTCTTGCTGAATGCATTGCAGGCGCTGCCTGATCGAAGCAAAGGCGTGAAAATCGAGACCGGTTACGATCGTGACGAGAGTGAATTATGGGTGGCTGTCAGTGATCAGGGTCGAGGTATACCGGAAAGGGATCTGAGTAAATTGACGGAACCATTTTTCACAACCCGGACAGATGTCGGCGGTACCGGACTGGGCCTATCTATTTCACGATCCATTGTGGAGCGGCATGGTGGCAGCATGAAGTTCGAATCGGTATTGGGTGAAGGATCCCGTGTGACAATCCGCTTCCCGGTCATTCAGAAGATGTGAGGGGACAACAAGATGGGGCATGAATCGAAGATGAGTTTCCCAGTTGTACTGGTGGATGACGAATCCAGCGTTCTGTTCAGTTCCAAGATGATTCTGCAAAGCGCGGGCATCAAGGAGGTGATTACCCTCGAGGATAGCCGTGAATTGATGCCGTTGCTGGCTGAGCAGGATGTGGCGGTGGTGGTATTGGATCTGTTCATGCCTTATCTGTCAGGAACACAGTTGCTGTTGGAAATCGTCAGGGAGCATCCGGAAATTCCGGTAATCGTCATGACCGCAACCCAGGAGGTGGAGACGGCTGTTGCCTGTATGAAGGAGGGGGGTTTCGACTACCTGGTCAAACCGGTGGAGGAGAACCGGTTTGTCTCGAGTGTGAAGCATGCGATGGAAGTCAGGGCTTTACGCCAACAGGTGAGCGCCCTCAGACGTAGTCTGATGACGGATCAGCTGGAGCATGGGGAGGTATTTTCCAATATCGTTACAGTGAGTCGGAAGATGCGCTCTCTATTCCAGTATCTGGAGGCCGTAGCCGTCTCTACGGAGCCTGTGCTTATTACGGGTGAGACAGGCACCGGTAAGGAACTGCTGGCAAAGGCTGTTCACCGATTGAGCCTTCGCAAAGGCGCCTTTGTTCCGGTCAATGCGGCTGGTCTGGATGACACCCTGTTTTCAGATACCCTGTTCGGCCATCGCAAAGGTGCGTTCTCCGGAGCTGATACATCTCGCGAAGGGATGGTTGCCAAAGCAGAGGGCGGTACCCTTTTTCTAGACGAAATAGGTGACCTGACTCACGCCTCCCAGGTAAAACTGCTACGGCTACTGCAGGAGCGGCGTTACTATCCTCTGGGTTCGGATATGGCTAAGGTTTGCAACACAAGGATCCTGTGTGCAACCAACCGTAACCTGAATGAACGCATGTCCGCCGAGTCCTTCCGCTCTGACCTCTACTACCGTCTGAGCGTACATCAAGTGGATATACCGCCGTTACGTGAGCGCGACGAGGACATTCCCGCCCTGGCGGCCTACTTTATCTCAGAGGCCGCCGATTCCCTCGGGAAGCGCGTGCCTGAAGCAAGCCCTGAGTTGCTGACTTTACTTGCGAACTACCATTTTCCAGGCAATATTCGAGAGTTACGGGCGATGGTCTTCGATGCGGTAGCCCGCCATAAATCGGGACATGTGCTTGGGATAGAGAGTTTCCGCAACGCGGTCAAGTTGCAGCAGGTAGCCGCAAAAGAGAGGCCGGATGAGGTTGTCGCCGTGGCAGGGCGTTTTCCGACCCTGAAAGAGGCGGAGCAGTTGCATATTGAGAAAGCGCTGAATCGGGCGGGGGGGAATCAGGGTACGGCTGCTGCCCTGTTGGGTATTTCACGGCCCGCGCTAAACAGACGCTTGGCTCGCATGCGGGCGCGTTGATTTTGGGGCTGTCAACATGAGGTGTTTTTACTGGTAACAGCCCCGGTTCAAGGTATCGTCCGCCTAGATCAGGCTCAGTATCGCAACAATGGATAACAAGCCGATGAGAAACAGCAATGGCATTACAAATAAACTGAATGAAGGTTTGACCATTTCGGTATTGTCTCTGGACTGCATTTGTACGCTCCTTTATTGAGGGTGTCATTGAATAGGGCAAGCTAGGACAGTGTAAGCACGCTATGCGTTAAGCATGCCGTAGAGTTTATTTACAGCATCCAGCTCCTTCTTCAGCTTTTTACGATTCGCCGTTGAACTCTCCCTAGTCAGTTTCTTGCGCAGTTTTTGTTTCTCTGCTTTGACTTGACTGAGATAGCACTTCAGTTTTGACCGCTGTTTTTCCCGCTTTTGTTCAACGGTGTCTAAAAGGAAGTTAATTTCTTTGACCAACTTTTGATGTTTCATTGATTTCCATTGCCTCCACATCGGGATTAGAGCTGTATCTGTATTAATCACGGGCACGAAGCGTGCCAACCAAACACGATTGTGATTAACCAAATATAATCAGATAGATAGGGTGGTTTGTGGAAACAGGAAAACCAAATGATGGGTGTAACAAGATGAACGAACTCGCCTCCAGCCGTCGGGTTTGTCTTGCTTCAGGCCTTGTAAATCAGAAGGTTAGAGCCTTATTTGTCATGCTGTGCAGCCTGTAACAGGTTAAAAATGTTACACCCCTCGCGAAAAATCAACCCGGTAACCGCCTTTCGCCCAACCAGACGGCAAGGCGATGCAAGGAATGGCGATTCCCGCTCATTGAGGAACACTACCCGGAATTCAGGGATGTGATGGCCATGCAGGGCAGGCCATTGTCTTTGCATGGGCAACAGGAATTTGTCGATTACCTCAAAGGTGGCCGGCTGGAACATGGTTTTATACGGGTGCAATGCACTGAATGTCATCATGAACACTTGGGCACATTCAGTTGTAAGCGACGTGGGTTTTGCCCCAGTTGCGGCGCACGACGCATGGCGGAAAGCGCGTCATTGTTGGTCGATGAGGTATTTCCGGAGCAACCGATTCGCCAATGGGTGCTGAGCTTTCCCTACCAATTAAGGTTCCTGTTCGCCAGTCGTCCGCAACTGATGAGTTGGGTGTTGGGGATCGTATCCCGGGCCATATCGTCCCACCTGATCAAGAAGGCGGGATTCACCCGAAAATCCGTGCAGACCGGCGTGGAACGCTGATCCAGCGATTCGGAAGTGCGCTCAAATTGAATGTCCACTTTCACATGCTCTTTCTTGATGGTATCCATACCGAAACCAAACACGGCAAAACACGGTTCCAGCATACCAATGCACCGGGTCAGCAGGAACTGACGGAGCTATCGAGCCCCATTGTTTTCCTCCTTGAGAACCTGCACACCTATCCTAGCCGGTACAGAACCCACCCGCTGTCGGAAAAGCGTATTAGCATATCCATGCTTTTGGCAGACAGCTCTCAAATTCGACTACAGAGGCACAAACCACGCCGCTTCCCCTGGACTTTACCTACTGGCTGAGCCTGGCGGCTGATGATTAAGATCATGAGTAAAACAGGCACCAAGCCTTAAAGCCCCTCTCCCTTTAGGGGAGAGGGGAGCTATAAAACCAGGTCATTCGCCACACTGTTGCAATCTATTACCCATAGAATATCGTTCGCGGGACTACTCCCCATCTAACAACCAGGTGATTCAAGGAGCATCCCTGACCAGGCGCACATAGTTATACATACGAGCAGCATCGCCCTGGGGACTGGTACCAAAGTAATAGCCATCAGTGACATAGGTATAGACACTGAAGTCGCCATCTTTCCGATCACTGCGCTGGGCTCCGGCACCGTGAACATCGAGCCAGCCATTGTTCATATAGCCCATCGCCCGGCCAAAGCAGAGATAGACTGCAGCGTTTCCCGAGCCGTCCTGACGGATATGGGTGGTACCGCTCCAAAACCAGGGGTAGTCTTCATTCCCATCCTCATTGGTGATCTGCGTTGTATTGAAGATCGGGTCTATAGCCGCGCTGGCCGTAACACTGGGTGCCCGGGTATAGTCGAGAATACTCTGCATCTCTTTGGCGTTGGGCAGGCGCCAGTCGCTATAGCCCATGTAGGCCTCACTGTTCCTCTGTTGCACCCAGGCCAGGGCATCCGCCCAAAGCATACCGCTGCCACTGTCGTCCTGTGCCCACATCAGATTGGTTGCCCGGTCGGTAACAGTACCATCCCCATTGTCATTGTAATCGTTGACCCCATAATCCGTGTTACCGCGAACGAAGAGGACAAAATTGCTCTTCACCACCGGGCCGTCCGTTGGATACCCCTTGATACGTCCATCGGCGAGATTGAGTCCGAAGGCGGCGGATTGGTTGCCGAAGACATAGTCAACATAGGCATTGTCTGACCAGTACTGGGCATCGATGACACGATCTCCGGCCGCCGTATCCCCATAAGCGAAGCCAAAATAGTCTGTATCGATAAACGGCGTCAGCTGACCGGTGTCATCACTCATCGGGTCAGTGCCGTTGAAGTTCATCAATGAATAGAGCTCTTTAATGGTCGGCAAGCGCCAGTCGCTATAGCCACCGTGGCCGATGCCATTCAAAGTCTCCGGATAGCTCTGCGCTTCAGAGAAGGTGAGCTTATCGTCTGAATCGATATCGTCGTCGGCGTCGAGATCCCCACTCCGGGTCCAGGTCAGACCGGTAACATTGTCATAGACCGTAAGACCGTCATCACTGAGCGTGTAACTGGGCTGATTACCATTGAACTGTGCATCCTGGCCATAGAATGCCTCGTGCAATGCCGGAGTGGAGATTTCCGAGCTGTTGTTGAAGAAACTCTGCTGACCGGTGTCGACTATAGGGTAAGCCGAAATTGATGGGGCATCACTGTCGGCATTGACGGTAACCGTAGCTGTATCGCCACCGGTTGCCCCGAACTCATCGGTGACCAGCAGTCCGATGGTAAAATAGCCGCTCTCGTTTGCCGGAAAATCGGCTGTATATCCGCTTGCGTCATCGAAATGACCGTCATCGTCGAGATCCCAGGCATAGCTGACAATGGCGCCATCCGCGTCGCTTGATGCGGAACCGTCCAGCACAATAAGCGTCCCCAGCTCCCCGGCGTATGGCCCACCCGCATCCGCTGTCGGAGCCTGGTTGGAGGTCTCATCATCCAACGGTGTACCGTCAAATCCGGAGTAACTTGCGAGATAGCGCTCGACCCGGAAGACCGAACCCGTTTCAGTGTGTTCCCAGACCGTCTCCCCCGTCTCGGTGACCTCGAAGAAGTGGGCGCTTGGCCCATCGCAGATCAGGGTATTGCCATTCGAAAGCCGTTGCTGACCGGAGATATTCCGGGCATAGAAATCGCTGGGATTCTCTGCTGTATAGCCCCAGGTCAACCCACTCGGCCCATATGCGGCATCTGATGCCAGGGTATAACTGTTATCCGCTTCCAGGGGAGGGGTGATTTCATCGATGGAGGAGTAGTTGCCCTCAGGCCGGCCTCCCCCATTATTGAAAATGATGATGTTGCCCGCACCGGGATAACCCGCTTCGATCCACTCCCCGTCGTGGGGTACGAACAACATCTGTTCAGCGGCGGTACCCGCATCGTAAGCCTGCGGGTTACCCCATCGGTAGAGCAGATCACCACCTTTACCGCTGACGCCACCACTGTGACCCGCCGCTTCTGCTGTGGTAGTACTATGGTCAATGACCCAGATCTCACTGAAGTTATGCACCGTCAGGAGGATCTGATCCAACTCCGCGTTGTAGTCCACCGCATTGATATGGGTCCAGTCGGCAGTACCGTTCATGGCAAAATTCAGGTCGATCAGTTCCGGGTGATCGGCAACCACACCATAGTTGCTCTTGCTCGCATCGTAGTCTTGTATCAGGTGGTCCCAGACATGCCATTGCCAGACGATCGTGCCGCTGTCACTGCCGGTTGGTTCGATCTCAATGATGCTGTCCGGCCACAACGCCCCCTCTGACAGAAGCGCCGGATCACACCCTGCCTCCAGAGCCTGAACCTCGCTCTTATACTGCCAGGCGATCATCAGCAGATTACCGTTTGGCAACATCTCCACATCGTGATGCTGCAGGTGGGTTGTACTTGAGTAGGTATACTCCCAGGTGACGTTTCCGTTCCAGTCGATTGTCTGCACGATACCACCAGCACCCCCGGCATCGAAGCTGCTGTTACCCAGATTTCCGGTATGCAGCAGCATGCCGTCTTCCAGCAGATAGATCGCATTCCCCGGCGGATAGTCGCTGGCCCAGCTATGCACAGGGTTGCCGTCGTTATCCATCAGATAGGTGTTGGTTGAGTCGAGCCTGGCATAGAGGGTGTAACCCTGCTGGGAACTGCCCTCAACGATTGTATCAGCTACCCTCTCCTCTGATGAGGAACCCCCACCACCACAGCCGGCAAGCAGCGTGATAGACAGGACAAAAATGAAGGTTGCTTGACTGGATTGTATGAGCGGTTTCATGCTGGCTGTCACCCGGTTGGTGTCTGTAAACCTGTTTACTACTGAAGCTGTTCGTGGGTCTGGCTTTCGCTGCTGTCAATCATTTTCTGCGACAACCCGATTCCTGCCACTTAGCTTGGCCCGATAAAGGGCATCATCGGCACGCTTGAAGAGTGTTTCATCCCTGTCGGCACCATACAGGGTCGCAATACCGCAAGAGGCGGTCAGATTGAATTCGAGCGCATCGAGACAGCAACCGCTTTGCCGAATGACCTGGCAGATCTTCTCCGCCAGTATCCGCGCACCTTCGGCATCGCAATCCGGCAACAGGGCGACAAACTCTTCACCACCGTAACGGGCCGTAAAATCGCTCTCCCGCAGATGGGATTGAATCACCTGGGCGACACAGCGGATCACGTCGTCACCAAAGGGGTGCCCATAGTTGTCATTGATCATTTTGAAATGATCGATATCCCAGACAGCCAGGGACAAAGGTGAACCATTGCGTTCGCTTCGCGCGACTTCAGACTTCAAGCGAGCCGCAAAAGCCCGCCGGTTGGGAATGGCGGTAAGCGGATCGATCTGGGCAAGTCGGCGCTCAACCTCCAGCTGCTGTTGCAATAGCTCGACTTGTCGCTCAAGTTCGTCAACCCGGTTTTGCAATCTCTGATCAGGTTTTATGGAGAGCCTGGTGCTGCTGAGCGATCGATCTGACTCTACTGCATGAGCTTCATCCTTCACCAGTCTGAGGTTGCTTTTTTTCAGCTGGTTCGAATCAGCCGCTCCCTTGATATCTGTTCCATCTGTAGATTGATTCATTTGTAAGCCGTTGGTTTGCATTTTTCTGACTCTGTGTTGATATGCCATCCTTGAGAGTAAGAATATGCCGACAAATGTGAGGAACTGTGGCGCGAATGAGGAGATATTGTGAAGAATGGTTTGAGCTGTCGCATCCCGTGCGGATGCATACCAAAATAGGGGCATGAAGTTAAATATCACCGGCAAACTCGTCGCGGTTCTATCGCTTACCAGTGTCCTGCTCGTCGCCGCCATGGCGACGGCGATCTATTGGAGTTTTCAGAAAGGCTTCATCAGCTATCTGACTGAACTGGAACTGGAGCGACTCGATCAAACGGTTGCCGACCTGAGCGCCACCTATCGGGTGACCGGTTCCTGGGATTTCCTGCGTGGCAATCACGAGGCCTGGATGGAGTATCTGCCGATCGCCAGAGTGTCACAATCACCAATCCCGCCGATGAACCGGCGACCCACAACAGCACCACCCGGACAACCTTTTGCACCTCCCTTGGCACCCCAGGATCAAACCGGCCTGAGCACCCGCCTGCGACTGCTCGACGGGAACATGCACAACATCATCGGTCCACCCAGTGAGACTGGTGAGGCCCTGTTACGTCCCATTCAGCTGGATCAGCGTACCGTTGGCTGGCTGAGCCTGAGTCCCCTGCCGGTCCCGGAAAGCGATCTTGACCGGCGTTTTCGCGACCAGCAACTTGAGGCGATCTACCCGATTGCCGGAGGTGCCCTGCTGCTGGCGCTGATGATCGGCATCCCCCTGGGGCGTCATCTGCTGAAGCCGGTGAAGGCGATCGCCGAGGGCGCCCATGCCCTGACCCGGGGGAACTTCGACATCCGTCTCGAACCGCAAAGCCGTGACGAACTGGGCCGGCTGGTGCATGATTTCAACACCCTGGCGAAGGTGCTCGAGCGCAATGAACAGTTACGCCGTCAAAGCATGGCCGATGTCTCCCACGAACTGCGCACCCCCCTGTCGATCCTTCGCGGTGACATCGAAGCGATTCAGGACGGGGTTCGCCCTCTGGATCAAAAACAGATGGCCAGACTGCACAATACCGTGATGGTGCTCAGCCGCTTGGTCAACGACCTGTATGATCTGGCCCTGGTGGATGCGGGCGCCCTGACCTATCAGAAGTCGGTCATCGACCTCACCGAGATCATTCAGGAGGCCTCTGACGCGGCCGAGGGTGAATTTGCTAACAAACAAATCATGCTCTCAACCAAGGTTGACGAAGGGCTGGCAGTTTTCGGTGATGAACGACGCCTCCGGCAGGTCATCGACAATCTGCTGAAGAACAGCCTGCGCTATACTGACAGCGGTGGTGAATGCCGACTCACCGCACACCGCAAGGGAGAGCGGATCTTCATCAACCTGGAGGATTCAGCCCCCAGTGTGAGCCAGCATGAGCTGCCCAAACTGTTTGACCGCTTCTACCGGGTGGAGGCGTCCCGTAACCGCAGCCGTGGCGGCGCCGGACTCGGCCTGGCCATCTGCAAAACCATTGTCACTGCCCATGAGGGTGAAATCATTGCCCAGGCCTCACGCCTGGGTGGAGTGCGCATGCATATCAACCTCCCGGCTGAGAACCCGATCGATGAGTGAGCCAAGTCGTATCCTGATCGTTGAAGACGAACCTGCCCTGGCGAACCTGCTGGAAGACTACCTGAGGGCGGCCGGCTTTCGCACCGACGCCATGCGAGAGGGTACCGGCGTGGTGGAGGCGGTACGGGACAATCCACCCGACCTGATACTGCTCGATTTGATGTTACCGGGCAAGGACGGTCTGGAGATCTGCCGGGAGATCCGGGCGTTCTCCGACTTGCCGATCGTCATGGTAACCGCCCGGGTCGAAGAGATCGACCGGCTGCTCGGCCTTGAACTGGGTGCCGATGACTATATCTGCAAACCCTACAGCCCGAGGGAGGTGGTGTTGCGGGTAAAGGCGATTCTGCGGCGCTTGCAACCAATGAAAGAGCATGCAGCAACCGTTGCCGGGCTGGAACTCGACGAAAGTCGATTTTCAGCCAGCTACCGGGGGGTGACGCTGGAACTGACACCGGTTGAGTTCCGCCTGCTCAAGACCTTCACCGAACAACCCGGCCGGGTCTACTCCCGCAGCCAGTTGATGGATCACCTCTACACCGATCAACGGGTGGTCAGCGATCGCACCGTCGACACCCACGTCAAGAACCTGCGCAAAAAACTCAATGCGGTCAGCCCAGACGAAGAGATCATCCGCTCCATCTACGGTATCGGCTACAAACTCGAACTGGCTTTGTGATTTTAGTCCGCAAATGAACGCGAATAAACGCAAATATTCTTTGTTAGAGTTCGGCAGTACGGCTGTTAGACGAAGCCATCCATCAGGCTGCGGCAATTATCGCATGAAGGTAACTTCAGGTATTTAAAAGTCCTATTTGCGTTTATTCGCGTTCATTTGCGGACTCAAAATTCAATCAACATCCCGCACACAACGGGCGTAGTTGAAGATTCGGGTTTCGTCCCGCTGCCCCCCTCTGGCCCGCCAACGGGCGGGGTTGCCGGTTTTGGGATCGCTGCGCTGCGCCCCGGCACCATGCACATCCTCACCATCCACCGAGGTGCAGGGGCCGAAACAGATATAGCTGGCCATGGCGGGATTCTCCCCATGGGTTGTGGATGACCAGAACCAGCCCGCTTTGTCCTGTTGCCTGAAGAGCTTTGGATCGATCGCCGGCTCGCTGTAGCGGTAGTCGACCAAAGTCTGCAGCTCCTTGATATTCGGCAGTCGCCAATCCCGATGCCCGGCCAGCTCCAGGCCTTCACAGTAGGCCAGCGCCTGGGACCAGTCCCGGGGTTGCCCATCATCGCTCGCCTGCCACATCAGCTCCATCGCCACATCGGTCACCGTACCGTTACGGTGGTCCTGCAACAGATTATCGCCCCAGGGCTCACCGCTGACACATCGGTAGAAGAGTCGGGTATGCCCCTGCCTGGGTGCCGCCTTGATCCGGCCATCGAGAAAATTGAAGAAAAAGTAGTGGGTCCTGTCCGGGTTGAGGGCAATCTCACCAACATATTTCGTTGACGACCAGGTCTGCCCCATCATCGATACATTGTGGGTGGCACGATAGGGATCATTCCGCAGCACTTCCGGACCCGGCTCTGCGAAGTCAAAGAATCGCTCATCGATAAAGCGCTGCCGACCCTCCCGGTGGCGCCAGTGTGATATGGAAAAAAGCTCGGTAATGGTGGGCAGGCGCCAATCCCGGCTACCCGCCAGTTCGAGTCGACTGCAGGCTGTCTGCGCATCCGTATGGCTGAGACGCTGTGCGTTATGGGCCTGCTGCCAGCGCAATCCCGTCACCAGGTCGGATACTGTACCATCACGATTGTCCCGATATGCGAGCCTGGCACTGTAGTGACCGTCCTGCCCCCTGAATCGCTGTTGGGTATCATTACAAGTCACTCTCTGACGATTGCCGAAGCAGTCGAGCTGTCCAGTGTCGGGCACCCTACTCTGAACCACCCGACCACTGTTGGCCAACTGAGATTGCGGGGGCATTTCCGGCTCAACCTGGATTACGGTCGGCTCTACCGTTTGCCGTATCTCTCTTCTTTGGGGATCCCTTGTTCCTGTTGACGACCGGCCGGGAGGAGGGCCGAATCGACGCCCTGTCGGCACACAGGCGAAACCTTCAGGAACACTTCGACAACTGCCTTCAATGGAACCATGGGGCGCGCGGAATCTGCAGGCCGAGTTCAGCGGTTTGTCTTCACAGGCTTCGATCGCTTCAAACGGTGGACCGCCTGCAGGAGGTCGTCTGCCATCCTGCTGAAACTGTGCTTCAACCGCTGATGCAGAAACAAGACTCGAGAGAACAAAACCAATCCACACCGTTTTCATGCTACACCTCAGACCTCCATCCAATCTCTAGTGGAATAGTCTACGCATCGAATTAGGAGAAAGTATGGAGAAAGCGGTCGTTTAATGTGAAACGCAATATCAGCCTTGAAGTATAGGTAATATAAAAGCTACTCCCTGGAATCAGACTGAATCCGTCCTCTCCCACTGCCCTCCTGGCCTTCCAGCTTAGTTCAGGCAACCGATCCTGCATGTTGCTGTACCCTGTAACGAGGTGTGAAATACCGAAACCATACAGACCTGTCCGAATCGGGTGAGGCCCGTGTTGCTGGCAGCTATTCAGGTGGTTGCGGCAATGTGCCCTTGAATTGCAAGTGCTGAAGGATCTTGTCGATCACCGCCTGATCCTCGATACAGGCAATCATCTTGACTTCGGCACCGGCGCCGCAAGCTTGGCGATAAAATCCAGTGGCTCAAAGACGACATGCCTGGTGTCATCTCCCTAGGGCGTATTGAGTTGATACCGGATATTCCCGGATCGATTCAAATAGCTGGAATCGGCCCGGAGCAGCGAAATCAATCCTCCGCTGCCCCGGATGCCTGGTAGTGACTAGATCCGCTCAAAAACCGCGGCGATGCCCTGCCCGCCGCCGATACACATGGTGACCAGCGCATAGCGTCCGCCGGTACGCTGCAACTCATAGAGCGCCTTGACCGTCAGCATCGCGCCAGTCGCACCGATCGGATGGCCTAGCGCGACCGCGCCACCATTGGGATTGGTCTTTTCCGGATCGAAGCTGAGACCCTGGCAGACAGCGAGCGCCTGGGCAGCAAATGCTTCGTTGGATTCGATGACATCGATATCGTCTAGCGAAAGGTCGGCCCGCTGCAGCGCCACCTTGACCGCGGGAATCGGGCCCTCTCCCATGATTGCGGGATCGACCCCGGCAAAGCCGTAGGAGACCAGACGGCCCAACGGATTCAATCCCGCCTGCTCGGCCGCTGCCGCTTCGGCCAGCACCACTGCGGCGGCTCCGTCGTTGATGCCGGAAGCGTTGCCGGCTGTGACCGTGCCATCCTTCTTGAAGACCGCGCGCAGCTTGCTCAGGCTTTCCGCGGTTACATCGCCGCGAACGTGTTCATCGGTATCGACCACAACGACTTTCTTGCGGGATTTGATTTCGACGGGCAGAATCTGATCCTTAAAGCGGCCCTCGGCGATCGCGCTGGCAGCACGCCGGTGGCTTTCGGCGGCAAATTCATCCTGCGCCTCGCGGGTCAGAGCCCATTTCTCGGCAACATTCTCCGCGGTTATTCCCATATGCACGCTATCGAAGGGGTCGGTCAGGGCGCCAACCATCATATCGATCATATTGGTATCGGCCATGCGTGCACCCCAGCGCACGGAAGGCGCCAGGTAGCCGGCCTGGCTCATCGATTCGGTTCCACCACCGACTGCGTAGTCGGCATCGCCCAGCATGATCAGCTGGGCGGCGGACACAATTGCCTGCATGCCGGAGCCGCAGAGTCGGTTGACCGTTAACGCGCCGGACTCGTGAGACATGCCGCCGTCGATGCAGGAGACGCGTGACACGTACATATCCTTCGCCTGCGAGTGGATGACATTACCCAGAACTCCATGCCCCACCTGCGCAGGATCTATATTCGCCCTTTTAATTGCCTCCCGCACCACCAGTGAGCCCAGATCGGTTGGGGAGAGACTTTTCAGGCCGCCTCCATAGTCGCCAATGGGTGTTCGTACACCGCTAAGTACAACCACGTCTCGCGTATTTGCCATGTCGTTTTATCCTCCTGTCGGGGATATGGTTTTATCGAATAGGTGTCTGATCGCAACTTGAATTTCGGCTACAGGACGCCGCTCCTTTGGCCAGTGAGCGCCAGGGCGGATTGCCTTCGTCCACAATCTTCAAATATGGCGTGGGTTCGCGGTCAGAAATTTAAAGATAACGTGAGCCGGCGCGCTTTGCCAGCAATATATAAGAATTCCTTATCATAGTATAAATACCGAAAAAAATCGTTGAAAAACACTACCAGCCATCGAGTCGCCTTGTGATCGTCAATGAGGATCCGCACGCCTGTCCTAGCCGACACAGACCGGAGGCGAATCCCCCCGGTCTGGCTTAATCATCAAGCGATCAGCTTGACCGCGATCTCCTGCCCCCGCTGGGCCGATTCCACATACTCATCCATCTTGTCGAAGTTGAGGTACTTGTAGATCTCCGGCGCCATGGAGTCGATCTTGGTGGCGTAGGCCATGTACTCCTCCACCGTGGGCAGCTTGCCCATGACGGCGGCCACCGCGGCCAGCTCCGCCGAGGAGAGGAAGACATCGGCGCCCTGTCCCAGGCGGTTGGGAAAGTTACGCGTGGAAGTCGAGACCGCCGTGGAACCCGCCGCGATACGCGCCTGGTTGCCCATGCAGAGGGAGCAGCCGGGCATCTCGGTACGGGCGCCGGCGCTGGCGTAGATGTTGTAGACGCCCTCCTCCATCAACTGCTGCTCATCCATCTTGGTGGGCGGCGCCAGCCAGAGGCGGGTCGGGATGGACTCGCCCGAGGCCTCCAGCAGCTTGGCAGTGGCGCGGAAGTGACCGATGTTGGTCATGCAGGAGCCGATGAAGACCTCGTCGATCTTGGTGCCGGCGATCTCCGACAGGGGTTTGACATCATCCGGATCGTTGGGGCATGCCAGCAGAGGCTCTTTGATCTCGGACATGTTGATCTCGATGACTTCCGCATACTCCGCATCCGCATCGGCGCGCATCAGGCTCGGGTTCTCCAGCCACTCTTCCATCGCCCGGGCGCGACGCTCCAGGGTACGGGCGTCCTCATAGCCGTTGTCGATCATCCAGCGCAACATGGTGATGTTGGAGCGCAGGTATTCGGCGACAGACTCTTCCGACAGCTCAATGGTACAACCGCCGGCGGAACGCTCGGCCGAGGCATCGGAGAGCTCGAAGGCCTGCTCCACGGTCAGATCGGGCAGCCCCTGGATCTCCAGGATGCGGCCGTTGTAGATATTCTTCTTGCCCTTCTTCTCCACCGTCAGCAAACCCCGCTGCAGCGCCGCGTAGGGAATGGCGTTGACCAGATCACGCAGGGTGATACCGGGCTGCATCTCGCCGGTGAACTTCACCAGTACCGATTCCGGCATATCCAGGGGGATCACGCCCAGGGCGGCGCCGAAGGCGACCAGTCCGGAACCGGCGGGGAAAGAGATACCCAGCGGGAAACGGGTGTGGGAGTCGCCGCCGGTGCCCACCTGATCCGGCAGCAGCATGCGGTTGAGCCAGGAGTGGATGATGCCGTCACCGGGCCGCAGGGAGACGCCGCCCCGGTTCTGGATGAAGTCCGGCAGGGTGTGCTGGGTGTTGATATCCACCGGCTTGGGATAGGCGGCGGTGTGACAGAAGGACTGCATCACCAGATCGGCGGAGAAGCCGAGACAGGCCAGCTCTTTCAGCTCGTCCCGGGTCATGGGACCGGTGGTGTCCTGGGAACCGACCGTGCTCATGCGCGGCTCGCAATAGGTACCGGGGCGGATGCCGTCGACGCCGCAGGCCTGGCCGACCATCTTCTGCGCCAGGGTGAAGCCCTTGCCGGAGTCTTCCGGATCGACCGGGCGGCGGAATGTGTCAGTGGCACCCAGGCCCAGGACCTCACGCGCCCGCTCGGTGAGGGAGCGGCCGATGATCAGGGGAATACGACCGCCTGCCTTCGCCTCATCCAGCAGCACCTCGGTCTTGAGGGAGAACTCGGAGAGCACCTCGCCGGATTCGGTTTCTATTTTGCCCTCGTAGGGCTTGACCACGATCACGTCACCCATGGTGAGCTTCTCCACCGGGCACTCGATGGGCAGCGCGCCCGAGTCCTCGACGGTATTGAAGAAGATCGGCGCGATCTTGCCACCCAGCACCACACCGCCCTGGCGCTTGTTGGGTACGAAGGGGATGTCCTCCCCCATATGCCAGAGTACCGAGTTGGTGGCCGACTTTCGCGAGGAGCCGGTACCCACCACGTCACCCACATAGGCCAGGGGCAGACCCTTCTGCTTGAGTGATTCGAGGTGTGAGATGGGGCCCACCTTGCCCTGCTCGTCCGGATTGATACCGTCACGCTCGTTCTTCAGCATCGCCAGGGCGTGCAGCGGGATGTCGGGACGGGACCAGGCATCCTGAGCCGGCGACAGGTCGTCGGTGTTGGTCTCGCCGGTGACCTTGAAGACGGTGAGCTTGATCTCCGCCGGCACATCGGGTTTGCGCTTGAACCACTCGGCATCGGCCCAGGACTCCATCACCGCCTTGGCGTTGGCGCTGCCGGCGTCGGCCTTCTCCTTTACATCGTGGAAGGCGTCGAACATCAGCAGGGTGAATTTCAGCTGTTCCGCCGCCAGCCCACCCAGCTCGGCGTCGTCCATCAGATCGATCAGGGGCTGGATATTGTAGCCACCCAGCATGGTGCCGAGGAGCTCCACCGCCTTGCGCTTGTCGACCAGCGGACTCTCGGTCTCGCCCTTGGCCACCGCCGCGAGGAATCCCGCCTTCACATAGGCGGCATCGTCAACCCCCGGCGGTACCTGGTTGGTGATGAGGTCGAGCAGGCTCTCCTCCTCGCCTGCAGGTGGGTTTTTCAACAGCTCCACCAGATCGGCGACCTGCTGCGCGTCCAGCGGCAGCGGAGGGATTCCCTGTTTGGCGCGTTCTTCGACGTGCTGACGATAGGCTTGGAGCATGGATGACCTCGCTTCTGTTGGGGGACCCGTCATCACTGACAGCGTCCTGAACATGGGGTTCCGGGGTGACCGGAGCGTGGAATAGGAAGATAGCAGAGGTTTATCCATACGTATAATGGATTGTTCGCATGTATATCATAAGTTTTTTGCATGCTATGCTTGACCCACAATGGACCTGCAACTCCTGAGATCACTGCTGGCCGTGGCCGATACCGGCTCCATCACCGAGGCGGCGGAGCGCATCGGCCTGACTCAGCCCGCCCTGTCCCGCCGCCTGCAGCAGCTGGAGGCGCAGTTCGGTGCCGAACTCCTGTCGAGAGGGCGCAAGGGGGCTCAATTGACGGAGATCGGCCGCCTGGTGGAAGGCGAGGCACGCATCCTGGTCAACCGGTTCGACCATCTTCGCCAGCAGGTTCGGGAACACCAGGGCCTGGAGGGGGGCAGCGTGCGGATCGGCGGCGGCGCCACCGCGGTCTCCTTCGTGCTGCCGAAAGCGATCGCGCGCTTTCGCCAGGCACATCCCGGGGTGCGCTTTCAACTCAAGGAGGCGGGCAGTATCGAAGTGGCCGGTGACGTCATCAGCGGCCACCTGGAACTGGGGCTGGTCACCCTGCCCGTTCAGAACAGGGAGTTGCAGATCTGGCCACTGTTCACCGACCGCATCGTCTTGGTCGCACCTCAGGACCACCCCCTTGCACGCCGCGGTGAGATCGACGCCAAGTCACTCGACGGGCTCGCCTTTGTCGGCTTCGAGGCCGACACCGCGGTGCGCCAGATCATCGACGCCGCCCTGCGCGAGGCCGGTGTCGAGATGAACGTGGTGATGGAGTTGCGCTCGATACCGGCCATCCTGCGCATGGTTGCCACCACAGGTAACCTGGCCTTCGTCAGCCGCATGGGTGTAGACACCCTGGCGGGCGTCTGCGAAATCGAGGTTTCCGGGCTCAACATTGCCCGCGAAATGGCGGTGATTGCCAAAAAAGGCAGTTCACTCTCACCCGCGGCCCAGGCGTTCTCCTCGCTGCTCAGAGAGGATCAGGCCGCATTCCCATGACGGCGTGACGCCGCTCCTGGCAGCCGCCAATGAAATAGAGGCAGCGACTATACTGCTACTTATCTCCATCACTCACGCAACCGCCATCATGAAGACCCATAATCCTTCACATGCCCCGACGGAACAAGCTGTCGACCCCCTGGCGGAGCGCATCCTCGATACCGCCGTACGCCTGGCCGAGGAGCGCTCATGGGAATCGGTGCGACTGCATCACGTCGCGGACGAAATGGGCATGGACCTAGAGGTGATACACCATTTTTACCGACAAAAAGACGATCTGGTGGAGGCCTGGTACGATCGCGCGGACCGTGCCATGCTGGCCGATGCCGCCCTGCCCGACTATCTCTCACTGACCACCCGAGAACGTCTTCACCGCTCCATCATGTGCTGGTTGATGTCGATGCAGCGACATAGGCGCGTCACCCGGGATATGCTGATGTATAAATTCGAGCTCGGGCACATACACCTCCAGGTGCTTGGCCTGCTCAGAATAAGCCGTACCGTGCAGTGGATGCTGGAGTCGGCACATCGCGACGCCGTCCATCTGCGCAGGGTCGCAGAAGAGATAGGACTGACCAATATCTATCTTGCCAGCTTCGCTCACTGGTTGTTTGACAACTCAACGGAAGCGGAAAAGACCAGGCGACTGCTTGACCGGTTGTTGGGTCGCGCTGAAGCAGTGACACGACTCTTAACTCCCTTCGGCAGGAACCTAAACGAAGGCTATGGCGCGGCAGACGGCAACGCCAAGCCGAATAGCGTACAGGGCAGCGAGGGATCGATCCACTGAGGAGAACACGGACATCTGTCGATGGACACCGTCACCCATGTTCTTTTCGGCGCGGTCTGCACCCTGGCGATTACCCGGAAACGGTCTATACCTTCCAGGGAGCTGCATATGCGGCTGGCGGTTGCAGGTACCGCGGCGGCATTTCCTG
This sequence comes from Candidatus Thiodiazotropha sp., assembly GCA_040793985.1. Lineage (GTDB taxonomy): Bacteria > Pseudomonadota > Gammaproteobacteria > Chromatiales > Chromatiaceae > Thiodiazotropha. Next base: position 307,223 of record JBFNJI010000003.1, on the reverse strand, counting down.
ATATCGACTATCTGGGTTTCTGGATAGACCCCCTGCTGTTCCTTGCGGATTGGCATCGTACTGCAACCCACTCCCTGTTGTTGATGCCCCTGTGGGCCGGATTGCTGGCATTGCCCTGGATGTTCTCTCCCTGGGCAAGGAGGGAGTGGCTTAGTGTCTATACACTGTGTGTGCTCGGGATCGCTTCCCAGATTCTGCTCGACCTGTTGACGGTCTACGGTATCAGGCTCTTCTACCCGCTATCGTCCACTCTCTACGCCATTGGTACCAGTTTTGTCATCGACTGGGTTGTCACTGCCGTGCTTGCAGCGACACTGCTGTATGGCCTGCGTCGCCCGACCGGGCTTGTCGCACTGAACGGCCTGTTATTGCTGTCGCTCTACCTGGGTGCCCAATGGGGACTCAGGAGTCATGCCCATGGCGTTATTGCCGAACGTTTGCCCGACAGCGCAAATCTGACCCTTTTGCCGCAACCCTTTTCACCCTTCTACTGGCAGGCAGTCAACCGGTTCGGCAACGAGTACCGGGTGGCCTATCTCAGCCTGCTCGCCGACGACGAGGCCCTCCTCAGCCACTACCGTGGCGCCGACGCACTGTTGTGGCGAAAAGAGAGCCTGCTGGGCAAAGAGGCGGCTGCCACTCCCCTGGTCGAACAGGCATGGAACCAACCCCTGTTCCTGAAATTCAGAGAGTTTGCACGTTTTCCAATCCTCTATCGCCTCGATAGCGAGAGAGGTGAAACCTGCGTCTGGTTTACCGACCTTCGCTACACCCTGCCCTACATGACACCCGCGTTCCGCTACGGCATGTGCCGCCAGCAGGCGCACGACTGGATGCTCTACCGTTTGAAGCGATTTAGCCACAACGAACGGCAGAGACTAGCGGCAGTCAATGCTGTGTCGAACTGAATTTCACCAAATTCACTGTCGGAAATAGGTGCAACATACCGACCGCGCTCCCAGTCAAATAGAGCATGTAAACATATTCCGACAAGAGCGGATTTTTATACCGGAGGCAACCATGAGCCATGCTGTCATACACCACTATGATGCCAGGCCAGTTATAATTGCGGAGGTACGTGATATCACCACGGAACATCCATGGAGATGGCTGTCCGCAGGCTGGCGGGACATCAAGGCCGCTCCCGCCCGAAGCCTTGGTTATGGCTTGGGATTGGCCATCATCAGCTACCTGATCACCATCAGCGTGATAATGAGTGGCATGTTCTTTATCCTTCCGCAGATACTCGCCGGCTTTTTCCTGATTGCACCGCTATTGGCTATCGGCCTGTATGCGATCAGTCGTCAACTGGAGGCGGGTGAGACGCCCTCTCTGCGCGCGGGCATGAAAACCGCCCGGGCAAACAGCTTTCACTTGTTCAACATGGGGCTGGTCTTGGCAGTGGCGCTGATTGCCTGGATGACACTGGCACAGCTCATCGTCGCCCTGACATATACCGGTATCACACCCGCGACCTGGCAGGGATTTCTGGCATCCCTATTCGGTACCTGGGAAGGATTGCGGTTACTGCTGGCCGGGATCGGCAGCGGCGCCTTGATTGCCTTCATCATATTCGGCATCAGCGCAATTTCGGTTCCCATGTTGCTGGATCGCAATAGCAACGTCTTCGATGCCATCCAGACCAGCTGGAATGCGCTACGCCACAATTTTCTGCCCATGCTCCTCTGGGCGGCTATCCTTGTCTTTATCATCATCGCAGGATTCATGACTCTCTATGTCGGCCTGGTGATCGGTTTTCCGCTGGCCGCCCATGCCACTTGGCATGCCTATCGGGACCTTGTGGAATAGACGCCGTGACGAGGGATTGGTCTGGGTGAAACGGGGCCCATCGGGCCCCTTTCATATGGCGGAGAGGGAGGGATTCGAACCCTCGGATCCCCGAAGGGATCACCTGATTTCGAGTCAGGCCCGTTCGGCCACTCCGGCACCTCTCCCGACTAACTCGATGCCCGACAGCGCCATCGACAGCACTGTCGCTGACTTGCCTGTGCTGTCTGGGTAAAGTCATAAACCCAGTTAATTGTCTAAAATCAATGTCTCAGATATCGAAATAGGTTAACTAGAGGATATCAAGCTCCCTGGCGACGGCCTAATTCTATACTAACTGGACTAAAGTTAAGTATTAAGAGTCCCATTTTGAGGCCAGCCGAGTCAAAAAAACCGATCACGACGGAGTCATGAGCCATTCTGGCAGTCATAATAAAAAGTAATAACCAGCAATTGAGACAGATGCAGCCGATACTACGCACGCTCCTCTTCACCAACTGTCTGCTAGCCCTCGCTTCGATACTGGGCAGTTGCTCTATCCCACCGCCCCTGGTGGAGCGTATCAAGGCCGCCGGCGAGCTTGTGGTGGTTACCAGGAACAGCGGCACCACCCTCTACGAGGGCTCGGAGGGCCTGACGGGTTTCGAATACGAGCTGGTGCAGCAGTTTGCCGAGGAGCTGGGGGTGACGGCCCATTTCATCATCCCCAAGAGCTTCGATGACCTGCTCCCGAAGGTGATCAATGGCGACGCCCACCTGGCCGCCGCCGGGTTGACCGTCACCCCGGAACGCGAAGCGGAGATCCGCTTCGGCCCCTCCTATCAGGAGATCACACAACAGGTGGTCTACCGTGGCGGGGAGCGGCGACCACGCAAGGTCGAGGATCTGATCGGCAAGGATCTGCATGTGCTCGCCGGCAGTAGCCACGAGGAGGAACTGGTCCGGCTCAAGGGTGAGCATCCGGAGCTGAAATGGACCAGTCACACCGACCTGGAGAGTGCCGAGTTGATGCAGATGGTGCAGGACAGAGCGATCGACTTCACCATCGCGGACTCCAACGAATTTGCCGTTAGCCGCCGTTTCATGCCCTTTATCAAGGTCGGTTTCGACCTCACCGAGCCACAACCCCTGGCCTGGGCGATGGCCCACGCGGAGGATGCAAGCCTCTACAAAGCGATGCAGGCCTTCTTCACCCGCATCCGCGAGGATGGCACCCTGGCCCAACTGATCGAACGTCACTACGGTCACATCGGTCGGCTCAACTTCGTCGAGCTGCGCACCTTTGTGAAACATATAAAGAACCGGCTGCCGGCATTTGAAACCTTCTTCAAAGAGGCTGCGGAGGCCACCGATATCGACTGGCGCATGTTGGCGGCCATCGGTTACCAGGAGTCGCACTGGAACCCGAAGGCGAAATCACCCACCGGGGTGAGAGGGATCATGATGCTGACCCTGACAACCGCCAAGCAGATGAAGATCGAAAGCCGCCTCGACCCTGAACAGAGCATCATCGGCGGCGCGAAATATCTTCGCTTTATCGAAAAGATGCTGCCGGAACGGATCAAGGAGCCCGACCGTTTCTGGTTGACCCTGGCCGGTTACAATGTCGGATTCGGCCATCTCGAGGACGCACGCATCCTCACCGAACACCTGGGTGACGATCCCGACAAGTGGGCCGACGTAAAGAAGCACCTGCCGAAGCTGAGTCTCAAGAAATGGTATACCAGCCTCAAACGCGGCTATGCCCGAGGCAATGAGCCGGTCAACTACGTCGATAACATCCGTGCCTACTATGAGTTGCTGAAGTGGCAGTTGCGGCAGCTGGAGTTGGCGGAGAGAGGCAAAGAGATGCTCTCCCCCGCGCTTAAGATCACTCCAGAGGCACTATAGCCAATCGGTCAGCTGGACACCGAAACCGAGCCGGTGACTCTTGGCGTTATATTCGATCAGGCTTTCGCCATAGCCGTTGAAATACTGCAGATAGCCGCGCCAGCGCCCATGCAGGGGAAAGCTCCAGTCCAGTTGCATGGTCTGACGGCTTTCACCGTCAAACAGGTTGCGCAACATCAGGCTGTAGGTCTGGTCCTCGCGCTTATAGATTCCACGCAATTCGTAGCTGCCGAGAAAATCATCGATATCGGGATTGTCGTCATTGTCCTCCGGCAGGCGATACCAGGGCTTGAAACCGACCAGGAAGTCATCCTTCTCAAAAATGAAGTTGGCGTAGATACGGTTCCAGCTGCGTGACAAAAACCCACCCTGCCCGTTGGACTGATGGACTACGCCGTATTGCTGCAGCGAATTTCTCCAACCGAACAGCGACCAGTCGCTGGGGAATACCAGAAACATCTCTGGCTCATGCACGGTTTCACGAAAGGGGGATGAGATATCCCGGTTGTAGGCCTGCCAGAACGAAAGGTTGGTATAGGCCGCATAAAGGTCGGCATGGGTGTCGAACAGTGACTCCAGCACCGGCATCTTGAAACTGAGCTGAAACTTCATCTCCACACGATCGAAGTCGGAGGGCGGGGTATTGTAGACCTCGTAGTTCGGCTTATCATTGTAAGATGCCAGCAAGAGATAGTTCTGTTTATGGGGAGAAAGCACGAAGGGATTGGAACGGGTCTTGATCTCCTCCTGGATCCGCTTTTCCACCAACGAGATGCTCTTCTCCGAAACCGGGGGCAAGCCCTCTTCTTCGCCTAACATTGGCTGTTCGAGGGGATCGGGACGACCCAGGCAGTGCCGCTTCAGATCCATGATGCGCATCTCCTGATCACCATGCTGAATCTGTTCCCAGAGACAGCGTTCATAGTCGGCCAATGGATCAGCCGTTACGGGATTGGGTCCGCAGATCATCCAACCCAGGATCGCCAGGCCAACAGTCTGATATCTAGAATTCATCTATTGTTGTTTCCGTCTTTTTGTTGTGCGCGTTTGTGGCGAAAAAACTGCTTCAGCAGTTCCGTGGCACGCTGCCGCAATACACCACCCCTTACAGTGACAACATGGTTGAACCGCTCATCCGTGGGGAGCATGTCGAAGCGACTGCCTGCGGCGCCGCCCTTGGGATCCTCGGCGGCATAGACAACATGAGCCACTCGCGCATGCACGATAGCGCCGGCACACATGGGACAGGGTTCGAGCGTAACATAGAGGGTGGTGTCAGGAAGACGGTAGTTACCGAGCCTTGAAGCGGCATCGCGAAGCGCCAGGATCTCGGCGTGGGCGGTTGGGTCCTGGAGTCCTATGGGCCGGTTCCAACCCTCGCCGACAACCTGACCATCCAGAACGACCACGGCACCCACCGGCACCTCACCCTCGGATTCAGCCCGTTGCGCCAACAGCAAAGCCCGCTGCATGAATTCACGATCCATCAGGTCCAGCTCATCGACCGTCATCGATCATGCCTATCGCCGAGCTGTTCGGCGCCGCTCATACTCCCTTGAAAACAAGCCAGACAGCAATAATGAAAGGTGGTGTTTATCGATGATCGCACGTGTCAAAAGCATGAAAAATACCGTTTTTCCGTCAAACTGCTAACGCTGCATTATGAAGCACTGATGCGATGCTGGCCAGCAGGGGAAGCCTGTGTCGGTATGGGGTAGCGCATGAAGTGGGCTATACTGGAGATCGACAGACCCTCCCCCGGAGCCTCCTTCCATGCCTGTATCCAGACTAAACGATGAGAACCGACGGGCTTTTCTCAGTCACCGACGCCAGGTGTCCATCGGCAGGGACAGCGGTGAGACCCAGATCGTCTACAACCTGGATATGGGACGTGTGCACTACAGTCCGCAGACGCAGTATCTCTACTTCTGTAACTCCTATGTGGTCGAGATTCGCCGCATTATAGAGTCAGTACTCGAGGGTCTGCAGCAGAAATGTGAAATCGAGTGTGTCTATCTCGATGCCCACCGCTGTCTCCCTGCGGCGAACCGCGTGCGACTCACCCGGGAGTCACACAATCCGGTCTGCGTGGCGTTGCGCATGCAGGGCATCCAGGTCACTACCGAGACGCCCTGAGCAACAGCTCCTCGAAGCCGGGGTAGCTGTCCTGCTCTATGGTGTATTTTCCCACCGCATCGGCCCACTCCAGCTGCTCCCGCAAGCACTGTCTCATACGCGGCGGATCCACCACGCTGCTGCCACCGATGACATCCACCCCTCGCGCAAAAAGGGGATCCGGCAGACACCCGGCAGTCGGTCCGATCACCGCTACCCGATGCGCACCGACGCAATGGTTGAGAATCTCATCCAGAGAGTCGTTGAGCAGGGTGGCCGCGGTGCAGAGAATCTTGTTGCAGCCGGTCAATACACGCGGATCCATGGTCACCTGAAAGCGATCCTCCCGGGCTATGAATTCCGCTCTCTTTTCGATTACGCTCAAGCGCACGCCCCGCCCACGCAGTCGCTCCACCAGTGGCGGAAAATAACCGACCATACCGACGTGATCGGCTTGTGAAAACGCCATTCTCGCCATTGAGTTGGTCTCTCTATCCGGCACATAGCCTGAACGCCGGAAGAGATACTGGGTGATCGCACTGATGGCGCCAAGCCCCATACTCCTCGCCAAGGGATCAGGCTCGCCGTATTGTTGGGCCAACAGGCTTGGCGGGCGGCCCCGCCAGGCATCCACCTCGAGCTCAGCATGCAAACGATGCTGGGTGCCTTCCAGCAGGGTATAGAAAAAACCCATGCTCCCCTCGCCGAGAGAGACAGCGGCAAACTCGGCATCATGTATTTGCTTGGAGTCCGGTCTCGGCAGGATTATCTCCTCTATGGCCGGCAGTTCCATACCATGGGCAATGCGTTCCACTGCCTCGATGAACTCCTCAGCTATATGCATCGAACGACACACCGGGCGAGGACGGATGCGGCATCGACAATCACGGATGGCAACATGCTCATCGGGGATTGAGCGAATGATCGACTGGATGAGCTGGCCCGAGATTCTGCATCAGCGGTTAATCCTCACAGCAACACACCCTCAACCGTAGCCATGACATAACCGCCAACACGCACATCCCGAACGCCTTGCCGCATCTTCGCCCGCAGCAAAATTAGAGAGGGCCTGTTCACTTCATGACCCTGCTCGATGCGTAGGGATAGCTCAGCCTCGGGCAAGATCCTGTGCTGTAGAAGATAAGCACCCAGAAAGGCCGCGCCATTCCCTGTTGCCGGATCTTCGCGCACGCCGTGGGCTTCAAAGAAGAATCTCGCGGAGAGATCATTCCGGGGATTCCGCGTCTGCTGGCAGAAGAGGTAGACAAGGGGTGGAAATCCCTGTCTCAACAAAGGGGCCAGCAGCCCAAGATCCAGCCTGCTCCGTTGCAGCGCATCCAATGAACAAACAGGGACGATCAGCGCCGAAGTGCCGGCAGAGATCACCTGGACAGGCACCCCGCTGTCGATCTCTTGCGTTGAAATGCCAAGCGCCGCCGCAACCGGCTCAGCGGAAGTCGCCGCCTCAAGAGTCATGGGCGGTGCGAGAAACCAGGCAATTTCTCGGCCATCGGCGTCTGTTTCGAAGGAAACCGGCACTTGACCCACGGCGAGATTGAGCCGTATCTGAGAATAAGGTTCAGCTGCCAGATAGTGGCGAACAACCCAGGCCGTACCCAATATCGGATGACCGGTAAAGGCAATCTCACGCGCCGGAGTGAACACCCTTACCGGGTAGCCACCATCCACATCGGGCTTGGCCATGACAAAGGTGGTTTCCGAAAAGTTCATTTCCGCCGCGAACCGCTGCATGGTTTCGGAAGAGAGGGCCTCTTCGGCAATGACAACGGCCAGTTGATTACCTGCGTAGGATTGTTCCGCAAATACATCAACTATATATAATCGGTGATTCATGACTGTGGGCAGCGGCTTTATGAAATCCTAAGTATAGAGTGCTTTGAAAAGATATACCTAAACGGCAATCCGCATGATACAGGTTCAAGCGACGCGAAGGTCGTAGCCAAAGACAGGATCAGAGCGGGTACCCGGCATCACCCTGCATATCCATGCATTGAACCGGACCAAACACCACACCTGTCACATTTTGAATGACATATCTTTTCGTCTCGATTGAGTGCCCGAAGAAGCATGCATCAGGACCGGTGCCTGACCTATGGTGCAGATGGATCGCTAAATTTCGTAACCAAACAGGTTCAAATCCTCTTTGAACCAGTCTGTGTATTCGTACTGGAGCTGAGGAGTCAGTTCCCGCTTCCAGCGCGCTAGCGAATTTTCTATGGACTTGCTGGTGATGTGCGATTGATGGGATTCCGCAACGACACTCTTTTTCTCGAGGATTTTTTTCATTATATCGTCGTCGTTGGGTATCGAGAGGTTATCAAACAGGGTTTTCAGGGTTTGCCCGGTGTTTACTAACAGATCCTCGTAGCGCACCAGGTAAGTATTGGATCGATGTAATTTATAGTAGGCACTGAACTCCGCCACCTCCTTGTTAACATTGTGATAGGCCTTTGACTTTTCCCTCTCCACTTGCTCATCACTCTTGCCATGGGCGCCAAAATGCAATGCGGAAAGCACCATATCCCGAAAATCCCGAACCAGCACGATCTCCCTGGCTTCGGCATAGAGTTCTCTGACAGCAGGGCCAAGTTGCCGCCAGGTTGTACTGCCGTCACCGGAGTAATAAGGTATTTTTTCTGCGAAAAACCGGACCGGACCATCACCCTGATCCTCGGCGATTCCAAGATAGAAATTTTCCACCGCCTCTTGGCAAAAGCGCAAAACCTGGTCGTAGTATGTGCCGTCAAACCAGGCCTGGCGACGCCGGTTGTCAATGAAATCGCGATTGAAGCGTTTCCGGTCAACCTCTGACAAGCTATGCCAGGGTGCCGATAGTTGTTGCGACACCAGGTGCAACCAATATTCCAGGGCGAAGGTTTCATAGGGATGCTGGTCGGCTACAACGATATCCGGGTGTTTTGCGAGCAGCTGCATCAACCAGGTCGAGCCCGTTCTGCCCAGCGTGGTAACCACTATCGGTTGCAGTTTCGGCTGAAACCAGGTCGAGGCTGACCTGCGTCGCAGACTGATAAAGGCGATCGCGATCTGTCGATCTGACTCCGTTATCGCATACAGTGAAAGGCGCACGGTCTCGGGAAGGCCAATAGTCAGCAGGCTGGCGGAAAAGCCGCACTTGGCATCGATGCCGGGATCCTGGAAATGGTTGACCACATCAGGGCGTTCTATGTCGAGAGGGCAGCTCTGGATGCAACTGGAGGTATTGCCGCTTTCGATGTTGACGTCAATACGGGCAATGGCTTCATGCGCCGCCACTACCCATCCTGCAATCTCTATCAGGTTACCCGATTCGTTACCGATCTGGCTTGGCGAATCTATATGTACGCCTCTTAGTTTATGATCTGCTGCGCTTTCTATGTCGAGGATTTCGTAAGGCAAGCGATTGGACCCTCTACTCCCGCTGAATCGTATGCGAGCCGTTTATACAACTTAATATCAATAGCATGTTCGTTGTGGCAGGTGGCACTCTCATGAAGAATATCATGTCCAAATACTCCTTCCAAATACAGGGTTGGGAGGCAGGTTCAACGCCGCCACACAAGATCCCAGGCAACCTGCCCGCAGAGGCCGGGGGGGTCAGTCCCGAAGGTGCCGATGGCATGCCGCGGAAAACCCGGGAAGTAACCCGCAGCGATCGGACGCGGCGATTCCCCCATGTGGAATGCCATCTTTCGCTGCTGTTTCGTGTACTCATGCTCGCGGTCTGGCGTACGTCCTGCGAATCAGCTATTCACGGATTGATGCCGGTCAAATGGCTCTGCACCGCCAACTGTCCGAATCTCGAAAAGAGTCTGCCTCGACAATGCCTCGACCGTGACCAATCCAAGCGTGTAGGCAGCCAGCGCCCTTCCCTGCTCACGGGCAAAGGTCAGGACGCGAACGCTCGACACAGACAATGCCCCTTAGGGTACCCCAAGCATGATATCGGTCCTGCGGATTACCGGCTCTGTTTCAGTTTCCTGATTCGCTTTTGAATACCACATAATTTCATATACCAATCAATGAGTTGCATATTTACCCATGATGGCGGTCCGGACCGTGGCGATCCGCAATTTCGTCAGCCTGGTGCCGGTTTAACCGATAATTGAGAATACCCCTAAACTTACAGGTCAATGTTGCCGATAACGATGTATATATAAGCGACGCAACAATCATCAATGAAGCTCTCCCGTGCTCAGCTGCGCAAAGGATTGCATTCGTTTCCCTCTTTGGTGGCCTGGGGCATTATCGGCCTTCTGATCTCTTTGTTATCAGCTCAACACGCTTTCGCGTCCAAGACGGACCAGGCTCGGCATGTGCTTTTGCTCAATTCCTATCATCAAAGCCTGCACTGGGAGGAGGAGATCTACCGTGCCGTCAAAGAGACACTGAAGCCTGATGAAAACAGTATCGAACTGCACGTGGAGAATATGGACACCAAGCGGGTTCCTTACACGGACGAATACCGGGATCAGTTACTGGCCCTCATTGGCACGACCTATAAGGGTGTTCAATTCGATCTCATCATCACATCGGATAATAATGCCTATGACCTGATACGCAGCCAACGGGATATGTTGTTTCCGGGGACACCCTTCGTTTTTTGTGGTGTCAACGACTTTGACCCCTCCCAGCTGGCCGGGTTGAGCGATCTGACCGGTGTGGCCGAGGTCATCGGAGCAAAGGCCACCCTCGAGCTAGCTCTGCTGTTGCACCCTGATGTGCAGGAGATCCTTGTCATCAACGACCAGCTTCCCACCGGTATGGCGTGGACCGAAGAGATTCGAAGACAGCTGGCGGATATAGAGCAGGAAGTCAGAGTCCGCTACAGCGGCAACTGGTCCATGTCCCGTCTGCTCGATGAGGTCCGCCGGTTGCCGAAAAAGAGCCTGGTTCTACTGGGTGCCTACTTCAGGGACGGTGAGGAGCGATTCTTCCCTTCACACGAAAGCACGCAACTGATTACCGATGCCAGCAAGGTGCCGGTCTATGGTCTGCTCGACTTCAACCTGGGTCACGGGATCGTGGGTGGCAATTTGATCAGTGGCTACTATCAGGGCCTTGCTGCAGCGAGAATGGGGCTACGCATACTGCAGGGAGAGGACCCTGACACAATGCCTGTGATGACGGAGGATGGAAACCGGTTTATGTTCGACCATAGCCAGCTTGTTAAATGGGGTATAGACGAAGCCAGTCTGCCCCAGAACAGCGTGGTGATGAATCGTCCCTTCTCCTTTTATCAGACCTACAAGGTCCTGGTCTGGATTACCCTGGCCACCTTGCTTTTGCTCAGTACGATCATCGTGCTGTTACTGAAAAACATGTTGGCCAGGCGTCAGGCGGAACTGGCACTGCAAGTCGCTCACAACGACCTGGAGCGATTGGTCGAGGAACGAACCCAATCCCTGCGGGAGAGAGAGCGGGACCTGCGCATGCTGCTGGAACATATCCCGCTGAGTATCTACTACAAGGACCGTGATGCTACCTATGTCACCGGCAACAGCAACTTCACGCGGGATTTCGATTGCCAGGCCGACGAGCTGCAGGGAAAAACCGATTTTGACCTGCTGCCCGAGTCCATCGCCCGGGAGTACAGGGATAAGGATCTCGAGGTGATGGGGCGGGGGAAAACCGAAGAGCTGGATACCGCTTATAGGCTCAATGGCAAAACCACCCAGATACATGCCGTCAAGGTACCGGTACGAGACGACGAAGATAATGTGGTCGGACTGCTGGGCATCTATTGGGATGTGACTGAACAACAGGCCGCCAAGGCAAACCTCGAGGAGAGTGAAGCCCGCTTTCGCGCGCTGTTTCAGGAGAGCAAGGCCATACAGCTGATTGTCGATCCGACAGACGGCCGAATTGTGGATGCCAACCAAGCGGCTGAAAGATACTATGGCAGTAGCCGAGGGGATCTGCTGTCGCTTCACGTAACCGATATCAATACTCTGTCCGAGACTGAGATTCAGGCCGAAATGGAACACGCCCGGAAAGAGGAACGGGACCACTTCTTCTTTAGCCATCGCCTGGCAAGCGGGGAGATCAGGGACGTCGAAGTACACTCCGGACCTATCAATCTTCAGGGCAAGGAGTTGCTGTACTCCATCATTCACGACGTCACGGAGAGGCGCAAGGCCGAGGAGGCACTGAGGGTCAGCGAAGAGAAATACCGCAGCCTGGTGCAATCGGTAACCTCCGAGTATCTGGTCTATCGGCACGATACAAACGGGCAGTTCACCTATGTCAGCCCGTCGGTTAAGGCCATTCTCGGTTATGAGCCGCAGGAGTTCATGCGCGATTATCGGGATTACCTGACACCGAATCCCATCAACGAACAGGTTATTGAGTCAACCGACTTGGCGATTGAGGGCGAAAAGCAGCCGACCTACGAGGTCGAGATGTACACAAAATCAGCAAGACGCTGCCGTCTCAAAGTAACCGAATCCCCCCTCTACAGCGAAGACGGTAATGTTTCGGGTGTGCAGGGGATCGCAGAGGACATAACGGAGGCCTGGAAATCGGCCATGCAGCTAAAGGTGCGCAACCGGGTCATGGAGATGCTCAACAGCAAGATGAGCGAAGACCGGATACTCGATACCCTGGTTGAGCATATAGAGGAGATTGATCCCGAAGCGCTCGGTTCCGTACTCAGGCTCGATGGCCGGGATCAGACACTGCATACGGTATCGGCACCCCAATTGCCGGCTTTCTACAGCGAGGCAATCGAAGGCCTGCGCATCGGTGACGGCGTGGGTGCCTGCGGTACCGCCGCGTTTCGCGGTGAAACCGTTATTACCGAGGATCTGCTGAATCACCCCTACTGGGCAGCCTACCGCGAACTGGTCAGGAAGACTCCCCTGAGGACCTGTTGGTCGCAACCGATTATCAGTCGTAGCGGTACGGTACTTGGTACCTTCGCCATGTACTATACCGAACTCAAGACCCCGCGGGATGATGAGTTGGTGTTAATCAAGTCGGCGGCCGACTTGGCTGCCGTGGTGATGGACACGGTGCGTGCAGAAAAGGCGTTGCACGAGGTAGAGGAGCGCCAACGCCTGCTACTCGATTCAAGTACCGACGGCATATTCGGCCTGGATCTGGAGGGACGAACCATCTTCGTCAATCCGGCGGCTGCCAGAATGCTCGGATACAGCGCATCGGAATTGACCAATGTGCATATTCATCCACTAATCCACCATTCAACAATAGAGGGCGAACCCATCGGGCTGGATACCTGCAGTATGCAGGCGGCGGCGACAGAAGAGAGGGAGATCCACAGAGACAATGAAGTGTTGTGGAGACAGGATGGCAGCTCATTTCCCGTGGAGTACTGGAGTACACCGATATTCCGTGACGAACAGGTCATAGGAACGGTAGTGACCTTCCATGACATTACTGAAAGGCGGGCATCCGAGGAACGCATAGAACACATGGCCTTTCACGATCCCCTGACCGATCTGCCGAACAGATCCTACCTCCTGGATCGACTGAGCAGGGCGATACTACGCCTATCCCGAGAAAATTCGCCTTTCGCCCTTCACCTTATGGACCTGGACCACTTCAAGGATGTCAACGACAGCATGGGGCATCCGGCCGGTGATGAGTTGCTGACCCTGGTTGCAGAGCGCTTGAGTCCGATACTGCGAGCCACAGACACCCTGGCCCGTATGGGCGGTGATGAGTTCTGCATCATCCAGAGCCAGGTCCGGATACCAGCCGATGCCGCACTACTGTCACAACGAGTCATAAACACCATCAGTGAACCCTTCATGATCGACGAGCGCCCGGTCACGATAGGTACCAGTATCGGTATCATGATGGTGGATGAGAGCAAATACTCACCGGATCACCTGCTGGCCTGTGCCGACACGGCACTCTACAAGGCCAAGGAGATGGGTAGAAACCAGGCCGTGTTCTATCAGGATACCATGACCCGACAGGTGCGTATGGAGCTTGAATTGGCGAACCGCCTGCCCGAGGCTATCCAGAATGGAGAGATCTATCTGGTTTATCAGCCCCAGATAGATCTTGATTCTCTAAGGGTGACAGGTGTCGAGGCACTGGTTCGCTGGAAACATCCGCAACTTGGCGAGCTCAAGCCTGACCATTTTATAGGCATTGCCGAGAGCAGGGGACATATCCACAAACTGGGCGATTTCATCCTGAGGGCGGCCTGCAGGCAGGCAAAGCAGTGGCGGGACAATGGATTGGAAATCGGTCGAATGGCAGTCAATATATCGGCCTTGCAACTGCGTGATTTGAGTAGCCTGGAGGGTATAAAGGAGGCAATTCTCGCAGAGGGCTTGGCTTTGAAATATGTAGAGATAGAAGTGACCGAATCTGTGCTGCTCGATCTGCAGGATCGTCCAGTGAGCATGCAAATCGCTAACGATGACGACCTGCATCTTGCAATCGACGACTTCGGTACCGGCTATTCTTCATTGACCTATCTGAAGCGGGTTCGTGCGCAAAAACTCAAGATTGACCGGGAGTTCGTCGCCGATATCATGCTGGACTCGGACGACAAGGAGATTGTCAAGGCAACCATCGCACTGGGGCACACCCTCAACATGAAGGTCGTGGCGGAGGGTATAGAGACCAGGGATCAGATGGAGATGCTGATGGGGCTGGGTTGCACCCAGGGACAAGGGTATCTGTTTAAGCGTCCGGTACAGGCCGATGAACTCGGCATGTGGTTAAAACAAGTTTCCAACAATCCTGACCTGGTTGAATTGTGATTGGCAAACACAGCAGGATAATTACCATCACTAATGATCCGCGGATAATGTGAAACCTTGCGCCCCGCCTGTGGGCTACTGGCTGTACGATAAGCGATAGTATGCCCGAGCAGGGCCGATTGGATTCGTGCTAACTGGCCGGTTACCGACTGGCCAAGACTGTATCGCGCTACATCATTCAACGTCCGCCACGGTTAGACATAACATGATGCAAGGACTAGAATTCAGTCAACTTGACTCGTTGATAAAATAGCTGCGGCATGAGAATACTCAATACCAGTGACGCCATACGTGAGTTCTGTGAGGTGCGTATCCACTCACAATACGGTCCTTTAGATATCAATCACATTGGCTAAGCCATGGCAAGACACAGCCCGCCCTGGTTAGACAATAGGCACCGGTATGGGCTATGACATCGGATATTTTTTAGGGAATGCCGTTGCTGCGGCAATACCCCCCGGATGGCCACAAAAATAGATTCAAGAGTGTGGTCGATGGGCGTACCACCGGCACCCCTGGGTAGCGGGTGAGTCAGCGTAGCCGAAAATAAGCGGATGATATTTCGGGCGGGTGAAACCATTTGACTTGGTGTGGTAACTTCAGGTTCGTGGTATGCCTGTTGTGTATCGGATATTCAGGATAGAAAATCAAGAAATCGAGCATCGGGAAACCGTTAACTCTGTTATTGGGGTTATATATTTCATGCATTTTTCTGAGGCCCCTTCTTTATCTTCGTAATTTACAGAACTTGGTTTTTATGTCCAACAAAGCTTTTTCGAATAGCGAACAAAGGCTAAATAAGCCGGGAGACGACCAATGCCAGGAAGGCCTCGCCATTCATGATGATGAAGGTCGCTTCATTTATATCAATGACGCCATGGCGTCAATGTATGGCTATAGAACGGAACATGTAATTGGTGAATCATGGAAATTTCTCCACCCTCCGGAAACGATCAAGCAGTTTGAATCCAATATACTCCCGCAGGTGGATCAGAAAGGACACTGGCAGGGGGTTCTGAAAGGACTTAACAAGAGTGGCGCCCGATTCGATGTCGACATAGTGCTAACCCGTCTGACGGACAGTCGCGGCAAGTCCGTGGGGCTACTATGCCGTAGCCGGAACCTGTCAGATTCACACCAGCATAAATCCGAGCACGAATGGCAGAAACATCAATATCAGTTGGTCTTTGATCGTTCACCTATTCTGATAGCGCATATCGATAAAAACTGTTGTTACCGCCTTGTCAATAATCAATATTGCGCATGGACCGGCAAAACGAGAGATGAAATCATCGGCATGCATATCAGGGATGTCCTGATTGAAGACTCATATGTCGCCGCAAAGCCCAACATTGACAAAGCGCTTCAGGGAGAAACCGTAAACTTTGAAGCCAAAGTACCCCACTCCTCGGGAGCATATAAATGGGTGAATGCAACCTATGTACCCGACAGGGATCCAGATAATAATGTAGTGGGTTTTTATGTATTTATTATTGACATCGATGAGAAAAAACGCGAGGAGTTCAATCACCAGGCATTGATGCATGCCATTAACATGGGCATAGAGGGCTTCGCCCTGCATGACAAAGATGGCAACTTTCTTTATGTCAATGCCGCTCAGGCCAATATGTACGGTTACGAACCTGAAGAACTGGTAAATAATAGCTGGAAGAAGCTATATAACAAGGAACAGGGTCAGGTCATCGAAGAAGCGTACATGCCGGTATTGTTAACTAAGGGTCACTGGCGTGGTGAATTGAGAGGTTTAAAAAAGACGGGCGAGTACTTCGATGTTGAAGTTTCCCTTACCTTGATACAAGGCGAATCAGGCAAACCCAAAGGGTTGTTTTGCGCCTGTCGTGATATCAGCGAAAGACAGCGCTCACGACAGGAAGTCGACTTTCTTGCCTATCATGACTCCATGACCGGCCTGCCTAATCGACTGTTGTTCAAAGAACGACTTGAACAGATGCTGGTCCGGGCCGAACGGCGGAATACATTGGTTGCCGTGCTTTTCATTGATCTTGATTATTTTAAACACGTTAACGACACCCTCGGCCATTCCATCGGCGATAGCCTGTTAATGGCTGTCGCCGATAGAATCAAATCTACTTTTCGTATTGAAGATACCGTTGCCCGACTCAGCGGTGACGAATTTACAGTGCTGTTAGGCGGACTGGTCGATATAAAGTATGTCGAGGTAATCGTAAATAAATTACTCGATGCATTCAAAACGCCGATAAAAATAGATAGCCGGGAGATATTCCAGAGTATCAGCATTGGCATCAGCCTGTATCCCAAAGACGGCAAGGACGTCGAATCACTCATGAAAAACGCGGATGCAGCCATGTATAAAGTCAAGGAAGAAGGTCGACAAAGCTATCGCTTTTATTCACCCGGACTCACGAATTCGGCTCAAGAGAGCATGCTCTATCGCTCGCAATTGCAATCCGCTCTGGACAATAAAGAGTTCGTCCTTCACTACCAGCCCTTGATATCACTCAAGGAGAATCGAATCATCGGTTTTGAAGCGCTCATACGCTGGCAACACTCCGAAAAAGGTTTGGTTTATCCGGACAAGTTCATTCGGTTTGCGGAAGAATCCGGTCTTATTGTTCCGATCGGCTACTGGGTTCTCGAAACCGTGTGCAAGCAGATGAGAGAGTGGCGGGAAGAGGGTATGCTCTTCGACCGTATGGCCGTCAATGTGTCAGGCGTGCAACTGCAGGTCGATTTTACAGAGAAAGTAGTGGAAATACTTTCAAAAACAGGGACACCGCCGGATAGTCTCGAAATGGAGATCACGGAAACCTTCCTTATGAAAGGCCTTCAGCAACCCGTCAGAAAGCTCGAGGAACTACGAAAAATGGGACTTGTGATCGCGATCGACGATTTTGGCGTAGGTTATTCCTCGCTGAGTCAGTTGCGACAGTTACCCACCCAGGTATTAAAGATAGACAGGTCATTTGTCGGCGATATAGCCGATGATCCTGATGACCGCGCTATCGTCAAGGCAATCATCGGCCTTGGCAAAAGCCTAAACTTGCGGATTACGGCAGAAGGCGTTGAATCGCTCGCACAACACGCCATTTTAAGTACGCTCGGGTGCAAAGCAGCCCAGGGTTATTTTTACTCCAAGCCATGCGCAGCGGTGGAAATCCCCGACCTCTACAAATCGCTAAACGAAAAACTACAAATTTAAGCACCTAAACACCTATAGACCGCTTAACAAGGCAGACCAACTGAGATAAATAGACTGTTATGTATACCGTCGTCGATACCGATCACGATCCGGGCACGGCACGGATTTCGCTGGCCGATTTTGCCAATCTCTCAAAGCTTGCAACTGGATATAGCGAGAACAGAGAATCGGGTTGTGATCAAAGATGCAGGACGGAGCGACATAGCAGCAACGGCTCGTCGCTTGAGACCATTGCCATGTACTATACAGATTGCGCAACACGGTAGTTGTTTTTGCTTGACCTCTTTACCTCATACATGGCCCTGTCTGCATTCCGCACCAGGATTTTCCGGGTATCGCCATGATCGGGATAGAGAGCGACTCCCACGCTGATGCTGATCTTCAACGCATGAGTTTCATAGAAAAAGGGACGTCCCACTGACTGAATAATCTGTTCCGAAACACGCTTGATATCCGATAGTGTCTTGATCGAATTCAATATAATCAGGAACTCATCTCCGCCCATACGCGCAACGGTATCGACCCCACGCACATTGGTTTTCAGTCGAGTTGCCACTTCCTTCAGCAGCGCATCACCCGCATCGTGCCCATACTCGTCGTTTATCATCTTGAAACCGTCAAGATCGATAAACAGTATCGCCATTTTGCAATTATCCCGTCGCGCCTTGGCAATCGCCATCTCGATACGGTCTTCCGCCAGGCGCAGACTCGCCAGACCTGTCAGGGCGTCATGGGTGGCCAGTCGCTGGACCTCCAATTCGGCGGCTTTACGCTCGGTAATGTCATTCCACATACAAAATATGGCTGAGTGGCCAAGGTACGGAATACGCGTCAGGGAAACCTCCACAGGAAAGGTCGTACCGTCGCGTTTCATGTGCTCCCATTCAAAGCGGTTATAGCCGTACTTCATGGCCTGCTCCAACATCGCCTTTGCCTTTTCATCCGAGGACATGCCGTCCGGTTGGAATTCCGGAGATAGCTCCCACGGCGGCGTATTGACCAGTTGTTGCGGGCCCGCATAACCCAACAGGCGGGATGCCGCTTCGTTAGTCATGATGAACCGATTGTCCTCTATCAGCCACATCGGATCTTCCGAGGTTTCGAAAATCAAGCGGTATTTCTCTTCACTCTCGCCCAGTTGCCTGTTGGTCTCATTCAGCTGCTCATTGATCCTGGCCAGATCGATTGTCCGTTCCCTGACGCGATGCCGCAGGTTCATGTTCCAGGCCAGAATGACGCCCACAGTAAACAGCGCAATCACACCTAGCAGCACAATCCACTGTTCCCGTGACAGTTGCCACCATGGCCGACCCGCCACATCGAAACGTACCCATCTATCCATGATGGTACGCCGCTCTTCCTCGGTGATCAGCCTCAGCCCCTTATCGAGAATATTACGCAACATTGGCCAGTCGTTGCGTACCGCCAATGACAAGCGGTAGCGGTAGCCGGAATCACCTATCACTTTCAGGTTGCTGATCCCCTCCTGTTCCATGAAATAGGTGGAGGTGACCATGTTACCGACCATGGCATCCACCTCACCGAAAGAGACCTTGCGTAAGGCACTGCGGATATCGGATGCCACATCGAGCTCGATTTCCGGATAGTTCTTCAACAGAAAGTCATGCGCGGCATAACCCGAGACGACGGTCACCCGTCTCCCGGTCAGATCCTGCATCCCCAGCACCCCCTCCTCGTCCCTCCTTGTCATAATGACGGCGGGTACATCAATCATGGGCTGGGTGAATGACATATACTCCAGGCGTTGTTCAGTCGGGCTGGCCGCCGCCCACATGTCCACCTTGCGATCTTGAGCCCGGGCGACAGCCTGATCCCAGTTTTTCAAACGCACAATGTCAAAACGGAAACCGATCTTCTCTTCCAGTTTTCTCACGTAGTCAGCCGCCAGGCCATGATAAGCACCGCTCTCGTCAAAATACTCGATAGGTGGAAAATCGGGATCCGGGGCGATTCGCACTACGGGGTGCCGCTCCAGCCACATTCTCTCCCGCTGCGTTAAGAGGGCCCTGTCGAGATTGACCCGGGTACTCCCCACAGGGAGGTTGGCAGGATCGACACCGAAACGGCCCAGCTGAATACTGTCGAACAACAAGTGATTCATACCGGTTTTAACGACAGGCATCTCCGATACCGGCTTACCGTCGAGGATCTCCGCCATCAAACTCCCTGCGGCACGCCCCTGGCGATATCCACTCACCACATAGCCACCGACCACACCCTGGCCGATGCGAAACTCCTGCATACTGTAGACGGGCGCCTTACTCGTGAGAGAAAACGAACGTGAACTCTCTTTGGCAGGGATGAAGAGGTCCTGACTATCCCGGTAATAGCTGCCGAGAAGGACGATACTGTCCGCCGGTAGCTCGGACAATTGCCTCTCGAGCTCGGCAATCGGCGTCTTATTCACATAACGGATTGGAAGCGTGATATCCATGTCATTCAGCTGCCGACGTATATCCGCTTCCGTAGCCAGTCCGGTGGGCAGGTGGTCAT
Organism: Candidatus Thiodiazotropha sp.; assembly: GCA_040793985.1. Lineage (GTDB taxonomy): Bacteria > Pseudomonadota > Gammaproteobacteria > Chromatiales > Chromatiaceae > Thiodiazotropha. The sequence goes on along the minus strand of JBFNJI010000003.1, from coordinate 286,955 downwards.
TGATCACCAGAACCTGTCGGGTGTTGGGATGCAGCGCCAACGCCAGAGACAGCGTACCCTTGGCATCGTATGTCTCCGTCACACCGGTATAATTCGGGTAGTCCTCCAGAAGCTCGTCCTTGAAAAAATTGACACCGCAGAACACCACCGGAACACCGGGGAAAAGTGTTTCACCATGATGGCGCATAAAGTCAAAGGCATTATTATCCGTGACGAGCACGCCTGCGAACTGGTACCCCGAATACTTGGCACGCAAAAAGTCACGCACTTGCAGCTCATATTGCGGTGTGAAAGGGATACGCTTGGTGTCCATGAATTCCGAAAAGATTTCGATATCACCGTTCTTACCTCGCAGCACATCACGCACACCACGCTCAATATCAACAACCCAATCCATACTTGAATGGTATGAGTTGAGTATCAATAGCTGGCGGAGCTTCTCCTGCTCTGCCGAAGACAGCGCGGGAATTAATAGAATAAAGCAGAGCAACAGTCTCGACATGATTGCCCGGTAGAAACGGCAGCCCCCATCAGGATAAACACTTACTATCATTTTCTTGGCGCTGCTTTCCCCATACGCTCAGAACCGCAACGCAAGCACTCCAACGACCCTACATAACATATAGTATAGAGAGAGAAGGAAAAATGGCATAAGCGAGCCGGGCAGCCGCGCAATGCCCACCCGTTTTTTTTATACAGAATTGAGTGTCAGGCGGCATCTTCATGCTCACGACAGATCAGTTGGACATCCGCTTCGCTCAACCCAGCGTTCACCAACTCGCAGTAGTACCTGCCTTCTCCCTCATACCGGTTGTAGCGGCAGGTGTGACACACACCGAAGGTCTTCGAGCCAGCGGCCCTCTGCACACTGCGCAACAGCGTATGAAGACTGGTCTCGAGCTCTCCTTGAGTCTTCTGGTCGAGCAACTGACAAGCGTCGATGAAATTAACGGTGGGTACCATCCTGTCCAGCAGGTGCCTTCCCGCCGGGGTTACCCTGAGATGGGTGACACGCTTGTCTTCCCTATCGACCTTTCTCTTCAGAAGCCCCTTACGCTCCAGCACCTTCAGGGTCTGCGACACTGTACCCTTGGTCTGCCCGAGGTACTCGGTAACGCCCATCGGCGTGTCTGAGTAACGATTACATGTCGACAGATAGTGCAGGGCGTCGATCTGCACCGGCTGCAGTCCAGCATCGCTGCCGGTGCGCCGCATCTCACTCCGCAGGAGATTGGAAAGCCGCTCTAGGTAACTGTGGATCTTGTTTGTATACATACCTATATAGTATCGACTAAAAACTTGTTTGACAAACCCAAAACAGGCCGCTAGACTCATTATAGTTTCGCCTCGATACCTTTTTTTATTTCTACATAACAGACAGGCAGACCCATGCAACTTGAGATCTACAACACCTACGCAAGAGCCCCTGACGGCGGGCTGATGCATTTCGATGTCCTGGTACGGGCCGGTGCCGGGCAGGCTATTGCCAGGGAGAAAGCAATCCAGTGGCTCCACAGTCTCGGCCTTGCGGTCGACCTGATCAGGCTGGACAGCTGCGATTTTTGTCATGCTGAAGAGGCAACCCCGGAATATCATCGCCAAGTCAGCCACCAGGGTTACGCCATCCTACAACTGGAAGGTTGTCCTTCCCCCATCTACTAACAGGAGAAGCGAGATGAAGGCTACAAAATTTTCACTCCCGGTAATATTGGTTGCAGGTATTTCCATGAGTGCCGTCGGCGGCGGACAGGTCCCCTATCCTGATGGATATAGAACCTGGACACATGCCAAGAGCATGGTCATACAGCCAGGCCACCCCTTGGAAAACCCCTTTCAGGGTATCCACCACGTCTATGTCAACGATGCTGCTAAGCAGGGTCTCGTGACGGGCCGGTATAGTGATGGCGCCGTCTTCGTATTCGACCTCCTGTCCTACAGGGATGTCGACAGAACCCTGCAGGAGGGCGATAGAAAACTGATCGGCGTAATGCATAAAGACCAAGACAGCTACGAAGAAACAGGCGGATGGGGATTCGAGGCATTTGCCGGCGATAGCAAAACGGATCGTGTGGTGGAGGATGCCGGTATCGGTTGCTTCAGTTGCCACACCAAAGTAAAGGAGAAAGACTACGTGTTTACTCACTACAGGAACTAAGTTCGACCAGCATGGACAGCCGGCCCGCCAGTTGGGCACTGTCGATTATGTGCGCATCCCTGCCCCGACTGCCAGGCAAGTCTGCCCTGTTCCACACAGCCGATATTACCGGTGATAAAAAAAGGCGGCTGGGGAAGCCGCCTGAAGTTCTCATCAAGTGGGGATTTATTGAAGTCGGGTAATGGTGACCCTGGCTGTCGGATTGTCGAACCTGTGCGCCTCAGCCAATGCGGAGCCACTCAATCCGTCGGCACTGGTAACCACGCCGGGATGACCACGTACCGCATCGTTGTCGTCGCGTATCGGGTTATAGCCCTCACCGCCGCCTGCCGGACCGGGAATCGTCGCCGCGGACTCGCTGTTGGCTTCCGTTCCCGCGTCGTAGGTCCTCAGGTTCACCGTCTGCACCGTATCGACCTCCATGGACGCCACCGACCGTGCATTGAGACCGGTAAAGGCGTCGTTGGTGTTGACCAGCATGCTGGCAAAGGAGAGCGCAAGATCAGTCGCCTCATCGGCCTCGATAATGATGGTATCGCTCTGGCCGGGGAGTATCAGTCCGTTACCGCTCATCACGTTATCGCTCGTGCTGCCAGCCTCCGCCAGCAGTTCAGTGTTATCGCCAGCTTCGGCCAACTGCTCCAGACCGCTGCTTGCGCTGCTGCCGATCGTCCACATGGCATAACTGCCACCATGCAGGACCGCCGCCAACGGCGACATAGGCTGAGAGGTGGTCAGATTGGCTACCGTCACCTCGTAACTTACCCTGGTCGTAGTGTCGTTATCGTCGTTGTCGTTGTTGGGGCAACCTGCAAGCAGCAACGTACCCGTCGCCAAAACCGCGATTGCAGCCGTTTTTAAAGCTTCCATCGCACACCTCCTAATTGACGGTGATCATCAGCTCTGCAACCGGATTCAGCCAGCGATGCACGCTGCTATCGAGATCGCTGGACCCGCCTGTTGCATTGCTGTCGCCCAGCACGCCGCGATGAATATGCACCACCGGGTTTGCCTCGGTTGTCGTCACACCGGTGGCACCGGTGCCGCCGGCCGCACCGGGATCGGCAGGAATGCCGAGCGTGCCTGGCGTGCCGCCGCCGTTGATGACCTCATTGTTGGCTTCGGTGCCTGCGTCATAGGCGTTCAGGCGGTAGCTGTAAGTACCGGGCGTGGTGGGAATGGAGAGGGAGTCCAGACCGACAAAGCCGTCATTGGTTGGCAGCAGCATGGCCGTCAGTGAGAGATAGTCGTTACCGGCACTGTTGGTCAGGTTAAAGCTTGTGGACGCGCCGGGACCGAGCAGGTCTGCAGCCGGGTTTTCGACGTTATCGGCGCCAATCGCAGTCATATCAGCGGAGAGGCCAGAGATATCACCGCCCTCGGCCATCGCCTGCAGGTTGGCACTGGCCGCCTGGCCGGTCTGAAATAGATGGTTACCGCTGGCGTGAGCAGTCACCAGCAGCGGCGTGAAGTAAGTGCCGTGTGTCAGGTTGGTCACCGAGATAGTCAGGTCCTGTGCCGCCACCGGCGCAGTGATCAGTGCACCCGCCGCAACGAGACCGGGTAAGAGTTGACGCATTTTCCTTCTCCTTTTATTAACGATTGATTCACAAATTACGTGCAATCAATCTTGGCTGGACGGAATCACGCATAACTCCCGGCAAGCTCACAAAAACATCACATTGCAGACTGGATGGGTAATGGGCTGCTAGGATTGAGCTCTCTCCTTGTAGCAAAATTCGCAACGCCTATAACTCGTTCTTGCTGACTTCGGCCCTCTCTCTGAACCTTTGGGTTGTCGTCTGCAGCTGCGTAACGCGGCTGTTGAACAGGATGCGTAACGGTTCGACGAGCTCCGTTTTCATATATTCATGCAGCCTGCCCACATGGTGGAGGGATTTTATCACCTGGGCCTTGCCCGAATCGGCGCCTGTCGATTCGATCGCACCGTGATAGATGGTGCCTTGATCGAGATGGGGGGACGCCTTCCAGTTCGCCCATCACCCCCTCTTGAAAAACAGCGATCACGCCTTAACCAAACCATTCAGCTTCATGTCCGGACAGGCTAGTGAGCGGTAATCTTCAATGACGATTTTTAACGTTTTATGCACATTCAACATGTCGACTATAGGGTTACTCCTAAGCATACCGAGGGATTTTCCATCTAGATTGGGCTTGTGAATTTTATGCCTTAAAGATTAACCCGCCACAGTCGCAAATAACTCTTAGTGATCATAAATATCAACGGATATTGAGTATGAGGACAAAAGACATGAGGGGTTTATCGATCAAATGGCAGTTGGGACTGGTGGCGGCACTCGCCGTATTCGGTATGTTAGTGTTAACGGTGTTACAGCAATACTCAATAGCCCACATGGAATCACTAGGCGACTCACACGTCCTGGTCAGCGATATCGAATCGGGTATGCTGACTCTCCGAAGAAACGAGAAGGATTTCATATCTCGCAAACAACCCAAATACGCAGATCAATTCAACAATAACTACCAGCGCACCCTGGAGCTGACAACCAGCCTGTCTGCCGCTTTACAAGAAAATGGCCTGGATCACACTACAACGAACGATCTGAAAGCCATCCTTTCCTCCTACCGGGATAAATTTTTTACCTTGGTTGACCTCCAGAAACAGATCGGGCTTGATCATAAGTCGGGGCTGTACGGCGCACTGCGTAGAGCCGTGCATCAGGCTGAGGAACTGATGAACGCGCAGAACCAAGACAAGCTCTCCAAGGAAATGCTAATGCTCCGGCGTCGGGAAAAGGACTTCATGCTTCGGATGGATCTCAAGTACCTGAAAAAATTTGACAATGACATGGCAACTCTTCAGCAAAGCATCACAGCTTCGCCGATCAGTGAAGAAGTAGAACAACAAATAGTTAACGCGATGAACATCTATGAGCGTGAGTTCAGAGCACTGGTCGATGCCAGCGTAAAGCTGGGTCTTTCCAGCAAAGAGGGCGTACTCGGAGAAATGCGCAAGACCATACACCAGAGCGAGGAGATACTCGCACAACTGCAAGCCAGCACACATCAACACATTGACAGTGAAATGGATCGTATTACGTTGCAAAGCGTGCTGTTAAGCACAATCCTGACCCTCATGATACTTGGTTTGATCATCTACATCGTTCCCGGCGTTACCCGACCGGTAAAACAGCTTGCGAATCTGATGTCATACACCAGCAAGGAGCGGGATATCACGGTTCGTGCAGAGGAGAAGGGGCCACAGGAAATCACCGTCATGGCCCGTGCATTCAATCGCATGATGGCCACTCTGCAGGATATGATCGGCCACATTACCGACTCTTCCAGTCAACTGAGCACCGCGGCTGAGCAACTGGATATTATCGCTCGCGCTGCCAACGAAGGCGCAAATCAGCAACAGACAGAATCCGAACAGGTCGCGGCCGCGATGAACGAGATGACCGCGACCGTACAAGAGGTCGCACGTCATGCCAGTTCTGCCGCGGAAGCCTCCGAGATCGCAGATCAAAATGCGCATAAAGGCCACGGCATTGTCGAACAGAACAGGGATAGCATTCACATCCTGGCAAATGAGGTCATGGGTACCGCAGAGATAATCAGCGACCTGAGCAAGGAGAGTGAGAATATCGGGACAGTGCTCAATGTAATCCGCGGGATAGCTGAACAGACCAACCTGCTGGCGCTGAATGCAGCCATAGAGGCAGCCCGTGCCGGCGAACAGGGACGAGGCTTTGCGGTCGTTGCCGACGAGGTACGTACGCTCGCCCAGCGCTCCCACGAATCCACCCAGGATATTCAGACGATCGTGGAACGCCTGCAGCAGACAGCCGAGCGCGCCGTCTCGGCCATGGATAAAGGCAAGGAACAGGCACAGGAGAGCGCTGCCCGATCCCAGGTTGCCGCCGAATCCCTGGAAGCAATTCTTCAGTCCGTCTCCATTATCAAAGACATGAACATGCAAATCGCAACCGCATCCGAGGAGCAGGCATCCGTCTCGGAGGAGATCAATCGCAGCATCATCAACATCAATGACGTAACGGGCGAAACCATCACCAGCACCGGGCAGACCCTGGAGACCGGTCAATCCCTCCTGAGCATGTCTACCCAGCTAAAAGAGATGGTGGGAAGATTCAGAAGCCAATAATAAGGGTGGATTTTCGCATATATGAACAATTAACGACGACCGGGTCGCTTGAGGCAGGCAGTCTACCTTTTCATAAAATAACCTTGATCGACAGCCAGCCATATCAGGGTCTGTTAGCAGTATTCCACACCAGGACTTACCGGGTATCGCCTTGACCAAGCGGTAGCGGTCCTCTCCATTGGTATGGCGGATAACCTATGAGTCATGTGAGCTCCGTCTTGATGCCGGTCACTCCCACTCACTGGGGACCGGAGGCTTGCCGAAGAGATCGCAGGCAACCCTGGTGGAGAAAACATCCCTAGTTGCCCTCGGTCTCTGTCGTCGATCCACCCTGATTGACACCAAGATATTCAGCTACGATTTTGCGCTGTTTTTTAGACTTGTTTTTAGTATTGATAAACACAATATCCATCTTTCCGTCCGCACAAGACCGAACCACGGTTGCCCCCAATCCCTTTCGCCTCACCATTGTATCGTTGCCGATCATTCTTACATTCGGAAGCCATTTCCTGAATTCATAGTCAATCTGCACACCAGAGCGCTGTGGCCTGTGCCCGTGGATGACAATTTCCACTTTGAGTGACTTGAACAGCATATCTATCAATTTACCGTGTTTCTTATAATATTGTGCCGCATCCTTAACATCATATAGCAGGTAATTCCTCTGTTTACGGTCTCGCGCATAGGCGTACAACTGCATTGCTTCAGGGCTTTTCAATGCCTTCTTATAATGGTCTTTGTTAAATTGATTCAGGTTATTTCCCGTCACCTCATCGTAGTGTTGTAATGTACGTAAAAACTCCAGCGTAGGATAACCATGAATAAAAAGAACACCTCTCTCCAGATAAAACAGGTCCAGCGATTCAATGAACTCCTGCAAACTCTCCAAATGATTCTTTTCCAGATCGATTTTCTTACCGGCAACTATTTTTCGCCAGACCTCCTGCTCATGGTTACCGACAATTATCTTTACAGATCCGCCTTTCATCTCCGCTTGCTGCCGAGCCTGTCGCCAGAAGTCCACAACCGAGGGATCAGGTCTTTTTTTGTCCACCAGGTCGCCCGTGTGAAAAATAACGACACCGTTCATATCATCCGTCAGCTCACCCCTGTCATTGAGGAGCGCGGCGTAACCCAATGTGTTTGTAACCGGGGCTAGTTTGTTGTCAGTATCTGAAAGCACTATGCATCTGAGGTGGCTTTCAACAGAGTCATCGGGGGATTGAGCTTGCGCCTTTTGACTCGGCGCGGTTGGTGGCGCCGATGACCCGATATCATCCTGCCTCCCTTCGGAACAGGGGAATGAGCGTGTAAGCAAGTGTTTGGCACGGCGCATCGACCTTTGAATAAAGCCAATTAGGCCTGTCCTCTTTATTCGCTTATTCATCGATCAGAAAAAATTGGTCAGCTGTAACTCAAAAACCGCCCCGGTAGTCAAGTAGTGCACATTGACATCCAGACCAAGTTCTATTCTGATTTTTTTCAATGCCATACCCTGACCGCCCGTATAGGCAATCCTGTGGTCCACATTGTCTTCGCGTTTATCGAAATGCCGAACGCACCACTCGATGAGTCTGTTCGACAGGCTGCCGTCCATTTCCTCGCCTAAATAAGATCTTCTTGGCTTGGCAACATTCTTACCGTAGCCATTATCGACAACCAACAAAACGGTATGTTTCCTTTTCTGATCGAGATAGAGGATAACCTTGAAACCGGGAAACCGACTCGTAAACTTCTGTTGGGTATAGGCGGCATGAGAAAAACTGTCTATTGAGTTTTGATAGGCATCTTTAACGATTGAGCCTATTATTTGCGCATCCCCTGCTGTTTCACCGATCTTGGCGATCAGTTCGTTGTAGACTTCAGGCAATATCACCATTTCTGAAAGCGCTTCATTCTGTTCCTGCTTCTTGAGACTATGCCACTTCGCCATACGGCTATCGTTGAAGACAACGGAGAACTGCCCCAGTATGGAAAGGTCTGCGAGGCGTGAGCTGGTTTTTGCCAGGTAGAGCTTGAAAATATGATTTAGTTCAGCCAGGGTCAGATCCTTTTTTTCCCGATCCTCATCGAGCAGGGTGTCTTCCGACTGGTAGATGACCGGCCCCTCTTTAAGCGACTTGGCCGCTTTGGCGTAATCACTATGCCTAATCATGAGAAAGATTGCGCATGCTATAGACTCACATTAATCATCACTGTCCTGAAGCTCATTCAATACCGACAATAACGGTTCGCTGCGATATCGAATAGGGATCATATGCCCATCGACGCTGGTAAAGAGTCCTATCCAAGGAAGGTTTCCGCTGAACACGACATCATGATGCTCGATGCCTCCAACATTGTGCCACAAGGTATCGTACCGGGTTAATGGTGTATGCCCGACAAATAGCTCTGCATCCGCTTTCAAGCTGAGGGAATTCCGAAAGCGCTTCACGTCGCCTTTGGTGTAACCTGCCAACCGATTAGGCCTATACAGCCGGTTACAGGTCAACTCCTCCATCAGACTGGGATAGCTGTGTACATTTATCAGCATATCCATTGTTACCTTGCTTTTAGGAGGTGCCGCATGACAGGCCACATAATCCTTCGATAATGCAACATAAGGGAGCAGTTCGTAAAAATACTCCATTGCTTTCCTGTAGGCCTCGCCGCGAACACGTTTCATCTCTTTGGCCCATAGCAACCCTTGCGGCACGCCATCCTTACCGATCTCTTCGGAAAAACTGTCGTGGTTGCCACGTACATAGAACACCTGTTGAGGAAACCACAACTTGAGTCGAAAGATCAGATCCATGATCAGTAGAGAACTCTCCATTTCCGCCAGTTTACCATCCATTTCCGAATGGACTGCATCGCCCAAAAAGACCATCGCAGCCTTTCCATCGCCCATCATTTCCAGAAATTCATTATGGCTCAGAATGGTAAGCAGGTTGTCCACCTGGGCATGTAGGTCGCCGAGTATGATAGGTATCATCTTTTTTGGCAGACTGACTACTCCTCCAGGCATTCCCTGCTCATTTCTCGGTCGCAAAGGCTCTTTTTCGAGAATCTCAATAACAGCCTTGAGATCCTCCAACGCCTCATCGGGAGATAGCAGCTGGATTGGACCACCGAAGATACGGCGTATCTCCTGGAGATTCACCTTCCGTCTTCTGTTGGCCCTGTGTTCCTCCTTCTCGTTCAATAACGGGGTCAGCCGAACTCCCTCAACGCCTTCCAGATCCTTAAACAATAACGCATCACCGTCGTGGATAATCGACAGTTGGCGTTTAGCTATAGTATGTGGGTACTTGAAGATACGCTTCTGCAGATCATCTTCAAGGCCTAGAATCAGATGATCCCCTTTGGTCAGACGCAAAAAACCGCTGATCTCGCTAAAATAGTGTTGCGGATTAATAAGCAGGAAACTAGGTTGCTCCTGTAGATTGTCTCCATCCACTGACTGTTCAGCATAGAGCAGGAGCCGAAAATCATTTCCAAACCCAATTTCGATGGGAATACCCTCATAGGGAACCCGTATACTGCTACCTTGTAGCAGAAAGCCTTCCTCTAAACGATGCTCCATATACTGGGAGGTCTGCGAAAACGCAGATTTAAGCTTAGCAAAGAATCCTTTCTTCGAACTCCCTGAACCACTCGCCATTTCATACCTCTTAACACTTGTCACGCATAGGAAAAATAAACGTCCTTTTTACCCGGATCCAAAAGTCGCAGACTGCCAGTGGGTCTCTCAACAACCATGCGATGCCCCCTGTTCGGGCTGACATGGCGCCAGGCACGCTGAAAACCAGCCCTCGGCTCTCCACAGTGACTCCGTTTCCGACACCCGGCACGACGAATCTCTGTCCCGCTAGCGTGAACGCAGCATCTTGGCTTGAACCAATGAGTTACAGGCTTGCCAGTCAAACAGTCCAGCCCGCGGCGTCCGGTCTTCCGGTAACGCCCCGGTCTCGCGGATGTTGATTATAGCAAGATCTTGTAGCTCACCAATCTCTCCGAAGAGGGTCGACCGGCCTTTCCCCTGCAGCCAGTCTGGCGAATAGCGATGATGCGGAATGGATGGTCTTTCACCTGGCGGAATCCCCTGAGTTCGAGAATTTCCTCACGGGATATATCAATGAAGGCCTGTAGAGCGAGATCAGGGGCCGCAATGCCGTGGAGGCAAGAGAGAACCTGGTGATGCGAAAATGTGACTATGCCTCGATAGGAGGCGACTTCCAGCAATTCCGTAAAAGCAGCATGGACGGCGACGAAGCGTCACCCTATGTCACCTACGATGTGACTATGGCATCGGTATGCCGAATGACAGAATCATCGAACAGGCCCATCCGGGTGGCTAGTCCGGCAGTCATCGGAAAACCAGGTAACGGTCATCCTCATTCCGACTTGATACGCGGGATACATTCACCGACCCTATTCCGCCGATTGTCTCATTAAATAACCTGGTATAACGCCAGGTCGGCATCATCTGAAGCAGACCTTGCCCTACCTAGCCGTCATGGGTTTAGTTTGATTTTGCGCCATCGTCATATCAAGAATACTGCGTATTGATTGCGCCAAATGGTGAATCGTATTGACGGAGGTCACCGATTCACCTTTGAGATGCTCCTGCAACAGTCTTTCCGCCCGTTCGGCTATGCCGCTATTTAATCTGGATATCTCTTGATACTGTTCAGCAAGCAATTCACCCCTTGCTGAGATTGCGCTTAACAACTCCTTTTCAATCTCCCGCAATTCATCATTCATTGACACTTCACCGGCTGACAAGGTTTTTTCAAGCCGCTCACATGCATCGGCCTCTTCCATCGACATCTTCCACCAGGAAATAAACCGGGCCTTGTGGTCGGCCATGGTATTGACCGACTCCGCCATGGAATTAACCTCATCCCGTCCCCCAGGTACAAACGGCATTCGCTCCGCCGGTTCCTCATACGCCAACTGGTCCAGGATACCCGCCATCTTCCGTAAGGGATGTACAATGCGCATTGTGATGGTGATGGCAAAGAAAATACCCAATAAAGCAGCACTGGCAACAACCCACAGCATCAGATTCTCATATTCCCTGGAATTCAGGTTAATGTCTGAGGCCATCTGATTCATCGCCTGATTGGCGCTATCTACATTATCCTCCACTAGGCGTGCAATCTCTGTCACCGCCTTTTTCATCTCTTCAGTGGTTTGATCAATCCGCTTATTTTGCTCGACCAATGCCAGGAAGTCATTTTTGTAGTTTTCCAATAGACCGGTAAACATGGCTTTGTCCTGAACGGAAATCATCGATCCGTCAACCTGAGCATTGATACGCTCGAGCTCTCCTAGAGCCATGTCCACATAGCCCATGTCCCCCCTTAACAGATAATCCTTCTCCCGCCGCCTAAGCTGCAGGATATTCTGTTCCAGATCAGGAATGTAGTGACTGTTGATCAATGCCTCGAGCCTATGGGCCGCTTGCCGGAACGGCCCCTTGCCGCCTGCCACGCTCTGATTGGCGAGTACGCCGCTTGCGTACACGGCAAATGTCTCACGATAGGTATTGATCTCCTGAAGAAACCGCTGCTGTACTGCCTGTTCCAATTCTGAAGCGGTAACCTTCGTCTCATATTCATCGATCAGTTGCCGGACCCTGTCCCGGTATTGCGCTTCGCGCCGAAGCCCAAGATCCTTCTCTCCTCGGCGTATCTGCAGTAACTGCAGATACAGGCTCCCCACCTTAAAACGACCGGCCATGGACTCCAGTTCATGGACGGTATTGCGGAAAGCCCCCTGCAGACCGGAATTATGATCCAGTCCTTTTATACGCCAGGCATCCGCTATCATCTGAAAGTGCTGATGGTAGCTATGGCTGAGCTCAGTGATGCGTTGTGCGGTCTCGCCAGCTGACTCATCGATTTCACCAAGCTCTTCCGCATGCCGGAGTACATCGCCTACATACCGGTCCACCTCAGCCACAAGCTGTTCATTGCGATGAATCAGAAACAGCTTTTCAGCCCTGCGCGCTTCGAGCATGCTGTTCTCAATCTCCAACGCATAACTCTTTTTGGCGCCATAGACATCTTGTAGATTCTGGTAGTCGGCCAACGACTGCTGCAGTATCGTGTGGTACTGCCAGATCACGCCAAGAAACAGAAGACCTACCAAGCCGAAGCCAAAACCGATTTTCTCCCCAATGCGTAACTTGCTGGCAAGCATACCCGTACCCCGCCTCTTGATTTAGAAACAGTCCAAGATGTCCTTACTAACGCTGCTTAAGAAAATAGCAATAGTTTATGACAGTATTGTTACACGTATAGCAGGAATAAACGCCCTTTTCACCCCGGTCCAACAGCCACCGACTGCTATCGAGCCGCTCGACCGCTTGCATTACGCCCCGAATCCGGCTGACTTGGAGCCAGATACGCTGAAAATTTTTACCCTGCTCTCCTCCGTCGACTCCAATTCCGACACCCGGTATGACAAATACCTATTGGCGGTTTAGTTAACAGGCCCTAGTAGATGTGTAATAAAGATTCCTTGATTTGCCTGGCTATGACGATATCCAGACCTGTAGATCACTATGAGCCATGATCCGAAGGCGGTGTTTACTCGGGCAAGGACGTGATGGACCGCATACCTCGGGCAATCCCATCAGCCTGTTTTTTTCTACGCCGGAAAGGCAAAAGCCCGAATTGAGTAGATGGTGCAGATAATCAGTGACCAGCCGGAAGAGTCGACCCAAGCCGGTGATTTCGCCGACTCATCCAGAAACCTACTTCTATCGCCCCGTCAGTCATCAAGTGTGTCGATGTACCCCATCAAAGGCTCTGTCGGATAACGCAGTGGGACGATTTCCCCCCGGACTTGGGTGATAACGCCGATCCATTCGTCGCCGGCACCGTAGACAACGTAGTGATTTTCGATGTTATTGACATCTTCCCATAGGGTTTCGTCCAGGGACAGGGGGGTGTGGCCGACGATCACCGGCGTGTCGGACTCGAGGCCCAGGCATTTACGGAATTTCTTGATATCCCGTTTATTGTAGCCGGAGGGCCGGTTGGGTTTTTCCAGCCGATTATTGTACAGCTCTTCGATGAGATCCGGATGATCGGTGATATTGATCAGTTTTTCATAGTCCGGCGAGGACGTGGGCGGCGCCGCGTGGCAGGCGGCGAAATATTTTGAATGGACCACATAGGGCAGAAGATCGTATAAGCGCTGCATGGCCTTGTGATAGGCTTTGCCCCTTTGCTTGAGCAGGGTCTTTTCCCACAACAGGCCCTGGGGTACACCTTGTTTGCCGATCTCTTCTGAAAAACTGTCGTGATTCCCACGGATGTAGAAGACGTTCTCCGGAAAACGGATTTTCAGCTTGAAAATGAAGTCCATGATCAACATGGAGGATTTCATTTTGTCATACTGGCCGGCTTCTTCACTATGGACGGCATCCCCCAGCAATATCAGCGCTGCACTGCCGTCTTCCAAGGATTCAAGAAAGTGGTTCTGGCTGAGAATGACCAGCAAGTTATCCAGTTTCGTATGTAAATCACCGACGATGATGGGGGTGACACCCTTCGCCAGTTTTACCACACCACCGGGAAGGTCCTTGCGATTGCGAGGGCGTGAATTCTCTTCTAGCTGAAGCTCGTTGACTTGCTCGATCAGTTTGAGGGCATCACCGTCAGATAGCGGTTTGATGGGGCCGCCATAGATATCTTTCAGACGGTTCAGTTTTCCCCGGCGCCACTTGATGAGCTTGTTGATTTTCTTTTCATCGACCAGGGGAGAAATACAGGCACCCTCGGTTGAATTATGGTCTTTAAAGGTCAAATGGCCTTCTTCATTGCGGATGCTGAGTCTGCAGCCCCGATCGCAATCACCACAATCGACGAAATCGCATTCGCTGTTATGTCGGTCACCCAGGGTGATTTTATCGCCATCGTCAAGACGGCAAAATCCGGCGATCTCGGAAAAGTAGCGTTGCGGATCGAACAGGATGTAGTGATCGGAAGTCTCACCTTCGCCATCGTCGTTGATCAACCATTCAGGGTATAGATGCAGAGGGGCGTCGACATTTTGACCCAAGGTGAGCTGGATCGGGTAGCTTCGCAACGGCACCTCGATTTTTTTGTTTTTCAGGCGATAGGCACCACTCAGATTGACTTTTTCACAGACCTCCATCCCCGCGAAAGCCGCTTTCAGGCGTTTCAGCAGGCTTTTTTGTGATTTCGATTTAGATTTGGCCATAGGTAATCACTCTAAACCGACGATACGCCGGGGAGGCGCATCGGTGCCTTCACGAACATATACGCTCAACCCATGTTGCTGTAAATAGTGGGCGACCCTTTCGAAAACGATGGCTTGGTTTTCCACCTGTTCCCGGGTGACGTCCTTGTCGACGGGGTGGGTACCGATCCTTGCCCGCTCTTTTCGCTGGCGGTAAACCGTCTCCACCGGCGGGAGTAAAAATTCAAATGCATAGCGCTTGTGCCAATTGACGGAAAAGAAAAAGCGTTTTTTGGGTGGGACCCTGATGCGCCCCAGCTCGAGATCCGGCGGCGGCGAAGCTTCAATCCAGGCTTTATCGAACACAGAAAGCGCCTCCTCGAAGCCCTTGAATGGGAATCCGAGATGGATCTCCCGGGGACGCAGGGAAAGCGACTGGGCTGCCCACCATTTATTGTAGGTTAGATCGATGTAGCCTTCTTCCGACCAGCCTCCCAATGCCCGGATCAGGGTGCTTTTACCGGCACCCGGCGGTCCGGTTACAAGCAGTTGCCGGAAGCTGATATGGGCGGGAAAGGGAATGCCCTTGATTTCGTGGATGTCGTCGATAAGCGCTGTCTGCAACCTGCACATGGATATTTTGCCAAGGATTTCGGTCAGACAAGGATCGCACAGTTTCGCAGCAGAGGCGAAAAAACTCACACAAGCACTTGAATATTCTGTACTTCGACGCTTTCCGGCGCCCCTTGTATCGAGGGGCACCGGAGTGGCCGGGCAGGCTAGCTGAAAAGGCCCTTAAACAGGAAGAAGAACAGGGCAGCCATGATACCGCCGGCAGGCAGGGTGATCAGCCAGGACATCACGATATTACCGATGACCCGGAGGTCAAGGGCGCCCACGCCCCGGGCGATACCCACGCCCATGACACAGCCTACCGCGATCTGGGTGGTGGAGACCGGAAGCCCGGTCTTGGAGGCGATAACGACGGTGGTGGCCGCGGCCAGGGTGGCGCAATAGCCCCTGGTCGGCGTCAGTTCAGTGATTTTAGTACCAATGGTCTGCATCACCTTGTAACCCATGGTAGCCAGGCCGACCACGATGCCAGCGCCGCCAAGGGCCAGGATCCAGATCGGCAAACCCGCTTTTTGGCCCACCTCGCCACCGCTTTCGACGATAGCGATGACCGCCGCCATGGGGCCGATGCCGTTGGCCACGTCATTGGAACCATGGGCGAAGGCCATGGCGCAAGCGGTGAAAATCATCAGTGGCGTGAAGACCTTTTCGACGCTGGCAAAATGGAAGTCCTTATCCGCCTCTTCGTCGACTTTGACCCGGTTAATCATCATTTTGCCAATGACAGCCACGATGATGCCGACCACGGTGGCGACCAGAAAGCTTTCCAAGGGGGTCAATTCGAGTTTGAGATGCTTAAGCCCTTTGAACATGGTGACCAGGGAGACGATCCAGCCCACCAGAAAGACATAGACCGGCGCCCAGGTTCGCGCCTTGGCGAAGGGATTGTCCGTGTTCAATATGAGCTTACGGATGCTGATCATCAACAACAGGGCGATGAAACCGCCAACCAACGGGGAGACAATCCAGCTGGCGACGATGCTGCCGATTTTCCCCCAGTTGACCGAGTCGATGCCGATACCGGCCATGGCAAAGCCGACAATGGCGCCGATGATGGTATGGGTAGTGGATACCGGCCATCCCCGGGTGGAAGCGATCATCAGCCAGATCGCCGCAGCGAGCAGGGCGGCCAGCATGCCATAGACAAGAAATTCGGGATTTCCGGTAATGGAACTCGGATCGATGATGCCTTTGCGGATAGTCTTGGTAACCGATCCGCCGGCGATGAAGGCGCCTGCAAATTCAAAAATCGCGGCGATCACAATGGCCTGTTTGACGGTAATGGCGCCGGAACCCACCGATGTGCCCATGGCATTGGCCACGTCGTTGGCACCGATGCCCCAGGTCATGTAGAGGCCGAATACGACGGCCATAGCAAAGAAGACGAAACCCCATTCTGAGATAATTTCCATGACGAAACCCTTTATTGTTCAATCGGCCGCGATACGCTAAGCGTTGTCCGCGGACTGTGGAAAATGGAAAACTGATCGGCCAATTTCTAGTTCCACGCCTGTGACGGGCGGGTGCTTACCGGGCGATCAAGAGGCGCATTCGATTTCCTATCTCTTCGGCATTGTCAGCCAGGTCCCCGATCCACTGCAGCATTTGATACCAGAACATGACCGATACCGGCTTCATATCGTCTTCCATGGAGAAGAGCGTGCGCGCCAGAGACATTCCCATTTCATCGGTTTCGTCTTCGACTTTATTCAGCTCCGCGACTAGCTCATCGACTTTGCTGGCTTCGCGGCCGCGAAAGCCCATTTCCAAAAGCTCATCGAGGGATTCGATAATGGAGGCGGCGTGATTGCAGGAATCTACGCAACGTTGGACAAAGGCCAGCAGGGGTTCCGCCATACCTTCAGGGACGCTCATGTCGCGCTCGACCATCAGGCCGGCAATATCCTGGGCGGTATCCGCCACTGCATCCTGGACCGTAAGCAGCTCCAACAGGTCGCGGCGATCCACCGGCATGAAGAGACTCTTGGGCAGATGCGCCCTGAGCTGGTGCTCCAGATCGTCCGCTTCTTGCTCCTTTTCAAAGATGCGGCCCTTATATTCAGCAACCTTATCCTGATCACCGGCCACCAGTGCCTCGAAAAGCCCCGGGACTTCCGCCACGCACTCATTGACTATGCGCATATGGGCCTGCATGGGTTTGAAAGGAGAGCTCCCTAACAGCGAAGCTATTGGATTTGTCGTTCGCATTGATTCCTCCATTTAGTAGTTTAGCCAATAGAGCCCCGATGTACGCACTACTATCCACCGGAAGCGAAAATCATCGTCTCCGTTAAAACGCCAGCCCTGCTTCCCAAATTGCCGGGGATACCTCGGAATCGGCACGCTAAAAAAATCGCCTGCCGCGTTGGATTTTTGCTGGGTAATGTGCTTTGGCTCTTTTTACAACCCTTTATTTTTTACAAAAAGTTTTCTGGGCGGCCCTTAACACCAAGAGCGTCTATAAGTTTCGACCTTGCAGTGTAATAAAAATGTAACTTAACGGTAAAAAAAATGAAATGATTTCGGTCAGTATTTTGCTTGTATGAATACTCCATCAGCCTATAAATCCGTTGCAGCATCTCTGATCCTGATGAGCTGCAATCAACCAGGCCTCTGGTTGTGCAAATGGTTGAGCCGGTTTCCGGATTGCTCGAGGCTACGCGCAGTTCAAGCTCCCCAAAACCCTGCCGGGATAAATCACCTTTTCATGATATCGGTGCTTCCTGCCGTGCTATACGCCATAAATACCATAACACTATCATGGTATTTGATTTGCTCTTATACCCGACCCTGGATCTGTCTTGAAAATTGACCCACTTGCCCGGTCTGAATATGGACTGAGTCGTCCCGCTTTTCCGCCCTTTTCTCTCCTTATCATGTGTAGCTGCACGTCTGAATAGGCTGCTATCTCCTTACTCCATCCATGCCCTGCCTCCATGAACTGGCCGTGAATCCCATGGCCGCCTGATTCATAACCAGGATACCCATCCCTGAGGCTGTTTCGTCAATCCGGTCACACTGCCGTTACCATAGGAGCTGCGGCAGGTTGGCCATGCGCCCATGACCTGGCCTTGGTCTCACCAATGTTCTTGGCTCTTGAATTGCGGTATTCGAAACGAACGCCCAGGGCGAAGACAGGCTATTGAATTCATCCCCTGACCTGATTTTCATGGAATAGTGGCTATTTTACTTGGAAATTCTCGGCCGGTTCCTCTTGTCCGGTCTTGGAGGCTTTGTTCTTGTTGTTGGCGGCGTGGGTTGTACCTTATCGCGTTTCCAGCCTGTAGGCATTTTATACCAGGGTCCTTCAAATTCCAGGCCCGTTACAAGTTCATATGATTCCGGAATTGCGCTCCTCTGCTTATGTTTTACATACTTTATCCAGTCCAACTTGATCTCGGTTAAAAATGCGTATTCCGCGCCTGCATTTCCGTAGAGATCGAGGGCGACAATCTGTCCGGACCCATCGGTCATGAGCTTGGCAAATCTCCCCTGTCTGTTACCTATGGAAATGCCGTTGTGTTTAAAGCCTGGACTGACAGCTCTCAATTCAGGCACTTCGATCCAGTAAACGTAGTTGCCAGCATATCCGCCGCATGCGGGCGTTGGATCTGTAGAAATCCAAAAAGTGTCATTCCGCTTCTCCTTCTTAACAAGCACCCTGAGATCATTTAGGTTGGGGCAAAACGCCTGTCTCCGCCGTTGGTAATCTTGCGTGCCCTCTCTCGGTCTTCGAATGAGCGCAAGATCTCTTTGTCTTTTAAGCATGTTGGAAACTAAAACATTACTCACACGTGGAGGAGTGTATTTGCCTTTCAAACAATATGATGCAATCACATTCAGCGCTGTATTTCTATCCAGCGACTGCCATGCTTTGAATCCATGACGTTTGATCAACTTTTCCGGTGTGGTGGTTACACCTCGAAATACTCTAGTCATGACTCTTCACTCCATGTTTAATTATTTACCCGCTGAATTCTGCGCGCTGTTGCGTGTGAACAGAGATTCTCAATGCGCCTTGTCGACCGTTGGCTTATATCAAGCTTCACCGGATACTCTTCATGCCATAGGTGTAGTTCTTTCGATGACGCTCAATCCGCAAGTACGCCTGTCTTCAGCCAGGACACTCCATGAGTCTGCATGCCCGGCAGACTGACGAGCAGTCCTGTTGAAGCGTTCAATGAGCTCCCCTTTACTGTTGAGTGTAGCAGTGATCATGCCGGCTATCCCATAGGAATAAGCCGTATTGGAGAATCGATTCGGCTCGATGCTTAACCCTTTCGATGCCGAAGACCAAGCAGAACCGATGTTCGGCAGAAATTGAAGTATAGGACGAATAACTGCAACAGCTCTGCTTATCAAGGCAGAAAGCTGACGGCAGGATACACCGGAGTCATCCGGCTGCCCGTTCGTTGATCCGCTCAACACCCAGGAGTTCGGGTTGAATACGCCCTCTTGCGTTTTCTTGCAGACACCCCGATTTCCATCAGGCAACATGCCGCCGCGCAACCTGCTCTATCCAGTTGCCGTGATGCGTAGGTATTCGAATGCTATAACTAGCGTTTCTGAAATGGCTGAGTGGTCCTGGCTGTGGGCGAAGCGGTCAACTATCTCAGACTATGAACCTAGTGGGATCGACCAATATCGGCCATTTCTGTTACACATTTGGCGCTATTCTCAATTACTCAACCAATCAACTCACATAACTGCTACCATACCGACGTGGGAGGGCTTCTGTTCTTTCGATGCACAGGCTATATTTACCTCGTATAGCGCATTATGGAGTCTAGCCAGTAAGGCGCATGCCGCGACAGCAGTTGAGAGTCGCTGGCTGGAGACAACTAGGTTTCTGAATGATGTAATATTTCGGCTTGAAACACCAAAACCCAACACAAAAAACCAAATTCGGTCCTGCCGGAAAGTTTCTTCAACGAGTCCAGCAGAGATTCGCCTCCCTGGAACTATTGATATCCGGTAGCACGCCCTTTTTGGATCAAACACCACTGCTGCGGCTATTTCGACGACAGGTTACCGCAGAGGTCTCCATGTTGGAAGAAGAGACAAATAGCGCAGTGGGATTTCGTGTGGAGTTTAAAACCCCCTATCTGCATCTTCCTGTTGAGATCGACAAGACCCAAATCGGCGACGATGATAACCAGCTCGAATTCAGACCTGCTGCATTCAGGTTCTTTGATTGGCAATCGTGGGCACACATCGCTGGAGAGATCTGTTGGCTGAGGGAACGCCAGGTTGAAGTCAGTGGTGAGAGACAGGGTTTTGTCTCGGGATTCGAATATCGGGTTGCGACCGTGCCCACTGCTTCAGACAACCTGGGGATCCGGCTGGCAGAGGGTATAGATGGAACAGCCAGAGTTCTGGTAAACCGCGATATCAGACAAATGAAATTCGAACCGGTTTATTGGATGCTGGAACGAGGCGACGACGGCTATCATATTGTGGCCATAAATAGTAACGATTTGATGGTGTTGATCGTATCTCTCTCCGAAATTGGCAGCGGAAACGAACAAGTATACGACAAGATGATCGGACGCCTGACTGATTGGGTGCGGCACAGATTCAAAGGGAAAAGCCAGGAACGAACCATGTTAGCCTTTCTCGTATACGTCAGGGATTGGGGGCCACTCAGCATGGAACCTTTATACCGTGGCGTAAAGGAGGTGTTAACACAATTGGATATTACAGACGCTGAGCGAATCCTTTTCGATTTTTATGCGGATAATTGGGGTCTGCGGGATAACCGGCACGGTCGGTTGCTTGTTGTAAAAACGCTTGAGGCCTTGGGAACCCAAGAAGCCCGCAGTGCCCTCGAAGCCATCAGTATTCATACACAGAGCCATAATATCCCACCCGATGAATCACGACTGATTCAAAATGCCATACACACATACAAGGTCGAAACATAGGCACTAACCGCAGAATAAGACACGAACGACAGGGACTCCTCAGTTGACATCGTTGCTGAGGATCGTCTGGCATGGATAGCGTCGGTTGATCTCAAATAAAGCAGTAGACGAAAGCACGCAAACCTGCTGCCCGCATTTGACAGACAATGCCGGTCTCTAGCATTCAATAGCAGCCGGAGGCTTGCTGGGGATATTGCAGGCAAGCCTCGAGATCCCATGCACTGCGTTGATGATCCTTCGCAATAACTTTCCCTTAAAAATCAAACGGCTGGCAAGCAAATTTGGCGGTCATGAAATCCGCCGTCTTCGCCGTGTGCAGGGATACCACATATTCATAACGGCTGGTGGCGGTCAAGACGCTGCAGGCGATGGCAACCGAAAAGGCACTCATGAAGCTGATCTCAATTGCCCACTATATAAAACCGTCCCAGGCCTGCGGATGAATTGGAGATGATCAGGATGGCAATTGCCCGGATTACAGACCAGCCGCAGCCGCCCTCTCCACCTGGCGGATGAAAAGCACTATCCTACAATTGCTTCCATGAACAACAAAAACCTTACAATTCAGCAGAACCGGCGCCTATCTGAGTCCGGGGCCATAGGCGCGATCGACATGGGCAGTAAAAGCTTCAAGTTCGTGTTGGGCAGGAAACAAGAGGGTCAGGTATTGACCGAGTTGATCAAGAAAGAACGCCTGGGGATCGGAAAAGAGGTCACTGAAAATCACGGCATTATCGGCGAAAAAAAGTGCGAGGAGATCGACAACGCGCTTGTCTGGTTCAAGCAATACTGCCAGGAGAGGGGAGCCGAAACAGTGATTGCAGTTGCCACCAGTGCCATCAGGAATGCCAGAAACCGGCAGCGGATCATTGATCTGGCCCATCGCAGCAATATCGAGATCGAGATCGCCGACGGCGTCAGAGAGGGGGTAATCGGCTATTTTGCCGCCACGGGCGGTGCACCGAACAGAGTGGTCAGCGATTCCGGCAGCCGGAGTATCCAGATCGCCTGGGAATCACAGGGTACTATCCACTCCCGTTCCACACCGGTGGGGTATGAACATGTCTACGAGATCTTTGTCGAACACGCCGATTCGATGATGGAGACGGAAGAGGGATTCAACCGCTTTCTCGATGGCAACTTCAGCGAGTTGCCCACAACGGCAGTGGAACTGATCTCCCTGGCGGCAAACACGCTGACCACGTTCGTGACCGGTATGGAACGAACTGATAGGGAAAACAGATATCTTCAAAGGAGTTCCCTGGAGAGGAAGCTCATCGAGCTCAGGGAGCTCACTGAAACGGAATACATTCACCTGAAATCCTCACTGGACGATGCCGAGAAGATCCTCCCGGGGCTCGTCTTTCTCACCTACCTGATGCGACGGACCAACATGCAACGGGCACTGGTTGCGGAAGCGGAGCTACCGGTCGGACTGATCGTAGAGCATTTTCTGAAGACGGAGTCGGCATGACCCGGATCAGTAAACTTCACGCGCCGACGGGATTTTAGCTGTCAGATCTTAGGAACCCGCAAATGAGTTAAATTTTATGTGATGCCTATAGGCGCCAGACGTGGAATCACTCCCGAATCCTGCACGGGGAATCCCTGCCGCGGCAGCTTGAGCACAGCATCCTGGTCTGAACTGTTGTTTTTCGGGGTCGTCAGTCAAATCCACAAAAAAAACCTCACAAGGATACAGCCCTCGTGAGGCTTGCACACGGCCCGATCTACAAAGCGATATGGCCACAAAAAATCTTTTCGATACCGCAGATCTGTGCCCGCTCCGTTACGTCGACGCTCTGTCAGTATTTGTAGGATGCGATTACCCTGAAGTGATTCTGGGTCAGATCCTTACCCTCGATACCGTCGTACTCACTTCCCCGGTTGGCCAGGAACGCCTTGAGCATGAGGTTCTTTTTCGGCTTGTAGACGAGCACGATATCGGCTTCGTAGGCATCCGTCTGCGGCGCCACCAATCCCGGACCGCTCAGACCCAGCACCTTACGCGGCGCGGAGGTCTCGGATTCGCCGTAGTTGGCGTAGCTCACCTTGACGATCAGATTTTTCATGATCTTGTAGGAGGCGCCGATCTTATACGCATCGACGTTCTTGCGATACTCGTTGCGGGAGAAGATGGAACTGGTGTAGGCAGGATCGCCGCCCCAGGCGTTGAGCATGGCGGTATCCCCGCCGGAGCTGTTGACGGCGGCGTAGACGGACCACTTTTTACTGCCCAGTGCCGCCTTGACGCCGAACAGGTCGAAATCGAGCTCACCGCCCAACTGATCACCCGTATCCTGCTGATTCAGATACTGTCCCGACAACTTGAGTTTCATCCCCTCCAGGGGAATCACGGTGTCCGCATGCAGATAGACATTGTTGGCGATATCATCCACATAGTAGTCCCACAACCCTATCTTGGTGCCTTTCAATCCGGTATATACCGCGTTCGCCACGGTAATGCCGTTGGTATCCTCCGCACCACTGCCGAGCGTTGCGGTGCTGATCTCATGAAACTCCGCCTGCCCGATCATGCTCGAATTGACAGCGGCACCCGCGGTTTTCGTCGCTTCACCGATCAGCCCGAAGTCGGTCATGGCGCGGGAGCCGAAAGACATCTCGGTGATCTGTGCCGCGCCCAGCTGCAGGCCCTCGATGGCATTCGTCGAGGCACCATATGCCCGAAAGAAGTTCGGCACGTTGCTGTAGGTGATGGTGGTCAGCGGCGTTGTATAGAGTTGATTGCCGCCTATCAGGCTAAATTTTTCCGCGTCATACTTGAGGTAGAGCTCTCCCAATTGGGACTTCGTGGAGCCGTCATCGGTCACGAACATGCCTCGCGCCACCCGCTCTGTCTCAAAATCGGTAATACCGAATATATCGCCGTTGGCATAAAAACCGACGCCAGTTTTCAGTCGGTTCCATGCCTGACTCTCATATTTCAGCTTTATCAGGTATGAGGTGCCGTTATTGGGGTCATAGCCGTTGTCCTTGGCGGACAGGATCGACATACCCTTGATCAGGACATCGAGCGTACCGAGATCTTTGCCCTCAGACGATAGTTTCATCGCCATGGCCGAATTCGCGTAGAGACCCAACACGGCCACAGAGGCCCATGCCAGTCGTTTCAATTTGAGTTTCATTTTTCCTCCCAATCAGTCGTCAAACCGGCAAAAGCCCTTGAGGCTCCCCTCGGTGATTCATATTCAGTTACATTCCGCACGGGCATCAGCGGTAGCCGGCGTCCTTGTACGCGAAGGTACGGCATCTCGTTTTATGTACGGGCACACCGGCACCCTATGCGAGCGGGCACCCCTTCAGCTCATGCGACCATGCTTTAGTGTTTTGTGGATGGCTGAAAGAGAGTTGCTCTACACCGGCAGGTGCTACTGGAACGGCTGTCGAAACGGACCCCTCAGTAGTCGCACTCGCCCTTTGCAGACATAAAAACTACCGGCAATAGGGTTAAGGGACAAAGGGTTTTTTCGTACATATTCGTACGTTTGAGTGGCAATCTTTTATTGTTATTTATCAAAATGTTATGAAATATCTTCCGGCGCATTTCAACGAAAATCAACGCACTGTTCAGACGGGCATTCGCTACTCGGGGAGCGTCCGGGGTCGGGACCGGTCAACTGGCGGGATCAGGCGCTCCTGTCGTTCAAGCCTGAGAGCAGGTGCCTCAACTCGTCCAGCGCCTGCTGCAATCCTGCACGCTGGGCCGTGGATTTTCTATTCATGCGTTTTAGTACAAATTCAGCTGTCGCGATCACCCTCTTACTTCGCGGATTCTGCGGGCAACTCTCTATATGGAGGTATCTGTCCAGCGTACGGGTGGTGGGCGTGGATTTGTCGATATAGACAGGCCAGACCCCGCTCTCCTCAGCCAAATCCAGCTTGCTTTTACCCAGGTCCCGCTCCCAGCACGCAAGGGCGGCATGCATCACCCGCACAACCGTCTCCTTCAACTGCGTCTTCTCGACCTCCTGCCCGGCACCGTCGTCGGCGCCCACATCGCCGTCACCCCCGGCCGGGCGGTCGGGACCGCCCCGCGCGAGTGCAAGAATGGTATCCAGCGACGCCTCGACCGCCTGCAGACGCTGCTCGTTCTGTTCCATGCTGTTTACGAGAAGCTCCGTCAGTTTTTCATCCGCATCGGCGGATCTGGGCTGCATGACCAGCGTCAGTCTCACCCCACCGGCCATCGACACCAGATTGATCACCGCATCGGCTTCGAATTGATGCCCATCCCGCGCCATGCAGGCGAGCTGCAACTGTCTTGGCTGTTCCGGCGATTGTCGATCCAGTTGACTGAGCGCCTCCGCATCGGGGATCAGATCCATCAGATCCAACTGATCGATCTCTTCATCCGCACAACGAAACAGTTTCACCGCCGCCCTGTTGAGATAGATCACTTCCCCATCCTCTGCAATACAGAGAATGGCGCTCTCATCCAGATCGAGAAGCCGCTCGAGCTCACTGTTACGGACCCTGATCTGCCCGGCCATATCCTCAAAGCCCTGCGCGAGTGTGGTGAATTCCCGCAAGCCTTTTGTATCGACGCGAACCTCGCGTCTCCAGTCGGAAATCTGCCGCATACCGCTGACCAGCCGATCCATCGGCACGAACAGAAACCGGTGAAACATCCAGAGGGCCAGGGTCAGAATGCCCAATGTGATCAGAATAAACCCACCCGTGGTTGTCACTTGGGTAAAGCCCATCTCCCGCAGCAGCACACTCACGTCCTCATAGCCGACGATCCTGAATACCGGCCTTCCCGCGGAGGTGTGCAGCGTGTATGACACCGGTAGATGTTCATCATCCACCATCACTGCTTCTGCGTCAGCGTCGGCATCGGTGATATCCACTATCTGCACCGGTGTCTTGGTGATACGACTGACTTGCGGGAGATTAAACGCGGGATCGATGACAACCTCGAGATAACCTACGGCACGCAAGCCCCCCACCGGCACCAGGGTCGAAAAGAGCGGGCCCACAGGCGATTGCCAGAGTGCATCGATCGCTTTCAGGCGATCGATCTTTTTTCTCTCGACCAGTTTCGCCGCCAGGTAGGGCGGCAGATGGGGGGCCAGCGTCGTTTCGCCTACTTCACTCTGCGCCAGCAGCTCCAGATCCATCGTGTAGAGTCTCAGCTTCACCAGATTGATCTCCGCAAATCCGGGAAAACCGTTGATGAACGGATCGTTGAGGATCCCTACAATACTCGCGACGTTTGCCTGCTCATCCGCCTCCCGCATAGCATTCAGCAGGTGGGGATTATGACCAAGCTTCATCCCCAGCTCGAACGCATGACCGCTGATCTCCCTGATTACCTCTTGAGAAGCCACCTCCATGACCCTGGACAGGCTCTTGATCTGCGCATTGAGAGCGGCCTGTTTGAAATAGGAGCTCGCCAGCATGGAGAGCAGGATGGATAATACGCCTACAGCCGCATAGATGAAGACGGTTAGCGTCTTGATGGATATATTCTCTATACGCATATCGCTGCCGGTCGTTAATCTGTATTTTTTGTCCTGACTATTCAGTCACAGCCGGTAATCGCTTCTCTACCCACTCCATCCACCCGCCCCGAAACCAGAAGATATTCGAGTAGCCCCATTTAACGGCTTTTGATATGGCATCGGAACTCCGCTGGCAGCGAATCCCATTGCAGTAGAACAGCAAAGGTGCTGACCGATCGGGAGAGAGTGCCTCCATGTCGACAAGGGTGAGTGTGGTGTTGAGCAGATTATGGGCACCTTCGATATGCCCCTTGACATACTCGGTCTTTTTTCTGGCATCTATCACCAGGAGATCCGGATTGGTCAGTATCAATTCGATCGTCTCTTCAGCGGTGACGACCTTTGCCCCCGGCAGGCTATCAGGCACGAATTGCTTATCGTCTGCTGATAACACAACTGCAAACAGTGACAACAGAGCAGCAAGCATGCTCCCCCTGATCATATCGAACATATTTCCAACCTGTATATCCGCTTGTGTTCTCTCATATCTGACCATCATGCTACTCCTCAATACAAAATCACGACACCGTATATTCATTCGAGGCAGTCGCCAGATCTTCATTGCCATTGTAGCTCGCACCCCGGATCTCGTGCCTCACTACCGTCAAACCTCATATGATAAGTCCCGACTCTTAATGCATCCGTTCAAAATAAAGGAGTAAAAACCCATCATTGATGGGGGCGATAATAAACAGTCTTGTTTTGCGGATCACTCTGAGGAAGTATATGCCTTAGCACTGGTATTGAGCATTCAATGGATAGTACCGAGTGCCTTGCATACAGGTATCGAATTATGAACTGCGTGGTTTACTGAAAAAATACTTCTCCAGTGAGTACTCTCGATTACGTTCTCAATATTGAGTGTCGATTTCTGGCATGGATGAAACTATTACGCATACAGACCATGAGGTATGTTATAATTAACCTCTAGATATAACTATCACTTTAATCTAGTCTTTATTAATATAGGGGAAAGCCCTTCGCTAAACGTCGGATTAATATATTTTAAGGCAAGCTCCTGACTACTATCCAGATTTACATCTACTTTTTTTGAGACGACTTTTGATGTGACTGGTTCACGTTCATCAATCGGAATTGGGCCTTTAACATTATCCAGAGTTTTCACAATCCGACATTTAGTATCTATAACTTGTATCGGATGTTTTAAGCTTTGCCTGATTTTTGCAAATCCCGCATTAAAAGAAGATGCTTCTCTGAACGTTTTGTTTCCACAGATATTTTGATTTTCGCTATTAATAAATGCCAGATTATTTTTATTTATTTGAACTAAAGCAATACCGTCGACGAAATTATACGCTAAGCTGTATTGTGGCTTAATGACATATCTTCCTTGTTTATCAATCAATCCGTAGCGTTTATTAACAAAAACATTCATCCATTCATTTTCTTTGTAATATCCTACCCACGCATATCCACCTTGGAAGTGTTTGGCAATATCAAATTTGGGCTGAATTGTAATTTTTCCATCTAAATCAATATAGCCATATCGACCATCAAGCATCCTTTTCAAGTATAAATATGCTTTTGTACCTAAGCCTTCTTTTGAATTATCTTTAGCGACATCATACGGTGTATAAGGCTTTTTATTTTTGTTTGGATTCATGTTTACATATGGATTTGCCCCATTATTGATTAGAGTCTTAGCTGCTTTAATTGATTATTGTTTATCGCATGTGATAGAGGTGTCCATTCATACAATATTCTTTTTTTGTTATCATCATACTGTTTATATTTAGCTTCGATATCTGCGCCGCGCTTCAATAATTCACCCACGATATATTCATTATCCATCATGGCTGCGTACATGAGAGGCGTCATACCCTGCCCTGTTCGCACATCAACATTCATCCCAGAGTCAAGCAGGAGTTTAAGCACATTTAGGCTGGCATTATAGGCCGCATAATGCAGGGCATTCATACCCTTTAACCAATCTTCTTCTGAATCATTAACAAGATCTGTATCTGCGCCATTCTCCAGTAGATACTTAACAAATTCGGCTTGACCTAATTTCGATGCGTTATGTAGCGGCGTACCCCTCCTCGTCATATGATTGATATCTGCGCCAAATTCAAGAAGCAATTTGGCTGCTTCCAGATTTCCAAACATTGCAGCGACCGTTATTGGCACGTGACCGTTAATTGTCTTTGAATTGACATCAGCACCTGTTTTCAGAATTTCTCCTAAAGACTTAATGTCATCCCTGACAATCGCCAACTCGATCAATAGCGCGTCTTTTTGCCAATCCGCCACAGTCGGGTGATATCTGAATACATCTGCACCATAAACCTGGATAGAGTCAAATATTGTATTGGGAATATGACCGTACTTCGCGCAGGCATTCCGTGGTCTGCCGGTAATTTCCAATAACCCGTTCGCTTTATAAACGTGGGTGTAGTCCACAACTGTCTTGTGCTGAATACAGACAGTATCAGTTCGTTGTTTTACTATCGGGGTACCAAGTTTATATATTGTCACATGGCCTGCACCTTTTTCACCTGCGTCTTTCTGTATCTTCCTGATCGCCGTCTCAGGATTGCCGACATTTTCACATTTTGGATCTACATCCTGACTGATATATTCGCATGTATGCAGAATCTCCTCGTGCTTAAGCGTACCGATCAGTGCATGCCCATCCATAATCAGTTTTTTTCTGGTAATCGACTTTTCCACCTCCTGAGAAAATATACCAGGTAGCGTCATAATTTTTGGCGGCTTTTTTGAGGATGTAAAAGACTCTTCAGTGAGGGGTGAAAAATTCTGCTCAGCTATATGTTTACTGGTCGTTACGCAACCTGAAAGGATCACAAGCGAAAACAATATGAGTGACTTGTTCATGGCAATCCTCTAAACCACCAATCCTACTTCACATTAACTCCAGCCAATCCTTCTGAAAAGCTTAGTATTGAATCAAACTTTTTATTGGATAACAGTTTCCCATTTTTTTTAATGAACTGCCATTTATCACTATTTACCGAAACCTTTACGGCAGCTATATTTTCAGAAAATGGAAAACATAGTTCATATTTATGTGGAGTTATCTGTTTATTATCACTCAATGAAGAATAACCACATTTACCATTTACTATTGTATAATAAACACCTTCTCTGGCCCTATCCCAATTGATTTTTTCACCCCTGCATGTAGCATTGATAACCTGCCCAGACTTATCTATCAGACAATATTTATCACCCAATCTAACTTCTGCTTTGCCATCCCTGAATGAATTTGCATTATCGAATTTCTCCTGTATTGCAACATTCCCTTGTCTATCAAAATAACCCCACTTCTTCTTCTCGATAGATTTAAAAATCGCCAATCCGTCAGAGTAATCGGAAATATAGTCATATTTACCTTTCTTTGTTTTGTACACGATCCCCCCCTTCTCATCTAGAATCTCATATTGTGGTTTATCGGATACGACAGAAGATACTTTATTAACAAGCAATCCCTCGGAGTATTTATAGAGTGACCAGGTTCCTTTCGGCCGAGTGATTTCAACTCCATTTAGATCGTAAATAACCCATTCCTTGTAATTTCTTATTGCGATTTTTCCTTCATTAATTCCTGTAATAAATGTTCCATGACGGGGCTTTATCAAGTATTCACCTGTTTTATTTATCAAAGTCCATGTCAAAGGCTTGATGTTCACAGGCGCCACACCATTGACAAATGATCCTGCGTTGTAATACTTTGCTTCTAGTACATACTGACCATTCTTGTTAATATATCCCCACTTACCATTCATTCTAACCGCAGCCAAGCCTTCGGAGAAACTATTCACAGCTGAATATTTTGGCTCAATAACATACTGACCATTGTGTTTTAAAAACCCCCATTTACCATATTTAAAAACACTTATCGCATCCCATACTTCATGGTTAACTCCTTCATCTCGGTATAGGGTTCGTGCAAAGTCCCCAATTGTATTTTTCTTATAGTAGGAAGCATTCATCACAAAACCGAGATTTGCCCCATTATCCAAGAGTGCTTTTACAGCTGCCACTGAGTTATTATTGACTGCTATCGCAAGAGGAGTCCATTGTCTGAGCACATGTTTATTGTTGTTATCAAATTCTTTATAAACAGCTTCAATACTTGCGCCGTGTTTCAACAACTCTTTAACGATATATTCATTGTCCATCATGGCTGCGTACATGAGAGGCGTCATACCCTGCCCTGTTCGCACATCAACATTCATCCCGGAGTCAAGCAGGAGTTTAAGCACATTTAGGCTGGCATTATAGGCCGCATAATGCAGGGCATTCATACCCTTTAACCAATCTTCTTCTGAATCATTAACAAGATCTGTATCTGCGCCATTCTCCAGTAGATACTTAACAAATTCGGCTTGACCTAATTTCGATGCGTTATGTAGCGGCGTACCCCTCCTCGTCATATGATTGATATCTGCGCCGTAATCAAGAAGCAATTTGGCTGCCTCCAGATTCCCTAACAGCGCAGCGACCGTCATTGGCACGTGACCGCTAATTGTCTTTGTATTGACATCAACACCTGATTTCAGAATTTCTTCTAAAGACTTAATGTCATCTCTGGCAATCGCCAACTCGATCAATAGCGCATCTTTCTGCCAATCCGCCACAGTCGGGTGATATCTGAATACATCTGCACCATAAACCTGGATAGAGTCAAATATTGCACTGGGAATAGGACCATACTTCGCACAGGCATCTCGGGACCTACCGGTAGTTTCCAATAACCCGTTCGCTTTATAAACGTGGGTGTAGTCCACAACTGTCTTGTACTGAATACAGACAGTATCAGTTCGTTGTTTTACTATCGGGGTACCAAGTTTATATATTGTCACATGGTCTGCACCTTTTTCACCTGCGTCTTTCTGTATCTTCGTGATCGCTGCTTCAGGATTGCCGACATTTTTACATTTGGGATCTACATCCTGACTGATATATTCGCAAGTATGTAGAATCTCCTCGTGTTTAAGCGTTCCAATCAGAGCATATCCATCTACAATCAGGTTTTTTCTGATTATTGTTTTTTCTACATCCTGAGACAATACACCAGACAAAGTCATAATTTCCGGCGGTTTCTTCCTGGCTGAAAAGGACTCTTCTGTGAGAGGCGAAAAATTTTGTTCGGATATACGCTTGTTTGTTGTTACACAACCGGACAAGAAGGCAATTAATACAAGTGCTAGTACAAAACTTTTCATTTCATCTCCTATGGAAAAGATTACTAACTCTAACTACGGGAAATTTCTCTTCTCACTGCTTTCTTACTAATTGCTATAGATATTTTCATTTTTATACTTAATTCGTCGAAATATTTACCATTCGAATCGTTATTCAGATACCACACTACCCGAGGCCAGAATCACGATCTCTGGTGGCGTAATTTCGGTTGAATAAATATCAATATCAGGAACTCCCGACATGACACCTCCAGCGGTAACGAATAAAACTGTCCAAATCGCTTGCAGTGTCTTCAAATGTTGGGCATCTAGATTAGCGGACTCAATTCTGCAGCTTGGTGGTAATTTCCATAAAATCACCACACCCAGGCCAGGTGGTTGATCAATCGAGGTAATGGGTTTACATGAACCTAGGTGAGGTTTGATTGCAAGTGCGGGAATTGGCAAGGTTAAGGCAATAGAACTAGTGGTAGGAACGTAAAAACATTTTAAATTTTGAGATGGCATCACGCTCACTCCTCAAAATAATAGATAGAATCATTTCCACACCACATCACCCTTGCTGGTAAGAGTCGTGGCCATCCATCCCTACTTCGATGAAAACTTCGCAATAACCCTACAAAAATTGCATTATTATTGTCCATAGAAAAAATATAGAAATCAAATCACGTCCGCCTTGCCTAGAGTATCATCCGACGAATCCTGTGGATCGCGGTCCGGTAGGAATGATAAAAGTAAATATCTTACGCCCTACCTGGGTCATTACAGGGATCCGGTCGGTGATCATGTACCCAGCCGTTTCGTCGTTGGATCATCGAACACCTCATCCACCTTTATTAATCCCTGGCACTCCTGTAACCGGCCGATACGGTGGCTGATCGTATGCACCAGCTCCGTCAATTGCTGCTGGTTGGGTGCGTTGATACGATGAAATCGGTTTTTACCCCAAGGCGTGGTGGTGAAGACTCGTCCAGGAACAGCATCTGGAAATGCACGCATGGAGTCAGATACTGCTCAGGCAGAGGATACACAATATGAAAGCGGCCCACTGCGGCAGGGTTCGTGTCCAGGAGTGAGTTAGAGGCATTTAACAATCTATACTTTCACTTCAGCTAGTGACAACAACGCTTTTTGCCGGCGTTCTCCTTAGAAAAGCAGTGCTGCGGCACATCCGGTTTGTAACCGAAATCTCTCACGGAGACGTCCAGTGCGCATTGGTCTTCCAACAACTTGAGCAAACCCACACCTGTTTCACCAGTCTGGGTCGCGTCACAGGCTGCAATACACTGCATGCACTGGGTGCAGGTGAACATCCTTCTCTTGATACTGCGCGGTTTGAGGCGCATGGGGCATGCATGTTCACAGGAGGTATCACAGTCGACGCAAACCTGCGCCCGCTTGCGGTCATAGGCAACCACCATCGCCCGTTTATTACTCATCCAGATGAGACTCTGAAACAACCCTAACGCACAGCCGAAGCGACAGAAGAGATGGCGAGCAAATGTAAACTCAATCGCCAGCAGCGTGGTCGCTACTGAAATAAAGATGAACTGATTTCGGCTCAGGCTGGCATTAAACAG
Source organism: Candidatus Thiodiazotropha sp. (assembly GCA_040793985.1). Lineage (GTDB taxonomy): Bacteria > Pseudomonadota > Gammaproteobacteria > Chromatiales > Chromatiaceae > Thiodiazotropha. The sequence continues at coordinate 253,603 of JBFNJI010000003.1, read as the reverse complement.
GTTGCCGTAGATCTCTGTCGGCGGCAGCAGATAGGTCAAAAGTGCAACTGCCCACAGAAACGAGAAGAAGAGCACCGCCGCAGCGGTGACTATCCACCAGTGCCAGTTCGGTTCGATGCTCGTGCCATCCCGCTGGTTTTGCGGAAGAGGGCTCTTGTCCCATATCGTAACTTTTCCGAATGAACGACGCATCAAGGCGTTGATCATCTCCACTACGGAGAAGTGTGGGCAGAGCCAACCGCAGTAGAGCCTGCCCCATTTCCAGGCAACATAGAGGCCTAATCCCAGTAACAGGGCAATGGGGAGGAAGAGTCGCAGCAGAATTTCCAGGCCGATCTCCATGGCGTCGATGTTACCCTGCTGAAATGCGGTCATCCCAAGCATCCAGGGTGCACCAAACAGAATGAGGTGATTTTCGTTCAGGTCAAATCGAAAAATGTCGAGTGGTGGCGCCAGGACAAAAAGCAGGAAAAAGGCGCTTCTCCAGGCCAGTCTCTTTCTCTGGGTACTGTCATCTATTAGGCTAGCCATGGTGGGAGCAGGTGTGTGGAGATCTCTCTAGACCGGTGAACGTATACAATAACATCCTGGAAGAATACAATTTGATTCAAGTCAAAAAATTCACACAAATTACATGGTGTTTTTACGGCTTCACTACCTGCTGGTGCCTTAGAAAAAAGCCTCTTTCAAGGCGCTCGCGTTTTGCTTCGGACGGGGCTGTGCCTGTTATTCTAAAATTTGAAATGGCTCACCAGTTCTTACAACTGTCCAACAAGTTACGCTAACGAGGCACTGGAGCTTGAGGTCTGGTTGGCACTCACGGCAGTCCGTTCTGAAATCTCCTGGATGCAGAGCATACTACGGTTGATATCTGTAGCAACCGAACTCTGTTCTTCCGCTGCGATTGCGGTTTGTGTATTTATTTGCAGGATAGTGCCTACCGCATTGGTGATCGTGCTCAAGGATTCACCTGCTCGCTTAGCCTGCTCGATTGTTGAGCTGGCATGATTACGATTTTGCTCCATCACGTTTACTGGATGATGCAGAATATTTTACCGATCTGATTGTTTTTTATTATTGTAATTCAATGCATCACGAATTCCGATCACTCCCACTCTATTGTAAATAAGCCTTTTTTGTCTTTTATATTCAATGGCTTATTTTCCTGCTAAACGGTAATACCATGAAAAATACCATGTTCGGAAAATCCTGCTGATTAACACAAAAATCACCTACTCACAGTAAATCATTTCGTCTCACTAAATCCTCCAGGTTCGGTAACGTTCAACTCATAACGAGTTGTTCTGCCTCCACCTGGTAGCGGAATGATCGCCCCCTTAGCGACCAGATCAGAAAGATCACGGCTGGCCGTTCGGTTGGGGCATTTGGTGATCGTTTCATATTTCCTGGTCGTTATTCCGCCATCAAAGCCCTTTCGACCTTCAGCGAATACCCGCGACACCATTCTTGCCTGCCGGTCATTCAGTTGATCACCATAGGCTTCGTAGAATCGCGTCTTGGCCAGTACAAAGTGCACTTCATCCCTGGCAATTTCCTGTGCCTTGATTACCACATCGGCAAAGTAATCAAGCCAGCTGTTAACGTCCAGTCTTCCACGGCTTGCTTTCTCCAGTTGCAGGTAATAGGTTTTCTTATCCGCCTCTATCGCCGTGGCAAGACAGGCTGTTGTCGGATAACCGAGAGACTGCGAAAGCGCATGATCCGCAATCGCCCTGCCGACTCGCCCATTACCATCGTCAAAGGGATGAAGCACTTCAAACCAGAGATGGGCAATACCTGCACGGGCAATTCCCGGTTTCGTATTATCATCTTTCGAAGGACTGATCTTGTTGTACCAGTCGATAAATCTCGCCATTTCATCAGGCACATGTGCCGCTGGTGGCGCTTCATAGTGAATCTTTTCCCGTCCATAAGGCCCGCTCACTATTTGCATCGGCGAAGGATCGTTGCGGTATGCGCCTCGCAAAATAGGCGTGTAGCGCTGTTCCGGGACAGCCATGGATTGCCACTTACCCAGCAGTTCATGCGTCAAGGTTGTTTGCCAGTTCTTGCGAACGTCCACCAGCAACGAAGCAGCCCCAGCAGCTTTCTGGTCTGTGTTGGCCGGTAACGTATCCGATGTTATCAAAGAGAGTAGCGATGACCTGACCGATTCTCTGTCCAGATCCTCGCCTTCAATGGCGCTGGTTTTGATGGCCTCGGAAAGCATCAAGTCGACCGTGGCATCCTCTCGATATGCTATAGGAAGTGCGTCAAAGTTGCCTGCCAAGCGCTCTGAATTTATGCGAAATGTAAGCTCTCGATCTTCGAGTGCGCTCTTGTCATAGCGAAAATCTGGCCAGTCTGGTTGTTGCCATATCCATCTCATGGCGCGATTGTAGCACATATTCGCGCCACTTTACTTATACTTTTGGCGTGTTTATAACCCTAAATCACGCCATTCTTGTTCGAAAAGTGAATCAGGGTGTAGACCGAAAATACCATGATTACGCCCATTTGCCATGCATGGTATTACTGCCTTCTACGTTACAGCGCGCGGAAAATACCATGAATAATACCATTGATGATGCAGATTATATTATCAATTTGATTGTTTTTATTTTTATTATTCAATACGTTACAAATTCCTGTCACTCCCACTCGATGGTGGCCGGCGGCTTGCTGGAGATATCGTAGGCTACACGGGAGATCCCCGTAACCTCGTTGATGATCCTTCGCGATACCTCTTCCAGAAAATCAAACGGCAGGTGGGCGAACTTGGCGGTCATGAAATCCACCGTCTTCACCGCGCGCAGTGATACAACATACTCATAACGGCGGGCGTCTCCGACGACACCCACCGAACGTACCGGCAGGAACACGGTAAAGGCCTGGCTGACCTCGTCGTAGAGATTGTGCCTGTGGAGCTCTTCGATATAGATATGGTCGGCCAGGCGCAACAGGTCGGCATACTCCTTGGTGACCTCGCCAAGGATACGCACACCAAGCCCCGGTCCGGGGAAAGGATGGCGGTAGATCATCTCGTAGGGCAGACCCAGTTCGACACCGATCTTACGCACCTCGTCCTTGAACAGTTCGCGTAGCGGCTCGACAAGTTCCAGTTTCATGTATTCGGGCAGCCCGCCCACATTGTGATGGGATTTGATCACATGGGCCTTGCCCGACTTGGCACCCGCCGATTCGATCACATCGGGATAGATGGTGCCCTGGGCGAGAAAGGAGACGTCCTCCAGTTTGCTCGCCTCCTCCTCGAAGATATCGATAAAGAGATTGCCGATAATCTTGCGTTTCAGTTCCGGGTCAGCGATCCCGCTGAGGGCCTTGAGAAATCGATCCTCGGCATCGACACGGATCACCTTGACCCCCATATGCTCGGCAAAGGTCGCCATTACCTGGTCACCCTCGTTGAGGCGCAACAGACCGTTATCGACGAAGACGCAGGTCAACTGGTCGCCGATGGCACGATGCAGCATCGCCGCCACCACGGATGAATCGACACCGCCGGAGAGTCCCAGGAGCACCTGTTTTTCACCGACCTGCTGGCGAACGTGCGTGACTGTATCCTCGATGATCTTGCCCGGTGTCCATAACACCTCACAACCGCAGATCTCGAACAGAAAACGCTCGATAATACGTTTACCCTGGCGGGTATGGGTTACCTCGGGATGAAACTGCAGACCGTAGTATCCGCGTGTCTCATCGGCGATCCCGGCGATGGGTGCATTCTCCGTTTCACAAATCACCTTGAAACCGTCGGGAAGGGACTCGACACGATCGCCATGACTCATCCAGACATCCAGCAGGCCATACCCCTCCTTGCTGGTGTGATCCTCGATGTCCCTGAGCAACCGGGAGTGCCCCCTGGCACGTACCTGGGCATAGCCGTATTCATGTTTTGTCGAAGAGGCGACACCGCCACCCAGCTGCGCAGCCATGGTCTGCATGCCATAACAGATCCCCAATACCGGCACACCGAGATCGAAGACCGCCTGCGGCGCTGACGGCGCCTCTTCGGCGGTCACCGTCTCCGGTCCCCCCGAGAGGATGACACCGGCAGGTTTTACCCCGGCAAGTCCCTGCTCGGGATTGTCATAGGGATAGATCTCGCAATAGACCCCCGCCTCACGGATGCGACGGGCGATCAACTGGGTGTATTGGGAACCGAAATCGAGAATCAGAATCCGATGCGCATGGATATCAATCGTCATATCAATCGCGCCGATAGTTGGGAGCTTCTTTGGTGATGGTGACGTCATGCACATGGGATTCGGTGACACCCGCGTTGGTGACCCGGACGAACGCCGGCTTGGTGCGCATCTCGTCGATATTGGCGCAGCCTGTATACCCCATGCTGGAGCGGATACCGCCGATAATCTGATAGATGACCCCGATTACCGGGCCTTTGTAGGGAACCCGGCCCTCGATACCTTCGGGAACCAGCTTCTCCTTCTCGCTGGTCTCCTGGAAATAGCGGTCGCTGGAACCATCCTTGCCCGACATGGCGCCCAGGGAACCCATGCCCCGATAGGATTTATAGGAGCGACCCTGATAGATCTCCACCTCGCCGGGAGCCTCGTCGGTTCCGGCAAACATGCCACCTATCATCACCGAATAGGCGCCGGCGGCCAAAACCTTGGCGATATCACCGGAGTAGCGCAGGCCACCATCGGCAATCAATGGCACACCGCTACCCTCAAGAGCCTTGGCGACGTTGGAGACTGCGCTCACCTGGGGTACTCCAACCCCGGCAACCATGCGCGTGGTGCAGATGGACCCGGGGCCTATTCCCACCTTGACCGCATCCGCTCCGGACTTGACCAGGTCCTTGGCCGCCTCGGCGGTTGCGATATTGCCCCCGATCACCTCTACATCCGGATAGCTTTTCTTCACCCAGGCGACCCGGTCGAGCACTCCTTGGGAGTGGCCATGGGCAGTATCCACCACCACCACATCGACCCCGGCATTGACCAGCGCATCCACCCGCTCCTCGGTACCGGCTCCGACACCAACCGCAGCGCCAACACGCAGTCGCTCATGCTCATCACGACTGGCGTGGGGATAGTCCTTCGCCTTCTGAATATCCTTCGCGGTTATCATTCCGCGGAGGGCGAAATCATCATCCACCACCAGCACCTTCTCGATACGGTGTGTATGCAGCAGCTGCAACACCTCTTCACTGCTGGCCCCCTCCCTGACGGTAACCAGATTCTCCTTTCTGGTCATGATGTTGCGCACCGGATCGTCCATCTTTCGTTCAAAGCGCAGATCCCGGCCGGTGACGATACCGACAAGCTCCTCGCCATCCACCACCGGTACACCGGAGATATTCCTCGCCCGGGTAAGCTCCACCACCTCACCGATACTGACATAAGGCCCCACCGTGATGGGTTCACGAATGACACCGCTCTCATACTTCTTGACCTTGGCAACCTCGGCGGCCTGCTGTTCTGGGGTCATATTCTTGTGCACTATACCTATGCCCCCTTCGAGGGCGATGGCGATGGCGAAACGGGACTCGGTCACCGTGTCCATGGCGGCGGAAACCAGGGGTATACTGAGGTCGATCCCACGCGTCAGTTTGGTCCGCAGATCAACATCTTTGGGGAGCACCTGAGAGTGGGCCGGGACCAGAAGAACATCGTCGAATGTGAGAGCTTCTTCGATTACACGCATAGTAGCTATTCCGGCTGGTGGGGTGAAATAAACCGGGCATTATAGGAGGTGCCGGTTAACCGGTAAACCGCCAACCAAAAACAATTGCCAAAACAACAAGATATCAATTTGGGCAGTCCCACTCTGCATGGCTCGGCCAAGCGCAAGCGAGATATATCGGCTATATGTGGGAAGATACCGAAAGTGCTACCAAACCGGCAACCCAGGGCGCTTTTGAAGACCTGACCGAGGTTAAATCACCCGACAATCGGCACTTTAAGCGCTATGCTTCTAGTTAGGGATGTCTTGCCTGGAACAGCTGCTATGCGGAGACGAGTTGTTAGTGACATTGGACGTTATCTCCTGCTATTCGCGCTATTTTTTGTCGATTGTCTGCCGGCCGAACAACCTGCCTCCACGCTCATTGTCGGCATCTACAACAACCCCCCTCTGGTTACCACCAACCAGAATGGAAATCCCGCTGGTCTGTTCATCGATATACTTCAGGAGATCGCCGCGCAGGAGAAGTGGAATCTGCGCTATGTCTCCGGTACCTGGAGCGATAATCTCAGTCGCCTGTCGACTGGCAAGATCGACATCCTGCCCGCGATAGCGATCAATGAGGCCAGGCAGCGCCAATATCTCTTCACTGAACAGAGCGTAGTGAGTAACTGGGCGCAGATATTCGTTCCGGACGAGTCGGCCATCCAGTCGCTACCGGACCTGAACGGCAAGCGCATAGCCGTATTGCGCGACGATATCTACTTCACCGGGGAGGGTGGTCTGGAGGCATTGTGCCTGTCGTTTGCCATTAGCTGTGACTTTACCGAATACAGCACCTATGATCAGGTACTCCGCGCGGTCACTCAGGGAGAGGCGGGGGCTGGTCTGGTGAACCGTCTGTTTGGCGTCACCCGGGGGCATCTCTACCCTGTGATCGCCAGTCCCATCGTGTTGATGCCACAGGATATACGTCTCGCGATATCACGCATTTCACCAAGCGCAGCCTATTTGAAACAGCGTCTCGATCACCACTTGGCGATCATGAAAATCGACGACCTCTCCGCCTACCAACAGAACCTGAGCACTCTGTTCGAACCGAAACCACGTGAAACAGAGACGCCGACATGGGTGTTGAAGGTCCTGCTGATAGGCAGTCTGGTAATTGTAGCCCTGTTGATCGTTGCCCAGATCCTGATCCTGAAACATAGCCGCAAGAGCCAAAAGCTGGTTTTACAGGAGGCACAATACCGCCACTATTTCAATGGCGTCGCTATCGCCCTCTGCGAAGGCGACAGTTCCCGGGCATTGCTAAAGCTGCACCAGCTTATCGATTCCGGGGTCAAGGATGTCGCCGCCCATTTCGACAAACATCCGCAAGAGCTTGCGGAGTACGTCAAACTGATCCGCATCGTGAACGCCAATCCGGCCACCCTGAAACTGTTTGGCGTTAACAGCCTATCCGAACTGCAGCACTGGCTTCCGGGCAACTACACCCCCGATATCTTCAAAGCCCTCAAGGAGTGGCTTATCGCAAGCAGCGAAAAACAGCGGACCTTCTCAACCGAGATATCCATGCTCGCAGCCGACGGAAGGCAGATCCAACTGATCGTCGCCTTTCCCCTCATCGACAATCTGCACAGCGCACACCACATCCCGGTATCGATCCTGGATGTAACCCTGCAACGGGAGATGGAGAGACAACTCTCCCTGGTGATCAAGGGCGCTTCGTTGGGATTCTGGGATTGGAACCTGACCACCAACGAGATGAAAGTCAACGACCGCTGGATCGAGATCCTGGGCCTGGCAGCGAGTGACTTACAAGGCAACATCGATGATTGGCGCAGTCGCCTCCACCCGGCGGACAGAGAGCGCGTGATGCCGATCATTATGCAGCACATTGAGGATGGAATTCCCTATAACGTGGAGTTCCGCATGCGCCACAGCGACGGCCACTGGGTATGGATCGAGGGTTCCGGCGGCACCGTCGAACATGAGCCCCATACCCACCTTCCGATCCGTGCCTGCGGTACCCATCAGGAGATCTCCGAGCGCAAGCGCGCCGCGGAAACCATGCATACCCTGATGCAGAGCATGGTGGGCATCACCGGCGGCGACTTCTTCAAGCACGTGGCGCTCGAGCTCTGTTACTGGTTCGACGCAGACAGCGTCAATATCGGTGAACTGGTCGGGACAAACCAAATCAACGCCCTGGCCACCATAATCAATAACGAGAGCATCGACGATTTTACCTATACCCTGGCCGGCACACCTTGCGAAATTGTCATCAATGAGGGTTCGCAACTCTATCCGCAAGGCGTACAGGATATATTTCCCGACGATGAAAACCTGGTTATACAAAAGGCTCAGGGTTATGCCGGAACAGCTATCAAGGATCTATCAGGCAAGGTGATCGGGATCGTCTGGGTCACCTCTGTCAAACCCCTCTTCATGGAGCCCGAGTGGGTGGCGGTTATGGATATTATCGCCGCCCGGATCAGCGCCGAGATCGAGCGCATGCGGGCCATGGACAAGCTGGAGCATCAGGCCACATTCGACGCCCTCACCGAGCTGCCCAACAGGCGCATGTTGATCGATCGACTCAGCCAGGCCAGGGCGCGCAGCCTGCGGCATGACCATCGTGGCGCGGTGATGTTCATGGACCTGGACCACTTCAAAACCATTAACGACTCCCTGGGACACAACATAGGCGATCTCCTGCTGCAAGAGGTGGCGCACAGACTGACGCAGCAGATACGCGACGAAGATACCGCCTCCAGGCTCGGTGGCGACGAGTTCGTGGTGCTGTTTTCGGAATTGAGCGGCAATCCCCAGCAGGCCGCGCAACACGCCCAGCAGGCGGCACGCAAGATTCTGAAAACCGTATCTGAGCCCTATATGATCGACGGTAACGAACTCCACGTCACACTCAGCATCGGTATAGTGATTTTCCCCATGAATGATGAGAGCGCAGAGGATATTCTCAAATATGCCGATACCGCCATGTACCGTGCAAAAGAGGCCGGACGCAACACCATCCGCTTCTATCTCCCCGGCATGCAGCAGGCCGCTGAGGAACACCTCAACCTGCAGCAGGATTTGCAACTGGCGATCGAGGATGAGCAGCTGCAGCTCCGTTTTCAACCGATAGTGGACAGTGAGGCGAATCCGGTGAGTGCCGAGGTACTGCTACACTGGGAGCACCCCTTGCAGGGCATTATCAAACCGAAGGCGATCATAACTGCGGCCGAGGAGTCCGGTCAGATTCTGCAGCTCGGTGAATGGATGCTGGCACAGGCATTAAAACTGAGCAGGCCATGGCTGGAGAGTGACAACAACTTGAAAAGCATAGCTGTCAACATCAATTCAGCACAGTTTCGTCAAGTCGGTTTTACCGACCAGGTAGCGCGTATATTGCGAGAGTGCAATTTCAATCCCAATCAATTGACCCTGGAATTTCTCGAAAACACCCTTGTGGAAAACCTCGAGGATTCAAGACGGAAAGTCGTTGCTTTAAAAGAGTTGGGGGTAAGGATCTCTATCGACAGTTTTGGAATAGGCCATGCCTCTATTGCCCATTTGAGGCAGTTCCCGCTGGACGAGTTGAAGATCGACCGTGGCTTCGTCAGGGATATCAACGGCGATCCGATGGATGCCAAACTCGTTAAAACCCTCATCACCATGGCCCACCAGATGGATATCGAGGCTGTGGCCATGGGTGTGGAGACAGCCTCTCAATTGCATTTTCTGCGTGACAAAGGTTGTCAGTTATTTCAAGGTTACTACTTCAACCACCCCTTGGCAGCGGATGATTTTGAATCCATCCTGAAGAAACAGATAGCTTGAACACGACCACCAGCGACAGCTCACAAAAAGAGGTCTATACGGTTTCCCGCCTGGTGCGCGAAACCCGATCGGTACTCGAGGGGAGTTTCCCCCTGATCTGGGTCAGCGGTGAGATCTCGAATCTGGCCCAACCCGCCTCCGGGCATATCTACTTCACCCTCAAGGACGAGATTGCCCAGGTTCGCTGCGCCATGTTTCGCATGAAACGCCAGAAATTGCGATTCCAACCCATGAACGGACAACAGGTCCTGCTTCGCGCCCGGGTCAGCCTCTACGAGGCACGGGGCGAATTTCAATTGATCGCCGAGCATATGGAACCGGCGGGGGAAGGTGCCCTGCGTCTTGCCTTCGAGCAGTTGAAGCAGAAACTCGCGGCCGAAGGGCTTTTCGATGCACAAAACAAACAGCCCCTACCCGCAATACCGCAGCAACTCGGCATCATCACCTCCCCCAGTGGCGCCGCGATTCGGGATCTGCTGACGGTGCTGAAGAGGCGCTTTCCCTCCTTACCCGTAGTCATCTATCCGGTTCAGGTTCAGGGCGAGGGAGCCGCCCAGCAGATGACTGAGATGCTGCGCCTGGCAAACCAACGCAACGAGTGCGACCTGCTGATCCTGGGCCGCGGCGGTGGATCCCTGGAAGATCTGCAGGCATTCAACGACGAACTGCTTGCACGCGAGATCCATGCCTCCCGAATCCCGCTGGTGACCGGCATTGGCCACGAAATCGATTTCACCATTGCGGACTTTGTCGCCGATCAGCGTGCAGCCACACCATCGGCCGCCGCTGAACTGGTTTCACCCGATCGATCAGACTGGTTGCGCCAACTGCAGCAGTTGGCGCAGCGGCTCGGCCTGGGTCAGCGACGTCGTCTACGCCAGTTACAGGAGCACTCTTCGACACTCAGCAGGCGACTTATCAGACAACATCCGAGCCAACGCCTGCAACAGCGCAACCAACGCTTCGATGAGCTGAGCCAGCGTCTCAAACAGGCCCAACAACTCCATCTCGTGACCCTTGAGAATGGCCTTGAAAAACTGCGTTCCCGACTCTCCCTACTCTCCCCACAACAGCGCATCGAGCGTCTGCGCCATCGCTACCTGCTCGACCTGGACAGACTGCAACAGGCGATGGCGCGCCGACTCAAGGATCAACAGACGAGTCTGAACCAACTGTCTAGGGACCTCCACACCCTCAGCCCGCTGAACACCCTGAACAGGGGTTATGCCATAGTCAGTCGAGAAGCGGATGGCCGCATCGTCCACTCAAGCGGCGATGTGGAGAAGGGGGAACGGGTCACTGCCAGGTTGGGTCGGGGCAGACTGGTGTGTCGGGTCGAAGAGAAGGATTCATAGCTCTTCAGATCGGATCACCACCATCTTTTCAATCTGCATGTCGCGCATGGTGTGGGGAATACCGCCTACACCCATGCCAGACTGGCGCAAACCGGCAAAGGGCATCCAGTCGACACGAAAGGCTGTGAAGTCGTTGACCATTACCGCGGAGGCATGCAATCGTTTGTAACAGCGAAGCGTACGCTGCAGATTATTGCTGAACACCGCCGCCTGAAAGGCGAAGGGTAGTTCATTGGCCTGGTCGATGGCGCGGTCCATATCCTCGTAGGGATAGACACAGACTAAGGGACCAAAGACCTCCTGGGTACTCACCTTGGCATGTGCCGGCGGATCGTAGAGCACAGTGGGCGCATAGCAGGTCGCGGATAGGGACTCACCGCCGGTGAGCAGTTCGGCACCCTGCTCCACGGCTTCGCTGATCCAGGCATGGACCCGCTCCACTTCGCGCGGCCGGATCAGCGGACCGACCTCTGTCTCCCCGAGGGTCGGATCTCCAATCCGCATCCGCTGGCCTTCAGCGGCCAGCCCCTCGGCAACCCTGCGTGCAATCGACTGCTCCGCGAATACCCGCTGTACGGAAACGCACACCTGTCCGGCATGGTAGAAGGCACCCTTGGCGAGCAGCGGCAGGGCATCCTCCAGGGCCGCATCGGCCTCAACGATCACCGGTGCCGCACCGCCGTGCTCGAGGGCGCAACGGGTTCCCGGGGCGAGACGGGAGCGCAGCCGCCACCCAACCCTGGCACTACCGATAAAGCTGAAAAAGTCGACCCGCGGATCGGTCACCAACTTGCCTGCCACGTCGAGGTCGCTGGTCAGCAGGGCCTGGGCCCACCCCGCAGGCAGTCCCGCTTCCCTGAGCATTCCGATGAAACGCATGCAGGAGAGCGGAGTATCCTCCGCCGGCTTGACGATCACCGGACAACCGGTCGCAACCGCAGGTGCGACTTGGTGCACGATGAGGTTCAACGGATGGTTGAAGGCACTCACCGCCACTACCACCCCGATCGGTTCCCGATGGGTGAACGCCAGTCTTCCCTGGGAAGCGGGATTGACTCCCATCGGAATCTCCTCACCGGCCTCGGTGCGCAGGGTCTCGATACAGATCGCGATGCCGTCGATGGCGCGGGCCACTTCGATACGTGAATCGATGAGGGGCTTTCCACCCTCCCTGGCCGCCTCGACCGCCAGCTCTTCAGCCCTCCCGCGCATCAGGTCGGCGGTACGCTTGAGGATTGCGATCCGTTCCGCGGGGGTCAGCCAAGCGTCACGGTCATCGAACACGCTTCGCGCAGCGGACAATGCCCGCTCTACCCCCTCCCCGTCCAGGGTATCGACTGTGGCAATCGGACTTTGATCGAAAGGTGCTGTCACCTCGACTCGGCCCGCCGCTTCAGCCGCTGTTGCGATCATGTGGGGGTAGTGGCTCAACTGAGACATCTGCTTCTCCCTGGCACGACCAACAACCTATTTGGTCATCAACGCCTTCGCCTGCTCAACCCAACGCTCCCGCTCGATTCTGCCTTTGAAATTGAGTCTCTGCGAAAACTCCTCTATCTCCTTGCTCCCCCAGCTGGCGATCTGGTCAAAACTGTGAACTCCAAAGTCATGCAGCTTGTTTTCGATCACCACACCGATGCCTTTGATCATCTGCAGGTTGCTGGCGGTTTTTGCCGCTGCCCCGGGAGCAGTGGTTTTCTTCTCCGCCGGTTTTTTCGCGCTACGCCTTTTGCTTGCAGGCGACGCCTTCCTTTTACCCTCGTCAAGCATCTTTCGCAGTATTTTGAACTCCTTTTCCAATGCCGCCACCCTAACCTTCAGGGCTTTGTGACTGTCCGATTTGACAAACTGTTTTTTCAGCTTCTGCTGAACCTTGTCCTCTATCGCTTTGCTCGATTTACGCTTTTTGGGCATCTGGATTCCCCTTGACTTGACTATTATTCTTTTGAGCCTAAGCCCTCAGTATGGAACATATTTACGCATTTTTCATGATTTCGGAAAACGACTTCTAGTGAGCCGCTGTTTCATGCCCGTCGTTTTACCCGCTAGAGGTGCAGACTTTCCACTGGAACGGATCAGCCGCTTAACAGGGAATCATTGACAGCGGATCTTTTGCTCCATCTCAATGACCGGGGTTGGATCGGTGTCATATTATGTAGCGGTTTTATCGTCTACAGTACAGTTATGGCCAGCACCACCCACCGGGTGGAGGCTTAAAACAATTAGATACCTGAGGAGAAACCGATGTTTGTAAGTGACTATATGAGTTCCATGCCCGTTACCGTTCAGCAAGAGGATAACTACGACCTTGCGTTCGAGATCATGGAAGAGAAAAACATGCATCACCTGCCGGTGGTCGACAAGGAGAACCAGGTAGTCGGCATAGTAACCCGACGGGATCTGCAACTGGCGGCACGCTATTTCAAGGAGGCGCCGGTCGAGATCGCCGAGGTCATGCATACCCCGGTCTACACCACATCGGCAAGCACACCGCTTGCCTCGGCGGCCAGGCAGATGAACGACAACCGCATCGGTTGCCTGCCGGTCATCGGCGATGACAAGCATGTCGCAGGAATGTTGACCGAGACCGATCTGTTCCGTGCATTGACCGATTTGCTGGATAGCTAGTAAATCCCGGAGAGAGCCAATAGGCCATCGCAAGGCACGATAGAGTAAACCGATCCGCCTTCGAGAAGATGTTCCGGGAACCGATCAATCATCGCAAAGCAGAAACAGGTTCATCACCTCTTTGAAGTAACCACCCGGGGCAATGGTGATCTGTGCATTGTCATGGTTGATCTCCTGCATGGCGTAGCTGGTGACCTCAACACCGGCCTCGCGATACATCTCGCTGGAGAGTTTGATATCACCGGCCCAGCGGGAGAGGAAATCCTCACTGGGCGCGATGTAGACAATTCGCGCTACCTCCTCCTGGATCAATTTCGAGGCGCAACGCGGACAGGGGGGATGGGTAACATAGACCGTGCAATCGGTGAGATCTCGCTTGGCGAAGATCATCGCGTTCTCTTCGGCATGGATGGTCAGGTTGAGCTTGCAATCGCGGTCGTCCAAGCGCTCCTGTTTATCTTCCACCCCCGCGGCAAAGCCATTGTAGCCCAGTGAGACAATACGGTTGCCTTCGGTAATGACGGCTCCGACCTGGGAAGAGGGATCCTTGCTCCAGGCTGAGATGTAGGCTGCCAGCCCTAGGAAGCGGGTATCCCATTTGGTCATCAGGTTTGGTCGTCGCCCGTCGGAGCGACCTTGGCCGCCGCCTCTTCCATCATCTGCTTCAGTTCGCCGCTCTGGTGCATTTCCAGGGTGATATCACAACCTCCGACCAACTCACCGTCGATATAGACCTGTGGAAAAGTCGGCCAGTCGGCATAGCGGGGAAGGTTCTCGAAGATCTCCGGATCCGAGAGCACATTGACATAGGCGAACGGAACCCCGCAATCCTGCAGCGCAGCGGCGGCGCGGGACGAGAAGCCACACATGGGAAACTGCGGTGTCCCCTTCATGTAGATGACGATCGGGTTGCCCTCGACCTGCTCTTTAATTCGTTCCAATACATCCATCGTCTAGACCTCACAAAAACGGTTGTCGTTTTATCTAATTGTTCGCTAGCAAGTTAAAACTCAGTTGTATTGGGGGAATTCTATCTATTTGTAGCGGGATAAAAAACCCACAATGGTCCAAGCTTATCCTATTTGGACCTGGCATGATCGGAGAAGTTGTCCGATCGGGTCAGGCAGCATTGCGGACAGCGGCCGAAACCACCTCAGAACATGTTCGCGGTTCCTGTGCGACAGTAACGAATGGTTCGCCGAATTTCCGTGGCATCAAAAAAACCACAATATATTCGCTGGATTTAAGGGAATTAAACGACTGGGCCATGGTTTGACAGGCATAGGATTTGTGGTTCTACCTGAGCCTATCGTCGGCAGGCATATGAACCTGGACAGGCACGAAATGGATATACTCCTGCTTGTCGCCAGTCTCCACGACATCGGAAAGATCGGTATACCGGACCATATCCCGCTCAAGCCCGGCAGCCTTACCGGTGAGGAGTACGAAGGCATCAAGGCCCCGCTTCTCTATTTTTGCATCTGCTCCTCGCAGTGGGCCTTGGCCCTCATATTGGCGGCTACCGGGTCCGCCCCCTGATCGATGAATGCCTCTGTCATCTCCCTGCGACACCCCTGGTAGCTGAAAAATTCCACATCGACCGATTCCGAACATCCCGCGAGACAAAGCGTGATGAGAAGAATATGCCGCTTCATGCCGCGCTCCCGGCTGGCTGAAGATTGCGCTGCAACCAAAACTCAAACAGCGCGATATGCCACAATTTGCTGCCACGGATCCGGGTGTGGTGCATTTCTGGGGCCGACATCAGCATATCGATATAGGATTGTTGAAATATGCCTCTCTCTCTCGCTGCCCGGGTATCGAGAATGGCGCGCATGAATTCAAGGAACTCGCCACGAACATATTTAAGTGCCGGCATCGGGAAATAGCCCTTGGGTCGATCGATCACCAGATCGGGAAGCAGGCCCCTGGCCATCGCCTTCAGCGGGTACTTGCCTCCCTCGCGCAATTTCAGCTGCGGCGGACAGCGTGCGGCCAGTTCAACCAGGTGGTGGTCAAGAAAGGGGACTCTCGCCTCCAAACCCCAGGCCATGGTCATATTGTCCACCCGTTTCACCGGATCATCCACAATCAGCATGGTCTGATCCATGTGGAGCACGGCGTCGATAAGACTCTCCGAGACCGACTGCGCGAGGCGTTCGGCAATCAACTCCCGGGTATAGTCGGCGCCATGGTAGTCAGCGTCGACCATGCGCAGATACTCATCGTGGTCACGGTCGAAATAGTGCCTGGCGAAACGCTCCACCGCTTCACCCTCCTGGTCCTGCATGATCCTTGGATACCAGAAGTAGCCACCGAACACCTCGTCGGCCCCCTGCCCGGACTGCACCACCTTGATCTGACGCGAGACCTGCTCTCCGAGCAGGTAGAAGGCCACCGCATCCTGACCGAACATCGGCTCGGCCATGTTCTCCACCGCCTCCGGCAAACGATTCAGCACCTCGCTGTTGGGGACTAGGAACTTGTGATGGTGGGTATCGTACATCTCAACCACGGGATCGGAGTACTCGAATTCGTTGCCTTTCTCCTCGGGCTGGTCCTCGAAGCCCACCGAGAAGGTCCGCAGGTCACCGACCCCCGCCTCCGCCAGCAACGCCACCAGCAGGCTTGAGTCGAGCCCTCCCGAGAGCAGTACCCCTACCGGCACATCTGCGATCTCATTGCGCTTGCGTACCGCTTCGCGCAAGCTATCGTGTATCGCCTCCAACCACTCCCCGTCCGAGAGCGGCATCTCGGGACGGGTGGCTGGGTAGTTCCAGTAGTTGCGAATACGTTCCGTGCCATTCGATTCAACCACCATACAGTGGCCCGGCGCCAGCTTGCGTATGCCGCGAAAGATGGTCAGCGGGGCCGGCACCACGCCGTGCAGGGTGAACTGGTGATGCAAGGCGACGGGATCTATTGCGGTATCGATGCCGCCGCCTGCCAGCAGCGCCTGGGTATTGGAAGCGAAGCGCAGGCGCCGGCTGTCCTGGGTATAGTAGAGGGGCTTGATACCGAGTCGGTCCCTGGCGAGGAACAGGCGCCGCTGCTGACAATCCCAAACCGCAAAGGCAAACATGCCGTGCAGATGGTCGACACAGTCTTCCCCCCAGGCGTGGTATGCCTTGAGTATCACCTCGGTATCGCCGCTGGAGAAAAAGTGATAACCGAGACCCTTGAGGGTGGACCTGAGTTCCTTGTAGTTGTAGATGGCGCCGTTGAATACCAATGCCAGGTTCAATTGCTGATCCAACATCGGCTGATGCGCATGCTCCGACAAGTCGATGACAGACAGGCGCCGGTGACCGAAGCCCAATGCACCGTCGCTGTAACTGCCACCATGGTCGGGACCTCGCCGGCGTATTCTTTCAGTCATACGTTCGATTGCCGCCAGGTCGGCCTGCGCGCCATCGAAACGAAGTTCACCACAGAGTCCGCACATAAATCCGAGTCCGCAAACCGTTCCTATCCCCGAGCCTACACCATGCCCTATTTTCTGTCATGCCGATCTCAACCCTGGATAGGGATTGAGGCATGACCTATTGCGATTTACATATTCGAAAAACCCAATATACTGGGAAAAACAACAACTGACACAACACCCAAAGGACTGGATAATGTCATGGATGACTGAAGCCCTCGCATCCAAACCTGCTATGGCGCATGCACGTGAAGTGCTGCGGCACACCTTCGGCTATAGCGATTTCCGTTCATCCCAGGAACACATCATCGGCCATCTGATCGATGGGGGCGACGCCCTGGTGTTGATGCCCACCGGCGGGGGGAAATCCCTTTGCTATCAGATTCCGGCCATCGTAAGAGAGGGTACCGGCATTGTCATCTCACCGCTGATCGCATTGATGCAGGACCAGGTCAACAGCCTGCATCAATATGGCGTTCGTGCCGCCTTCCTCAACTCTTCGTTGAGCCCAGAGGAGGCAGCGGCAGTGGAAAGGACGCTGCTTCAAGGCAATCTCGATCTCCTCTATGTCGCACCTGAACGTCTGCTGACAGCACATACACTCGAGCTGATTCACCAATCGCGCATCGCCCTGTTCGCCATCGACGAGGCCCACTGCGTCTCCCAGTGGGGGCATGATTTCCGTCCTGAATATATGCAGCTCTCACTGCTTCATGAGCGTTTTCCGCAAATACCGAGAGTCGCGCTTACCGCCACCGCCGATGCGCCTACCCGTAAAGAGATCGTCGAACGCCTCTCACTGCAAGAGGCTGCCGAGTTCGTCGCCGGTTTCGACAGACCCAACATCCGATACCAGATCAGCGAAAATGACGGCAACGCAAGGGAACGGCTGTTGCGCTTCATTCGTGACGAGCACCCGGGCGAGTCGGGTATCGTCTACTGCCTTTCACGCAGACGGGTCGAGGAGACAGCCGACTGGCTGCGGAGCAGGGATATCGACGCCCTCGCCTACCATGCCGGCCTGGACAACAAGACCAGGCAACAACATCAAAACCGTTTCCGCCAGGAGGAAGGCGTAGTGGTCGTCGCCACCATCGCCTTCGGTATGGGCATAGACAAGCCCGATGTCCGTTTCGTTGCCCATCTCAATCTGCCCAAGAGCATTGAGGCCTATTATCAAGAGACAGGGCGTGCCGGTCGAGATGGTGAGGCAGCCGATGCCTGGATGGTCTATGGCCTGCAGGATGTGATCACCCTGCGGCAGATGCAGGCCGCTTCCGATGCCGATGAAAACCACAAGCGGACCGAGCGCCACAAACTCGATGCCATGCTGGCCTTTTGCGAAATCACCAGTTGCCGACGCCAGGCCCTGCTCGCCTATTTCGATGATCATCTGGCGCAGCCCTGCGGCAACTGCGATGTCTGTCTTCAGCCTCCGCAAACCTGGGACGCCACCGTGGCGGCACAAATGGCCCTCTCCTGCGTTCACCGCACCGGCCAACGTTTCGGCGTCAACTATCTGATCGATGTCCTGCTTGGAAAAGAGAGCGAGCGCATTACAGGGTTTGGGCACCACCAGGTCAGTACCTTCGGCATCGGCCAAGATCTCACTGCCGCGGAGTGGCGCAGCATCTATCGTCAGCTCATAGCACGCGGGCTGCTCAGCGTCGACCTGGAGGGCTACGGCGGCCTTCAACTGACCCAGGCGAGCCGTCCGGTGCTGCGGGGAGAAACCCCGCTCATGTTACGCAAGACACGCAGCATGAAGCCAAGGAAACGGACAAATCAGAACCGGCCGCCGGATGTCAGTGAGGCCAATCAGCCCCTCTGGCAGGCGCTGAGAACGCTTCGCCTGGAGCTTGCACAGGCTCAAGGTGTGCCCGCCTATGTTGTCTTCCATGACGCTACCCTGATCGAAATGGCGGAGAGACGCCCCCGGGACAGGCAACAGCTGGCGACGGTATCGGGTGTGGGCGACCACAAGCTGGCGCGTTACGGCGATGCCTTCCTCAGGGTCTTGAATGACATCTCGGAAAGTGGCCGGGAGTGACCTGAAGGGCTTCAGGGCCGAAGGCGAATAGGGAGGGCGCTTTAGTCGACTATAATGTCAACCAGTTCTCATTTCCCGATCTCACCGATGATATTCATACAATAACCATAAATACTATGTGTTTAATTTGAAGCCGCAAATCAGCGGTCTTTCAGACAAAAACCAATAATCCGAGGTGTGTGCACGATGGATCCAAAAACGCTCGTTAAAGACCTTGACCATCTGGTTTCCCTGCCCGACATCTGCATCAAAGTGAACCGCCTGATGGCAACCGGGAACTACTCCTCATCGCAGGTCGCCGATATCATCATCCAGGATACGGACATGTCCGCACGTCTTCTCAGACTGGTCAACAGCTCCTTCTACGGTCTGCCGACAAAGGTAGAGACCCTATCGCGGGCGGTTACGATTGTCGGTGCTGACGAGCTGCGCAACCTGGTCATGGCGGCGACCGCATTGCGTACCTTTACCGGGATACCGAAGCAGCTGGTCGATATGGGCGAATATTGGCAACACTCTGTGACCACAGGCGTTATGGCACAGTCGTTGGCCGGTCACTGCAACATCCTGCACAGCGAACGACTCTTCGTCATGGGGCTGCTACACGATGTGGGAAGACTGGTGATCTATCTCACGTTGCCGGAAAAGGCCACGGATATACTCTACATCACGGGTGGTGACAACTGGATTCTGGCTGAGACAGAATCCGAGGTCCTCGGCTTTAACCACCTGGATGTCGGCGCCGAGCTGATGCGTGCCTGGGAACTGCCTGAGAGCTTCGTCTCCGTGGCTGGCTACCATAACAATCCACAACAGGCGGGTGACTACACCCTGGAAACATCCCTGGTGCATATCGCCAAAGCCATTGCCAACGGTGAGATGGTCGGTCTCAGTGTGGAAGAGATGCTCTGGGCAATCACTCCCTTTGCCTGGAAGATGACCGGCCTGACACCAGAGACGCTATCGTCCCTGATCGACGAAATGGTTTCCAAGAGCCATGAGGCGCTGAACCTGATCACGTCGCAACACAGGCAGGCCCTGGCCTAACGGCGCATCCACAGACTCAAGAATCACCCTCGATACCATCGATACCGGAAGCAGATCCGGTTTGCGCTGCTGAAACGGACTGAAGAAGACGCTCCTTCCCAATCGAGGGGAGAAACAAAGGCTAGCGACCGTACATCCGCCATGGATAATCGTCGCTCCATTCTGTTGACTTAAATTCCTTGATCCAAATCAAGATCACAAGACAAATAGATGGACAGAACCCCCCCTCTGGCCGGATATTGCCAGCCCTTGCTTATTTTGATGTGCACTTATGGCGAACAGATCGACTATCGGTCGACCCATCGCAAACCGCATCGAATGTCATAAAGGAGAATACCTATGGGTCGGAGTAACCCGGAACTGACTGAACGCTGGCCATTGGGTTCCGCATGGCTTGGAAGCGGTCTTTCCATTCGTTACAAGTTGCATTGCCCTGCTGCCAACTGAGCTGACTGAACAATGACCAGCGAAAGGGCACAACCAAGCCCGCACCCCCTCATACTCACGCGATTGGCAGATGCCTCTCTAGCGCTGCCGAAGCGATTGCCACGACAGCCCGATGGCCCGCAGGATCGGATCGACTCTGGCATGAAGCGTCGAACGGATTCAGCCTAACCGCAAGGGCTTTGCGCATGCATGAAACAACCTGGCAGTTGCTACCCCCGGAGTTGGCCGACGATGACAAATTCAAGCTGGCCCTGATCGAGGTTCACCGGGAGATATTCAATCAATATTTCTCCGATGATCCGCTGACCAACAGCAATCTGGGATTTCAGCTTCACGCCTACCGCCGCACCAGTGGCTGGCGTGTGGTGCTGATCCTCACTCCATGGATGCTGTCACGCCTGCTGTTTCCGGAAAACGATCCCCATATCCTGATACCCGAAGGGTGGAGCGGCGAGGAACGACACGGCACTGACTATCAGGCACTGGGGCCCTCTCTGCGGCTTGGCTGGAGCGGTAACTATATGCAGTCCCACCTCAATTTTCACGCCAGTCTCGGGCACTATCTGTTGCAGCCAATCCTGATGAAGATGCAAAACTACGACTCGCCTAAAGAGGCGTTCGAGGCATGGCACAATATGATCAGGACCCGGGATAGGAACATGAGGCGAATGCAGCGCGATTGTCCCTGGCAGGAGGAGGTCTCGCGCCGGGACAGAATGTATAAACATCAGGGGTAAGGCGCCCGCTTGAGGCTCAATCCCTTTCGACAGCGGTACAGCACGCCTCGCCCCTCATGATCTCAGGATCATGCGTCAGTTCATCACGTGCCTGGCGAATGATCAGCCGCGCTGAATGCAGAAACAGCATCGACATCAGGGTCGCGACCAGTAGATCAGGCCAGTGACTTTGGGTCATGAAGACAGCCCCGGCAGCGACCAGTACCGCGAGATTCCCTATCGCATCGTTACGACTGCAGAGCCATACCGATCGCACATTGGCATCGCCATCACGGTATTTGAGCAGCAACACGACGCTGACCATGTTGGCGGCAAAGGCAAGCAGCGCCACCGAACCCATGATGATTTCATTTGGAACACCGAGCACGAACACCCGGTAGAGGGTGGATCCCAACACCCAGAGCCCCATGCAGATCAGGGTGATACCCTTGAAAATCGCCGCCGAGGCCCGCCAGTGTAGCGAGCGTCCTATGGCCAGCAGGGTAATTGCATAGGTCAGGGAATCACCGAGGAAATCGAGGGCATCGGCTCGCAATGCCATCGAGTTAGAGACCACACTGGCACCTGTTTCGAAGAGAAACATCAGGGCATTGATGGCGATGACCAACCAGAGTATCCGCTTGTAGCCCACAGACACCCCATCGAACTTCAACTCGCTACCGCAGTCGCAACCGGCCATTGCACAACCTCGCGTTGGTCCTACTCCTAGATAGTAGCCGAGATGAGGTTAGGATTACTCCCGGACAGGCTGGGGATATTACCATCCTGGCGGCTAAGCGCCCCGGACTGACGGATCACCCCAGCCTCCCCCCCCGGGGGTGTCGATGGCGATCTCGTCACCGCTCTCGACCAGTAGTGTGACCTTGGCCGGTAATACCTTTCCGTTATGGCTGTTAATCCCTGCCTTACCGGGTTCGCCGCCGGCGCAGCCCCAGGGCCGATGCGACCGCCTCTCGGTCAACAGGGTAACCTGGGTCGGGGCGAGAAACCTGAAGTGCCTGACCAGGCCATCGCCGCCAGGCCTGATCCCCCTGCCTCCCGATCCCCTGCGCAGGCTGTATTTCACCACCCGAACGGGAAAACGCGCCTCGATGACCTCGATGGGAGTGTTCAGGGTATTGGTCATGTGGGTCTGCACCCCGTGCAATCCACCGCCCCGCTTACCGGCTCCCATGCCGCCGCCGATGGTTTCATAGTAGTCCCAGCGCAGCCCGCCGCCGACGCTCCCCATCGCCAGGTTATTCATGCTGCCGTGGCTGGCGGCGGGAATCCGATCGGGCAATACCTGGGCAAGGGCACCGAGCACCGCATCCACCACCCGGGTACTGGTCTCCACATTCCCTGCGGCAACGGCTGCCGGCCGTTTGGCGTTCAACAGACAACCCGGGGGGACATGGAGCTCGATTGGCCTGAAACTGCCGGCGCAGGCCGGAGTCTGGGGTGGCATCAGGCAACGGAAGGCATAGAAGACCGCGGCGGCCGCCACCGACAAGGGGGCGTTGATATTGCCCGGGACCTGATCGGCGGTACCGCTGAAGTCAACCAGGATACGCTCCTTCTCAACCGCAAGCCTGATCGCGATTGGAATATCCCGGTTACCCTGGCCATCGTCATCCATCAGCTCGGTGAATCGATACTCGCCTGGCGGGATCTGCTTCAGTGCATCCCTCGCCAGGCGTTCGGCATAGGCGTTAAGCGCTTCCAGGCCAGCCAGGAAGGGGACCTTACCCCACTCGTCGATCAACTGCGCCAACCGCTTGAGACCGCTTCGGTTTGCACTGATCTGGGCGGCGAAATCCCCCTCCGACTCGCTTTGGTTACGGTTGTCTCGGATGATCGAAGCGAGAAAGCCGGCATCGACGACCCCACCCCTGACCAGCTTACCCGGGGGTATGACACGCCCCTCCTGGTCGAGGGTATGCGAGACCGGCATTGAGCCTGGCGAGACAGCGCCGATGTCGGCGTGGTGGGCGCGATTGACCAAGAACGCGGTCAGCTCACCCGCGTGAAACAGCGGGGCAATGAGGGTGACGTCTGGCAGGTGAGTCCCTCCCATGAAGGGATCGTTCAACACCACCATATCCCCCTCGTGCCACTCCACCTTGGCGACTATTTCCGCCATCGCATAGGCCATGCTGCCGAGGTGGACCGGGATATGGGCAGCCTGGGCACAGAGCTCCCCCCTGGCATCGAACACCGCACAGGAGAAATCGAGCCGATCGCGAATATTGGGGGAGAAGGCGGCGTTGCGCAACACCGCGCCCATCTCATCGCAGACCGCCTCCAGGCGCGAGGCAAAGATACTAAGTTCGACCGGGTTCATATCACTGCATCATTTCATTTGGATCAGGATAGATCATCTGCACAGATTATATCCGCTTCTTGTAGTCATCATGCGCAAACAAGGATAGTTGAAACCAACCCAACTGGAAGCACATACCTCGAGCGGTGTGCCTGACGGGTATCAACCCGATCGCTACCACACCCATCCATAAGGAGTGGTACCATTTCCCCCACAATACCCCTGTTGCATCCCGGCAACAGCATCGCTAAAATAGCTGACTATTCTACTAGGTTATTGCTCGGATCCCACTGTCACGAGGATCAGCACAAGAATTCATAGCAAACGAAGGAGTACCATTCCATGGCCCACGAACTACCCGCACTGCCTTATGCCATCGATGCACTGGAACCTGTTATTTCCAAAGAGACCCTGGAGTTTCACCACGGAAAGCACCACAACACCTATGTAACCAACCTCAACAACCTGATTCCCGGGACAGAGTTTGAGAACGCCTCCCTGGAAGATATCATCATGAAATCTTCGGGCGGCGTATTCAACAATGCAGCGCAGATCTGGAATCACACCTTCTATTGGAACTGCCTGCGCAGCCCGAACGATGACAATGCACCCGGTGGCGCCCTGGGTGACGCCATCGACTCGGCCTTCGGCTCTTTCGATGAGTTTAAAAAACAGTTCTCCACTTCAGGTGCAACCAACTTCGGTTCCGGCTGGACCTGGCTGGTACAGAACGATGACGGCAGCCTGGAGATCTTCAACACCTCCAATGCAGGCACGCCGATGACCTCCGGTAAGAAGGCACTGCTAACCGCCGATGTCTGGGAACACGCCTACTACATCGACTACCGTAATGCCAGACCCGCCTATCTCGAGGCATTCTGGAAGGTGGTCAACTGGGATTTTGTCGCCGGCAACATGAGCTAACACCCGCACCCGCCAGTATCACTGCATACTGGCGGGTTGGCGAAACCTCTCACCCACACCGGCCCAGCCCGGGTCTTCACACCTCACACTACCCTTCCTACTTAGTCATCAAGTGCAACGCGCGCACCCGCATCAAATGGCTTTTTTTCAAGAAACTATGGCGATCTGGATCGCTTCAACACACGAGTGCCTGCATGTAATCCCGTCTTCCGGCAGTACCGGGCATGATTTGTGGTAACGAAAGCCTATACGCTATTATCAAACCACGCATAGAGGTGAGCGGCATGGCAACCCCATTGACTAAAAAAGAGATCGAACAACTTCCTGTGCAACGCTATGACGCCATGCGGCAGAAGTTACAGAGCGGCGACCTGGTCTTCTGTTCCGGTTCCTATTTTTTTTCACGCACTGTTCAAACCTTCACCAACTCCGTTTGGAGCCATGTCGGCATAATCTACCGGGATCCGACCCTGGAACGGGTCTTTGTTTTGGAGAGTGAAACGATGATCGGGGTGAGGCTGGCGCCACTCTCCAAGTATCTGCAAGACTACCACGGTAAAGACCGCCCCTATAAGGGCAACATCGTGATTGCGAGGGTGCACCCGCCGGTGGATGAGAACAAGCTCAATCAAGCCATCAGCTACGGCATGGACGAACTCACCAAACCCTACGATAATTTTGAGATCCTGCGCATAGGGATCCGTATTCTTTTCAAGATCAGCCGACGCACCCGGGACAGGAAATATATCTGCTCAGAGCTGGTCTATGACTGTTTTGACAGTGTTGGCGTACCCTTCGATCTTCGTGATGAGTATGTAAGCCCCGACGATATCTGGCAAGACGATCAGGTACAGCCGCAATTCAGAATCTTTTGACCCGATCCCCGACCCACCTCGAACAGACTCCGGTTTATTCCACGGTCATCACCCGGATCAGGTCAGTCCCGCCTGTGGTCTGACTATGGCCGCTGGTGGCGATTGCTATATCACCGCTGTGAAGCAGACCACGCCTTCTCCCGCGTTCTATACCGTAGGCAATCTTCGCTTCATCCGTACCGTCCGCACCATGAAGAATCGGTATCACCCCCCAGTTCATACACAACCGCCTCGTCACTCTCGGGGATTGGGTAATGGCAAAAATGGGACACTCCGGCCGGTGCTTGGAGATCAACCTCGAGGTAAAGCCCGTTTCCGTCAGACTGATGATCGCAGCTGCCTTGAGCTGGCTCGCCATATTGACCGCCGAGTGGCTGACCGCTTCGGTAACCACATTCGAGGAATGGGGAATGATATGCTGCAGGTAACCATACTCGTGCAGCGACGCTTCGGTACGGATCGCCAGCATATCCATGGTTTTAACCGCTTCCACGGGATAGTCCCCCATGGCAGACTCCCCGGACAGCATGACGGCGGATGAGCCGTCCAGGATGGCATTCGCCACGTCGCTCGCCTCCGCCCGCGTCGGCTTCGGATTGTGCTCCATGGATGCCAGCATCTGAGTCGCGGTTATTACCGGTTTCCCGTTACTCACCGTTATGCGGATGATCTTCTTCTGCATGCTCGGCACATCCGCCATCGGCAGCTCCACGCCCATATCCCCACGCGCCACCATGATGCCGTCAGCCGCGGCTACGATTGCTTCGAGATTGTTGATACCGGCGCGGTTTTCGATCTTGGCGATGATCGGGATATCGACCCCCTTCTCGATGAGTATCTCGCGCATCCGGTTGACCTCGTCGGCATCCTGTATGAACGAAGCCGCGATGTAGTCCACATCGTTCTCCGCGGCGAACGACAGCTCCTGAAGAATGTCATCCCGGTGTTCCGGCTCCACTGCCGTCATCGAGAGTTGCGTGTTAGGCAGGTTGACGCCCTTGTTCTCCTTCAACACACCGCCTAGCACCACCTTGCAGCGAACCTCCCTGTCCAGGATCGATTGCACCGTGAGTTCCAGCGCGCCATCATCGAGAAGGATGACATCTCCAGGATTGACCTCCTGATGCAATCGCTGGTAGGTCACCGAAACACCCCGCTGATCACCGTTGCGGCCATCGGTGAAGAGGGAGAATTGCTCACCCGATGTCAACTCAACCCTGTCCTGGCGTATCTTGCCGGTACGGATCTCAACACCCCGGGTATCGATCATGACCGCTACCGGTATCTTCAGGTTATCCGATGCTTGACGGATGTGCTGTATACGCTGCCTGTGTTCTTCATAGCTGCCATGGGAAAGGTTGAGGCGCGCAACGCTCATTCCGGCAACGATCATCTCTTCCAGGGTATGGACCGAGTCTGAGGCGGGTCCGATAGTGGCCACGATTTTGGTTTTTCGCATTGGTATTGCTGTCATAAGATCTATTTTAACTGCCCCGAGATTGAAGTCGTTCCTTTGTCACTTTGGTTGACGCTGCGCCATGCAGCCGTCACTCATCAGCCTGCTGTTCGCAAAATCGAATGAATTCGTTCCAGTGATCCCTATATCTGTCGATATTCTGCATGAAGCCATAGTTATGGTCACCGTTCAACTCCAGAAACCGTTTCGGCGCAGTGGCCTGAGCGTAGAGTGTGCGCCCCTGATCGAAGGGAATGATCTCGTCATCCCTGCTATGGATAACCATTACCGGGCTGGCAATGGCAGCCATGCGCTCGCCGCTGTTGTAGCTGTAGCGAGTCAGCCAGCGCACCGGTAGCCATGGATAGAGTTCAGCCGCCATATCGGGTACGGAGGTAAAACTCGATTCCAGCACCACCCCCATGGCCCTGTTCTTGGCACCAAGATAGGCGGCAATCGCACCGCCAAGTGAGCGTCCAAACAGCAGGACTTCATGACCGGGTATCGCCCTCTCCTCATGTAAATAGCGCCAGGCGGCTTCGGCATCTCGATAGAGACCCGCTTCGGAGGGTTTGCCCTCACTTCTGCCATACCCCCGGTAATCGAAAATCAAGACCGACAGACCCAGGCTGTTGAAGAGCGCGATCGATTCCAAGCGGTGGGAGATATTACCGGCATTACCATGAAAAAAGAGCAGCGTCGCACGCGGGTTTTCATGGGGAACAAACCAGCCGTGAAGCCTTACCCCGTCTGTGGTGCGCAAGGATACGGGCTCGAAGCTCAATCCCAGCTGCTGCGGTGTGGCCACCAGCTCTCTGGAGGGGATGTTGGGCAGGTGGATCAGGTTTGTCTGGTTAAGGTAGAGATAGAGGGTGAATACCAGGAGCAGCAGCAGGCCCAGCAGAGTCAGCAACAACATCTCCTTCACCAACGGCGGCAAGGTCATGCCCTGTTTTGGGCTTCGATCAGCGCCTGGTACTCATCCGGCGCCAGGATCTGCCTGAGATCGACATAACTGCCGCTCTCGAACTCCTGCAGTCGCGGCAGCGCCGCCAGAATCCGTTCGGCACCCGCCAGGGGTGTGAGCACAACACCCTCCTCTCTTGCCTGCCTGAGCCGCAGCAAAGCGGGAAACTCATCGCTGTCCGCTTCTGCGCAGAGATACTCCATCATGCTCGACTCAATCAGCCCGGGAGCGATGGAAGCGATATGCGTCTCCTGAAACTCATGGGCATAGAGGCGCCCAAGCATATTCAGCGCGGATTTGGACAAGGCATAACCACCCCAGCCCTTGTTACCCAACACCGCTGCAGCGGATGACATGAGTACGATCTGATCGATGCGGATTGCGGACTCGAGCAGCCAGTCCAGGATCAGTTTATTCGGCCAGAGATTTATATCCAGGATCCGCCTCAACTCATCCAGCGAGGTCTCGCTGATATTTTTTATCTCCCCCAGTACACCGGCATTGAGCACCACCAGTTGCACCGTTTCGACCCCGTCCAGCAGGCGTTGCAGGTGTTCTCCAATCCTCTCCATATCACTGAGATCACAACGGATATCGACTATATCACCAGCCAGGTCACAACCCCGTCGACTACAGCCGAAGACACGATAGCCGTGGGCCAGCAAGACTTCGCTCAATCCGCGACCGAGGCCACTGCTGTTACCGGTGATCAAAGCGTTTTTTTTCATCATGACGCATCATCATCCTTGATCTGATCGCTGTTTTCCATGACCTTATCAGAGACTGTGCAGGCAACGGACGCCATGACCGCTCGGGTAAAGTCATATGCACGCGCCTCGCCACTGGCTCGCGGTCCCGCGACATTCAACACCTCGACATCTCTAGTCTCAATAAACTCGACTATCCTCTCCACCGCACGCTGCCTCCCCAGCTCCCCGGCATCGATCAAGAGATAGGGTTTCCTCTCGTCGATGCAAAATGCGAGTGTCTGCTCCGTGCCGCCTGACAAATAGTCGAAATAGATGATCAGCGTAGCGTCGCTATCAACCACATTTTGCAGGGTGCGCTCCCTATACCCCGCTTTGCTCAACTCCCTGACCGGATAGCGTTGGGGAATAGCGCCATCCTCCGCGGCACGCCCTTGGGGACACCAGCCACCGGTCTCTATACCACATGCCATGGCCGCATCCAGGGCCGCCCTGTCCACCCCCGTCTGCGCTCCAGATACGACCTTCAACACCTTGGCGTCACTTTTCCACCACCAGGTTGAGAGCCTCTGCCGCCTTCCGGGAAAAGACCCTGTGACCGACCCTGGTGGGGTGTATGCCATCCCAGAAGAGATATTTTTTCGCTTTCTTACAGGCGAACGGCGGTTGATTGGGCATCACGCATGGCTCTGAAACGTTGCTCAGGCCATAGGCACCGGGATCGACCAGGATATCCTGCATGGCCTGAAACACATCCAAGCGCGCGATCTCCAATCCAGGCAATTCACGACCCAGTTGCTCAATCAAAGCATCGAGATCGAGATTGTACTTTTGCGACAGGGTCGCGGCCCCAAAGGCAGTACCCGGAAAGAGATAATTGAGACGCTGTATCGCCGGTGTCAGCGACAGGTCCGGGGAATTGACGATCAGTAGATTTTTCGCACCAGCCGCCCCGAGCAGGCGAACGGCATCTTCGAACGCAGTCAATGCATCCTGCAGTATGGCCAGACTGGAGAGCAGTGTGGGATCGACCAAGAGGGCGGCAACGGCGTCGCGCACATCGTTGCCTCCAAAGGCGATCACATAGAGCGCCTCCGGCGAAGCCACACCCTGGGTGTCGCTGAGGAAGAGAATCAGCTGCTGACTCAAATTGATGTTGATTCCATCCTCCCTGGCGCGGCCGCCACCTACGGCGTAATTACTCCTTTTCAGCCCTTTTTTCTGCCCCCGCTTGAAAGCGGGTTTCACGCTGTCGCCAAGGTCGATTTTCCTTGCCAGTTGTTCGATCCAAGTGGCGCCATTGCTGAAGTGATTGCCGCCTCTGGCGTACGGCGCATCGGGTATCAGCAATTCATCAAGGGTTTCATAGGGTGGTTTCAGATGCATACCGGAGAGGATATATGCATTTCCCGGATCGGAGAGGCTGTCCCCAAACACCACCACTGCCTGATACGGCTTCTCCTTGGCAAATGCGATCCAGGGAATCAGCAACAGCGCGATCAATACCGCAGTCATTCCATAGTATTGTCGTTCTCTTTTCATCTCTAGCCTCCTCATGACGGACAGCCCTAGACTATCATTTCAAGCACTCTGGTTTGTCAACCTCCTCCGCGTCTGAAACAGAGATCAAAACGTGTCCAAAACCGCGTAATCTCATCCGCCGAGGAATCCCCGAAATGAAAATCAACCTGCAAGGAGGGCATTTTGAGTGAGCCCAGTTTTAGCGGCCTGTTCTCACGCAGGCTTATAACAACTTTCAACCTCTGCCGAGAAATTTCAACCGACCCTGCGCTCTCATCGATATCGATGCGGTAGTAGTGCTTGAGCGGCAACAGGCTGCGCAGGAACTCCGCGCGGGAAATTGTCATCGTGCGGCTGAGACCTGCCTGCATAGCCTGCTGTCCGGGACCATCGGCCTTAGCCGCCGGCGACTGGCGGCCAGAGGGCAACGACGTCCCCCTCCTGCAGCCGATAGCTCTCTCTTTGAGAGGGCGGCACGAAGAGGCCGTTGCAGACGACCAGATGGGCCTGTTCCCGGGGGACCTGGTAGTGATCCATCAGATCAAAGATGGTCGCACCCTCGACCAGGCTGACGTTGACGGCGTTGTCGCTCGCGCCCGGGGGCAGGTAGGCCATGAGGCTCGCATAGAGTTTGAACTTAACTTGCACCTTGTACGGAACCGAGATAGGCCTCCATTATACGTGTCGGGTCCTTCATCAATCGCCCCTTCCACTTGCCCAAGGGAACACGACTCCGAATCAGCCCCCTCAGCACACCGATATGCTGAGTATGCCCGAGCGTGCTGGCACCGATCAGGTAGTCACCGTCGAACTGCAGTTGCAGATAGCGGAATTCGCTCTCATCGAGCAGGGTCGCCTGATCACCGCCATCGATTCCCATCCACAGACCGAAGGAACTCGAGATCAGCCCCAGGGTGTCCAGGACATTCATGTTGAGGCTGCCCTGGTGGCGAATCGATCCATCTCTGACCATGTTGAGTGCCGCGATCCGGCCATGTTCCACCGAGGTCGGTTGAATTGCCTGTACCATATCCACACCGCTGGAGAAATCGCGTCCCTGTGCGACGTCCCCCGCGGCATAGATATGCTCCCGATTGGTCTGCAGAAAATCGTTGACCAGTATACCCTGATCGGTCTCGATTCCAGACCCGGCGAGGAAATCGATATTCGCACGAACCCCCATCGCCGTTATCACCAGATCCGCGGAGAGACTCTCGCCGCTGTCCAGATTGACACTCAAGCCGTTGCCCAGCTTGGTAAAGCCCACGACCCCGCTGTTGGTGAGAATGCGCACTCCTTTGTTCTCGCACCACCTCTTCAGCAGGTTGCCGGCGACATTGTCCATCATGCGCGGAACCATCCTGTCCCCCTTCTCCACGACGGTGAGCTTCACATCACGCTCGACCAGCGATTCGAGAATAATGCAACCGATGAAACCCGCGCCTATCAGCACCACGGGCGACCCCGGCTTGGCCCGCTGCACAATGGCCCGTGCATCCGCCAGGGTCCAGCAGTTGTGAATGCCGTCCAGATCTATACCCGGGATCGGCGGTTTCAGCGGCGTCGCTCCTGTGGCGATCAGGAGGCGATCGTACTTCAGACTGTTACCGTCAGCCAGGACAACGCTGCGTTGTTGAGGATCCACCTGAACCACCGGCACCCGTAGGTACTCGATGCGCTTTTCTGCATAGTGATCTTCCTGCTTTCGCAGGTAGGTGCCGCTCTCATCGATCTGCTCCACCAGCAGATAGGGGATCGCCATCCGTGAATAGGGAGGCTCCGGTTCCCCGCCGATCAAGCTGATTTCTGCGGCGAGGTCAAGAGCGCGCAGGGTTTCACAGGCCGTAACGCCGGCAGGCCCGGCGCCGATTACGATGTAGTGCATCTGCCATCTCCCTGCTTTGTCAGCTCAGGCCGAGACGTTGACGGGTCTCGTCGGTGGGCACACCCTCCGCCGTCCAGCCTCGCAACTCGTAATACTCCGGCAACATCTTGTCGAGGTCGTTGACACGACCCTCCGCGGGACCGGTTTTCGCAGCCTCCTTGAGCAGGCGCTTGGGCAGGGTGTCATCCGCGGCGGTTAGGCCGGCGCGCAGATTGAAGTCCCGCTCCATGTTCCATATACGTTCACCCAACTCCGCCAGACGGTCCGCACTCCAGTCACCTTCGCAGGCACCGTCGACCTGGGGCGCGATATCTTCCAATGACCAGGCAAAGGTGGTGAAGAGGCAGAGGCCGCTGGAGTCCACCGCCGCGGTGGCATCCTGAAACGCCTTCACCAGTCCGGCCTTGCCGCTGGTCTCCAGGGGATCGGTCTTCTCCGGTATGCCGAGGATCTCGGAGGCCACGGTATAACCCCTGAGATGGCAGGCGCCGCGATTCGAGGTGGCATAGGCAAGCCCCATACCCTGTATGCCCCGTGGATCGTAGGCTGGGAACTCCTGTCCCTTGACCGTCATCGAGAGTTCGGGGCGTCCATACTTCTCGCACAGGCGCTTCGATCCCAGCCCCAGATCCTTGCCGAAGCCCTCACCGCTGACCAGGGTCTCCGCACCCCAGACCAGACTCTCCGGGGAACCGAATGCCAGCTCGTGTCCACCGGTATGCTCGGTGGTGATGGCACCATCCTTGAAGAGCTCGATTGCCGCCGCCAGTGTGGCGCCGAATGAGATTGGATCGAATCCGTCCTCGTTGCAGAGGAAGTTCACATAGGTCAGCGCGTCGAGATCATCGACACCGGTATCGGGTCCCAACGCCCAGGCCGCCTCATACTCCAGGCCACCGGAACTCCCCCAGTACTCGGGTTTGTTCTCGATGGAGAAGTGCCCCTTGTCGATGGTGGAGATACGTCCGCAGGCGATGGTGCATCCAAAACAGCCCGCATTGGTGGTCAGGTTGGGTTTGCCGTCGGAGGCACGTTTCTCATGCATCGCCTCACCCGAGACCTTGTTTGCCCCTTCGAACTGCACCTCACGCATATTGCGCGTAGGCAGAGCACCCACCTCGTTGATCACGTTCATCAACACCTGGGTGCCGTAGGTGGGCAGCCCCTGTCCGGTGACCGCATTCTCGGCAAGTACCTTTTTGCCGGCATTTACCGCATCCATGAATTTGCCAAAATCCTTGACGTTTGCGATCCCGTTGGTGCCACGGATCGCCACTGCCTTGAGGTTTTTCGAGGCCATCACGGTTCCGACACCGGACCTTCCCGCCGCGCGGTGAAGGTCATTGACCACTGCCGCATAGAGACAGCCCGCTTCGGCGGAGCGTCCCACGGCGGCGATACGCAGCATCGGGTCCTGGTGTTTGGTATGCAGCCATTCATCTGTGTGCCAGACACTGGTCCCCCAGATCTCTTCGGCGGAGAGCAGCTCCGCCTTGTCGTTGGCGATGTAGAGATAGACCGGCGTGGGTGATTTGCCCTCGAATATGATCATATCCCAGCCGGCATAGCGCATTTCGGCACCAAGGAATCCCCCGGAATTGGAACAGGCCACACAGTTGGTGAGTGGCCCTTTGGTAACCACCGAGTAACGGCCACTGGTTGCGGCCATGGTCCCGGTTAAGGGCCCTGTGGTCATGATCATTTTGTTTTCCGGACTCAGCGGGTCGACCTTGGGATCGATCTCTTCCACCAGATATTTGGTCGCCAATCCGCGCTGGCCGAGGTACTCCTGAGCCCATTGACGATTCAGTGCCTCACTGGTGCAGGTGCCTTGTGTGAGGTTGACGCGAAGAATTTTTCCAGCCCATGACATAGTTTGTTACCTCCAGGTTATGCACTTGCAGCCGCACCGGCGTCGGTTCTACCCGCCCAGGCACGCATCTTCTCAAATCCCGTCTGATCCGCGTCCACATAGGTGATCGCTGCCGTCGGACAGGCCTTGGCACAGGCGGGGTCGCCGCCGCAGAGGTCACACTTGACTACCTTGCCGCTATCGCTGCTGTAGTTGACGGTGCCGAAGGGGCAGGCGATGGTACAGACCTTGCAGCCAACACAAACCGCTGCGTTGACAACCTTCGCACCGCTGTCGGCATCCAGGGTAATGGCATCGACTGGGCAGGCCTGCATACACCAGGCCTCTGCACATTGAGTGCATGTATAGGGAACAAACCGTCCCTCATGGTGAAATGTAAAAACCCTGATTCGTGACTTGGCAGGGTTGAACAATCCCTCGTTTTCATAGGAACACGCCAACTCGCATTGTACGCATCCGGTACATTTTTCCGCATCTATCAAAAGGGACCTGAGCATATTATTCTCCTTCCCAACTTATTAAGGCCTAGAGGTATTATTTGTTAACTTGATCTGACCACAAACCCGGTAACACAGACCTTGGATGAGTGCCTGCACAGCTGATTACCTCCTCAGTAAAAAACAGATACCAAGGCAATAGGGATGTGTCGAATTGGCGTAGAAGATGTTGTGTTCACCCAGCTTGAATCCCGACTTTTGTCGCGGAATAGGGCGAATTCACAATGGAAGGTTAGTTGGGAAATTTTTAGAGATCAAATATTTCAGTGAAAAAAATCGCTCCCTGATCAGGGCGGGAAAATAGGGATAAAAAATAACAAAATGTCATAGTGAAATGACAAAATGTCACGCCGTCTGGCCACTGAGTTCATAACCTCACACCCCGTTCGTGACCGACATCTCCCCACAGAGACCAAGCGCTATCAACTCTCACGCAATAATTGAATAAAGGCCTCAGCCACGCTGTTTTTCAAATTCGAGCGGGTTCTCGCGATCCACAGGGTACGGTTGATTCGCAGCCCCTGTATCTTTATATGGTAGAGGGAACCGGTACCCAGGGCATCGTCGACTGCAAAGCGAGGCAGGAAGCTGACATGACCGCCATGCTGCAGCATCTCCACAATGGTATAGGTCGACCCCACCTCCATGGCGATAGGCAGGTGAACGATACCGATATCCTTGAGCGCCTTGTCCAGGGTGATACGCATCGACGATTGGGATTCGCGCAGTACATAGCGCAGACTTCCCAGCTCGGTTACCGGCAGCAAACCGCTATCCCAGAGCGGATGTCCCCTGCCGCACACCAGCACCAGCTCATCATCGAGCCACTTCTGCACCAGGATCTCGGGATGGTCCGGCGCCTGCTCCAGCAACGCGAGATCGGAGAGGCCGGTGGCGAGACGGCGCTGTATACGTCGGCTGTAACCCATCCGACTCTCGATGCGGTATTCGGGATAGGCCTCGGAAAAACGCAAAAGCTGGCTCGGTAGGAGGTGTTCACCGATGGCGAAGGTAACCTCGAGGCGCAGGCTGTTTCGACCGGATCGCAGCAACTCCAGATCATCCAGCAGGGATGCCTGGTGATCGAGAACCAGGCATGCAAAGGCGTAGACACGCTCCCCTGCGGGGGTGAGCTCGAGGCTGCGCCCATGACGCCGCATCAGGCGTGCCGCATAACAGCCATCGAGAGCCCGCAGGCGCTTGGTCACCGCCGGTTGGCCGATATGCAGCATGCGTGCGGCTTCCGACACGCCCCCTTGCTCGACAACAGCCCGCAGGGTTGCCAGGTGTTTCAGGTCAGGCAGATTAGAATATTCCATAATGGAATATTAATACATAATAATTTATTTGAAAATACCCAATAAACTCAGCAGAATCCTCCACATTCCAGGCCACCTCGTGGCCAAAACCGCAAATATTCTGCATTTTCAGTATCCGAATGTAATTCCATATCGGAATGTGGGCTATTGCACTCCTGACCCGGGCATCACTCGCTGAAGGGCTGCCCTTACAACCCCAAACAGGCCCAGAGCCATAGCAGCAGCTGTATGAACCCAATAGATGCCACCCAGTCAGCAACCGAGAAAAACAGATCCGTATTAACCAAGCAGCTTGTCGCTGGCACCGTTTTTCTGCTCGGCGCACTCCTCTTGGCCTATCTTTCACCAAGCATCGAGATCGCCTGGGTGGGAGCCATCCTGATGCTGACCATCTATCTCTTCGCCTTCGAGGTTGTCGGCGTTGACGTAGCAGCCGCCAGTATCATGGTGCTGTTGGGACTCTCATCCCTGCTCGCCCCTTTCATGGGACTGGAGCAGGGACTGGTCGATAACACGCATCTGTTCGATGGGTTTTCATCCAACGCCGTTATCTCCATCATCGCCGTGATGATCATCGGCGCCGGCCTCGACAAGACCGGCATCATGAACAGTGTGGCCTCTTTCATCCTGAAGGTCGGTGGGTCCACGGAAGGCAGGATCATTCCAATCATCTCCGCCACTGTCGGCTTTATCTCCTCGTTCATGCAGAATGTCGGTGCAGCCGCGCTGTTTCTGCCGGTTGTGTCGCGGATCTCCGCCCGTTCCGGTCTGCCGATGTCGCGCCTGCTGATGCCAATGGGCTTTACCGCCATCCTTGGTGGCACCATGACCATGGTCGGCTCCAGTCCGTTGATCCTGCTCAACGATCTGATCCTCACCTCCAACAGGGCACTGCCGGCGGAGCAGCAGATGGAGACATGGGGACTCTTCTCCGTGACCCCGATCGGCATCGCCTTGATCGTCAGCGGCATCATCTACTTCATCATTGCCGGGCGCTTCGTCCTGCCCAAGACAAAGAGTGAAAGCAATACCAGCGGCACCGATCCGATGCAGTATTTTCAGGATGTCTACGGTCTGCGCTATAGACTGTCAGAGGTGGTTATCACCGACGAGAGCGGCCTGATCGGGAAACAGCTGGATGACATCGAGACCACCTACCGGGTCCGGGTGATCGCCACCAAGCTCTCCGGCGAGGCCAACCGTATCGGACCGGGCGCCCTGGCCCGCGATGTCGACCTCGAGGCGGGAATGGTGTTGGGCGTGGTCGCCGACCCCGATTCATTGGCCAACTTCATCGAATTGTTCAAGCTTAAAAGTCGCCCCAAGCTACGCACTTTCGCCAATGACCTCGCCACCAGCAAGGCGGGTATTGCCGAGGTGGTCATACCGCCAGGCTCATCGCTTATCGGCAAGAGCGCCCGGGATGTGTGGATGCGCAAGACCTATGGCCTCGCCATGATCGGCCTGCACCGTAATGGGGAGACCATGCGCGAGGGGGAAGATATCCGCAATATGCCCTTCATCGCCGGAGATACCCTGGTGGTGCACACCCCCTGGGATGTATTGCCGAGGATCGAGAAGGACAAGAATTTCGTCGTGGTGACCACAGAGTATCCCCATGAAGAGCTGCGCCCGCATAAGGTGGGCTGGGCAGTGCTGTTTTTCGCCATCGCCCTCTCCATGGTGCTATTCAGCGATATCCGCCTCTCGGTCGCCCTCCTCACCGGCGCCATTGGCATGGTACTGTCCGGGGTACTCAATATCGATGAGGCCTATGAGGCGGTGAGCTGGAAGACGGTATTTCTGCTCGCCTCACTGATTCCGCTCGGACTGGCGGTGGAAACCACCGGTACAGCGAAATGGATCGCCGAACAGGTACTCTGGGTAGTGGGCGATATGCCGATCTGGGTCATCCAGCTGTCGGTGGCCGTACTCGCCACCTTCTTCACCCTGGTAATGTCCAACGTGGGGGCGACGGTACTGCTGGTTCCTCTGGCGGTCAATATCGCGATCGGTGTGGGTGCGAATCCCGCTGTGTTCGCACTTACTGTGGCCATTGCCACCTCCAACTCCTTTCTCATCCCCACCCACCAGGTCAATGCGTTGATCATGGGACCGGCCGGTTATAGGGTCACCGATTTTATGCGCGCCGGAGGCATCATGACATTGATTTTCCTGGTCGTGATGATGCTGACGATGAACCTATTGTTTTGAGATAACGCTGAAGGACAAATCCGGCCCGCAGCCATAGCCAGGTTTGTATGGATTGGCTGTTTTAAAGTAGTATAAATATGAATGGAGGGCCGATCTAAGATCACCATTATATGTACCGGCTCGTGACAGCTCACTGTTAAGCATTCCTGCCCATCCGGACATGAGAGGCCGGGCAAACGACCAACCCGTATAATGATTGATTCGCGGATCATCAAACGATATAACGCCTACTACAGGGGATGGTGTCTTGCCTTTGGCGAACACACCGCTGACTACGCTGAAGATCGGGAGATTAGCTGGCTCTTTGGTAAAGATCGGATCGGCTTGATTCTCTCCTCTGCCCTGCGCAAACAGGCACAACATGAACTGCTGGGTCAGCACGACAAGATACCGCAACTCTGCCTCAGCAATGACAGTCTAGGGTTGAATCACTATAGGCATCTTCTGCAGGGTGAGATCGACACGCGAAACATACAGCGCTTGAAGGAGTTCCTACTCCAGGGACAGGAGTTGCATATGTTTCTCTGCAGCCACCTGTTCTATCCATCACGCACCCGCATCCTCACCTTCGCCACCAAGAAGCCGCTGGTGATCATGTATAAGGAGATGCAGCCGCTGAATCTGCTTATCGACTAGTCCGTACAGCAGCACTCCCGTCGGCAGCCTGCCCACCTCAGGCGTTATTTACCACCTGTACGGTGAAGCTCCCGCATGCTGTCGCTCCAATATTTGCCCAACAGGGAGAGTGATCTAAGCCCCTCCTGGGTGCCCGGTTCCATGGCCAGCTTGACGACGCCGGCGAGTCCTCCCTTGGCGGGAGGAGAGATTGAGATATCACGACTCATCTTGGCAAGGGCAGTGGAGAGACCGTGCAGCAGATGTTGGCTCTCCGGGGTGTCGAGAACCTGCAACAAGCGCATCAGGCCCTCGTTGCGGGTAAGACGATCAAGCAGCGTAATCCCTTCACTCAATGCCTGGGCGATACGGGATACGATGTCATCCGACAGCGCATCCCTTGCCGACAAGACCAAGGTTGCGAGCTCGGAAAGCTGTTCCAATTCATGGGCAAGTTCATCGCGATCGACGGCTGTAGCAGTCTGAGGTGATTCAGTTTGAGCTGTCATGACCCTCTCTCCTCAAAGTAGACCGCGGACGCTGGTCCAATACATTTTGTTATAGCTCATCTTAAACCAGTGCATGGATTTATTCGGCGCCTTGAGATCGGGGGGGTTCTCGTAATTGAACATCGCATATGTAGCACGATCATGCCCCGCCTCGATAAAACAGTATACCTTACCGTCATAATCACGCACCGGTGTGCCAATCTTTATAATCGAGGCTATGTTCTCGGCCACGACCTCTGCCTCGAAGTGTGCCGCAGACCCGGTCTTGCTGACCGGCAGGTTGGTAGTATCGCCCAGAACATAGACATTGTCATGGCCCTCCATGGTCAGTTTATATCGATCGGTGGGTATCCAGCCACCATCCCCCATCTTGTCCCGCTCGATCACAGACATTCCGCGGTGAGGGGGTATGGAGATAAGCAGATCATACTCTGTCTCTGTACCCTCTTCGCTTTTCACCACCTGATTTTCCACATCCACTTCCCTGACATTGAACAGGGTTTCGTATTCGACACCTATGCGATCGAACTCCGGCTTCGCCCACTTCGCCACATTCTCTATGGTATGGATGCGGCCGATCGGATAGTGGTATTTGATATGCACCTTGTCGCGTATACCGCGTGTCTTGAAATAGTCGTGGAGTGAAAATGTCACCTCGACCGGGGCAATTGGACATTTGTGCGGCACACCGACAACGATGGCAACCTTGCCACCTTCAAACTCGCGCAGACGTTTGAACATCTTTACCGCGGCGGCTTCGGAATAGAAGGTTTCCGAGCCCTCCACAAGGCCCGGCACCTCTTCAGGCACGATCCTTGATCCGGTTGCGATGACCAACACATCATATTCGTGTGTCTTACCGCTGTTGGTTGTAACCTTGTTCTGATCGAGATGGAATGCCTCTACGGGATCAACATGAAACTCGATGCAGGGCTCAAGCAGACTCAGTTGATCGCGATACAACTCATCGGGCATCATCTGGCCAAATGCAACATAGAGCAAGCCCGGCTGATACATATGTTTATCCGATGCCGACAGCATGGTTATTCTGACCTTTCGGTTACGGATCTCATTGGCCAGCCGTCGTGCAAGATTGTTGGCCAATATGGTACCGCCGCAGCCACCACCGACGACTAAGATTCTCATAGCACCCTCCTAATCCACAAATGACTATATACGCTACTTGAGCTTACGAACCTTCAAGTGCCAGACATCACCGACCTTTTCACTGCTAATCATTTCGTGCCCGACCTTGTCGATCCACTCCGGTACATCGGATGCCGTACCGTTATCCGTCGACAACAGCTCAAGCGTGTCACCCACTTGAGCCTGTTTCATGTAGGTAATGAGTTCCATTAGCGGCCCCGGGCAAAATGTATTACGGGCATCGATGGTTTTGAATTCACTCATTCATTATTCCTCTTGCTGAATAGCTTGAACCGCTATTGAATCAAAACGTGAGCAACTGCCCACCTTCCGCGTCATTGAGAAAGCGGGTCAGCCCGGTTGGCGGACCCAACTCGGGTTCGAGTGCGTCTTCATTCAACCGCAAAAGGTCAAGGGCCATTGAACAGGGAAGCAACTTGGCATCACCCAGCTCTGCAGCACTTTTGAACAACTGCTTGAATGGCGGTACACCTGCTTCTTTTTCCATCAGTTCGCCAAAATAACCCTCCACAGGCGGAACCTGGCTTGTATCCTTGATAAAGAAGGGCAGAGCGTTCATGGAAAAAAACACCGTAACCTGATCGCCGGTTGCAGCTGCAACCGATGCGAACATCGCAGCCATCTGCAACTTCTCGCGCGTTCCACTCAAGCAAACGATGTGATAACTCTGGGACATATCGTTGTTGCCTCACTCTGTACGTCGCCACACCTGAAATTCAAGACCTCATTGATGAACAGGCACAACACACGGTTCAACAATCCTCACCACTTCTTCGATACTACGCGCTTCAATGCCTGGTTTCGCAAAGCGAGATCGGCGACAAGCGATCGCAGACGCTTGTTCTCCTCTTCCAATTGCTTCAAACGCCTCGAGTCATTGGTCGACTGATCACTGTATTTCGCACGCCATTTGTAAAATGTGGCGTCGCTGATTCCATGTCTGTTGCAAATTTCAGCGATCTTCTGGTCAGATTCCTCGGCTTCTTTCAACACCGCCAAGATCTGATTCTCCGTGAATCGTGATCTGCTCATGACTTTTACCTCGCGTCCACCAGCACACACATATATTCGACACCAAGCGCACCAGATCTATGTCCGTACAGCGCATACCGCTGGATATTACTGGTCTCCTCGATGCCAACTGAATCGTTTAATGAGCAATACACAGGTGCTGTCGAGGACATAGCCAATAGCACCGATGATAAGCACCCATGCCATGAGATGGTCGTAGGAGAGACCCTCACGGGCATCTTGAATCGAATAGCCAAGACCGGAACTGACACCGAGAAACTCGGCGGGAACAAGGACAATCCAGGCCACGCCTAGTGCAAGACGGATGCCGGTAAGCACATCGAAAGTGATTGCCGGTATGATAATCTGTGTGACGAGGTGCCAAGGTTTGGCTCCAAGATTGCGCGCCACCTTAAACCACGCGGGATCAACCTTTGCAAGACCAGCCGCGGTCGCAAAGGCAACCGGCCAAACCGATGCTATGGCAATAAGAAAGATAATCGCCTGGTTCCATGTCGCGAATACGATAACCGCTATCGGCTCCCAGGAGAGTGGACTTATCATGCGCAGCAACTGAAATGGCGAGTTACTCAACTCTCGAAAACGTCTACTGCGACCCATTAAGATACCGATGGGTACACCGATACATATGGCTATCAGCAGGCCACTGCCCAAACGATAACCACTGGAGGTGATCGCACTCTGTATCGTACCCTCCTCCCACAACACCGGAATCGCCTTGAATGCCGGTATCGGCCCAAAATCACCAAAATGTTCAGTGGAGGTATTGGATGAGATCAGAAAGATACCGAACCACCAGATAACAAACAGGATCGCCAGTCCAATGACGAAGTTGGACACTCCCCGCCATGACGATTTCAACCAACGCCGTGATGCGCCATCGTCCAATAGGTTGCTCTCGCCATTCAGCCTGGCTGGCGCAGTATTGTTACTCATCGCTCAGCAATCCCCGTGACGGCCGCATACCCATTGCGTACTGTGCTTGTTCTGTACTCACGCTGCATCTCCACGGTGCCAGCTGAAGTGCTTGATCAGCAGGACGCATGTGCTGTCAAGGATGTAACCGATCGCGCCTATTACCAACACGATGGCGGTCAGATGGTGGTACGACAAAGTCTCCCTGGCATCCTCTATTGAATAACCAAGCCCAGAAGTCACACCAAGAAATTCCGCCGGTACCAACACAATCCAAGCCACACCCAGCGCAAGCCGGATACCGGTAAAAACGTCGAAACTGATAGCCGGCAAGATAATCTTTGTCATCATGTGTACTGGCGTCGCACCCAGATTGCGCGCCACCTTGAACCAGGCCGGATCGATCTTCGCCAATCCCGCCGCCGTA
This sequence comes from Candidatus Thiodiazotropha sp., assembly GCA_040793985.1. GTDB lineage: Bacteria > Pseudomonadota > Gammaproteobacteria > Chromatiales > Chromatiaceae > Thiodiazotropha. The sequence goes on along the minus strand of JBFNJI010000003.1, from coordinate 211,191 downwards.
GCAAAGGCAACCGGCCAGACCGAGGCTATGGCGATCAGAAAGATGATTGACTGATTCCAGGTCGCGAAGACAATGACTGCGAGTGGCATCCAAGACAGCGGACTGATCATGCGCAACAGCTGGAAGGGTGAATTACTGATTTCTCGAAATCGCTTACTGCGTCCCATCAAGATACCGATCGGCACGCCGATCACGGTTGCAATCAGCAGCCCCAAACCAAGCCGATAACCACTCGCGACGATCGCACTCTGTATCGTTCCGGCCGACCAGAGTTCAGGAAAGGCCTTTAATGTTGGAATGGGACCAAACGCTGCGAAATGCTCCGTCGATGGATTGACTGATATGAAATAGCCGCCAATCCACCACAATACAAACAGAATCGCCAAGCCACCGAAAAAGTTGTAGAGACCGCGTCCTGATGATTTCAGGACACGGTATGGCCGGGACTCACCAACCTTGAAGGGTGCGACCTCATCACTCACAGCTTAACCACCTCTACTCTGGTGTAGGGGTCGCCCGACTTGGGAACGCTTGGATCGTTTTTCCATTTCGGATTGGCCTCGAGGGCATTCTTCACAAACTTGTAGTTAACCAGGTCATCGGCCACGTGTTGTGGAGAGAGTCCATCAAGGAAACTGGCATCACCGGTAAGCACGGTGGACTTCAGATCCGAGACCACGAGTTCCGTGGCGGAGCGATAGGGCCAGCTCTGAAAGTTGATCCGGTTCATGCCCCACTCGGGATGTTTGATCGCGATCGGGTTGCTGTAGTAAGCGGGATCATAGAACAGCATGGCCCGCTCGATGACCTTTTTCGGGAACGGCAGATATTTCTTACCGTCACGGGAGAGTAACTGCGCCATCTCCTCTCTGTTCTCACCGAGATGGATCTGGGCGGCAATGATGGCGTTATGCACACCCTGAGCCCAGGCCGCACGATCCGGATCCATGGCATCAGCCTCATGCATCACCACGACACAGCACGGATGCCCCTTCCACACGTCACCGGTAAAACGCAACACCTTGCCACCGGCCTTGATCTCGCCAAGCGCATTGAAGGGTTCGGCGACGCAGTATCCATCGATCGACTTGGCAGCAAGCGCCGGCGGCATCTCCGGAGGATTGAGCACCAGAAAGTTACACTCATCGGCTGCCAGTTTCGCGCTCTGCGGCCTGATAACCGGCTTGATGCCGGCCTCCTTCATTATCTTCTGCGACACAATGTTGTGAATTGAGTACCAATAGGGTACGGCGAACTGTTTACCGCCAAAATCCTTAGGCGTATTGATACCGCTATCCTTGTGAACAATGATCGCGGAACCGTTGGTATGATCCCAGGCTGTGATCTTCAACGGGTATTTGTTGTTGTAACGCATCCAAATCGGGATCGGGATCAACATGTGGGTCAGGTTGAAACGATGCGAGGCGAAGGCTTCCACCAGGGGCGACCAGCCACGGATCAGTGTCGGGCGAACCGACTCTATACCCTCTTTCTTGAAATAGCCCAGCTCATGGGCCACCAGGAGAGCAGCAGCATCGGTAATCGGGATATAGCCGATTTTAACCACGGGATCCCACTTCTTCTCCTGTGCGAAGGTGGCAGCCGAAGGTATCAGGCTGCTCATCGCCGCAAGACTTCCCATTTTCAGAAAATCGCGCCTGTCGACACCACTACCCAGTACATTCTTGAATAGCGGATCGTATTCCAAGACGAGATCAGGATCGTCGATTCCGTCTCCGTACTTGTCTACAAGATACTTCTGCTCTTTCATCTTCGGTATCCTCCGTTGGCTAATCGGATCTTCCGACTAATGCAGGGTCAGGCGTGCTGCGTGACGCTGTGTGGACTGGATTCATCACCAGCATCCTTGCCGGAGGCGCTCGGATATTCATTGGCGGCACTTTTGAAGGCCTCCATCAGGCGCGTGCGCATCGCCTGAACCTCCGGATCGTGCCTTTCCCTTGGGTCGGGGAGATTGACTTCGAGTTCGTCATAGATCTTGCCGGGGGAACCCGCCATGATCAGCGCACGATCCGCCATCAATACCGCTTCATCTATATCGTGGGTAACGATCACCACATTGAAACCCAGGCGCTTGGCTATCGATCGCACATCCAGCTGCAAAGCGGCGCGGGTGAAGGCATCGAGTGCGGAGAAGGGTTCATCCAGGAGCAGCAGTTCAGGCTCCATCACCAGAGAACGCGCAAGCGCCACCCGCTGCTGCTGACCACCGGAGAGATCCTGGACGTTGTTATCAGCATACTCCTGCAGGTCGACAAGATTGAGCGCATCATTGACCCGATCGCGCATCTTCGACTCATCCCAGCCTGCAAAGTGAAGCCCGATACCTACATTCTGCGACACCTTCATCCAAGGAAAGAGATGGGGTGCCTGGAACATCATGACCCATTGCGGCGATGGAGCACTCACCAATACATCGTCAAGGTGCACCGTACCGTCCGTGGGTTTTAAGAGACCCGCAAGAATATGCAACAGGGTCGACTTACCACAACCCGAACGTCCGATAATGGCGAGGATCTCACCATGCTTCGCTTCCAGGTTTACCTTGTCGAAAGTAATCGGGCTTTTCGATGTATAGCGGTGGCTAAGTTCTTCGATCTTGATGCGGACTCCGCGTATAGACATTAAATCTACCCTCTGTGTAAAGTGTCGATGATTACTGCTGTTGCAGCGGGGCCAGGCACTTTCCAGTCAGCAAGCGGAGCTGCATCGATCTCTCGCCACCCGATGGTGTCAAATGACTGTTGTGGACATTTTCTATCTCCACCCGCATAGCCCACCGGTAATCGAGTGGAGCGCTGTCGATCTACAGAAACGACCGACAGCAGTCAGACAGCACCCGGATCATGCACTGTTCAAGCGCTGATCCACCTCTTCCATGCGTCGTGCCAATTCCTCCTCGTCAAACAACCCGCGCCGGATCAAAGTATGTGCCAACGCAAGCAGCTGCCTCTCTGGGAAAGGGACTTGCTCATAGTACTTTTCCACCAGCTTATCCTCTTCCCAGCGACGCTCCACGGCGTCCAGCTTTTTCTCCTCCTCTTCCGGACTACGCTCCTCCTTGGGTTTGCAGACATTGAAGGTTTCCCAATATCCCCCAGCCAACATGTCACAGGTCGCTTCCAGGGTAATGCGCCAGGGAGGGTCCGGATTGTCGACACCATACTCCTCACACAAATCGTCCCAGACCCGTCCTTTCTGTTTGACATCTTCGAGTAGCGAAACCGGTGTTGACTCATCCAGATTGCGCTCGCGCATCTCATTGTCGAGTTCAAAATATTTCGGATTGATCTCTGCCATGGGATTACCTAGTGGTGATAGGGGTTAACGGCGGGACGCACGGGACGTGGATCATTGGCGGTCTTGCCGGGTTTCGGTATGGCCACACCAATCAGGCAGTCCCGGGTCACGATCTCGGCCAGCTGGTCTTCACTCCAGCCATCAGTCCCCTCGGGACGGACGGGCAACACGATGAAGCGCGATTTCTGGTTCGAGTCCTCCACCCTAACTTCTACATCGTCTGGCAGTTGCAACCCAAACTCAGCAAGCACCTGTCGTGGCCAGCGCACCAGGCGACGCCTATAGTTCGGCGTGCGATACCATTCGGGTGACTGTCCCAGGATGGGACGTGGGTAGCATGAACAGAGTGTACACACGACCACGTGTTTCAAGGTTGGCGTATCCTCGAGGACACGCAGGTTACAGTAATCGCTCGGCGTGCCGAAATTGGTCGGCATGCTGTTAACCCAGTCGATTCCGACCTCCAGGCTCGCCTTGACGCCATCCTCAACTGCCAGTTTTTTGTATTCAGGGTCCAACCAAGCCTTGGCTACCAAACGCGCAGCCGGCAGGGGACCGAGGGTATGCATATACTCGGTCCAACGCTGGTGGTCCTCCGCGCTAAACAGCCCTTTCTCGATAGCAAGTTCACGAACCGCGATCTCGAGCACTTCGAATTCACTGACTTCATCAACCATTGGTGCGGGTTTATGTTTCTCCGCCATTTGTCTACCCTCTCTAATGCTTAATCCAATACTCTGAGCAGATCAGTGACCGCTGTCGCTATAGAGGTTCCAGCCAGCGCTCAGGCAGTTCTGTCTCCAAGGTGTCATTTGCAAATGCTTCCGGATAGTCCGGCCATAAATCCTTTTGCTTGAAGATAAGGCTGTAGAACCAAACCACCTTATCGGTGTTGTCCCAGGCCTCGTCTTCCGGCGCCGGACTCTCGTAGACAAGCTCTGCCACGGTCGCCTCTGCACCCCGGGTATATACCTGGGTACGTGAGTAAAAGATGTCTGGCAGATCCCTGACCCTTACCTTGTCACCAACCTTAAATCGCGGCGGTCCTGCCTCGCCCTTGAAGCATTGCGGGTCACCGATACCGGTAGCTTTCTTTACATGATGTTCTCGATCGTAATGTGGTTTACTCATAGCGTTTTCTGACCTCATCAATCTTGTCGGATAATTCGGTGATAGTAATGTATTGCTTATCCACCAATATCCTCGCTGCAGTCAGCAACCACCGGCCGTAATAGGGCAAGCCTAAATATTGCGTCTGTCCCACATCCACGTTCTGCCTGCGGCGTCTCTCCTCTGCATTCCAAACACCACGCCACGCCAAGACTTCACAGGTAACGAAGGTATTGTGCTCCCACACCTCCTCCTCTTTCTCTTCCCAGGTAATAGGCACATCTGGCTCGCCACCAACATCGTGGGACATCCGCGTATAGGCCCTGTAGTGCTCATTGTCGATCTGATCAGGTGCAGGTGCATGGGTTTCATAGTGCAGAGACGGCTGGAGCTGTTTCACGATCTCCAGATGTTTCATCACTTTTTGTCTAACGCTTGATGACATGGTCGCGTGACCTCCTTTGGATTAGGTTTTAACTGATTAGTCGTTTTTACCTAATGTCTTTCATATGTTTCGTATATAGTTATTTGATACTAATGCCGCGCATGATGGTTGGCGGCCCAATACAGATCACAGGTTAACTTAAGCTTTTCTTAAATAAATCGCGATAGCGAGCGATTTACACTCGTGTTAAGTCAAACTATTTACCAGCATACAATAATTGTCCAAGACCTAATTCTGATTAGCTCTATAGGCGATGACTATGGCCACAAAGCAATAGCTCCTCGTTTCGCATATAACAGAACACTTAAAACAGATTTATAAAAAAACTGTCTACTAATTTGAATAATGGTCTACACTAAGATTCATCTCGACGAATTGGTAAAATTCGCTTTTTTTATAACTTCCATAGGAATCGACTATGGACAGAAACATCATGTGTCCCCGCTCGCTGCGCTATCTTTTGGCTGTCGCTGAACACCACAGCTTTACCCGTGCGGCAGAAACACTTTTTGTTTCACAACCCACACTGTCACAACAAATCAAACAATTAGAAGAGTCTCTTGACACTCAACTTCTTGATCGTTCTGGTCGTAATGTTCATCTAACCGATGCAGGTGAGGTCTATATCAGCTATGCGCGCAGGGCCTTGGGGGAACTCGATGCCGGCAAGCGGGCAATACAGGAACTACAGGATCTCAGTCGCGGTTCACTGAGCCTGGGGATGACGCCAATCACAGACTATCTCGCAGCACCCCTGCTTGACCGTTTCAATAAACGTTTTCCAGGTATATCTGTCGGCACCTATGAGATGCCACAGGACGATATCGAGAGTGGCGTTCTGGCTGGCAATATCGATATCGGGATTGCTTTTACCAACACCCTAACAGTGGCTGCAAACTATGAATTCATAGAGACTCAACACCTGTTCATCGAACCGCTTAACATGGCAGTAGGATCCACACACCAGTATGCGGGCATGGAGACGCCACTTAACCAACATGCATTCGAACAAGAGCCGTTAGCCCTTCTCAACAGCGATTTTGCGCTGCGCAGGCATATCGACCTCTATTGCCTGGAACATGATATCAAACCGACAATCGCCATTGAGACAAACTCGCTAAGCACCATCATAGAAGTGCTGCGTCTAGGCCGTCTTGCCACCATATTGCCAAACACCATCGCATGCCAACAGAATGAAATACATCCGGTCATGCTGCTACCAGAACTACCTCACCATACAATCACACTCATCTGCCGCAAAGACTCCTACAAAAGCCCTGCTTCCCTTGCCTTCAAGGAGCTGGCAGCCGAATGGGGTGTCGATGGTTGCCACGACACACCGGTAAAACGGACAGGCCCCTGCCCGATGTCAGAGGTATGCACACCTTCGAGCTGAACAGTAATAAAATTTAGCTGGCCTCAAGCGCTCTACAAGATGAGGCGGCACTTACAGGTTGCCGGAGGTCATCCGGCCTGAGCGACTTAATACCGTGATCAATCCCATTCGTGCAGAGCCCTAAACCGCTTCCCGGCAAACGCCATATAAGGCTGGAGGAACCGGACCTCCCGTCACCCAATCCAACAGTTCAACTGTATGCACCACTGGTACCCGGGAGTGCGTTGCAAGATGCAGCATACAACCGATGTTCCCTGCAGCGATTGCAGCGGGGGCCCCTGCTTCGAGCTCTTTTAATTTGCTTAGTTTTAATCGGTTTGAGATTTCTGGCTGCAGCAGGTTGTAGGTTCCCGCGGCACCGCAACAGGTGTGCGAATCCCTTGGTTCCAGAACGGTAAAACCGGCTGATTTCAATAGCTTTTTAGGTTTAAACCTTATTCTCTGTCCAAACTGCAGGGAACAGGTTGCATGATAGGATATCCGCATCGACGGCTTGATCTTGTAATCCAAATCAATCTCCGACAGCAGTTCGGTAATATCCATCGCCAGTCCGGCAACAGTAGCCGCCTGCTGCGCCAGGGATTCATTGCGGAACATATAACCGTAATCTTTTATCACCGTACCACAGCCGCTGGTATTGATTACAATCGCATCCAGTCCTTTGCCGTCAACCTCTTTCATCCAGGCGCGTATGTTCCTCGATGCTGCAGCTAGACTCTCCTTTGTTTTACCCATGTGATGAGTAACCGCACCGCAGCATCCGCTGCCACCGGGAATAACCACCTCGCAACCATGACGGCACAGGATTCGAATGGTGGCATCGTTGATGTCCGTATTCAGTGCCTGCTGCGCGCAACCAGTCAGCAATGCAACGCGGCGGATACGCTCGCGCTGCGCGGGAAACACCTGAGGTCTAACATTCGGGCTCGGTTGCGGCAGAGTAGCCGGTACATACTCCACCATCCCCCGAAACGGGCCGGGTAATGTCGCAGCCATCGGTTTCAGCAACCTTGCCGCATGCATTGCAAACCTAAATCGTCTCGGCGAAGGCAGCAGCTTTGCCAACAGCCAACGCGATAGTCTGTCAATCGGTTTGCGCTGGTGCCGCTGCTCGATGCTCTCCCGCGCATGATCCAGCAGGTGCTGGTAGTGCACACTTGATGGACAGCTAGACATACATGCCAGGCATGAGAGACAACGATCGATATAACCCACAACTTGCCGATCAGGTTTACCTTCACTCTCCAGCAGCTCTTTTATCAGATAAACGCGTCCGCGAGAGCTATCGTACTCGTCACCAATAATCTTATAGGTCGGACAGTTCGGTGTGCAGTAGTCGCATTGCAGGCAGGCACGCAACTCTACTTCCGAGCTGGCAATTGCGGGTATTGATAGTTGCTGTGCTGTAAAACTGGTTTGCATAGGACGTTTGCAAGCACTGCTACAGTGCGGTAATCGTTAGAGTTATGTTTAAATCCCGCGGCGCATGGCCATGACCACAGCTTTGCATGACCCTTATTTGTAACGAAACAAGTCTACGGGTCGTTAGTTATACTATTTGCCGTCTCTCGCTATTTGTCAAAGACCTAATTTGTATCGTTTCCATAATATTTTCCTATAGATGAATCCAGCCCCGCTGGGTCTGGTATAGCCCCAGCGTAGGCAAGCAGAACAGCAAAAGAGATTCAGCTGCTATGCATCAAATAGGCATAATAGTTACAACACGCAAAGAATGTACCCCTATCCATTGCATCTCTCTGCGCCGACAACCAGCCATCAACCTCCTGTGAAGTCATCAGCCCTGCGTTTACTACATAGGGAGCATAGGTTTCCGCAAATGACTTGAAATAGCTTCCCTTGCCGATCTCGACGACCGCATCACCCCATGCAGAATGGAGCTTAAGCCCATATCTACCGATGATCGCCGGTAGATCGCGCATTATTCGGGGGTTATTGAACGAAGCCACAGCGAGGGACTGATCCATCCTGACCCCGAATTCGTGATCGGGATGTGCGTAAGTCAAGGAGGCATAGTCACCATCGAAAATGGCCAGGATACCACCCTCCCGCACCACACGCGCCATCTCCCGAAGAACTTTTGTAGGTTCTGTAACATGACTGATAAGCGTGTTAGCTATGACCACATCGAAGCATGCATTCGGAAAATCCAGGTGATGTGCATCACCGAGTTGAAACTCCAATTTCCCCTCTAGATTCTCCTGACTTGCAAAGTTACCTGCCGCGTCTAGAAACTGCTGACTCTGGTCAACGCCTACCGCCTTACCTGTAAACTCACGGCATCGGGCAAAGGAACGAATCATCGCTCCCGTACCACAACCAACCTCCAATACCCTGGCTGGGTTCGCAGCCAACAGCTTTTCAGTGTATTTGTCCACCAGTCTCGTAAACACACCATCCCTGGCGCGACTCTCCAACCTATCGATCAGGCGATTGATAGCGGTATCATCAAGCTCGTTGACAAATCGATGAGGGTCCCGTGCAGTCATCATATCCCCCCATCCGGCATTATCCGCACCTCAGTTTGCCAATCCTTTCGAAAGCACATTTCAGGCAGACAAAAAAAAGAGGCCCCCGAGGAACGGAGACCCCTATTTATCCGCATTATGCTATATAGCTGAATGATAGAGACGCGAGTTGAAGAGCTTGCTCTCCCTGAGTTGGTGCAGCGATTTGGTCATTGCCAGAATCGCCATATCCAGCAGAGGCTCAACGACAATGACAATCATATATGCCGCACTAAACGAACTCACCTGAGCGATATTCTCGGCACCGAAGCCGTTTCCGTAGAAGGCCCAGAAAGCAACCCAAGCGACTACTCCACCCTGATAGGCAGTTGATAGTGCCAATGCCTGTTTGTACTTAATATCCTTGTACGCAGTTTTCGCAGGTATCAGGCGACGTGCGAGTACATCGACCAACAACAGAGGCACCAGTAGAGTAGTAACATTCATACCGTATTGCGGTAAATCGGCCGGAGCAAAGAGCAGGCCTTGCATCAGCAGCCCCATGGCCAATCCAATAGCCGCCGCCCCTGCACCGAACATCAGGAACAGCGTGGCACCAAGAATGAAATGAACCTCCGACACACCGACTGGGTAGTGAGGTAACACCTGGAAGAAGCAGAATACCAGGAGAGTTGTTATCACACTGCGAGCCGCAAGCTGAGTGAAACCGGCGTCTTTGACCGTACCCAGGGTGGTTTTTACCGCATACGCCACCGCACCAGCTGCTGTTATAACGCTAAGTGCTAATTTTGCGCCTTCTACGACGCCTGGTTCAATGTGCATCTGTACCCCCTCATCACTTAGTGGTTTATCTGGCCAAATGAAACCAGCATCGTTTGAAACACCCAACGCGATACGCATGCCGGATCAATCAATTCACTTCCGTCAATCCATTAAACAAGATTCACAGGTCATCAGTATGAACCGCCACAGCCAGGTCGAACGCCAAATACTGCGTCGGCCATCGTTAAGACAAACTATTTACCAGGCACCCCTATTTGTCCAAGACCTAATTCCGATTAACTCTATAGGAGTTGGCTATACAAACGATATTATTAGCGCAAGCTACTGTATGCGCTGGGGAAATACAGGAAGAATATCTATAAAAACAGCTTTTTACAGACAAAGCACAGCAAAGGACTTGACCCTGCCGTAGCGGGCACGACTCCTTGCAGACCGGTTACACTGACTACTCGCAAAGAGATGCGAATTGTCAACGAACACCGACCGCAAGAAGCACAATATATACCAGCCTTACAATATTAGTGATGACTGAATAGTTGCCTTTGGCTATATAGCAGCATCACCAACCGTATCCAGTGGCTGGTGATGCCGGCTCTCTGTCAATCATTTAAGGCGCTACTGGCGCATTATCCAAATCTTATCGCTATCGAAGCTGAAGCCATCGCCACCATCCTCGAAACTGGCGAACTTGTTCACACCCAACCACTGCTTGTTGAACGGTTTGGCAAACAGCACCCACCACTCATCACCATAGTCACTGACACCACCGACAGTTGTATCCTTAAGCCCCCCGCAGGTGTAGCTGATCCTCCTGGCGCACCGACGAACTTGTCAGCCAAGCCGTTGAATGCATGCACAGTCGCAAGGGGCGTCTGCAAGGCGTTGACTCCGCTACCCTGTAATACCCCTGTCCAAACTTCACCATGATCGGCTTGCCGGCCACATCGAAAGCGCCGTCAATCTCCACATTCACATAGTCGTTGTCATCCAGGCTTGGGACAGCATCACCGCTCCGATACTGATTCGCTCACTCCAGCTCGGTCAACAGGGTAAAGTTGTCAGGCAGTCTATGTTTACCGCTAAACCGCAACCCCAGGTATCCGAATCGAAATTGGTGATTCCGGGTCCAGCACCGACACCTTCGGTTAAGGGTGTGCGGCTGTTGTCCTCAAAATCCAGCAGATAGGCGTAGCCACTCATTTTACCGAACGGCAGCTTATAGGCGGCGTTGATGAGATGGGAGTTGTTCATTACATATTTCCTGAATGCTGAGTCGTAACCGAAAAGCCGGTTTACCCGATCGATTTAGGCATATTAGAAAGAGAGATTACTGAGCGAACTCTTGTCAATACGAAATGCATCGAATGATTGATTGTTCTGTCGTCAGATTGTATTTCCAAGCCAACGCTGGTTATCGTAGATGCAAGCGTAACCATATATCCGGTTTGCCTGTGGTAATTGCGTTAGAAAAGCCATCCGCCTCAGGCAATACCTTGCCTTGATGAACATTGGAAACAGCGGGTAAGCCTACGGCAAATACAGCTTACATGCAGATGAGTGCCGAGATCGCCACTAGGCACGACAAAGTTATTGTCTTGGAAATCCTTGCTCCTCCTCTGACAATGATCCAAAGTGGCGGGCCGCATCAACCTGTACAGACCAGAATGCCACTACCGGGAAGGGAGCGACTCACAGGCTCCCGTGGAGCAGCAGAAGAGAAAACACCTCCTTATGCCTTTTCACCGGCAACCCCAGACATCACATGGGGCTAACAATTCACCAAGAAAAATCGCTTGTCCAAGACCATTTTCTTATCAACAAAATAGGCTAAGATTAGAGAGAAATCGGGGTTGAAGGTTGACGCCAGCATCAATTCCACTGAACCATTGAGGAGCGCTTCCCGCTTATCTATTGGAATTGTTCATCGAACTACGAATTGCACGAAGTATTGCCAATTGCAGAAGATTTGCGTGAGCGGATGCTGCGAGAATACACTGCCAGGACCAGCATCAATAACAACCAGCTTATTTGCCCGCCGCCGCCAGGACTGTCGAACTTGACCGCACTGTCTGCGTCATTGAAAACCGTTCCATGTTCAAGGTCCTCGCCATCAACTGATCGGCAACCGTAACCGACGCTCGCGCCCCTGCCTTGAATGCTGATCGTGGCATCAGAGAGTGCAAAGAAGATATTGCCTGAACAGCTAAGCATGACACGGGCATTTTCAAGCGTTGCATCCGGCAAGAGTATGTTGGCTGCACCGCTATTCGGAACTGTACCTAAAAATAGCAACTCGAACCCCTCATCGCTCTGATCACAATATGTCGTGGGAGGAGTCTCAGGACTCAGACTGAGCAACGAGACCTCTACTGACGGACAACCCGATTGCGTACCGGCACTATTCCACTCAATGCTATGGGTGAGACCGCCGGCAAACTCGGCTGGCTGATTCAATTCACCACCGGTTATGCGAAACGGTCCCTGGTCGGCATCAACCTGCACCGCAATGTCATCACTGGCAACACCGCTCTCCCCATCTCTTACGGTCAGTCTGAAATTGAGTGTCCGCGAGACCGCTGGCAGTGTTTCGCCAATATCACTCTGCTTGGACAGTAATTGACTCAATCGAGGGAAATAGCGCAGTGGCGTCCGTTTTGGCAGAAATGACCTGAACAACGGATTACTGCCGTCGGGGAGGTCGGTTCCGATGGTCGTCGCGTCCGTTGCCCCGTCGACTCCGCCAGGATCCATCTGATCCCACTGGAAGGAGAGAGTGTCTCCATCCACATCACCGGCCGTTCCACTCAACATGAACGGCGTCTCCACCGGTATGAGCCAGGCGCTGTCCTCTCCGGTGACACCGGCATCAACAGTGGGGGCATTGTTGCCTGTCACCGTAACCAGGCCACACTGATTACCTGCGCCCAGGGTGATGAATTCATTCATCTGCTGGATACTCAGGGCATGAAAGGTAGCGTCGGAGTTGGGCTGCAGATCCTCTTCAGCGCAGATGCCGGCATAGCCCATGATGGTAGAGCCGCTGCCCGGCTCTACCGCTGATTGGGCAACCCTGTTGATTCCACTGCAATTCGCCGTTGTACCGTTGAAGGAGTGAGAGGCATTCAGTTGGTGGCCCAGTTCATGGGCGACAAAATCGATGTAAAAGCTATCGTTGTCTGGTCTCGGTGAGCCGGTATAGGCCTGCGCCTTGTATGTGGTACATGCGGAACCCACACTGGCGAGACCACCCCCGACCATTCCGAATAGAATGCCGATATCGTAATTGTCCGCACCCAGCGTAAAGTCGAGTTGCCCCTGGTTCTCGAGCAGCATGGTCGCGATGGCGGCGGATGTATGCGTGTAGGGATCACTGTTTGGATCTGTATAGATGATCCGGTCGTTGTTCCCCACCAATTGAAACTGTATCGCCAGATCACGACCGTAAATCTGATTCACCCGGTTGATGGTGGTTACGATTTGCCCGAGGGTATTTTCAACACTGCCACCAAAATAGGCGCTGTACTCACCGGTAGCCGCCACAGCGAGACGATAGATACGGCGATGAGCACCTGAGATACTCCTGCTTGCAAGTTGTTGTGACGTACCGGCGGGTACAGGGTCACTCGACCGGTGACTCTCCCGGTGCATGCAGACATGAGGGGGAACTGTCGTCTGCAGAGCAGCATAATCCCGTTTGTAGTAGCTGCGGTAGTCACCCCCGCCATCCGGATCTATGAATACCGTACCCGCAGGCGTTGTAAGCATGGCATGAAAGCCCTGGGGTGTAAGATCCAAGCGCCCGCTGCTGGCAGGCTCATCAATACCCCTGACCCTGAAGGTGCGGATATCCGGATACCGCACCGCCAATGACGCAGCCATCACCGGCGACTCTTCAACCATGAAGCGTTGCATCGATCCATAGGGTAGTGGCAGTTCCAACTCAAGCGCCGAAGAAGTGGTCTCCTGCAGAGGAGCCATGGAAAGCCTCTGCCTCAATGCCAAGATGTCTGCCCGCAGCAGTCGATAGTAAACAGGTTCGGGATCTACGGCCCTCGCCGCCTGCTCTGAGTTAGGGATATCGCGCCAGACAGCAGCCGATGCGAGAGCTGGAAGAACCCAGGTAAGTGCAAACAGAATCCAACGTATACACTCATACCTAGCTCCGTACATCACCGGCCTCACATTGTCGTATTAAAAGAAGAGATCGCTGATCATCGCAGTCGCCGGATAGTTCCGATCCTCAGCCTTTCAGCTTGGTTAACAAAATCTTGTTCACCTGCCCGGGATTGGCCTTGCCCTGGGTCCGCTTCATCACCTGCCCGACAAAAAAACCAAGCAGCTTGTCCTTGCCGGCCCTGAACTGCTCCACCTGTTTCGGATTGTCGGCAATCACCGCATCGATTATCTTCTCGATCTCACTGCTGTCGGTGATCTGCTTCAAACCCTTCGCCTCGATCACGCTATCCGCATCGCCTTCGCCGTTCCAGATTGCTTCAAAAACCTGTTTCGCAATCTTTCCGGAAATAGTGTCGTCCGCGATACGCCGCAACAAGCCACCGAGTTGTTTCGCGCTGACGGGTGATTGAGATAGTTCGAGCCCTGCCTTGTTCAATGCACCCGCCAATTCAACGGTGACCCAGTTGGCTGTCATCTTGGTGTCGGCTCCAGTTGCCACAACCTGTTCAAAATAGTCGGCCAGGGCCCGACTCTGAGTCAGCGTCAGGGCATCCGCAGAACTCAGTTTGTAGTCAGCCTCAAAGCGCTGTCGTTTCTGAGCGGGAAGTTCGGGCATATCCTGCCGCGCCCGTTGCAAGCGCTCCTCACCGATCTCCACCGGCAGCAGATCGGGATCGGGAAAGTAACGGTAGTCATTGGCCTCCTCCTTGCTGCGCATGGAACGGGTCTCGTCCCGATCGGCATCGTAGAGGCGGGTCTCCTGGACCACCTCGCCACCACCCTCGATGAGGTCGATCTGGCGCTCGAGTTCGTAGTTCAGGGCACGCTCCATGAAACGGAAGGAGTTGAGATTCTTCAATTCGGTACGCGTGCCGAAAGCCTCCTGACCAAGGGGGCGGATCGAGATATTGGCATCGACCCTGAATGAGCCTTCCTGCATATTGCCATCGCAGATCCCGAGATAGACCACCAGCTGGTGTATCTTGCGGGCATAGGCCACGGCCTCCCTGATAGAGCGCATGTCCGGTTCCGAGACGATCTCCAGCAGCGGAGTGCCGGTACGATTGAGGTCGATACCACTCAAGCCGTGAAAATCCTCATGCAGTGATTTTCCCGCATCCTCTTCGAGGTGAGCCCGGGTGATCCCAATCTCCTTTTGCGTGCCATCATCGAGATCTATGTTGATCGAGCCCTTGCCAACGATCGGTAATTCGAACTGGCTTATCTGGTAACCCTTGGGCAGATCGGGATAGAAGTAGTTCTTCCTGGCAAACACCGACCGCGGCGCAATCTCAGCATTAACCGCAATGCCGAACTTCAGCGCCATATCCACCGCTGTCTCGTTGAGCACCGGCAGGACACCGGGAAATCCCAGGTCGACAATGCAGGCCTGGGTATTCGCCTCGGCGCCATAGGCGGTGGAAGCACCGGAAAAGATCTTTGACCTTGTCGCCAGCTGGGTATGAATCTCAAGCCCGATAACGGTTTCCCACTGCATAGCTGTTCTCTAAAACTCTCTTGATTTGATGCCTAGGTCAATTGACTCATGCAAAGCCTTCAGGTGCCTGAAGGTGCCATTGTGTTTCTGCTTGAAGGCGGTGCGCCACATTCAGCAGTTTTCCCTCGTTGAAATAGTTGCCGATGATCTGCAATCCCACAGGCAGTCCATTCACCGTACGTACCGGAATCGATATCCCCGGCAATCCCGCAAGATTGGTGGCGATAGTATAGATGTCATTCAGGTACATGGTCACCGGATCATTCATCTTCTCGCCGAGCGCAAAGGCGGTAGTCGGGGCGGTAGGCCCCATGATCACGTCCACCGATTCAAAGGCGCGCTTGAAATCGTCGGATATCAAGTGCCTGGTCTTCTGTGCTTTCAGATAGTAGGCGTCGTAATACCCCGCGGACAATGCATAGGTGCCGATCAGGATACGACGTTTGACCTCCGCGCCGAATCCCTCTCCCCGGGTTCGTTTATAGAGATCTTCCAGGTCCCTGGGATCTTCGCAACGATAGCCGAAACGCACGCCATCGAAACGGGAGAGATTTGAAGAACACTCTGCCGGCGCCACGACATAGTAGGTCGGAACCGCCAAGCCCGTGTTGGGCAGGCTGACATCGATGATCTCCGCGCCAAGCTGCCTGTAGAGAGCGATCGCCTCTTCGACGGATGCCGCGACAGCGCTATCCAGTCCTTGATCGAAATATTCCCGTGGAAGCCCTATCTTCAAGCCCTGCAGGGAGTCGTTCAGGGATGCCGAATAGTCGGGCACGCGCTCATCGGCACAGGTCGAGTCCTTGGGATCGAATCCCGCCATCGCCTGCAGCATCAGGGCGGCATCTTCGGCACTGCGTGTCATCGGCCCGGCCTGATCGAGACTGGAGGCGAATGCGATCATGCCGTAGCGCGAGACCCGGCCATAGGTGGGCTTCAGACCGGTGATACCGCACAGTGCCGCCGGCTGGCGTATCGAGCCACCGGTGTCGGTGCCGGTGGCAGCCACCGCCATTCTGGCGGCGACGGCCGCAGCCGATCCACCGGAGGAGCCACCCGGTACCCTTTCCCTGTCCCAGGGATTGCGCACTGAGCCATAGTAACTGGTCTCATTCGATGAACCCATGGCGAACTCATCCATATTCGCCTTGCCCAAGGAGACCGCTCCGGCCTGTTTCAGCCGCTCCACCACCGTTGCGTCGTAGGGAGAGATGAAATTGTCCAGCATCTTGGAGCCGCAGCTGGTCTTTACCCCCTTGGTACAGAAAATATCCTTCTGCACCAGGGGAATACCGGTTAAGGGACCCGCCTTTCCTGATTCAATCACCCGGTCTGCTGCCTCGGCCTCGAGCAGTGCCTGTTCCGGTGTGGGGGTGATCAGGGCATTGAGTTCGCCATTCATGCGCTCGATACGGTCGATGAAATGACGAGTCAGCTCAACACTGGTGAATTCACCCGCCTGCAGGGCTGTACCCAGCTCGGCAATGGATTTACTGTGCATGGTATGGTTTGTGTCCAATGGGTATCTATGTGGTTGCTTTCAGTTGCGCCATAATCCGCCAACGCAGCTTGCTATTCGATCACCTTGGGTACCAGATAGAGACCACTCTCCACTCTCGGCGCCACCGCCTGATTGGCCCCCCGGCAATCACCCTCGGTCACCTCATCCACACGCAATCGCTGCGCCATATGGAGGGGGTGGGACATGGGTTCGATGGCATCGGTATCCGCCGCTTCCAGCTGCTCCACCAGATCGAGAATATTGCTGAGATCCTCGACATAGGCCTCGATGTGGGATTCATCCAGGGCCATTCGCGCAAGATGGGCTATTTTTTCAACATCGGACTTATCTAGAGACATCCGCCTGCAACCTGCTCTGCAAAAGGGGCAAATCTACCATATTCTCCATTTTGGATACATGTTGCGGCTCGACGTCACCAGGGAGGGGCGGTTTTTTGAGCTCGTCTGGCGGAACGAGCATCGACAGGTATTTGGATATTGTGGCGAAGGCGTAGAAGCGCGCCCTCCCAGCTGAGGGGAATAATTTTGTTAAACAATGGGTTAGTATTTCAAACTGAAGTGTGATCGAATTTTAATTTCTGATAATGAAATAGAGGATCTATAATTCAATTTATCGGCATCTTGGGATATAATTCCCAACATCAGACGCGGATAGGGACCATCCCTGGCACGGCAGGTCGATCCACGGGGAGATAAGTGAGAACGGTCTGGATATGTATCAACAATCCTGCCTGGGGAGCGATAATTATCAACGACTTCCAGTCATGGCTGATATATAGAGTAGTAGTAGTACCAATCCGAATTAATTGAGAGAGTCAACTGGTTAGAATAAAGCCCATGGACGAGATTCGTAAGACACTTACCGCATCCATCCTGAGACTGCTTAGACCCCTGGTCAGGCTGATGCTGCGCAATGGCTTCACCTACGGTGACTTTGCCGACTTGAGCAAATGGACCTTTATGGACGTGGCATCCAAGGAGTTTGGCATACCAGGCCGCAAACAGACGGTCTCGCGAGTATCCGTGATCACTGGATTGACCCGCAAGGAAGTGAGTCGACTGAAAAAAATAGACACCCCCGACAACAGCGCCATAGCGCATCAGTACAACCGTGCAGCCAGGGTGATTTCAGGGTGGCTGCGGGATCCGCGGTTTCAGACCAAGAAGGGCGCTCCCGCCGCGCTCTACTTCGACAAGGGAGTGGCAAGCTTCAGCACACTGGTCAAGGAGCACAGCGGTGATGTGCCGCCACGTGCCATCTATGACGAACTGATGCGGGTCGGCACCATCGCCAAAGACGAGAGCGGCAAGATCACGCTCCTCAGCGACGGTTATGTGCCACGCACCGGTGAGACGGGCAAGCTGCATATCCTGGGAACGGATGTGCAACTTTTGCTCAACACCATCGATCATAATCTCCAGCAGGGCTCCCAGACACCCTACTTCCAACGCAAGGTTTCTTACGACAACCTGCCCTTGGAGGCACTCCACGATTTCCGCAACATGAGTGCCGAAAAGTCGCAGGCCCTGCTGGTTGAGTGCGATAAATATCTCTCGCAGCACGATCGTGACCTCAACCCGAATTCCGCTGGTACAGGTCGCAAACATGCCGGGATCGGTATCTACTATTTCGAACAGGATGTAACACCGGATGAATAGACTGCTTCTCAAATTCCTGATTTCGGTGACAATGGGTACTTCGGTCGTTGCACTCTACAGTTGTGGCGGCGCCGGTGGTAACCAGGTTGCCGATGGCGGCATTGGCGGGACCGGCATTACCCAGGGCAGGGTAACCAACTTTGGTTCCATCTTTGTCAATGGCATCGAGTTCAACACCGATAACGCCAGCTTTACCGTCGACAGCCTCGATGCGACCCAGGATGATCTGGCGATCGGCATGGTGGTTCGCATCAGCGGTAGCAGCGATGCGGCAAACGCCACTGGTGACGCGGAATCGGTGGCCTATGACAGCCTGATAGAAGGCCTGGTCACCAGCAACGACATTGCCAGCAGCAACACCCTCAGCGTCATGAATCAGAGTGTCAGCGTGGATGGTGACACGGTCTACGAAAACCCTCTCGATTCCACCCTGCTGGAGAACCTTCCGGTCAACAGCGAGGTGGAAGTGAGCGGATTCACCGATGGCTCCGGAACCGTCTTGGCGACCCGCATCGAGGTCACGTCCCTCGCCTGGGCCGGCGGTGAACTGGAGGTCTCGGGCGTTGTCACCGGGATCTCCGGCGATCTGTTCCAGATCGGCAGCCTGACCATCGACGCCTCGAACGTCGAGTCGATCCCGGCGCAAGGCACGTTTGTGGAGGTTGAGGGCAACAGCTTCTCCGGCAGCCACTTCGTCGCCAGCTCCATCGAGATCGAAGGTGACGGCAGCAGCGTAGTGGCCGAGGATGGCGAAGAGGTTGAAATCGAGGGCCAGATCACCCAATCCCTCGACACCAACGATCTCTTCTCGCTCAACGGACAGGTCGTGGACGCCTCTGCCACCTCCCTGAGCGGCGCCACCACTCAACTCACCGCGGGTCGAGTCGCCGAGGTCGAGGGGGTGATGAACGGCGATGTCCTGCTCGCCGAAGAGATAGAGCTGAAGGCCGTTGCCTCTGAGCGCGGTGAAATCAGCGGCATTCTCGGAATTGGCAATGTCGATGCAAGCGCCGGCACCCTGACCCTGCTTGGCCAAACCATCAAGGTAGACAACTCCACCATCATGAAGAACGAAGTTGGCGAAGACCCCAGCTTAACCCTGGAGCAGCTGGTAGCGACCGATTATCTTGAGGCGAAGATCTACATCGATAACGGCATGCTCGTGGCCAGCAAGCTGGAGCTCGAACAACCACCGTCAAATCACTCTGCAGAGGTCGAGGGGACCCCCACACTGGTGAACGCATCGACGATCGAGATCTTTGGCATCACCATCGACACCTCTGGCGTGTCTGACTACAGCTTCAACGAGACGACCACCGAGGTGAAGGGCAACTACAGTAACGGGGTGCTCGTCGCCACCAGTATTGAAGAGGACGACTAGGCCATGCGTGGTGGGGGGCAACGCGCACCCCACCACGCCGCACCGATCGGGGTTCACCCTGAGACAGCGGCAAAACCGGACACGAAATATTAGCCGATCCGCACAATTCCCCATCCCCATTCTTGCCCAACTCCTGTACCATTGATAGATTAACCAACTTTCGGTTCGGTCTGAGTACCTGTCCGTGGAGTAAGCGCACAACGGCTAGCTGCCCGGGACTCAGCCAAACCCTCAACAACAGAGATAAAAGATAAAGATCCATGCTGTTTCGACGCATACGAGGCATATTTTCCAATGACCTCTCCATCGACCTAGGTACCGCCAACACCCTGATCTATGCCCGTGGCCAGGGCATTGTGCTAAACGAACCCTCGGTGGTGGCTATTCGCCAGGACCGGGGACCAGGCGGGGCTAAATCGGTTGTTGCCGTGGGTGAGGATGCAAAAAAGATGCTTGGCCGAACCCCCACCAACATCACCGCCATCAGACCGATGAAAGAGGGTGTGATCGCCGATTTCACCGTCACCGAGAAGATGCTGCAGTACTTCATCCATAAGGTGCATGAGAGCCGGATCATCCGACCAAGCCCACGGGTGCTGGTCTGCGTGCCCTGCGGCTCCACTCAGGTTGAACGGCGGGCAATCAAGGAATCTGCCGCCGGCGCCGGGGCCCGAGAGGTCTACTTGATCGAAGAACCGATGTCAGCCGCCATCGGTGCCGGTCTGCCTGTGGACGAGGCCCGGGGTTCCATGGTGTTGGATATCGGCGGCGGAACCTCCGAGGTAGCGATCATCTCGTTAAACGGCATTGTCTATGCCAATTCGGTCCGCGTTGGTGGCGACCGCTTCGACGAGGCCATCGTCAACTATGTTCGCCGCAACTACGGCACCCTGATCGGCGAAGCCACCGCGGAACGGGTGAAGCATGAGATCGGCTCCGCCTATCCGGGGAACGAGGTCAAGGAGATCGATGTCAAAGGCCGAAACCTGGCTGAAGGCATTCCACGCAGCTTCACCCTTAACAGCAATGAGATCCTGGAAGCGTTGCAGGAGCCGCTTTCGGGCATTGTCGGTGCGGTCAAGACCGCACTGGAGCAGACCCCGCCCGAGCTCGGCGCCGACGTTGCTGAGCGCGGTATCGTCCTCACCGGGGGGGGTGCGCTGCTCAAGGACATAGATCGCCTGCTCCAGGAAGAGACCGGCCTGCCGGTAATCGTGGCCGAGGACCCGCTCACCTGCGTGGCCCGAGGTGGCGGGCGTGCGCTGGAGCTCATCGATGAACGGGGTGGCGAGTTCTTTATGGTTGACTAGCCATATGGTTGACTAGCCTGACTCCCTGCACCTGGATGGAGACAAACAAGCAGAAAACTGCACCGCCAGATCGAGACAGGGAGCCGGTGAATTGATAGCGGAGTCATTCAGCCATTAAACTCATCTTCACACAGGGCCCCTCGATCACCACCAGGCTGGTGACGGCGGTGCTGCTATCCATTCTCATCATGGTCCTGGACCATCGCTACAACCACCTGGAATCCCTGCGTTCGGGACTCTCGGTGCTGCTGTTTCCGGTCCAATACCTCGCCTCCCTACCGGTGATCCTGAGTGAATCCGCCAGTGATGCCATTACCAGCCGCGACGAACTGGAGTCGGAACGGGAGCGCCTCCACGCGGAGAACCTGCTGCTGCGAGCCAGACAGCAGAAATTCGAATCCCTCGAGGCCGAGAACATGCGCCTGCGGGGCCTTTTGGACTCCTCGTTCAAGGTTGGCGACATGGTATTGATCGCCGAATTGATTTCAGTGGAACAGGACCCCTTTCGCCAGCAGGTGCTGATCAACAAGGGATCCACCTCCGAACTCTTTGTCGGCCAACCGGTGGTCGACGCCAATGCCGTGGTCGGCCAGGTAACCCACATCAGTCCGCTGACCGCCAGTGTGCTGCTGATCACAGACGCCACCCACGCACTGCCTGTACAAGTCAATCGCAACGGCCTTCGCACCATCGCCCTGGGTACCGGCCTGATCAATCGCCTTGAACTGCCCCATCTGCCGAACAATGCCGATATCAAGGTCGGGGACCTGCTGACCACTTCAGGCCTGGGAGGCAGTTTTCCACCCGGCTATCCCGTGGCGGAGGTGATCGAGGTGAGGCGTGAACCCGGTCAGCCCTTTGCCTCGGTAATCGCACAGACCACGGCCCATCTCGACCGCATTCGCGAAGTCCTGCTGGTATGGACCCTCGACCCCAACATGGGGGCGGAACCCAAATCCGGGGAGGAAACCGATGATTCGGTACTGAAACCGGAAAAGAGCGGTGAGGGGGAAGAGTGATCACGCAACCCCAATCCCGTCGTTATGTGGTCGTGCTGACGCTGCTGGCCGGCTTTATCCTTACCATCATGCCGCTTCCGGAGTGGGCCGTCACCTATCGACCACAGTGGGTCGCCCTGATCCTGATCTACTGGTGCATGGCCATGCCCGAGCGCATTGGCGTCGGCGTCAGCTGGACAACAGGCCTGCTGCTGGATGTACTCACCGGCACACTGCTGGGCCAACATGCGCTGGGATTCTCGGTTATCGCCTATATTATGTTGAAGCTGCACCTACGGGTCAGGGTAATGCCATTGCGGCAGCAAGTCTTCACTATATTCATCCTGCTGCTGGTGGAACGCCTACTGGCACTCTGGTCCACCGGAGCGGCGGGCTATCCGACACCCTCACTCTGGTATTGGATCACCCCCTTGGTGAGTACCCTGCTCTGGCCCTGGGTATTTTTTATTCTGAGGGATTTGAGACGTCGCTTTAGCCTGAGTTAAGGCCTGTATGGACTGAGCATAGGAGAAACGGGTGCCCCAATCCTCTATCAAGGACTATCTACATGAGAGCCAGTTGTTCCTGGGGCGCGCCATCGCCTCCGGCACCCTCGTGCTGTTGATCCTGGCAATCCTGGTTGGACGTCTGTTTTACCTCCAGGTTGAGAGTCACGAACACTATACCACCCTCTCCCAGGACAACCGGGTAAAGCTTGAACCCCTGCCGCCCACAAGGGGCCTGATCTATGACCGCAACGGCACCATACTGGCACAGAATCTGCCCGCCTACAGCCTGGAGATCACCCCGGAGAAGACAGATGACCTCGATCTCACCATCCAGGCACTGAGCGAAATCATCGATATCGACGAAGATGACATCCACAGGTTCCATCAGTTACGCAGACAGAGCAGGCGATTCGACAGTATCCCGATTCGGGTGAGGCTGGAGGATGAGGAGGTCGCCCGCATCGCAGTCAATCGTCACCACTTCCTGGGGGTCGATGTCAAGGCAAGCCTGCTACGCGACTATCCCCAAGGCCTTGAGACCGCCCACCTGCTGGGATATGTGGGGCGCATCAACGAGCAAGAGCTGCAGATCATCGATACATCCAACTACAGGGGCACAAATTTCATCGGTAAGAACGGTGTTGAGAAGAGCTACGAGGGTATGCTGCATGGCCAGGTCGGCCTGCAACAGGTGGAGGTCAACGCCAAGGGCAGGGTACTGCGGGTGCTTGAGAGTCAACCCCCGAGGCCTGGTGACAACCTGCACCTGTTCCTGGATATGCAACTGCAGTCAACGGCGCTGGAGGCCCTGGGCGACTACAATGGCGCCGTCGCCGCCATCGATATCAAGACAGGTGGGGTGCTTACCCTGGTAAGCAAACCCGGATATGACCCCAACCTGTTTGTCGAGGGGATCAGCGCCAAGGCCTATCGAGAGCTGGAATCCTCTCTCGACAACCCCCTCTTCAACCGCGCCATCCGTGGGCAGTATCCCCCGGGCTCCACGGTGAAGCCGTTTATCGGTCTCGCCGGCCTGGAATACAATGTGGTTGGCTACCGCCAGGAGAACTACTGCCCCGGTTACTACCAGCTTCCCGGCAAGGATCACAAGTACCGCGACTGGAAGAAATGGGGCCATGGAAAAGTCGATCTCGAACGCGCAATCGTCGAATCCTGCGATGTCTACTACTACGAGCTTGCCCGCACCCTGGGTATAGACAGGCTCTACGAGTACCTTTCGGGATTCGGCTTCGGAAAACCGACCAGGGTCGACCTGGACGGTGAACTGTCGGGGTTGATGCCGAGCCGGGAATGGAAGCAGCAACGGCGGCGGGAACCCTGGTACCCCGGCGAGACCCTGATCGTCGGTATAGGTCAGGGCTATTTTCTGGCCACTCCCCTGCAGCTTGCCTCCGCCACCGCCACTCTGGCAAACAAGGGTCACCATATCCGCCCCAGGGTGGTCCACACCATTGAACACCCAGACGGCTCGGAGGTGGAGAGTCCGAAGATCATTGACGACCTGCATCAACTCGACCCCACGCATTGGGAGCAGGTCATCCGTGCCATGTCACAAGTTGTAGAAGGTCTCCGTGGTACCGCGCGTTCCATTCAGACAGATCACTACCGGATCGCGGGAAAAACAGGAACCGCCCAGGTCTTCAGCGTAAAACAGGATGAGGAGTATGATGAAGAGACGGTGGAAAAGCGTAAGCGCGATCACGCCCTGTTCATCGCCTTCGCACCCGTGGAGGAGCCGCGTATCGCAATCGCCGTGGTGGTGGAAAACGGGGGTCATGGCGGTTCCGTCGCAGCACCCATAGCGCGCAAGGTCATGGATCGCTATCTGCTGGGAGATCACGATGCTGGGTAGGAACCAGGTCACCTTCTATGAATCACAGCCGGCCCAGGCAAGCGGCCTTTTGGCCTGGCTGCATATCGACCTGCCGCTCTTGACCGGCCTTATCCTGCTCTCGGGTGCCGGCCTGACCGTTCTCTACAGCGCCGGTGACAAGGAGCTGGTACTGCTGCAAAAACAGCTTGTCCGTCTGGGCATAGGGTTTGTTGCAATGTTCGCCCTGGCACAGATCCACCCGGCCAATATACGACGCTGGTCCCCCGCGCTCTACACAGTGGGGATACTGATGCTGATCTCGGTAATCATATTCGGTGAGGAGGGCAAGGGGGCGCAGCGATGGCTCGACCTGGGGTTCATCCGCTTTCAGCCCTCGGAGATGTTCAAGCTTACCCTGCCAATGCTGATCGCCTGGTATCTGGCGGAGCATCGGCTGCCCCCCAACCCCGCCAGACTGATATTGGCCGGACTGTTCACCCTGTTTCCGGTTTTGCTGATCGCGAAACAGCCCGATCTCGGCACTGCGCTGTTGGTGGCGACCGCAGGCGCCTTCGCCCTGTTTCTTGCCGGTATCAGCTGGCGGGTCATCAGCGCCATCGGCATGCTGCTGGCGGCCCTCGGTCCGGTTGCCTGGTACTTCATGCACGAGTACCAACGCCAGCGCGTACTGACCTTCCTCAACCCGGAGAGCGATCCGCTGGGCACCGGCTACCATATTATTCAATCAAAAATCGCCATCGGCTCCGGCGGCATCAGTGGCAAGGGTTGGCTCAACGGCACCCAGTCCCACCTCGAGTTTCTCCCGGAACGGCACACCGATTTCATTTTCTCGGTAATCTCAGAGGAGTTCGGCCTGGTCGGCGTACTCGCGCTGCTCTCCCTGTATCTCTTCATTATCTTGCGTGGCCTCTATATCGCCACCCAGGCCCAGGACACCTTCGGCAGAATCCTAGCCGGATCGCTGTCGCTGGTATTTTTCGTCTATCTATTTGTCAACGCCGGGATGGTTACCGGACTGTTGCCGGTTGTCGGTGTACCCTTGCCGCTGATCAGCTATGGCGGTACCTCCCTGGTGACCATTCTTGCCAGCTTCGGTATGCTGATGTCCATCCACACCCATAAAAAACTACTACCTACATAAAACGATCATGCGACTTATTATCCGACTCCTACTCTTATCCAGCCTCGCTTTGACCACCGCCGCCTGTGCCCATACGCAGCAGCAGACGACCGAGTTCAGGAAGTTTGCCCAGGAGATGGCGAGCAAACACAATTTCAATGCGGGTCAAGTCGAGCGGTTGTTGAACGGCACAAGGTTCAGAGACGATATCATCGCCGCGATCACCCGCCCCGCGGAATCCAAGGCCTGGCATGAGTATCGCGCCATATTCCTGAAGCCGGACCGGGTGGCTGGCGGAGTTCAGTTTTGGCGGCAGAACGAAGCCCTGCTGGCCTCGGTCAGTGAACAGTACGGGGTACCCGCGGAAATCATCGTCGCCATCATCGGTGTAGAGACGCGGTATGGTAAGCACACCGGCCGCTACCGGGTCCTCGATGCCCTCACCACACTCGCCTTCGGCTATCCCAAGCGGGCCGATTTCTTTCGCCGTGAACTGGAGCAGTTTCTGCTGCTTACCCGAGAGGAGGGCGTTGACCGGGAAAGCGCAACGGGTTCCTACGCCGGCGCCATGGGCATGCCTCAGTTCATCTCCAGCAGTTACCGACGCTATGCCGTGGATCATGACGGCGACGGCAGACGCGACCTGTGGAACAGCAAGGCCGATGTCATCGCCAGCGTCGCAAGCTACTTTAAAACCCATGGCTGGAGACCCAACCAACCGATCACCTTGCTCACCGTCGGCGGGGAGGATCTGCAGACCTTCGTTGACGCGGGTATGAAGCCCAGTATCGAGCTTGGCAAGCTGCTGGCGAAAGGAGTCCGGCCGCTAAGCGGCGAAACACCCGCCGCCGACTCGCTGACCAGCCTGGTCAAGCTCGATGCAGGTGAAAAGCATGAGTATTGGTTGGGACTGCACAATTTCTACGTCATAACACGCTACAATCACAGCAACCTCTACGCCATGGCGGTCTATCAACTAAGCCAGGAGATCCATGCCGCCAAGATGGCCGCGGAAACAGCCAGGTAGATGATACAGATAAACAGCATAGGATCTAGCGCCAGGAATTCGCTGCTGACTGCGATCATCGCGGTCGTCGGCATGGCGCTTATCAGCGCTTGCAGCACCGGCAGGGTAGCACGGGTATCCACCCAGGACGGCATCAGCCATCGTCATCCGCCTCCCGCCAATATCGAAGCCATACCCGATGCGGTTCCCAAGGCGGAGCCACGGAGCCGTTACGGCAACCCGGAGAGCTACGTGGTATTCGGCAAGCGCTACCACACCCTCGATGATTACAAGGGCTACAGCGAACGCGGCATCGCCTCATGGTATGGCAGCAAGTTTCACGGCCAGCGCACCAGCAGCGGTGAGACCTATGACATGTACGCCATGACCGCGGCGCACAAATCCCTGCCACTACCGAGTTATGTGCGCGTTACCAATCTGAAAAACAACCGCAGCGTGGTGGTAAAGGTCAACGATCGCGGTCCATTTCACGATAACCGCCTGATCGACCTCTCCTATACCGCGGCCTGGAAGCTCGGTATTACCGGTCAGGGTACGGGCCTGGTCGAGGTGGTAAGTCTCGATCCGGAACGTCCGAAAAAGGCCGTCGCGACAAAACCGATGAAGCTGAGAAAAGGAAACATGCTGCCGGAACTCTTTCTCCAGGTCGGTGCCTTCGGCAGCCCTGAGAATGCGCAAC
Source organism: Candidatus Thiodiazotropha sp. (assembly GCA_040793985.1). Taxonomy (GTDB): domain Bacteria; phylum Pseudomonadota; class Gammaproteobacteria; order Chromatiales; family Chromatiaceae; genus Thiodiazotropha. The sequence goes on along the minus strand of JBFNJI010000003.1, from coordinate 183,917 downwards.
GCCTGAAAAGAAGACTTGAGGAACAATTGCAAACCGATGTACTCATAGAAGACAGCGAAAATCCCGAACGTCCGGTCTACCGGGTACAGGTGGGGCCCATCGCCAGCGTGGAACTCGCCGATCATCTCAGTCAACGACTAGCCAAGCTCGGTATTGCCGATCCCCATGTTGTCATTCGTTAACGGATTTATAAAATAGCGCATCACTATGCCAGCCACCCAACACACACCTATGCATCTTTACCACTTCCACAGCCAGTTAAACAAAACGCTGTTATGGCTATTTTTCCTAGTCGCCTTCCCAGCCCATGCGGTATCGCCGACCCCCGCCCCCCCGGAGGTCTCGGCCTCGGGTTATCTGCTGGTCGATTTTCACAGCGGCCGGCGACTCGCCGCAAAGGGTACGGAAAACAGACTCGAACCCGCCAGCCTGACCAAGATCATGACTGCCTACGCGGTCTTCAGTGAATTGAAACAGGGCAATATCAACCTGGAGGACAGGGTGCTAATCAGCGAAAAGGCGTGGCGTACGCCGGGATCGCGCATGTTCATCGAGGTTGGAAAGAAGGTCAAGGTCATCGATCTGATCAAAGGCATGATCATCCAGTCCGGCAACGATGCCTGTGTCGCCCTCGCCGAGCATATCGCTGGCAGTGAGGCCACCTTTGCTGAACTGATGAACAACCATGCCAGTCGTCTCGGGATGTCGAACACACACTTCGTCAACAGCACCGGGCTCCCCCACGACGACCACTACACCACACCGTCGGATATCGCCAAGGTGGCAGCGGCCACGATCCGGGATTTTCCGGAATATTATCCTTGGTACCGGGACAAATCATTTGTCTTCAATGAAATAGAACAGCACAACAGAAACAAGCTGCTGTGGCGGGATGAGAGTGTGGATGGCATCAAAACCGGACATACCGAAGCCGCCGGCTATTGCCTGGTCGCCTCTGCCCAGCGGGAGAATATGCGCCTGATCTCCGTGGTGATGGGGACCAAGGGCGAGGAAGCCAGGGCCAAGGCCAGCCAAAGCCTGCTCAATTACGGATTTCGCTTCTATGAGACCCATCAGCTCTACAGCGCAGGGGAGGTGCTCAACCGGGCACGCATCTGGAAAGGGGAGAAAGAGAAACTACCCCTCGGTCTCGACCAGGATCTGAATGTCACCATTCCCCGTCATCAATACAAAAATCTCAATGCCAGCATGGAGATAGAACCGAAGATCATGGCACCGATCAAACAGGGTGAGGTACTCGGCCAGGTCAGCGTCACCCTGAATGGCGAACCTGTTACCTATGTCCCCCTGATCGCACTGAAGAGCATCGCTGACGGCAATATCTGGCAGCAGATCAAGGATAGTGCGCTGCTGTGGCTTGAGTGAGGGCGGATCACCGTGGATCGGAACGAAGAGACACTGCTGGAGTTTCCCTGCGATTTCCCGATCAAGGTGATGGGCAAGGCAGAGCCGGGCTTCGAGGCGATGATCGTGGAGCTGGTGAGCCGCCATACCGAGGAGCTCCACGAAACCGCCGTCAACAGCCGGTTCAGCAAGGGGGGCAAGTGGATCTCTGTCACTATCACCCTGCGCGCGCAGAGCAAGGCCCAGCTCGATGCCATCTACCACGATCTAAGCGCCCACGAAAAAGTGGTGATGGCCCTCTAAAGGTGGCCCACCGACTCCTGGTCCGACAGCTCGGACTGCAGCCCTACTCCGATACCTGGCAGGCGATGCAGGCGTACACCAACGCACGCAGCGGCAACAGTCCCGATCAGCTCTGGCTACTCGAACATCCCGCCGTATTCACCCTTGGACAGGCGGCAAAGAGTGAGCATCTCATCGAACCCGGCGAAATACCGGTGATCAAGACAGACCGCGGTGGCCAGGTCACCTATCACGGACCCGGACAGCTCATCGCCTACCTGATGCTTGACCTGCGCCGCGCCCGCATCGGCGTGCGTACCCTGGTGACCCACCTGGAACAGGCGGTTGTCGCCCTTTTGGCGGAGTATGGCGTGGAGGCCGCCGCCCGCAGGGATGCCCCTGGGGTCTATATCAACGGCAGCAAGGTCGCCTCCCTTGGACTGAGGGTACGAAAGGGATGCAGCTTTCACGGGCTCAGTTTGAATGTGGACATGGATCTCTCACCCTTTAAACGCATCAATCCCTGTGGCTACCCCGGGCTCAGCGTCACCCAACTCGCAGATCAGCATATCGATGCCGACATTGCCGGCCTGGGTAAGCAATTCTCCATCCATCTGGCTGCCGCTTTAGGCTACACTCTCAGCTTCGTCGATAGAAAGGTAGAACCATGAGTCTCGACAAGGATATCCTTCCGCCGTCGCGCACAACCCCGGAGAGCCACCAGCGAGGTAAATCCAAGCTCTCCCGCATACCGGTGAAGGTGGAATCCCAGGAGACGGTACCACGCAAACCCAAATGGATCCGCGCCAAGGCGCCGCTCGGCAAACAGGTTAGCCGTATCCGACGCATCCTGCGCGATCGAGGCTTGAGTTCGGTATGCGAAGAGGCGGCATGTCCCAATCTGGGGGAGTGCTTTCATCATGGTACAGCCACCTTCATGATCATGGGGGACATCTGTACCCGCCGCTGCCCCTTCTGCGATGTCGCCCACGGCAAACCCGGCCCCCTCGACCCGGAAGAACCGAGACAACTCGCCGAGGCGATTGCCGCGATGGCGCTCAGCTACGTGGTCATCACCTCCGTCGACCGGGACGACCTGCGCGACGGCGGCGGTGAACATTTCGCTCAATGCATCTCCGCCATTCGCAGCCAACGACCGCAGACCAAAATCGAAATCCTGGTACCGGACTTCCGCGGACGTATGGATACGGCGTTGCGTGCCTTCGCAGCCGACCCCCCCGACGTCTTCAACCACAACCTTGAGACAGTACCCCGACTCTACAGACAGGCACGCCCTGGTGCGGACTACGAGGGCTCACTGCAACTGCTACAGCGCTTCAAACTGAAACATCCCGATCTGCCCACAAAATCGGGGCTGATGCTCGGCCTTGGGGAAGAACGCGACGAAGTACTCGAGGTGATGCAGGCACTACGCCAGCATGGCTGTGAGATGCTCACCCTGGGGCAATACCTGCAACCAAGCAGGGATCACATCCCCGTTGCCCGTTTTGTCACCCCGGAAGAGTTTGATCGACTAGGTGAGATCGCCAGGGAGATGGGATTTTCCAGTGTTGCCAGCGGCCCCATGGTGCGATCCTCCTATCACGCGGACCTGCAGGCCAATCCGTTGTTGGAAAAGTAGCGGACCCTGCAAGCAGTTCCCGATCAGCCGCCTCCGGATGCACTTGTGGCGGGCTTTGACAGGTGGGATTCATAGCGTTCCATCAGGTAGCAGAGACAATCCTGCCGGATCACATCCAGGTCCTTGGTCAACATGGATGGCATTACCGAACGATGGAGGCAGAGCTGGCCCTCCTCAATGGTGAAATAGTCGTCGCCCACCTCGCGGCCCTCTTCATCCCTGACATCGAGGGCATCGAGACCGGCGCCGTTTAACCAGCCGAACAGGGTACCGGCGGGTAATTCGCGGAAGTTGAGATGATCGATATCGGGATCGAGGACGAAAGCGCTCTCACCCGGGTTAAAGCCGAAACTGACATGGGGGGAGACCTTGACCTGGGCCACAGTGTGGAACAGATCGATATCGTGGCGGCTTACCGAGTGCTGGGGGTGTTCCGCCAGATGCAGGCAGGCCTCGAGGTAGTCCCGGGCATGTTCGACACCATGGACACTGCCGACCTTGCCGCACTCCAGGGTCACCGCCGGACATAGCTCTGCAAACGCCATCGACTGCACCCCCCTGGGCCGCAAAAAATAGACCACCGTACGGGAGAAGAGCAGGGCGAGGTGAAAAAATTCGGTATGCAAACGGTTGATGCAGGCGTAGTGGGGATTCAGCCCGGTATTGTTGTGGATGTCCACGCTGGCAAACGGCCTGCGCAGACGCATGCGTTCGACCACCTCTGCCATGACCCGATGCTCCGGGGTCTCCGCAATTTCGCTGCCACACCATATTCTGTTGTAGTCGGGCTGCCCGGGGAGCATGCGCAGACCAGCTGCAGCCGCATCCACATTGCCTATAAACAGGCTCAAGGCCCGTGGCAGCTCCCTGCCCCGATAGCTGCTCAGCAGAGTGCGAATCGCTTCCCAGCCGACCGTTTCATTGCCATGCATGAGGACCGAGACGAAGAGGGGCTCCTCTCTTCTCCCAGGCAGATGGATCAGGGTGGGGCCACTCAGGTGATCGGTGAGCTGTTTTGCCTCCAGCGTCAACAGATTCTCTGGCAGATAATCGATTTCCGACAGCATATTTATAGTTTACCCGAATTGACCATACCGACCCTCAACTCCCATACCCGCTGTAATCAGGGGTATCTAAGACAACGACCACTCATGTACCGGTCTGCCACTCTCCTGATGCTCCAGATAGGCCTCCATCAATCCCTGAAATCGGGCGCCATGCCGGGCCACCCAACGACGTTGCCAGGTGGCGCCATTCATCCCCCGTATCACGCGCTGTTCAATGATACCCAGCCAATAGTCGATGGATGCCGGCTCTATGCCCAGCGCGTGCAATCCCTCCCTTGCCAATCCAAGCAACTGTTCCCTGATCAGGGTTTCGGCGGAACAGGTTTTCCAGTCAAACCAGAAAAACTCCGCCTTCAGACCCAGCCGTGCCGCGTTGTAGAAGTTGCTTCGCGCACGGATAAAGCCCATCTCGGTTTCCGGTGATTCGAAGCGTTCCGCCATTCCGATCACCAGACCGAAATAGAAGGCGGCGTTGGCGATGGCATCGATCACGCTCGGCCCCGCCGGTACCACCCGATGTTCAATACGCAGATGGGGCCTGCCGCTGTCGTCAAAACCGATCAGCGGGCGGTTCCACCGCCAGATGGTTCCATTGTGCAGCCGAAGGTGGGCCAGTTTCTCGACCGGTTCGTCCATCAGCAAGGGCAAGAGTACCGGATAGCGTTGGAAGTTCGCCTCGAAATTCTCCATCATCGACTCATAGAGGTAGCGGATACCGAAACTGACACGCTTGGTCAAATCCGATGCACCCACGGATATGGACTGTTCAAACAGGGGTATTCGCGTCTCATCCCAGAGATCGTGGCCGAACAGATAGGGCGAATTGGCACTCACCGCCACCATTGGCGCGGATGCGATTTTTGACAGGTTGTAGAGGAGTGCCGCGCGCCTGGCATCGACCTGTAAATGAATCTGAAACGAGGTCGCCGCCGATTCGAGCATGACGTCATCATGTTCAAGATTCAGGGTCTCCCTACCCTCGATCTGTATGGAGAGAGGCTGCCCATGCCTTAGCCTGAAAACCTGATCGTTGAGGGCCTGGTAACGATTCAGTGGGGACATATTGTGCAGTGTCAGTACCTGCTGTTGCAGGCTCGGCATAATACCGATCATACCCATTCTGGCACCTAGCGGCTGCGCAGCCAGATTGCACTTGTCCCATAGCGACTGCAGCTCTTCGGCCATGCGTTCAAACACGTCGCCCTGCAGCATCCTCGCCGTGCTGTTTATCTCCACATTGAAGGTCGCCAGCTCGGGTACCACCAGCGACTCGTCAAGCCGCTCCAGCAAGGGTTGATTAAGCGGTGCGGGGTTCGCAGCCCGATCCAGCAGACAGGCCTCGAGCTCGAATCCGCCAATCGCCCCTTCAGAGACGAACACCCCATCATCAAACCACTCGGCCAGAAGCTGTGTCTCCCTGGCAAGGCGGCGCTGAAATTCGGCAAAATCATGTGCAGAGAATTCACATGTTTCTATTTCTTGTCCCATGACTTCTCCCCTGATCCGATCGCCTCAGCGGCAGATACCTCACCTCGGAGAAGACAGTTGCCAGGGCCATTGTCCGCGCACTCCCCTCCATATTCTTCAATTCTATACGATTTGCTTGACGCTCCGTGGTTTTCCACGCCTGATCAGTCGCTCCAGCTCCATCAATCTCTGGGGTGTGCCTATATCCATCCAGCGGCCGCGGTAACATTCGCCCGAGACCAGCCCCTTCTCCATCATGGACCTCAACAGCGGCGCAAGCGGGAACGCTGTCGGTCGAGCGGATGCGAAGATACGCGGATCGTAGAGACCAATCCCGCTGAAGGTCAGCCGCTCCTCCCCTCCATCGCTCACCCGTCCCTGCCGCAGCTGAAAATCACCCTTTTGATGGTATTTGGGATTAGGAACCAATACCAGATGCGCCATATCGCCCTGATTCAGCGACAGACGAGCGAAATCGATATCGCACCAGATATCACCATTGACCACCAGAAAGGGCTCATCCCCGAGCAGGGGAAGTGCATGATAGATTCCCCCGCCTGTCTCCAATGCCGCTCCCTCTGCCGAGTAGCGTAGCTCCACTCCCCAGGCCGCACCGTCGCCGAGGGCGGCCTCGATCATCTCCCCCAGGTGGGCGTGGTTGATGACCAACTCATTGAACCCCGCTTCGGCAAGCCTTTCGATTTGGTGCACGATCAGCGGCTTACCCGCGACCGGGAGGAGCGGTTTGGGCAGCTTGTCGGTAAGGGGTCGCATCCGCTCGCCGCGGCCGGCGGCCAATATCATGGCTTTCATTGTTTATGTGAGGCTGATTGATTAGCCGACAATGTAACCGGTTCTTCAGTCAAACGCATCCCCGATGCTGAGATGGTCGTAAGTAGCCTCAGATCTTGATCACAAACTCTATTGAAAAAAAAGATCGGTAGGGTGCGGCTTGCCGCACCATTTATTCGTTCCCACACAGGAGCCTGGGAACAATGCCTGGGGTGAGGCCCTGCCTCACCAATCAAATCAGTGAAAATGTACTCGGTGGGGCAGGCCCCTACAGAAACAATCGTCCGATGGGAGTACGTTGAATGGTGCGGCAAGCCGCAACCTACGCTATTTGATTCGACTGGTTGAAAAGGAGCTCTAAATGGACGGAGTCAAGCTTGCAGAGACCATCGGGCACCCATGCTGCAACCTGACTGTAGACGGGCTTAACCCTTCATCGCCTCGAAGAACTCGTCGTTGGTCTTGCTGACCTTCAGCTTGTCATAGAGGAACTCCATGGCGGCAAGCTCGTCCATGGGGTGGAGGATCTTTCTCAGTATCCACATCTTCTGCAGCTCATCCGGCTTCATCAACAGCTCCTCGCGACGGGTTCCTGAACGGTTGATATTGATGGAAGGGAAAATGCGTTTCTCGGCGATGCGCCGATCCAGATGAACCTCCATGTTGCCGGTTCCCTTGAACTCTTCGTAGATGACGTCATCCATTCTCGATCCCGTATCCACCAGGGCGGTGGCGAGGATGGTCAGGGACCCCCCCTCCTCCACATTGCGCGCAGCGCCAAAGAATCGTTTCGGCCTGTGCAGTGCATTGGCATCGACACCGCCGGTCAATACCTTGCCCGAGGATGGCACCACAGTATTGTAGGCACGGGCAAGACGCGTTATCGAATCCAAGAGGATGACCACATCGCGTTTGTGTTCAACCAGTCGCTTCGCCTTCTCGATCACCATCTCCGCGACCTGCACATGCCGGGTAGCCGGCTCGTCAAAGGTGCTGGAGATCACCTCACCCCGGACCGAACGCGCCATCTCGGTGACCTCTTCCGGACGCTCATCGATGAGCAGCACGATGACATAACACTCCGGATGGTTGTGGGTGATCGACTGGGCGATATTCTGCAGCATCATCGTCTTACCTGCCTTTGGTGGCGAGACGATAAGACCGCGCTGCCCCTTGCCGATCGGGGCGCAGAGATCGATGGTACGCGCTGTTATATCCTCCGTGCTGCCATTGCCGATCTCAAGGTGGAAGCGCTTGTTGGCGAACAGGGGGGTAAAGTTCTCGAACAGAATCTTGCTCTTGGCATTCTCCGGTTTGTCGTAGTTGATCTCGTCGACCTTGAGCAATGCAAAGTAGCGTTCGCCATCCTTGGGCGGGCGAATCTTGCCGGAAATGGTATCACCAGTGCGCAGGCTGAAGCGGCGGATCTGGCTTGGGGAGACGTAGATATCGTCAGGCCCCGCTAAATATGAGCTGTCGGCTGAACGCAGGAAACCGAAACCATCCTGTAGAATTTCCAGTACCCCATCACCAAAAATACTCTCCCCTTTTTTCGCATGCGCTTTGAGAATGGCGAATATCAGATCCTGCTTACGGGTCCGTGCCATACCCTCGATTTTCATCTCGTTGGCGAGGTCTGCCAGTTCAGGTACCGGCTTTTTCTTCAGTTCAGTCAGGTTCATAGTAATTCAGGATTGTTTTTTCTGAGAAATAGTTGGAAAGGAGATTGGCCACACAGGGCAAATGGGGTTATTGGTTGATTCGCTTTTCAGGCCCTACCAGAACGAAACGAGGTGGTCTACAGCGGACTGGGGGTGGCAGACAGTGACGGTACGCCCGGTGCCTGAGATTTTTTACAGGTTACTATCGATAAATGCTACAAGTTGAGATTTTGAGACAGCGCCCACTTTCGTTGCCTCGACTTCGCCATCTTTGAACAGCATCAGCGTGGGAATTCCGCGGATGCCATAGCGGGGTGGCGTATTGGGGTTCTCATCTATGTTCAGCTTGACAACTTTCAGTTTGCCATCGTATTCACTGGCAATATCATCAAGCACCGGCGCAATCATCTTGCATGGACCGCACCATTCGGCCCAATAATCGATCAGCACAGGCTGAGGTGACTGAAGCACTTCCGATTCAAATGAATCATCGGTTACATGAACAATCTGCTCACTCATAGATCGAGGATCTCCAACTGATTGATCGGGGATTGCAGAGATGAATCATTCCGCTTTATTAAAATCTCGTTATAAATCCAGAAAGGCACCGTGAGACAAGCTTAAGTAAGACAAATCGAGGGAGGCATCTGGATAGGACTGATTATTCAATCCCAAAATAGATCTTTTTTCAAGACCCAATTACACAAAAAACAGTGAATCTTCACTTCATTCCCACTTTAAGGACTCAGCTGCACCCGTCCAACAGCGATTCAACCTGACACAGACGTGCGATCGAGATCATCGATTCCGGTATGCCGGTGAATACGATCTTGGCGTTTCGCTCTGCGGCCTGGGCCATCCACTCCAGGACCAGGGCCAGTCCCGCGCTGTCTGCATGGTCCACCTGGGAGAGATCGACCTCCAGCTTATCCACGGCAGAGAAGAGTTCCGTCGAACGCTGCAGCAGATCCCTGACACTGGAGAAGGTCATATCTCCCTGTACGTGAAAACGGAATGCCCCATCCCGTTCTACTGTTGTGATTGTCATATCTTAAAGTTCATCCTTGATTGCGTTTTCCTCTGCCTTGCTGAAGAGAAACTGACCGACAATCTCCTCCAATACCAGCGCAGACTGGGTCAGCATCAGCTCACTGCCCTGCTCCAGGCTCTCCAGACTGCCACCGGGGTCGAGACCGATATATTGCTCACCCAGCAGTCCCGAGGTATAGATCTTGGCGATGCTGTCATCCGGAATCTGATTATAGGCAGGGTCGATGGACATAGTAACCACCGCCTCGTAACTCTGCTGATCATACCCGATATTGACGACCCGACCAATGCGCACCCCCGCCATGGAGACAGGCGACCTCACCTTCAATCCCCCGATATTGTCGAACCGGGCAGTCACTTCGTAGCCTTCGCTGGTGGTAATACTGGCCAAATTGCTGACCTGCATGGCGAGAAAAAACAGCGCTACCAGTCCAGCCGCCATGAAGGCACCGACACTAATTTCCAATCCTCTCGTATTCATGACTAATCTCCGAACATCAGTGCTGTCAGAACAAAATCTAGCACCAGAACCGCCAATGCGGAATGGACCACCGTGCGCGTGGTCGACTGACTGACACCGGCCGAGGTGGGGACGGTATCATACCCCTGAAACAGGGCTATCCAGGTGCAGACGAAACCGAACACCAGACTCTTGATCACTCCGTTCACGACATCCTCGTTCCAGTCGATCTTGGCCTGCATCTGACTCCAGAAGGCACCCTGGTCAACCCCGAGCAGACCCACACTGACGAAATATCCGCCAATGATGCCCACGGCGCTGAACAGCGCGGCCAGCAGCGGCATGGATATGAAACCGGCATAAAACCGCGGCGAGAGGATACGACGGATCGGATCGACCGCCATCATCTCCAGGCCGGAGAGCTGTTCCGTGGCCTTCATCAAACCGATCTCCGCGGTGAGGGCGGAGCCCGCGCGCCCGGCGAACAGCAGGGCGGTGACCACCGGTCCCAGCTCCCGTACCAGGGATGCGGCCACCATCACCCCGAGGCTGTCCTCGGCGGCGAATTGGGAGAGCACGTAGTAGCCCTGCAGACCCAGCACCATGCCGACAAAGAGGCCGGAGACGACGATGATCGTGGTGGTCAGCACACCGATGCTGTGGAGCTGGGCGACCAACAGCCCCAGACGGGTAATCAGGCTGCTCGCTCCTGCCAGAATCTGGATCAGTAACAGATGGCCGCGCCCGAGTCGTTCCAGTGCCGCCAGTCCCTGACGGCCAAAACGGGCCAGAAGATCGAGCACTATTTCGCCCCCCGCATACTCAACAGATCGTCACTCAGGCTCGGCGCACTGTAGTGAAAACCCACAGGACCGTCGGGCAAGCCACCCATGAACTGCTTTACCGCGGGTGACTGGGAGACACCCAGGGCCTCCGGCGTGCCTGACTCGATCACCTTGCCCCCGGAGAGCACATAGATCAGATCGGAGATACCGGCGGTCTCCTCCACATCGTGGGAGACCAGGATGCTGGTAAGCCGGGCCGCATCGTTGAGACGCCGAACCAGTTGCGATAGCACCCCCATCGAGATCGGATCCTGCCCGGTAAACGGCTCGTCGTACATCACCATCATCGGATCGAGGGCGATGGCGCGGGCAAGGGCGACCCGGCGCGCCATGCCGCCGGAGAGCTCCGAGGGCATCAGCCTGCGGGCACCGCGCAGTCCCACCGCCTCCAGCTTCATCAGCACCAGGCGCCGGATCATCGACTCCGGGAGATTGGTATGTTCGCGCAGCGGGTAGGCGACATTGTCGTAGACCTTGAGGTCGGTGAGCAGCGCGCCGCTCTGAAACAGCATGCCCATGCGCATGCGCAACCGGTAGAGCGCCTTGCGGGAGAGCTTGTGGACCTCCTCCCCATCCACCAGGATGGTTCCTTTGTCGGGTCGCAGCTGGCCACCGATCAGCTTCAGCAGGGTGGTCTTGCCGGTGCCGCTGGGCCCCATGATCGCGGTCACCTTGCCCTGGGGGATGTCGATATCGACGCCGTCGAAGATCATCCTGTCGCCGTGGGAGAAGTGGAGATCGCGGATTTTGACCAGTGGTTCGTTGTTGTTCACTGTTGTCTGGCGGGGAGGTCCGTATCAATGGTTGAAGATCGGGGCATTGTCGCCGTGAGATGGAGGAGCGTCAAGTTGTGGCAGGCTGTAATGAGGTATTACGATACAGTGAAATGGGATGCCCATCTCACGGACAGATCAACCAGAGATCAGATTAGCTGGGGGACCGGAGAGGCCCTGTGAGGAGACAAGACTGAATCTATTCTAGAGTTAGAACCAGCCCCCCAGGAGGGGGGCTGGCGCTTGAAACTATGCCCCTCGACCAATATCAAACAGCTGATATTTACACGCCTAATTTATACTGTAATCCGCCCTGGTGAGGTTGCCCTTTGGTGTTTCCACTAAAATTGTCAGCGGTCCTATGGCATCGCCAGGAATAATAAATGTGAAGATATCCGAGCCCAGGCGTGTGCTTAAACGGGGATTGAAATTGGAATTCGGCACAATATACGAGTCATCAATGTTACCTTCCTGGAGCTCTGCCGTGATCCTTGTAGCCGCCGGCATAATCTGCCCGGTGAAACTACCGACAATTTCGAATGTGACGGCATTGCCGGGCGCCAAGGTACCGCTGATATGGGTAATGGTGGCAAAGCTTTCCGCCATGGTCAGGACGATGTCGTCCCGCACATTGATGTTCTTCTCACTGCTGCAGACAGGCGTCGTGGTAGGCGTGACGCCGAAACAGACTCCAGGATCCTCGCCCGCGGCCACCGCCGCTTCCGCCGCGGTTACGGCTGTGCTATCACAGCAGAGGGTACCGTTGTAGTTGGGATCGCTGTTGGCGCCGTCATAGATGCCGTTGGTATTGAAGTCCACGAACTCCTCATGGGTTGGATGTTTGGCATCGTCCTCGTTATCGTCCCGGAAGGCCTCCGGTATGGTAGCGAACGCGGTGTCTCCACTATCCAGGACACCGTTGCCGTTTGCGTCTATGAAGCTCTCCTCGCCCAGCATGCTGGCAAGAATCGTGATCCGACCCGCCATACCGCCTGGCACGTCGTTCTCCTGCGGCCGTGGATTCGAACTCGTCCATTCGACGCTGCAGCTGCCGTTAGCTATCTGGCATTGGGACTGAATCTGTCCACCCTCGGTGGTGAAGTAGACCGAGGCACCATCCGGGACCGGATTGTTGAAATGGTCGGCGGCGTGCACCGTCAGTTCGACTTTCTCACCGTCAAAATCCCAACCCTCCGGATTCAAGATATCAGCGGCCAGGGACATACTGTTCTGGTCCGATATACCGGTCGAGATAATCAAACCATCCGACTGGGTGGAGATCAGCGGGTTGGACGCCAGCGAGGCGGTTACCCGAACCGCGGTGGGAATGGTGCCCGACTTCACATCTGTACCCACCAGGCCGTTGATATCACTGACAGCGGTTTCAGCCCCGGACGGTATGTTCGCCCCACCCACGTCGGTGCTCAATTGGAAATTGACCTGCTGCTGGGGTACCGGGTTGCCGTTCTGATCCAAAACCCTGAAGGATACCCGGGAGACCTCGGTCAGGCCGACGCCGCGCAGACCGATGAGTTGGGGAACAGCGGAGACGAACTCCATCGATCCGATCTCTGCTGCCTGCACATTGATGGTGCCTGTTGCTGTGGTGGTATCGCCATTGACCGTCACCGTTGCCCGTACTGTGTCTGCACCGGAACAACCCTCGGCGACGTAGGTAGCAGTTACCACCCCACCTACTGATTCTACTGGTGTATCGATCGTCGCCAGTCCGACTGAAAAGCAGTCGGTGTTGAATGCCACGCTGGCCCCGTCCTGAAAGAGATTGCCGGTCGAGTCGGCGAGGGTAGCCGAGACCGTGGTCTGGCCGCCAGCCGCCAGGGATGTCACCGCGATATCCAGGGTACCGGCGCTGAAGTCAGTTCCCGAACCACTGCCGATGAAGATATCGGCCCCGCTAGTGCCTGCATCGTCGATACTGTCACCGTCCGTCGTTGAGGTTGTTGCATCCCAAGGCACATCGGGATCGCCACCACCACAGGCAACGAGCAGTAGCATCAGAAACAGGGCGGTTAGAACGCGGGCTAAACCTGACATGGCAAACTCCAAAATCCCATAGGAAACAGTCCATTAAGGGCAGAAACTTAGACTAATTTCTTAATAGTATACAATCACTCGGGTAATGCAAGTGATTATAAGCAATCACCTGGCTGATTTTTCTCCTCAATGCAAAACCACTTCACGCTTTTGCAAGGAACAGAAATCTGCCGCCAACCCCCTAATCAGGGGGTCAGTAAGCTAGCGGCAGCTCCCGCCGCCTCTTTAACATCGAACACTGCATTCCCGACAGGATTCACAGATCAAGGACAGCCACCCTTCAATCGAGTAGCAGCCGCTCCACCACCCTGCCCTCGATGAGGTGGGATTGCAGGATCTCATCCAGGTCTTCATGGTCGACGAATGTATACCATACCACCTCGGGGTAGACCACCAGCACCGGGCCCTTGTCGCAACGATCCAGACAGCCCGCGGTATTGACCCTTACCCCCCCCGGGCCCGAAAGCCCCAATGTCTTGACCCGCTGCTTCAGATAGTCACGCATGCGTTGTGATCCGTGCTGGGCGCAGCAGGGGCGGCCGTCACTGCGTTGATTGACGCAGAAGAAGAGATGATGGCGATAGTAGGACATGGTCAAGCCGTTGTATTTTTCAACCGAAGGTGCCTGTAAATACTCAATGCCGATGATACAACGACGATTAACCGCTATCATAGGGCCTGATTCATCAATTCCGGCCCCGCGCAACCTGTATCGTGACCCCAGAAGAGCTGCTTAATGAAGCGGACCGCTGTGTAAAGTGCGGCCTCTGCCTTCCCGAGTGTCCTACCTATAAGCTACTCGCCCACGAGGCTGACTCACCCCGTGGACGTATCAGTTTAATGCAGGCCCTGGTGACGGGCGAGCTCGACCACGACAACGGGATAGAAACCCACCTCAGTCGCTGCCTGGGTTGCAGAAGCTGCGAGTCCGCCTGTCCATCCGGGGTCAGGTATGGCGCACTCCTCGATGCCAGTCGCAGTCTTATCGCCAAGCGCGGATCGAAGCGTTCTGTTCTGCCCTGGCTTCTCACGCAACTTACGCAGCGGCAACGGCTGCAACTGATCAGCCGCATCTATCGCCCGTTCCGACAGACCGGTATTGACCGATGGGCCTCCAGGCTTTTGCCCGAGCGCTACCGACGCCTGCCGGAACTGGGCAGACAGCTTGCCGCAACGAAACCTCTGCCGGCGGGACTCTATCCGGCCGACCGACCCAGGGGCAGACTGGTGCAGCTCTTTACCGGTTGCGTCACCAACCAGGTGGAACAGTCGCTGATCATTGCGGGACTGGCGCTGCTGCGCAAACTCGGCTATGCGGTGGAGATACCGGAGAGTCAGTGTTGCTGCGGCGCCCTGCATCGGCACAATGGAGCGGAGGAGCAGGCGGATCGCTATTGCGATACCAATCGCCGGCAAACGAGGAAGAGCAATGCCCAGGCCCTGATCACCCTGGCCAGCGCCTGCGAACTCGAACTACGGGAGCAGCAAGCCAGCCATATTTCCGTGGTGGACATCAGCGATTTCCTGCTCTCTCAGTCGGATGGCGAGATCCCCCCGCTGAAGCCCTATGCGGGAAAGGTGGCCGTTCATCTGCCGTGCAGTTGCCGAAGTGACGGCGCTCTCCAGCTAGCGCGAAAGATTCCCCAGGCGGAGATTATCCCCTTGAGGGAAAACGCCCTATGCTGCGGTGCCGCCGGGAGTTACCTCATCACCCAAGCGCAATTGTCAAAGCGATTGGGCAAGGCGAAGATCGAACATCTCCAGGCCTGCGGCGCGGACATACTGATTACCAGCAACACGGGTTGTGCGCTGCAATTCCGCCAGTTAATCGCGGAGGCCGGGCTTCCGATCCAGGTCATGCACCCTGCCGAATTGATCCACCGGCAATGGCCCGATTGAGGCTAAAAGGGATAGTTTGCGGTTGTATCACCCTGCTTAAAAGCGCTATGGTTTGGTTATGAGTATGCGGAGATTCAACGGCGCCGACCGGATGCTGATCGGATTCGACACGGCCCTACGCACCCTGTTCGGACGCCCCCAGGTAACCGAGCGGGACAATCCTGCAACGGCCGTCGATGAACCGGAGATGAGCGAGGACGAGCGTGACCTGGCTGCACGCCTGATGAGGATCAACCACACCGGGGAGGTCTGTGCCCAGGCCCTCTACCAGGGACAGGCGCTGACCGCAAAACTGCCGGAAATACGCGATTCAATGGAGCGCGCGGCAAAGGAAGAGAATGACCATCTCGACTGGTGCGAAACCCGCCTGCATGAGCTGGACAGCAGGAAGAGCCTGCTCAACCCCTTCTGGTATACCGGCTCTTTCCTCATCGGTGCCGCAGCCGGGTTGGCGGGGGACAAGTGGAGCCTGGGATTCGTTGCGGAGACCGAGCACCAGGTTGAAGCCCATTTGAATGAGCACATCGACCGCATCCCGGCCCAGGACCGGAAGAGCATCGCCATCCTTGAACAGATGAAAGAGGATGAGATACACCACGCAACGGTGGCGCTTGAGGCCGGCGGAGCGGAACTGCCGGCAGCGATTAAAACAGCGATGAAATTGTCATCAAAAGTGATGACAAAATCGGTCTTTTACCTCTAGATCAATCAAATTTCTGTTAGCCCGCCTTGGGGATTGTCTCGGTGACCTCGCTCTCCACAACATGAGTGCGGTCAACCAAACTGACCTGTACTGCCAATGTCAGACCGAATCCGAGCATGACCAACACCAGAACCACGGCAAAGAAATCCGGTTTACGATGGTGATAGTGTCTGTTCATTTACCTTACAAGCCTATTCAATAACTTAATAAAGATTATTCGTGTAGATCTCCAGCTTTACTTAGACCTTGTTCACGTTGCTGTGCAATTTCCAATCAATTTAATCCTTTACTTACTAAACGCTGTTCGATACCTGTGCTTAACGCCATGGGGCTCTATTTTGCGTCTTTCTTCTCGCCTTCCTTTGCACCCATCTCTGTGAGCAGGGCCGACACCTCCGCATGCTTGCCCCGGTTCGAGAGCCCGAGGGCGGTATTGCCTGCCTTGTCCGCGGTATTCACGTCGACCCCGCGCAATAGGAGAATCCGTACGATCTCCAGATGACCGAATGCCGAGGCCTCCATGATGGGGGTGACCCCTCCGGCATCCGCCAGGTTGGGATCCGCACCTGCCGCGAGCAATGCCTTGACCGTCTTTTGATTGCCATTGAACGCGGCGATTTGCAGTGCGCTTCGGCCCGATGGGTTGGTGCTGTTGGCATCGACCCCCTGGGCAAGGAGATCATTAACCCGCTCGACCTCTCCCAGCATTGCGGCAGCAACCAGCGCCTGGGTCTGGGGCGTCGTTTCGGCCGCCCAACAGAGGGTGCTGAAAAACAGCGCCAACAGGTTAATCAGTAAAAACCGTCTCACAGGCAGATATCCTAAATTTCCGTGTCAACCCCATTATCGGCACCGGCATTTAATTCTTAACCCATTGCACAACCAGCATCCCCTCAGTAACCTTGCACTCTGTTGAAGTTGTTAATGCGCCAGACCAGAGCGACCACCTAAATAATATGGAAAAACCCTCTATACACCATATCGATGTTCAGGTTGAGACCAGTTATGTGGAGTCCCAATCCATGCCGAGTGAAGATCGTTTTGTCTTCTCCTACACCATCACCATCCGTAACGACGGTGAGTCGAGTGCCCGGCTGATGAATCGGCATTGGATAATCACCGATGCCAACGGCAAGGTACAGGAGGTGCGCGGTGAAGGCGTAGTGGGCGAGCAGCCTCAACTCAATCCTGGCGAAACCTTCCGCTACACCAGCGGTACCGTTCTCGATACCCCTGTGGGCAGCATGCAGGGGAGTTACGACATGGTCGATGGCCAGGGCAACCATTTCGATGCCCAGATACCTCCCTTCTCCCTCGCCCGCCCGGGTAGTCTGCATTGAGCCTGGCGGTAACGATTCGCTGATTGAAGAACCAACCACAAAGTAGAGGATTGATGGTGCTACAGAGGCAAAGTGAATTGCTTTGGTTGGGTGGAGGAGTCGCTCTGATGCTCCTCCTCAGCAGCATCGATCCGGTTGCTGATCGCTATACCTGGTTCCTGGAAACCCTGCCGGTGATGATCGCCTTGCCTCTCCTCTACCATACCCGTATCGGCTTTCCACTGACCATCCTGGCCTACCGTCTGGTTGCACTGCACGCCGTGATACTGATTATCGGTGGTTACTACACCTACGCGGAGGTACCCCTTTTCAATTGGTTGCAAGAGAGTCTTGGGCTGGCGCGTAACCACTATGATCGGGTAGGCCACTTTGCCCAGGGATTCGTCCCCGCCATTTTGGCCCGCGAGATCCTGCTGCGACGCTCGCCCTTGAAACAGGGACGCTGGCTCTTTTTTCTCTGTCTCTGTTTCTGTCTTGCGTTCAGTGCGTTCTATGAATTGATAGAGTGGTGGGTGGCACTGCTCAGTGAGCAGGGCGCCGAGGCCTTTCTGGGTACCCAGGGCGATCCATGGGACACCCAGACCGACATGTTCCTGGCGCTGCTGGGCGCCATCTGCTCTCAACTCCTGCTCGCAAAAGCCCACGACAGGCAGCTCCTGAAGCTCGGCGTGCTCTGATGTCCATTTATGCGATAGGCGACATACAAGGCTGCTACGACGAACTGCAGCGATTGCTTGAAGAGATCCGCTTCGACCCTGCCAAGGACAAACTCTGGTTTGCCGGAGACCTGGTCAATCGCGGCCCCAATTCACTGCAGGTGCTTCGTTTCGTGAAGTCACTCGGCTCACGAGCGAACACCGTATTGGGAAATCATGACCTTCACCTGCTGGCCCTCTCTCAGGGCAATCGCAGCCATAATCAATTCGGCAGCCTGAAAGAGATTATCGAGGCGCCGGACAGCCAGGAGTTGATCGAGTGGCTGCGCCACAGGCCGATGATGATTCACCATAAGAAAAGGGGCTATAGCCTTGTCCATGCCGGCCTCCCGCCGCAATGGGATCTGGATACAGCCATTGCCTGCGCAGGAGAGCTGGAAGAGACCCTGCGTGGCCCCAATTTCACCAAGTTCACCAAGGTTATCTATGGCGATCTACCCGATCTCTGGTCCGAGAAACTCGAGGGGATGGACCGGCTCCGCTTCATCACCAACTGTTTTACCCGCCTGAGATACTGCACCCCGGATGGGCGTATCTCGCTGCAGGACAAGGGCCCTCCCGGGACACAAACCAACGGCTCCATACCCTGGTTCAGGACACCGGGACGCCTGACCAAAGGGGACCGCATCCTGTTTGGGCACTGGTCAACCCTGGGCTACCATATGAGCGACAAGGTGTGCTGCATCGACACTGGCTGCCAATGGGGCGGCAAGCTCACCGCGTTGCGTCTGCGCAAGCATAAACCACCCAAACCCTACCAGATTGCCTGCCAGGTCAGGAATTGACGCGATTCAATACCACGAATGAGTAGGCAAACGGATTGCGATCGTCGGCGGCATGATATTCACGACTCACCTCATGCCATTGGGACCCATCGAATTCGGGAAAGTGGGCATCCCCCTCGACATCGGCCTCTACCAATGTCAAATAGAGCCGGTCAGCCCTGGGCAGCATCTGCCGATAGAGGCCACCGCCACCCACAATCATGATTTCAGCCACCTCACCGGCTAACTGCAGAGCCTCATCCACCGAGTGCACGAGCTCACAACCCGTTGCCCGGTAGTCCCGGTTGCGGCTGACGACTATGTGACGTCGTCCGGGCAGCACGCCGGGCAACGACTCCCAGGTGCGGCGCCCCATGACGATGGGCTTGCCCATGGTCAATGATTTGAAATGTTTCAGGTCGGCAGGCAGGCGCCATGGCAGGCTGTTATCAACTCCGATTACACCGTTGGTCGCCACCGCGGCAATGAGGGATATCAGTGGTTTCATCGCAACCTGCCTTACCTGGCTATGCAATTCGTCCAGTGCAGCACATTAGACAGCCACCGGCGCTTTTATATGGGGATGGGGATCGTAATCGTGGAGTTCGAAATCCTCGTAGCGGAAATCGAAAATCGACTGAACCTGCGGATTGATTTTCATCACCGGCAACTGCCTGGGCTCCCGGCCAAGCTGCAATTCCGCCTGCTGCAGGTGGTTGCTATAGAGATGGGCGTCGCCAAAGGTGTGAACAAATTCGCCAGGGACCAACCCGGTGACCTGGGCAATCATCATGGTCAAAAGCGCATAGGAGGCGATATTGAAGGGCACACCGAGAAAGATATCGGCGCTGCGTTGATAGAGCTGACATGAGAGCCTTCCCTCGGCGACATAGAATTGAAACAGACAGTGACAGGGAGGTAGAGCCATGTGCTCCACCTGCGCCGGATTCCATGCCGAGACGATCAGGCGTCTCGAGTCCGGGTTATCCTGGATCTGTGCTATCAGCTGAGAAATCTGATCGATATGCCCACCCTCCGGGGCCGGCCAGGAGCGCCATTGGTAGCCATACACGGGTCCAAGATCCCCATTCTCGTCCGCCCACTCGTCCCAGATGGAGACACCATTCTCCTGCAGATAAGCCACATTGGTGTCGCCCTTTAGGAACCACAGCAGTTCGTAGATGATGGATCGGAGATGCAGGCGCTTGGTGGTCAACAATGGAAAACCCCGGCCCAGATCGAATCGCATCTGATAACCGAAAACACTTCGGGTACCGGTACCCGTTCTGTCATCTTTGACGACACCTTGATCGCGTACATGCCGCAGAAGGTCGTGATATTGTTTCATCCCGTTACCGCTCAGCTTCAGCCCTGGTCACACAACACAGAGACAGGGGTTTACTGCACACGTCATCTACTATCATCGAATACACCTGCTAGTCTCGACTGCTCTTCGATCCATACGCCAGATAGAATAGCAATACACCAAATAGGATCATCGGCAGGCTCAATAGCTGACCCATGGTCAACCATTCAAACGCAAGATATCCGATGTGCTGATCCGGCATACGCACGAACTCCACGATAAACCGAAACACCCCATAACAGATCAAAAACAGACCTGAAACCGCCATCCTGGGCCTTGGCTTCGCTGAAAAGGTCCACAAGATGAGGAACAGCACCAGGCCCTCAAGAAAGGATTCATACAGCTGGCTGGGATGGACAGGAAGCGAATACTCTGCATCCGACACCATGCCGAGCCGTGTACAGAGACCAACCGCCACATCACAGGGCACGCGCATACCCCACGGCAGATCAGTCACCCCGCCCCACAACTCCGCGTTAATGAAATTACCGATTCGTCCGGCTCCCAGGCCAATCGTGACCAGGGGCGCAATAAAATCGGTCGCCTCGAAAAACCCGCGGCCATGCCTGCGGGCAAAGTACCACATTGCAACGAGAACCCCCAACAGACCGCCATGAAAGGACATCCCTCCTTCCCATACCTTTAATATAG
Source organism: Candidatus Thiodiazotropha sp. (assembly GCA_040793985.1). GTDB lineage: Bacteria > Pseudomonadota > Gammaproteobacteria > Chromatiales > Chromatiaceae > Thiodiazotropha. Next base: position 163,019 of record JBFNJI010000003.1, on the reverse strand, counting down.
TGAGTGGATTCGCCAGAAAAGCGTCGAAATTATAGAACAGGATATAGCCGAGACGCCCCCCCAACACCACACCGAGCACGATGTAGAAGACGATATCGTCCACCTGCTTGGCGCTCCACACCATGCCAGGTTTGCCGACCCGCAGGCGACCCAACCACCAGCCGCCGAGAAAGCCTACAACATACATCAATCCATACCAGTGGATACTCACGGATCCAATGGAAATCAGCGTAGGGTCTATGCCCGGGTAGGTAATCATGGGGGTGCATGGTAACACAGGAATTGTATTCGCCAATGTGCCGGAAAATTGTAAATCTGCAATTTCGCGACACTTTTTACGTGTTAGGATAGTGTGAACTTGGTCACATTTCCCCCCTGCACTGGAATTTATTTCGCAAGCGTTATGACGGACTTCTACAAAGTGTCAAGTTTTTGAACGCTGCGCCGCTACCAGGTACAGACGATGCACACCCACATCAGCATCTTAACGGGAAGGACCATGAGCTACGTACACGCACAAAAATTTGAGACATACATACCGCGGGAAATGGACACACTAGGCTCTCGACTACGCAGGAAAAGACGGGAAAGAGGTTGGACCCAGGAGGAGCTGGCACTCCGCGCGGGCACAAACCAGGCCGTGATACAGAAAATCGAAAACGGCAAGAGCCTGCGCCCCAGGAAGATCGATGAGATCGCTCAGGTGCTGGACGTCAATCCGGCCTGGTTGATGTTCGGTGAAACCACCACCTCGGTAGTCGATGATGAAGCAATTGAAGTGGCAAAAGCTTGGCACAATCTGCCCGAGCCCATCCGCAGCCGCATCAAGAGAAATATCTTTGAACAGGTCCTGCTCCACTCAAGCAAGAAGTAGCTCAACTTCAAACCGGGATGCACCCGCGTATCCCGGTTTTTTAATTCCCCACAAGCGGCCCATAAGCAACCACCCGTACTAGCGTCCGTATTTCACCACCGGCTCAAGCCAGTTCGTCCTTTTGCCACTCCAGGATGGCCGCGTCATCACTCTCCCGCGCGTCAACCCAGCGCTCCCCTTCATCTGTTGTCTCTTTCTTCCAGAAAGGTGCCTTGGTCTTAAGATAATCGATAATGAACTCGCAGGCCTGAAAGGCCTCTTTGCGATGATGGCTCGCCACCGCGACCAGCACGATAGGATCGGTGGGAAGCAGCGCTCCCACGCGATGGACCACCCTGCAATGCTGAATCTGCCAGCGGTTGTTGGCCTCATCGATAATCTTTTGCAGGGAGCGCTCCGTCATCCCGGGATAGTGTTCCAAGAAGAGGCGATCTATTCTGTCGCCCTCGTTGATGTCACGCATCAGGCCGATGAACGTCACTACGGCACCGATCGAAGGATCATTGCCGCGCAGCAGATCCAGCTCCCGGTTGGGATCGAAGGGCTCGGCCTGTATAGATACGCTGTTCACACCTCAGCCTCCGGTGACAGGCGGAAAGAAGGCGACCTCGTCACCAGCCTTCAAGGGTGTGTTTTTATCGGCGAGCTCCTGGTTGACCGCCATCATCACGCGCTGATCCTCGGCAAATAGCCTGGCCCATGCCTCCCCGCGACCTCGCAGGAGATGAAGCAGGTCGCCGATGCAGCCAAGGCCGTTCAATTCGATATTTTCAGACTCGACACCGAGCTCCTCGCGAAAACGGGCAAAAAAGAGGACCTGGATCATGACATCAGCTCGCTGAAGGGGATGAAGTCCACCGCATCGCCCGGCTTGAAGGCGGTGAGCGGAGGCAGGACGGCAAGACCATTTGCCCACACCACGGAACTCAGCACGCCGGACGAACGATTGGGATAGAGCCTGACCACCGCTTGCCCCTGGTCATCCAGCTCCAGACGGCCGCGGGCATACTCCTGACGTTTGTCGGTGGCGGCTTTTTCGAATCCAGCAACCACCCTGACCGTGTTGGGCCGGACTTCGCCGCCCAGGCCTTGCATACGCAGTATGAAAGGTCTGGTGAAGATGGAAAAAGTGACGAAAAGGGAGACCGGATTCCCCGGCGCACCCATGAAAGGGGTCTCTCCGATATGACCGAACGCCAGGGGCTTGCCCGGTCGTGTGGCTATCTTCCACAACGCCAGCGAGCCAAGGTGTTCCACCGCCGGCTTGACATGATCCTCTTCGCCGACGGAAACACCGCCCGAGGCAAGCACGAGATCGGCCTCTTGCGCACCCTGGGAGAGGGCGTCGCAGGTTGCCTCGAAGCTGTCTTCGACGATCCCCAGCTGAACCACCTCACAGCCCAATCCTTGCAGCAATCCCGTGAGTGTGAACTGGTTGGAGTTGTAGATCTGGCCGGCCCGCAAGGTACCACCCGGCATCACCAACTCGTCACCGCTGGAAAAGAGCGCGACCTTGAGTCGACGATAGACCGATAGCTCGGCCACGCCCACGGAAGCGGCAAGCCCAAGGTGTTGGGCATCGAGCCTGACCCCGGCCGGCAATATCTCTTCACCCTGGAGTATATCCTCTCCCGCTTTACGGATATTGGCACCGCTTGCAGGCCTCTCCTTGATCACTACCTCATCGCCATCGGCCTCGCAAACCTCCTGTATGACCACCGTATCGGCACCCTCGGGAATGGGGGCGCCGGTAAAGATGCGCGCCGCAGTCCCCGGCAGATGTTTCGTGGCCGCCGCTCCGGCTGGTATGCGCTGCGCGACCCTTAATCTGTTTACCCCGACATCGAGGTCGGCGTTGTTTATCGCATAGCCGTCCATCGCGCTATTGTCCCAGGGCGGTACGTCAACCTGGCTTTTGACCGCTGTGGCCAATACCCGGCCCAAGGCCTCATCCAGAGTCACACTCTCCTTAGCGGAGATCGGTTTTACCTGATCAAGCAGAAACGCCAGGGCCTCATCCACCGGCTTCAGTTGTGACTGATGGGCGTCACAATCATCCATATCAGCTCTCCAGCAGACGGGGAAACATCTGCGCAAAATTACAGGGCCTGGTACGCATGTCGAGTTGGGACTTCAGGATCTCGTCCCATCCGGTACGACAGGCGCCGGTGGAACCGGGAAGGCAGAATATCAAGGTACCATTGGCCAGTCCGGCAATCGCCCGGGACTGAATCGACGAGCTGCCGATCTCCTGCAGCGAAATCGCTCGATAGAGTTCACCAAATCCCTCAATCGATTTATCGAACAGGGGCTGCAGTGCTTCCGGAGTACTGTCGCGGCCGGTAATGCCGGTGCCGCCGGTGGAGATGATGACATGCACATCGCAATCCGCGATCCAGGCCGACACCACCGCGCGCATCTGATAGACATCATCGGCCACGATGCGTTTATCGACGACCTGATGACCGGCCTCCAACGCGCGCTCCTTGAGGGTATGACCCGATTTGTCTGTCTCTTCCGTTCGGCTGTCGGAAACGGTCAGTACTGCAAGGTTGAGGGGAACAAAATCGCTCTCTTTAAAATGTCCAGTCATCGCTAATCTTCTATTCAAATTTGTAGTCAAACGCCTTTTCAAAGCGATAACCGAACTCTTCGGGAGATGCAAAGTGATTCTGCGTACCCGCCTGTTCTACCTTTATCGCTCCCAGTAATGCGGCGATTCGACCGGTGGTTTCCCAGTCCATATCGTTCATGAGACCGTATAGGATACCGGCTCGATAGGCATCACCGCATCCGGTTGGATCCACCACCGCCTTAACAGGTGCGGTTGGAATGGAACAGACCCTGTCCTGGGTGATGATTTCGGAACCCTCTCCACCCCGGGTCAGGATAATGGCCTCGACCATCTGCGCCAGCTGTTTCAGGCTCTTCCCGGTACGCTCCTGCATCAACATCGCTTCATAGTCATTGAATGCCAGCCAGTTTGCCTGCTCAACAAATTTCAGCAGACTATCGCCATCGAACATGGGCATTCCTTGACCGGGGTCAAATATAAATGGCACGCCTGTCTCGGCAAATTGCGCGGCATGCTCAATCATACCTTCGCGGCCATCGGGTGAAACCATGCCAATGCTGGTGCCATTGATCTTTGAGACATCTATCTTGTGGGCCTGGTTCATCGCGCCGGGATGAAAGGCGGTGATCTGATTGTCATCCTTGTCGGTAGTGATATAGGCCTGTGCGGTGTAGCTGCCAGGCACCTCCAAGATCTGCTCGCGACTGATACCGCACTCGTCCATCCACTTTGCATAGGGTGCAAAATCATCGCCCACGGTACCCGCCGGCAGGCCGTCACCACCGAGCATATTCAGGTTATAGGCGATGTTGCCGGCACAGCCTCCAAACTCCCTGCGCATATCGGGCACCAGAAAAGAGACATTCAGGATATGCACCTGCTCCGGAAGTATGTGGTGCTTGAAACGGTCGTGAAAGACCATGATGGTATCGTAGGCGAAAGAACCACATATCAGGGCCGACATGATTACCTCTTGTGCTTTAAATCCAGCGCTTTTCTAGGTTCGTTTGCAGACCGAATGACAGCGTGGCGCGCGCGCCCGTTTAATCCCCACTCCAGGCCAGATCGAGCTCCCGCGCCGCCCGCACATCATCGAGTCGCCTTACCGGCATGGTATGGGGCGCCTGCTTGACCAGATCCGCTTGGGTTTCGGCCTCTTGATTGATGCGCTTCATGATCTCGACGAAGTTATCGAGCTCCTCTTTCGCCTCTGTCTCGGTGGGCTCCACCAACAGGCACTCGGGTACCAGCAGGGGAAAGTAGGTGGTCGGGGCATGCACACCATAGTCGAGCAGGCGCTTGGCGAAGTCCATGGTATTGACCCCCAGCTCCTTGGCTTGTCGTTTCAGGGTGAGAATAAACTCGTGACTGGCACGACGCTCGGGGTATGCGGCATCGAATCCAGCTTCCATCAGGCGCTTCAGCAGGTAATTGGCATTGAGGGTGGAAAACTCCGCAACCCTATGCATCCCTTCGCGACCCAGCAGGCGGGCGTAGACATAGGCGCGCATCAGCACACCGGCATTACCGGCAAAGGCCGAGAGGCGTCCAATGGTTTGCGGGCGCTCGCGTTCCGTCAACCAAAGGTAGTCGTTGCCGTCGTAGTCGACCATGGGCACAGGCAGATAGGGTTCGAGTCGTTTACTGACCCCCACCGGCCCAGCACCCGGACCGCCGCCGCCATGGGGGGTGGAAAAGGTTTTATGCAGATTCATATGGATGACATCGAAGCCCATGTCACCAGGCCTGACCTTACCCAGTATCGCGTTCAGGTTGGCGCCATCGTAGTAGAGCAGTCCCCCGGCATCGTGCACCAGTCCGGCGATCTCCTTGATGCGGCGCTCGAAAACACCTACCGTCGAGGGATTGGTCAGCATGATACCGGCCGTCTGGGGACCCAATGCGGATTTCAACGCCTCGACATCTATGTCACCATCCGCAGCGGTCGGGATCTCCCGTGTCTTATAGCCACACATCACCGCCGATGCGGGATTGGTGCCATGGGCCGCATCGGGCACCAGGATCTCGTTACGCTCTGAATCACCCCTGGCATCGTGGTAGGCACGTATCATGGCAACACCGGCAAATTCGCCTTGCGCCCCCGCCGCCGGGGTCAAGGAGACAGCATGCATGCCGGTAACCGTCTTCAGAATCTCCTGCAGCTCATAGAGGCAGGCCATAAAACCCTGGCTGTGTGTTTCGGGTGCCAACGGATGCCTGCCAAGCAGGCCGGGCAGACTCGCCAGGGTATTGCAGGCCCTTGGATTGTACTTCATGGTACAGGAGCCCAATGGATAGAAATGGGTATCGATGGAGAAGTTCTTCTGCGAAAGCCGGGTGAAGTGGCGTACCGCCTGCATTTCGGACAGCTCAGGGAGAGCTGGTTGCTTATCGCGCAGCATCGCCGTGGGGATGGATGACAACTCAACCTTTTCCAACGGCGCCTGTGACGTCGCCCGACGCCCTTTACGTGAATGTTCGTATATCATGTTCTTGTCCTTACCAATCGGGTTTTCAGCTGACAGGGCGTCACTCTTATGACGCAACCACCCGCTCAAGCCCGCTTCGATAGCTTTCAATATCGCTTGCCGTTCTTAACTCAGTGGCACATACCAGGATTGCGTCACCCAACTCTGGATAGTCGGCACTCAGATCGAAGCCTCCCAAGACATTGTGTTCAGCCAAGGCCCGCAGCACCTTGTTGGCAGCGACCGGTAATCGCAGCACACGCTCATGAAACACCGCTCCATCGAACAGGCTTTCCACACCGTGTAGCGAAGTAAGGGCCTGGGTCAACTTGTCGGTATTGACATGACTCGCGGCAGCGACACGCTGCAGACCCTCGCTGCCCATCAGCGACATATGAATGGTTGCAGCGGTCACCATCAAGCCCTGGTTGGTACAGATATTGGAGGTCGCCTTGGAACGCCGGATATGCTGCTCTCTTGCCTGCAGGGTGAGGGCATAGCCGGGCTTTCCATCCATATCCACAGTCTTGCCAATTATGCGCCCCGGCATCTGCCGCACAAGTTTTTGTGTACTGCAGATAAAACCGAAATAGGGCCCGCCGGAGGCCAACGGCGCACCCAATGGCTGGCCTTCGCCACAACAGATATCGGCCCCTTGGTCACCCCACTCACCGGCGGGTTTGAGCAGAGCCATAGCTAGGGGATTAACCACGGCTATCGCCAGCATTCCATTTGCATGGGCCCAGTTCGTCAACTCGTCCACCGCCTCCAGAACACCGAAAAAGTTGGGCTGGGGAATAACCAAGGCGGCAAAGTCCTCGCCGCTGTAGCGATCCAAATCCGCCCTGTCAATCTCTCCCGTGTCGCTGTCGTACGCCACCTCCACCAACTCAATCTCCTGGTTTCTCACAATGGTGTGCGTCACCTTTCGATAGGAAGGATGGAGATTACGGGGAATCAGGATGCGTTTCGATTTCGATTTGCGGTTAGCCCGCACCGCCATCAGCACCGCCTCAGCCAAGGCGGATGCACCGTCGTAGAGCGAGGCATTGGAGACGTCCATCGCGGTAAGGGCAGTCATCATTGACTGATACTCATAGAGCAGCTGCAATGTGCCTTGACTCGCTTCCGCCTGATAGGGGGTGTAGGCGGTATAGAATTCACCCCGCGTGGTCAGTTCCCAGACCGCTGCCGGTATGTGGTGATCATAGGCGCCGGCACCAATGAAACAGAGCGGTTGTCCGTCGCTCCCCGCTCGCGTCTGCATAAGCCGGGAGAGCTCCATTTCCGCCATCCCGGGCGGGATAGCATCCAGCTCGCCGCAGCGCAACTCATCGGGGATCTCATCAAATAGCGCATCGATACTCTCGACCCCGATGGTAGCCAGCATCTCTTGTATTTCGTCTTCGGTATGGGGAATGAAAGGCATAGCTGTCTCGTCTGCAAAAACAAAAGTCAATCCGTCCGCGAAGCCATGATTCGCAGCGGCGAGAAATAATCTTAATCCTGTTTCAATCCTCGTCGGCGATCATGGCCTCATAGCCATCTGCATCAAGAAGCTCATTCATCGCGCTTGTGTCCGAGAGTTTAACCTTGAACATCCAACCGGCGCCGTATGCATCCTCATTGATCGTCTCGGGCGCGCCATCAAGCACCTCATTGATCGCGATGACCTCTCCGCTGACGGGACTGTAGACATCGGAAGCGGCCTTCACCGATTCAACCACGGCACAATCACCTCCAGCCTCGACCTGGGCGCCCACTTCCGGCAGATCGATAAAAACCAGGTCACCCAACAACTCTTGTGCGTGATCGGTGATTCCGATGGTGTAACTTCCATCGCCTTCATCCTTCACCCATTCATGGGACTTGGCATAGCGGCGGTCAGTTGGTGTCGTGTTCATAATTAGTATCCTTCAAGGAGATTGTTTAGAGATTGATAGCAATCGGGTTATAAGTCGATGACGGCCTTGCCGTTGCGTACAAACGGAGGCTTGACCAGTTGCGCCCTAACACGTTTACCGCGTATTTCCACATCGCATTCGTCACCGACATCCGGCAAGACCCGGGCGAAGGCTATGGAGCGTTCAAGGGTCGGAGCATAGCCACCGGAGGTGATCTCACCGATCTCCTTCTCGCCGTCGTAGAGCTTCAAATGGTTACGCAGTACCCCTCGCCCGGTCAACACCAACCCCACGAATCGTCTTTTTGCGCCATCGTTGCGTTGCCGCTCCAACACTGAACGTCCAACGAAATCACGCTCAGAGGGTTCCCAGGCGATGGTCCAGCCGAGCCCCGATTCAAGCGGCGAGGTCTCCTCGTCCATGTCAGAACCATAGAGATTCATACCTGCCTCCAGGCGCAAGGTATCCCTGGCGCCAAGTCCACAGGGCTCAACACCCGCTGCATGCAACCGGCGCCAGAATTCGGCGGCCAGATCCCCCGGCACCATGATTTCGAACCCATCCTCACCGGTATATCCGGTTCTGGCCAAAAACCAATCACCATCGGCTACCGCATTGAAGGGTTTAAGTTCGGCACCCCTCTGTTGCAGGCTGGATGACAGCAGCGGCAGCGCCTTGGACCTTGCATTGGGACCCTGGACCGCAATCATGGCGAGGTCGCGTCGCGGTTTGATGGTCACTGAATAGGCTGCAGACTGCTTCTCCAGCCAGGCCAGATCCTTCTCCGTGGTACCGGCATTGACCACCAGTCGATACCAGGCATCATCCAGATAGTAGACAATCAGGTCGTCTATCACACCACCTGTCTCGTTAAGCATACAGGTATAGAGCGCCTTGCCCGGTTGCTTCAGCTTATCGACATCATTCGCCACCAGGTATCTCAAAAACGCATTGACGTCAGCGCCCTTGATGTCGACAACGGTCATGTGCGAGACATCGAACATGCCTGCGTCACGTCGAACATAATGGTGCTCATCCAGTTGCGAGCCGTAGTGTAGCGGCATATCCCAGCCACCAAAGGGGACCAATCGCGCACCCATGGTCTTGTGGGTATCGTATAGAACAGTCTGCTTACTCATTACCGTCTCCCGGTCCAAAACGTGAAAAGGGCGGCGCGGATGACCACTCACCCGCGCCGCCCCTCTGTCCAAAACCTGAGAGTTTGGCGCTGCCACACGTCTGCATCGAACTGAACTGTCGGCGATGCGTAGACTATTATCGAGCGCCTGCCCCTTCGGTGGGTGTTGTCGCACCACTCTCCAGAGTCGACCTAGGCCCCTCGCAGCCTGCTGCCTACGAGGCGACTTACCCCCACGGTCCTTTTGCCTGAGCGATTCCGGGCGGGATTGCGCCTTCGGCGCCGGCTTGAGCCGGCCTCTCCCACGGGGGTGGATCGAAATGACGACTATACCTTGCCTCCCAGCAGTTGCCAATTGTGAAAAACCGCATACGCAGCGGATAAATTGCCGAAATCACCGCGCGAGGGATGGCAAATCGCCACCGACCCCCATCGCCCGGCGGATCAGTTGATGTTTGACAAATCCGGAGCGATCGGCCAGGTCCAGGCCAAGATTTCGCATCAGCTTGAGGGGAACCACCTCATTGCTGAATAAGCGTTTGAAGCCATCCATGACTCCGAGCATGGCCATGTTTGGGCCTTTTCTCGCCCGTTCGTAGCGTCTCAGGGTAGTCATGGAGCCTATCCCCTTGCCGTTACCCTGAGCCTCGGTCACCACGTCTGCCAGGGTCATGGCATCCATGAAACCGAGATTGACTCCCTGCCCCGCCAAGGGATGCATGGCATGTGCCGCATCACCCACGAGGACGAAGCCGGGACGGATGTAGGTCTCGGCATGTCCAAGCCGCAGTGGGAAGACCCCCCGGGGACCGACGTCCACTATCTCCCCAAGTACCGCCTCACTGGCTTGGCCAAGCCGGTCACAGAAGTCACTATCGGTAAGCGCCATCAACTCATCGGCATGTGTGGGCGACGTCGACCAGACTATGGAGCAGCGCCCATCGTCGATCGGCAACAGCGCCAGGGGACCAAACGGCATGAAACGCTGTCTGGCTGTACCTTGATGGTGTCGTGTGGGTTTAACCGTGGCGACGATGGCATGCTGATCGTAATCCCAACCCCTGGTGCCTATACTGGCCATATCGCGCAGCCGGGAATCCCTGCCGTCGGCGGCGACGATAAGTTTCGCATGCAAACGTCGACCGTCCTGCAGCACAAGCCCCGGTTGCTGATCCAATAACAACTCTGCGACACCGGCTGGGTAGAGCAGGGTGACGTTGGGGAGTTGCTCCAGGCGCTCCCAGAGTGCCAACCGGGTAACCCGGTTTTCAATAATGTGGCCCAGGTCGGGTTCACCAATCTCAGCCGCACTGAAATGGATGCGACCACTTCCCCCCGCATCCCAAACCTCCATATCGGTATAGGGACTGATACGCATTTCCGCCATTCTCGGCCATGCCTGCAGCCTTTCAAGCATGCGTTGCGAGGCACGAGTGAGCGCGGATACCCGAAGATCGACTTCATCCGGGGGCCAATTACGCTGAGGTTCCCTCGCCTCGAGGACACAGACACCCAATCCGATATCGGCCAGGGCGCAGGCCAATGCCGATCCCACCATGCCGCCACCCACGACAATCAGGTCGTGCACTTCAGCTGTGTCCGTTTTAGTCAAGGGACACCCCCCGCGCCAGCCTCGGCAACCGTCCGTTCAATCCCATGAATTGGCGTGCCGCCAGATGTTTCAGGCTCGGCGCCAAATCGAGCCCAACCATTCCCATGTTGCGCAGCAGGCGTAATGGGCCAAAAGGATTGGCGAACAGACGCGCCAGACTATCGGTAATGTAGGCAACGCTGTTTTGGTCCCTTTTGCGCCAGCTTGCATAGGCATTTAGAAGATCATCATTACCCGGATCCTCTCCACTTTGCGCGGCGTCGAAGAGCAGATCGGCAAGCACTGCAACATCCCGCAGGCCCAGATTGAAACCCTGACCGGTTACCGGATGAATCGCATGTGCGGCATTTCCGATCAGGGCCACGCGTGGGCGCACCTGCTCAGCGGCCTGTCGCAAACGCAAAGGATAGGCCGATCTTTTGCCCAATTCATACAGACGACCTAGCCGATAGCCGAACCGTTCCTGCAGCCTGGCCAGGAATCCACTCTCATTCAACGCCATCAAATCTCCCAACTCTTCATCGCTTGCCGTCCAGACCATGGATAGACGGTTATCCCGCATCGGCAAAAGCGCCAAAGGACCGGTATCGGTGAAGCGCTCATAAGCAATGCCTCGGTGAGGCTGTTCAGAGCACAGATTGGCTATGATCGCGGTTTGTCCATAGGGCTTCTCTTTCAATGGAATAGAGAGAAACTGCCTGACCTTGGAATCGCCGCCGTCTGCGGCAACCAGCAATCTCGTTGCGAGCCGTTGTTCCCCGCCAGCCTGCTCGACGCGGACTTCGACTTCCCTTTCGGCTATGCTGAAGCTCTTCAGTTTCGCCGGACAGATCAACTCAATCTCATGTCGATCCGCCATGTCCTCCACCAAGGCCTTACCCAATGCCCGAGCCGTCACCACATAACCCAAGGCGGCAACAGCTTCCTGATGATGGTTCAGCCGGGTAAAACCAAAATGACCCCGATCGGAGATATGAATGTCCAGTATCGGTTCAGCCGCATGCTCGATAGCACGCCAGACACCCATCGCCTCCAAGATCACACGACTGCCCCAGGAGAGCGCGATGACCCTGTCATCAAAACTGGGCTGGGTCGACGACTCAAGGGGCCAGGCCTCAATCACGCCTATCCTGTATCCCTGTCCACGGACCGCGTGGGCGAGACTGACTCCCACCATACCACCGCCAACAATCAGAAGGTCAAAACTCTCTGCCATATCATGCCGCCATAATAGCCTCGATCTCTGCCACGGATTTTGCAATATCCTTGGTCAATACATCACAACCATCCTTGGTCACTACCACATCATCCTCTATGCGAATGCCGATATTCCACCACTTTTTCGCCACTCCCTTTGTTGCCGCAGGAATGTAGATACCGGGTTCGATGGTCAGCACCATGCCGGGTTCCAATAAACGCCAGGCGCCGTCGACCTTGTAGTCACCCACATCATGCACATCCATGCCAATCCAGTGTCCGGTGCGATGAGGGAAAAAGGTCTTGTACTTCTCTTCACGTATCAATTTGGCCAGAGTCCCCTTGAGTATTCCGAGCTTGATCAGGCCCCTGGTTATGGTGCGCACAGCGGCATCATGAGGATCGTTCCAGTGGTTACCCGGCTTGACCTTTGCGATCGCCGCCTCCTGTGACGCCAGTACCAGTTCGTACAACTGGCGCTGCGGTTCGGAGAAGCTGCCGTTTACCGGATAGGTACGGGTAATATCCGAGGCATAGTAATCGACTTCACAACCGGCATCGATCAACAACATCTGCTTGTCGCCCAGCCTGTCCCCGTTATCAATGTAGTGTAGGGTACACGCATTCGCACCACCACCAACGATCGGCGGATATGCCTGTGACTTGGCACCCTGATGGGTGCATTCACACACAAACTCGGCTTCGAGTTGATACTCCCACACCCCGGGTTTACAGAGCTTCATCACCTTCTTATGGGCCTTTGCGGATATCCTCGCCGCCTGGCGCATCACCTTCAGCTCAGACCGACTCTTGAACAATCGCATCTCATGCAGATAGTGATCCAGGGCAATGATCTCTACTGGTCCCTGGACACCGCTGCGCGCCTCACAGCGAATGGCGTTGATCCACTCCGACAGACGCTTGTCGAACTTCGCATCGCAGCCCATTACGTAGAAAATCCGTTCACACTGTTCCAGCATGCGCGGCAGGATGTCGTCCAGGTCTCCAATCGGAAAAGAGTCATCCGCCTCATATTCGCCGCAGGCACCCTCCTGGCCCGCTATCGCGCCATCCCATTGCTCCTTCACCGGGTCGCGCTCCCTGTTGAAGAGGATGTACTCTGCCTGCTTTCGCCCTGGAATCAGAACCAGTACCGCATCCGGCTCCGGGAAACCGGTCAGGTAGTAAAAATCGCTGTCGGGTCGGTAGGGGTAATGCACATCCCTGTTACGGATCAACTGCGGCGCAGCAGGTAGTATGGCGATACTGCCGGGGCCCATCATCCTCATCAGTTCGCGGCGCCGGCGTCTGAACTCACTCTTCACCATGGCCGACCTCCCGAATATCCGCCAGTTCTCCCCAGATGAGTATGGTCACCACTTTGAGGAACTCCTGCAGCTCCGTATAGGCCTGCTCAGTCGCCTCTCCCGAATCGAGGGAGTCGTAGTCGAGCCGGGTAAAATGGGATATATCCTGCAGAGCCTCCCTCGCATCACCCTCGAGCTGGCGGTCCGTGATGCCCGCCAACCCCAATCCATAGAGGTAGCCCACGCACCAGTCACACAGCCCCTTTGCCCTCACTGCTATAGCTTGCGAATCATCTGCCAGAAAGGGCATGAAGCTGAGACTCTCACTACCAATCTGCTCGCGTGTGGCAAAATAGAGTTGGCCGATTAACTCTCTGGCTTCCCGTGCCAACAGATCCTCGTCCGGCCACTCTGCAAAAAGCGCCTCCATCCAATCCACATGGCTTTGGCTGGTACCTGCACAAACCAGCCCACAGATAACACCGTGGATCTCACTGGCACCAATATCGAGACCGATTGAATTCAACGCCCCCTCAAGGCGTGAATAATCAGGCATCGGACTATTCTCTATCATCGTTTTTCCTCTATGATTGGGCCTGTTAACACCAAATTTATTGCCACTGTTGTACCTGTGAAAGCATCTATCAAGGCACGGGAAGTGTGGTTTGGCTTAACCAAACAAGTGACACGTAACACTAACTGACACCCGGCCAGGCAAAATCCTGAGGTTCAAGGCTGCTGTCGTCCCGGCAGCAATATCGGATGTGCATGAAAAAACGCTGTCTGGCGCTCCTTCTACCTTGCCGATAAAAAACAGGACCTTGGGAGTGACAACTAATTTGGTGTTAGCGGACCCTGTAAATAGATCATAACATGCTGATCTAGAGATTGACCCACCATTATCTGACCACTATATTGATGGCCATGACAGAGAAAGAGACACAAAATCCGGCCGATCTGGACCTGCGCAAGCTCGAGATCAGGGTAGAAGAGCTGATACGAGCCTGTTCCTTCCTTAAAGATGAGAATAAATCACTGCGTGTGCGACAGGATAACCTGGTAGCAGAGCGCGCGACACTCATCGAAAAGACCGAGCTGGCACGGGCCCGCGTTGAAGCCATGATCACTCGATTGAAATCCATGGAAACACCACAGTGAGTAACGATCGATTGCCGGTAACGGTCAATATCTTGGACAAGGAGTATCGCATCTCCTGCCAACCGGAAGAACGAGAATCCCTTTTGCAAGCGGCAGCCTATATCGATGGCCAGATGCGCGAGATCCGAGACACGGGACGTATCATAGGCACCGAAAGGGTCGCAGTCATGGCTGCACTCAATATCGCCAATGAGCTGCTTGTCAATCGCCAAAGCAAGGAAGACGGCTCCCACAACATCTCCCGTCGCATAAAAAATCTGCAGGAAAAGATCGAGATCGCACTCAACACCACTAATCAACTGGAACTTTGATCAAAATAGGTTTAGCCTTAGTGGTATGACATCCCCTGCGGTGTACGTAAGCGACCAGGGTATTTTCTTGAGCCTAACATCTACCCAGGGAACATAACGACAGTGCCGGTGTGCATGTCCGCAACCAAGCGGAAAGCCTGAGGTACCTCTGTTGTTCCCACTTGAACCCACTGGTTCAAGAACAGCGGTTCGCGACGGCACAGGTGGGGGATGTCTCTTATCCAAACCTGCTCAAACTATGGATTCACAGCAGATCCGCCGCCTCATTAAGGCAAACCGGCAAAAATTAAGCCGACAAACTCTCAAACTCCACAGCCGGCAGGCCCTTCGGCTCGCCAGCAGCTATATGCCCTTCAGGCACAGCCATCGAATAGCCTTCTATCACGCGGTGCGGGGAGAGATGGACCCGGCACCCCTGATGCAACTCGCCCAACGCGCAGGCAAGTCGGTTTTTCTACCTGTATTGCGCAACAGACCCGCAAACAGACTCTGGTTTGCACCCTGTTTTTCCGATACAAGCTTCTGCATAAACCGTTATGGGATACCGGAACCGAACTTCAAGCATCGACAGTTGATTATGCCATGGGCATTGGATCTGGTTTTTGTACCATTGATAGCATTCGACAGTGAGGGGAATAGATTAGGTATGGGGGGCGGCTATTACGATCGAACATTTGCCATGAGAAGAAAGCACAACCATCTAAAGGGTCCAAGACTGGTTGGCTTGGCACATGAGTTTCAAAAACAACCTCAGTTATCAACCATGCCATGGGATATCCCCCTAGATGCAGTGATAACAGAAGCAGCGATATACAACTTCACTTTAAGCTGACTATATAAACAGAACCTTTATATGGTCCATCGGTCGCCAATTACGCCATCAAAATTCACTTAGCGTCTGTGACATATCAACAAAGAGCTGAAATAATTGATAAAAGATTGCTTTCTATTCTGGATTTTTTTAAAAGGTGAATTATACTCAGTTCATCTATTCAGGTAGTTCTCTCGGGAGGGAAAGTAAATGGCGAAGAAAAAGGCCGCCAAAAAGAAGGCAGCAGTAAGACGTTCAACCACAACCAAGAAGGTAGCCGCAAGGAGAAAGGTTGCCAAGAAGAAGGCAACGACAAAGAAGAGAGTCGTAGCCAAGAAGAAGGTTTCAAAGAAGAAGGCAGCAAGCAAGAAGAAGGTTGCGAAGAGAAGGGTTGCCAAGAAAAAAGTTGCGAAGAAGAAGGTAGCTAAGAAGAAGACAGCAAAGAAACGGGTAGCGAAAAAGAAAGCCGCCCCCAAGAAGAAGGTAGCCAAGAAAAAAGCTACCAAGAAGAAGGCTGCTAAAAAGAGAGTAGCCGCAAAGAAAAAAGTCACCAAGAAAAGACCGGCACGCCCAAGGAAAGTAACGCCGCGTAAGAAAAGACCCGCTAAGAAATAAAACCGGTTTTTCTTATCAATCCCAAACCCCGCTCTGCGGGGTTTTTTTTAGCCTGACAACTCCCCAATCCGCGTCAAAAAACATATATTTTTAAATATATTTCAATAACTTAGATTGAAACATAAAAAGCTTGACAAGTTACCAAAAGAGCCCGTTTCCAGCCCTGTATGCTTAACAGGGACGGATGCGATCGCGGATGGATTCGAACACTCGGCGGGCGCTGTTCAGATTACGAAGACGGGTTTCATCGTTGGTATATTGTTAAATCCATGCAGCAGGTTTGGACAGTGACTAACTGACTCCCGCAAACAACTTATAGGCAGGATTATCGGTCTCATCCCAAAATGGATAATCGAGTTTTCTAAGACGCCTGAGAAATGCGTTGGCATCCGAACTGGACATCTGAATACCCATCAAAACACGCCCATAAGCAGCACCATGATTGCGATAGTGGAAGAGACTGATGTTCCAATCCGTACCCAGGTGATTCAAAAAATAGAGCAATGCACCTGGCCTCTCGGGGAACTCGAAACGTATCAACCGTTCACCATCAAGCCCCTGGGCATGTCCACCCACCATATAGCGGATATGCAGCTTTGCTGTTTCATTATCGGTCATATCCACAATGGAATATCCCTTTTCAACAAATCGCTGGAACAGGGCCAATCTCTCCTCGTCACCGTTGCTCAATTCTATACCGACAAATATCTGTGCACGGTCCGGGTTGCTAAAGCGATAATTGAACTCGGTTATGCTTCGCTTGCCTATCAATTTGCAAAAACGCAGAAAACTCCCGGGGCGTTCAGGTATCTGTACGGCAAACAGGGCCTCTCTTCGCTCTCCGAACTCCGCGCGCTCGGCTACATGACGCAGTCGATCAAAGTTGATGTTCGCACCACTGTTGATCGCAATCAGGTCTTTACCGCTTATGCCTTCCCGTTTTACGTAACGTTTCAGTCCGGCAATTGACAGGGCTCCGGCGGGTTCCGCGGTGGTACGGGTATCATCAAATATATCTTTGATTGCAGCGCAAATTTCATCGGTCGTGACCAAAATCACTTCATCCACCACCTGCTTGGCGAGGCGATAGGTCTCTTTTCCCACCTGTTTTACAGCCACACCATCTGCGAATATTCCCACCTGCTTGAGCGTTATCCGCCGCTTGGCACTCAATGCCGCATGCAGCGACGGCGCATCTTCAGGTTCCACTCCTATTATCTTTACCTTGGGATAGACATACTTCACGTAGGCACCAATACCGGCGATCAACCCACCGCCACCGACAGGTACGAAAATCGCTTCAGGCGGTGCTGGATGTTGTCTTAGCAGTTCCATGCCAATCGTCCCCTGGCCGGCGATGACTTCCGCATCATCGAAGGGATGAACGAAAGTCAGCCCCTTCTCCTCGGCAATGGTCTGGGCGCGGGCATAGGCGGCATCATAGGTATCACCGGCAAGGATGATTTTTGCGCCAAAACCCTTTACCGACTGCACCTTGATCGGCGGTGTCGTTTTGGGCATCACGATCAGCGCCTGAATCTTCAACCTCTGCGCCGCCAGAGCCACGCCCTGGGCATGGTTGCCCGCCGATGCGGCGACCACACCCTGCTGCTTGAGCGCATCGGGCAGGTTGACCATTTTGTTATAGGCACCTCGCAGTTTGAACGAGAATACCGGCTGCAGATCCTCCCGCTTGAGAAAAACATGATTATCGAGTCGTATCGAAAGACGTTTGGCCCTTTCCAGGGGTGTCTCTTTGGCAACGTCATAGACGCGTGCACGTAGTATTTTTTCTATATAACGCTGTGGCATGTGCTGATCCGATTTAAAACCTACGGCATCTCAGAGTGAACCTGACTTTCCTCATTGGTATGGTTATTATTACCCACATAGAAAGAAAAAGCTTTGGAAAACGGCAACGATCCTTTATTTTGTGCCCCTGTGCAGTAGCATTTCCAGACCCTGGAAATGCCAGCAAGGATAATTGGCGGTTAATCCTCGCAGTACACATCCGCTACCCACTATTCTGATCGCCAGACCGGGTATTTGAGTATATTTAGGGTCCATATCAACGGCCGCAGCAGGAGAACAACATGAGTGCAGACGATCTAAAAAAACAGGCCGCTGAGGCCGCTATCGAATATGTAAAAGGCGGCATCATCGGGGTCGGCACCGGCTCGACAGTGAACCACTTCATCGATTATCTGGCAGACATCAAAGGCAAGATCGAGGGCACTGTCTCAAGTTCAGAGGCGTCAACCGAACGTCTGCAGGGACATGGCATTCCCGTGCTCGACCTTAACGCCGCGGGGGAACTCGATATCTACATCGACGGCGCCGACGAATCGGATCACTATCTCAACTTGATCAAGGGCGGCGGGGGTGCGCTTACCAGAGAGAAGATCATCGCGGGCGCAAGCAGACAATTCATCTGTATCGCGGATGAGAGCAAGCTGGTCGATGTGCTTGGCGCTTTTCCCCTCCCGGTAGAGGTCATTCCGATGGCTCGCAGTCATGTGGCCCGACAACTGGTCAAACTGGGCGGCACACCCGTGTGGCGGGAAAACTTTGTAACTGACAATGGCAACGTCATCCTGGATGTGCACAACCTCGAGATCATGAAACCCCGGGAGATGGAGAACGCCATCAATGCCATGGCAGGTGTTGTCACAACCGGCATATTTGCTATGCGCGGTGCCGATCTGCTGATACTGGGCACGGAGCAGGGAGCTAAAACGGTACTACCGAAATAGCTCAATCCTACTGCGCATTGCTGGCCCTAACCGGCGGAAACCGCTCATCCAGGGCGACCGACGGACCGTCCGCGGTGACAATCCGCGCATGGTGCCTACGCAGATCCCGTGGCGACTTGACGCCGCAGGAATGGGCAATGACACCTACTTCATGCACCAGGTGACCGACATAGCTCGCAACCCGTTGCGCCTTTACCTCCGGCACCAACCCCTGTTGCAGCTTCTGGTCGTGGGTAGTAATGCCGGTGGGGCAGCTATTCTTGTTACACTGCAATGCCTGAATACAACCCAACGCAAACATGAAACCCCTGGCCGAGGCCACAAAATCGGCACCCACGCATAGCGCCCAGGCTATATCGGCTGGGGTTATCAGTTTCCCTGAAGCAACCACCTTGATGCGACTTCTCAGACCGTTGGCATTGAGTTTATCAACCAATATATAGAGGCTTTCCCTCAACGAGAGACCGACAGCGTCGATCAACGGCATCGGCGCTGCCCCGGTACCACCGTCACTGCCGTCGAGAGTGATGAAATCGGGCGCATACTCCACGCCCCTTTGATTGATATCGGTAAACAACTGCTGCAGCCAGTGAGGACCGCCGATCACGGTTTTGAAACCAACGGGCTTGCCAGTTACTTCCCGCACCCGCTTGATCATTTCCAGAAGATCGCTGTTGCTGCATATATCGACATGCCGGTTGGGGCTAATCGCATCCTCACCAATGGCGATGCCCCTTATGTCTGCGATCTCCGAGGTAACCTTTCCACCGGGCAGAATACCTCCCTTGCCCGGTTTTGCCCCCTGGCTCAGCTTTATTTCAAACATCCTGATCTGGGGATTGGCTGCAACCTCCCGGAGTTTGTCATCATTCAGATTTCCCTCCAGGTCGCGCACGCCGTTCTTCGCCGTACCGATTTGAAACACGATGTCGGCACCACCCTCTATATGGTAAGGCGAGACACCACCTTCACCTGTGTTGATCCAGCATCCGGCCTTTTTCGCGCCCATAGAGAGCGCGAGAACGGCCGGTTTAGAGAGGGCCCCGTAGCTCATTCCAGAAATATTGAACAGCGAATCCGTGGTATAGGGATGGGGACACTCCTCGCCTATGGTGATCGCTTCCGGTGGCACCGCATCCTCACCCAGGGTGGGGAAGGGACAGTTGACGAAAAGGATCGATCCGGGCCTGCGGATATCCCGGGTTGATCCGAAGGCAACCGTATTCGGCAGGTCTTTACAGGCCCTGTAGACCCAGGCCCGTTGGGCACGGTTGAACGGCAGTTCTTCGCGGTCCATGGCAAAGAAATATTGTCGAAAGAACTCACCGAGGTGTTCGAAAAAATAGCGAAAGTGTCCAATCACGGGATAGTTGCGTCGAATCGCCGTTTTGGTCTGAGTGACATCATAGATGTAGGTGACTACCACCGCGGCCAGGAGCCCGCCCAGCAGCAGGAGCAGAACGACCGCAAAGACCTCCAGGGCGCCGTACAGAAATCCGCCGATTGCAAAACCTGTTTCATTCATACCAACCCCCTGCTTTTAGGCTATATCCAACGAACAGACTACAGAGAAAGATGTGATCTGATTGAAACTACTACATACGGATTTCCGACCTGTCTTGGCCATGGCACGTACAAACAGATGTCGACTTCCTGTCGACAACTGACTGTGTAGCTCGAACCTGCGTAGCGGATAGTCAAGGTCCATCTGGGTATCCGGAACATCCTTTTCCGGGTTTACTACGGAGCATGCATGCTAGTTTCCGAAGTTTCATCCCTGTTATCGGCCATAAAACAGGGAACTTAATCGATGCAGCGGGTGGATATTTTCATTGTCGCACCTAAAATAGCGGCCATTCGCAGATAACCGGGTGGTGAAAAATGAACTTCAAATTGAAATGGCCGCAACTTGTCCTGGTCTTGATACTCCTCTTTTCCGCTCACGCCGGATGGGCGAAAGAGCCCAAGGACGAGACGGCAGAAGCTACCGCAAGCACCGAGGATGCCATCCCGGACAACTTGAAATCACCCCGTGCCACCATGGAGACCTTTCTCCATGCCATGAACGATATCAAGCGTGGAGCAACAACCCGGATCGAGGCGGCAATATCCACCCTGGACCTGTCGGAAATCAATCCACTGGTGAGAAGAGAAAGGGGAGAAGACCTGGCCTGGATGCTGCTGGAGGTTCTGGACCGCACAAAAATCATCGATATCAACAAGATTCCCCAAAATAGCGAGGGACCGAGGTACCTGTTCAAACGCTACGACCACGGAGAGATTGCCATCTCCCGTAATGCCAGCGGTCGTTGGCTGTTCGACAGCAGCACCATAAGCAATCTCCCCGCCATTATGGACGAAGTAGCGACCACTGAACGCGTGGCTGGCAAGAGCGATGAGGCATCTTATGTTCCCTGGCATATACGCTTTCGCCAAAAAGTGCCGCAATCCCTAAAGCAATCCACTTTTTTATTGCAGAATTGGCAGTGGATCGGTCTGCTCCTGACGGTCCTTATCGGCGTGATCACCGACAAGCTGGTGACCCTGTTCCTCAGAACCGGCGTTCGCCGCTGGCGCAACAGCAGCCGCAATGATGAGTTCAAGGAGATCTCCGAGGATATCCTGCGTCCCCTGGGTCTGATGGCGATGGCAATCATCTGGTGGGGCAGCATCAACCTCATGGGGTTAGCGGAAAACGTCATGCTCGTACTGCTGCTGGCGGTGAAGTTTCTTGCCAGCATTTCGGGAGTATGGGCCGCTTATCGCCTGGTCGATCTGGTCTCGGCCTATCTGCACAAGCAGGCACAGCTCACTGCGAACAAACTCGATGACGCACTGGTTCCGCTGATCCCCCGCACCCTTAAGGTGTTTGTCACGGTGATCGGCTTTGTCTTTATAGCCGACAATCTGAACATCGACATTTCAAGCCTGCTGGCTGGACTCGGACTGGGCGGTCTTGCCTTTGCCTTGGCAGCGAAGGACATGGTGCAGAATCTGTTTGGATCGGTGACGGTATTAATGGACAGAACCTTTTCCGTCGGCGATTGGATAATCGTCGACGATGTGGAGGGAAGCGTGGAGCGCATCGGCTTTCGCAGCACCAGGGTCAGGACCTTTTATAACTCAGTGGTCACGGTACCCAACTCCAAGTTCATCACCGCCACGGTGGACAACATGGGTGAACGGCGTTACCGGCGTCTCTCCTGCAAGCTCTCCCTCACCTATGACACACCTCCAGACCGCATCGAGGCATTCTGCGAAGGGGTCAGAGAGTTGGTGCGGCAACATCCCTACATGCGAAAAGACTACTACCATGCCTATCTCAACGAATTCGCCGGCTCTTCGCTCGATGTCTTGCTCTATGTATTCTGGGAGACCCCGGAGTGGAATACCGAATTGCGGGAACGCCATCGCTTCATGCTTGACATCCTGAGACTGGCACAACGCCTGGGTGTTGAGTTCGCCTTCCCGACTCAAACCCTCTACATGAAGAAGGAAGATGAAGCAGCAACCACCACAACCGAAATGGATCAGCAACAGGCCTTCGAATTGGGACAATCCCACGCCAAGTCCATCGTGGCTGAAACCACCGGGACCGGTATCAAGCCACCGCCAGTGGTCTTTCCGCCCGCACCGTAGATATCCCTAGGCCGGGGCACGCCGCAGCCTACGACCGTTGGTAACGTTGCAGCGATGGATAACCGTTCAGCTCACCAGCAACCGGTCGACCAGACGGGTCAAGCGATCCAGTGCGCCGCGGTTTTGCTCCACCAATTCCCTGCCCGCCTCGCCGATACGGCTGCGTTCACTGGCATCGCTGAGCCATCTGCCCACCTGATCGGCCAGTGCGTCCACGCTGTCGACCTGCGCCGCCGCCTGACGCTGAAGAAACAGCTCGCTGATCTCACTGAAATTGAACATATGGGGACCGAACACCACAGCCACTCCCTGGGCTGTCGCCTCGAGGATATTGTGACCGCCATGGGGAACGAGGCTGCCGCCGATGAAGGCGACATCGGAGGCACCGAGAAAGAGGGTCAGTTCCCCCATGGTATCGCCGAGGAACACGGCCGTATCCTTCTCGCAGGGCAGTTGCTGGGTGCGCCTGACCAGGATAAAACCCGCTTCCTCAGCCAGCTGACCAACCCGCTCGAAGCGTTCGGGGTGACGGGGTACCAGTACTAACAGGGCATCGGGTAACGACTGCCGGATAGCGGCATGGGCCTCTAGGATCAACTCATCCTCCCCTTCATGGGTACTCGCGGCGATCCATACCGGTCGCTGTCCACCCCATTCACGGCGCAACACATCGACACGCTCCAACAGACTGCCCGGCAGGTGGACGTCAAACTTGATGCTGCCCGTCACTTCGATCTTCTCCGGTCTCGCACCCAGGGTATGAAAACGTTCGGCATCCGCCTCCGCATGGGGAGCGATCAGGGTCAGGTTACGCAGCGCCTCGCGGGTCAGTCCGGCTACCCGATGGTAGCCCCGTGCGGAACGCACTGAAAGCCTGGCATTGGCAAGCAGCGTAGGCACCCCTTCCAACTTGGCGCAGTTGATGAGATTGGGCCAGATCTCCGTCTCGACCAGTATCAGCAGACGTGGCTGAAACGCCTCCAGAAAGCGCCGCGCCACCCAAGGCAGATCGATCGGTGCATAGCGGTGGGTTACCTCGTTGCCAAACAGGGCCTTGACCCGATCCGCGCCCGTGGGTGTTGTGGTCGTTATCAGCAGCGGCATATCGGGATAGCGATCGAGAAGCCGCCCGACCAACTGGGCAATCGCCTGTACCTCGCCCACCGAAACCGCATGTACCCAGATGCCATTATGCTCGACCGGCGCTTGAAAGATACCGAAACGCTCCAGCCAGCGTTTTCGATAGGAGGGCGCCTTGAAACCGCGCCAGTAGAGGCGCAGCAGATAGGCGGGTATCAATAGGGTAAAAATGAGTGTATAGAGGTGCCGCATCGAAGTTCCGTCACGACCTGCTTAATCCAAATTCTCGATCTGATCACTGAACTGATGACGACAGAGTTGATAGTAGACACCCTTGCGTTCGATCAACTCCCCGTGCCTGCCCTGTTCAACCAGCTCGCCATCCTGAATCACCAAGATTGTATCGGCATGCTGAATGGTCGACAGGCGATGGGCGATCACCAAGGTGGTGCGCTCTTTCGTCAACGCCTGCAGTGCGGCCTGGACATGGCGTTCCGACTCCGTGTCCAATGCCGAAGTCGCCTCGTCAAGGAGCAGGACAGGTGCATCCTTTATCAGCGCGCGGGCAATGGCAAGGCGCTGACGCTGTCCCCCGGAAAGGCGTACTCCGTCCTCTCCGATCACGGTTTCGAAACCCTCAGGCAGGCGCTCGATGAATTCCAGGGCGTGGGCGCTGCGTGCCGCCTCGACTATCTGCTCCTGGCTGAATTCAGCGACCGCACCATAGGCGATATTCGCAGCCACGGTATCGTCGAACAGCACCGGGTCCTGTCCCACGTAGGAGATCGCCCTGCGCAGGTTGACCAGACTCAGCTCCTGAATGTCGATGCCATCGATGAGTATCCGCCCCCCTGTCGGGGTGTAAAAGCGGGGAATCAGATTGGCGATGGTTGTCTTGCCGCCTCCGGAGTGACCCACCAAGGCCACCGTAGAACCCGGTACCATTTCAAAACTGATCGGCTTCAACGCATCCTTTTCCATGCCGGGATAGCGAAAGGATACAGCCTCGAACCTCACCCTGCCTTCAACCTGTTGCAATACACGTTTGCCGTTGTCGGCTTCGGGCCGTTCGTCCACCAGGCCGAACACGCTCTCTGCCGCCGCCAGTCCCTTTTGCAGCGGTTGGTTGATACCGGTAAGTCTTTTCAATGGCGCAAACAGCAGTCCGATCGCCACCATCAGCGAGACAAAACCGCCAACCGTCAACTCACCCGCCGCTGTCTGGTGGGTACTCACATAGACCAATAGGGCGATCATCGCGGCGCCGACAAACTCCACCAGGGGCATATGGGCGGAGCCGGCCACCTTGCTTTTCATGTTGTAGCGACGCACCCAGTTTGCCCGCTCCATGAAACGTCGCTGCTCATAGGGCCGTCCCTCAAAGATCTTTATCACCTTATGTCCCCTGATCGACTCCTCCAGCACCTGGGTCAAGACCCCCATGGTCTGCTGCAGTGAGCGATTGATCCGCCGCAACCTCACCGCCAACAGGCGAACGGCGATGACAATGATCGGCATCGCCAGAAAAACGGTCAGGGTGAGCATCCAGTTCAGGTAGAGCATATAGGCCAGCAGGCCGATGATGATGATGGTGTCCTTGACCAGGGTGGTGAGCACCTTGGTTGCGGCCATGGTCACTTGATTGACATTGAAGGTTACCTTGGAGATCAGGGTGCCGGTGGCGTGGCTATCGAAGTAGGCGGTACCCATGGTCAAGACGCGTTCGATCATCATTCTGCGCAGATCGAGCACCACCTTGCCGGCTACCCACTCGAAGGCGACGCTGCTGATGAAGTTCATGATCCCGCGGATGGAGAAGAGCAGGATAAGCACGATCGGCGACCAGAAGATGATATCCGGGTCCTTATCCACGAAACTGCCGTCGAGCATCGGCTTCATCAGCCAGGGAATGGCAGGCTCGGTCAAGGCCAAGACAACCATTGCCGCAAGGGCACCGCCGAACTGGCGCCAATAGGGGCGTACCCGTTTCAACAATCGCAGATAGAGTTCGCGTCCCGTCATTCCCGGACCGCTCGGCGCCCCGTCCTCACTCTGCATCGCGCATCGCCTCCACGATACGGCTGGTGGAGACACCTTCCAGGTATTCCAGCACCTTCACTTCACCGCCGTTTCGCACCACACAGTCGTGGCCTGCAATGTCTTCGGGCCGGTAGTCGCCCCCCTTGACCAGCAGATCGGGCTTGATCTCGCAGATCAACGACTCGGGTGTATCCTCCCCAAAGGCGACAACCCAGTCCACCGAGGCGAGACCGGCGAGTACCGCCATGCGCTGTTCGATGCCATTGATCGGCCGCCCCTCCCCCTTCAGCCGTGTTACCGAATCGTCATCGTTCACCGCCACCACCAGGCGGTCACCCAGCTTTTTGGCCTGCTGCAGATAGCGTACGTGACCCTCATGCAGGATATCGAAACAGCCGTTGGTCATGACGATCCTTTCACCTTGGAACCGCGCCTCCTCCGTGGCTTCGCGCAACTCATCACGTTTGAGGATGGTCTGGAAGTCCCCCTGACGGCGCAGCGCCCCCTTCAGTTCACCCAGGGTGACACTGCCCGCACCGAGCTTCGCCACCATCAGGCCGGCCGCCAGATTCGCCAGTCCAGCCGCCTCCTGGATCGGCATACCGGCAGCCATTCCGGCGCCAAGCACACCGATCACCGTGTCACCGGCACCGGTTACGTCGAACACGTCCCGGGCCCTGGTTGGCAGATGCAACGGCGGCGCATCCTCGACGATCAGCAGCATGCCTCGTTCACTGAGGGTAATCAGCAGCGCCTTCAGATTGAGCCGTTGACGCAGTGCCTCGCCCTTTTCATTGAGCTCCTGGTCACTTTGACACTGCCCCACGATCGCTTCGAACTCCTTGAGATTGGGCGTCAGCAGGGTGGCATTCCGATACTTCGTAAAATCGCCCCCCTTCGGATCCACCAGGATGGGTAGACCCTGTTCATTGGCCGCATCGATCAAACGTTGCGGTTGCTGTAGCGTTCCCTTGGCATAGTCCGAGAGAATCACCAGATCCGAAGCCGCCAGTTGCTGTAGGGTGATCGCCTCGAGCTCGGAGAGGTCGCTGCTCCAGAGCGGTTGCTCGAAATCGAGTCGGATCAACTGTTGATGTTGGCTGATCACGCGTAATTTGGTAATCGTGGGGTGAGCGCTATCAACCTGAAAATGACAATCCACGCCCGCCTGCTGCAGATGCTGAACCAGGCTGGTCCCTGCCTCATCCTCACCCACCAGACCACAGAGGCCCACCTGGATTCCCAGCGAGGTCATATTCAACGCCACATTGGCACCACCGCCCGGACGCTCCTCACAGTCGTGGACGTGGACCACGGGCACTGGGGCCTCGGGGGAGATCCTCGCAGCGGCACCCTGCCAATAACGGTCCAGCATCAGATCGCCCACCACCAGGACGCGGGCTTGGCTAAAATCGGGAAGATGGAATTGCATCAAACAGTTAACATATAGTTGGGTTATGGGTAAAACGACCGATCAGTGCATAATAAACAATCGAGGCGATAAAGGTAACAAGCTGGATCCAACCCATTGCACCGCAGTTGATGGCGAAAAAGCGTAAACACTCCCCCTACTCACCCCGCTACTGGCCCACCTGGGCAGGTTTGGGCCTGCTTTGGCTGTCGAGCCAGTTGCTGCCCTATCGGTTGGCGCTTGCCCTGGGCAGACTGACCGGCAAGCTGATCTACCACGTATCGCACAAGCGCAGACACATCGCCTCGGTCAATCTCGAAATCTGTTTTCCGCAACTGGGCATAGATGCTCGAAAGCGGCTGTTACGCGACCATTTTCACTCCCTGGGTGTCGGCATCCTGATGATCGGGTTCGCCTGGTGGGCCAGCGACCGGAAGCTCCGCCTGCTGGTCGATATCGAGGGAATAGAACATCTGCTACAGAGCCAGAAGCGCGGCAAGGGCACTATCCTGTTAAGCGCGCACTTCACCGATCTGGAGATCACCGGCAGGCTGCTGAGCCTGTTTCAACCCATTGCGGTGATGTATCGGCCCCATGAAAATCCAGTCATCGAATGGGCCTTCAGTCGCAATCGACGAATGCGTTTCGAGGCGGCAATACCACGCAACGATATTCGCCAGGTTGTGCGTAGATTGAGACAGAATCTACCTGTATGGTATGCGCCGGACCAGAGCTTCAAGGGCCGCAACAGCACATTGGCCCCCTTTTTCGGCGAACCCGCCGGTACCAACACGGCGACCTCCCGCCTGGCAAAGATTAGTGACGCCGACGTCATCCTCTTCAGCGGTTATCGCAAACAGGACGGCAGCGGTTACCACCTGGTCATAGAACCGCCCTTGCAGGGTTTTCCCAGTGCCGATGTGGTACAGGATGCAACCCGTATCAACGGCTTGATCGAACAGGCGATCACCTATGCTCCAGAGCAATACCTGTGGATACACCGACGCTTTAAAAAGCGTAAAGTGATCCCGGATCCCTACTAGTATGTGACCATGGCGGCTATACTAACGCCTTTTGCGCCACCGCCCTCACCCTAGATGCCAGCTATCAGCGTTATCATCCCCTCGTATAACCACGCGAACTATATCGCGGAGGCGATTGAAAGTGTGCTGCAACAAAGCTTCCACGACTGGGAGTTGATCATTATCGATGATGCCTCCAAGGATGACTCCTGGAATATTATCGTCAGTTATGAAGACAAGCGGATTCAAAGCCTGCGCCATGCAGTGAATCAGGGCGCACACAACACCATCAACGAAGGCCTTGGGTTGGCGAAGGGCGACTATCTGACGATTCTCAACTCCGACGATTGCTACACGCCCGACAGGCTTGAAAGGCTCTATCATCGGGCAATGCAGGAAGGCGCCGCTTTCCTCGCAACCAGGGTGCAGCCCATCTCTACCGAGGGCACGGCATCCAATGATCCTGTGAGCCACTGGAACAACTGGTATACCGGCCTGCTCGACGGCTATCGGGAAACCGATCGACTGTTAACCGGCCTGTGCAAGGGCAATCTGCTGATCACCACATCGAACTTCTTTTTCCACCGGAAGGTATTCGATAAGTGCGGTGGATTTAACGACTATCGTTATGTGCATGACTTTGAGTTTGCCTTAAGGCTGATCTTCGCCGGTTACAAGTGTGAACTACTGCCCGACCATGCACTGGTTCGCTATCGATTGCACGATGCCAATACCATTCAGGAGAATCCTGTTGCCGCCGTGGTTGAAACCCTTCAACTGTTGGCCGGCTCGATAGCGGAAATCTCTGCCCACTCCGGTGAAGATCGAGAAACCAACTTGAAATTCGTCACACAACAGCTGGCCTGGCTGGGCGGAAATGTGCAAACCATCCTCGAGCAGAAGGGTACGCTGCAGGCTGAGTCTCTCGACACGCTCAAACAACTGCGGTTAAACGTGGAAAACCAGCAGCGGCAGATTGCTGACATCTACGCCAGCACCTCCTATCGACTCGGAAACAAGATTGTAAGGCCGATACACCGGCTGCAAAACCTGGTGAACCGCCTGCGCAACAGGAAGGCCCACCGAATACACGACATAGCGGAGACCAGGGCGACCATTCTCGCAAACCGCAACCGGCTCAAGGCCGTCTCCTTCGACATCTTCGATACCCTGCTCGCCAGGGTCATCGAACCTCCCGAGGCGGTCCAGCTGGCGGTTTGCCGCGAGGTGGCGGATCTGTTGGGGGGAGAGCATAGCGAAGCGAGCGTTTGGCAGGCACGACAAAACGCCGAAAGTAGACTGCGTGCCGCATCCCGGGAGGGGAGCGGCGACGGCGAGTGCCATTTCGACGACCTGGTGGACGATTGGGTGAAGGCACTCGATTCCACGATGCCAAGCACTCGGTTAGCCGCCCGGATCCATGAGATCGAAGTGGAGATGGAGTGCCTGGCGCTCTACGTAAAACCGCAGATCATTGAGTTATTGGCATGGATCAGAGGGCAGGGCCTCAAGGTGCTTGCCGCCTCCGACATGTATCTCGGTGAACGGCATATCAATGAGATATTGACCGACAAAGGCGTGCTGGAGCATCTGGACGAACTCCATGTATCCTCGGAATCCGGCCTCTGTAAACACTCCGGCAAGCTGTTTCAGCATATCCTGGAGATTCACGATTGGCACGCGGATGAGCTGCTGCATATCGGTGACAATCCCATTGCGGACAGTCAGGCACTTCTGGCACAAGGGGGTATGGGTCTCCATCTGCATGAAAAGGGGGAGCTGACAAGGCGCGGTGAACAGGCCCTGCACTACCACATGTGTCGCTATGGCGGCCCGTGGCCGGGGATCTGGTTCTCGCGGATATACGATGCGCTGCTGGCACAGCAGGAGCAAGACACCGACAACCCTTTCTTCTACCGATATGGACGTCACCGGCTCGGACCGCTGTTCAATATCTACATGGCCGGACTGCTGGAGGCGATCAGGCGCGATGGCGTGGACAAGCTCTATTTTGTTGCCAGGGACGGCTATATCTTCCAGCAGCTATACCCATTTTGGAAAGGCACAGATGACCCCCAGGGCGACTATCTCTACGCCTCCCGAAAAACCATCATGGCGGCATCGATCAGCGACGGCATGAGCCCCGACCAGGCGCGCATGGCGCTCTTCAATCCCAAGCAGCAGGGACTTCTCTCCATTCTGAAGACCTTTGGTTTACAAAGCAGCGAGTTCGAGGAGTTTGCCCATCGCCACGGTTTCGAAGAGATGGATCTGCCGCTTCGCGATCATCGGGACAAGCGGCTCCGGGACTTCCTCGAAGACCGGGAAGTCCAGACAAAAATCAAGGCCCACGGCACTCGATGCCGCGACCATCTCGAACGCTACCTGGAGCAGCTCGGGTTCTTTTCCCACAAGGCGGTCGCCTTTGTCGATATCGGTTGGAACGGAACGATCCAGAAATACCTGAAGCGCGCATTCGGGCAGCGCGCCGATTTCCCGAAGATGTACGGTTACTATTTCGCCTTTGTCGGCAAGATTCACCAGGAATTCGGCGCGGACAACCAAGTCAACGGCCTGCTCTACGACGCCAACAGCGACCAAGAAGCCTTCAAGACCGCCGCGGATTTCGAAGAGCTGTTTGAACAGGGGGCACGTTCTCTGGAAGCGACAACCCTAGGCTATGCGGAGAATAGCGGAACCATATCGCCGGTCCTCAAAAGTGAGGACGCAAGTGATCGCATAGCGGAGATCCAATGCAATGAGTCGATCAAACAGATTCACGCCGGAGTACTCTCCACCACCCAAGCCTTCATTGAGACACAACGACTGACAGGCTTGAAATTCGATCAGCTCCGCCCCTATGCCTTCGCCATTCTGGAACGGGTCGTCGTCTATCCGACCCGGGAGGAGGTCGAGCAGATTACCGGTCTTGCCCACAGTGAAGACTTCGGCCATGAAAACATCCTCAGCCTCAAATCCCCGCCCATCCGGCTCGGCGGTCTACTCATGCACCCGCGTGCCGTGTGGCACGACCTGATGGCGGCGCCCTGGAAAGCGGCGATGTTTGCAGACCTTCCCGGCAACATCTGGAATTTCATATTCAGGGTGCTGAAAGTGATAAGGCACTCCCGATGATAGACAGACACAACAGCAACTCCGCCGAATCGAAGCGCAGCCACCTCAGTCCGTCAAGGGTGTTTCTCTATGCGCTGCCCTTTCTGTCGATACGCAGGCGGGGGGTGCCGTTTTGGCCCGGATTGATTCCTATCCTCCGCTACTATCGCAAATGGGTCGGCCTCTATCTAAAAAACCGTTTGATCTGACTTTGGGCCTGAACGGTGAGAATTCAAACCGCGAATCGTCGCAAACGGTATGCAGGCATGCTCGCTTGTCGTTGCTATTTATACCGTCGACGACATATGCGATCAGCGATGTTCCAGCAGGTAGCGATAGAGCTCCAGATAACCCTGCATGATTGCATCCCGTGCAAACTCCTGCAGCGCCCGCCTATGGCCGCTTTCCGCCATCTCCTTTCTCAGTGTCTCGTCGCTCAGGGCACGCGCTATCGCCGCTGACAGTGCTTCAGGATTTTCACACTCGAAGACCAATCCGTCCTCTTCATGGCGCACCACCTCGGTGGCGCCCATGGAGGCTGAGGTTACCAGGGGCTTGGCATAACCCCAGGCCTCGATGATCACATTGCCGAAGGGCTCGGCATAGGTGGAGGGAAATACGATCAGGTCCGCCAGGCGGTAGTAGGGGTCCGGGTTGAGCTGCCAACCCGCCCACAGGATTCGATCGTCGATGGCGGCCGCCTTCGCCTGATCGTGTAAATCCTGTTTCAGAGGGCCGTCGCCCAGTATCACTTGCCATACAGGACGCCCCGCAACAGTCGCCGGAAGCCGGGTCAGTGCATCGAGGAGGAACCTGTGCCCTTTGAAGGCGACAAACCTGCCCGGGGTCATCAAGACCCAGGCATCCTCAGGGATGCCGAGCTCAGCCTTCAGGCCGTGCGGCGGCGGCCCGGGGGGCGGCAAATTGGCAAAATTGTAGAGGTGGAATACCCGCCGACCTGGCATTCCCGACCTGATCAGGTAGTCGCAAATGCCTTTGGTGTTGCCAATCCAGGCGTGGGCATGGCGATAGCCATCCACTTTGTAGTAGCCACCCAGCCTCGCCACATGCACCGGACCGCTCCCCAAGCCCAGATGGGTGAGGCGGGTCGCCCTGCCCATGTAGGTCTGTACGATATCAGGCTGTAGGCGTTTCACCAGGCGATTCACCTCGAAACGGGAGAACGGATCCCAAACCGTGCGCATCGCCAGGGCATGACGCGGCAGACCCTGCCAGTGATCGCCATCGAGCTCGTGACCCCGGCGCACACCGACTTCGGTGGGATGACCCATTTCCGCGAGGGCCAATGAAAAACGCTGAAACCAGCGCTCCGCTCCGCCGAAGCTTTTACTGCCGATCAGCTGCAGTGAGTGTATTTCTGACATTGTTAATCCGGCACCTCGCTGACACCCATGAGATCACGGTATACCGCGAGGTTTCCCGCCACCATCTTTTCAACCGAGAAACCGCGGCGCATCTTTTCCCTGCCGGCCTCACCCATGCGCGTGCGCAGGACCTCGTTATCCAGCAATCGATAGAGGGCGGCGGCCAATGCCTCAACGCTTCCCCCCGGCACCAGCAGTCCGTTAACCCCATCCTCCACCGCTTCCGGCATACCGCCCGCATCCACCGCCACGATAGGCAGGCCCGCACTTGCCGCCTGCAGCAGGGAGACACCCAACCCCTCCATCAGTGCCGGATGCACAAGCAGGTCGAGGCAGGGCAAGAGAGTAGGCAGATCGTCGCGGAAACCGGCGAGGGTAACATGTTGTTGCAGCTGCAACGCCTCGATCTGCTGCTCCAGCCTCTCCCGCAAGGCCCCCTTGCCGAATATCAACAGCTGCAGACCGGGAAAGGCACGCACCAGACCCGGCATCGCCTCAAGCAGATATCTATGCCCCTTGCGGGGTATCAACTGGGCAACCACCCCCATCACCAAGACACCCTCAGGAAGGCCGAACTGCTCCCTGAACCGGAGCTTGTCGCAACCCTGCTGGTAGGGCGCCATATCGACGGCGCTGCGTACGCAAAGCAGCTTATGTTCCGCAACACCCTGCTCTCTGAGGACATCGGCAATGCCCTGGGATATGGCAACCACCCGATCGTATAGGGAGTATTTCCACGTCGCCATCAGGCGCTGCTCCGGATTATCGACACGGCGGGAGAGCACCGCTTTGACCCCGGTCATGCGGGCCGCCAGACCGCCCATTGTGTCGGCCCCGCGGCGACTGTGTACATGCATGAGATCGGGACCATAACGCAGTATCGTACGCCGCAACCGAAACGCCATACCGATATCGAGATCCCCGCCCATGGGCAGCTCTTCGACAGCCACGCCGATTTCACGCGCCGCCTCAGCCACCGCACTGCCGGGGGGGCAGACCAGGAGCGACTCCACCCCCTGCTGCTGCAGACCCGTGAGCAGATAGATAACCTGCTTTGCGCCACCATAGAGATGCTTGCCGGCCTCGACGTGGAGTACTCTCACTCTGCCTCCCGATCCAAGGCGGCCAGCCGGGAAGCCCGGCTCATCACCTCGGCTACCTTGATATCCCGCATGCAGTCGTAGCGGCCGTCGCATGTGGGGTTGCGTCTACAGGGGGAACAGTCGCGGGAATGGTAGATCACAGCCGTATTCTCATGGGCGGTATCGAGATAGGGCCGGGTGGAACCGAACAGGCACAGGGTGGGACGATTCATCGCTATCCCCATATGGGTCAAACCGGTATCGACACCGATAATCAGTTCGGCACGCTCAATCACGGCAGCCGCCTGACGCAGGCTGGTCTCTCCCACGAGGTTTATCAATCCCGCCCGCCCCCGGTCTTGAATAACCGCCGCTGCAGCCTTGTCCCCCGGGCCGCCCAGCATCACCACGGGCAGCTGCCACTCCGCCTCGATTGCCGCCAGCAAATCGATCCACGAACTGTTGAACCAGTGCTTTTGCGCACGGGTGGTGAACGGGGCTATGACGATATAACCCTGCTGCAGCCTGTTTGCCCTGATCATCGCCTCGGCATGGGAGCGATCCTCTTCGCTTAGGCCGATCCGCATCTCGAAACCGTCAGTTCCCAACCCAAGCTGTTGGGCGAAATAGAGGTATTCGGATGCGATGCGTCTTGGTTCGCCGCCCTTGTCGATGACCCGACTCATCAGCCATTGACTCCCCTCCCTGGAACCCAGACCGATGCGTGCCTCGGCGCCGGACAGCCAGGCCAGGAAACCGCTCTTCATCAAGCCTTGCACATCCAGGGCCATATCGAAATGGTGGTTCCTCAGTTCATCCCTGAATTGTCTCAGCGCACGCCATAGTCTGAGCCACTGCCGCTGCTTCCAGTGACGCTCCCACTGCTGCCTCGGCCACACGATCACCCTGTCCAGGGCGGGATGGTGCTCCAGCAGGCCTTTCGATTCACCCTGTACCAGCCAGCTGATGCGGGCACCGGGGTAGCGTTGACGGATCGCATCGATCAAGGGTGTTGCAAATACGATATCCCCGATCGCGCTGAGGCGAACGATCAATATCGACGGCTTCTCGAGATCGGGCAGTTTCACAATGGTTCTTCGGTGGCGCTTCAGCACTCGCTGCCTATAGTCCAGGTAAATCCCGCCTATAGTACAAGCTGGCAGGTGAATATGTTAGCGTTAGCCCTAAGCAATGCGTTTCATCTCATGCAGAAAGCCGACAACCCCGAATTGATCTACCTTGGCCGCAGTCGGTTGCACCGCAACCGTGCCAATCTGATCCAGACCCTACATACCGTGGCCGCCCTTACCGAGATCGGGGTGAACACCCGGCTCTATCTGCCGCCCTGGCACAAGGACGTCTCTGCACATCAGCGATGCGAGGAGATGGGAATCGGAATTGTCCCCGACATCAGAGCGGTGCAACTGTTGCACAGACGCTGGCCCACATCCCTGTTCCCACGTCTCTATCGGCGCACGCTGCGCCGCGCCAAGGCGGTCTATGTACGATCACCGGAGCTCAGCCTGGGTTTGGCCTCGCAACGGATAGGCCACCATTTCGAGGTGCACACCCTGGAGCCCATGCGTAGGAAGGGGATATTGAGAAGGATCATCGATCTGCACCGGCAGGGTTTGATCGGCTATTTGATTCCGATCAGCCGAAGCGCAGCCGCTGCCCTGGTGGATGCAGGCGCCGACGAGCAACGCATCCATGTCAGCCCATCCGGTGTGGATTTGAAGCGCTTTGAGAAAATCCCCGTCCTCGACCCTCGGCGGCTTGCCAACCCCCGGACAGTCTACCTCGGCAGGATCAGCTTCGACCGCGGTCTGGGAATCCTCAACCATCTCGCATCGAGCGACTGTGGCGAGGTACGCCTGGTCGGCGACTGCGATGACCGGCTGGAGCAGCTTCCCAACCTGCACCACCTGCCCGCCGTTCCGCATCGAGAAGTGGCGACCCTCTATGCCGAAAGCGAACTGGTGGTACTCCCCTACCAGCGGGATTTACAGCACGCCGATGGCATCAGTCCGATGAAACTGTTCGAGGCGATGGCTGCGGGGAGGGTGATTATCGCCAGTGACATTCCGCCACTGCGGGAGATCCTGGAACATGGCCGCAACGCGCTGCTCGCAGACCCGGAGGACCCTAGCGCCTGGGAAGCGGCGGTAAAAACACTTATGCAGAACCGCCAGCTGGCAGGTAAACTTGCGCAGCAGGCAAGGCAGGATGCCGCTGCCTACAGCTGGCCAGAGAGAGCGGCCGGCATAGCCGAGGCGATCGGCCTGAGAGCTTAGAGCCTGCAGCTGCCCGACCAACCGGTTCTGTTGTACCTGATCAGAGATGCTTCGACAGACCCAAAGAGAGGAATCGTAAAGCTTTATGTTGGATATTTTTCGGGCGAGCCTGCTCCCGATAGAGAGACCCACCACGACACTTGGGAAGATCAGCAATTGGCTCGGCCTGTTCGGTCTCTATCTGTTCTCGTTCTTTTCCCTGTTGAGCATCGCTGGGGCCAACATCGGACTCGGTCTGATGATCATCGGTCTGGTGTTGTCAAAACCGGCGTGGAGAGGGCTGCTGCGCCAATCCATTACCTGGTTCTGCCTGCTGCTGATTGGCTACATCCTTCTCCGTGCCTATTGGTCGCTCGGTGAGATCGCCGCCGAGCAGGAGACCCAAATCAACCAGGCCAGGGACTGGATTCAGCTCTTCCTCTTCTTCATTCCAGCCTGGTGGTTGGGCCAGAACACTCAACGGATCCCCGTCAGCATTATCCTGATGTTCGGCGGTTTTGCCCTCGGCATGCTCACTGCCATGGATGGCGAAACCCTCTCCCAGAGCCTGCAGGGGGTGCGCTCCGGACTCCACTTCGGCAAACCCATCATCTTGGGTTTCGACTGTGCCGCGGCCATCTTGGGACTGACCGCACTGGCCGTCTACTGGCTCAATCCGGAACAAGAAACTGATAAGTTCACCTTGATATTGCGCCTGGGCCTGACCCTGTTGGCCACGCTCTTCTTTACCCAGGGGGTGATTATCAGTCAGTCCCGCGGCGTCTGGCTTGCCATTCTCATCGCCCTGCCCTCTCTCTTCCTGACCATGCGCTATGCCGCTCCCCGCCGCCTCAACGGCAGGGTCCGCTTTCGCTACCCCCTGATCGGCATGATTGCCATCAGCGCGCTGGTCTTGGCAATTAACTGGAATACCATCAGCCAGCGCATCGCCAGCGAGAGCGAGGGGTGGAATACCATCATCAGCCAGGGCCTCGCTGAAGCGCCCCTGGATGCATCATCTTATCGCCTCCATCTGTGGCAGTTTGGGCTGAGAAAATGGCTGGAAAGACCCTTTTTTGGCTGGGGCCCCGGGACCACCCACGCCCTGGTGGAGGCGGAAAACAATATCGCACTGCAAGACCCCCCCGGTTCCAGTTTCGACCATCTCCACAACGCCTATCTGGAGGTCGTGTTTCAGCTGGGTCTGCTCGGTAGCCTCCTTATCGCCCTGATCGGCGGTGTAATCATCTCGAAGCTGGTCGAGAATTACCGCAAAAAGCGACTGTCGATCTATTTCCTCGCCTTCCTGGCGAGCAATTTCGTGTTGATCGCCGTCTACAGCCTGACTGACTTCAGGCATCTTCACTGGAACTGGCGTTTTTATTGGCTGATCATCGCGGGCGCCACCCTCGCCTTTGACCTGGCCAGCCGGAGACCTCGTGCCAGGCGGACGGATCATGGTAAATCGGACTGAGGAGCGTCCCGACCTGTCGATCCTGGCTTCGTTCTCAGGCGAAGGCGGGGTGGAACGCATGCTACTCAACCTGGTCAATGCCATGGCGGAGAGCGGCTTGCGCATCGACCTGCTGCTGATCAAGACCCGCAGCAGGCATCTCCATGAGATCCACCCCGCGGTCAATCGCATCGATCTGGGTAGCAGCCACACCGCCACCAGCCTGCTGCCCCTCGTCCGCTATCTGAAACGCACCCGTCCTTCCTGCCTGCTTGCGGCAAAGGACAGGGCGGGCCGCATTGCGGTGATTGCCCGATTCCTGGCAGGTACAAGCCAGACCCGCCTGGTGTTGCGTTTGGGTACCAACCTCACCGCGGCATTTGCCCACAAGTCCAGCTGGCGGCTCTATCTACGGCGCCTCCCCATCCGCCTGCTCTATCCCCGCATCGACCGTATCATCGCTGTCTCCGAAGGGGTCAGAGAGGATACATTGGCACTATCCGGCACCACCCCGGAAAAGGTCGTCGTTGTGCGCAATCCGGTAATCACTGCAAATCTGCTGGAAGCGGCTGACGCCCCTTCCCCGCATCCCTGGCTGGGGGATTCGGAATGCCCCGTGATTCTCGGTGTCGGGCGCCTCACGGTACAGAAGGACTTCGCCACCCTGTTGCGTGCCTTTGCCGAGCTGCACTCGCGCCGGCCCTGTCGACTCATCATCCTCGGCGACGGTCGTCAGCGGGAGAGGCTGCTCGGCATGAGTGAAGAGCTGGGCATCGCGCAGGCGTTGTCGCTTCCCGGCTTCACAGCCAATCCCTATGTCTATATGAAACTGGCGGACCTGTTCGTGCTCTCCTCCCGCTGGGAGGGCTCTCCCAACGTGCTCACCGAGGCGATGGCACTCGGCACCCCGGTTGTATCCACCGACTGTCCCAGTGGACCAAGCGAACTGCTCGACCGGGGACGCATTGCGCCGCTGGTAGCGGTGGGCGATTGGCAGGCACTCTCCCAGGCCATGCAGCGGGTGCTCGATGGACCGCCGGATCCGGCCCTTCTGCGCGAATCCGTTCGGGAATACAATGCGCAGCAAAGCGCAGCCCACTACCTTGAAATCATGGGACTAGCCAGTGCCTGTTAACACAAAGAGTCATCTCCATGCTGCTGTCAGTTAAATACAACTTTCTATTCGTGCATATCGCCAAGACCGGTGGCACCAGTGTACGCGCGGCATTGCAATCCCTGCGTTGGCGCGATCCCTGGTACTACCCCATGTATATCTGTTCACGCCTGAGCCATCTCAGCGGCCATCGCCTGGGCAGCAAGTTCCCCAGACATTCGCGCATCGTCGCCGCCAAGGAGATGCTGCCTGACGCGTTCTTCAACCAACTCTTCAAGTTCGCCATCGTACGCAACCCCTGGGATCTGCAGGTCAGCTCCTACCACCACATCCGTCGTGAGCGGCCCCACCTGATCGCCCACATCGAGGACTTCGACCATTTCATGCGCTGGAAACTCGATCCGGAGAGGCCCTATCAATACCATGTCGATACCTCGATCCAGTCGCAGATCGACTACCTGATCGACCTTCAGGGCAGCATCCAGGTCGACTTCATCGGCCACTACGAAACCCTGAACAGCGACTTCAACGAGATCATTCAACGCATCGGCGTCAAGCATCTGCAACTGCCGCATAAGCGCAAGGCCACCGATCGGGCGAGCGACTACCGCAGCTACTACTCCGATGAACTGGCGGCACTGGTGGAGAAGCACTTCCGCAAGGATATAGAGGTACTTGGATACAGTTTCGATCCGCCAGCAGCCTGACCATGAAAGACAGGCAGGAAAGGTATCAGAACAGTCTCGAGGCCGAATAGATCAACTCATCGGCTTTCGCCGGATCGGTTTGCCAGGAGGGCATGGTTTCAGACCAGCCGTCATTCGATTGCGTGATATTGTTTTTTTCCACAGTTATTGCGAAAGGCGACATGGTTATGTTTAGGTCATAGACGACAATATCAAGAGGGTCCTGCCCCAGGCTTACAGCATTTGAATCCAGCTGCCAAACAGCCAACCTATCACCAGCCAGATTCCATCGAGGGAATAGACTCGCCAGGCTGGGATCCCGGTCCAGGAAGGTTATCGATGCATCGTCCGGCTGCTCGGTATGGGTATGCGATCCCACCCAGATGTCATAGTCACCAAACAGCGCAACGCTGTCAGACAGGTGGCGGTAGCTAGCGATCAACGCACCATCTGGTGAAAGTTTGGGATCGAAATCTCCAGGGCCGTTTGGTGTTGCCAACGGCGTATTTTCACCGGCTGTCCGTTCAACCAGATTGAATAGTGTCATTGACGTTCTGTCTATTTCCGCCGTGTAGACGCGACTGAACTCCTGAGTAACCCCGAACCTTTGTCTTTTGAAGGTAATGATGTCGCCACCGCCCCAGAACGGATCGGCATCGATCTCCCCGTTTGCGAGATCTGGTGGATCCGAGGCATAGCTGACCGGTCGCTGCATCGTGCCGTCGATATCCATCACGTAGAGACGAAGCCGTAAGCTGCCCGGATTGTCCCGGTCACTGACAAAGATTATGTAGCGTCCGTCCGGAGAGGGTTCGGGTGTGGCATCGACCGCATGATTGGATGCGAGGAACCCGGTTGCCGGGTCTATATCCGTGAGAAATCTCGGATTGGTGCCATCAACATCCATAATCGCAATTGCGCTACCGCTCAGATCCCCTTCGTCATACTGCGTGTCGGAGTTTACATCCTCGATATAGGTTTGATATATCAAAAAGGGCGCACCGGGTGCGTCGGCAGGCGCATAGACAACATGGTTCTCCTGATACCTGGTGGCACTGATCCGTCTGCGATTGCCACCCCGGGCGTCATCTGTAAAAAGCCCATACTCTATCGACAACCCACTGCCGGGATCGGTCGGCGAAACGGTGAATTGGGTTGGCTGCGGATCAGCACCATCGGAGATCCCGTCACCATCACTATCAGCACGGAGCGGGTCTGTATTGAACATCATCAGCTCGGTGCGGTCCCATATGCGGTCACTGTCGGAATCGACGTCCAGAGGGTCTGTTCCCAGATCCGTCTCCTCCAGATTGGTCAATCCGTCACCGTCTGCATCAGCGGTGGGAGAGAGACCATCGTCACCCCCCGCGTTTCCACTACCACCTCCACAGGAGGTCAAAACTACCAGGGTTATAACCGACAAGCTGCATTTCAAGAGATCAAGGGCGACGCGTTTCATGGGTAAAAAATAGCCATTTCCACCCTCCACAGCAACTAATGCAGCCTGAGTGCCGGACCGACGCTCAGCCGCAACCAGCGGACGAGGGCGGATCTGTTCACCCCCAGCCGCCGAGGAGTAACGACGGCCTCTCCGGCATTGGTGGCCCCAACGCCTTGCGGAGAAACGA
Source organism: Candidatus Thiodiazotropha sp. (assembly GCA_040793985.1). Lineage (GTDB taxonomy): Bacteria > Pseudomonadota > Gammaproteobacteria > Chromatiales > Chromatiaceae > Thiodiazotropha. Next base: position 122,369 of record JBFNJI010000003.1, on the reverse strand, counting down.
AATGGATAGCTAAACCGTTTCGGGGGGTATGTCTCGATGACTCATCTCTTCAATGAACAGAGAGTCCCATTGCATCGAGATAGGCTGAAACACTGTTTTCCAGACGATAGGCCGCAACGGCCGCCAGGAGTTCTGCAGCGGGAACCGGTGATTCCAATTGGCCAGCCATCGCATGCGCCATCGCGGAGAAATCACCCGGCTTCACCAACACCTCGGCCGACAAACCGCCTAACAGCTCAGAGGGGCCGCTGGGGCAGTCAGTGGAGACGACTGGCGTCTCAGCGGCCATTGCCTCGATCAGCACATTCCCCATGCCTTCCCAGAGGGAGGAGAGCACAAACAGTGAGGCGTGTTTCATATAGGGATAGGGATTGGCGACAAAACCCGGCAGGCTGACGCGCTCTTCCAGTCTGTGCCGACGGATCTCCCGCTCCAGTCTCTCCCTAACGCGACCCTCGCCAAGTATCATCAGGCGGCAATCGTGGTCCTCGGCCAACAGGGCGAAGGCCCGCACCAGGGTAGTGAAATCCTTACGCCGACAGAGTTCGCCCGCACCCAGAATAACCGGGGGCTCACCAGGCTGAAACCAGGGGTGCTCCAGAGGCTGATCCAGCTGTGCTAGAAATCTTGGTGTAATGATCGGGCTGGGCACTGCTGTAATGCGCTCCCTGGGCAGCCCGATGGTCTCGGCGAAATCATCGGCCGCTCCCTCAGAAGGCGTCAAGATGGCCTCGGCCCGCCGATAAAGGTAGCGCATCGAGTTGCGTTGCATGAAGCGATCAAGCCTGTCTCTGCTTGCCAGGTTAGCACTGACGGTTGTACCGCTGCGCAATACCAAGCGGGTCTTCGTGCCACTCAATGCCTGGGCCAGAATGGCGGTTCTGTTGACCCGGTCCTTATCCGTGAGCAACACATCGGGCCTTGTCTGTCTGAGGTAGCGAATCAGTTCGGGCAGTGCTGGATAGACATGCCGGGACTTGAACTCAATGACCCGCAGATTTGCCGGTCGATCCCCATCGAGCGTGGGACCATGATTGCGTATCTTCAGCAGATCCACGGGAAAGCCCGCCTGGGCCATTCCCGGCAGCAGGTTTTTAGCAAGCCGATCCACGCCACTGTGCCCCGAAGTTGCCAGAAAACAGGCGATTCGCGGTCGCCTATCCATGATTCTCGGGCTCGACGCTCAAACCGAAGGCAGCCAGATAGCTGGCAGCGCTCTTCTCCAGGGTGTAGTCGCTGACCGCCTCCATGAGACGCTGTGGATCCAGCGGCTCCCTGAGGGTTTGTAACATTGCCTGCGCCAGGCTCTCCGGGTCGCCCATCGGTACCAGCGGCGCCACCTCCCCGCCACGGGTCACCTCATAGGGTCCCGAGGGACAATCGGTGCTGACGCAGGAGGTTCCGAGGGCCATCGCCTCAGTGAGTACGTTGGGCGACCCCTCCCACAGCGAAGAGAGGACAAAAAGCCTCGCCCCCTTCAGGTAGGCATAGGGATTGTCCACGAATCCCGGGAGACGGAAATCGTCCCCCAACTCCAGCTCTCTGGCGAGGTTCAACAGCTGCCCCTGCTTGTTGCCCTGGCCGAGGATCATCAAGCGGCAGGGCAGCGCTTTTCGTACCACGGAAAAGGCGCGCAACAGGGTGGGAAAATCCTTCTGCCGGCGCAACCCCCCGATTCCCAGAATCAGCGGGGGCTGATCCGCCGCCAGCCAGGGTTCATCGATCGCCGCTTGCGCCTGCTGGTAGAGTTCAGGGGTAATGGTCGGATTCTTGATCACACTGATCTTGTCCATGGCACTACCGCTGAGCTCAACGACCTCGTCCGCAACGCCCTGGGAGACTGCGACGACACCATCTGCCGCGTTGAACATGGCCGCTAACCGTTTCTTCTTCAGCCAGCGGCGAAGAGGATGGGTTCCACGTGCCTCCATCCTCGAAATCAGTGCTGTCCCCGGGCGTAGAAAAAAGCGGGTACGCCCCGAATGGCGCCGCTTTGCCTGCAGTGCGATCTGGTCATCCAGAATCTTGGCGGAGAGCAGAATGTCCGGCTCGTTTGTCTGCAGATAGTCGAGCAGCTTCGGCAGTGCCGCTTTCTGCTTCGATACCTGAAACCTGATGATTCGCACTTGCGGTGGCAACAGATGCAGGTAGGGTGCCTGGGTCCCTTTGACGATAAAGTCCACGCGGACGCCTATCATCGACAGTCCCCGGGCAATATTGACCATCATGCGTTCCACACCGCCATCTCCAAACTTGAGAATAAAGAGGCATACATGGGGCCGGCTCTGGCTTGAATCACGCATTAGGCTGCCGCTTGCGGAAGATCATCAATTGTTTGGCACATCTGGGTACTATGGGCTGAAGAGTTGTGAAGCTTTTTGCGGGGTAATTATTTCATATCCAACTGTACAGGTATAATTTACAATTCCCCCTTACAGTCCGGCATCTCGGAACTGTAAAAAACAATGGATTGAACAAGGAGCAAAATCATGGTTTTGGATAACCGAAAAGGAGATAAGCCGATCCCCGAAGACCTCAATGAGGTACTCAACCACCTGCAACTCATGGCGCTGCAAAAAGCGGAAGGCTTCGGCTGGAAACTGATATTTGTGCGCAGACCCGTCTTCCAGGAGGTGGTACCCGTGATCGGCAGTCCCGGCGGTGACAGGATTGGGGTGCTGGAAAGCAACGGGGAGATCAACATGGATCCGGATACCAGGGTCAGGCGATAAGCCTCAGCCCTCTCGGTCTGCGATCCGCGGTTTACTGCCTTGGCAGGAAGGCACGCCTGTTATTCGATTTCGCCTAACATACGCTTGGCTTCCAGGCCGATCCTGTTATCCGCTCCCAACTCGATCGCCTTCCTGAATGCCGTCGCGGCAGCGTCCCTGTTCCCCGCCTGGGTCTGTACAAATCCAAGGGTCAACTGGATGCGCTGAAATCCCGGTTGTTTATCCGCACCCGTCTGCAGCGCCTGTAAAGCCCGCTCGGTCTGACCGATATAGAAGAGCGACAATCCAAGATCGTTATAGGTCTCGACATCATCTGGGTCTATCTGCAGTACCCGCTCATAGAGCTCGATGGCCTGGGGATAGTCCTTCTTCATGAAGTAGTCGTCCGCAAGCCTCGCAATCAAGGCGGGGTCGTCGCTGGACAACGCCTCTGGCGAAGGCCGGAATTGCATTGCGGGTTGCAGGTTTGCATCGAATGCCCCTGACTTGGGATGGGGCGGCACATCGGCCACTGCAGGCGGGGACTGAACAGCGACCACCTGTTTGCCCTGGTAATAACTGCTGGTAATCGCGAACACCAACAAACCGTAGGTTACCTGGGCAACGATTATGACTACCCAGGTCAAAAGGCTGAATTTTGGCATAACAATCAATCTATCCTCTATTCAATGGCATCCGAGCGCACGCAGATGGCAATAGGTTTCTAGGATCCTCGCCTGTCAAATAGACTCTCTATCTGCCTCTCCACTACCGTCAGATTTTACCCGGCATCCCGGCTATGCAAAAAATTCGCATCGGTGCAATGTGAAAAGGCTCAAGCTATTAAACACTATTTTAATAAGGCCAATAACCTGTCGAGGGGTTTTTGATCCTCCGTGAGCTCACCGGGATCCAGCCAGGCATAGGCTGGACGTTCAATCACATCGAGCCACTCATAGCTCTCCTCCCCCGCCTTCGCAATTAGATTGAGCAGCCTGACTGCGGTGTTGCCATCGGGTAACTCGACAAGCACTTTCCCTACCCTTCTTTCCCAGCGATCGATCTGGGCATTGCTCAGACATCCCGGTTCGACCGGGTTGTTCAGACAACGGCTTTTGACCGGGGTGCGGATATAGTAATCGACCAGACTGGCGCTGTTCTCCTCCATTTCACCCTTGGCTTCAGCGTCAGCGCAGGGGCACGTCTTGTTCGCCTCCGTGATCTCCACCGGCAAGGGCATCTGAATGCGGAAGGCATAGGGTGAGAGATACAACTCCTGGCTGAAGTCGCACGCCTCTTCGGGCATGCTGCAACGCAGGGCGTCTTCCTGCAAACGGACCAGGATCGCCTGTACTTGATCCTGCACTGTTTCCAACCTGTCAATAGCTCCATCCTCATTGACCAGAGGAACAAGTTGTCCACTTCCGTCGATCACCTGAAACTTCCCGGGCTGACCGAATATATACTCCAGATCCTCATAGAGTGTCCTGTAACCCGCCCAGTAGTCTGCCAGCTGTTCCGCTTCGGTAAAATCGAGGGGGATGCTCCTGTCCGGCCAGTTTGCGAGTGCCGTATAAGGCATCAGGGTAAGGCGATAGTATGCAGGGTAGTCACTGGCCTCGGTGGTGAGGCTGTCGAGCTTCGCAAGCAGATCCCCTTTGGTGGCGGGGATCTTGTCCTTGCGTCCGCCGGATTGGTAGAAACGCATGCTGATTCGCTCGTTGCTGATGCCGTCCACCGACTCTCCCTTGGCACTCGCCTTCACGCTCACTCCCCAGCCGGATCCGCTGAAACTGGTCGATGCCTGGGTCTTCTCCTGTTTGCTGCTGGTTGCCACGCTGATAACCGCAGTCAGGCGCGCACCGCCATAGAGTGCCGCCACATAGGAGTCGCCACAAAGATTGAGAAAGGGGGTGAGATCACGTTTTGTTGCCAGACGCAGCGCCTCGGAGGTCAAGCGGATGGAACCGGCGTCGGGGAGGGTCTTTCTGGTCTCAGGATCCTTGATCCCCCCCCGGCTGCCGGGCAATAGCGGTGTTGCATAGCGCACCCCGTTGTCCACCGAAACGTTCAAAACAAAATTCGAACTGAAGCTGTTGATCTTGGTGTTCTTGGCAAACTTGGCGCTGCCGCTTGCTTTGTACGCGATGGTCTTCACCGATGCGGCGGCGGAGACGTTCATGCTCCGCATCAGTTCACGGCTGTCGGAGACCTCGGTCATGGTCATGTATTTGGTCTGCCCCATATCCTCCTCGATGGCGTACTCGATACAGACATTGGGCTGCGGCACTCCCTCTTCGGAGTCCCAGCCCCAACCGACGTCGACCCCGGTCTCCGGGTAGTTGACCGAGACGGCCTGGGCATGCCTGCGCTCGGTAATTCCGATCTCCATGGCCTGTTTCCCGACAGGTTCGGGGAGGGCCGGGTCACTTTCCGTAGCGCCCTGCCTTTCGCAAGCGGTGAGTACCAGGTTGAGCACCGTTAAAACCAGCAGTTTAGCGGGCCAAGGAGCAGTCGAGATGATAGCCATATAGATCCCCTTCTGATTATTTTCGGCTTCATGCCCATATACAGCCATTCGAGCAGCAATCAGCAGGCTCGAGTATAGCCCACCTGGACCCAGGCAAAGCTTCGCTATAGACGTAGAAGGAGTGGGTTTAATCGACTGCTCAGACCGCCTGGCCGCGCTTGTTTGGATCAACAGCGCCGGGGAACAAGCGGTCGTTCACCAGGAAGGTTGGAGAACGGCTGCTCGCCTACTCGCTGAGTTGGTAGCGGGCTCCGCAATAGGGGCAGGTTGCACTACCCGTCTTTTCAATCGGCAGATAGACCCGGGGGTGCAGACCGGCCAAGGCCTCACCTGGCCTTGGACAGCTAAGGGGCAGATCCTTTCGAGTCACCTTCTGCGGCTCCTGCTGGGTCGTTTGTGTCTCTGTTTGTGTCATCCTCGAAGCTCCTGGTCAAACATAGGCGAGCCATTCCGGGTGGGCGTCCAGGCGTCCGTGAACCAGATCGAAATAGCTTTTCTGCAATATCTCGGTGATCGGACCGCGCCCACCGTTGCCGATGGGTCGATTGTCCACCTCGCGAATCGGCGTCACCTCCGCTGCCGTGCCGGTAAAAAACGCCTCATCCGCAATATATACCTCGTCCCGGGTAATGCGTTTCTCGACGACCTTGTAACCCCGCTCCTCGGCAAGCGCAATGACACTCTTGCGGGTGATACCATCCAGCGCCGATGTCAGATCCGGAGTATAGATCACGCCATCCCTGACGATGAATATGTTTTCCCCGGAACCCTCCATGACATAGCCCTCTGCATCCAGTAACAGGGCCTCGTCATAACCATCATGCAGCGCCTCCTGAAGCGCCATCATGGAGTTCATGTAGTTGCCGTTGGCCTTGGCCCGGCACATGGTGATGTTGACATGGTGACGGGTGAAGGAGGAGACACGAATGCGGATACCCTTCTCCATATTCTCCGCCCCCAGGTAGGCGCCCCACTCCCAGGCGGCCACCATGCAGTGGACCTTCAGGTTATCGGCCCTCAATCCCATTCCCTCGGAACCGTAGAAACACATCGGCCGTATGTAGGCGGAATCGAGATTGTTCTCCCTCACCGCTGCCAGTTGTGCCTGATTGAGGGTCTCGCGGTCGAAGGGCATCGGCATGTTGAGGATATGGGCAGAGCGAAACAGTCGATCGGTGTGCTCCTGGAGGCGGAAGATGGCGGTTCCCTTCTCCGCATGATAGGCCCGCACACCTTCGAACACCCCCATGCCGTAGTGCAGGGTATGGGTCAGGACATGGGTTTTGGCCTCGCGCCAGGGGACCATCTTGCCATCGAGCCAGATGACTCCGTCCCGATCTGCCATTGTCGACATCATTGGAACATCTCTCGTTCAGTTTTCTTGTTTTGCATCAGACAGGACCAGATATCCTGCACCAGCGCCTGCTCCTCTATGAGTTTTTCACTCGCCACCAAGGCAGGCAGATCCTGTAACGCGCTGCGGTGGTATGCAGCACGCAACACCTTATAGATCCCCATCATCCGTTCCGCTGCATGATCGTCCAGCAGGCCGAGCCTGCTCAGGGTTTCCAGCAAACGAATATTGTCACTCCAGACCAAGAGATCGGGATTGTCATGCGCCCACAGGAGGACCGTGTATTGAACCATAAATTCTATATCGACGATACCGCCTCTTCCCTGCTTGAGATCAAATTGCGCCTGATTGCTCCTGTCCAGGCTGCTGCGCATCTTTTCGCGCATCTCCACCACCTCGCGTTGCAGCTGCGCGGGATCACGTTTTTTACCCAATACATCCCGCCGTACCGCCTGGAAACGCTCATCGAGTCGCCTGTCCCCGGCAACCACCCGCGCCCGCACCAGGGCCTGGTGCTCCCAGGTCCAGGCGCTGCTGTGCTGATAGTTCTCGAAGGTCTCGAGGGAGCTGACCATCATCCCGGAATTTCCGTTGGGTCGAAGCCGCATATCGACATCGTAAAGGATTCCCGAGGGGGTGCGGGTGGTCATGATGTGAATGAAGCGCTGCGCCATGCGCGCATAGAAGACATCCACGGAGACCGCCTTGGCCCCATCGGTGAAGGCGTTTCTATCGTCACAACCATGGAGGAAAACCATATCGAGATCGGAGCCGAAACCCAATTCGATACCTCCCAGCTTACCGTAACCGACGACAGCAAATCCGGTCTCGTCGGGAGCCAGGCCGGGAGGCCGTCCATGACGTTGCACCAACTCCCGGTAACTGAGCCGGATCACCTGCTCAATGATGCATTCTGCGATCCAGGTGAGGTAGTCACTGACCACCATCAAGGGTATCTGCTCTGCGATATCCGCCGCCGCGACCCGTAGCCGGTTGCTCTGGGAGAAGAGGCGCAGCAGCTCCATCTGACTCTCGAGATCATCCTCGTCAATCCGTGAAAGCAGGTCGTTCAGTTCCGTACTCAATGCGTCACGCTTCAATGGCGAGTAGAGACGACGGGGATCGAACAACTCATCCAGCAGGATTGGATGGCGGGTCAGCATATTGGCGACCCAGGGGCTGACCGCAGTGAGCTTTACCAGCTGCGACAACACCAGGGGACTCTCCACCAACAGTGCGATGTAGGCGGTACGCTGGGTAATCGCCTCGAGGAGGCCGATCACCCGCGGCAACGCATCGTCGGCCCACTCCGACTGACCCACCGCCTGCAACAGCAGCGGCATCAACTGGTCGAGCCGCTCCCGCCCCTTGGCGCTGAGCCTGCGATAGGCGTGGCTGCCACGAAATTTGTACAGCGATTGCAAGGCCACTTTACCCTGGCTGAACCCGGCCTCCCCAAGCGCAGCAGCAGCCTGCTCCTCATCGTAGGCCTCTTGCCACACCCTGATCAGCGGCTGGTGCTCATCATCGCTCGAGGTTTGGGGCGCCGCAAACACCATATCGAAGTGGCCCTGCACCCGTTTTCGATAAAGCTCGATTTGCGCGAGGAATCCATCCCACTCCTGATAACCCATGGAGCGCGCCAGACGCAGTCTGCCCATCTCATCGTCTGGCAGGATGTGCGTCTGCCTGTCCTGCCAGGCCTGCAGGCGATTCTCCACCAGACGCAGAAATCGGTAGGCATCGCTGAGCTCCTTCACCGTATAGGCGGGCAGCAGCTCCCGCTCCTCGAGACACTGCAGCACCTGCAGTATGGGACGGATCTGCAGCGCCTTGTCTCGCCCGCCGCGAATCAGCTGGAACGCCTGGCCGATGAACTCGATCTCACGGATTCCTCCCGGACCCAGCTTGATATTCGCCTCCATGCCCTTTTTATGCAGCTCATTGCTGATCAACTGCTTCATTTCCCGCAGTGACTCGATAGCGCCGAAGTCGAGATAGCGGCGATAGACAAAGGGTCGCAGCATCGCCATCAGTTCGGATCCGGCAACCGTATCACCCGCCACCACACGCGCCTTGATCATGGCATAACGCTCCCACTGCCTTCCCTGGGAGCCGTAGTAACTCTCCATGGCGGCGAAGCTCATGGCGAGGGGTCCTACACCGCCAAAGGGGCGCAGACGGGTATCGACCCTGAAGACAAAACCATCGCCGGTGTGGTTATCGAGTGCCTGCACCAGGCGCTGGCAGAGACGGATAAAAAACTGCTCATTGGTGTATTGCCGCGAGCCGTCGGTATACCCCTCTTCGGGGTAGGCAAAGATCAGGTCGATATCGGATGAGAGGTTGAGCTCCCGGGCACCCAGCTTACCCATGCCAAGGACAACCAGTGACTGCGCCTCACCGGCCTGGTTTCTCGGCCTGCCCATCTGCGTGCAAAACCAACCATAGAGCTTGTGCAGCGCCTTGTCGATGGCGGCATCGGCAAGTGCCGAAAGATCCTCCAGGGTCTCATGCAAGGGCGCCAGGCCGCCCAGATCGCGCCAGATAATGCGCACCATCTGACGACGCCTGAACTGCCTCAATACACGGGATAGCGACGCCTCGTCATTCACCCCTTCGAGTTCGATCTCCAACAGCCGGGCAATCTCCCCGTCTTTGTAGGTGCTGTTCAACGCACCCTGTTGATAGAGTTCCACAAGCAGTTCGGGATGGCGTAGCGCGCTCTGCGCCACATAGTCGCTCGCCTCCCATACCCTGTACGCAGCGTCACGAAAATCGCTCTCATCGGGAGTGGACAGGCCCGCTGCTGCCAGCTTCTCCTGCCACTCCTGCCACAGCCTCTCTCTCTCTTGTTGCAGATTCACTGAAATGCCCATCGCCTCATCAGGGTAGTCTCTCCGTCTTCGGTCGATAAGGGAGATATCGGTTGGTCTTGCCCCATATCGACGTAAGAAAATCCAACCCGGCCGTCGCCAATCGCCGTTGTTCGCCAGTCTATCAGTTTTTTTGCTGCGTATTTAACCGCACGCATAGTGATGATTGATGCTTGCTTACTCCCACTTCCACCCCGACATCCAACCGCCGGTCTGCTGCGTATCACAATCAGAATCCGGATATAAGATTGGGATTCGTCAATTTTCCAGGCACTACGCATTGGATATCTCTTGGCAGGCGACAGCATGGACTGGATCAGCTTCTTCTCAATGCAGGGGGTGGCGGCGCTCTCAGCGCTGTTTATCTTCGTTATCGGCTGTGGCGCTTTACTGGTTGTCATCCTCCTCATTATCGATCTCTTCCAGACCAGGGACGCGATTCGCCACAACTTTCCCGTTATCGGTCGCTTCCGCGCCTTGTTCAACCGCCTGGGCGAATTCTTCCGGCAATACTTCTTTGCCATGGACCGGGAGGAGATGCCTTTCAACCGGGCGGAGCGGGAGTGGGTCTACAACTCCGCTGCGGGTGTCGACAACACCATCGCCTTTGGCTCCACAAAGTCCTTGAATGCGCCAGGAACATTCCTCTTCGTCAACACACCGTTTCCAACCCTAGCGAGCGACGCCGCCCGGGCTCCCGCAGTGGTCATTGGCAGGGGCTGCAGGGAACCCTACCGGGCCGAGTCACTGATCCATGTATCGGGTATGAGTTACGGCGCCATCTCGATCCCCGCGGTACGCGCGCTCTCCCAGGGCGCGAAACTGGCGGGCTGCTGGCTTAATACCGGCGAAGGCGGTCTCTCACCCTACCATCTGGAAGGGGGCAGCGACCTGGTGTTCCAGATAGGCACCGCCAACTACGGCGTGCGCGACCCTGCGGGCCATTTCTGTGAGGAGAAACTGAAACAGCTTGCCGCCATGCCCCAGGTAAGGATGTTCGAGATAAAGCTCAGCCAGGGTGCGAAGCCGGGAAAGGGGGGGATACTGCCGGGAGCGAAAGTGACTCGGGAGATTGCCGCGATCCGCGGCATTCCGGCGGGCAGGGACTCCATATCGCCCAATCGCCATCCCGAAATATCCAGCATTTCGGAACTGCTGGCGTTTATCAATCGCATTCGCGATATCTCGGGTAAGCCGGTCGGTTTCAAGACAGTGATCGGTACCCATGGCTGGCTTGAAGAGATGTGCCAGAAGATACACCGCTGTGGCGTCGCCAGTGCACCAGATTTCATTACCATCGACGGTGGTGACGGCGGTACCGGTGCGGCACCCATGCCGCTGATGGATAGCGTCGGGCTGCCGATCAAGGCGGCGCTGCCGAAAGTGGTCGATATCCTGCAGCGCTACGGGTTGCGTGAGCGCATCAAGGTCATCGCCTCCGGCAAGCTGATCAATCCCTCGGAGACAGCCTGGGCGTTTTGTGTCGGCGCCGACTTCGTCGTGTCGGCCCGCGGTTTCATGCTCGCAATGGGTTGCATCCAGGCGCTGAAATGCAATAGAAACAGCTGTCCCACGGGCATAACAACCCACAATAAACGCCTGCAAAGGGGACTTAATCCGCAACAAAAGGCGCTACGCATAAGAAACTTCGTTGACAAGATCCACTATGGCAGCGGCCTCATCGCCCACTCGTGCGGCGTACCCCATCCACGGGCGCTGCGACGCCATCACTGCCAGATCATTCAGGCCAACACCCAGCCCATAGCGCTTGATCAACTCTATCCCTATCAGACGACACTTCCCCAGTACCGGACAGCCTGCTAAGCAAAGCGCCCGCTCAGACCGGAGTCCGGGCGGGCGGGGTCGGGTAGTGCGCTCAACTGATCTTGTTCTGAATCGTCCGCATCATGTCCACGATCTTCTCCGAGAGGGGACCGACCTTCTGATACTCCCGCTCGGCGGCCTCCATATCTCCCCTGTTCTTATATTCGGAGATGCGCTTGATCAGCTCATGCAGCTCTCGATGCGGCTGCTCGATCTGATTGATTTCACTGATATGGGAGAGCTCCTTGCGCCCCACGTTCTCATACCAGACACCAAATCCACAGGCCTTGTGATCATAAGCTACCCGCTCATCCAGGGAGCCCTTGCCATCGAGAAAACCTCGCAGCTTGGTCTTCCAGCTCATATGCGCCGCCATCGCCTGTTGCAGATGTGTACAGTGGGCATCGCTGGTATTGAACTCCGACAGCAGTCCACTCAGCAGATCGACTTCCCTCGACATCCCTTCGCTCGCCTCATAACTCTTGACCGAATTATCCGTGGTCTCTTGCGCCACATGGGTTATTTCAACGATGTTACGGTTGATATCTTCCGCCACCGCGCTCTGCTCCTCGGCCGCCGTGGCGATCTGGGAACTCATCTGTGAGATGCTGTCGACGACCCGGGTGATCTCCTTCAGGGCATCATGGGCTCGGCCGGCCTGCTCCACACTCTCGGCCGCCTGCTCCTGGCTGGTCTTCATGACCGAGACGGTTTCGTGGACACCTGACTGCAGGCTTTCGATCATCTCCTGGATCTCCTGGGTCGAATCCTGGGTGCGTTTGGCCAGGGTTCTCACCTCGTCGGCGACAACAGCGAACCCACGCCCCTGTTCACCGGCGCGGGCAGCCTCGATGGCCGCGTTCAAGGCCAGCAGATTGGTCTGATCCGCGATCCCGCGTATCACATCGAGCACAGAACCTATACGTTCACTGTCCTCCTCCACGCGTTGCACGGTTTCCACCGCCTTACCCACTTCCGTGGCCAGGGTATCGATACTGCCGGTCACCTCGTTCACCACCTCGCGGCCGCTGTTGGCCTGCTCGTCGGCCAGCCGTGCGGATTCCGCCGTCTGGGTGGTATTCTGCGCCACTTCATGAACAGTCGCGGACATCTGCGTCATCGCCGTCGCCACTTGCGTCGTCTGTTCATGCTGTTTATTGATACCATCCCGGGTGTGCTCAGCCAGTGTGGCGAAATCCCCGATCTGGAGACTAAGATTCCCGGTCGCCTTGGAGACCTTGTTTATCATCGCCTCGGTCTTTTCAGCAAAGCGATTATAGGCCTTTGAAAGCCGCGTCACCTCATCGGCCCCGGACTCATCCATGCGGACGGTAAGGTCTCCCTCGGCGGAGGCAATCCCCTCCATCGCCAGGGCCGCATCGCTGATCGGTTTCACCACGCCACGACTGATCAGCCAGACCGTCACGCCAATCAACAACACCGACAGCACGCCCAATGCAATCACCATCATCATCAGGTTCGACATGGAGTCGGCGAAATAGCTGCGGTCTTTTGCCAGCAGCAGCACCCCGATCGTTTCACCCGAGTAGTTCTCTACCGTCGACGCATAATAAGCAACTGGCTTACCGTTGAGTTCACCCTTATCGAATAGATGCTGATCCTTGCTCAACGCCTTCAAGGCCTCGATCGTGACCAGGTTATTGCCCTCCATGGTGGAGGCAAACCGATCCATCACGCCATTGCGATTGATATAGAGTTCAAGATCGACCTCATGTTGCTTGGAATAGTCGTCGAAAAATGACTGGCCGAATGACATGCCAAACTCCACGGTTCCCACATGCTTACCTGCATGATTCACGGGCACCAACCCCCGCACACCGAGGCCGGCAACACCCACTTCCAGGCCCTGGATGGCCTTCTTGTTCTTGTTGCCCTCTACAACCGTAAAGCGAAATGAGGAGAGATCGTCACCGAACTTGGCCGGCTTGTGGACCCTCAGGAACGAGGTGGCCGGCGGTTCATGAAACTGAAATTGACGCACACCATACTCTTTCTTCAATACCTGGAATCCAGGCACGAATAGATCCTCCAATGCAGCACGGTTACGCAACGCGAAATTATTCTGGACTTCTGGAATACCGGCCACCAGGGCACTCATCGCCTTGGCAAGTCGGCCCTCCGACTCAATGCCCTCCACCACGGTTTCGAAAATCTCATGAATTTCATTCTCTTCCGCGGAGTTGAGAACTCCGCCCATGAAATTGAATGCAGTCGAGAGCATAACAGCAAGCACGATAACGACAGCCAGGACTGTCGCTATGACAAATCGTAGCGAAATACCAATATTCCTGAACATTATTTTTCCCCGATAGTTGTACGCCTCCTTTCGTCAAACAGAAACGACTCCAGCCAGTAAAAAATAGCGGCAGGAGAGGGAAAAGATTTAACCGCAAAAACAACAAAAGCCCCGCACCTGGGAAGGTGCGGGGCTTTGGCAGCGAGCTACCGCTTCGGGGGGTGTTACATCATACCGCCCATGCCGCCCATGCCGCCCATGTCGCCCATTGGCGGCGCGGATTCTTCCTTAGGCTCCTCGGCCACCATGCACTCGGTGGTGACCATCAGTCCCGCCACGGAAGAGGCGTTCTGCAATGCGTAACGGGTTACCTTGGTCGGATCCAGGATACCCATCTCCATCATGTCGCCGTACTCGTCGTTGCTGGCGTTGAAACCGTAGTTGCCTTCGCCGGCACGCACCTTGTCCAGCACCACCGAGGGCTCACCGCCCGCATTGGAGACGATCTGACGCAACGGCTCCTCCATGGCACGGCGGGCAATCGCGATACCCACGTCCTGGTCGTGATTTTCTCCGCTCAGACTATCGATGGCCTGCAGTGCACGCACCAATGCGACACCGCCGCCAGGGACAATACCCTCCTCGACAGCGGCGCGGGTGGCATGCAGGGCGTCCTCTACACGCGCCTTCTTCTCTTTCATCTCCACTTCAGTGGCGGCACCGACCTTGATCACGGCAACACCACCTGCCAGCTTGGCCACCCGCTCCTGGAGCTTCTCACGATCGTAATCGGAGGAGGTTTCCTCGATTTGGGAGCGAATCTGCTCGACACGGGCCTTGATGTCGCCCTCGATACCGGCACCATCGATGATGGTGGTCTCCTCTTTGGAGATGGTGACCTTCTTCGCACTGCCGAGATCCTCCAGGGAAGCCTTCTCGAGGGAGAGGCCCACCTCTTCAGAGATCACGGTACCACCTGTAAGAATTGCGATATCCTGCAACATCGCCTTGCGGCGATCACCGAAACCGGGTGCCTTGACTGCGGACACCTTGACGATTCCACGCAGATTGTTGACAACCAGGGTGGCCAGGGCCTCGCCTTCCACGTCCTCGGCAATGATCAACAGCGGTTTGCCTGCCTTGGCCACGCCCTCGAGCACCGGCAACAGATCGCGAATGTTGGAGATCTTCTTGTCGTGCAACAGGATGTAGGGCTCTTCCAATTCCGCCGACTGATTCTGTTGATTGGTCACGAAGTAGGGTGAGAGATAACCGCGATCGAACTGCATACCTTCGACCACGTCCAGCTCGTTCTGCAGGGCGGAACCCTCTTCCACGGTGATAACGCCCTCTTTACCCACCTTCTGCATCGCCTCGGCGATGATATCGCCGATATCGGCATCGGAGTTTGCGGAGATGGTGCCGACCTGGGCGATCTCCTTGTCATCGGAACAGGGACGGGAGATGGCCTGCAGCTCCTCCACCGCGGAGATCACCGCCTTATCGATACCACGCTTGAGATCCATCGGGTTCATCCCGGCGGCAACGGCCTTGAGGCCTTCGCGTACCATGGCCTGGGCCAGCACGGTCGCGGTGGTGGTGCCGTCTCCGGCGACGTCAGAGGTCTGGGAAGAGACCTCCTTGACCATCTGTGCGCCCATATTTTCGAATTTGTCGGCGAGTTCGATCTCCTTGGCGACGGATACGCCGTCTTTGGTTACGGTCGGAGCACCGAAACTCTTCTCCAGCACTACATTGCGGCCTTTGGGGCCAAGGGTCACCTTGACTGCATTGGCCAGAATATTGACACCCTTGATCATACGTTGGCGGGAGTCATCACCAAATTGTACTTCTTTTGCACTCATGTCTTAATTTCCTTGGGTAAATGTTGAAAATCTTCACCAGGCCTTGCCTGTGTCGCTCTGAGATAGAAATGTCAGGGTTTAGTCTTCAATCACACCCATGATGTCTTCTTCACGCATGACGAGAACTTCCTCACCACCCAACTTCACTTCAGTACCGGAGTACTTACCGAAAAGCACATTGTCACCGACCTTGAGATCCAGCGGTCGAACCTCACCGCTGTCGGTGATTTTGCCGTTGCCGACAGCCAGTACCTCACCGAGTATGGGTTTCTCGGTAGCTGCATCAGGAAGCACAATGCCGCCCGGGCTGGTGCGCTCCTCTTCCTTACGACGAACGATCACGCGATCGTGCAGCGGACGAATATTCATCGACTGATTCTCCTCAATAAATGGTTTTTCTGAAAAATCGATTGTGGGTTCTTTACGGGCAAGGTTGTTAGCACTCACCACAACTGAGTGCTAATAATAGAGAGAAAAAGCGGTTAGTCAAGGCTCTCCGGGCGTTTTTATCACAAATAACCCTTGCTCAACCAAGTCGATACAGAGAATATGTGTGATAATTGCCCCTTTAATACTTATTACAAAGCACGAGATCCAACATGAGACCAGCCAAACAGGGCGATACAGTCCGCATTCACTACACAGGCACACTGGACGATGGCACTCAATTCGATTCCTCGCTTGAACGCGAGCCCATTGAATTCACCATTGGCGACCAAAAAGTCATCCCCGGATTTGAGTCGGGTGTCGAGGGTATGGAGGTCGGCGATCAGAAACGGATCCATATCCCCGCAGAAGAGGCCTATGGCGATCATAACGAAGCCCTGGTGGAACAGGTTCCATTGGAGCACTTTCCCGCCGACCTTGAACTCGAGGTTGGCATGAATCTTCAGGCATCAAGCCCCAATGGCGAGCAGTTCAACGTGGTTGTTACCGCCCTCAGCGAGAAAAACGCAACCATAGATGGCAATCATCCGCTGGCGGGGGAAGCACTCAATTTCGACCTTGAGCTGGTAGAGATACTTTGATCCTGATAGCGGATTGCATGGTAAATTCGAACTATCAATCATTACAATTAAGAGTGAGACTGGGAGGCTACAATGGCAGACACAAAAAAAGACAAGAGCAACAAGCCAAAAAAAATTGAAAACAAAGTCTACGAGAAAGAGCTGTTCAAGCTGCAGCTGGAACTGGTAAAGCTGCAGGAGTGGATCAAGCACGAAGGCCTCAAAGTGGTGGTTATCTTCGAAGGCAGGGATGCAGCCGGCAAGGGTGGCGTGATAAAACGCATCAACCAACATCTCAATCCACGCATCTGTCGCGTGGTGGCCCTGCCCGCCCCCACGGAGCGTGAGCAGACGCAATGGTATTTCCAACGCTATGTACCCCATCTGCCCGCTGCCGGGGAGATGGTGCTGTTCGACCGCAGCTGGTACAACCGGGCCGGTGTCGAGAAGGTTATGGGCTTCTGCACCGACGAGGAGCATCAGGAATTCCTCCGCTCCTGTCCTGAGTTCGAACGCATGCTGGTCCGCTCTGGCATCATAGTAATAAAGTATTGGTTCTCAGTCTCCGACGAGGAGCAGGAGCGCCGCTTTCAGAGCAGGCTGGAGGAGCCGCACAAGCGTTGGAAACTGAGCCCGATGGACCTGGAGTCCCGCTCCCAATGGCTGGAATATTCAAAGGCCAAGGACGAGATGTTCGCCCATACCGACATCAAGCAGGCGCCCTGGTATGTGGTGCACTCCGACATCAAGAAACACGCCAGACTCAACTGCATCGCCCATTTACTGAGCGTGATCCCCTATGAGGACCTAACCCCTGAACCTATCGAGCTGCCTCATCGTGCAACCGACAAGGGATACGTTAGACCACCGATCACCGATCAGACATTCGTACCGGAAATCTATCCCTGAATGGCCGCTCAATCTCATCCCGATAGCAACCGGGATGAGATAATCGTCCACCTATTCCAGCCTGTCGACTCCCATCGACGCCACAGACAGGTGAGGATTCCGGTTGCCGCAACGGCACAACCATTGACTACTCCTTCTTATCCTCACGCTCAAACTCCCCCTCGATAACACGCCGCTCACCAGGTTCATCGGGCGCCGTATCCAGCGGCCCCATAACCCCCCCCTGCCGCAGTGCAACAGCAAGCAACAAACGCCTGATCGACGGCACCAGGAAGACAAAACCGACCACATCGGTGATAAATCCGGGAAGCAGCAGCAAAAACCCACAGATCAGCAGAACCGCCCCCTCCAGCATCTCGAAGGCCGGCACCTCGCCACGATCCATCGTGCCTCGTACCTTGGTTAGGGTTGCAAAACCCTGGGCGCGCACCATCCAACCGCCGAGTAGCGCCGTGAAGATGGTCAGGAAAATGGTTGGAAAGGCACCGATCTGCGACCCCACCTTGATCAGAAAATAGAGTTCAACCAGGGGTACACCGACAAACAGCAGCAGAAACAGCAGCAGAGGATTCATAGGCGAAGAGCTTACGCCTGGCTCCCACTCCATACAAGGCTCCCAACCACTGCGCCAATCAGCCGCCAGCACCTTTTGTTGCTGCGCAGCATAGGCCACTCGATCTGAATCAGGCGGTTTAACTGCAATTGCTTTCTATATATATTCATGCTTTTATCAAGATTGACGCTATAAATAAATCAATAGGCAATCTTGCTAGTAATTGTTATCTGTTCGTTAAAGGGAAAGCGATGAAAATGAAACTATCAATCGATCGAAAAAGAGACTCGGGTGTAACAGCCTTGGCTGCTCTAGTTGCCGCCGCCTTCATCGGCCTCAGCGGTTGCGAGGCCACCATGCCAAAAATGGGAGGAGCTTCCGGTCACACCGTCACCGGCGCCGCTGGCGGCGAAACCTCGGAAGGCGCCAACAGTGCGCTTGAGAGCTGTAAAGAGACCCTCGGCACCCTGGCCGTGGTTGAAGACCAGTCCGCACCTTGGTGGGCCACCTACAGGCACCGCTACCCGACCCTGGGCACCACTGTACCGGTGCTGCGCACCATGATCCAGCAATCCAACTGTTTCGTTGTTGTCGAACGGGGCAGGGCGATGAACAACATGATGCAGGAGCGGGCCCTGATGCAGTCCGGAGAGATGCGACAAGGCAGTAATTTCGGCAAGGGTCAGATGGTTGCTGCCGACTACACCATGAACCCAAGCATCCAGTTCTCGGAAAAGGGAACCGGCGGCGTGAAAGGCATAGTGGGCGGTCTCTTCGGTTCCGTGGCCGGCGCCCTGGCGGGTGGCCTGAAGTCCAACGAAGCCGCCACAACCCTGCTCCTGGTGGACAACCGCTCAGGCGTACAGGTCTCATCATCGGTGGGCAATGCGAAGAACTTCGACTATAACCTGTTCGGCGGCCTCTTCGGCGGCGGTGCCTTTGGCGGCGCTGGCGCCTTCACCAACACGCCGGAAGGCAAGGTGATCACCGCCGCTTTCGCAGACTCCTTCAACCAGATGGTCAAGGCGCTGAGAAACTACAAGGCCCAGACGGTCAAGGGCGGCCTGGGCAAGGGCGGTCGCCTCAAAGTCGGCCAATAACCCGAATCAACCTCAATCATATTGAGGTTTTATCCAATAAGGCGGCCCCTGTCGGGGCCGCCTTTTTCATTGCAACCACCCTGGTAAAGGGGTCTGTCAGCAGATCGCGCTGATTCCGCCGATCCGGTTACCGGCCCATTCGCGGCCTTTCTTCCCAGCTGGACCCAATCCCTTCGCAGCTATTTTTGCCAGTTGCATTTGGATAGTGTATTTTCCGCCAATGCCGACACCACTCCTTTTGATTCTCTGCACCGCACCTGACAGGGAGAGCGCGCTAAAACTTGCCAGTTCATTGGTGCAGCAGGGCCTGGCAGCATGTGTCAATCTCACCTCGCCGGTCACTTCCGTCTACCGCTGGCAGGAAAAGCTGGAACAATCCGAGGAGATACTGCTGCTTATCAAGACCACGGAAAAAAAATATCGCGATGTGGAGGCTGCACTCCGGACACAACATCCCTATGAACTTCCGGAAATCATCGCAGTCCCTGTAGAGCAGGGGCTGGATGATTACCTCGACTGGGTGGAGAGATGCATAAAAGAATAGATTTGATGATGATGTTCCTGATGCTGCTGGCCATCTCCAGCCTGAGCCATGCACTCTGGAACGAGGAAGACCTGCTGATGCCAGACCAGGCCTTCCAGATATCCGGCCGCACCGATGGTACGGAGAAATTGCGCGTCGAGTGGCGCATCGCGGACGGTTACTATATGTACCGCGACAAGATCCACTTCGACAGCGATACCATAGGTATAGAGATCGGAGAGCCGACGCTCTCGGAAGCGAAGATTAAAAATGACGAGTTCTTCGGCGAGGTAGCCGTCTACCGCAACAAGGCGATAGCGGAGATACCGATCCGCCGCATGCAGGGATCCCAGGAGACCCTGCTGCTCAAGGCGCGCTCACAGGGCTGTGCCGACCAGGGGATCTGTTTTCCACCGCACGTCCAGGAGATCCGGCTGGCACTGCAGCCAATGCCGGCGGGGGAACCTGCCGCAGTGATCGCGGAACCGCTCCTCGCCATCGACGATAGCGCACCCGCTCCGCTCTTCGACAACAATATGGAAGATGAGCTGCTGGATCCCGAGGAGGCCTATAAGCTCTCTGTCAGCATCGAGGATGGAACCCATGCCAGGCTCTACTGGAGCATCGCCGATGGGACCTATCTCTATCAGGACAAGATCGCTCTCGCCGTGATAGAGAGCGAGACCGTCGCCCTGGGAGAGCTTATCCTGCCCGAAGCGGAGATCAAGCAGGACTCGGTGAGACCCGACGGCACCATAGGTGAAGTAGCCGTCTACCACAACGAAATCGATCTCACCGTTCCCCTTGTACGCAGCACCACTGAGGCCGACGAGATCACCCTGGAGGTGCGTTATCAGGGATGCGCGGAGATCGGCGTCTGCTACCCCCCCATAAACAAGCAGTTCACCTTTACGTTGCCCGCCATATCTGCGGCACAGGCCAGTGAAACAGCTGACACCGCGATCGCTGCTGCCGTACAAGCCACCACCGAACCGGTCTCTGAAATGGATCAGATAACCGATACCCTGAAAGGTGGTTCCACGCTGGTGATCATCGGCGCCTTCTTTCTCCTCGGCCTGGGCCTCTCGTTCACCCCCTGTATCTTCCCGATGATCCCAATCCTCTCCGGCATCATTGCGGGACAGGGTGACAAGATCACGACGCAGAAGGCCTTCACCCTCTCTCTTGTCTACGTATTGGCAATGGCGATCACCTATACCATCGCCGGGGTCCTGGCCGGTCTGTTTGGCGGCAACATGCAGGCCTATTTCCAGGATCCATGGATCCTCAGCGCCTTCGCCCTGGTTTTCGTGCTCTTGGCCCTGTCGATGTTCGGATTCTACGACCTGCAACTGCCCAGCAGCCTGCAGAGTCGGCTCAGCGAAGTCAGCAACAGACAACGGGGCGGCTCCCTCGGCGGGGTCGCCATCATGGGTTTTCTCTCCGCCCTGATTGTCGGTCCCTGCGTTGCACCACCGTTGGCCGGCGCGCTTATCTATATCGGCCAGACCGGGGACGCGATGCTTGGCGGTCTGGCACTGTTTGCCCTCAGCATGGGCATGGGCGCGCCGCTGATCGCGATCGGTACCTCCGCCGGCAAGTTGTTGCCCCGTGCCGGCAGCTGGATGGATGCGGTTAAAGCGGTATTCGGTGTTGCCCTGTTGGGCGTCGCCATCATCATGCTTGAACGCATCATCCCGGCCGCCATAGCCATGGTATTGTGGGGCATACTGCTTATCGTCTCCGCGATCTATATGGGGGCCCTGCGAAACCTTGAGATAGAGGCCGGTGGCTGGCAGAAACTCTGGAAGGGCCTTGGCTTTGTCTTCCTGGTTTACGGCACATTGATGCTGGTCGGAGCGGCGTCAGGGGGCAAGGACACCCTGCAACCCCTGCGGGGTATTGCAATCGCCGGTGGATCGGGCGCTGCAGCAGGCCATCAGGAGTTGCAGTTCAAGCGTATAAAGAGCCTCGACGACCTGAAACAAGAGATCGCCTTTGCCAGCAGTCAGGGTAAATCAGTGATGCTCGACTTCTATGCAGACTGGTGCGTCTCCTGTAAGGAGATGGAGAAATACACCTTCTCCGACCCCCAGGTCGTCGATACCCTTTCCAACACCCACCTGCTGCAGGCCGATGTCACCGCCAACGACGATGTCGACCAGGCCCTGTTGCAGGGCCATTTCGGGTTGCCTGGCCCACCCGCCATCATCTTCTACGGCAGCGACGGGCAAGAGCGCAGGAACTATCGCCTGGTGGGTTTCATGTCAGCCGAGGAATTCAGCCAGCACGCCGCCAATGCCGTTCGTTAATTTGCGACGATCTTGGCATGTACTGCATTGAAACTGGACAAAATCGCGCTGATCTTGCAGAATCTAACGACTCTTACGAAACCCCTCCCAATCCTAAGCTCAAGGGACGCTGTCGATCCGGATGAGGAGGGAACTTGTGCTTTTTCTGCCCTGGAATATCGCAAATGGCAACCATCCTGGTACTGAACGGCCCAAACCTGAACCTGCTTGGCACCCGTGAGCCCAACCACTATGGCCAGGATACCTTGGATGCCATTCATCAGCGCCTGGAGAGCAGGGCCCAGGAGATGGGCCTTAACATCGATTTTCGCCAGAGCAACGCAGAACACGAACTGCTGGAGTGGATACACCAAGCCGGCCAAAACAGTGTCGGTTTCATCATTATCAACCCGGCCGCTTTCACCCATACCAGTGTGGCGCTGAGAGATGCACTGCTGGGGTCAGGGATACCCTACATCGAGGTTCATCTCTCAAACGTGCACGCCAGAGAGGAGTTCCGCAAACACTCCTACTTCTCGGATAAAGCCGAAGGTGTAATCACCGGCCTGGGAGCGGAGGGCTATGAACTCGCCTTGCAAGCCGCCGCATCGCGGCTCAACAAATAATTTTAGAGACAGGTCAACATGGATATTCGCAAAGTAAAAAAACTGATTGAATTGCTGGAGGAGTCCGACGTCGCGGAGATCGAAATTCACGAGGGAGAGGAATCGGTCAGAATCAGTCGTCAAAGCTCGATGCCGGCGACGGCCGCAATCCCAGCGATGGCTCCCCAGGCAGCGGTGGCCCCGCCACCTGTTGCCGCACCCGCCGCACCCGCCGTCGCGCCTGAGGCGCAAGCTGCCGCGGATGAGATCCAGGGACACAGCGTAAATTCCCCCATGGTCGGCACCTTCTACCGCTCCCCCTCACCGGGCAGCAAGCCATTCGTGGAGGAGGGTCAGGCAGTCGCGGTGGGTGACACCCTGTGCATCATCGAAGCCATGAAGATTCTCAACCAGATAGAATCTGACAAAGCGGGAACCGTGAAGAAGATATTGGTAGAAAATGGCCAACCCGTGGAATACAACGAACCGCTGTTCGTCATTGATTGAGTGAACCCATGATAGACAAGATTGTTATCGCCAATCGTGGTGAGATCGCATTGCGTATCCTGCGCGCATGTAAGGAACTCGGCATCAAGACCGTTGCCGTCCACTCTGAAGCCGACCGAGACCTGAAACATGTACTGCTTGCGGATGAATCGGTCTGCATAGGACCCGCGCCCTCCAGCGAGAGTTATCTGAACATTCCAGCCATCATCAGTGCTGCCGAAGTCACGGACTCAGTTGCCATCCACCCGGGTTACGGCTTTCTCTCAGAGAATGCTGACTTCGCCGAGCGTGTGGAGAACAGCGGTTTCATCTTCATCGGCCCAAAGGCAGAGACAATTCGCACCATGGGCGACAAAGTGGCCGCCATAGACGCGATGCGCAAGGCCAATGTACCCACAGTGCCAGGCTCCAACGGGCCGCTGGACAACAATGCCAAACGCACCCGGGAGGTCGCCAACGAGATCGGTTATCCGGTGATCATCAAAGCGGCAGGCGGCGGAGGCGGAAGAGGCATGCGGGTGGTACATACCGAAGCGACGCTGCTCAACGCCGTGGCGATGACCAAGGCTGAAGCGGAAGCCGCCTTCGGTAACGGAATGGTCTATATGGAGAAGTTTCTCGGGAATCCCCGTCATGTGGAGTTTCAGGTACTCTCCGATACCCATGGCAATGCGATTCACCTCGGAGAACGTGACTGTTCAATGCAGCGTCGCCACCAGAAGGTAGTAGAAGAGGCGCCTGCCCCAGGAATCACCGAACAACAACGCCAGGATGTTGGTGAACGCTGTGCGGAGGCCTGTCGACAGATCGGTTATCGTGGCGCAGGCACCTTTGAGTTTCTTTACGAGGAAGGCGAATTCTACTTCATCGAAATGAACACCCGTGTTCAGGTGGAGCATCCGGTGACCGAACTGATCACGGGTGTCGACATCGTTAAACAACAGATCCTGATTGCCGCAGGTGAACCACTGAGTTACAGCCAGGAGGACATCAAACTGGAAGGCCATGCGGTGGAGTGCCGGATAAATGCCGAGGATCCGGTAAAATTTCTCCCCAGCCCGGGAACCATCGACCAACTCCATACCCCCGGGGGACCCGGAGTCCGGGTCGACACCCACATCTATAACGGCTATAGGGTCCCACCCTATTACGACTCCATGATCGGCAAACTGGTCACCCATGGCGAGACCCGAGACTCTGCCATTGCCCGGATGCGCATCGCCCTGCAGGAGATGGTGATCTCCGGGATCAATACAAACATACCGCTGCATCTGGATATCATGCGCGACAGCGCCTTCAACGAGGGTGGCGCCAACATCCACTATTTGGAAAAGAAACTGGGACTTTGACTGTTAGAGATGCGTCTTGAGGTCGGTAGGTTATATGCCTCTTCCACTCAATACTTAATACTCAAAACGCGCAGTTATGTGGTTACAGCTTTCTATCGACTGTAGCGAAACCGAGGCCCCCCTGCTGGAACTTGTCTTCGAAAACCTCGGGGCATGTTCTGTCACCCTGGGCGATGCCGGCGATCAGCCTTTACTCGAAACACCGCCGGACTCCGAACAGCTGTGGCAACACACCCAGGTCAGCGCACTCTTCGAGGGCGACCAGGATCCGCTGATTCTTCGTGACTCCCTTGCCAGGTTTCTCGATCCCGAGCTGGTCGCGAGATTGCGCTGGCAGCGTATCGAGGAGCAGGTCTGGGAGCGGGTCTGGCTGGAACACTTCAAACCCATGGCATTCGGGCAGCGTTTGTGGGTCTGTCCAGCCGGGGAGAAGGTCGAACAAGAAGACGCGGTGGTGATTCAGCTCGATCCGGGGTTGGCCTTTGGCACAGGCACCCACCCCACCACAGCCCTCTGCCTGGAGTGGCTGGATGCCCAGGAGCTGACGGGGAAGCGAATTCTCGACTACGGCTGCGGTTCCGGTATCCTCGCCATCGCCGCGTTGAAACTAGGTGCCGCCTCCGCCGTCGCTGTCGACCATGACCGGCAGGCATTGATCGCAAGCAGGGACAACGCGCGAAAGAACGACGTCTCGGACCGCCTCATCACCTGCCTGCCCGACGAACTCACCGACACTGAGTTCGATCTCTTGGTAGCAAACATACTTGCAGCCCCGTTGGCTCAATTGGCAGCCGATTTTGCGCTGCGCATCAGACCTGGGGGCCGCTTCGCACTCTCCGGCATTCTCGAGGAGCAGCAAGCGGATATAGTGTCCTGCTACCTCCCCTTTGCCACCCTGGCAGCCCCGACACAGCGCCAAGAGTGGATACTGATCAAGGGGATCATCAAATAGCGGCCGGCATCATGCTGAACGCTGCATTCAAGCTATACCAACCGGTTTGATCCAGCACCGCGCATAACCACAAAAGGCTTGCCTGCCGATTCTCTTCGGTCTAACGTAGTGAGGAAGTGGATAAAGCGTCACTGCCAACGCCAAAGCGGATTTTGTTACCGGGGCAACGGTCAGTGCCTGAGGCTGTCGGATTCCATAAATAGCAAAAACGCCATCCCGGTTACCGAGCATATTCTAACGCAGGGTGCAGCGCGTGAGTTTCGTGGAAGCAGCTAACAAAAGTGTTTCAAGCATAGATAGATTGAAATCTGACACATGTTTACCCAGTGCCAACACTGTCTAACCATGTTCCGCATTACCCCGGAACAACTCAAGGCCGCTGAAGGAAGAGTACGCTGTTGTCAATGTAATAACATATTCAACGCACTCCAGAACCTGAGAGAGTTACCAGCCCCTTTCATCAATGATGCACTCCAAGAGGATCCTACGGATGACCCGTTAAGCACGACGCCTGACACCGCAGGCTCTACAGCGGTTAACGAGGAGAGCCCCACGGATGATCTTGGGGTTGAATCCAACTTGGTCAGTGACAGCGAGGTAGAGAAGTCCCTCGATGCCTTGGCTGACGACCAGTCAACGGTTCAGCGCCTGTCTGAAGAGTCGGTCATGGAGACTGACGGGCAAAACACGGCGTATGACAGCAGCAGCCAATATCTACTCGAGCAGGACGACGGCCTGGAAACCGAACCCGACTACTTCGCTGGCGGTACCGAGTCACAAATGTCCGAACTGCTCGACCGGGATTCCGCATCGCTGCTGCTTGAAAGTAAGCGGAATGAAATGAATCTCGCAGAGGTCATCTCCCTGGAGACCATCGACAAGGCATTTCCCGATACCGACCAGGCAGAGACTGCAGACGAGGAACCTGATCGAGAGCAGGAGCAACAGCCGTTGGCGGAACAACCCTCAACGGATCAGCAGACCGACCCGGCGGACGAGGGTGATTCACCGCCTCAGAGCCCGCTGGACGAACCGTCCCGCTTTACCTTCGAGGAAGAGTACGAAAAACCTCAACCCAGCAAATACAGGCGCTACTGGATGCTGGGATCACTGCTCCTGCTCCTGCCCCTGAGCGCACAGATCACCTGGTATTCGAGGGACAGCCTCGTCAATCACGAGGTCGGACGAGATATTCTTCAGGGTCTCTGCGCCATTGCAGGATGTGAGGTGCCGATCCGTAGGGACACGGAGCAGATCATCATCAGCGGACGCGCCCTTACCACCCATCCGGAGAAACAGGATGTGCTGTCGCTAAAACTCGAAATGGTGAATGCCGCGGCCTTTCAGCAACCCTTTCCAAAGCTGCAATTAAGTCTCTATAACGATATTGGCCAACTCATTGCCAGACGTACCTTCCTGCCGGATGAATATATTCCGGCACCAGACAGGGAACATCGGTTGATGCCTAAGCTCAAGGCTGTGCAGGTCGAACTTGAATTGCTTGATCCGGGTGATGAAGTTACAGGTTTTAAGTTCGACTTCCTTTAGCGAATGAATTGCCGCTCGATAGCAACAAGACCGCGCATCGATCTACATAGAGCACAACCCCTCCACCTTTCGATGAAGATAATCGAATGGCCGTTTTGCGTTGCCCTTCAATAGCGGAAGCAGCATGAGTCGTATAGCGTGTGTGCAACACCATGCGGGTGGGAATGAGAAGTAGAATCAACCAACAGGGAAGGTTCTGCATAGGTCCGAGGACGGCCTGTAATTCGGTCGACTGTAAAAAAGTTCGACACCCATCAAGTCGCCAATTTCAGTAAGGAATTAAATTCTGCAAAAAGAATTTACATTCCGTCGCCCACACTGCCAGAAGATATCCCCCGCCGCATATCTGCCCAAGATTTAAGAGCTTATTTCTCACCCTTCCAGCCAATTCACAAGTCGCCCCTTTGATGCATTTTGTATCAGATCAATTCATCTTCATTTTGCCTTTGATTCCGGCTAGATTTAACGGTAGTATCCCAACCCCTTCGTCTCCCGTGACTGGCCTCTGAAGAGTGGCAACTTGAATGCAAATTGGACCCTATAAACTAGAGAACAATCTGCTACTGGCGCCTATGGCTGGCGTCACTGACAGGCCATTCAGACAACTCTGCAGGGAGATGGGGGCCGCGCTTGCAGTCTCCGAGATGGTCTCTTGCGATGCCTCGCTCCGGGGCACGAAAAAGACCGTCAGACGTCTCGACCATGATGGCGAGAAGGGTCCGATCAGTGTACAGATTGTTGGCTCGGAACCTGAGCAGATGGCGCACGCCGCACAATCCAATGTCGCCAACGGCGCGCAGATCATAGATATAAACATGGGATGTCCGGCAAAAAAGGTATGCAAGCGCGCTGCCGGTTCCGCGCTGCTGAAGGACGAACGACTCGTCGCCAAACTGCTGCACGCCGTTGTTAGCGCCGTCGATGTCCCGGTGACGCTGAAGATCCGCACTGGAACGGACCCGGAGAACCGTAACGGCACACGAATCGCCGCGATAGCTGAAGCGGCCGGTATCCAGGCCATTGCCGTTCATGGACGTACCCGTGCATGCAAGTTCTCAGGCAGCGCGGAATACGAAACCATTCGGGACATTAAACAAGCAGTCGGGATTCCGGTAATAGCCAATGGAGATATAGATTCAGCGCATAAAGCCGTTTCGGTTTTGAGTCGTACCGGCGCCGATGCCTTGATGATCGGTCGCGCCGCGCAAGGACGCCCGTGGATTTTCAAAGAGATCAACCACTATCTAACTACCGGCAACACAATGCCGGAACCCGATCTCGAGTGGGTTGCCGACGTGCTTACAGCGCATGTCAGGCAACTATATGATTTTTATGGGGAGTACCTTGGTATACGCATCGCGCGCAAACATATTGCCTGGTACAGCAGGGGGCGCCCTGACGGCGCTGTTTTCAGGAACAAAATAAACTACACGGAAACAGCCGCACAACAGATGCAGGCCATCCGTGACTATTTTGATTGCCTACAAAACAAAGGGGATTTGGCGGCATGATGATCGAAGCTGTTCTTATCAACAAAGAAAAACAAGATTATCTGACGGTAACACACAGCAAGAAATCGGAACCATTGCGCCAATGCGTCAGTGATGCGATGCAACGCTATTTCAAAAATCTCGATGGCCATGGCGCCAACAATCTCTATCGTTTGGTAATGAACGAAGTCGAAGCGCCTTTGCTGGAAAGCGTGATGAAGCACACAGGCGGCAATCAATCCCAAGCAGCATCAATTCTGGGCATCAGTCGTAGCACCTTGCGCAAAAAGCTCTCGCAATACGATCTCGACTGACGCTTCAATTCACTTTTTGGAATCATCAAAACATGGCATCGATAAAACGCGCCCTGATAAGCGTTTCGGACAAGACTGGGATTGTGGATTTTGCCCGCACTCTCGCCGAGCACAAAATAGAGATCCTCTCCACAGGCGGCACGGCTAAGCTGCTGACCGAAAATGACATACCCGTATTAGAGGTCTCCGAATACACTGGCTATCCAGAGATGATGGATGGCCGGGTGAAAACCCTGCACCCAAAGATCCATGGCGGAATCCTGGGCCGCAGGGGCATAGATGACGGCGTCATGAAAGAGAACGGTATCGGTGTCATCGACCTGATCGCGGTCAACCTCTACCCCTTCGAAGAGACGGTCGCCAATCCCGATTGTGATCTCCCGACAGCGATAGAGAACATCGATATCGGAGGCCCAACCATGCTCCGCGCGGCAGCCAAGAATCACCGGGACGTGGCTGTGATCGTCGATGCGCTCGATTATGACCGGGTGTTGAGCGAGATGGGGGAGAACGACAATACCCTGAGTGACGCCACCCGCTTCGAGCTTGCGGTTAAGACCTTCGAACACACCGCGCGCTACGATGCCGCCATCGCCAACTATCTGGGCGCACGCCTGGGTGATGGTGTCAGCGACTTTCCACGCACCCTCTCACTGCAGTTCAAACAGGCGCAAACCATGCGCTACGGTGAGAACCCCCATCAAAAAGCGGCGTTCTTTGTCGAACACACTATCGAAGAAGCCTGTGTCGCCACTGCCAAGCAACTACAGGGCAAGGAGCTCTCCTATAACAACATCGCCGATACCGATGCAGCCCTGGAGTGTGTCAAGAGTTTCGACGAAGGCCCTACCTGTGTCATCGTCAAGCACGCCAATCCCTGCGGAGTGGCATTGGGTGCCAACATGTTGGAGGCCTATGATCGCGCCTACAGCACCGATCCCGAGTCGGCGTTCGGCGGCATCATCGCCTTTAACGGTGAGCTGGACGGGGATACGGCGAAGGCGATCGTCGAGCGCCAGTTCGTCGAAGTGATCATTGCGCCGAAAATCTCGGCGGCGGCTGTGGAAGCGGTCAGCAGCAAGAAGAACGTACGCCTGCTGGAGTGCGGTGAATGGCTCAGCGAGGCGATCCACCGCACGGAGTACAAACGGGTCAATGGCGGTCTGCTGGCACAGGACGCCGACCTGCAGCTGACCCACGAGATTAAAGTGGTGAGCCAACGCCAACCCAGCGAACAGGAGATGCGCGATCTGCTGTTCACCTGGCGGATCGCCAAGTTCGTAAAATCGAATGCCATCGTCTATGGCAGGGACGGCATGACCATCGGGGTCGGCGCAGGGCAGATGAGCCGGGTCAACTCCGCCCGCATCGCTGCCATCAAGGCGGAACATGCCTCTCTCGAAGTGAAGGGTTCGGTAATGGCCTCGGACGCCTTTTTCCCCTTCCGCGACGGTATAGACAATGCCGCATCGGTCGGCATCACCGCCGTCATCCAACCTGGCGGCTCGATGCGCGATGACGAGGCAATCGCCGCCGCGAACGAGCATGGCATGGCGATGGTGTTCACCGGCATGCGCCACTTTCGCCACTGATGAATATACTGGTAATCGGTTCGGGCGGCCGCGAACACGCGCTGGCATGGAAGGCTGCGCAATCAACCCGGGTGGAGCGGGTCTACGTAGCCCCCGGCAACGCTGGCACCGCCATCGAGGAGAAGCTGGAGAATGTGGCGATCGGCGCCGACTCGACAGAACGGTTGATCGAATTCGCCAAGAACAACCGGGTGGAACTTACCATTGTCGGCCCGGAGGCACCGCTGGTGAATGGCATTGTGGACGCCTTTTCCGCAGCCGGACTACGCTGCTTCGGCCCCACCAGGGGAGCGGCACAGCTCGAGGGCTCGAAATCCTTCACCAAGGATTTCCTCGCCCGTCACCATATCCCAACAGGCAGCTACCGCACCTTTACCGAGACGGATGCCGCACTCGCCTATCTCGAACAGGTTGGCGCCCCCATCGTGATCAAGGCCGACGGCCTGGCCGCGGGGAAAGGCGTAATCGTCGCCATGGATATGGCGACTGCGGAAAAGGCAATCCGCGACATGCTGGCCGGCAATGTCTTCGGCGAGGCGGGGCATCGCGTGGTGATCGAGGAGTACCTGGAGGGTGAGGAGGCCAGCTTTATCGTCATGGCCGATGGCAAGCACGTATTGCCAATGGCCACCAGCCAGGACCACAAACGGGTCGGAGATGGTGACAGCGGTCTCAATACGGGTGGTATGGGGGCCTACTCCCCCGCCCCAGTGGTCACGGACGAGATCTATCAACGCATCATGGACGAGGTCATCATGCCTACCGTGAACGGCATGGCTGAAGAGGGCATCCCCTACACCGGTTTTCTCTATGCCGGACTGATGATCTCCGCGGACGGCACCCCCAAGGTGATCGAATACAATTGCCGCTTCGGCGACCCGGAAACCCAGCCGATCATGCTGCGCATGCGCTCCGACCTGGTTGCCCACTGTCTCGCTGCCCTGGAAGGAAAGCTCGACCGGGAATCAGCCGAGTGGGATTCCCGCGCATCCGTTGGCGTGGTGTTGGCCGCCGGTGGTTACCCGGGGATCCATGACAAGGGCAGAGTCATCACCGGTCTGCCGGTAGCGGACGACCTTACGCGCAAGGTATTTCACGCCGGCACCAAGCTCGATGGCGACAACATCGTCACCGCGGGTGGGCGTGTATTATGTGCCACCGCGTTGGGTGAAACCGTGACTGCGGCACAGCACAGCGCCTATGCACTGACCCGTGCCATCCATTGGGATGATGTCTACTTTCGAAGCGATATCGCTTACCGCGCCATCGCCAGGGAACAGAAGGCTTGAATGATGGGGATGGCGGAGGCAGAGCCGCCTCGATAATCAGTCCAGGCAGCTTTCGCCTGCTCTTGATCCTGGCCCTGACAATAATCAGCTATCTGGCATTCACACCCCAGGAATTCCAGGTAGCAGCCACTATCAACGATAAGATTGCCCATTTACTGGCCTTTGTAACGCTCGCCTTTCTACTCGATTTCTCCTGGCCGCAATCGCCTTGGAGTCTGTACAAGGCGATTCCCCTCTCAGGTTACGGGCTTCTCATCGAGGCTGTACAATCACAGCTACCTAACCGCGTATTTTCACTGTGGGACTTTGGTGCGGATATTCTCGGCCTGCTGCTCTATCCGTTGCTGTTGCCGCTGCTGCTGCGCAACCCCTATTTACGCGCTCTGCGTAACCCACCGGCAAACTGATCGACCCTGCAAATCCCACCCTGGTGAAAACAACACCGACCTGTCCCCGGGGATAGGGTTTCCGGCCTGATGCATGACCGATCCCGGTCGGGATCATCATTGGCTTGAGCATGGCGTAAACCGCCCATGCGATCATTTCCACAGAAGGCCTGTACACACCCGATATAAACTATGGTTTATATTTGTCTATGAGGAGCGGTATAAGAAGGGTCTCTGTTAATAACACCACTAACCGATAACAACAGCTAACGCCCCCACATCGTTGTCATGAGCAAGGTTAAACATAGCGCTTTCAAATACGATTTCCTCGGCTCTGATCCAAGGGACATTCAACGCTCGGTTTCCAACCACCTGGTATACACCATTGGCAAAGATCCCTATACCGCAACGGATCATGATTGGATGATGGCATTCAGCAATGTGGTTCGCGATCGCCTGATTGAACGCTGGATGGAGACCCAGCGCAATTACTACCGGCATGATGAAAAGCGGGTCTATTACCTGTCAATGGAGTTTCTAATCGGACGCAGTCTGATCAACAGCCTGTTGAATATGGATATTCACGATGCCTGCACGGAGGCGCTGCACAAGCTCGGTATAGAACTGGAACGTCTGCGCATTCTCGAACACGACGCGGCGCTCGGTAACGGCGGACTCGGGCGCTTGGCCGCCTGTTTCCTTGATTCCATGGCGACGCTGAACATACCGGGTTATGGCTACGGCATACGTTTCGAATACGGCATGTTCCGGCAAAAGATCGAAAACGGCTGCCAGGTCGAACTGCCGGAGAACTGGCTGCTTCACGACAATCCGTGGGAGTTTCCCCGCCCCGAGGTCTCCTATCGGGTCCGCTTTGGCGGCAGGGTGATGGAGTACCAGGATTCAAACGGCCGGCGCCATTTCGACTGGATAGAGGGAGACGTGGTCCTTGCCCAGGCCTATGACACCCCGATTCCCGGGTTTCAGAACGATACCGTCAACAACCTCCGCCTCTGGAGCGCCAAGGCCTACGAGGACTTCGACCTCAACCGGTTCAACCTGGGAGAGTACACCGAGGCCGTGGTCGGCAAGACCCTGTCGGAGAATATCTCCAAGGTGCTCTATCCCAACGACAGTTCGACCATGAACAAGCTGTTACGCCTGAAACAGCAATACTTCTTCGTCTGCGCCTCCCTGAAGGATATATTGCGGCGATTCTACACCGATCACGAGAGTCTGAGCGAACTGCCCGACAAGGTGGCCATTCAGCTCAATGACACACACCCTGCCATCGCCATTCCTGAGATGATGCGCCTGCTCATGGACAAGCACCATCTGGAGTGGCAGCCGGCCTGGGAGATAACCACCCGGGTCTTCTCCTACACCAACCACACCCTGCTACCCGAGGCGTTGGAAACCTGGCCGGTGGATATCTTTGAGCAGATGCTGCCACGCCATCTGCAGTTGATCATGGAGATCAACCGCCGCTTTCTGTTGATGCTCGGCCATCTCCATCCCGGGGACATGGATATCCTGCGCCGCCTCTCCATCATCGATGAGAGCAACGGACGGCGTATCCGCATGGCCCATCTGGCCATTATCGGCAGCCACAAGGTGAACGGGGTTTCGGCCCTGCATAGCGAGCTGTTGCGGGAGTCGACCTTCAAGGATTTCAACAGCTACTATCCCGGCAAGATCATCAACATCACCAACGGCATCACCCCGAGGCGGTGGCTCTACCAATCCAACCGCGGGCTTTCGAAGCTGATCTCCGAAGCCATTGGAGACAGCTGGATCAGAGATCTCAGCGAGATCCAACAACTCGAACCACTGGCAGAGGACAGCCTTTTTCAGGAGCGGTTTTATGCCGTCAAGCAGGCCAACAAGGAGCGCCTTGCCAAACTGATCCACTACTTCCTGGAAAGCAAGGTCGACCCACACACACTGTTCGATGTCCAGGTCAAGAGGATCCATGAATATAAGCGGCAATTGCTAAACCTGTTGCGCGCCATTGCCCTCTACAACCGCCTGGTGGATGACTCCAGTTCTCCCTGCGTGCCGCGAACCATCCTCTTTGGAGGCAAGGCGGCGCCGGGCTATACCATGGCGAAGCTGATAATCCGTCTGATCAACGATGTGGCCGATGTCATCGATAATGACCCGGCAGTCAGCGATCGCCTGAAGATCATCTTCATCCCCAACTATGACGTTACCACCGCATCGGACATCATCCCCGCAGCGGATCTTTCTCAGCAGATCTCCACCGCCGGTATGGAGGCATCGGGCACGGGAAACATGAAACTCGCCCTCAACGGCGCACTGACGATCGGCACCTTGGACGGAGCCAATGTGGAGATGCATGAGCATATCGGTGCCGAAAATATCTTTATCTTCGGCAATACCACGGAGGAAAACGAAAGGCTTAACAGTCAGGGCTACCAACCCAGGCACTTTTACGAATCAGATCCGGTCTTGAAACGGGTGATCGACATGATAGCCAACGGTTTCTTCTCCCCCGAGGAGCCTGCGCGCTATCGCCTCATCACCGACAGCCTTTTAAACAGTGATCACTTCAAGGTGCTGGCCGACTTCAGCAGCTATCTGGCAATCAGTGACGAGGCCGATCTGGTTTATCGAGATAATGCCGAATGGACCCGGCGGGCGATCCTCAATACCGCCCGTATGGGCTACTTCTCCAGCGATCGCACGATTCGTGAGTATGCTGAGAAGATCTGGCATCTAAAGCCGATCAGATAGTTGCTGCCACCGGTAATCCAGGTCTGATTTGAGCCTGTGAAACACGCAATTCGTGCCGACAGCCGGGTAGGATTCTGGGGGCACACCCTGAGAGCTGGGGATTGCGAGGGATCATATGAAGAGATGAGAATCGGGCATATTTAGGATATAATTCCCAAAAAATAACATCTCCAGCGTTTCGCTTTAGGGAGCATATGAATGAATCGACAAAGGAAATGGCCCACCACACTGATCCTGCTCATCTTTCTGACTGCCTGTGGCGGGGGAGGCGGCAGCGATGACGACGACGAAGATGACGACAATGGACCTGGCGTAACTCAGGGTTCCGGTTCGCACCGCGTACTGGCATTCAACGATCTGGGGATGCACTGCGCCGACCTGGACTACTCGACCTTTGTCATCCTCCCACCCTACAATGTCATTCACGCTCAGGTCATTGAGCGCGGTGCTCCGCCCCGTATCCTCGATGCAACGAGTGTAAATGTCGACTACCGGGCGACAGCGGATGCAGGCGGCTCCGCCAACAGCACCAGTCAAAACCAGGCGGGCGGTGTGCATAAGACCAATTTCTGGGATACCAATCCACGCACCGGCAACAGCTTTGTCAGCGACCTCTTCGGCCTCGATCCGGCGCCGGATGAAGGCCTGCTCTTTGGCCAGTCTATGCCAGGCATCCTCAATCCCTACACCGCCAACGATTCACAGGTCTTCAATCACTACGACCAGGAGAAAAAATGGTTTGCCGCCGATGGCATACCCATCCTTCCCATCGATGATGCGGGACAACCGAATGCCTATCCCTTGATGCGGGTCACTGCCAGCCCGGTGGGAAGCACGGAAACCCTTGCGAGCCTGGATGTCGTGCTGCCAGTGGCCGCGGAAGCGGACTGTCAAAACTGTCATGCCGCGGGAGAGATCGCCGCCCCCCTCGACAGCAGCATCGATTTTGTCCTCCCCGACGACATCAATGATCCGAATAGTGTTTTACAGGCGGCAAAATGGAATATCCTGGCGCTGCACGACGCCGAACACGGCACCGATCTGCTCAGTGCAACCCCTGTGTTATGTGCCGGCTGCCACTACTCGGCGGCACTCGATCTCACCGGCTCCGGCCCAAGCGGCGAGCAATTGACCCTGGATAGCATGTCGCAGGTAATGCACGGTCATCACGGCCGCTTGACCGACGAAGGGTCTGGAGAACCACTGTTTCCCACAGACGGAACCCTGGAGCAGACCTGCTATCAGTGCCATCCGGGTAAGCTTACCCAGTGTCTCAGGGGCGCAATGGGTGCGGCAGGGATCAGCTGCCAGGACTGCCATGGCAGCATGCTCGCGGTGGGTGGCGATGAACGCCAGCCCTGGCTCGACGAACCCCGCTGCGAATCCTGTCATACCGGCGACGCAAACAGCCATCTGGGGGATTCCCTGCGCCTGACCCGGGCCTGGGAGGATGGTATCGATAGCGCCACACCCCGACTCGCCAGTAACAAAAGATTTGCGGAAAACAGCGGCACGCTCTATCGCAACAGTCTCGGACATGGCGGCGTTGCCTGTGAGGGTTGTCACGGTTCGACCCATGCCATATGGCCAAACCCCCTCGCCTCAGCCAACGACAACCTGGCCGCCATTCAGCTTCAGGGTCACGCCGGAACGCTTTCTGATTGCAGCAGTTGCCATACCGCGTTGCCCCTGACCCTCGATGGTCCCCATGGCATGCACAACGTCAACAGTCGCGGCTGGAACCTTGAACACGAGGAGTTTTATGAAGACAATCCCGATGCCTGCAGAAGCTGCCATGGGCAAAACCTGGAAGGGACCGTCCTCTCAACGACCGCAGCCGACCGCAACTACCTCAGAGATGATGACGGGGAGAGAACCCGCTTCGTCGCCAAGGGCACCCAGGTCAGCTGTACGTTATGTCATGAACGACCCGAATAGACCTGTGGCACTACCGCTTGACATCGATAGAGGATAAGACGCAAGACGCCAACAGAGTAAGCTGTCAAATCCTGCTGGAGAGCGTGACTTAATCGAAAAGACTATCGAAGTCTCCGCTCTCGCCACTGGCATCCAGCTGCTTGAAGAATTCGGCGGTACGCTCTTGCAACTGTGAGAGCGTGGACTCTCTAACCAGCTCCCTGGCTTCCAGCAGGGCGCTGGGCTGCATGCTCAACTCACGCAACCCCATACCGATCAGTAACCGGGCATAGCGAGGTTCACCCGCCATCTCGCCGCACATGCTCACCGGTATCCCGGCGCGATTTGCAGCATCGATGGTGTGCTGAATCAGATAGAGCACGGAAGGGTGAAGGGGATCGAAGAGAAAATTCACCTCCTCGTCCATACGATCGACCGCCAGGGTGTACTGAATCAGGTCGTTGGTGCCAATCGAAAGAAAATCGAGGTGACGGGCAAATGCGTCCGCGGCAAGGGCCGCCGCAGGCACTTCGATCATGCCGCCGACGGGGATATTGGTATCGAAATCAATCCCGTCTTTACTCAACTCGTTCTTGGTCCTTTCGATCATCTGCAATGCCTGCTTAAGCTCCTGAATCCCGGAGAGCATCGGCAGCATTATCCTCACCGGCCCCTCGGTGGATGCACGCAGAATCGCTCTAAGTTGAGGCAGGAACAGCTCCGGCTCCTTCAGGCAGAGCCGAATCGCACGTAGACCAAGGGCGGGATTCATCGCCGGCATGCAACCCGAATCGAAGATGCTCCCGGTGGTCTTGTCCATCCCCAGATCCAGGGTGCGAATGGTCAGCGGTATGCCCCCCAGCCCCCTCACTGCATTGAGATAGGCCTCGAGCTGTTCCTCTTCCGAAGGCAACTCGGGGCGGTTCATGAAGAGAAATTCGGTACGGAACAGGCCCACCCCGTCCGCGCGATTGTTAAGTGTGATCTCTATATCCTCAGGCAGCTCGATATTGGCATGCAGGAATATCTGCTCGCCATCGGTAGTGAATGCCGGCAGATCGACTCTGCGTCGCAGCTCTTCCTCTCTGAGGCGCCTGTTCTCTATTCGCTGGCGATAGTAGGCAAGAATTCGATCCGTGGGATCCGCAAGCACAACACCCTGAGCGCCATCGACCACCAATTGCTCACCCTGTCGAAACAGCGAAGTGGCCTGATGAATACCGACCACGGCGGGAATTCCCAGACTACGGGCGAGTATCGCGGTATGGGAGAGCGGTCCACCAAATTCGGTCACGAAGGCAACTATGCCCTGGTTCTTCATCATGATGGTTTCGGCGGGAGTCAGATCCTTGGCCACCACGATACGACCCTTGAGATCGCGTTGCTGTTGCGGTTGACCGCCAGCAAGCACGAACTGCACCTGGCCCACCACATGATCGACGTCATCCTTGCGGGTTCTGAGGTAGGGATCATCCATCTCATCGAAGACCCTGACCAGTTCATCCCTACGCACCTGCAAGGCCCACTCGGCACTGTAGAGGTTCTCCTTGATTAGATTGATCGTCGCCTGACTGAGCGCATAGTCTTCCAACATCAGCAGATGGGTATCGATAAACTCACTGATATCCAATGCGGTGTTGGTCGGTATCTGGTCACGCACCAGGCGTAGGTGGTTGGTGGCGGTGTGCAGGGCATTCTCGAAGCGCTCGATCTCGCTCTGGATCGTCTCCTCGGCAATTTCGCGATGGGTCACCTCGGGTATACCCTGCTGCAACAGATAGACCTCGCCGATGGCTACTTCTCGGGAGGTGTTGATACCTATGCCCTGACAGGAAAGCGTCACTGCTCTTCTCCAAATCGTTCATTGATCAGAGATGTGAGTGCCTGCATAGCCTCCTGCTCGTCGCTGCCGTCGATCTCCAGAACCAGGGTGGAGCCCTGATTCGCCGCCAGCATCATAACCCCCATGATGCTCTTGCCGTTCACCCGCTGGCCGTTGCGCTTCAAGAAGACATCGCTGGCAAAACTGTTTGCACAACTCACGAGCTTCGCCGCGGCACGGGCATGCAGCCCCAGTTTGTTTATGATTTCTACCTCTTTATCCAACATAAGATCTACTATTTGTTAAGGGTTTCACAACAGATTATTCCCTCTCTACCGCCACTCAATGCCTTCTCCGTCAACGCATCGAGATCCAGGGTCTGATAGTTGAGCGAGCGTATCAGCATCGGCAGATTGATACCCGAGATCACGTTCACCCGTCCCTTATCAGCCAAACTATAGGCAATGTTACTGGGGGTGGAACCGTACATATCGGTCAACACCAATACCCCATGACCCTGATCAAGCCGATTTATCAACTCATTGGCCTTTGCTACCAGCTGTTCAGGGTTGCTGTCTACACCAACCGGAAGGAACTCCACAGCCGGGGGTTCACATTCGAGCATTTTAGCCGCGGTCTTGAGTATCGCCTCACCGATCCTGCTGTGGGTGACAATCAGCAACCCTATGGTCACGACAACTCCCGGTGACGACTCATGACATGCCACCCCCCTTGCTCAAAGTGTTGCGCCAGTCGTTCCACCAGGAAGACAGAGCGGTGCTGCCCCCCGGTGCATCCCACTGCGATGGTGAGGTAGCTACGTCCATCCGCCTCGAAAACCGGGATCCAACGGGCGAGAAAATCGATCATGTCGGAAAGCATGCCGTTGACTTCGGAGTGGGCGGCAAGGTAATCCGCCACCGGTGCCTCCATGCCATTAAAGGCCCGCAGCTCTTCCTGCCAGTAGGGGTTCGGCAGGCAGCGGGCGTCAAACACGAAATCCACATCCCTGGGCAGACCGTGTTTGAATCCGAAGGATTCGAACAGGATAGATACCTTGCCCTCTTCCCCCCCTACGCGATGGCGCACCAGGTCGCGCAGTTCGTGAAGGTTGGTATGGGTGGTGTCAATGCGAAGGTCGGCCGCATCGATCACCGGCGCCAGTAACTCCCGTTCATAGCGGATCGCCTCGGGAAGCGAACGTTGATCATCGGTCAACGGATGTTTGCGCCTGGTTTCACTGAAACGCTTGATCAATGTCTCCGCCTGAGTATCGAGAAACAGCACCTTGCAATCGAGACCGCGGCGACGAATATCATCAACCATAGTCGCTAGCGTGGATATCTGACTGGGTTGGCTGCGGGCATCTATGCCTACCGCGGTCTTGCTGAAAATGGCTTCCGGTTCGCCGATCAGGTGATCGGCTACCGAAATCAGCAGCGATATCGGCAGGTTATCTATACAGTAGTAGCCCATATCTTCCAGTGTATGCAACGCTATGGTCTTGCCCGACCCCGACAAGCCGCTGACGATTTGCAGTTTGATCCACTCAGACATGTTTAAAACCAGTCGTTGTTACTGATCCTGATCGATATAGATCTGTTGACGATCGATAAAATCCTGCGTTGCATTGTAGCCGTCTAGTATCAGCATATGCTGGCGCACGGCAGTTTCCACGAGAATGGCC
Source organism: Candidatus Thiodiazotropha sp. (assembly GCA_040793985.1). Taxonomy (GTDB): domain Bacteria; phylum Pseudomonadota; class Gammaproteobacteria; order Chromatiales; family Chromatiaceae; genus Thiodiazotropha. Next base: position 82,354 of record JBFNJI010000003.1, on the reverse strand, counting down.
AGATTCCGCCCGGCCGCCACCGGCAGGCTGGTTTGGGGTATCTCCACACCCAGCATGGTGCGTGTCGAATGGCATCCTTCGAGACGATCCATATCATGCAGCTTCTGATCATCGAAGTGCAGCAGATCAATGACTAGATGCAGCTCTTTGTTGGGCTTGATGGCACTGTTGCCGAACATCGCGCGGATGTTGATCATACCCAAACCGCGCACTTCGAGAAAATCCTGCAGGACCTTGGGACAGCGGCCGATGAGGGTGTTGCTGGCCGATTTGTAGAACTCAGTGGCATCATCCGCGATCAGGCAATGTCCTCGCGATATCAGGGCCAGTGCAAGCTCGCTCTTACCGATCGCCGGATCGCCGCTGAGCAATACCCCCCTGCCAAGGACCTCCATGTAGACGCCGTGCACCAGCAGCTTTTCACCCACAGGCTGACTGAAACGCTCCAGCAGTCGCTTTATAACCTGATTGTCCGGCTGCGGTGTGTAGAAAAGCGCGATATCCCTCTCCACGGCCTCACCCTCGCATTCATGCAGCGGTTTTAGACCATCGGTGAATATAAGCGCGACAGGGGAGGCGTTGAACAGTTTCTGCAGATATTCATGATAGACCTCCTTTTCCTCATTCAATAGATGTTCCCTTTCCGGCGGCCCGATAACCTGTATCTGGTTTGCCCTGACCAAATTGAGCGGACCGGCGGGCTGCTTTCCATGCTGCGACTCCACATCGAGGATGATCTCCGCACCGCCTCCTTCACCATTCCAACTGAGCGAAAGCTCAGTGGCCAGTTCCTCATAGAGATCCCGAATGGTGTAGATTGGCTTCATTAAGCTGAGATTATAGCTTCCCGTTGCTGTATCAGTTTGAAAAGTTCATCCGCGGATGTAGCCTGCCTCAGGGTGCTACAGAAATCCTGATCATCGAACATCTGCGCCAGCTTGGCCAACAGCTGCAGATGTTCGTCGGTTGCCTCTTCCGGCACCAGCATGGCAAAGGCGAGATCAACCGGTTGATTATCGATGGCGTCGAAGTCGATTCCCTCGGGCAGCTGGATGAACGCTGCGAGGGCCTCTGTGATTTGCGGCATGCGGGCGTGGGGCAGGGCAATTCCCTTGCCCAAACCGGTGCTGCCCAGTCGTTCGCGCTCAAGGAGCGCATCAAAGACCAAATCTTGATCAAGGCCGGGAACAGCATCGGCCAGACGCCGGCCGAGCTGCTCCAAAACCCGTTTCTTGCTGGCTGCCTCCACATTGCAACCTATCCGTTCTTCCTCAAGATATCCGTTTGGAAACATGGAGACCTCGCCAACCCAATCAGCTGCTACTATTCAGACGCATATTTCACGCCGCTTCCGGCGCGGTGACTTTTCATCTTCTCCTTGTGCTTTAACACTTGCCTATCGAGCCTGTCGGTTAGGAGATCGATGGCTGCATACATATCTTCCTGTACAGAGTCCGCGTATACGCTCGCACCGTTCACTTGCATTGTGGCTTCTGCCTTCTGTCTCATCTTCTCCACGCTGAGGATAACGTGGACATTGATCACGTTATCGAAGTGGCGCTCGAGGCGCTCAAATTTATTGTCGACATAGCTCTTTAAGGCATCGGTAACATCCACATGATGACCGGTTACGCTAATTTGCATAATTTTCTCCTATTTTAGATGAGATTTCCCATCTCCCTGCCTGATAGTGTCAAATCGCGTCTATCACCAGATCCGGTATATGTTGTCCAGCTATCCTGCTATGCCTTGTGCATGCTCGCATCCGCAAAGGGATCGCTGTGCGACGACGGATATAGTGACGCGCAATTAACTCCTATATCAGACGTTTTCGCTCATTCGAGGGTGGAATACCCATCGACTCACGGTACTTTGCCACTGTCCGCCGGGCTACTTCTATACCCTGGTCGGACAAGAGTGCGGCAATCTTGTTGTCACTGAGAGGTTTTTTTGGAATCTCAGCGGCGATCAATTTTTTAATCAATGCTCGAATAGCAGTGGACGAACACTCTCCGCCAGCACTGGTACTGACATGGCTGGAGAAAAAATATTTGAACTCGAGTGTACCCCTCGGGGTATGCATATATTTCTGGGTGGTGACACGGGATATGGTCGACTCGTGCATATCCAATGCCTCGGCAATATCCCTCAACACCAGAGGCTTCATCGCCTCCTCCCCATGATCGAAAAACCCCCGTTGATACTCTACGATTTTACTCGCCACGCGTAAAATAGTCTCGTTTCTGCTCATCAGGCTTTTAATGAACCAGCGCGCCTCCTGCAGGTGGTTCTTCAGAAAGGTGTTGTCCTCGCTCTGGTCCGCACGCCTGATCAGATTCGCATACCCGCTGTTGACCCGTAGTTTCGGGGTCACCTCGCCATTCAATTCAACCACCCAGCGACCGTTGCGCTTGCTCACGAATACGTCCGGTATGACATATTCAGGCTCGCTGCTGGCAATCAGCGTACCGGGATGGGGGTTGAGTGTCCGGATCAGCTGCATCACCGCCACCAGCTCGTTCTGATCAATTTTCATGCGCCGCATGATCTGATTCTGATCCTGCGCGGTGAGCAGATTAAAGAAGTCCCTGCAGAGCCTGATAGCCAGCTGCAGATAGGCTGTCGATTCGGGGAGTTGATGCAGCTGTATAAGCAGGCAATCCTGGGGACCCTGGGCACCGACACCGGGTGGATCGAAGGCCTGAATGCGATGCAGAACCGCCTTTACATCCTCGATGGTCGCCTCTTCATCGTCTAACGACTGCAGCACCTCTTCAAGATCGCCGGTAAAGTAACCGTCCTCGTTGATACTGTCGATGATGGTTGTGGCAATGACGATATCCTGAGGCGAGAAGGGTGTGAGATTCATCTGCCATAACAGATGGTCATGCAGCGTGGTGGCACTGCTGTTCTGTACCAGAAAGTCCTGGTCACTGGCCTCGCCCCCGCCGGAAGTGGGATGATAGCTGTCGTAGACATCACTCCATTCACTATCCACCGGCAGATCCTCGGTGGCCTGCGGTGCATCGGTCTGGATTTCGCGTTCATTGTTGATGTCGTTGCTGCCACCCTCCTGGGTGGCTGACTGCTCCTGTGAGCCGCTCTCGGAGGCCTCCCCGTTAGCCGGTGTGGTCTGTTGACCGAACTCTTCCTCCGCCTCGAGCATGGGATTGGTCTCGATTACCTCCTGAACCTCCTGCGTAAGGTCGAGCGCGGAGAGCTGTAACAGGCGAATTGCCTGCTGCAGCTGGGGTGTCATGGTGAGATGTTGTCCGAGTCGGAGTTGCAGCGCCTGCTTCATAGCAGATGATATCTTTGGACCTGGTATGCTATTTGTATGTCTTTAGCTTCATTCTAGCTAAAAATGGCTGCCGAGGTAAAAATTTTTCTTGGCGGGCGGACGGCCGAAAGCCTGCCACAGCAGCTGCCCGGCAGCGGGGAAAATTAGATAATTAATTGAATTTCAAAAGGATAGTCACAGCCCGAAGGATCCCGGCTACATCGAAAAATCCTCACCAAGATAGACGTTTCTAACCTCTTCGTTGCGCAGAATCTGCTCCGTGGTACCCTCGGCCAACACCCGGCCGCTGTTGATGATATAGGCCCGGTCACAGATATCCAGCGTCTCCCGGACATTGTGGTCCGTGATCAACACGCCGATCCGCAGCTCCTTGAGATGTTCAATGATCTTCTTGATGTCGATAACGGCAATCGGATCGACACCCGCGAAGGGCTCGTCCAAGAGCACAAACCGGGGCTGAACCGATAGAGCGCGGGCAATCTCCAGGCGTCTGCGCTCCCCTCCGGAGAGGCTCATGGCCAGGCTTTCGCGTAAGTGGTCTATGCCGAAGTCGGACAGCAAGCGATCGCAAATCTTGTTACGCTCGGCCTCGTCCAGCGCTTTCCGCGTCTCCAGGATCGCGAGAATATTCTGCTCCACCGAGAGACGACGAAACACCGACGCCTCCTGGGCCAGGTAGCCAATACCGCTGCGAGCCCGTTTATGCATCGCCTGGTCGGTCAATACCTCGTCATCGAGGATTATCTCGCCACTGTCAGCCTCGATCAGACCGACGATCATATAGAAACTGGTGGTCTTTCCGGCACCGTTTGGTCCCAGCAACCCAACCACCTCGCCGCTGTTGACACTCAGGGAGACGCCATCGACAACACTGCGTTTGCCATACTGTTTTTGCAGCGCCCTGGCTTGCAGCTGGCTCATTGCGCTGACTGCCGCTTGGGTTCTATCACAACCTGGACCCGCTGTTTTCCCTGTGCACTGCTACCCGCCCTGACCAACGCCTTGCTGCGATTGTAGATAATCCTGTCATTGCGAAAACGGTTGCCTCCCTGTTCCAGCAGCGCATCATCGATCATCAGCAGTTCATCGCTATCCACGGTGATCTCAATCCTCATCGCCTCGCCATGCACCTCACCGCTCTCCTTATCCATCAGCTGACGGAATCGCACCGGCGCCCCTTCGCCGATAATTTTTTCCGTCTTTCCCTGGCGACGATGGACCCAAAGGCGGTCGGCCCAAAGTTTCAGACTACCCTGGGTGATCTCGACGTTGCCCTCGTAGAGCACCACCCCCGATCCCTCATCGATGGAGAGACTGTCCGCCTCCAGGTGCAACGGCTGCTCCCTGTCGCTCTCGAGGGCCTGCGACTGCGGTGAGATAGCGAGCAGGGCCAGCAGGGAGAGGGCACAGATATTGTGTCTAATGGAATTCATAATAGCCTCGCACCTCGTGCAATAGCTTCAGCCGCATCGGCTCCTGAAACCAGGCCTGCATACCGGTTGCGGTTACCCACTGCCGATCGCTTTCGATGCGTACCGCACCCTCGGTGGTTGCCATCGAATCGTCAGCATGGAGGGTCAAATCATGGGTGATGATATGGAGGGGGGCCGAGTCCTTGCTGCCTGGGCGATCGATGATCACTCGACCGGGGAGATGGACAATCTCCTCGTCACTCCTGATCACCCCCCGGTCCGCCTCCATCCGCCAGGGCGGTCCCTGTTGATTGTAGTGCCACAATCGAGGCTGCTGCAGTTCGGTGATCCCTGTTTTATCGAAATACCTCATGCCTGCAGACTGCAAACGCTGTTTCAGATTGCCGTTCACATCATAGGAATCCACGACCAGGCCATCGGCATAGGAATCGGGTGCGATCTTGCTACCGGACTGCCTGACCTCTTCCGGCTGGGTAAGTCTGTTCAACCACCAACCCAGGCTCAGCAATGCCGCAAGCATGAATACAAGACCGATTAGCCGACGCTTCAAAGATAGCTGTCCAACTCTGATTTAAGGTTACCCTGGGCCTCCAGCACCATCTCGCAGACATCCCTTGCCGCACCTCGGCCGCCGTTGTGCGGTGTCTGCCAGTGCGCATGCTGGACCACGAAGGGATGGGCGTCGTTCACCGCGATCGCAAGACCCACCCGTCGCATGATCGGCAGATCGACCACGTCGTCCCCCACATAGGCGATCTCGGCATCCTCGAGACCCAGCTTGTCACGCAATTCCGTATAGGCAGGCAGCTTATCATGCTTGCCCTGATAGACATGCTCGATACCCAAACTCTCCATGCGGATACGCACAACCTCCGAGGTACGCCCGGTGATAATACCGATCACCACCCCCGTCTTCTGCAGCATCTTCATTCCGTGACCATCCCTGGAGTTGAACGACTTATACTCCTGTCCGTCGTCCCCAAGAAAGAGACCGCCGTCCGTAAGTACACCATCGACATCAAAAATGACCAGTTTTACTCCACTGGCCTTGGCATGTATATCCTGCACCCTCTACCCCTCTACATTACGCCGGCTCGCAACAGATCGTGCATATTGAAGGCACCGATCAAACATTGATCCGCATCCACAACCAGCAGGCCGTTTATCTTCTTTTCATCCATCATTTGCAGGGCTTCGGCGGCCAGCATCTCAGCCGGAACGGTCAGGCAGTTCCCTGTCATCACCTCACTCACCTTTACATGATGAATGTCGATGGGCCTGTTCAAGGTACGCCGTAGATCGCCATCCGTGTAGACGCCGCTTACCTTGCCTTCATCATCCACCACCGCTGTCATGCCCAGGCCCTTGGCCGACATGACTTCCAATGCTTGATGCAGGGTGGCCTCGAGATCGACGTAAGGCAATGCCCTGTCCACGTGCATTATATCACTGACACGGAGCAGCAAGCGTCTGCCCAGTGACCCCCCCGGATGGGAGAGGGCAAAATCCTTGGCGGTAAAGCCCCGCGCCTGAAGCAGGGCCACCGCCATCGCATCGCCCATCACCAGCGCGGCGGTGGTACTCGAGGTCGGCGCCAGTCCCAGGGGGCATGCCTCCTTCTCGACGCTGACGTCGATATGCACTTCCGATTCCCTGGCCAGGGTCGAATCAGGCTTTCCGGTCATGGCGATCAGCGGCGCACCCAGCCGTTTGAGCAGCGGCAGAATCACAAGCAGCTCCCCCGTTTCGCCTGAATTGGAAAGGGCCAGTACCACATCCTGCGGTGTGATCATGCCCAGATCGCCGTGGCTGGCCTCGCCCGGGTGGACGAAAAATGCCGGGCTTCCGGTACTCGCCAGGGTTGCGGCTATCTTGTTGCCGATGTGGCCCGACTTCCCCATTCCGATTACGACGATCCTTCCCTGGCAATGGAGAAGATAGCTGCAGGCCCGGGCGAATGCCTCTCCCAGCCTGGCGATGAGCGATGAGACAGCATCGGCCTCGGTCTCGATCACAGCCCTACCAAGATCGATCATCCTGGTCATCTCATCTTGTGTTGGGGTGATGGATTTAGTCATAAAAAGAGCCAAATATATTGTCAGTACAAAGTTTACTCAGGCATTCACCAGCGAGATGAAGAGCAGAGACTGATAGCCGGTGAAACAGAGCAGTAGAAACAGTCCTTCCAGGCGATTGATCCGGCCCTGCTTGCCAAGACCATAGCCCATGAAAAAGAGGAACAGGGTCAAGGCCATCATCACCGGCAGATCGCGGTCCATGACCTCAGCGGAAAAGGGCCCAGGTGCCAACAGGCCCGGGATACTCAATACCGCCAGCAGATTGTAGAGGTTGGAGCCGATGACATTGCCGATAGCGAGATCATCCTCCCCTTTCAGGGCACTGGTGATACTGGCGGCGAGCTCCGGCAGGCTGGTACCTATGGCAACGATGGTCAAACCGATAATGACATCGCTGACCCCCAAGGCCGAGGCCACGTTAACCGCCCCCCACACCAACAGGCGGGAGCTGAGGAGGAGGAAGATCAACCCGCCCAACAGCAGCAGGATCGCCTTCTTGGTTGGGATATCGTGGGGTATTTCCGCATCGAACTCACTGGCGATGGGATCGGCGGCCCCGGTCTTGGCGATATAGATCATCCATCCGAGCACCGCCACCAGTGTCACCACCAGGACAGTGCCGTCGAGTCGGTTCAATTCGCCGTCCCACATCAAAAACAGCGTCATCACCGATACCGCAAGCAACAGGGGATATTCGCGCCGCAACACGCTGGAGTGGACGGAGAGGGGGATTAACAACGCGGTGAATCCGAGAATCAATCCGATATTGGCAATGTTGGAACCGACGGCATTGCCGATCGCCAATCCCGGATTGCCGTTCATGACCGCCATGGTCGAGACCAGGATCTCTGGAGCCGAGGTGCCGAAACCGACGACCGTGAGCCCGATCAGCATGGGAGAGACACCAAGATTATCCGCGAGCGCGGCCGCACCACTGATGAATCGATCGGCGCTCCACACCAGAACAACTAGACCAAGAATAATGGCAACACTGAAAAGAAACATGCAAATTACTTAATATTCAATATGTTGCAAAAAAATGAAGACAGACACAAGAGATCTCTTCATGCACATCGGTTAACAATCGGCCGGTCACAGCTGAACAGAGGGCAAAGATGATAGCAGAAAGCCATGCTAGTTGGCTTGACAAGAACCTTAGAATATTAGATAATTTAGATATACTGATACATTGAGTAACAGTAATCCTCCTTTGGTGGTATATATAGATTTAGCGCGACAACCTCTGTCGCGCTTTTTTTTGCCCCGCAACCAGGGGCCTCTCCGGGCACAGGAGCGGGCGGCGGCGGAGTGCAAGTATCCTTGGATTGGGTCTTGTCTACGCTCACTGGATCATGTAATATCCGCCGTCTTTTTCAAGGCATTTTAGTTCTCCATCGGAGCGACATCGGATGACTACTCTAAGCGCAAAACCGGCAGAGGTTCGCCGCAATTGGTATCTCGTGGATGCAACAGACAAGACCCTGGGTCGTCTGTCCACGGAAATTGCCCGACGCCTGCGCGGTAAACACAAACCGGAATACACCCCTCACGTCGACACCGGCGACTATATCGTCGTGGTCAACGCCGAAAAGATCCGGGTGACCGGCAATAAATTGAGCGACAAGATGTACCATCATCACACCGGTTACATCGGCAATCTGAAATCGATCAATCTGGAGAAGCTGCTGCAAAAGGCCCCGGAGCGCGCCATCGAACAGGCGGTCAAGGGCATGATGCCGAAAAATCCGCTTGGCCGCGCCATGTTGAAGAAATTGCGCGTCTTCGCCGGTCCCGAACATAGCCATCAGGCCCAGCAGCCCCAGGCGCTGGACATCTGAGCATAATATAGAGTAACGCACATGGCAGATACACACATCACCACAGGACGCCGCAAGAGTTCCACAGCCCGCGTCTTCCTCACCACCGGCAGCGGAAATATCGTGGTCAACAACCGCCCCCTCGACGAGTACTTCGGCCGTGAGACCGCCCGCATGGTGGTACGCCAACCGCTGGATGCCACCGAAACCACCGACAAAGTCGATATCAAGGTGACGGTCAACGGTGGCGGCACCACGGGCCAGGCAGGCGCCATTCGGCACGGCATTTCCCGCGCCCTGGACTCCTACGACGAGTCCCTCCACGGCACCCTGCGCAAGGCCGGTTTCCTGACCCGCGACGCCCGCGCCGTGGAGCGTAAAAAGGTCGGTCTTCACAAAGCCCGCAAGCGTCCGCAATTCTCCAAACGCTAAGTCTGGCTCCTACGAGTCTGCAACTGGGGATTCGTCTAACGGCAGGACACCGGACTCTGACTCCGTATGTGGAGGTTCGAATCCTCCATCCCCAGCCAACAGTTATTTTAAGCCCACTCCATGTGGGCTTTTTGCTATCCCTACAAGGCCGCCCGGATGGAGGATTTGAACCGATCAGAGGTTCGACGTCTGAGCAGAGCGAAGACGAACAGCGAATAGCTGGCCCCGAAGGGGTGAGGCCCAAAGGGCCGAATAATCCTCCATCCCCAGCCGGGAAAGAACCCGCCACGCGCGGTTTTTTTACTGGCAAGCGCCTTAACTTCCACCCCTGCTTCTCACGATCGGCGGATGGTAGATGATCTGCACCGTGGTACCGTCGGGATCAAAGCAGTAGAAGCTGCGCGCGCCGTCGCGGTGGGTGCGGGGGGCGTTGCGCATTCTCACTCCCGCAGTCCGGAGGTGATCGTACCAGGCATCCACCGACTCAGGATCCGGGAGGAAAAAGCCGATATGGTCGAGACGCTGGGCGGCCTCATCGAGCGCTTCCGCTGCCATCTTGTGAAGCGCGAGGTTGTCGTTACCGGAGCTGAGATAGAGATTCTCCGGGTCTGGTCGCCACTCCACTTCCATGCCCAGAAGATCAACATAAAAGCGTTCACTGGCGGCCAGATCCCTGACATTGAGGGCGACATGGCTCATGCCAAGGTGCCTTGGGGGTTTCATGAGAGCAACTCCTTGAGGGTCTGATCCCAGGTCTCGCGGCCGCAGGCCCGCTGTACCACCAACGGCAGGGAGACCGCGCCGTGGGCCAGCAGCTCCTCATGCAGCGAACGCAGCGTGGCATCCGGTCTCTGCTCCAGCTGCTGTCGACACAGGTTTTCCATCATCTCCGCACCCAGCAGGGCCATGAAGGCGTCGGTGGGGCGCCTGGAGATGGCGGTCAGGCTCACTTCCGCCCAGCAGGGGATATCGGAGAGCAGTTTCAACCGCTCCAGGGCCTGGCGGCTATTGATCGCGCCGGCATGGAACTCCAGGTCGATGGTCGCCTGTTCGGCCAGGGCCAGGCGACGCAGATAGAGCTCGATGCGATCGTCATCATTGAAATAGCCCCGCTGTTCCAGGATACGGCTCATATAGTGGGCCCAGCCACGCTTGAAGGCGGCGGAGGGGTTGATCTGGCGCACCAGGCTGTGAGCCGAGATACCCCCGGCCCAGGCCAGATAGTGGCGACCGCCCCAGCTGCTGTAGAGATTGCGCATGCGGATTGCAGATCGGCTCTCACCGCCCCCAACCTGTTTGTCATGGGGTATGAGAAAGACCCCGCCCCGCTCCGTGCGCAGGTAGCTGCCGCAATCGGGCTGCCGGAAACAGTTGTCGGTGATGCGAAACTCCAGCGGCTGCACCGAGTCGGGGAGGAGTTCGAGACGCTGCAGGAAGGCGTGCAACTCGTTGGCCTCCTCCCGGTAGGCCTGCAGCCTGCTGTCTCCGCTCAGCAGTTTGCTGTCGACCTGTTTCACCGCCTGCGGGCCAATCCCCTGACGCTCCATCTCCTCTCGGGTCTGTTGCAGGCGTTTGCGGGCATAGGCCAGGGCATCCTCGAAAGGAATATCGAGCTGGTCGCGATGGCGCATCAACCAGGCGAGCAGTTCCCTGCCGCAATCGGCGGTTCCCGAGGCAGCCGGGGTCAACTCCTTGACCAGGGACTGCTTGAAATCCTCCACGGCGTCCGCGGCCTGACTGCTGAGGGCCTGCAGGCGACCCTTGTCGGCACAGCACTCATGGGTCTGCGGCAGATCCCTGCCGAGCCGTTTCAGCCAGGGTACGCCCCTTTGCGCCGTCTCCAGCGCATCGGCCAACCACAGGGTGGAGACCAGGCCGGGGTACTCCCCGAGCCGTAAGCGGGCATCCCGCAGATAGTTGGGGGTCTTCTCCAAGACACCCATCAGCGCTTCGCACAACCTCTCCGGCTGGCGCACGACAAGCTCCTGAAGCAGATGCAGTGGTAGGTAACGAGAGGGATCGCGGCGGCGCCAATCGTGTTCGAGCAGCATCCGATGTTCGACCAGCGCGGCACCGTAGATTAGCTGCAGATCGAGTTGGCGATCGGCGTCCAGGGCATCATAATCCAACTCCTTGAGGCCCACCAGAAGATTGCTTATCAGGTTTGCCAAGGCCCCCATGTCGTCATCGCCGTCGGCGGCGAGGAGACCCTCGTAACCCGGCACCGAGGCATATACCGCCGCCAACGGATGAAAACGGAACCAGACCCGGTAGTAATCGGCGATAAGCCTGTCGAAGGCCGCTGCCTCACTGCTCATTGTGTATCTCGTAGTCGTGGGTTATCGCGGCGCTCTTGCCAAGCATCAGGGAGGCTGAGCAGTACTTATCGGCACTCAGGGAGATGGCGCGCGCCACATGTTTTTCGCTGAGATTCCTGCCACAGACGATGAAATGGGCATGGATCCGGGTGAACACCTTGGGGTCCTGTTGTGCCCGTTCAGCCTCCAGCTCCACCACGCATGAGGTGACCTGCTGGCGGGATTTCCGCAGTATCGACAAGACGTCGAATTCCGTGCAGCCTCCCATGCCAAGCAGCAGCATCTCCATTGGCCTGACTCCCAGATTGCGTCCGCCATGCTCCGGCGGGCCATCCATCACCACGCCATGGCCACTCCCTGACTCCCCCATCATGACGGAATCCTCTACCCATACGACCCGTGCTTTCATCGGCTACTCCGGTTGTTCACCCCCAACGCCCGCATGGATGCGGTATCGGGGATAGATGATAAGTATGAATTGCGTTAAATTAATGAACTATTGTTTTTGTTACACTGTCCACCTGTTGCCTATACTGATGGCTGTATATTCGACAAGTTGACAAGGATTGCTAAACTAGATCCTAAACTCTTTATTGATACGACTACAATAAAGCTACGGACGAGGGCTCAGCGTTACTGCGATGAAGATCACCTGGAACTGCCCACAGGCAGATAGCTGGTTTTAATCTGTAGGCTGATCTCTCCCCATAACATTCAAGAGTCCCGAGATCATGACGATCATAAAACCGCCACCACAGGAACCTGAGTATCTTCAGCGATTCCTCTCCTTTTGTCACCGCCGACGTTACCCCAAGAATACCGAGATTATTCATATCGGCGACCCGGCTGACATACTCTACTACATCACGGAAGGATCGGTAGCCGTCTACATCGAAGATGAAGACGGTCGGGAGATCATTCTCACCTATCTCAACAAGGGTCAGTTTGTTGGTGAAATGGGCCTTTTCGTTCCCGAACCCAAACGCAGCGTGATGGTACGCACACGCACCTCATGTCAGATTGCCGAGATCAGCTACCAACGCCTGGAGCAGCTCTTCAATCACGATCTCAAGGATTACACCAAGGATATCCTCTACGCCATGGGGGCACAGCTCTCCCAGCGCCTGAACCAGACCAGCAACAAGGTCGGGCACCTCGCCTTTTTCGATGTAACCGGGCGCATCGCCCGTACCCTGCTCGATCTATGCAAGGAACCGGATGCCATGACCCATCCCGACGGCATGCAGATTCGCATCACCAGACAGGAGATCGGGCGTATCGTCGGTTGCTCCCGGGAGATGGCCGGCAGGGTGCTGAAAAACCTGGAAGAACAGGGTTTGATCAGTGTCAAAGGCAAAACCATCGTTGTCTTCGGCACCCGCTAGTTAACACTTGATTCATGCAGGGGCCGGCTAACAACAGACCTTAACCAATGACCTGAACGTGAGTCTGTTGCCGGACCCTTATCGCAGCCGTGAGAGGGGTGCCATTTTAGAGTCCGGCGACCTCCCTGTGCCGCGGGCAACTCAACAGATGATCGTTCACCATGCCCACCGATTGCATGAACGCGTAACAGATCGTGGTACCGACAAAGCGAAATCCCCTTCGCTTCAATTCGCGGCTCATGCGCTCCGACAGGGGTGTCGATGCCGGTACCTCGTCCAGGCTACGCCAACGGTTCTGAATCGGTTTACCCTCCACGAAGGACCAGAGCAGTGAACTCAACCCCTCCCCCGACTCCAGCTCCAGGACAGCCCTGGCGTTATCGATCGCGGCGCTTACCTTGAGTCGATTGCGTACGATCCCCGGATCGGCCAGCAGCCGCTTTACATCGCCATCGCCGTAGGCAGCGATACGCTCTGCGTCGAAACCATCGAATGCACGGTGATATCCCTCACGCTTTCGCAGAATAGTCAACCAGGAGAGCCCGGCCTGAGCACCCTCGAGGATCAGCATCTCGAACAGGTGCCGGGGGTCATGGGAAGGCACTCCCCATTCGTCGTCGTGGTAGCGGATATACGCTTCGCTACCGAGACACCAGGGACAGGGTTCCATCTTGCTCACGTCTCTCCTCCCGGTTTTGGCCCAATCCAAAACTGCGGTACATGGGCAACTTCCCAGAGAAAACCGTCCATATCCGAAAAGTAGCCTGAGTACCCGCCCCAGAAGGTATCCTGGGCCGGTTTCACCAACTGCGCGCCGGCGCTCAATGCCTCTGACATCACACGATCCACCTCCTCTCTGCTCTCGACATTATGCGCCAGCGTAAAACCGGGAAAATCTAAGCGTTGCCGGGATGAGAAACCGGCATCATCCGCCAAGGCCTCCTTCGGATAGAGGGCCAACCAACTGCCCTGGAGGTCGAAAAAGGCAATATCGTCACTCTCATATTCAAAACGCGGCAGGCCGAGGGCCTCATAGAAGCTTACAGATTGCCCGAGGTGATCCACACCCAGGGTTATAAGATTTATCCTTGGTTCCATTTTATCACTCCCCTCTCAGCTGTCGGTTGTTCAGGAATTAACACTCTACACTCCCGCTACTGACACCGGTGTGTCAGTTTTTCTAGCGGATTGGGACACCCCCCTCGACAACCGTCAGTTGACCGCCGCATAAGCCACCTTGTACCCCACCAGGCAGGGCAGCCACCTGCCGAAAATTCAGGATCGTTCTGTCAGAACATACCAAGACCTTGAAAAATCGAGGGATATTATGCACATCGTTGAACCGATCTTTGATTGACTTCAAGACGATCAAATCTATTCTTCCTCTTTATCAAGGATCGACTCAGACTGTCTCAGTATCGATTGAATGTGGGTGTAGAGGGGAGGCTGTGTATTCCCGCCGGGGGCCGATGGCATCTCCCCATACACAAACACACCGGGGGACACACAGGTGACAGGAAAAAAGAAAAAGAGAAAAAAAAGCGGTGCCGAAGCGGCTACTAAGGTATCCATCGCCGACAACCCGCAGCAATCTGGGCTCACCCCCCCGCCACTCTTCGACGCGCAAGCAGCCAGGCGTCTGTCATCTGCACTCACCAGCGCCGCCAAGAAGCTGGGGCTTAGCCGCATCTACGCCAAGGGGATTCACGACCGCCTGTTCCTGCCCCTGCGCCTGCTCACGCTCCTGCATAGGGAGAGTGAGGCTGTATTGCGCTACGATGACCACGCCGGGAAATGCTTTCTGCTAAGACTGAATCAGCTCCCTGCCTTTGGTCAACACACCGACGGGATACTCGGAAAACTACGCGGCCTGGCCCGTCGGAAACGGGATTACGCCAAACCCCATGTACAGCCGCAACTGGTCAGCTTCGAGGCCATTGCGCCGATCTACCAGGCCGCATTTGTCGCCAGCAGGGGGGATACCAGGGCAATGAACCGGGCCTTTGCCCAGATCGCCAGACTCAGTCAAGCAGAGCAGTCAGTCGAAGACCTGCACCGCTCCCTGGCAGCCGGCGGAGCACGCGCGCTGACGGATCAGATGGCCTGGGGCGTCGCCTTGGCCAGGGGACCCTTCTGTATTCAAGGATTGCAGGACGTCGATCACTTGATCGATCCCGGAGACGGCTCATGGGGTAGTGACCCTGCCCCCCCGGGAGGTGATCCCCAGGGTGGTCCCTGGGGCGGTCTGCCCGGTGGCTGGGGTGTTCCCGAAGTGGGCGGCCCCTGTGATGAACCCGCCTGGCCCCCGGCTCCCGATGATGAGAGTCTCCGCTTGGGTTGTGAGGCAATGCTGATCGACATTTTCAATGCCGAAGCACCCAGCTTGCGCGTCCTGGGCCGGCGCAGCGCATGGGCTGACACTATCGAAAACATCGCGCTGGAAGGGAACTGCGGCGGTGACTGGATGATCATTCATGGCCAGGGCTTCGGTGACTCTCAACCGGACAGCGTGGCGCTGATCGCCCACACCAGCCAAGGATGCAGTGAACTGGAGGTCGAAGCAGACAACTGGAGCGCTACCGAGATCCGGGTGGAATTGCCGGATGATATTCTCTCCGGCGCAGTAGGTTTCTACGACAAGTTGGCCAGCAATGCCTATAACAACTGGGTGGGGGAGATGAACGCAAGCGCCACCCGAATCTTGGGCGCTAGCACCTGTCTCGGCAGACCCCTGATATTTCCCACCCTGCAGCCTACCCTGGCCATTCCATGCCCACCCATAACCGAGGTCAATAGGATCAGTGTTGGCCTACCCATAATCCGCTATTTCAATGGATCGGCCGGAGCGCCTGCGACGGAGACAGTGCTTTTATCACCGAACGAAGTACTCGAGTTGACCTGGGATGTGGAAAACGCCGCAAGTCTGACGCTCTCCAGGGAGACGCCGACCGGACCCGACATACCCGGCAGCAACCCCTTTGGATTTCAGCAATTTCTCTCGGTTACCGGCAGCAGTTCCATCGCCCTGGAGCCAAGCGCTCATGGCTTTGTAGAAACCGCCACCTACCGCCTGCGCGCCGGGAATGACTGCGGCCAGGTGGATCGCTTCGTCACGGTGCTGCTGACCAGACGACCGGACATCGGGATCGTCGACATTGAAGTGACCCAGGGCATGCAGACCGCGGATGGCGAGGTAACGCTGGTAGCCGGCAAACCCACCGCAGTGCGCCTGATCGGGAGCCATGCCATGGCGGAGGTCGGTCTCTCCTCACTGCCGGGGGTCTGGGGCAGAATTCGTTACTTCAACGAAGAGTTCCCCAACGGTACCGGCTGGGACGCCCTTATCAACAACTCCGATACCCACCCGCCCGAGGCCAATTGGGGTGCACGCATCAATCTACCCACTACGCCCAACCTGGGAGTGACGAACCATACTGTCAACTTCCTCATACCCGAGGCGCTCTGCCACGACACCCTCGACATCGAGGTGGAGCTGCGGGTTTACGACGCGGGAGGCGGCGACGGAATAGAGGGTTACAGCGAAACAGTCAGACAGCGATTCGACGGTTTTCAATTCAGGGAACGCAAACCTATACGCATCCGTTATATTCCGGTCACCGTCGAAGAGGACGCGACGGGCACCCTCGATATGGCCCCCGGCATAGGCAATCCGCCCACCGAGGAGGAGTGTCGCGATTTGATCGAAGAGTCGTTGCAGCAGATTCCAACCACGGCGGAATCGATCGCCCGCCACGACAGCTATTCGATCCGCATCTCCCTACAGCGGACGATCATCGAAACCCCCTTTGGGGAGTTCTCCCGCTCCCTCGATTACGACATCTTCGGTAACACCCACCTCGAATGGATACGAATCATCCGTATCTGCGCCTTTCTCGATCTCACCGGCCTGCTCTGTCCCGAGGACGATGACGCATACTGGGCCATCATTGTCCCCTCCGTTGGTGGTTGGGGTCGCGCACATATCGGTGGCCTTGAATACCTGACCCCTTATCGCGCAAGCACTGCTGCACATGAGCTTGCCCACTGCCTGAATCAGCAACATCTTGGGGTTCAGTGCGCCAATGGCAGCACAGCCCCAGGGGGCACGGATCCGGGCGATTTCGAAAACGGCGGCGTGGTCACCGGGGTACCCTTCGATATCCTCAACAACCGTGCGGGCAGCATCAACGATCTCGACCTGATGACCTACTGCAACAACCGTTGGGCGAGTGCCCAGCGCTGGCAACAGATGTTCGACTTTGTGGGGCCGCCATGAGAGAGAAATTACCCGGCAGCGCAGCAGAATGGCTCATGCTCGAAGGTCTGATCGGCGCGGATGGCCAATTCTCACCTTTGAGTGGCCGCATCCAACAGCGGCTGCGCCAGGAGAGCCTGAAGCGATCAGTTCCCAGCAAGGACTACAGCTTGCTGCTGCTCGACGCTGGCGGTGATATCTTGCTGGAAGTAGCGGCGCTGATTCGCTCCCCCACCATCTGCCATGAGTTCGCCCCCGCACATCAACTTCTGTCAGGAAGCATGCCCCTGTTGCCGGGTGCAGCCAGCCTGGCGATTCGGCGTCAGGGACGTGACATCTATCGCAACCCCATCGAGCAGGCGCCCAAGCTCTCAGTGACCTGGCCCAAGGGGCGTCTACAGCGCGGCAAGCGGTATGACCTGGGGTTGAAGCTGACAACGCCAGGCAATACCGACGAGGCCCTGCTGATTATGGCGATCCACTGGGGAGAAGGCAGGTATCGGATCATCGGCGTCAGCGAACCCGTGGAGAGATTGAGCTTCGATCCCGCCGGGTTACCGGGAGGCAAATCCTGCCGCCTCTCCATTACCTATCAGAACGGTTTCCGCGGCACGACACTATTCAGCCCGCAGCTCTCGCTGAAACCGCTCCCACCCAACCTGAGGATGCTAAGGCCCCGCAAGGATGCCTCCTTCGCCGCCGGCGCGCCCATCTCGCTGCTGGCGGAGGTTGATGATCCCCAGGGTGACCGCGGGCTCTCCTCGGCACTGCGATGGTCCCTCGATGGGAATGCTGTCGGTTGCGGTCCCCAGGCCCTGCTGACCGGTCTTGCTGAAGGCGAGCACACGCTGATGCTCGCCATCGAGGATCACAAACAACCGACCATCGAACGCAAGATACAAATTGTCACCCCACCGCCTCTTGAGTAGTCCCTCAGGACTCATGACGGACGGCGCGAACCTCAGCTCGGTGCAACCTCAATACCTGAAGGCAGAAGACTGCTCTCAGCCATCGCCGTTGGCGCCGACAGCCAGGAGATAATCGTCCAGGGTTCGTCCCTCCAGCATCGGGTAGTAGGAACCTGTGCTGTTCAGTTCATCTATCCGGTCGAGCCGGAATTGACGAAATTCAGCCCGCAATTCACACCAGGCGCCCAGGGTCCACTTCTCACCCCAGTAGAAGAGACCAAGAGGCCATAGGACACGCTCAGATGCCATCCCATCAGACCTGTGATAGCGCATCTCCACCTTGCGCTTTTCAGTGATTGCCTTGCGCAACAGGGCCACATGATTACGCACCGATTGCGGTATGTGGAAATCGGGGACCATCAAGATTTCACCCTCAAGCAGCGGGCGAAGTCGTTGCGGCAAGACAGCTTCGATCTTGCGCCGCGCCCGTGCCGCCGCTGTAGCGAGGTCCCGATCCGACCAGGCCTGCACCATGCGCATACCGAGCAGCAGTGCAGTCAGCTCATCGTCATCGAACATCAAGGGGGGGAGCCTGAATCCCTGACAGAGGCGATACCCGGCACCCGCTGTACCCTCGATTGGAACTCCGGATGCAGAAAGCGCTTCGATGTCACGATAGATGGTGCGTTGCGAAACCTCGAGCTGCTGCGCGAGCTCCCTGGCGGTCAGATAGCGTTTGCTATCCAGTTCCTGGGTAATGCGGAAGAATCGATCAGCCCGGCGCATCAGGCAAAGAGTCGCGCCAGCTTCGCCCCCGGATCCTCGGCTCGCATGAAGGCCTCACCCACAAGAAAGGCGTTCACCTGGTAATGGCGCATCAGCGCCACATCCTCGGCGGCGAGGATGCCGCTTTCCGTCACCACGGTCCTGTCCGATGGAATCATGGGCAACAGATCCAGTGTGGTTTGAAGGCTGACATCAAAGCTACGGAGGTTCCGGTTATTGATGCCTATCAGGCGGTTCTCCACCTGTAACGCCCGCTGCAGCTCCTCGCCATCGTGGACCTCGATCAAGACATCCATGCCCAACCGATGGGCGAGGTCATTCAATCCTTTGAGTTGTCCATCATCCAGGCATGCCGCGATCAGGAGGATACAGTCGGCACCGATCACCCGCGCCTCGTAGACCTGATAGGGATCGATAATAAAGTCTTTGCGGATGACCGGCAGATCACAGGCGGTCCGTGCCTGTTGCAGATATTGGTCACTGCCCTGAAAGAAGTCTATATCGGTCAGTACAGAAAGACAGGCGGCACCGCCCCTGGCATAACTCTGGGCAATCTGCGCTGGCTGAAAATCCTCTCGCAACACGCCTTTGCTGGGAGAGGCTTTCTTGATCTCTGCGATTACCCCCGACTCACCCGCTGCCAGTTTCGCCGCTATCGCAGCCGCAAAGCCACGCGGACGGGAGGCATCCGGGAGCAGTGCCTCGAGTTCGCCAATCGGGCATTGCGACCTTCTCTCATCGATCTCCTGTCGCTTGCGCCGGGTTATCCTCAACAGGATATCGGGGGTACCGTTCATGATCAGTCGAAGCTCTGGGTCAATACAACCAGGCGATCCAGGCGGTTGCGCGCCTCGCCGCTGGCAATGGCATGATCGGCCTTCTCCACACCCTGCTCCAGGCTCTCCGCCAGACCGGCAGTATAGATCGCGGCACCGGCATTGAAGACCACGATGTCGCGGGCGGGTCCGGGATTGTCTTCGAGAACCCCGCGGATCACTGCCAGACTCGCGGTGGCATCGTCCACCCGGATCTCATCCAGGGAACTGCGCTGCAAGCCGAACTGTTCCGGTTGCAGGGTGAAACGCCTGATCTGGCCGTTCTTCAGTTCCGCCACATCGGTAACGTCGCCTATGCTGATCTCATCCAGACCGTCGCGGGAGTGCACCACCATCACATGATGGCTGCCGAGACGTTGCAGCACCTCCGCCAGGGGTTCCAGCAGTTCGCTGTCGAAGACGCCAAGCAGCTGATTCGGCACCCCCGCTGGATTGGTCAGTGGTCCGAGGACGTTGAATATGGTGCGCACACCCATCTCCTTGCGCGGACCGATTGCGTGTTTCATCGCACTGTGGTGACCGGGAGCGAACATGAAACCGACCCCGACTTCACGCACACACTGCTCCACCTGTTGCGGCGACAGATCGAGCCTGACACCCGCGGCCTCAAGGGCATCGGCGCTGCCCGACTTGGAAGAGACCGAGCGGTTACCGTGCTTCGCCACATGACAGCCGGCCGCGGCGGCGACGAACATACAGGCGGTGGAGACGTTGAAGGTGCCGGAGGCGTCGCCCCCCGTGCCGACGATATCGACGGTATTCGAGAGATCGCCGATGGAGACGCCGGAGGCCAGCTCGCGCATCACCGAGGCCGCGGCGGCGATCTCGCTCACCGTCTCCTCTTTCATGCGCAGACCGACAAGGAATCCACCGATCTGCGCCGGGGTGGCATTTCCTGTCATGATGTTGCGCATCACCGCCGTCATCTCATCGGCAGTGAGATCCTGGCGGGCCAGCACTTTTTTTATCGCTTGCTGCATCTCCACGGGTGTTCTCCTTATATTCGGTCAGAGATGAATCTATTTCAGTCCGCGAATGAACGCAAATAAATGCCAATCATTCCATGCTGAAAGATCACTACAAAGCACACCATCCGAAATGGCAGTGAAGCGTCCGGTGCCCTTCTTTCGCAGCAGCGGCATGTACGCCGCGGCAGCCCCGCCAGCATATGGACATGCTGTCGGGGCGGGGGAGAAAGAAGGGCACCGGACGCTGGTGGTAGATGGAGCTACCATGTCTAGTGAATCCACTACCGACTCGCAGGTTCTCATTCCCACGCTGTCGTGAGAAGACCCATTTCTCGGTTTGTCAGGTCAACCGCCGGATGCTTCACTGCCATTTCGTAAGGTACAGCTCTGTAAGATACAAATGAGAAGTATAATTTGCGTTTATTGGCGTCCATTCGCGGACTGAAAATAATCAGCTACCGCCCCTCGACGAAATTACGCAACAGATCGTGCCCGTGCCGGGTCAGTATGGATTCGGGATGAAACTGCACCCCCTGGATCGCAAGTGTCTCGTGCCTTACCCCCATGATCTCATCCATACCCCCATCGGTCTCGGTCCATGCGGTGATCTCCAGACAGTCGGGAAGGCTCTCCTTCTCGATCACCAATGAGTGGTAGCGGGTCGCCTCGAATGGATTCTCCAGGGCGTTGAACACGCCTGTCCCGGCATGGAGGATGGGAGAGGTCTTGCCGTGCATCACCTCCCGGGCATGGACGATCTTGCCGCCGAAGGCCTGACCGATGGATTGGTGTCCCAGGCAGACACCGAGGATCGGTATCCGACCAGCGTATTTGCGGATGGTCTCCACCGAGATCCCCGCCTCGTTGGGTGTGCAGGGTCCCGGGGAGATGACGATATGGTCGGGGGCGATGGCGTCTATATCCCCCACCGAGATCTCGTCGTTGCGCACCACCTTGACCTCGACGCCGAGTTCACCGAGATACTGCACCAGGTTATAGGTGAAGGAGTCATAGTTGTCGATCATCAACAACATGATTATGCCTCCTCGTCACAGGCGTGCCGGTCGAGGCCGGCCTCCGCCATGGCCACGGCGTGAAATACCGCCCGCCCCTTGTTCATGGTCTCCTTCCACTCCAGTTCGGGTATGGAGTCGGCAACCACACCGGCCCCTGCCTGAATGTGCAGCGTCTTCTCCTTGATCACCGCGGTCCGGATGGCGATGGCGGTGTCCATGTTGCCATTCCAGGAGAGATAGCCCACCGCGCCGGAGTAGACCCCCCGCTTCACCGGCTCCAGTTCGTCGATGATCTCCATGGCGCGGATCTTCGGCGCCCCGCTCACCGTGCCTGCGGGGAAGGTGGCCCGCAGCACATCGATGGCGCTCATGCCGTCGCGCAGTTCACCCGTGACGTTGGAGACGATATGCATGACATGGGAGTAACGCTCGACGATCATCTTGTCGGTCAGCTGCACACTGCCGATCTTCGCCACCCGGCCGGTGTCGTTGCGCCCCAGGTCGATCAGCATCAGATGTTCGGCGAGCTCCTTGGGATCGCCCAGCAGTTCCGCCTCCAGTTCCCGGTCCTCCTCTTCGGTATGGCCCCGCCGGCGGGTACCCGCGATGGGCCGGACCGTCACCTCCCCATCCTCCAGCCGGGTCAGTATCTCCGGTGACGAGCCGACAATATGGAAACCCTCGAGATCGAGAAAATACATGTAGGGGGAGGGATTGAGCCCGCGTAATGCGCGATAGAGATCGAGTGGCGGTGCCTGGAAGGGGATGGAAAGGCGTTGCGAGACCACCACCTGCATGCAGTCGCCCTCGAGGATATACTCCTTGATCCGCTCCACCGCCTGTTTGTAGCCCTGTTCGGTAAAGCCGGAGACGAAATCGGACTCATTGATGGTTCTTTCCGGGGCGCAGCTATCCCTCGGTATGGGCTGCGCCATGGCCTGGATCAGCTCGCGGATACGCGACTCCGCCGAAGCCAGGGTTGCACCCTGGGTGGGATCCACATGGACGATCAGATACATCCTTCCCGAAAGGTTGTCGAAGACCACCACCTCATCGGAGACCATCAGCAGAATATCCGGTGTCCCGAGCTGATCGGGATTGGGGCAATCGGCCAGTTTTGGTTCGATATAGCGGATGATGTCGTAACCGAAATAGCCCACCAGGCCACCGTTGAAGCGGGGAAGTCCCTCCACATCGGCAGCCTTGAAGCGCTGCTGAAAGGACTCGATCCACTGAAGCGGATCCTCTACCCTGTGGGTTTCCGTCACTGCACCGTCGGTCACCACCTCGACCTGCAGGCCATCTACCCTGACATGGGTGCGGCAGGGCAGACCGATAATGGAGTAGCGCCCCCACTTCTCCCCGCCATGCACCGACTCGAAGAGATAGGAGAAGGGCCCATGGGCCAGCTTCATATAGACACTGAGTGGGGTATCGAGATCCGCAAGTACCTCACAGACGACCGGGATGCGGTTGTAGCCCTGTTGCGCCAGGGCAGCGAATTGTTGGGGGGTCATTTTCCTCTCCACACAAAAGACCAGACAACGGGATTCAATGGGTTGGTTCGATAATCACCAACGCCATCGTGCGCCGTACATCAGGGTCGAGTTGTGTGAAAGCAGGCTCATTGCGTATTGTTTACAGTCAATATTTGGTGCTAACCATAATCAAAACTTGGATTGGGCTCAAGCTGCATTTTCAAGCAGGGTGCTGATTTCTATCAACGAGTCGAGTACCGCATCCGGGCTGTAGAGCCGGATGTCCTCTCCATGATTGTAACCGTAACTCATGCAGACAATCTGAAATCCGGCGGCGCGGGCCGCCTTCACGTCGCTCTGGGAATCACCCACCATCAACGAAGCGGCTGGCGTCACCGACAGCTGTTCCGCCGCATGCAGCAGCGGCATCGGATCGGGCTTCTTTTTCGGCAGGGCGTCACCGGCGACAATGATCTCGAAATCGTCATGGACACCCAGGTCCCGCAACAACGGCAGGGTGAACTGGGAGGCCTTGTTGGTAACGCAGCCGAGGCGGTAACCACGCCCCTTGAGGTAATCCAGGCCCTCGCGGATACCGGGATAGAGCAGGGATCGCTTGCTGGTATTCTCCGCATAGAGCTCGAGAAAGATAGGATAGGCATGGGCGAAATCGGCCTCTTCCGGCTCACCCTCCAGTCGACCGATCAGGGCACGACGCACCAGGCGCTCCACCCCGTTACCGACCCAGTCACGCACCTTTGCTTCGCCGTAAGGCTGGCGGCCCAGGGCATTCATCATCTCATCCACGCAGTAGGCGAGATCGGGCACACTGTCGACCAGGGTGCCGTCCACATCGATGAGGATCATTTCGGGTTTTTTAATCATGACTACAGACTCAGATCACTTTAAAATCAAAGTCCGCAAATTAACGCAAATATTATTTACATGTAGGGTGCGGCACGCCGCACCCAAAACAAGCGATCATTCATTCTCTAATTTGCGTTTTTTAGCGTTCATTCGCGGACTCTTTAAACCTATTCAAACCTTGGCCAGTTCCGCCTTCATTTTGCCGACGATGGTATCGTAGCGGTTGGCATCACCCGCCTCGGGAAAACCGAAAATTCCCGACCCCGCGACGAAGGTGTCGGCACCGGCGGCCTTGATCTCGGCAATATTGTCGACCTTGACCCCACCGTCGATCTCAAGACGGATGTCCAATCCGGAATCGTCGATCAGCTTGCGGCACTGACGCAGTTTGTCCATGGTGGCGGGAATGAAGCTCTGGCCGCCGAAACCCGGGTTGACCGACATCAACAGAATCATATCGACCTTATCCAGGACATAGTCGAGATGGGACAGGGGGGTGGCCGGATTGAACACCAGGCCCGATTTACACCCTTCGCTACGGATCAATTGCAGACTGCGATCGATATGTTCAGAGGCCTCCGGGTGAAAGGTGATATAGGTGGCCCCGGCCTTGGCGAAATCGGGAATGATGCGATCCACCGGCTTGACCATCATGTGGACATCGATTTCGGCAGTAACCCCGTGCTTGCGCAGCGCCTCGCAAACCAGTGGTCCTATGGTCAGATTCGGCACATAGTGGTTGTCCATGACGTCAAAGTGTACGATCTCCGCACCTGAGGCAAGGACGTTGTCCACCTCTTCACCCAGCTTGGCGAAGTCCGCAGACAATATTGACGGTGCGATCTTGTCGGATTGACGGGCCATTATTCTCATCTCCTACAGTTCTACAGGCTGTGGCCTGGTGCAAATCCAGTCTCTCGCCACAGTTAGCTAAAAAAGGGAGGCCACTTTACCCCAAAGTGACGCTATTTTCAGCTATCCCCTTTTCAGGGCTTTTTTTAGCGCTGACCGGATAGCGGCCCTGCCCGCCAAGGGACTACACTAAGACCTATCGTTATCAACCGGTACAAGAGAGGGGCTAAGAGACATGCCGATGCGAACACGCAAGAGACAGGCTCTGATCCGTTGTCTCCTCCTGTTGCTGGTGGTCTCCACGGTGGATTCCCTATACGCCGTCAATCTGAGCCGAGAAATGCGGATCTCGGAGGGACTGGAGGCCAGGGTGTCCGAGGGCGATGCGATCTGGCTTGAAGCCGATTCGAGGCCCTTTCTTGCCATCCACCGGGAGTCCTCCGCGAGCGTTCGCCACGGTGGCGCCATTCTGTTGCACGATAGCAACACCCATGCCGACTGGCACGAGGTAATCAAGCCTTTGCGGCGACAGCTGGCCGCAAGGGGCTGGGTGACCCTGTCGCTCCAGCTCCCCCTCGGCGATCCAGCAACGCCTGCAAACAGCGCCTCTCTCTTCTCCCTGAGCAGGCCGCGAATCCAGGCGGCTATCGAGTTCCTGAAGGGCCAGCAGGTCGAAGAGACGGTCCTCATAGGACACGGCCTGGGCGGTGCTATGGCGATGGATTTCATGATCAGTCAGGGAGAGGGAATATTGGGGTTGGTGGCGATCGGCATCACCTCAGGCAGCGAGGGCCAGGAGGATTCAGTCACCCAGGCCCTCGAGGCCACACAGGTGCCGATCCTCGATCTCTACGGCAGCCAGGACCTTCCCGGGGTGGTGGAGAGCGCCCGGGTTCGACAGACACTTGCCGCACGAAGCGGACGGATTCGCTATCGTCAGGAGAGGGTGGCGGGAGCCGACCATTTCTTCAGCGGTATGCAGGAGGAGTTGAACAGCCGGGTCGCCGCCTGGTTGCGCCAGACAGTCCGCCAATGGAAGACTACTCGTCCTCCATCAAAGCCATAATACGTCTCACATAGTGCCGGGTCTCGCCCGGAGCGAAATACTCAACCTGGCGCCAGGATTTTACCTCGCCATGTTTCTCTCTGGCCCGTTTGTAGGCCCTCAGCACCTTGGTATAGCCCGCATTGTAACTGGCCAGGGCAAAGGCCAGTCGCTGTTCGGTGGGCAACCCCCCTTTCCACTTCCGATAGAGCTTGCGATCGTAATAGATGCCCGCCGCGATATTCCAGCGCGGTTCGTCGATCCGGGTAAAGTGGGGATTGTCCTGCTGGATCTCATCGTAGGTGGCGGGGAGAATCTGCATAATGCCTTTTGCGCCTGCCGGGCTTTTCGCATTCGGTTGCAGGCCCGATTCGGCGATACCCTGTGCCTTGAACCAGTGCCAGTCGATGTGCGGGCCGAAATAGTGCTTGGTGTATTTACGGAAATGGCGATCGTATTGCCGAGTCCAATGCTCATCCTTTACCAGCTTCAGCGCCCCCGCATAGGCCAACCCTGGGAGTAGAACAAGCAACAAGATCCAGCGTGGCGTCAACATCTTGGGTCAGGCATTGCAGGACAGGTAAGGAGCGTTAGTTGAGGCCAAGCCCAATTACCAATCCGAGAGCGGTGCCGATTCCGATAAAGATCCCCATGATCATGATCCCCACCGCGATATTCCCTTTCTGCAACTCATCCGCAATACTGAAATTCACAATATGGCTGAAGACCTTGCATCCAAACCACATAAAGAAGATGGTCAGCGCCCCACCGAAGATCACATAGATGAAATTGAGGATTATCGGGTCTATTGAATCAGTCATTTCTCTCCACCTCTCTCTATCATGCCATACCTCTGGCCTCTTTCACCCGCTCATAGGCCTTCTTGATTTCGTCCGTCTTTTGCGCCGCCATTTTCATCATCTCCTCAGGAAGTCCCTTGGAGACCAGCTTGTCGGGATGGTGTTGACTCATCAGCCGTCGATAGGCGCGTTTAACCTCCTTGTCCGATGCCTCCTGGGTGACGTTGAGTATGGCATAGGCATCTTCCAGACTCGGCCCCTGACTCCGCGGCGCTGCATAGCCACCACTGGCTCCGGCCGCACCCTGGTAGTGTTGCTGAGCGCGAACCATGCGTTCCAACCTGCGGAAAGTGAATTCGGAGACGTTGAGCAGCGAGCAGATATGCAGCAGCAGCGACTCTTCCACCTCGTGCAGGCGACCGTCTGCATAGGCCGCCTGGATCTGGATCTCGAGAAACATCTGGATCAGGGTCTGTCTTCGATGACACTCGAGGCGAAACTGCTCAACAACCTCGTCGAGGGGAAAGTCATCCCCCTTGCCCTCGTTGAAGAGGCGGATGGCGGTCTTGCGCATCTCGCTCGAAAGCGACATCTGCGCCATCAAGGCCTCGGCCAGCTTGATCTCATCGGGGGAGACACGGCCGTCAGCCTTGGCCAGATGTCCCATTACGGAAAATGTCGCGGTGAAAAAGGCGGTCTGAACCCGCTCCTGATCACCCGGCCCCCAACTGACCCGGTCATCCGGCAGGCCCTGCAGGCCCTTGTCGAAACGATGACCAAGGGCGGCACCCAATACCGCTCCCAAGGGTCCACCCAACATGAAGCCGAAGGCACCGCCTACCAGTTTACCCCACCAACCCAAAGGCCTACCTCTAATCGTAACAGTTGAACTACCGAGGGCCCGTTGCCCTGAATAGCCTGACACTATACATCAACGGCACCCTATTTTCCGTGGATATATTGCTCATCACTGAAGGAGTAGACCCAGGCGGGAAAGAAAACCACCATCAGGGTGATAGCCCAGCCATTGACCAGGGCCTCGGGAAAAAACATCAGCGGGAAGAAGGGCATTACCGTAACCTGCAGCTCCGCCAGGGTATAGGCGCCGCTGAGGACCAGCAGCAACATAGCCAGGTAGCCGCTGATATAACCGACCACCCAGGCGGTGAAAAAACCGTTGCCCAGGACATACACAAAGAACTGCCTTGGCAGCCAACTGCGTACCAGCACCAGTGCAATCTGCGACAGGGTTATCGGCACCAAGACCACGGTAAGGAAACTGACAACATACCCCTGCCAGCCAAAGCCTATATTGAGACCGACAGCGAACAGCGCGAGGCTGGAGATTATGATCGCCATCGACCAGCCGAACATTAATGTTATAACCGTCACCCCAAGCAGGTGGAATGAGACCCCTGGCTGTACCTGGCCGCGTATATGCCAAAGCACGATCAGGGCGACGATGGCACCTAAAAAAACATGCAGTTGCCCCTTGCGGGCGAGCCTGCTCCAGGGCGCGAAGCGTAGCGCAGAGAGAAGCACCGCGACAAAGATGCCTAGAAACCACCACAGCTGGGTCGTGGAAAAAAGTTCACCATCCAATTCCATCGCTACTCAATCCTTTTCAGAAGTGGGTTTTCAGTTATGCTGATAGCAGTCTGAGGAGTGCAATCTCTGCATAGACTGATTGTTCCGCAGCTTCCAACCACAAAACAGGGGAAGATTCCCGTGAAATATCGTGTACTTGGCCACACAGACATAAAACTAAGCGCACTCTGCCTGGGAACTATGACCTACGGTGAACAGAACAGCGAGGCTGAGGCCCATGCCCAGCTCGACCGGGCTGTCGATGCAGGTATCAATTTTATCGACACAGCCGAGATGTATCCGGTTCCGCCAATGGCCCATACGCAAGGGCTGACCGAACACCACATTGGCACCTGGCTCGCCAGTCGAGGCCAACGTGACCGCGTGATCCTCGCCACCAAGGTTGCCGGTCCGGCAGACTGGCTGCCCTATCTTCGAGACGGCAAACTGCATCACGACAGGAACAATATAGAGGCAGCAGTGGAGCTGAGTCTGCAACGACTGCAGACAGATTACATTGACATCTATCAGCTTCATTGGCCCGATCGCCAGACCAACTACTTCGGCAAGCTTGGCTACCAACCTGAAGCAGAGGAGCATGCAACACCGATCCTCGAGACGTTGCAGGTCTTGAACGACCTGCAACGCGCGGGAAAGATTCGCCATGTCGGTGTCTCCAACGAGACCCCGTGGGGAGTCTCCCGCTATCTGCAACTGGCGGAGAAACACGACCTGCCGAGAATTGTCAGCATCCAGAATCCCTATAACCTGCTCAATCGCACCTATGAAGTCGGTTTGGCGGAGATCTCCCATCGTGAGAAGTGCGGTCTGCTCGCCTATTCGCCAATGGCTTTCGGCGTGCTCTCCGGCAAGTACCTCGACGGTAAACGGCCCGAGGCGGCCCGGCTGACACTTTTCAGTCGTTTCGACCGCTATTCCAGTCCGCAGACCCTTTGGGCAACACAGGAATATGTGGCGCTTGCCAAGCGGCACGGTTTAAAACCCGCACAAATGGCGCTGGCATTCGTCACCGGCCAGCCCTTTGTAACCAGCAACATCATCGGCGCGACAACCTTGGCGCAACTTGATGAAAATATTGACAGCATTCATCTCTCACTCTCTCCTGAGGTATTGCAGGAGATCGAGGCGATCCATAAGCGACAGCCCAATCCCGCACCTTGAACCAATCTGAAAGGACGATAAAAATACCGACAGAAGATGGTATTAAGGCCCTTTCGGAGCCATAATCGAATGGTACCGGGGTAAACCTGTCTAACGGAGACGCATGATAATGAACTCACCTAGAATCCGTATCGGCGATTGGTTTAAAACAGTCGATGGCAATAACCTTGAAGTAGTGGCCTTCGATCCCGATGAGGGTGTCGTGGAAGTCCAGTTCTATGACGGTACCGTGGAGGAGTACGACCTGGAGGACTGGGAGGCACTCGAGGTCAAACCCATCGCCCCGCCGGAGGATTGGTCGGGCTCCTATGACCTCACCCGGGACGACTATGGTGTTGACCTGGATCACCCGGCCGGCGAAACCAGAACCAACCCGCTCGATCATATCGAGGATACCGAGTAATCGCATTATCTATCAGCACGACTGGCCGGCACAGACGGCCATTGACCCCTATTTCCCTACCGTTGAATGCACCGGATTCAAACCCCATACTGAAACCAAAGGGTTCGCAGACACGTAAGTCTCTGTAAGGATGTGAAATCCTGAAACAGGCCCACACCGCGCCCGCAGGGTTAAAGTTCAGCGCCGGCGCGCCGTTAAAATGAGTAACAGGATCCCAATGCGAGGTGCAGGAGGTGCAAAATGAAGAGAGTCTACGACATGAGCACTGGGCAGATTGTGGATAGCTGCCGGGCCGATGAGTCTAGGCCCGCTATTGCGCCTGATGCAACCTTGCCAGAACTGCAGTTACAGCTTGTAACCCCGGATCAGCGTACGGAAAGAGAGATTCCGCCGGAGTTGGTCATGGCGGACTTATGCGCCTTCCTCGAGAAAATGGGTTAAGCGGCGACCCTCTCGCGTACCGACCAAACCGGGCCTTTGTGGCCCGGTTTTTCATATCCTGATAATCGATTTATTCCCCAGTTTGCCTGACCCTCAAGGGCGCAGAATCACCACCACCTGCCCACCGTCCAGCTCCACCTCGAGCGGCTCCAGGGAGTCACCGGCGCAGGGCCCCCGCAAACAGTACCCATCTTCCAGTCTGAAAAGTGCGCCATGGGTTGCACATTGAATATAGCTGTTGCTCAGATCGAGAAACCGATCCGGCTGCCACTCAAGATTGATACCGGTATGGGGACAGCTGTTCCTGTAAGCCATCACGCGTTCACCACGACGCACAATGAACAGCGCCAGCTCACCATCCCTGCCTTCGATAACGAATCCGCGACTACCCGGATCCTCCAGGGTCGAGATATCGCAGAGAGGATAGCGCTCAGGCAATATCAAGCCCCCTGCGACCGCACTTTTCGCCCGCCAGTTGAACCCCTCGCCTCAATGCAGATTCGGCATCGCTGCCCGCCATGAGCGCATCGATCAACCCGGCATTGAAGACATCGCCGGCACCCAGGGTGTCGACCACCTCGGTGGGGGTGAACGCCGGCAGATGAGCGGATCTGCCATCGGCCTGTTGCAACCAGGCTCCGGCATCTCCCCAGGCGGCGAACAGCAGGGCGGACGCGGAATAGGGACGCACCGCAGCGAACAGCTGTTGCGCATTGCTATACCCATGGGCCGACGCATAGGATTTAGAGATCATGACGAAGTCGGCCAGCCCCATGAGCCTTTCGATCCCCTTCCTCGGCTTCTCAACCTCGACCGATATCCGCGCTGACGGGGCTGTTTCCCTGGCATGCCCGAGCATCGCCTCGCAAACCGACACCTCTCTGCCCTCCACATGGATCCAGTCATAGCCTCCCAGGTCGATTGTCTCGAATGCGGTATAGCCGTATTCGGGGAGGTCGCGGTAGTGAACTATGGTGCGCGAGCCGGTGGCCCGGCTCGATACGATATAGGAGGTGGGTGATCTGCCACCGGGGTGAATCGTCGCCCACCCAGTATCGACACCGTTACGTCGCAGGTCATCCAGAATCAGGCGGCTGGCGGCATCGTCTCCCAGCATACCCGCCCAGCTGCATTGATGACCCAGTTGACTCAAAACCACCAGGGTGTTGGCGGCATTGCCACCACGGCTCTGTTGTTGGGAAATCGCGCGTAGCTCGTCGTCCTCATCCGGATAGACGGCAACGTTATTGACGATATCAAGGGTTGCGCCGCCAACCGCAAGCACCCGTTTAATTTTTTCCCGCAACGTGTTTTGCCGCAATCTGCACCCCGGACCGGGGCATTCACCATACCATGAAGAGGGGCAACTCTGCCGCGGAAATAAGGCTATTTTCTGCGGAACAAGCGGCCCAGGGAGGTTCGTTTCGGATCAGGATCCGGCGAGTTACCGCTGCCAGGCGGAGTACGATCCGGCTCCTCGTTCAGTATGGAGTCATCCACTAGCTGGCTGTTTCCGTACTGCATCGAAGGCTGATCCAAGCCGCCGGCCTTGCGCAACAGCAGTTCCAGCTTGCGTTTCAGCTGATCCACTTCTTTGTCCCGATCCTCGATGGCGTCCTCGAGGGAGCGGCACTGACTTTGTGACATCTTCAGCAGATGATCTTTTTCATGCAGTGATTGCTGCATGGAAACCATCTCCTGGCGACTGGCCTGCAGTGCGGCCACCTCATCCACGTCGCGGTTTTCAGCCGAGACCAGACGGGACTTTGCAGACTGTAGCTCGCTGCGCATATGCTCCAGATCCACTGCCGCCTGACGGCGCACCATATCCAGCTCGCTACGCAGGGCGTTGACCTGTTCGTCCTTGCCGAAAGACTGAACGTCCTGTATCTGTTCAACATAGGTTTCGATGACGCTGCGCAGCTCACCGACTTCGCGCCGCATCCGCGATGCCTCAGCCTTGGCGCCGTCGCGCTCCTGCTCGAAATACTCCGCCTTGCGGCGCAGATCCTCCATCTGACCCAGCAGATCGTCCGCCAGGCTGGAGTCGGAAACATGCTCGCGCATTCCGCTCATCTCTGAGTGAAGATGATCGTTTTCGTTCACCAGATCGGTGTATTGGTTACGCATTTCCGTAAGCTGCCTGTTCAGGCCATCCCGTTCCTTGGTGAGGTTCTCGAGATCCTCACCCAACATTTCGATTGCCGTCTCCTGGACATCGCGCTCACGCCGCAGGACATCGGCCTGGCGCGCCATTTTCTCGGATTTCTCGCGCTTTTTCTTCTCCGATTCCAGTGCTACGCGCAGCTCGTGAACCTCGTTGTCAACATCGTCGCTAAGCTGGCTCTCCATCTCCAGCTGCACTTCACGCAGACCTTCGACTTCGCGTTTCAGCGCGGCTATCTTCTCTTCCGCTTTTCTCAGTGACTTCTTGCTCGCCTTCAGCTCGCTCTTGTCGACCATCCGTTCCGCCCCTTCGGTCGATGCGGCGAGGGCGATATGCAATTCGTCCATCTCATCCTTCAGCTGGCCGATGGTCTGCTTCAGCTCATCCTCACGCTGTTGCTGGGCCCGGTTCTGCTCATCGGCGTTTGCCTTGGCCTGTTCGAGCTCCTGCTGCCGCTCTGTCGACCGCCGCCGCAGATCCGCAAGCTCTTGCTGTTGTTCTTCAAGCGAGTCGCTGAGACTCTGCTCGCGTTGCCGGCCCTCCTCTTCCTGTTGCTGCAGGCGTTGCCGCAGCTGCTCCAATTCGCTGTTTCCATCGCTCAGCTGCTGCTCCAGCGCAGCCTTTGCTTCCACCACCTCGCTGTGGCTCGACTCCAGTTGGGTCAGGGTATCTGCGACAGATCCGGCAGTCTCCTTTTCGGCCGCCAACTCCTGTCGCACCTTTTCCAGCGTTGCCCGCTCATCCGTGAGTGCCGCATCGGCACTCTCGCGAAATTGCTGCAGTTCGGCATGTGCTTCGCTCAGCTCCCGCTCCAAGCCTGCCTTCTCGACAGCAAGCTCCTCTCTGCCCGCCTCCATCTCGGCACGGGACTGTTCCAGCTGCTCGACCTGTTGCCGCCTGCTCTCGATCTGCGCTTCAGCGTTCTGCAGCTGTTGCTGCCACTCCGACTGCTGCTGATCGTGCCGTTGCTGCAGCTCATCGATCTCTTGCCGTTGCGACGCTTGCGCGGACGCCAATTGCTGTTCCAAGGTTTGCTGCAACTGCTTTTGCTCTTCCAGCTCCTGCTTGACGAGCGCCACCGTCTCCTCGGCGCTCTGCAGCGATTGCTTATGGAATTGCGCCGTCTGGTGCTCCTGCTCCAGCAGTGCCTCGTATTCAACTCGCTTTTCACTCTGCCGTTTGGCTTCATTCTCTACTTGCTGCAGCTGCACTTTGAGCGCTGTTACCGTCTCTTCGGAACTGGATGACTGCTCAACGCTTGCTGCCCGCAGTAACTCGAGGTTTTGCTGCAGTTCATCGATCTCGCTGGAATAGAGTGCCGCCTGTTCCTCAAGTTCCTGTTTTAGCTGTTGCTCTTTCTCCTCGGCCTGCTGGCGCTCCTGCTCAAGGGCCTCCAGCTTTTGTACCAGCTCGGCTCGCTCTTCCGAGGAATGCGTCTCCTGATCCTCCAGCTCCTGCTGCAACGCCAGCGTCTTCGATTCCGCTCTCCCAAGGTCCTGTTCGCGGATTGCAAGCATTTCGTCGCTCTGTTGCTTCTCCTGCCTCAGCTGATCGAGCAGGCTCCGGGACTGCTCAAGGTCACCGCGCAGAGAGTCCATGGCATTGGCATACTGGGCATCTGCATCGCTGCCTGCCTGGCGGACTGCATCCAACTCTTTTTCCAAGCCGGCCCGGCGATCCTCCAGTGCCTGTAGCTCCTGCTGCAGGGCGTTTGCTTCCGCATTCTTATCATCGAATTGCTGTTGCAGCTCATCGCGTTCGCCCTGTAGCGCGTCTTGCGCCGTATCGGCGGCTTCAAGTTGTTGTTTGAGTTGCTGCTGTGTCTGTTGCAGGTCCTTGATCTCGCTCGCCGCCTGCTGCTTCGACTGTTCCAGGCTCTGCGTAGTCTCCTGCAACTGATTCTGCAGTTCGGCGAGGGCCTGTTGATGTTCGTTTTGCTGTTGTTCAAGCGCCGATTTGGCCTGCGACAGTTCGTGCTGGGTGGATTCCAGATCCTGTCCAAGTGCCGCGACCTCAGCGCTCATGTTCTGATGTGTCTGCTGCAGCGAATCGGAAAGACGGTCACGCTCCTCCGTGATTGCCTTCAGGTCGTCGGCCTGCTGTTGGTGCTGGCTCTCGATCTCCTGATAACGTTGCTGCAGCTGGTCCCGCTCTTCGCTCAGGTTGTGCAGCGCCGCCACGGATTGCTCATGCACCTGCTCCGCTTCACCACGTGCAGCCGCCTGTTCTTCCCGCTCCTTGAGAAGGCTAGCCCGCTCCTCGTCCGTCTGTTTGCGGAAGGCATCCGCATCCTGCTGCAATTGAGAGATCTCATGCTGCAGGGACTCAACCTCGGCACGCAGTTGCTGCTCCGTCTGCAAGCCTTCCTGGCGATTCTCATTGACATTTTCCAGCTCATACTGCAGTTCGGTTATCTTCTCCTTGAGGCGGCCCTCGCTCTCTTCATGGCGGGATTGAGACTGCTCAAGCTGGTGTTCGAGATCACCGCTCACCCGGGACATCTTATCCTGGCTCTGCTTGCTCCGCTCCAGCTCCTCCCGGGTGGCATCGAGGGCCTGCTCAAGTTCGTCGACCCGGCCACTCAGTATCTGGCGTTCGGCCTCCAGGCCCTCACCTTCGGCAAGCCTGGATTCCGCTACCGCCAAGGACTCGCGCAGGGAATCAACCTCCTGCTGCAACACCTGGGCGTTTTTCGCCCCCTCTTCACCGGTCTCCATACGATTCTTTGCCACAGCCAGGGCCTGGCGCAACAATTTGATTTCAGTATGTCGCTGCTCCAGCTCCTGTTCGTAATCCTGCTTAGTCTCCGCCAACTCCTTTTGCAGACGATCGACGACAGATTGCGCCACACCGCTATCGGCGTTTGCAGCAACCTCGTCCTGATCACGATTGAAATCGATGACATTGTTAGCCGCAGATCCCTCACCCTGTTGGTGAAATCCAGCCAGCGCGGCGATCTGCTCCCAGTTACTTTCAACAACAAAAACCTCCGCGCCCCGCTCGGT
Organism: Candidatus Thiodiazotropha sp.; assembly: GCA_040793985.1. GTDB lineage: Bacteria > Pseudomonadota > Gammaproteobacteria > Chromatiales > Chromatiaceae > Thiodiazotropha. Next base: position 46,994 of record JBFNJI010000003.1, on the reverse strand, counting down.
CAAGAGATAGGCAGCGGTCGCGGATTGTCCCACCTCCTCTCCATAGACGATGTAGGCACGATCTAGGGTCAGGCTGGAGGCCTGAAAGCGCAGAGAGAAGAAGGGCAGGTTGATCGCCCCTGGAAGATGCCCCTCCTCATACTCTTCAGGGGTTCGCACATCCAGCCAGAGCGCACCCTTTTCGACCGTCTCGAGGGCATCTTGATAGCTGATCGATCTGGAGAGCGGCTGTTTGACCAGCTCGATGAAATCGCTTTTGCTGAGGCGGACCAGAACACCGTCTGTATTCATGACCACGGAACTGCCGCGGGGTTTGTTTGAGATCAGGGCCTCCTCGCCAAATCCCTTACCCGCACGTAACTTAGCCAGTTCAACCGGGGCATGACCAGCCTCCGGGGTACGGGACACAGTGCACTCCCCCTTGCTGATCAGGTAGAAAAAGTCTCCCTCCTCTCCCTGGTTGATGACCACATCGCCCGCACTGACCTTGATCTCCTCCATCCGCATCATGACGCGCTGGAGGTTTGCCGGGGGTATCTGTTGAAAAATCGGGGATTGCAGCAACAGCGTCATCCAGTCGTCGCTGCTCGGCTGCTCGATATCCTTCACCTCATAGCTGGCACTGTGGCTGCGCGCCAGCATATCACTGAGCAAGCGGCTGTCGATACGCACGAAACTGACACCGGTCCTGGCCTGGGCCGAGTGTTTTCGCGGCAGCTGGTGGGCGAGGGCAAAACGCGCAGTGGGGGTGCCGCTGCTGATCAGGTCCATCTCTTTCTGGCCTGAGAGCAGGGCTACGGTCCCAGAAAGCAGATAGACATTCTGATGGTCGGTATCCCCCTCGCGAAAAAGGTATTCACCCTTTTTGGCCTTCTCGATCACAATCTGGCTAAGCAGCTGTCCAAGCTGCTCCTCTGAAAGGGTATTCAGAGGAACCAGATTCTTCAGAAGAACGTCGTCGTTTTTACTATCGGGCACGGCCATTCTTTACATGCTCAGGAATTTTGATCCTTAATAACAGGGTCACGTCGCTCCTCTAGTTAACGGCACGTTCTTTAAAAACTGAACGGATATAATACCCTTAAACGAGGGTGATTCTCGACCCAGTTCGCAACAGGTTAAGAGGCAAAACCATAGCGATACCAAGGTTATAATGCAACGATCCAGATCAATTATTTTAAACATCGTGTTGGTGAAATGTGAAAACGGTTAAAGGTATTGTCGCAGCCGGACATTATGAAACCGTTAAAGCCGGTTGTGAGATATTACGCGAAGGCGGAAACGCCTTCGATGCCGTGGTCGCTTCAATGCTCGCCGCCTGCGTAGCGGAACCGGTACTCGCATCCCCGGGAGGAGGCGGGTTTCTGACCGCAAAACCCGCCCGATCTGAGCCCCTTGTATATGACTTCTTTGCCCACACCCCGAAACGGAGACTTGACGGCGGAGAGATCGGATTCCATCCCATAGAGGCCGATTTCGGCACCGCCAGCCAGACATTTCACATCGGTATGGGGTCGATCGCCACCCCGGGATTTATTAAAGGCCTCTACACCATTCACCGCAACCACTGCCGCATGCCATTGCGGACACTGTTTGAACCGGCCATTGAATTGGCGCGCAACGGGGTTGAAATCAACCCGTTTCAGTACCTCATATCGACTATCATCGCACCGATTCTGCGCGCAACGCCCGAAGCCTTCGAGATAAATGCCTCGCCACAAAACCCCGAATCCCTGATCGGCGAGGGAGAACGCCATCGACAACCCGCACTGTCAGGATTTCTCGATACCCTGCTGCATGAGGGTGAGAGGCTTTTTTACCAAGGCGATGTAGGGAGACTCCTGGTCGATGACTGTAGAGACAATGGCGGGCAACTAACGATGGACGACCTACTCGACTATCGGCTCGAGATACGCGCTCCCCTCCATTACCGATATCGCAACGCCCGATTATTCACCAACCCCCTCCCCTCCCTAGGTGGCACGCTGATTGCGTTTGCCCTCGGCCTGCTCGCCTCCCGGCCCATCGACCGGCAGGGCACGGGCGGCGAGGATCACCTGCGACGCCTCGCACAGACCATGCGCCTGACCCAGCTTGTACGCAACGAAAACCGACTGAGCATGGACCAAATACTCACCCCGGAAACAGGTAAGCTTTTCAGAGCACGCCTGGACAATGGGGGACTGTCGACACGCGGTACAACCCAGATCAGCATTGCAGACGTGGATGGCAATCTCGCCAGCATGACCCTCTCCAATGGCGAGGGTAGCGGGTATGTCATACCCGACACCGGTATAATGATGAACAACATGCTCGGTGAGGAGGACCTGAATCCGGCTGGTTTTCATAAGTGGCCGCTTAACCATCGCCTTGCCTCGATGATGGCCCCCACGCTGATAGTGACCGATGACGGCAGCTCGATCGTATTGGGCTCCGGAGGCTCAAACCGGATTCGCAGCGCAATCCTGCAAGTGATTGTCAACCACCTCGATTACGCCATGCCATTGGCGCAGGCGGTCTCCTTTCCCCGTATCCATTTTGAAAACGAGCTGTTGAGCTTGGAACCTGGTATCGATGACTCGATCGCGCGGGCCCTGAAAGACGAGTTCCCGAAACAACAGCATTGGCAAAACAAGAACCTGTTCTTCGGCGGAACACATTGTGTCATGCTCGACAGGCAGGGCATCCCGAGTGGCATCGGTGACGAGCGCCGTGGTGGTGTCAGCCTTTCCGTGTAGCCCCCCGACAGGCACACTGCTCCCATAGAGAAAAAATCGCGGGCTGGCAGACTCTATTCGCCCCCCAGCAACTCCCGTTTCAGGGATTGGCTGATCGGCGAATCACCCAGCCATACCATGAGCAGCGCTTGGTAGAAATCACCCCCAGGGATCACTCCCTTCTCCACTTCTTTGATGACGACACGGGTTCCCTCGCCGGGAATGTAGTCAAGGCTGACAAGATCGCCCGCCTTCAATGTCGTAAACATCGCATTGAACTGATCCAATCGTTCACGCACGGCCGCCAACTCTTCAGTACTCAGGTTGGCGCTGAAGCCATCATTCCAACCCTCGACAAACTTTTCTCTCTCGATCTCCGAATAGAGTATATGCATCTGCACCCGTGCCGGGCTTTCGACATCGATCACTGTCGCGATCTCGGATGTAGTCTGCGGCAGATAGAGTGAGGCCAGATAGATCTTGAAGAAGAGCTTCTTTCGAATGCCCGCACCGTTGAGCACCAATTCTGCGTTGTCCACCTCACGCACGACCTGTTCCGCAATGGTTACACCTGCTATTTCCCTGGCCTGACACACCAACGTACTGATCACGAACAGGCAGGCTGCGACTGTTACTCTCACCATTTCTTTCTTCCTTTTCTCGTATGTCTATCCAAGCGGCCATTGGCCTGGCAAACCTGTGTTGAGCCACTGAAGCGCTGAACCAATCATAGCTTGATCTGCGGCAGTCAGCAGACACCTCTCTTCAGCAACGGTTGCGGGGCGAATGGGGAATTATCTATCAAACTTGGTAGAAATTAACCGAGATCATGAAAAAAACAACAAAATATCTAGATTTTCATCTTTAACTATCTACAATCTGTGTTATTTTTAACACGCACAACTATTCATCAGAAGGAGCAAACCTTATGGCCCTCAGAAAGACTGCAAAGAAAGCAGCGAAGAAAAAGGCGACTGCGAAGAAAAAAGTGGCCGCGGCACCACGTCTGAAAGCAATTACAACCAAGCAGACCAAGACCCAGATCATCAGCGCTATCGCAGAGGACACAGGCCTGTCGAAAAAGGAAGTTTCCTCGGTATTTACTTCATTGGATTCCCTGGTTTCGCGCCATCTGGCACGCAGAGGTTCCGGTGAGATAACCATTCCGGATAGCGGCATCAAAGTGCGCCGTGTTATCAAACCCAGAACCAAGGCACGCATGGGTCGCAACCCTGCCACCGGCGAAGCCATAAAGATTCCCGCAAAACCCGCCAAGACCGTGGTAAAGGTTACTGCGCTGAAGGCCTTGAAAGACAAAATCGGCTAACTCTGCCGAGCTGCTGCCACTGCAGCCAGCAGTGGCAGCATTACCCATATCAACCTGCCTCAAATATCTTCCGAATCCGCCCACCCTAGTCGCACAAACTCTAAGGCTGCGCTGATATCACCAACTCCCCCCCCTGCTGCTTCAGCGACAGATGCTTGAGAAAGCTCATGCCAAGCAGTACTTCATAGCCCGGCATGTTAGGAAGGATTGTTGCCTTGACGTCACGCATCACGATCGGCCCCAATTGCAGTCGGTCGATGGTCGTCAACCAACTGCGAACAACGCCATTGGCGGTCATACTCTGTGCCGGTGCGCCACGACGGAGCCCAGCCCTGTCCGCAACCTCGGACGAAACAGCGACATAGGTCGCTCCGGTATCGACCAAATAGGTAACCGATACCCCGTTGATGCGCCCCGGGGCAAGGTAGTGGCCGGCAGGATTCCGCTCCAGCACAACCGCTTTCTCGCCACCTTCAAAGGTTGCGACCTTCAATTCCCGGTTCGGATTGTTCCTTCTCTCCAGCCACTGTGAAAACAACAGGGTCAACAACACCAGCAACAGCAGCCAGGCGCCAAGAATCATCCAACGCCCGAACTTCTGCTGTTCACTCATTTGATGGAGTCGAGTGGTTGGTAAAGGTTACCGGCTGTAGTTCCTGTTACCCTGAGGCTGACTTTGATTGGCAAAGTGCCGTCGATAGTAGGCCAGGGCGCTGTTGCCGTTGGCCGACACATCAAACACCTTCCAACCGGTCTCACTGCGATAGAAACGAAAATCTATCGTTGCCGGGTAGCCACTGGCGCGAAGAATACCGACGCGCATTTTCACCTCGTTATCGCCGATGCGACGCGGCCGATAGAAACGCACATCCTGGTTGTCAAAGCTTGCGAGTCTCTTCGCCAGCGTGCCCAGCAACATCTCCTTGACAGTCTGTGCCAGCTGCATGCGCTGTTGTTCATTCATACGCCTGTTCATGGGACCGGCAGCCCAGGTCGCCATATAGACAAAATCGAAATAGGGTGCCACTTCACGTTCCAGAAAAGCCGAGATCTGCTGCTTTTGAGGATTTTCATTGGACCGAAGATATTTCAGCAGCTTCGTCATACCCTCTCGCAACAGGGCATCGGGGCCTGCCTCCTGATATGCGGGTGACTGCAACCTCGTTGACGGGTAGTTGTAACCCGGTGCAGCCTGCAGTGCCGACGTGGCAAACAGACATAAACTGGTCAGGACAGTAAGAATTCTCTTCATGTTTCCTCCGATGTGTTGATTGGAACGTCTCTGCGTCCTTCCTGTGAGAGTGCCTAGGGCTGATTGCAAAATCAAGCAGAACTCACCACGAATTCACCCCCGCACGACCAGCCAGTCATGTTGGTATCCAAACTGCTTAAAAAATCAGGTTTGGACAGGTAACAAAGGCTTCGGGTGTGTTGTATAGATTCCGGGTACCTTCAAGGGTAACTTGAAGATTCCACTGACAACCTTGTAGTTTGCTCCACCATACAAGTGCGAAACCTGGTCATACCCCTCTTCATCCATGGTGATACTTAAGGCATGGATTCCCTGGTGTCCGCTCTCGAGACGGAGCTGCCTGTATCCTCTATTCCATACTGGCTGTGGTACGCGTCATTGTAGTCGCCCGGTTTGCCATCTGACAATGTAACCGACAGTTTGGTTCTTGCTTCCGCCTCGCTGATCCAGCCCTGGGTGGAACGAAGCCGTCGTTTCCACCCTAAATATCGTGTGATACACCATCCCTTGCGCATCCTAACCCGGCGCAAGCCGCTCCCGATAGTCGCTGCAATTTGACCGGCGGCCGGTTTCGACAGGCCGCGGTATAAAAACCGCCGGTTTACCGTTTACCCGCTCAGATCATGGCACTTTCCCGGAACTGGATGCCTCCGAAAACGGGTTCGAGCTTCAAGGTTTCTCCGTAGTTGCCGCAAAAAACTATCTGGGCCAGCGGTAAGCCGCAATCCATTAAACCCTTACTCTGTCATGGGCTTTGCATATCGAGGCGATAGATTGAGAGTGTTAAACAGTCAGCAAAAACGAAGTTTATGGGCTCTTAATCCTCTTCAGTCAGCAAGTTAGCCAACAATAGAGAGTTATACTGAATTATACTTAACCATTGATACTGCCAATGATTAGCATTATAGGAACGGAGGATTGGGCTGCAGGCATTTGCTGAATGGAACCCGTGAAGACAGCTATGAGATCCAACCTTTTATCAGCAATTGTCAATTCTACGAAACGTTTCAGGGAATGTTGATGCCGGGACAACTACGGACTCTTGTAATCGAAGACTCCGAATATGATCATGATCTGTTGTGCAAGACTCTGCATCGCGGCGGTTTGGAGCTTTCCACCCTCCGCATTGAATCTTTGGATAGCTTCAAGAGCGCCCTGCAATCCGGTGATTGGGATCTTATTCTCTCGGCTACGGATGTCATCAACTGCCCCCCGGAACTGAGCCTCAAACTGCTGCATAAGCAGCAACTGGATATCCCGTTCATTCTGATCTCCGACCACATCGGCGAAGAGAAGGCTGTCGCACTGTTGAAAGCTGGTGCCAACGATTTCATCAATTTCAAGAATCTGGCCAGACTGGCCCCCGCAATAGAACGCGAACTCAAAGAGGCCGCGGTACGTCGTGAAGCCGAACAGACCAAACAGGCACTGCACCGCAGCGAGAATCGCTACCGTCAACTGGTCGATGATTCACCAACCCCGATCCTGCTGCTGCAGAACGAAAAGATCGTCTTTCTCAACAAGGCCGCGAAACAGACGCTTGCCGTTTCGCAACAAAAATCACTGATAAATGTACCTATCAGCGAGCTTCTGCATATCGCTCCTCCCGAGTTGATGGAAGCACCGCTGAAAATGCTGCGCAACCACAACAGCCGGCCCTATGAGGCCGTCTTTTCACGCGCAGACGGGGGTATAGTGCAGGTCGAGGTCTTCATCAGCCCCGCTGAACACGAAGGCGAACCGGCCACACAACTTGTCTTTACCGATGTCACCCAACGCAAGGATTCAGATGCCAAGCTGCAGCAGGCGGTGCAGATCATCGAACATACCATGGAGGGAGTGCTGATAACCGACAAGCAGGGGATGATCGACTCGGTGAATCCCGCATTTAGCGAGATTACCGGCTTTTCCGAGGAAGAGATCATCTCCAAGCATCCACGGGTGCTTATCTCAAACAGGCACTCGCCCGATTTTTTTGACGAGCTGTGGAGCGAGGTCAAGGAGATAGGATCATGGCGCGGCGAGATCTGGAATCAACGCAAGAACGGCGAGACCTATCCGGCCTGGATGACTATCAGCTGCGTCAAGGACGAGCGTGGCTCTATCGTACACTACGTCGCGGTCTTCTCCGACATAACCAGTATTAAGCAGACCCAATCTCAGCTCGAGCATCTGGCCCATCACGACTCCCTGACCAATCTGCCCAACCGGCTGCTATTCGAGGACCGCCTCGAACATGCGATAGCTCAGGCGAAACGTCAAAAACGTCAGCTCGCGGTGCTCTTCCTCGACCTCGATCGTTTCAAAAACATCAACGACAGCCTCGGCCATGCAATGGGAGACGAACTGCTGAAAGAGGTTGCCGCACGCCTGCAGAACATATTGCGGGACGACGACACCGCCGCACGCCTGGGTGGCGATGAATTCACCGTGCTGGTGGAAAATGTCGAAGACCCGAGCCAGGCGGCGGTGGTCGCCGCAAAGATACAGGAGAAGTTCAAGGCTCCTTTCAAGATCGCAGGACGGGAGCTGCATGTCACCACCAGCATAGGTATCAGCATCTACCCCGAAGACGGCAAGGACGTCGCGGACCTTACCAAGAATGCGGATGCCGCGATGTATCAAGCCAAGGAACAGGGACGCAACAGCTACCGTTACTACACCTCGGAACTCACCCGGACCGCCTTCGAACGCCTGCTGCTGGAGACGGAGCTCCGCGGCGCCTTGCAACAGAATCAGCTGCTGCTCTACTACCAACCGCAGATATCGCTGCAAAATGGCGAGATGACGGGCGCAGAAGCGGTCCTGCGCTGGCACCATCCACGACTCGGGATCATCCCGCCTGCACGCTTCATCCCCCTTGCCGAGGAGTCCGGCCTGATTCATGAGATCGGCAACTGGGTGTTACAGGAGGCCTGCGATCAGACGCACTATCTGCTTCGACAGGGACTCTTTCAGGGGCGCATGGCCATCAATCTCTCGGTCAGGCAGATCATGCAGACCGACCTGATACTGCGTTTCGAACAGATCATTGCCGAATCCGGCTGCCCCCCGGATATGCTTCAGCTGGAGGTTACAGAAGGCATTTTCATGGGACAGATGAAACACTCGGTTCCGGTTCTCGACGTTTTCAAGCAACTGGGCGTATCGATTGCCATCGACGATTTCGGCACCGGCTACTCATCGCTCTCCTATCTGAAACAGCTGCCTATCGACAAGCTCAAGATCGACAGGTCCTTCATCCGTGACATGCCCCACGACAGCGACGCCGTCGCCATAACCCAGGCTATCGTTTCCCTGGGCAAGAACCTGGGATTGAGGATCACCGCGGAGGGCATCGAGACCATGGCGCAGCAGTCACTGCTCCAGAAGATGGGCTGTCAGGAGGGCCAGGGCTACCTCTACAGCCCGCCCGTTCCGGCGGAGACCTTCGAGGAGATGCTGCTTGAGGGTAGAAGGACCTTCCACCACCACTTCTCCAACTACGGTCGATAGCGGACAGATAAGGGGTACCGGCTCCACGATCAGCAGCCGGATCATATCGGGCTCCACTTCCTGGAGGAGATCATCAACCAGAGTTCATCAGAGATGATGCCTTCCGACATACAGCCCGCTTTCTGCTAACAACACACAAATTGCGATCAATTTCACATCAGCCATGGCTTCGAAGGGATAATACTTTCATAAAACATATCTCTTTCTCGAATGTCAGGGACGATGCAATAACCATTGAGATCCCTGATGAAAAAGATTCCTAAAACAAGCAAACGTTTGACTCTCTCCCAGTATCTTTGGAACAGACGCATCAACCAGAAATATTTACCCCATGCGGGTTATATGGGCAATGGTGGTGACATTCATTTACTACTGGGTGTTAGCGGCACTGGCATCAATCATCTGACACACCTGCTGTCACAATTACCCAACAGCCGAATTATTCACAATCCGCTCACCAAGTTTGAACCCAAACTCACCCTCTCCAAATACGCTCACAGATTGGCCATTGCCTATCACAAGGAGTTATCAGCAGACCATCCCCTGAACCGTGTCTATCGGATTTACGCTGAAATGGATCTTGCGGAATCCAATCACGATTTATTGCTAATCGAGAGCACTGCATCTGCTCGATCTTCACTCATTCTGAAAGAGACAAATGGCCTTCTTGCGACAGAGGCCCTGCTACGGGAATTACAGTGCCATGCCCTGTTCTATATAAGTGACCCAGTCATACTTGCAGAGCAGATCTTTTCGCGAGAGGGATTTGACACCACCTATCTCGACTTAGAGAGTAAAGCCGTGATGGATTCACGATTTCTGAAGCGTTTTCTATATCACGATCTACGCGAAATACTGCATGCCTATAAATTGATTCAGCGTCTCACTTCAGAGCGTCAACGCCGGGTGCAGATGAAAATCTTCACTATCGCCCTGACCCAGCATATGTTTCGCATGTTGGCAGCCCGTTATCCTGAATTGGCGTCCGTGGTTGATTTCGAATCCATAGAGCATGATCCCAAATGCTTGCAGTACCCTCTTGTCAATTGGCTGGGGCCGGACAGCCTGGAGGGTTCGGAACGTATCTTCAATACAGCCAGCTTCAAGCCGGACGGACAAAAGTCTCTACGCTGGACAAGATCATGGCCGGAAACAATAAACACCTTCGAAACGCTCTCAGCCAGGGATGTAAGCCTGGCCTACCAGATCTTGATTGATCACAAATTGGTGCGTGGTGAAGGCAAGCACAAAACCTGGGATGACAGAGCTGCGGTTTGAAACAGCGTTGAGCTTGCAACAGTCTCCGCCTTAACACCCATATGCATCCAAAAAGCCGTTGGTTTAAAGCCTGTTAACACTCCACATCGATGGATGTTGCCTTTGGTGATGTTACCAAGGATTCAGCACTCGGCTGATCGGATTATACCGACAATTAACAGCAGCAGTTCGTCAACAAACAATAAGGCGATCCTGCTTCAATCTTAAAAGCCAGCCGATGCAAGTTTTATCTATCGTGTTCACTCCCTTTGAAGGTGATTGATTAGAGTTGAATAGAAACTGATTAACGGATAGATTGGCAGCGAATCAAAAAATAGAGATCACCAACGCAACGATACAGACCACCAAAGGAATGCGTGACTTACAAGACCTCCAACTCATCATCAGTTCCGGTACCTCCATCATCTTCATCGAAAGCGATGATGAGCAGCAGGTCGAGACCCTCTTCGAACGCCTCGCCAATCAACTGGGACGCCAACTGCTGCGCTGGACCGTGGCCAGCGGTTTGACCAACCTGCATACCAACCAGGTCAGCCACATTGCGATCAAGGAACCCTCCAGGGTCCTCGCCGAGCTTGCCGGCCGTACCGCGCCGGCGATCTATATGTTGATGGATCTCCACCACTGGTTGGACGACCCCCTGACCCTGCGTCAACTCAAGGAGATCGCCCTCGGCAGTCCGTCACAGACCCTTGTCCTGGTAAGCCATAACACAGAGATACCTGACGAACTGCGTTCACTTTCTGCCAGGTTCGAGCTCTCCCTGCCTGATCGCAATGCCCTGAAAAACCTGCTCCAGGCAGAGATCCGCGAGTGGGGACGCAGTAACAATCGTAACGTCAAGGCAAAGCGCGAAGTGATCGATCCCATGTTGAGCAACCTCTCCGGTCTCAGCCTGCGGGATGCCAGACAACTGATACGCAACGCCATCTACGACGACGGCATGCTCACAGAGACCGATCTGGACGACCTGGCGAAGACAAAGTATCGGCTGCTCGACAACACCGGGGGACTCTCCCTCGAACTCGACAGCGCGAAGTTCAGCCAGGTGGCCGGACTTGCCAACCTGAAACGCTGGCTGGAGCAACGCCGGGCGATTTTTGTCGCCGACCGGACACCGAGCGGACTCGACCTTCCCAAGGGGATACTCCTCCTGGGTGTACAGGGCGGCGGCAAGAGCCTGGCGGCGAAATCGGTCGCCGGCAGTTGGCACCTGCCCCTGCTTCGCCTCGACTTCGCCACTCTCTATAACAAATATTACGGTGAAACCGAACGCAATCTACGCGACTCCCTGAAGACCGCCGAGTCGATGGCTCCCTGCGTGCTCTGGATCGACGAGATCGAAAAGGGACTCGCCGCGGACGAGGATGGCGGCCCGTCGAGGCGCATTCTCGGCACCCTGCTTACCTGGATGGCGGAGCGTGATTCCCGGGTGTTTCTGGTGGCCACTGCCAACGATATCGAGATGCTGCCCCCGGAACTGCTGCGCAAGGGGCGGTTCGACGAGATCTTCTTCGTCGATCTTCCCGATGCTGAGATACGTGAGGCGATCTTCGCCATCCATCTCGCTAAACGCGATAAGGATCCCAACTCGTTCGATATGGAAAAACTGCAGGAAGCCAGCGAAGGCTTTTCAGGCGCCGAGATAGAACAGGCGATAGTCGCCGCACTCTATACCTCACATGCATCCAAAGAGCCCCTGGACACGGCGCATATCCTGGGTGAGATAGACCGGACCCGACCACTCTCGGTATTGATGGCTGAGAAGATCGCCCATTTGCGCAGCTGGGCTTCGAAGCGAACCGTTAGCGCCTGAGTCAATCCCAAGCCGCCGCTTACCGCCGACAAAGCGATTACCCCTACGGATAGACTCACGACCCGTCAAGGCATTGGCATGTCCGGTTAAGGAAGGGGGCGATACCGGATTCAGGGGTTGCTGTAGAGACTGACCCTTATGCGTTGGTTCTGCGCGGCGATACGGTTCCACTCGGTGACCGTCTTCACTTCGTAGATTGACGGATAGGGTATGACGGGATCGTTGAAGCCACTGCTGAACAGAAGTATTTCCAACTCACCACCGCTCCGAGCCAACTCCACGTTCATATAGTTTGCAAAGGCGACGGATTGGTCGTTGAGCCAGTCGTTGCTGCCACGCTGATCAGCGGCAAACAGACAATCGCCGATATCCAATCCCTCCTTGGCCAGAAGAAGTTCTTCGCCCGAGTTTTTCTGCAGACAGAAATTGCCGTGGGAGGCACGCAACTCGATGGTACCGCTAAATCCCGACTCCTTGAGCTGATCGACCAATTCGGACAACCACAGCGCCCGCTGATCATTGAACGGCCTCTCTCCATAGGCGAACTCGGTACCCTGATTCGCTGCCCACTCAATCAACTTGAGCGGCAGTTGAGCCACTGGATTGGCCTCGTTGCCATAACTGGCGTCATCGATCTTTTGCGACAACAGTTCGATCTTCTCGCCCTGGGCGCCAATCAGCTGCAGCAGCTCCTCGCCACTGTCGTCACGGCTGCCAGGCAGGCTCTGCTGTACCGGTGAGAGCACAAGAAAATAGTAGCCGAAGGTAAAACCCAGAAACAGAATGAGCAGGCTCATCAGACCAAGCAGCGTCGCCCTCCTGGCCTGGGATCGCGAGGCCTCCTGCATCGCCTCGAGCTCATACAACTCGCTCTGGGTTTCGGCAAAATGTTTCTCCAGCTTATCCTGGAGTCGATTCTCGCTCTGATACTGCTCCTTGCGGATGAAGCGCTTCAATGAGTCATCACCGGCAGAGAGGGAGTCCTGAAAATCATCCAAAGGCAGACTGATCGGCCCTATCGGGGCGGACTTGCGACGCTCATGCTCATGGATGGAGTGAATATTGCCCTGGCTGCGAATGTTGCCGACCCCATCCAGCTCGCTATCCTCGAAACCGTGTACCAGCGACTCCTGGTCAGGCATCAGGTGCAGCGAATGGAGTACATCCTCCAGATCCTGGACCTCGAGCTGTTTGGGCAATACGCCGACCGCACCGAGCGCCCTCGCCTGACTCACCTCCAACCCACCCGCCTTGGAGGTGTACATCATGACGGGAATGACCGCGGTATTGGGATTTGACTTGATCACCTTCAAGGCCTGGAAGCCATCCATGCCCGGCATTTCGTAATCCATGAAAATGGCATCCGGCGCATTGTCATAGAGATAGTCGATCGCCGCGGCCGCTGACTCCAGCGCTACCACGGAGATACCATAATTGGAGAGCTTGTTCGACAGCACCTGCCGAGCGGTCTTCGAATCATCAACAATAAGCGCGCGTTTATTCACTGATCCTTGGGCCGCACTGAAGTGCCGCTTTCCCCTATTGATTCTGTGTATGCAATCACGGCAATCTAAATGATAATCCCTGTGAGGAGACCCAGGCAACGCACTGGGCACCTACCTGAGACTACTATATCCGAGATACTGGAAGAGAGGAAATACCCATATGGCAGCGCTTACCGAAGAAAAGTGTGAGGCCTGTCGCGCTGACGCGCCTAAAGTCAGCGATGACGAGCTGGCGGAGCTGATACGCGCAATCCCCGACTGGAACATCGAGGTCAGGGACGGCATTATGCAGCTTGAGCGGAGCTTCCCCTTCAATAACTTCGTCGAGGCCCTGGATTTCACCAACAGGGTCGGCCAACTTGCTGAAGAGGAGGGGCACCATCCCGCTCTATTGACCGAGTGGGGAAAGACCACGGTGACCTGGTGGTCGCATAAGATCAGGGGGCTCCACCGTAATGACTTCATCATGTCTTCCAAAACCGACCGGCTATACCAAGGCTAGCGGACTGCGATCTCCTGAATAGGGCAGGATGGAAACTGATGGAGTTGTAATGCAGCGTTTGAATCACACTCCAGGACTCACCCTATAACTCTCAATTGTTCTCATACTGCTCACTTCAGACGGTGGTTCCAGCGGTAGCGGTGAGAATGGCAAGACAGACATCCCTGACGTGGATGAGAAGGCTTTCAATTTACATGACCTCGATCTGCCGGGGGGACCAAGCGGTATTCAAGCCCTCTGGACGCCAGCAGAGCAGAGCGATGATCCATGGGTGGGTGTTCCCTGGTCCAGCTCGGGGCTCTAGTCGAGTGGGTGTATGACGGCAGATCGAGCAGAACGGGCATTCCATCCCACACTGCTGCGTGGGAATGCACGTGGCAGGGTCATCCACGAATCAGATTCCTCAGGGATCAGGACGAGGCATCCTTCATCTGTTGTTCCTGCATCTGTCTGTGGCGCTCTACTTCGGCCTTTCTGCGCATATCCAGGATCTCTTTACGCGCTTCGATGCGCTTTTCCGCCGCATGCTCCCTGACCGGGATGGTTACATCACCGAACAACACCTGCTTCAGCAACCGGGTACCGAACTGCATCAGTGCGAGATCCTCGCTCTCCATGGTCCGGTAAAATCCCTCATCAAGATCGTATGAAGCCTTGAAGGCATCGCTCAAGACGAAACGGCGCAGCCGATCCATGTCGTAGGAACACATGAAAAAGAACTGCAGGCTGGTATCCGATGGGCGCCCTATGCTCGGTCCGGCCGAATTCTTCATCAGCATCAACTGCAGCCAATCACGATTGAGCTGATCGTAGATCTCAACTTCCTGCTCCTTGCGGTAGTCATCCACACTGCTCTCTCGCACCTCCCGGTGTCCCTTGCAGTACTCCTCACGGATCAGAAAATAGCGTGCCTGATCCTCGAGGGAACCCGCTTCGCGCATCACCATCTGCCCAATGGGATAGTAGCGACAAGCGGTTGGACGGTCCTTATAGACGCTGCACCCATGCTCGTCGATGAACATACAGGCGCCCTCATGCTCGGTGCGGAGTTTCACTCCGGGGAGGCCATCCTTATCCATCTTGAAGGGCACGGTATGCCGCTTTAAAAAGTCGCTGACACTGAGACCAAGATTATCCTTCAAGCGCAAGACGTCATAGGGGGTCAATTGAATGTCCGCCTGTTTGCAGCAGGCGTTGAAGCAGGAAATATCCTTGTGACAGTTAAACCCTATCTTGGCGTCAGGTTCGACTACCGAGGGTATGAAACTGCTTTTGAATGGGATATCGAATCTATCACTCACGATTTGCCCCGGACCGCTCTAGCTATGGCTGACTGTCTCAAACCGCATCGGGATGCAAACCACACCACACAGTGCGCAAGCTCGCCAAGGATTACTTGAACAGCTTGGACTTGTCGACCAGGTCCACATGGGCGCGTTTGAAGCACTTGTAGGTCTTGCTGTTCCTGTCGTAGACGGAGTTCACGAAACACTTCCAGTTCTCCTCATCGACATAGTTCTTGTCCATGCGATAGCAGTAGCCGGGATAACGGGTCTCCTCACGAAACTGAATATGCTTCATATGCGCCTCAGCGGTGAGAATGCGGTGGTAGTTCTCCCAGGCACGCAACAGCTCATGGAGGTCTTTCGCACGCATCTTTTGCGCATCCTCCTTCAGTATCTCCAGTTTCTGTTCCGCCAGGACCAGCATCTGCTCATTGGTGGTGTAGTAGGTGGAAACACCGGCAACGTATTCATCCATGATTTTCTGCAGGCGGGCCTGAAACATCTTCGGCGTGATGTAGTTTGGATTCACGTCAATGGCGGTGGAGTAGTCCTTGTGCTGCAGGTAATTGTGTACTGGACGGTAGATCTCCTCCACCAGTTCTTCGCTGGATATCTCCAGCTCAGGCGTCCAGTCCATATTGTCGATGACGAACTTGACCATCGACTTGGCACAGATGCGACCTTCGGCGTGTGAACCGGAAGAGAATTTGTGACCGGAGGCGCCGACGCCGTCGGCTGCAGTGAACAGCCCCTGTACAGTGGTCATTCCTCTGTAGCCCCAGTTCCAACCCTCTGGCAGGTGCGATGGAATCTTCTCCTTGTCGGCATGCTCCTCAGTAGTCGGCGCGCCTAGGTCTTCGGGGCCGGAGACCCAGATACCGCAACAACCGGAGTGTGATCCCAACAGATAGGGTTCGGTGGGCATCAGTTCGGAATTCTTCTTCTCCGGCTCGATATTCTCACCGGCCCAGATCCCGCATTGAGCGATGCACATGTCGAGAAAATCTTCCCAGGCTTCAGCTTCGAGATGCTTGACCTCACGGGGAGACAGGGTCTCACGCAGGTTCGCCAGAGCGGTGACTGTATCTATCCAGATAGGGCCGCGGCCTTCACGCATCTCTTTCAGCATCAAGTGGTTACGCAGACAGGCAGCGGGGACGGCAGCCTGGCCATAAGGCGGGTAGTCATCCAGCAGCTGTTTGTTGCGCTCCTGATAGTTCTCCCCAAGCCCGTTGGTGGCTTTGGCCTTGAACAACAGGAACCAGGCACCGACCGGACCGTAGCCATCTTTGAAACGGATAGGCACGAAGCGGTTTTCCATCATGGTCAGCTCGGCACCGGCCTCGGCGGCCATGGCATAGGTGGAACCGGCGTTCCACACCGGGTACCAGGCGCGACCCTGACCCTCTGCCACCGACCGGGGCCGGAAGATGTTGACACAGCCACCGGCAACCAGCAGACAGGCCTTGAACTTGTAGATGATTATCTTGTGCTCGCGGAGCGAGAAACCGACGGCACCGGCAATTCGGTTATTGTCATTCTTGTCATTGATCAGCCTGACGATGAAGACATGCTCCTGGATGTTATGCAAACCCAGGGCCTTCTTCGCGGCCTCGGCGACGATCCATTTATAGGATTCACCGTTGATCATGATCTGCCACTTACCCGTGCGCACAGGCTTGCCGCCCTGTGCCAGCGGCGTCATATCCTTGGACCCTTCGTAACGCTCGCCCTTTTCGTCGGTCTTCCAGATCGGCAGACCCCACTCCTCGAACAGGTGCACGGACTCATCCACGTGCCGACCCAGATCATAGGTAAGGTCGTCTCGGGTAATGCCCATCAAGTCGTTTGAAACCATGCGGGCATAGTCCGCGGGGTCCCGTTCGGGGCCGAGGTAGATATTGATGGAGGAGAGTCCCTGGGCCACGGCACCGGAGCGATCCATGGCGGCCTTGTCGACCAGCTTCACCTTGATATCCGCGCCGGACGCCTCGATCCAGGGGCCAATCTCGTAAGCCGCACCACAGGCCCCCATGCCGCCACCGATGATGAGGATATCCACCTCTTCATGGATGACTTCCGGATTTCCGAATTCAGCCATTCAAATACCTCGATTTTCCACTGCAATCGACCTGATCCACCTGGTACCCGTTCACTTGCGGATCAGCTCACTGGAGTCACCGGTACGGAAGCCGTTCAGCTCATTGTGATTGAAGAAGCCGGGCTCGTCGATCTTCGCCATATCCGCTGCCGGTTTGCCGCGATAGGGATCGATAGACCCATCGAGCGTGGTACGGACCGGGAACTGGAAACGCTTCGTGGTGCCGTTACGGAACTTGATGCTCCAGATGATGGAATCGGAACCGCGCAGCGGCTGTACGGAGGCACCCAGCGGAACGATATCGGCGTAAGGGCGTACTTCGATTGCCTGCTGTGGGCAGATCTTGACGCAGGAGTAGCACTCCCAGCACTGTTCAGGCTCCTGGTTGTACGACTTCATGGCATGACCGGTCTCGGAGCCGTCTTCATCAAGCTTCATCAGGTCATGGGGACAGATATACATGCAAGCTGTAATATTCTGCCCTTTACAGCCATCGCACTTCTCAGTTCGTACAAATGTAGGCATGGCGTTTCTCCTATCCAGCAATTGTGCCGCACGCATGCGCGCAAGCTGGAGACTGGGCGACAAACATTAATGCCTTACGATACCTCAAGGCAAACAGTTTTTTAATCAGCATCTATAAAAACTCTTTATTTATCTAGCCCGTTGTAAAGCTTACTATTTTTATTTGGTTTACTAACCCCCTATCTACTATTCGGAAAATCGCCTATTCACCCGGCAGTCCCGTGCATAGGGAACACGCCAGGATAGGCTTGGCGGCAGCGGGAGCCTGCAGCGTGAGAGATATGCATTCATCGGCTATCACTGTGACTTTTACCCTTTCCAGAATCGATCAACCGGCGATCGATAACTTGCACAACCCGCCCGTTAGGTTAAAGTGGCCGTTTTTTTAACATGCCGATGAGCCACACAGACGCCCCTGGAGCCCTGCTGCTGCTGAGCAGCGGCTGCCCACACTGCCCCGCGGTTTTACAAAATCTCAGCCAACTGTTGAAACAGGGCCGAATCGGTCGCCTGGAAGCTGTCAATATTGCAGAACATCCTGAAACAGCGCAGGAGATAGGCACCCGTACCGTGCCCTGGACCCGTATCGGCCGCTTCGAGTTGGAGGGACTGGTTTCCCTAGGCGAGCTCGAAACATGGATCGACATGACCTTCCGGGAAGAGGGTGCAGCGTACTATCTGAGCCATCTGCTCAAGACCCAGCACGCCCCACAAGCGGCGATCTGGATAGAGCGAAATCCCGATACAGTCGCGGATTTGATAGGCCTGTTGGAATCACCCGACACACCGATTGTCGTACGTATCGGGGTCGGTGTTGTCGCGGAGGAGCTGCAGGGGAGTTCGGTCTGGCAATCTGCCCTTAACCACCTCGACAGGCTTGCCCGATCGGCGGACGCCGCCCTACGCGCCGATGCTGCTCACTACCTGGGCCTGACCCATTCCAGCGCTGCCCTGGAATCCCTGCAGCGAATGTTGGAGGATGAAAACCCGGATGTCAGGGAGATCGCCTCCGATTCACTGGCGTTACTTGATGAGAAAATGACGAATGACTAGAAAAGATCAGATATTGGCGGTGCATGCCGCCTTCATCAACCAGGTCGTGCTCAGCGGCGGCAATCCCGACCGCAAAGAGGAGTTTGAACAACTCATGGTGATGGCGAAGGAGCATGGCTGGGATGAGCTGGTCGCGGTCATTCGCAAGATCTTTGCCCAGGGGCGCCGTGACATCGAACTGCTGAACAACCTCGACGAAGAGGACCAGGTCATCATCGAGGCGATCCTGCACGGGCTGCAGGACCCATCCACCCTGCCCGACCCCAATCAGAAACCCGACCCTGCGATGGCCGCGCCCGGGCTTGCCTCGATGATCCATGCCGCCGGCAGCGGGAATGCCCAGGCATTGCAGATCATTGCCGAGATGGCGGATCAGATGAGCAAGGTCGGCGGTCCCATGTCCCGGTTGGCCGCGGTGATTCGGCCGCTGATCGATGGCGAACGGGATGCGGAAGTGCTCTGCAAGCGGATGGACAGTAACACCGAATCGCTGGTCCAGGGCATTCTCGACGAACTCAAACGCCTCGAGGAGGGCGACAATTGATGGCGCGCCGTTTTCTACTCCTCGCCGCCGTCAGCGGCATGCTGCTGGTGATTCTCGGCGCCTTTGGCGCACACGCCCTGGAAGCCAGGCTGCCTCCCGGCCATATGACCTGGTGGCAGAAGGCGGTCGATTACCAGGGCCTCCACACCCTGGCCCTGTATGGCTGCGGACTGCTCGCCCTGCACTACCCGAGCCGCAGCCTGGGTATTGCCGGCTGGCTCTTCATCGGCGGCATCCTGCTCTTCTCCGGGAGCCTCTACACCATGGCGCTGACCGACCTGCGCGGCCTGGGGATGGTGACCCCCTTTGGGGGCACCGCCTTCATCGCCGCATGGCTCGCCCTGGCGATTGCCGCATGGCGCCTGCCCCGCTGATGTCGCTTTCGGATTTTGCCAACCGGCTGCGCAAAAACCAGCGCCATTGGGCTAAGTGGGCAAGGCGACGTGACATCGGTTGCTACCGTCTCTATGACCGGGAGATACCCGAGTTCCCCCTGGCCGTCGACTGGTATCAGGGCGAGGTCCATGTCCAGCACTTCGCCCGCAAGGGCCGGGAGACCCTGGATCTGTCCGCAGAGAGGGCAATCGGCGATACGATCTGCGAGGCGCTGACGATTCCCGACACTGCGCTTGCCTTCAAGACCCGGCAACGACAGCGCGGAATGGCCCAGTATGAAAAGACCGGAAAACATGGCAGGAGAAGCCTGGTCAGTGAAGGCGGGCTACAGTTCGAAGTCGATCTCCACAGCTATCTCGACACCGGCCTCTTTCTCGATCATCGCGAAACCCGTGCCCTGATCCGGCAGCGGGCCAAGGAGAGGCGGATGCTCAATCTCTTCGCCTATACCGGCAGCTTTTCGGTCTATGCCGCGGCGGGGGGCGCCCGGGCGACCACCAGCGTCGATCTCTCCAACACCTACCTGAACTGGACCCGGCGCAACCTCGACCTCAATGGCTTCTCCGGGGAGGCGCACCAGCTGGTGCGCTCCGACGTGTCTGAGTTTCTTCAGCGGGCAAGGCGTGAACGCAGGGTGTACGGTCTCATCGTCCTCGACCCGCCCAGCTTCTCCAACTCCAAGAAGATGCAGGAGACCCTCGATCTGCAGCGGGATCACCAGCACCTGGTCGAGTCCTGCCTGGACCTGCTTACCCCGAACGGCGAACTCTACTTCTCGACCAACAAGCGCCGTTTCAAGCTCGATCCCGCTCTGATCTCGCGGCCCGGCTGTGAAGAGATCACCCGCCAGACCCTAGCCGATGACTTCAAGCGCAACCCCGCTCACCGATGTTGGATATTTCGTCAAGCCTGAACCTCTCAGGGGGTCCTCTCGGTCTCTTTGCAGGCAGTTTTCTCGCCTCCACCCTGTTGCCCGGAGGCTCTGAGGCGTTGCTCTTGTGGGAACTCCAGCAAACCCCGCAACGGGCGGGACTGCTTTGGGGTGTTGCCAGCCTTGGCAACACCCTTGGCGGACTCAGCAGCTGGCTGCTCGGCTGGTGGCTTGCGCGCCGCTTTCCCAACAGAGGACTGAGTGAGGAACGTCACCGACGGGCGCTGCTGCGGGTGGCCCGATACGGCTCGCCCATACTGCTCCTCTCCTGGCTGCCGGTGATCGGCGACCCCCTCTGCCTGGCTGCCGGCTGGAGCGGTGTCAGACTGCTCCCGGCCACCCTCTACATCGGCATCGGCAAGGCGCTGCGCTACGGGGTGCTGGTGGGGGCCTTCGGGAGTCTTGTATAGCAGCTCAATTCCCGAAGCTCTTTAAACTACAAAAAACATCCGCAAATGAACGCGAATAAACGCAAATGCTGATTTCCTCATTCCCGTGTTCTTGGCATGAACTAGATACAGTCACGGTGGCTAGCGTAACTCTTTCTCCGCCGCCCCAACAGCACGTCCTTGTGCTGACGGGGCTATCGCGGCATCCCTGCCGCTGCGGCGAAAGAGCTACGCCAGCCACCTCCATTCTGCCGGGTTGATACGATAGCAATGGAGTGAGGTCCTGCTTCGCCATTCAATCCGAACTATCGAATATTTGTCTTGCCCCCACGCACCTGCATGGGAATGCATAGGGTATATAAAAATAGGGATGAGAGAGTTGAGTTCCCATGCAGGAACACGAAACTAGTAAAACATTTGCGTTTATTCGCGTTCATTTGCGGACAATAATTCTTGAGTTTTCGCAGCCAGCCCTAGCAACCCGGCTACTTGCGCCAAAAGGCCGGGGTCAGCAGCACCAGCAGGGTAAAGATCTCCAGGCGGCCCAGGAGCATGGCGAAACAGAGGATCCACTTGGCGGGATCGTTGAGATTGGCATAGTGCGCCCCCACATCCGCCAGGCCCGGCCCCAGGTTATTGATACTGGCCGCCACCGCCGAGAAGGAGGTCATCAGGTCGAGTCCGGTGGAGGCAAGCGCCAGGTACATGACCCCGAAGCTCGCCACGTAGAGGGCAAAAAATCCCCATACCGCCTCCACCACGCGCCAGGGTACGGTCTTGGTGCCGATGCGAATCGGGATCTCGGCGTTGGGGTGGATCAGACGGTTGATCTCACGGACACCCTGCTTGATGAGGAGGAGAAACCGGATCACCTTGATCCCGCCCCCGGTGGAACCGGCACAGCCGCCGATGAAGCTGGCGAAGAGCAGAAGAATGGAGATGAAACCCGGCCACAGCGAGTAGTCGGCCGTGGTGAAACCGGTAGTTGTGCCAATGGATACGGCCTGAAACAGGCCGCGGGTAATCGCCTCGCTCCAGTTTCCGTAGACCCCCATGATATAGAGTGCGGCGGAAACGATGCACATAACCACCACCAGGGTGACAACATAACTGCGGAATTCGGGATCCTCGAAATAGGTGCGCAGGGACCGCCGCCGCACGGCAAGGAAGTGAAGGGCGAAGTTGGCCCCGGACAGCAACATGAAGATCACCGCGATCATCTCGATCGGGGTACTGTTGTAGTAGCCTATGCTCTCGTCATGGGTGGAAAAACCGCCGATCGCCACCGTGGAGAAGGCGTGCCCCATGGCATCGAAGGGCTTCATGCCGGCCAGCCAATAGGCGAGCATGCAGCTGATGGTCAGGCCCAGGTAGATATACCAAAGCGCCTTGGCTGTCTCCGTAATCCTTGGAGTCAGCTTGTTGTCTTTCACCGGCCCGGGTGTCTCGGCACGATAGAGCTGCATGCCGCCAATCCCCAACATCGGCAGTACCGCCACCGCCAACACGATAATTCCCATGCCGCCCAGCCACTGCAGTTGCTGGCGATAGTAGAGGATCGAAACCGGCAGTTCATCGATGCCGACGATCACCGTCGCCCCGGTGGTTGTTAGGCCGGAGATCGACTCGAACACCGCATCGGTAACACTCATTTGGTTGTTTTCGGTGAATAGAAAGGGCAGCGATCCGGTGAGACCCAGCACGCCCCAGAACATCACCACTACGAGAAATCCATCGCGTACCCGCAGATCCTGGCGCCGATTGCGCACCGGTGCCCAGAATGCCAGGCCAAGTCCCAGGGTGATGACGAAGGCATCGGTAAAGCCAAGCAGGGCTCCATCTCCGGTGAATATCGAAATCCCGAGCGGTGGCAGCATGCTGAGGCTGAAAACCATCAGCAGAACCCCCAAGATTCGTTGAACCACAAACAGATGCATAGTTGTTATTCCTGCTTCACAGGAAGGTCACGCCGACCTGGAAGAGTTTTTCCACTTCGCGGATTTTGCGCTTGTCTACCAGGAACAGAATGACATGGTCGCCACTCTCGATCATGGTATCGTGGTGCGCGATCAGCACCAGATCCCCCCTGACCACCGCACCGATGGTGGTACCCGCAGGCAGCTTGATCTCCTCCACCGCTCGCCCGACCACCTTTGATGAACTTCTGTCGCCATGGGCCACCGCCTCGATCGCCTCCGCGGCACCGCGCCGCAGCGAATGAACCTGTACCACATCACCCCGCCGCACATGGGTCAGCAGGGTTCCGATGGTGGCCTGCTGCGGGGAGATGGCGATATCGATGGTTTCGCTCTGCACCAGGTCCACGTAGGAGGGCCGATTGATCAAGGCCATCACCCGGGCGGCACCGAGCCGCTTGGCGAGCATCGCGGAGAGGATATTGTCCTCATCGTCGTTGGTCACGGCGCAAAAAACATCCGTATTTTCGATGTTCTCTTCCAGCAGCAGGTTCTCATCCGCCGCATCACCGTGCAGTACGATGCTCAAATCGAGGCGTTCAGCGATCTCTCTTGCCCGCACCTTGCTGGCCTCGATGAGCTTGACCCGGTATTTCCGCTCAAGATTGGCGGCGAGCCGCCTGCCGATATTGCCCCCCCCGGCAACGACTATGCGCTTGTAGGGCTTTTCCATCTTGCGCAACTCACTCATCACGGAGCGGATATTCTCCGCGGCGGCGATGAAGAAGACCTCGTCCTCGGCCTGGATGACCGTGTCGCCCCTGGGAATGATCACCTCGCCCTTGCGATAGATGGCCGCTACCCGGGCTTCCACATTTGGCATATGTACATAGAGCGCGCTGAGGGCGTTGCCCACCAGGGGTCCGCCATGGTAGGCCTTCACGGCCACCAGGCGTACCCGGCCATCCGCGAAGTCGAGCACCTGCAGCGCACCGGGATACTCGATCAGTTTGAGTATATATTCGGTCACCAGCTGTTCGGGGCTGATCAATACATCCACCGGCACCGCTTTCTGCTCGAACAGCTGGGTATAGTCGAGATAGCCCTGGGCCCGCACCCTGGCGATCTTGGTCGGGGTATGGAATATGGTGTAGGCGACCTGGCAGGCGACCATGTTGGTCTCGTCGCTGTTGGTCACGGCGAGGATCATATCCGCATCCTCGGCACCCGCTTTACGCAGTACGTCGGGATGACCCGCATGGCCGCGGACGGTACCGAGATCGAGCCTGTTCTGCAGCTCCGTCAAGAGCTGCTCATCCTGGTCCACCACGGTGATATCGTTGGCCTCGCTGACCAGCGCGTTGGCTACCGAGCGACCCACCTGGCCGGCACCGAGAATAATTATTTTCATTGTTTCATCGGGTGTAGTTGTTTAAGACCGTGCGTCACACAGATCAGAGCGGACCTGTCCGCTTAGACGCAAATGTCTGATTACCTCAATCGCGGGACAGGATATAAACATCGCGTCCAACTCTTTTCTGGCCTCGTTTCAACCTTATTGGTGACCATTATATCTCTATGAAATATAGCATTCATGGAAACGACATGGATACGACACTGTTTGGAAATAACGGTTACCTAGAATGGTGGCGGCTTACAAGTACTACGCCTTCAGGTGGGAGCTTATTCCATGTTGAAAAAGAAATCATTTCGGCCGCACCTCCTGCCTGCCTCCATGGCGTCGGCCATTTTATGTACATTAATGTTGCTCACCGGTTGCAGCGGTAACGATGGCATTGAAGGCATCACTGACTGTATCCCCCTCTCGGCTGGTCAGCGGCGGTAACAAATTCCGTAAACACGACGGGATCATCGAGAGGCGGTCCGACGAGGATGACCCGGATTTCATTCACGGTCGCGACGCCAATGTGATCCCGGCGGTCAACGTCTATGAGTCGATCGATCCGGAGAGCGCACCGGTGCTGCCGGACGCGCGTCGGTACGATTGGGATATAGGCTTCGACTGGTGATCGATAAAGTCCGCGAATGAACGCGAATAAGAACCTCTGTTTAATAGTAACGCGTAGGGGCACCGTTCAACCTGGACGGTGATCAGACAGATTTACGGTGCGGCAAGCCGGACCCTACACGATGGTATGAATTCAGAATAGTTAATGCGCATATTGACGTTCAATCGCGTTCATATGCGGACTTCTTGATTCACCGCTTGTCCTTGAACTCGATCTCCAGGGATTTCAGCTTGCGATAGAGATGGGTCCGCTCCATCCCCACCTCCTTGGCCATGCGCGAAATATTGCCCTCGTGCTGGCGCAGCTGGTACTCCAGGTAGACCTTTTCGAACTCCTCCCTGGCTTGGCGCAGGGGCTGATCGAAGGTGACCAGGGATTCCAGCCCGCCCAGGGAGCTCCCCACGTCGGGCGCCCCCAGCGCCGCATCCACCTCCTCCTGGGAGATCTCGTTACCCGCGCCCAGGATCAGCAGGCGCTGCACCAGGTTCTTCAGCTCACGCACGTTGCCGTGCCAGGGATGATTGCGCAGGGTGTTCTGCGCCCCCACGGTGAAGTGGCGGTAGGGCAGCTTCTCGTGAGTCACATACCAGTCGATATAGAAGTTGAGCAGCTCCGGTACATCCTCCGCATGCTCGCGCAGTGGCGGCACATGCAGCGGCACCACGTTGAGATGGTAGAAGAGATCCTCGCGGAAGGTCCCCTCCTGCACCGCCTCCTCCAGATTGTGCTGGGTGGCGGCAATGATACGCACATCGATACTCACGGGCTCGGTCCCGCCGACACGCAGAAAGCTGCCGGTATCCAGCGCGCCCACCAGCTGTGACTGCGCCTCCAGATCCATGTCCGCGACCTCATCGAGGAACAGGGTACCGCCGACGGCCTGCTCCAGCCTGCCGTAGTGGATACGGCCATCGCTTTCGCTGCCGAACAGCTCCTGCGCCGCGTTGCCTTTGACAATGGAACTGACGTTGACTTCGACGAAGGGGCGGTCTCTTCTCAAGCTCTGGGAGTGGAGATAGCGCGCCAGGGTCTCGCGCCCGCTCCCCGGCTCTCCGGTGACCAGGACCCAGGTATCGTGCTGGGCGATCCGCTTTACCTGTTCCCGCAGGCGCTGCATCACCGGGCTTCTGCCTGTCGGTTCGTGCACCGCGTGTACATGGCGCTTGAGCCCGACATTCTCCTGTTTCAGCTGTTCCGCCTCCAGGGCACGGTTGACCGTGAGCAGCAGCTTGGCCAGGGAAAGAGGCTTCTCCAGGAAGTCATAGGCCCCCAAGCGGGTGGCCTCGACGGCGGTCTCCACCGTACCGTGACCCGACATCATGATCACCGGGCAGGGCAGGCCTTCGTTCTCACCCCACTCCTTCAACAGGGTGATACCGTCGATGTCGGGCATCCAGATATCGAGCAGGATCAGCTCAGGCCGACGATCCCGCAGTGCCTGACGCGCGGATTTCCCATCCTCCGCCATCGCCACCTCGTAGGATTCATCCTGCAGAATCTCTTTAACCAGGTTGCGGATATCCGGCTCGTCATCCACAACCAGGATGTAGGCGCGACTCATACTTCACTCTCCTCTGTTGCAGTTTCTCGTGCCAGGTCCAGCAACATTGGCAGTTGCATCACCATACAGGCCCCTATTTCACAGTTCTCCGCCCAGATGATACCGCCATGTTCCTCAACAATCTTCTTTACGATTGCCAGACCCAGACCCGTGCCTTTCGGCTTGCTCGTGACATAGGGTTCGAACAGCTGCTGAATCATCGCCTCCGCGAAACCGGGGCCGTTGTCCTCCACCCTCAGTTCGTAGAAGGGGTGATCATCCCTGGTCAGTACCCTGGAGACCAGCGAGACCTTGCCTTGCCTGGTGCCCTCAAGCGCCTCTACCGCGTTCTTTACTATGTTGTGCACGACCTGACGGATGCGTAGTGGATCGGCCTCGATCCTGGCGTCGCCGGCTGAGAGATCGATCTTGAACTTCACCCCCCGGGTGGCCCGGTAGAGGTCGACAATCTCGCCGATCAGGTTGTCGGGCTTGATCGCCTTCAGCTCCATCTGTGGCGGCCGGGCGTACTCGGAGAAGTCGTTGACCATGCTCTTCATGGCCTCGACCTGTTGCACGATGGTGTGGGTTGCGCGATCGAGTACCTCCGCATCCTTTTCCGGCATATCCTTGAGGTATTTGTGGCGCAGACGCTCGGCCGAAAGCTGGATCGGGGTAAGCGGATTCTTTATCTCGTGGGCCAGACGCCGCGCGACCTCGCCCCAGGCGGCATCCCGCTGTGCCCGGATCAGTGCGGTCACGTCATCGAACAGCACGATATGGCCGACCCTTCCATTGGGCTGGGAAAAGGGTGTGCTCCTGCAGATCAGCACCTTGCGCCCCTCGCCGCCATAGAGGGTCAACTCGCCGCGCCACTCCTTGTCGACCTGGCGCAACGGCGCCTCCAGCCCTTCGACAAACTGCCTGAGAATGGGCGATTCGAGGGCCAGGGACTGTACCGGCAGATCGATCAGGCGGTTGAAGTTGATACCGAGGATCTTCTCCGCAGCCGGGTTCGCGGTACGCATCTTGCGTTGTGCATCGAAGGTCAGGACCCCGGAGGAGAGGCGGGCCAGCACCGTTTCCAGATAGGCGCGCTGCCCCTCTACCTCGCGCTGACTCTCCGCTGCCAGATCCCGTGCCTGACGGATACGACGGGTCATGGTGTTGAACGAGGCGACCAGGAAGGCGAGCTCATCCGCCCTGCGCGGCACCGGCAGGCGGCGATCGTAGTCGCCTTCCGCAACCGACTTGGTACCCGCCGCGATATTCGCAATCGGCGCCACCATGCGCCGGGCGGAAAAGAAGGCGGCCCACACCGCGGAGAGCATGGCGAACATCAGCACCAGGAACAGGGTCAGGGAGAAGTTCCGTTTCAGCGATTGGCGCAGGAATGAGAGTTCGTTGTAGCGGTTGTAGGCAACCTCCAGCTTCTCCGACAGGGCGCTGACCCGCTCCGACGCGGGATAGAGTCCCTGGATGATATAGGGTCGTCCAAGGGGATCCGCCATCGCGACCCGAATCATCAGCTCATCCTTCTCCCGCGCCAGGCCCACGTAACTGTTGCCTTCGCGCAGCCGCTGCATGATGAAATCATCGGGCTTCGCCGGCACCAGCTCATCCGCCACTGCGTTGGAGTAGGCGATGATCTGGCCCGCCGGATCGCTGAGCGAGAGCTCCAGCGCCCCCGACTGCTGACGCAGTTTGGCTATGGTCAGGGAGAGTGCCGACTCGGAGGTATCCTCGATGGTGAGCAGCTGCTGCTCGGTATATTTGAGCCAGACCCGCTGATTCAGCGACAGCGAGGCCTGGGCCAGATCCCGGGCGTCCTGCATCGCCTGGTCGATCTGCACATCGAACCAACTGTCTATGCCCCCCTGGAGAAAACTGAATGAGTAGTAATAGACCACACCCACCGGGAGCAGGGCGATCAGGGTAAAGATCATCACCATGCGCAGGGTCAGCCTGGAACCCGCGCTGTGTCTGAGATATTGGCGTATCAGACGTATCGAGTTGTAGGTGATCAACACAAACAGGACAAACATGCCCGCGAGGTTGAAGATCAGCAGGGGTACGAAAAAGCGGCTCAACTCGGCGGAATTCTGCACCGCACTGCTCATCAGGTGCAGGCTCACCAGCAGCAGAATCAGCAGCAGGCCGACCGAGAGTCCCCCAATACGTAGCCGGCTCAGGGTTGAAGGGGCCATTGGGACCATCCTGTTGTCAGTTTCCAGCCCCTGCCCAGATAAGCCAGCGGCTGCAGGGGCAGGGGCAGGGATTCAATATCGAGGTCGGCGCGCAGACGCAGCTGATAGGCCTCACCGGGCGTCAGTCTGGTCAGCTTGACCAGGGAGAGATCGCTGATCTCACCCAACGCATGCAGCGCCGCCTCCTGGGTAACGAAGCTCTGCTCATCCCCTGTCTGTCTGTCCACCACCCGATAGAGTTCAGTCAGGGCATGGTAGCGTATCTGAAAGCTTAGGGTCGCAGCGAACGGGCTCGGTTCCCAGAATCCGCGCCACACCTTCTCCACGAAAAGCTGGACCTTCAGGGTCAGTGGCACACCGTTGCTCAGCGCCTCATGGGCCTGCTCGCTCAACTGGTACTCGATACGGGCATTCAGCAGGAACTCGCTATCTGCCTGGACGATCTGTACATCCTTGATGTCAAAGGCGGCCGCCTGCATAGGGTATAGAAGCAGAACAGACAGCAGCCAGGTCGATCCTATTTTCATGGGGCTCTTTTTACCAGGCGGGCATAGTAAAATCCGTCCATATTTCCCTCACCGGGGGCGATCTGACGCCCTACCGCTCTACTCTCCCCCCAGTTCACATCCAGCGCAACCGCCTGTGCATCTCCCTGGCGTTCGAGAAACCGCGTGAGCTGCTGTTCATTTTCCCGGGAGAGAATAGAGCAGGTGGCGTAGAGCATCCTGCCACCGGGTTTCAGCAACGGCCACACCGCATCCAGAATTGCCGCCTGGAGCTTTGTCAGGCTCTCGATATCGGCCTCCCTGCGCAGATACTTGATATCCGGATGGCGACGAATAACACCGGTTGCGGAACAGGGAACATCGAGCAGAATCCGATCATAGCACCGCTGCCCCCAGGATCCAGCTGGATTGGCCGCATCCCCCTGCACCAGGCTTGCCTGGAGTCCGAGGCGGGCGAGATTCCCCCCGACCCGTTGCAGGCGCTCGGCATCACTGTCCAGCGCGGTCAGTATGATCCCCGGCTCCGACTCCAGCATGTGGCAGCTTTTACCCCCCGGGGCGGCGCAGGCATCAAGCACCTGCTGGCCCGGCTCCAGCTCCATCAAACCGGCCGCCAACTGGGCGGCGCCATCCTGCACGGAGAGATGTCCCTGGGTAAAACCGGGCAGCGCCTCCACATCGAGCGCCTGATGCAGATTGATGCCGCTTTCAACCTGGGGAATGGGGGCGGCTTCGATAGCGTTTTGCCGCAGCAGTTCGAGACACTCCTGGCGGGAGTGGATCTGCCGATTGACCCTGAGGCTCATGGGCGGGTGGGTGTTGAGCGCCTCCACCCGCGTCCGCCAGGCGTCGGGCCACTGGGACTGCACCGCTTGCAGCAGCCAGGTTGGCATGGCATGAAGGGCCTCCGGGTGTTGCTGTAAATCGGCCATCAAATCCTCGCGCCGGCGCAGGAAATTTCGCAGTACACCGTTTATCAGGCCTACCGCCCAGCGCTTGCCAAGCTTGTTTGCCGCCCCGGCGGTCTCATGCACCGCGGCATGGTCCCCCACCCTGAGGTAGAGCAGCTGGTAGAGCCCGATCAGGATCAGCGCCTCGATATCCCGGTCCCTCGTCTTCAACGGCTTCGACAGCAGCCGGTTTTGCAGGTAGCGCAAGCGGAGGTAACTGCGCATCACACCGAAGCTGAGCGCCTGCACCAGTCCCCGGTCGCGGCCGTCTTCCAGTCGGGGTAGGTAGTTGGGCAGCTGGTCCGAGAGGGAGCGCCCCGCCAACACCTGCTGCAGAACCAGGGCGGCGACCAAGCGCGGATCACCCGAGTTCAGTTTCCTGGCATTGGCGGGCATTATCCCAGCACCACACCATCCATCGAGTGGGCATTGAGAAAATCGGCCGCGGAGAGGGTCCTTTTCCCCGGCATCTGCAGCTGCAGTATACGCAACACCCCATCACCGGTGGCGACATCTATGCCGGACTTGCCACTGCGCAGCACCTCCCCCGGCTTGGCGACACACGCCTCGGCCAGCGGCTGTGTCTGCCAGATCCGCATCACCTTATCGGCGTAACGGCACTGGGCCACAGGCCATGGGTTGAAGGCCCTTACCTGGCGGTCGATGGCCACCGCCGGCTCGGTCCAGTCGATCAGTCCCTCCTTCTTATCCAGCTTTTTGGCATAGTTGGCCTGGTCATCATCCTGGGGTTCGGCCTCCAGCCTGCCCTGCGCCAGCGCGGGGAGAGTATCGAGTAACGCCTGCGCACCCAGCGCAGCCAGCCTGTCGTGCAGGGAACCGCCGGTATCAGTGTCGTCAATGGGCGTCTTCAGTGTGTAGAGCATGGGGCCGGTATCGAGTCCGGCCTCCATCTGCATGATGGTGACGCCACTCTCTTTGTCGCCCGCCAACAGGGCACGCTGGATCGGCGCAGCCCCCCGCCAACGCGGCAGCAGGGATGCATGGATGTTGATGCATCCCAGTCTGGGGATATCCAGCACGGCCTGTGGCAACAACAGTCCATAGGCCACCACCACCATCAGATCCGCATGCACCTCCGCCAGTGCGCGCTGCGCCTCCTCATCCTTCAGCGATTGCGGCTGCCTGACCTCAAGGTCATGCGCCAGGGCCAACTCCTTGACCGGGCTCAGCTGCACCTTTCTGCCACGGCCGGCGGGACGATCGGGTTGCGTGTAGACCGTGACTATCCGGTGCCGGGTCGTCAACAGCGCCTTGAGCGCTGTGGCGGCGAAATCCGGGGTACCGGCGAATACGATTTTCAGAGAATCAGCCATTTATCGACAACCGCCTGTGGTCCGGAGGGAAGCGGGCGTCGATATTGGGAACGGGGTCTCAGACAAACCCGGAGTGACGAATGAAGATTGTTTCAAGACATAAAACTCCACGGGCGCTCAGATCACTTGCTGGGTCTTTGTGCTGGGCGTTTCTTGCTGTCGACTCTCCTTCTCCAGCTTCTTGCGGATACGCTGACGCTTCAGGCTGGACAGATAGTCGACAAACAGCTTTCCTTCCAGGTGATCCATTTCATGCTGAATACAGACCGCCAGCAAACCTTCGGCCTCCATTTCGAATGGTTGTCCCTCTCGATCGAGCGCCCGAATCCGAATCAGATTCGCCCGTTTCACCAACTCGTAGATACCCGGGACAGAGAGGCACCCCTCCTCCATCTGCTCCTCGCCATCCTTTTGCAGAATCTCCGGATTCACCAGGCAAAGGGGTTGATTTTTCTCTTCCGAGAGGTCGATAACAACCACGCGCTTGGCCACATTGACCTGGGTCGCGGCGAGTCCTATGCCCGGCGCCTGGTACATTGTCTCAAGCATATCGTCAATCAGCCGACGTATAGAGTCGTCAACCTGGGCCACTGGTTTGGCCCTGTTGCGCAGTCGTGGATCGGGAAAGTGGAGTATGTCAAGAATCGCCATCTGTTTTTCCAAAAATCTATAGTACAAATGCAAGAAATTACGCTAACATTATGATCATACTGGAAACTAGTGTAGTGTCACAGACTGTTTTTTTAACAAAAATCGTCTTCGATTATAGAACACAACACAGGGGAGAATCTCTGCAGTAGATCGCTAGAATTTCCGCTTCGCAGCCAAGGGAATAGTTATGTCATATCTTAACAACAAACTCATCGGAGTCATCAGCGGTCTGCTGTTCTCCTTTTGCGCACTTGCGGCCGAGCATGTCGCGCTCAACCCCTCGCACCCGGAACGCTACACCGTGGTCAAGGGCGATACGCTCTGGGACATCTCATCGATGTTTCTGCGCGACGCCTGGCTGTGGCCGGAGGTCTGGTATGTCAATCCACAGATCGAAAATCCCCATCTGATCTTCCCAGGCGATGTGATTGAGCTCACATATCGTGACGGTCGACCGATGCTGCAATTGAGCCGGAAAGACAGGCTCTCCCCCAGGGTAAGGGCCACCCCGCTGGACCAGGCCATCCCGACCATTCCGATAGATGCCATCGCCCCGTTCCTGACGCGTCCCTATGTGGTCGACGAGAATGAGCTGGATAAAGCGCCCTACATCGTCCACTTTCTGGATGACCATATCGTCGGCGGCGCCGGCATCAGCTACTACGCGCGCAGCATCATGGAGGAACGCCCGGTGCAATATGCGGTAGTTCGACCCGAAAAACCCTATAAAGATCCCGATACGGGCGAGGTTCTCGGCTTTGAAGCCCTCTACGTCGGGACTTCGGAGCTGAAGCGAACCGGCGATCCCGCGAAGCTGCTGATCACCTCCTCGGAGATCGAGGCACTGATCGGCGACCGGCTGATCAAGGCCATGGAGGAGGAGCCGCTCATCGACTTTCAGCCCCGGGTGCCGGAGACAGCCATCGAGGGCCGTATCATCTCCGTGCTCAACGGCGTCACCCAGATTGGGCAGTACCATGTGGTGGTGCTCAACAAGGGCAGCAACGTGGGACTCGAGGCCGGTCATGTGCTGCGCATCCTGCAGGGTGGCAATGAGGTTCGCGATATCATCAAGGGCCGTGGTGAAACGGTCACGCTGCCCCTCGAGGAGGCCGGCCATCTGATGGTGTTCCGCACCTTCGACAAGGTCAGTTTCGCCCTGGTCATGGATGCCACGAAACCTCTCCACGTGCTGGACTGGGTACGCACACCGGGCAGCTGATAACAGCGCAACCTGCCGAATAGCATGGATCGCGTATCCGGCACCTCAACTTCCGACACCGAGGCCTGGCTGCTGGTCGGCCTCGCCCCGGGTATCGGCAGCCGCTATTTTCAACGCCTGCTGGAGCACTACGGCGAACCCCGGGCAATCCTCGGTGCCAGCCGCAAGGAACTCACCGGGCTCGGCATCCCGCAAGCGGCGACCGAGGCCCTGCTGCGACAGGACCGCGGCAGAATCGAATCCACGCTGGCCTGGTTGGCACAGCCGAATCATCGACTGCTCACCCTGGGTGACGATGCCTATCCCCCGCTGTTGAGACAGATCGACGCCCCGCCTCCCCTGCTCTATCTAATGGGTGACGAAGCGCTGCTGCGGCAACCTCAGCTCGCCATCGTCGGCAGCCGCAACCCCACCACCACCGGCATCGACAACGCCCGTGAATTCGCCCACTGCCTGGCCACCGCCGGATTCTGCATCACCAGCGGCCTGGCCCAGGGTATCGACGGCGCCGCCCACGAGGGCGCACTCAAGGGCGGATCGACCATTGCGGTGATGGGTACAGGCGCGGACCGCGTCTATCCCGCCAGCCACAAGGCGCTTGCCCACAGGATTGCCGGGGAGGCGCTGCTGCTCACCGAGTTTCCACCCGGCACCCCGGCGAAAGCGGAGAATTTCCCCCGCCGCAACCGGATCATCAGCGGCCTCTCCCTCGGCACCCTGGTGGTCGAGGCAACGCCACAGAGCGGCTCCCTGATCACCGCCAGGCTCTCAAGCGAACAGGGCCGTGAGGTGTTCGCCATTCCCGGCTCCATCCACAATCCCCAGGCCCGCGGTTGCCATGCATTGATCAGGCAGGGCGCGAAGCTGGTCGAATCGGCCCAGGACATCATCGAGGAATTGGGTTCCCTTTTCGCAACCCTCGATAGCACCGGGGAAGCAGCCACTGCCCGACAGGCGACGCTGGATTTCGAAATGGACGCCGAATACCGGCTGCTGCTTCAGGCCCTGGGCTATGATCCGGTATCAGTTGATGAATTAATTGCCCGTACGGGTTTGACCGCGGAGGCAGTTTCGTCCATGCTGCTGTTGCTCGAGCTCGAAGGTCATGTATCATCGGCTCCCGGCGGCTACTACTGCCGAATTGACAGACTGACATCCCGCCACAGCGGGAGAGAGAGTATATGAACGAAAACGTGGTCGATATCCTGATCTACCTCTACGAAAACTATATGGACGGCGAACAGGCCCCACCCTCGGATCAGCACGAACTGCGAGACGAGTTGATCCAGGCAGGCTTCCCTTCCGTGGAGATCAACAAGGCCTTCGATTGGCTGGACGAGCTTGCCAACAGCGATCAGTCCCAGCATGGTGAAAGCGACCCTTCGCACTCGCTGCGCATCTTCACCGAGGAGGAGACGGCAAGGCTGGACGTGGATTCCCGCGGCCTGTTGCTGTTTCTGGAGCAGAACGACATACTCACGACGAATGCCCGTGAGCTGGTGATCGAACGGGCCCTTGCCCTCGACACAGCCATCATCACAGAAGAGGAACTGAAATGGATTATTCTCCTGGTTTTGATGAATCAACCTGGTCAGGAAGCAGCCTTCGCGCGCATGGAAGACATGGTCTATAACGACATTCCTGTTTTCCTGCACTAGACAACACTGACAATAAAAAACGCTTGATTTCTTTTTCGCGGGAGGGTTCACTGTCCCGCATTTTTCCCCTGGAACGACCCAACATCGATGAATCTGGTTATTGTTGAATCGCCGGCAAAGGCAAAGACAATCAAGAAATATCTCGGCGGCAACTTCGAGGTAATGGCCTCCTATGGCCACGTCAGGGACCTGATCCCCAAGGAGGGCGCGGTTAATCCCGATCAGGGCTTTGCCATGAAGTATCAGGTGATCGAACGCAATGACCGTCATGTCCAGGCCATCACCAAGGCCCTGAAGAAATCGGAAGCGCTCTATCTGGCAACCGATCCCGACCGCGAGGGCGAGGCCATCTCCTGGCACCTCTCGGAGCTGTTGCGGGAGCGGGGTAAGCTGAAGAATAAACAGGTATATCGTGTGGTCTTCAACGAGATCACCAAAAAGGCGGTCAACGACGCCATCGCCAATCCCCGCGATCTCTCGCATGACCTGGTCGATGCCCAGCAGGCGCGCAGGGCGCTGGACTACCTGGTGGGCTTCAACCTCTCACCCCTGCTGTGGAAAAAGGTGCGCAGAGGCCTCTCCGCAGGCCGCGTGCAGAGCCCCGCACTGCGCATGATCGTGGAACGGGAAGAGGAGATCGAGGCCTTCAGGGCGGAAGAGTTCTGGACCATCGAAGCCGACACGGAGAAAGAGAAGCAGCGCTTCTCCGCGCGACTCACCCATTTCAAGGGTGAGAAACTCGAAAAATTTAGCATCACCGACGAGGCCACCGCCAGAGCGGCGGAAAAACACCTGCTGGAGGCCGGCAGCGACGGCCTGCGTGTGGTCAAGGTCGAAAAGAAGCAGCGCAAGCGCAACCCGGCCCCCCCCTTCACCACCTCAACCCTGCAACAGGAGGCGGCACGCAAGCTGGGCTTCACCGCACAGCGCACCATGCGCACCGCGCAGCAGCTCTACGAAGGGGTCGATGTGGGCCAGGGCACCGTCGGCCTGATCACCTATATGCGAACCGACTCCGTCCACCTGGCGGACGAGGCCCTGGATGAGATGCGCAGCCTCATCAGCCAGCGTTACGGCGCGGACCAGCTCCCCCCCTCGGTGCGTCACTTCAAGACCAAATCGAAGAACGCCCAGGAGGCCCACGAGGCGATCAGGCCCACCTCGGTGATGCGCGTCCCCGATGAGATCAGGGACCACATGACCAAGGACCAGGCCAAGCTGTATGAACTGATCTGGAAGAGATCGGTGGCCTGCCAGATGATCCACGCCACCATCCACACGGTCGCCGTCGATCTCGCCTGCGGGGAGGGCAATACCTTCCGCGCCAACGGCTCCGTGATCGCAAAGCCCGGCTTCATCACGGTCTACCAGGAGGGCCTCGACGACGGCGCCAAGAGCGACAGCGACGAGAAGCTGCTGCCGGCACTCAGCGAAGGCGAAACCCTGCCGCTGAAGGCGGTGCGTCCGGAGCAGCACTTCACCGAACCTCCGCCACGTTACAGCGAGGCGAGCCTGGTCAAGGCCCTCGAGGAGTACGGCATCGGCCGCCCCTCGACCTATGCCTCGATCATCTCCACCCTGCAGGACCGGGAGTATGTGGTGCTGGAGAAGAAACGCTTCAAACCCACCGATGTGGGGCGTGTGGTCAACAAGTTTCTCACCGAATATTTCACCCGCTATGTGGACTACGACTTCACCGCCAACCTGGAGGATGAGCTCGACGCCGTCTCCCGGGGCGAGGAGGATTGGGTGCCCCTGCTGAGCAAGTTCTGGGGCCCGTTCAAGGACCGGATCGACCACACCCAGGAGAATGTCAAACGCAGCGACGTCACCCACGAAGCCCTGGACGAGGCCTGCCCCAAGTGTGGCGAGCAGCTCTCGATCCGCCTGGGACGCCACGGCCGCTTCATCGGCTGCACCAACTACCCCACCTGCGACTACACACGGGATCTCAATGCGGAGGCCGCGGAGAAGGAGGAGCCCGAGGTTGTCGAGGGGCGCAGCTGTCCCGAATGCGGCTCCGATCTGGTCATCAAGCGCGGCCGCTATGGCAAGTTCATCGGCTGCTCGAGCTACCCGACATGCAAATACATCGAGCCGCTGGAGAAGCCGGAGGATACCGGCGTCAGCTGTCCCAAGTGCCAAAAGGGGAATCTGCTGAAACGCAAATCCCGCCGCGGCAAGATCTTCTACTCCTGTTCCACCTACCCGGATTGCGACTACGCGGTATGGAACGAGCCGGTGGCCGAACCCTGCCCCAACTGCGGCTGGCCGGTGCTGACCATAAAAACCACCAAGCGCAAGGGCACCGAGAAGGTCTGCCCGCAGAAGGATTGCTCGTTCAGCGAGCCTGTTGTGGATAGCTGACTCGGACTTCAGTCCGCGAATAAACGCAAATTATTCGTAGGGTGCGGCTTGCCGCACCAATAACCCAAGCAGATACACCTTGCCACTCTGACGTTTGTGTATCGGTGCGGCAAGCCGCACCCTACGCAAGAAAAAACCCTTTCAAGTTAACTGACCCCAGCATGTGATCTCGTACTACACTTTGCTGTACAACTTCCGAATCAATCTCCACAAAGCCGCATCAAGAGAAGCAAGATAAATATTGGCCTTCATTCGCGTTCATTCGCGGACCTCTTACTATCCTCCAATAAGCGATGAATCCCGCCAATAATACCCACCGCCTCATCCATGTGGTCGAAGGTGTGGCTCCCCCCCTCGAAGCAGTGGATATCACCGATCCCCTGATAGATCCCCTCGGCGATACGGTAGTCGATCAGCTCATCCCCCTTGTCGAGCAACAGGGTCGTGGGCACCCCGTCCGGACTCGGCTCGATGGCAAACTCCCGGGTCGCGGCGACCATCTCTGGCGATAGGTAGTAGCGCTCATCCTGGGCCTGGTTGTACTGCCAGCCCGCCACCTGCAGTAAAAGCTCCCAGGGCACCAGGGCGGGATTGATCATCACCAGATGCTGGAACTGCAAACGCTGCGCCATCCAGGCGCCGTAGAACCCCCCCATGGAACTCCCCACCATGAGGCGGGGCTCGTCCAGGTAGCGATCCTCTTCAAGCAGCGGCCGCAAACTGTCCGTGAGTGTCTTCACCGCCATCGCCGCGGTATGGGCGGGATAGGTGGGGCTGATGATCTGCAGTTCCGGAAACGACGCCCGCAACACCGCAGCCTTGCCGGAACTGCCTGCGCTGTTGAGACCATGGAGATAGATGATCATCGTCGGACATCTCTCGTCAGTGGTTAATGGCGAAACGGGGACGTACCCGGAGTGCCCTGCATGAAACCGCCCCGAACTTCATCGTGGCAGTATACCCAAGCGGCTTCAGCTTCACATGTTCTCCATACCCATTGAGACAACTTGACCCTTCCATACATTCTCTGTAGTTTGTCGCCTGCCTCAGGTGCCCGGCGCGAGCCGGGGTAAACGGGAAGCAGGTGAGACGCCTGCACTGCCCCCGCAACGGTAAACAGACGAGATGCCGCAACAGGCCACTGTGGATTCGAACCATGGGAAGGCGCGACATCTGGCTAAGCCAGTCTGTGAGTCCGGATACCGGCCTGGGCGATTCGCTGTGTTGCGGTGGGCAACATGGGGACGCGTCCGGCACATTCAACGCTGATCCGTCTCTCCTCCCATTGCACACACTCAACCCAACCATCGACGCGGGTGTGCGTCATCGGGAGCCTTACTGTGAAACTTTCCAACA
This sequence comes from Candidatus Thiodiazotropha sp., assembly GCA_040793985.1. Classification (GTDB taxonomy): domain Bacteria; phylum Pseudomonadota; class Gammaproteobacteria; order Chromatiales; family Chromatiaceae; genus Thiodiazotropha. The sequence goes on along the minus strand of JBFNJI010000003.1, from coordinate 8,140 downwards.
GAGACCGGTGGTTAACGGCCGGCATATTATTCGTGGCCAACCTGCCGCTTCTGGCGGCATCGCATCTGCCCACCATCGTCGTCAGCGCCTCGCGCACGGAACAGACGGGCATCGAAACCCCGGCCGGCATCACGGTGATCGAGCGGGACGAGATAGAACGGAGCGACGCGCGAAACCTGCAACAACTGCTGCAGTCCCGCAGCGGCATCCAGATCAACAGCCTCTACGGTGACGGCAGCCAGGCTACCATCGACATGCGGGGTTTCGGCCCCACGGCGGGCTCCAACACCCTGATCCTGTTGGACGGACGACGCCTCAACAATCCCAGCGACATCGCCGCGCCGGATCTCAACGCCATCGACCTGCGCCGGGTGGCGCGGATCGAGATCGTCCAGGGCAGCGCCGGCACCCTCTACGGCAACCAGGCTGTGGGCGGCATGGTCAACATCATCACCCGTGAGCCCGAGACATTCTCCGCCCACATCGCGGCCGCCGCCGGCAGCTACGATGGCCGCGAAGGCTACGCCGACATCGGCAACCGGCTCGACAACGGGCTGGCCTACCGCTTCTCCGCCAAGCGCCGGATCAGCGATAACTACCGCGATAACAACGAGACGGATCGCAACGATTTCAACCTGCGCCTCGACTATGAATACGCGCGCGGCGATCTCTTCTTCGAACAGCAGCGGATCGATCATTTTCAGCGGCTGCCGGGCTCTCTCTTTGCGGATGAGCTGTCACAGAACCGCAGGCAGTCCGCCGCCGCCTACGCCGGCGACTTCAGCGATACCGAGACAGACGTCAGCCGGTTCGGCCTGCGCCAGCAATTGGGACGCTACTGGTCCTTCGAAGGCGAGCTGACCCACCGCGACAACGACCGTAAGTTCCAAACCGGCTTCCGTACCTTCCCCGGATCGCTCGCGACCCAGGAGAGAACCGTCAAAGGCTTCAATCCCCGCTTTATCGGCGTCTACCCGATGGCCAATGGCGAGGCCCGGGTCACCGCCGGTGCCGACCTGGAACGCACGGACTATGCACTTCAGACCAGTTTCGGTCCGACCCTGCTCGATCAGTCCGTGGATGCCGTCTACGCCCAAGTCACCCTACCCGCCACCGAGCGCATCTCGGTCACCGCCGGATTTCGTCGCGCCTCGGTCGATAACCAGATCGAGAGCTTTGCCGGGATCGACAGGTTGGACGACTCCGAGCGCGTCGGCGCCCTTGGCTTCAGCCTGCAGGCGAACGATGCACTGCGCTTTTTCCTTCGTGTCGACGAGAATTTCCGCTTCGCCACCGTGGACGAACACACCAATCCGGTCTTCGGCCAGCCGGTGGGGCTGGAGAATCAGACCGGCATCTCACACGAGGCCGGCGTTGAGTGGCGCCGTAGCGGTATCACTGCCAAGCTGGTGATCTACCGGCTCGATCTCGACAACGAAATCAGCTTCGACGCCTCCGAGTTCAGCAATATCAACCTGGACGAGACACGACGCGAGGGCTCCACGCTGGAGGGCAGCTGGCAGGTCCGTCCCGATATCACGTTGAACGGCAGCCTCACCTACACCGACCCCCGCATCACCGCCGGGCCCTTCGACGGCAACCGGATTCCCCTGGTCGCAGCCCGTACCGGCCGGCTATCCGGCGACTGGCATCCGTCACCTCTGTGGCATCTCTTTGCCGAAGGCCTCTTCAGCGGCCAACGGGTAATGGGCGGCGACTTCAGCAACAGTTTCGAAGAGCTGCCCGGCTATGGCGTCGTCAACCTGGGCTCGCAATTCACCACCGGCCCCTGGCGCATCGGCCTGCGGATCGATAATCTGCTCGATAAAGAGTACTCGAATACCGGCGCAGTCGGATTCGATGCCGGCTTCACCCGACGCGCCGCCTTCTTCCCGGCACCGGAGCGAAACCTTTGGCTGACCCTGAACTATCTTATCGAGTAGGCCATGCGGGCGCATAGGATCGCCGCACTGTTGATCCTGTTGTCATCACTGGCAACGGCAGCCGAGCCACCCCAGCGGGTGGTCTCGGTGAACCTCTGCAGCGACCAACTGCTGCTGATGCTGGCCGACCCGGAACAGGTAGCCTCGGTCAGCTATCTCTCCCGGGATACCGACAGCTCCTTCGTGGCGGATCAGGCCAATAGCTATCCGGTCAACCGCGCCAGGGCGGAAGAGATCATCCGCCTGCGACCCGATCTGGTGCTTGTCACACCCCACGACAACCCGCGTCTGCGCACCACCCTCGAACAGTTGGGCTACCCGCTGCATTCACTCTCCCTTGGTCATAGCTTCAACGATATCGTTGAGGATATTCGTCAACTGGCAACCCGGCTGAGCCAGAGGGAACGGGGTGAATCGCTGATACAGCAGATGCAACAACGACTGCGGTCCAAAGCAGAAGAACCCACACACCCACCGACTGCGATCTTCCTGCAACCCCGCGGCTACACCAGCGGCAGCGACACCCTGCAGGACGAGGCCCTGCGACTCGCGGGCTGGCGCAACCTGGCGACTCAACATGGGGTCAAGGGCTATAGCCCGGTGCCATTGGAAAAGGTCCTCTACTGGCAACCCGAGACCATCTTCACCTCGACCTATAGCGGCTCGGGGGATTCCCTGGCGGAGAGACAGCTGCGCCACCCCGCCCTGCAACGCCTGCTGGCGAACAATCCCATGGTGGAGATACCCTACAAGCACTGGATCTGCCCCGGACCGATGCTGGCAGATGCAGTAGAACTGTTACAGAAGGCGAGAGTGAGGGAGAGAGATCGATGATCGCCGCCGTCAGACAACACCGGCTGATGCTCTCCCTCGGCGGCGCCATCGTCATTACCGCCCTGCTCTCCCTGACCATCGGCAGCCAACCGCTGCCGCTGATGCAGGCATTGCAGGAGAGCTTCGGCGACAAGCCCGGCGTCTACAGCCTGATCCTCACCGAGCTGCGCATCCCGAGAACCCTGGTGGCCCTGCTGGCCGGTGCCTCCCTCGGCCTCTGCGGCGCGGTGATGCAATCCCTGCTGCGCAATCCCCTGGCCAGTCCCGGCCTGGTGGGCAGCGCCAGCGGCGCGGCCCTGGGTGCCGTGATCACCCTCTACTTCGGCGTCGCCGGTCTCTTCGCCTACGCACTGCCTTTAGGTGGCATGGCGGGAGCCCTGCTGGCGACCCTGACAGTCTACCTCCTGGCCGGTCGCGACGGGGGCACCCTCACACTGATCCTGGCGGGGGTGGCGGTCAACGCCTTCGCCCTGGCCCTGGTCTCCCTGCTGCTCAACCTCGCCCCCAGCCCCTACGCGGTGCAGGAGATCGCCCTCTGGATGCTCGGCTCCCTGGCCAATGTCAGCCGCAACGAGCTGTGGATTCTCCTCCCCGGCACCCTGCTGGGTTGGCTGCTGGTGTGGCAACAGGGCCGCCCCCTCGACCTCCTCACCCTGGGGGAGGAGACCGCCAGCTCCATGGGCGCCGACCTGCCCAATCTGAGAAGACGCCTCTTTTTCGCCGTCGCCCTGGCGGTGGGATCGGCCATCTCCGTCACCGGCGCCATCGGCTTCATCGGCCTGGTGGTGCCCCACCTGCTGCGCCCCCTGGTGGGCTACCAGCCCAGCCGGCTGCTGATCCCCAGCGCCATGGGCGGCGCACTGCTGCTGATGCTCGCCGACATGGGGGTACGCCTGCTGCCGGTAGAGGGCGAGATCAAGGTCGGCGTGGTCACCTCCCTCATCGGCGCCCCCTTCTTTCTCTGGCTGATCCTGCACCATAGAAGGAGGGGCGTATGAGTCTGTTGAGCGGTAGGGCGCTCTCCCTCAGCCGTGGACAACGGCCGATCCTCAAGGATGTGGACATGACACTGCAACCGGGGGAGATGCTGGGCCTGATCGGTCCCAACGGCGCGGGCAAGAGCACCCTGCTGCGCATCCTCGCCGGCGTGATCGAACCGGACGAAGGCGAGCTCACCCTCGACGGTCAAGGAGTCGAATCCCTCCCCTACCAAGCGCGAGCCAGGCGTATCGCCTACCTCCCGCAACTGAGCGAGATCGCCTGGCCCATGAGCGTGGAGCGGATCATCGAACTCGGCCGCACCCCCCACCTGGAGCCCTGGCAATCCGTGGGAGAAGCGGACAGGGAGATCATCGAAAGGGTCATCCGGCAGACCGATCTGCTGGCGTTCCGGGATCGCGCCTTCAACACCCTCTCCGGCGGCGAACAGGCCCGCGTCCTCCTCGCCCGCGCCCTGGTCACCGAACCCGACATCCTGCTCGCGGACGAACCCGTCTCCGCCCTCGACCCCGCCCATCAACTCGATGTCATGAACCTGCTGAGACAACACTGCGAAAGCGGCCACTCAGTCATTGTCGTCCTCCATGACCTCAGTCTGGCGGCTCACTACTGCCATCGGCTGCAGCTGCTGCATCTGGGCACCACCCTCGCGGAAGGGTCAGCGGAAGCGGTACTCAATGAGAAGAATCTGGCCGATGCCTATGACATTGCACTGACCAAAGCCAATGGGAACGCGTTAACACCCACCAGTTTGCCTTGGCGGCGGCTTCATAAAGACGATTGAAGAAGATCCAACAAAACCCATTACCACCCTGAACAATCTACAGCCAGCGGCACAGGAACCAGCTTCCTGACTATTTAGCTTTAGTGGTAACTTCTGATAACCTAATAATAATTAAGGGAATCCTCTCTGGCAGGATGCTATTTTCCATCGACTCAAACCGACAGCTGCCAGTTATCTCTCGATTCCCAGACAAGGAGAGAGATGAGAACTTTTTCCACATATCACAATATTCGTGTCGTCCTCATTCCATTTGCTAGGGTCGGGCACCCACCCTTGGGTGCCCCAGTTAGAGTTATGCGTTTACCAAAAAGCAAAAGCATTCCGCAGTTTTCGGATACACTTTTTGGCCCGTTTTGTAGTGGATAAACCACTTCTTAAAAATCCACTTTTTACCGGGTGGCGCCGGAAAGGGGGGCTTTTTCATTGCCTAGCACCTTTCAGGGTTCCTTGACACCCGCCTTATCACAAGCCATTATTTAGTCGCCAAACTTTCCAATGGTGTGTGTAGGTCAGGCCTTCCTTTGGGCAACCCTTAGCACCCGCGGAAGATTTAAAGCCCCTTTAGCCTAGCTACAGGGGCTTTAATTTTTTATGCGTCATCCCATTCGTCGTCTTCGATTGCGAGTCGCTTCTCCACTTTTTTCAACATCGCCTTAACTATGAAGAGGTCCTCCTCCTCATTAACAACAATAAGCGAGTCCATACCTGGCCCTTTTATTCGTACTGAAAACTTGCCCTCCTCTTCTGCGGGGTGGGAAATCTCTTGTAACGGTACTGAAGAACTTTCGCTCTCTACCGGCGCGCCGTTGCCATCTCCATTTACGATAATTTGATTTGCATCATCCGAATCTCGAGAAAGTATGTCTCCATCACCTAGAAGCCCACATTGTTTGGCTCCTTCCAAAAAGTACCCACTGACCCGAGATGCAAACCCCTCGGGTACGTCAAATTCACGAATCAAGAGCTTTTCGAAGTGGGCAACTGGTAGTGGCTTGTTCTCAAAACGTGAAAAAATATCTGAAAACAATGGTGGTGTTAAAAACGCCTTTTGGGTTTCTTTCTTTGCCTCTGCCTCATCGTATGCAAGCCTTATGTCTCGGTAGACCTGAGTTACAGTCAGTTGCCCCTTCTTGTTCGTGAGCAATCCATATTTCACGGCTGCGCCAACTAACGCTTTATAAGCTCCACTAGTGTGTTGCTTACCAAGTTTGTCGGCTGCCATGGCTGCGCTGCATTGCCCGCCCAAATCATTAACCGCATCTGACAAGACAAAGCAGTTCTTCATCGAGGCCCTTGGGTAATCTATTTGCTTTGGCATATTTGACACCTTTGCTTAACCATTGGCACGAATCATACTCCTGGAAAAATAACAGGTCAAGAATTAGTAGTCTTTATCTAGTGCTTTTATTTCGTTTATTGCTCTATTTTTCGTAACGCATTGTTTTATTGATATTTATCTGATTTCACATAGAGTAATAGGGATAGACCACATTAAACATTCAGTAACAGCCGTCAATAATGCAATAAACCGTGGCCTGTCCCCTGTTGTTCGTCGCACCTCCAACCTGGAACCCTGGCAGCCCCCCCCCGGGCAAGAGGACCGAAAGCTGATCGAACGGGTCATCTGCCAGACCGACCTGCTCGCCCGCGCCCTGGTCACCGAACCCGACATCCTGCTGGCGGACGAACCCGTCTCCGCTCTCGAACCCGCCCATCAGCTCGATGTCATGACCCTGCTCAGTGGACACTGCGAGGCGGGACAAGCCGTCATCGTCGTCCTGAACGACCTCAACCTCGCCGCCCACTACTGCCAGCGACTGCAACTGCTCTATGAAGGCAGCACCCTCACCGATGGCGAAGTCGAAGCAGTCTTGTCGGAGGAGAACCTCATGCGGGCCTATGAAATTGCAATCAATCGACCGGCAGAGACCGCATCGCTGTTCAGTTTGCCTTGGCGGCGGTTTTACAAGGAAGATTAACGAGAATTCCACCAGAGCCATTGCCACCCTGAACAATCTAGAGCCAGCTGATCAGGAACTGGCTTCCTGACTATTTAGCTTTAACCGCGACTTCTGATAACCTAAAGAGAATTAAGGGAATCCTCTCTGGCAGGATGCTGTTTTCCATCAAACCAAACCGACAAATGCCAATTATCTCTCGATTCCCAGACAAAGAGAGAGAGTTGAGGACTATTTACACGTATCACAATATTCGTGACGACCACATAAAACAATATTTATGACGTCTACATAAGCACCTGTTAGAAGCAAAAAGAACATGGCACCACGAAAATTAACGGAAGAGCAAAAGGGAAGACTTCGTGTTCTGGAGCCCGCGTTGAAACAGGCTGCTGCCCGCCGGGATTACAAACGCGCTAAGGAAATCACGTTATCTATTCAAAATCTCTTGCGTCCCACCGGTCATGAAACCCGGCTGATGCAAGCAAAGAATTGGTTGTTTGAAACGGCAATGGAAGTCGGTGAGCTGAATACGGCCATTCAGGGCTTTATAGGTGTTCGCCAAAAGGTTTCTGCCCGAACCAGGGTGTATCTTGAAGCTACATCTCTCTTGGCAATTTGCTACCTGCGCCAAAAGAATTTGCAATCAGCCCGCCCATTTATGGTTGAGGCCTTAAAAAATGTCGGCAATATCACTTCTGAAGCTAGGAAATCTGAATATAAGGTCTCGTTAGCAAAAAGGTTCGAGGATGAAGCTCTTCTGGCTAGCATCGCTCAACCAAGCAATGATTATCTCGATCCCCAGCAAATTCAAGATGAGGCCGGAAAAATTGTTTACTCGAAACACGAGGATGAAATTCTCGAAGCGTTAGGTGGCACAGTCCCTGAGGGCGCTTTGGATTTCGTCGATCAGGTCCACAAAGAATCAGTGGGCCTACTCTCGTATGATGAAAAACAAAAACTCCCCTCCCCAGCGCAGTTCGTTGAAAGAAAAAAGCTGGGAAAAGGCATCTTGGCCGCTTTCCAATCGGTCATTTGGCATTCGCTATGCGATAAACACAGTGATGTTTACAAAATGTGGAGCACAAATGGGATGGAGGCTGTTTTTGATAAGCGGTACCTTACGTCTGCTATCGTCGCCACCTTAACTGGCCTAAGCATCGGAATTTATGCAATCGCCGTCTACATCACAGCCTTAATAATCAAGCTGGGGATCGAAGTCTTCTGCACAATGTATAAGCCAGTCCAAATTATGGAGTTGCGGAAATAGCTTCTAACATGAAAATCATGTCGCCCCTACGGGGCTGGGACTTCGGCTTCGCCGCCACCCCATATCATTGTCATTAGGGCTTAAAGGAAGAGCATGATGATTGACTATTTGACAGGCGCATTAGTAATCATTACAGGGTTTTTTGCTTGGGCTACATTCCGTATTTTGCGCGCCAATGAAAAAGTCGTGGAAGTAATGCATGAGCAAGCTGAAGCAGTAACGAGACCTTATGTTTCAGTTGACCCTGTTTTAGAGCCCGATACGTAAGCTTCCCCGTCAAGTTGACAGTTCAAAACTAGAGTTTTTCCGGTCCTGATTGGCGTAAACGGTGGGTGGTAATCCACCGAGGGAA